>NZ_QAAA01000059.1 GCF_003046545.1 Rhodovulum imhoffii | reverse complement strand
ACCGCTGTTCGGGAAATCTGCCGCGGCTTGATAGAGCAGATCGCCGATCTGACCGCCCGTACAGATAAATTGAAGAAGCACATCGACGCCATGTCCCGCGAAGCCGAGACCACGCGCCGCTTGCAGACCATGCCCGGTGTCGGTCCGATCCTGTCGCTGGCGATTGAGGCTTTCGCGCCAACGATGGAGAGCTTCCGGCGCGGTCGCGACTTTGCGGCCTGGCTGGGTCTCGTTCCGCTGCAGAAATCCACGGGTGGCAAACAAAGGCTTGGAAAGATGTCGAAGATGGGACAGCGCGACATCCGCAGGTTGCTGATTATCGGCGCGATGTCGGTTGTGTACGGGGCGACACGGAAGCGCCCACCCGAAGGATCGTGGTTGGCGCGAATGCTGGCGCGCAAGCCGCGCATGCTGGTCGCGGTGGCCCTCGCCAATAAGATGGCACGCAGCATCTGGGCGATGCTGACGAAGGGCGAGGATTACAGAGGACATCCGGTCACACCAACACAGATGGCGTGACCGCTACACTGCACCGGGAAAGGCCCCGGTCGCACGAGTTGTGAGGAAGGCAAGGAACCGTACGGGCAAGCCGATCGAGAAGATCGGGATCGGAAAAACCAGAAAGAAGGCGAGAGCTTCGCGCTCGCATCTCAGATTTGGGTCCGATCCGCAGATCACCATACCGGCCAGCGGCGCTTGGCAAGCCGCACAGAGAAGGCCTGACACAAGCACGCACTCGATCACACGCGCGACGGTTCATTGTTTTGCTTGCAAACCGGGCGGCATACACACAGGCCTTCTTGACCCACTCGTTCAGCGTCTGCGGCGCGCAACCGATCTTCGAGGAAATAGACAGGATCGCCGACCAGCGGCGCTCATGCTGCCCTGCGTTGTCCAAAACCATGCAAACAGCGCGCTCGAGTACTGCGGGGGAATACTTGCTCGTCGTCTTGCTCATGATGCTCCATCCTACTCAGAAGTTGGAGCCTCCGGAAAACCCGGCGCGGTTCA
>NZ_QAAA01000058.1 GCF_003046545.1 Rhodovulum imhoffii | reverse complement strand
GACATGACAGTGAAGGTAGCGATCAACGGCTTTGGCCGGATTGGGCGGAACGTTTTGCGCGGGATTGTCGAGTCTGGCCGGACGGACATCGAGGTTGTGGCGATCAACGACCTTGGTCCTGTCGAGACCAATGCCCACCTTCTGCGCTATGACAGCGTGCATGGCCGCTTTCCCGGCCGTGTGACGGTGCAGGGGGACACGATCGATGCCGGTCGCGGGCCGATCCGGGTGACCGCGATCCGCGACCCCAGGGAACTGCCCTGGGGCGAGGTGGACATCGCGCTGGAATGCACCGGCATCTTCACCGCGCGCGACAAGGCCGCCCTGCACCTGGAGAACGGCTCCGGCCGGGTTCTGGTCTCGGCCCCGGCCTCGGGCGCGGACAAGACCATCGTCTACGGCGTCAACCATGACAGCCTGACCGCCGAAGACACCGTGGTGTCCAACGCGTCCTGCACCACCAACTGCCTGTCGCCGGTGGCCAAGGCGCTCAACGATGCGATCGGCATCACCCGCGGCTTCATGACCACGATCCATTCCTACACCGGCGACCAGCCGACGCTGGACACCATGCACAAGGATCTCTACCGGGCCCGCGCCGCGGCGATGAGCATGATCCCCACCTCCACAGGCGCCGCCAAGGCCGTGGGGCTTGTGCTGCCCGAACTCAACGGCAAGCTCGACGGTGTCGCGATCCGGGTGCCCACGCCGAACGTCTCGGTCGTGGACCTGGTGTTCGAGGCCGCCCGCGACACCACCGTCGAGGAGGTCAACGCCGCCATCAAGGCCGCCGCCGAAGGCCCGATGAAAGGTGTCCTGGGCTATACAGAGGAACCGCTCGTCTCCTCCGACTTCAACCACGATCCCCACTCCTCGGTCTTCCACATGGATCAGACCAAGGTCATGGAAGGCAACATGGTCCGCATCCTCACCTGGTACGACAACGAGTGGGGCTTCTCAAACCGCATGGCAGACACCGCCGTCGCCATGGGAAAACTCATCTGAAAAAAAA
>NZ_QAAA01000057.1 GCF_003046545.1 Rhodovulum imhoffii | reverse complement strand
CAACGAAGGTTCAACCTACCTCTACGAGATCGACGCGACCACAGGCCAACTGATATTGTCGGATACAATTGTCGGGTATGATAGCTATTTCATGTCGTCGAGCGTCGTGAAGGGCGTCGATGTGATTGCGCTCAACGCAGCGGATGGCAGCGGAACCGGCCTGTTTAGCATCGATTCGGACGGTAAATTCGTTCTTCATGACACGACGACGACAATCACCGAAGGATCGACATCGCCGTTTGCCGTGACCACTCCGGATGGTTCAAGATTTCTGGTGGATGCCGATGGAACCCCGGAAACGGTAGAGGTTCTTTGTTTCGCGCAAGGCACTTTGATCACGACGGCGTCGGGGGAGGTCGCGGTCGAGGATCTGTCTCAGGGCGACCTGGTTTTAACCGTCGACAACGGTTATCAGCCGGTCCGCTGGGTCGGGTCCCAGCACTTGTCCGGGCACGATCTTGAAACGCATCCCAAGCTGCGGCCGATCCGTATCCGTGCAGGTGCACTGGGCGATCATACCCCGGTGGTGGATTTGCTGGTCTCGCCACAGCACCGAATACTGGTGTCGTCCCCGATTGCCTTGCGGATGTTCGGCGAAGCCGAGGTTCTCGTCGCGGCCAAGAACCTGGTGTTTCTGGAGGGGATCGATTTCGCACATGACCAGACGGAAGTGACCTATGTGCATTTCCTGTTCGATCGCCACGAGGTGGTGTTCTCGAACGGGGCCCGGACCGAGAGCCTTTATACCGGCCCGCAGGCTCTGAAGTCTGTCAGTCCGCAGGCCAGTCAAGAGATACTGTCCCTGTTTCCGGAACTCGCCGGTGTGGATTATGAGGCCCTGTCTTGCCGCAGGCTGATCAATGGACGTATGGGCAGAAAGCTGGCTGAGAGACACAGGAACAACAACTCGCCGGTTGTACAGGCGGTCCGCCTCGACCGGTCGGTTGCCTCCGCCAGTGTGATGTAACCTGCCGGAAAGTCCACGGCCCCGGAAAACCGCGCAGGTGTTCGG
>NZ_QAAA01000056.1 GCF_003046545.1 Rhodovulum imhoffii | reverse complement strand
CACCGCCGGTCACCCCGCCAGCAGGATCGACGAGCTCCTGCCATGGAACTTCAACCCGTCAAGCTGAACAGGCGTGCCGCGGTGACAGCGCTTACCAATAGAATGGTGTTCTTCAAATCTTTCAGTTTTAACATTGGTTGGAAAGAGCAGAACCGGGAAGCGTCGATCTTTTCGCGCGTGCCCAAACCTCACTGGCTCAAACGCCCCGGAAGCCTTCTCTAGTTCAAATATTTTCGTTTTGGTCTTGAAATTCCATGCAACATAACGCGGACGCCCTGATTGCTAAATTACTTCGAGGAGTTTCAACTAACCACGTTGAAACAACAAGGGATGCCTGGCGGGATTTGTTGAGAGCTGGTCCGAATTCAGTTGCAACTGTAAGAACTAAACTTGCTTCGGATGTCTGGCACAATGCTCCACGTGGTCCAGTCGCGCGGTATCTAGGCGTTCTGCTTATGCTGCTTGATGAGCTTGATCCGAAATCGTTTCGAATGGAAATCGAGCGACTGTCGCGAACCAATCTCCACCCGCTGCATCGTCAAACGCTAAAACTGATGAGTAATCGCGTCGCCGAAAGGCCCGAGGTAACTTTGAACAACAACATTCCTGTTTTTATTGCTTCCGATGTTTCTAAACCTTATCGCACTAAAAACGTACTTAAAAAGTGGAGCTGTTTTCTCCCTCAGGATGCGCTTGAAAATGTTACCCGCATCGATGTTATCAGGAGCCAGCCGCAATTGGATTACCTCGGATTATACAATCTGTTCTTCTCAGGGATCGTATTGGCGTGGCCTGAGCAAAACGTAAATGTGATTACACGATGGCTTATAGCCCTTCGGTCAGAGTTTACCTTTTACCATGAGGTTGGGCATCACGTATTGGGTCATGCTGAAGGTGGGCAAGTCGCCGAACAGGAAAAACAGGCAAACGCCTATGCGGCAAAAATAATGCGGAAGTCTCACCCTGTACTGATGACAGCGGCAAAACTGTTTGTTCGTGCTTCCCGGCTATTGCGTAGAAAAGACAGCAATAAGAGCGGGAATTGAGATCTTGGCCTATTCCAGCTAGTTGTAAGCGCTGTCACCGCGGCACGCCTGTTCAGCTTGACGGGTTGAAGTTCCATGGCAGGAGCTCGTCGATCCTGCTGGCGGGGTGACCGGCGGTG
>NZ_QAAA01000055.1 GCF_003046545.1 Rhodovulum imhoffii | reverse complement strand
GTGGCCACCCGATATGACCGGTGCCCGAAGGTCTTCCTTTCGGCCATCGCCCTCGCCGCCCTCGTCATCTACTGGTTATGAATCCTGACCCTAGCATTTCTGCCATTGCGCCCCAGTTGTTTATTTGCAAGCCGCCACGAGCGCGTCTGCGCGGGTGGTGCCCGCGTCACGCGCCGGGATGCGCTTCACGCCCTCGGGCATCAGCAGGTAGTATTTGCCCGCCTTGCGCTCGACGCCCAACCCAAGCGCGCCCATGTCGGTGCGCAGCGCGGATGACACGGTGTCCTTGTTCCAGCCGAGCGTTGCCATCAGTTCCTCGATGGTCGCGCCCTTTGCCAGCGCCTCGGCCATCAGGTGCCGCTTGCTGCCTGCCTTCGTCGCTTTGACGTCTTCCGGCTTGCCGGGTTCGAGCATCACGCGGTCGGGCAGTTCGCGCGGCTTGCGGGCCTTGGGCGCTTTGACGATCTTGGCGTCCTGTATTTTCTCGTCGACCGAGCGCAACGCCTGCGCCTCTGCCTGCGTCGCGTCACGGCGTTCGAGCATGTCGATCAGTTGGGCCTTAGAGGCCTTCTTGAGTTGCGACGCATTCTTGCAGTGCAGGTTTTCGGGCAGCAGGTCGTTGAGTTCGGTCTTCGTCATTTCGGCATAGGTGGCATGTCTGTCACTCCGTTGATGTGTTCCCGAAACGTTCCGGGCATAACTGAGTTATCGGACCTGTCCCCGGCGCTGCTCAACCGAAGATTGAGGCGCTTCCCGTTGTTTGTTTGAGACACCAGACTTGCTAATCGACTCCTGAGCAGGCGCGCAGTAGGGTGCCCCAAAACGAATTGTTGAGGGGAAACAGGCGGATGGCACTACTGCATGATAAGGTGGCGCAACTGAGGGCCAAGCGGGGGCCGATGCCCGATGCGCTGCAAGGCGTGACGAAGGACCGGATTCGCGCAGTCCTGCAATACCTCGACCTTGGGTCAAACGCCGACTTGGTCGATTGCACCTTCGCCATGCTCGACGATCAGACGGCAAGCTGGTTCACGAAGGCCCCCAAGGGGGCGACCATTGCTGACGGGGCATCGACGGCACACCTCGCCTGCCACATTGGCATTCTCCAACGGGACAGCGGCAAGCTGGATCGTGAGGGGCGCGACTACTGGATCAAGCCGCTTCGCGAGTTGGGCGGGTTCGAGGCGATCACGCTTGAGAATGGCGAGTTCATCCCCGGACACGTCAAGGCAAAGTCGCCCAACTCCTGCTATCGCCTAGACGAGGTGGACTTGCCCGAAAGAAGTGGAGAGCACCAACTGAGGAACCAGGAGGTGTTCTATGGGAAACGGGAACAGACCGACGCCGGAGTTTCGGCGTGA
>NZ_QAAA01000054.1 GCF_003046545.1 Rhodovulum imhoffii | reverse complement strand
CTCGAGTACTGCGGGGGAATACTTGCTCGTCGTCTTGCTCATGATGCTCCATCCTACTCAGAAGTTGGAGCCTCCGGAAAACCCGGCGCGGTTCACCGGGACTGAACACCTAGCCCCTGCCCAACGACCGCTTTATTGGCTCAGGGCAAGTCATTTCTCATCTGCCGCGAATGGCCGGTTCCGTCCAGGGTGCCGGATCCAGAGCCTCCAGACCTCATGCACCGTGGCAGTTCTTGGAAACTAGAAAACAGCCAACCAGGCTGAAACCCACCCGTCAAAACCGTAAAATTTTGTAAAAGTTGCGTTTCAAGCCGGACAATTTCCGATTCACACCGAACATCACAATCCGAAACCGTGGCTGGGGTGGTAGGATTCGAACCTACGATACACGGTACCAAAAACCGCTGCCTTACCACTTGGCTACACCCCAACGGTGGGCGGCTAATTACGACGAAGTGCCCGGGTCTGCAAGGGCATATTCCCAAAAAGATCCTATGAGGGCGGAACGCGCTGTTTGGGTCGCCTGGCCGCATCTACTTTTTTGCGGGAGACCTATTCATGGACCATCACGATACTATCAAACCGAAGACATTTGTCGCGATTGAACTGAGCAAGCGCAGCTGGGTCATCGGTGTCGCCAAGCCTGATCGCGACAAGCCTTCCATTTATCGCCTGACTGGCGGCGTTACGTCGGGTTTGCTCGCCCGGCTACGACGAACCTCAAGAGCTGAGGATATGGTTCTCTGTTTCGAGGCTGGCCATGACGGGTTCTGGTTGGCGCGGTTTCTACAGGCAGAAGGTTATGATATCCGCGTCCCTTGATTGTGCCGTCCCCTGAGATGGTGTAGCTCGCGATGGGCCTCGTGCTCACCGGGGGGTCGAGCTTGTCAGTCGCGCAGGTTCGCGTCTTGACCGTCGAGGAAGAGGGCGCCTGCCGGTCGCATCGCGAGCGCGACAGGCTCATTCACGAGAGAACGGCCCACGTGAACCGTATCAAGGGTCTCCTGTTTGCCCAAGGCATTCGGGATGTGGAGCCACGCTTGCGCCGGACGCGCATAGATTTCAATGAGCTCAGAACGGCGGAAGGGCACCCGATACCACCGCGCCTACTTGCCGAATTGGAAAGAGAATACGCACAACTGGTCGTGGTCCAAGACCAGCTACGTCTGGTGGAGAAAGAGCGGGACACGGCCGATGCGCAGTCGCCTGCCGTCGAGCAGAAACGGCTCGATCTCTGTCGGCTGCAAGGCATTGGCGGAGCGGCCTCCGCCATTCTTGCTCGAGAGATTTTTGCGCGATCATTCTCGTCGCGGCGCCACCTCGCATCGTATCTGGGCCTGACGCCGAGCGCCTATACAGCGTCACTGTGACCAAGTG
>NZ_QAAA01000053.1 GCF_003046545.1 Rhodovulum imhoffii | reverse complement strand
GATCCAGTTCATCCGGTAACTCTTCCAAGACGCCGGGTAATCAATGGCATGTCACGGCATCACCCCGCCTCAAGGCAATTAACGCAACAGTCCCGTTCGTTCAGGGCCAAGTGGCAAGCGGCGGCATGCTCATAAGAACGGCATCGGGGTCATGGCCGGTCTCAAGTCCGAATTTCGTACCGCGGTCATAAAGCAGGTTGTATTCGGCATACAGCCCTCGATGGGCGAGCTGCGCGCCGCGGTCGGCTTCGCTCCATGGTGTGGTACGGCGACGCTCCGCCAAGGGAAGAAAGGCGGGCAGGAAGGCCCGTCCGACATCCTGGGTAAAGGCAAAGTCGGCCTCCCAGTCGCCGGTAGAATGATCGTCGAAGAAGATCCCGCCAACCCCCCGCGCCCGGCCCCGGTGCGGTACGTAAAAATAGGTGTCCGCCCAGGCCTTGAAGCGCGGATAGTACTTCGGGTCGTGCCGGTCGCAATGTGCCTTCAGGGTGGCATGAAACCCGGCGGTATCCTCATCGTAGGGCAGGCACGGGTTCAGGTCCGACCCTCCGCCGAACCACCAGCCATGCGGTGTCCAGAACATACGGGTATTCATGTGAACCGCGGGGGTATGCGGGTTCTGCATATGTGCGACAAGGCTAATACCCGAGGCCCAGAAACGGGGATCGTCGGCCATGCCCGGCAGGCCCCGGCGCGCGGCCATGGCACTTTGTGCGGCGGGGGACAGCTCCCCGTATACGGTGGAAATGTTCACACCGACCTTTTCGAATACGCGTCCCCCGCGCATCACGCTCATCACTCCGCCCCCTCCGGTGTCGCGCCGGGTCGGTGAAACATCGAAGCGCCCCGCAGGGCGGTCGGCCAGAGGGCCAGTGATATGGGTCTGTTCCAGAGACTCGAATGCGGTGACGATTTCGTCACGCAGGCTGTGAAACCACGCCGAGGCACGGGCCTTCTGGTCTTCGAACGGATCTGTCATTGCGCGCTCCCTTTTGGGGAAGCCGTATCAGCTTCGCCCAGGCTGCGCCACCAGGTCGCAACAGTCCCGGATGGATCATGTCAGGGTCTTTTCCGGACGCACTTCGGACGCGGTTTCAGCGATTGATTGAGGAAGGGTTAAGCGGTCGTGCGGCGGCGTTACGCTTGAAGCTTTCGCCAGCCACCAGGGCGCGCTGGGGGCTTGCGATCCGCCGCACTGGTCGTGCAAGCGCGGCCCTTCAGGGTCGCCCCAGGGGCAAGGGAAAGCTCGATCCGCATCGCGGCTTTTTGCAGAAATCATCGCGCAGGATACCGGGACTGAACATCTGGGCGTGGCGCTCAGAGGTTTTTCATCCGACTGTTTTTATTCATCGCATTCATGCGTTTGATGCGGCGTTCGACG
>NZ_QAAA01000052.1 GCF_003046545.1 Rhodovulum imhoffii | reverse complement strand
TTGCGAACATTGCGAAACGCACTCCTTCTCTTCGGATGCGTATCAACTCGCAATGGCTGATCCCGTCGGCAATGTGGGGCGGCGACACCGCTTACCAATAAAGGAGCTGGTGGCCAAGCTTCCCACAAAGTAAATTTCCCTATTAACTTGGTGGGAAGAAATTACGTAGATCAAGCAGGTAATCCCGCTATCAGTCAGAGGTGGCTCGGTTCGTTTGAACAGTTTCGAGCCGTTTTGTAAGTGGATTTCCCGCTCGGTTATGCCGCCACCGGGATTGGTACCGACGGGTTGAGATATGCCTGATCGGGCGTCCGCCCGTCCAGCGATGAATGCGGTCTCCGTGTGTTGTAGAACTTCAGATATCGGGCCAGACTTTCACGCGCGGCTGAGACGCTGTCATAAGCGCGCAGGTAGACTTCCTCGTATTTGATCGTTCGCCACAGCCGTTCGACAAAGACGTTGTCCCGCCACGCGCCCTTGCCATCCATGCTGATCTGGATGTCGGCATCCTTCAGCGTCTTGATGAACTCGATGGACGTGAACTGGCTGCCCTGGTCAGTGTTCATGATCTCGGGCTTGCCATGGCGGCGCATGGCGTCTTTCAAAGCATCGATGCACGGCCAGGTTTCCAGCGTCGTCGACAGTCGCCAGGCCAGGACTTTCCGGCTGAACCAGTCCAGCACGGCGACCAGATAGACGAAGCCACGCGCCATGGGAATGTACGTGATATCCATGGCCCAAACCTGGTTCGGGCGCGTCACCGCCAGCTTTCTCAGCAGATAGGGATAGGCCTTGTGGCCGGGTGCCGGTTTCGACGTGTTCGGCCTGCGATACAAGGCCTGGATGCCCATGCGTTTCATGCAAGTCGCCACATGCACCCGCCCGGCGGTGAAGCCTTCTTGCCGCAAGAGACCCTTCATCATTCGGCTGCCCGCAAACGGATATTCCATGTGCAGATCGTCGATCCGACGCATCAGCTTGAGATCGTCTTCGCAAGCAGGGCGCGGATCATAATACAGGCTGCCCCTGCTGATCCCGAGCAACTCGGCTTGGCGGGCCAAACTCAGCTTGTGGTCACGGTTGGTCATTTCTTTGCGCTCGGCAACAGACCGGCCCTGGCGAGCGCTTCTCCCAAAAAATCGTTTTCCAGCGCCAGCTGGCCAATCTTCGCGTGCAACGATTTGACGTCAATCTCAGGTTCCTTTGACGCTTCCGGCTTGTCGTCAAAGACATCCGTCACGCCGTCGAGGAGATGATCCTTCCACTGCTTGATCTGGTTCGGATGTACATCGAACTGTGTCGCCAGCGCGCTCATCGTCCTGTCGCCCTTCAATGCCGCCAAGCGACTTTCGCCTTAAACGCAGGGCTGTGGTTCCGTCTTGGTCGTCTTGCCATGTTCGCTCCTTCGTCCCGGCACGCTGCCGGATCAGGAGCAGAAAATCCACCTAACTCACCTGTTCAGATTTCTCAGGCCACCTCTCTGAGCAAGCCGCCTTCCTGGAGAAGCTGAACCCGTGCTTTCGGGAAAGGCATGTGGAATCAAGTGCTCCGGGCGAACTCCTGTCCGCGGACACT
>NZ_QAAA01000051.1 GCF_003046545.1 Rhodovulum imhoffii | reverse complement strand
TTGCGAACATTGCGAAACGCACTCCTTCTCTTCGGATGCGTATCAACTCGCAATGGCTGATCCCGTCGGCAATGTGGGGCGGCGACACCGCTTACAGCTAGTTCATCATTGAGGCAAACCGCTCACACCTTTGCAGACAATACAGGGATACCTAGAACCAACCGGCCAGCCATGTGTTTTCCGGTGTTGAAAAGGCTCACCGGCTCTGGCGCTGAGAGCTATGCCCGAAAGTTGGTGATTGCGTGATCAGGCGGCCGGTTGAATTTGCTTGATGCCGTCGATGAATGCAATCCCTTGGATTATTTCTGGCATACGATTTGCCCCGTCGAGTTTTCGCCATTTGCCCTGCGCTGACATCATCAGCTTGAACGCCATGGCGAGCCCGGTTTTGCGGCTGAGGCAGCCTTTGGTTTTGCCGGTTCGATGGCGTACGGTTGCGAATGTACTCTCGATGGGATTGGTGGTTCGGATGTGTTTCCAATGCTCCGCTGGGAAGTCATAGAACGCCAGCAGCACGTCACGATCCTTGACCAGCTTGGCGACAGCCTTTTCGTATTTCACGCCGTAGGTTTCAACGAAAAAATCAAAGGCGGCGTTGGCCTCGGCCTTGGTTTCCGCCTGCCAGATGTCGTGCAAATGGCCCTTGGCTTTGATTTGCACGGATTTCGGCATCGCGTTCAGGACATTGCCGGTTTTATGAAACCAACACCTCTGCTCTGCGGTCTCTGCGAACACTTCACGTAACGCCGCCCAGAAGCCAAGCGCGCCGTCGCCGACGGCAAGATCAGGGGCGTGATTGAGGCCACGCCGTTTGAGATCAAGCCGTAGCTCGCGCCAGCTTTGCGTGCTTTCGCGATAGCCGTCCGTCAGGCCCAGGATTTTTTTTGCGGCCCCATTCGTCCGCGCCAATCAGAACCAGAACGCATTGTTTTTCCTCCATTCTGGGCTGGAAATACACACCATCGGCCCAAACATAAACGATGCGCCGAGAGCTCAGATCACGCTTCTGCCAGCGCTCATAATCCTCCCACCAGTTCGCCTTGAGCCGCGAGATGGTGCTGGACGACAGCCCCGCCGCATTGGGCCCAAGCAGCGCTGCAAGGGCCTCCTGGAAATCACCCGTGGAAATGCCTTTCAAATAGAGCCACGGCAAAAGCTCCTCAACGGATTTGGCCTTGCGCAGATAGGGCGGCAGGATCAAGGACGTGAACCGCACCTTCTCAGCCTGATCCCCGCGATCTCGGACGCGTGGAACTTTTACGCCAACAGCGCCAACGCCGGTCATGACCTCGCGCTCAGGCAGGTAACCATGTCGAACGACCCGTGCATGTCCTTCCGGTGTCTTGTCCTCGGCAAACTGAGCAAGCAAAGCGCCCAGTTCCGCCTCAAGAGCCTGCTCAATCAATCGACGCGCTCCAGATCGGATCAGCTCAGTAAGCGGATCTGGCGAAAATCCAGATGGATCAGGCAAGGCAGCAATGGTATCTTCTCTCATGTGGCATATCCCTTTCTCGGCGAGAATTGATGGACTTGCCCGGGTTTTGTGGAGAGCGTTTAGCTCACTTCATGGGCCTTTCGCTCGAAGGCGATGGGGCTCTGGAATCCGAGCGATGAATGCCG
>NZ_QAAA01000050.1 GCF_003046545.1 Rhodovulum imhoffii | reverse complement strand
TTGCGAACATTGCGAAACGCACTCCTTCTCTTCGGATGCGTATCAACTCGCAATGGCTGATCCCGTCGGCAATGTGGGGCGGCGACACCGCTTACTTCTATTGTAAGGTAAGGTAGCATCTATGTGCCAAGCCAAATCACGCCAATCCGTGAACCGGGGTTCATCGCCACCCAGAGCCGATGGGATGATGATGCAGGCGGCGGCCCCCATGTAGCCGTCAGCGTCAAGCAGATCATAGCAGTGATAGGCGCGGTTCTTCTCGTTCGACGAACAGGCCAAGCCCATCTGGGCCCCGAAGGCGTTCAGCGTCGGACTTCGATACCCGCTTCTTAGGATCAAGGGGCCGAACTCTTCGGTCAGTGGTTCAAGTATGTGGTAGCACAAGCCCCATGCAGCTTCGATGGCTAAGTCGGGGTCAGCAGGATAGTTTACGATGCTGAACGCCTGCGCGATTTCAGAATGCAGAAACTGCCGCATCTGAAAATGCTTGGACAACCGCGTTCGGCCTAGTCGATCTAATTTCCAATATAGGTCTCTACTCATGACCCATTATAGCAAGGGTCAATCGTCAAGTCATAACAACATGTACAGCATGGGGAGTTTCTTCACGGTAGGTCATTGCCGCAGGGTCGCTCAGCGGCATCAGGAGGATCGTCAGCGTCGGTTGCTCCTATTCTCCCCCGGCTGAGAGCGCCATGGCCCTCAGCACGGTCCTGAATGGCTCAGGCAATTCCTGAATGTGAAGATATTATCTGTTTCGGTAGAAGCGAACCCTGCGCCGTTTTCTTAACGCGCCTTGCTATTTCCAACGTAAGTCGTATCGGATCGGATTAACGAGGTTAAAAGTGACACATTTGGCAGTGACATGACATATGTGACAAAGAACGTCATATTGAAAAGCCTAATTCTTCCTCAATTTCTTTCATCATTGGTTGGAGAATTTCCCACAGGTCAGCCTGTAAATGTTCGGGGACATTGCCGAAGCAATTGACGTCGTGGGAACCTTTCCAAATTGCATTGCATGGTTCTTTGCTACGTGGACGATCTCCCCAGCTTACGGGGACATGAGATGCTTCACGAACAATTTTCCAAATCGCGGTCGTAGAAGCGCCGTTTCTGCCGCGCGATCAACTGGTTCTCGCGCATCAGGCGTGCCGTGCGGTGTCGCCCGATCTCATGGCCCTCGTCGACGAGGTCGCGGTGCATGCGCGGGCTGCCATAGGTGCCGTTTGACAGCGCGAAGGCCGTCCGGATATGCGCCAGATAGACCATGTCCTGCTGCTGACGACGACAGGCCGGACGGTTCTGCCACGCAAAGAAGCCGCTCTGGCTGACCCCGAGGACGCGACACATCCGGCGAATGGGGAAGCTGGCCTTCTCCGTTTCGATGAAGCCGAAGGTCATCGACTTCCCTCTTTCGCGAAGAAGGCCGCAGCTTTTTTTAGGATATCGCGCTCCTGACTCAGCCACCGCATTCTCCCGCCGAAGCCGCTTCAACTCGGCATGGAGATCGACGGGTGCCTCACTCGGATCGCTCGCATCGCGCTCCTGACTCAGCCACCGCGTCAGCGTCGAAAGGCCAATGCCCAGATCCTCCGCGATCTCTCGCCGCGTCCTGCCGCTGGTCAGCGCCA
>NZ_QAAA01000049.1 GCF_003046545.1 Rhodovulum imhoffii | reverse complement strand
TGGCTGAACCACTACAACACCGAGCGCCCGCATCTCGGCTACAGAAACCAGGGCAGACGGCCCGTCCAAACCGTCATGTCATTCGTAAGCCAAAAAGGTTAAGTGGACAATTAATTTCACGGGCTTTGATGACAATATCAAAGCCCGCTTTCAGGTTCTTAGGAGCAGTTTTTAATCGCGTCTCTAAGAAGTGATGTGGTATCTTCCCGAGCAATTTCGTCGCTTACATCCATCTTCCAGCACTTTACAGAAAACGACGAAGAAACATCCTCAATACCGCGGGTTTTTAACTCTGGGTATTTTGACATATATGCTCGGCGCTCCCCTGCCAATTTATTTTCTATCCTAGCTGTTTGCGTAAGATTATTTGCGAAAAGTGATCCCAAATAATAGACCTTTCCGGCTTCTATTTTAACAGACTTACTTGCTCTTTTCGTTGCGCTTCCGCGTCGCATCTCAAAGCCCCAAGTTGATAGCGTATAAGTCCCCGGATCGACAGCTTCTGCGTTAAATTCAAAGGCGCGATAGGCACTTTCCACGAAATCTGCTGATCCTGCCCCACCACGACTGTCAGTCTCAGATAAGAGTTTCGTGAAGCGACCGGTATTCTCGTTTTTCAATACGACATAGGCCTGCCCCGACTGAAGCCCCCACCCCTCACCAACAGTCATCAATAACGTTGCCTTTTGAGGATCATTACTCGGGCCACTCGCCGAAGGTACATTCGACATACACCCAGTGAGTAGAGTAGTCGCTACTGCAACTGATATAATCGCTTTACGCATTTGTTCACCCTTAAGAATTTCAATTACGATTAGGATCGTAATGTCCACTATCGATGGTGGAAATTATCAGCACACTCCATCACACGTCAGAGCAGCCAGACCGGACGGATACTTCTATTTCGGCCAAGACTGAATAGCTTCTTTAGGTCCATTTTGCACACTAACTAACCACACGGTTTCAGCGTCATCGTGCCATGAGACGCTTTGGATTCCAAGACAGCTTTGTCCCGCACACCCAACATTCGCGCTAAACTTTCCCGACCTTCGCGCAGATCGTCGCGTGTCGGATATGTTCGCCGCCTGATACGCTCCCGTTTCAGAAGCTGGAAAAAGCTCTCCGCGACGGCGTTGTCATGGCAGTTCCCGCGTCGGCTCATGCTGGGTTCCAGATTGTGCTGACGAAGGAACATCTGCCATTTCCGGCTGGTAAATTGAGCCCCCTGATCTGAATGCACCGTGACTTTGCCGTTTGGCTTTCGCCGCCAGACGGTCATCAGCAGGGCCTGCAGGGCGAGGTCCGTGGTCATGCGGGATTAGGCTGACCATCCGACCACGCGCCGGGAGAACAGGTCGATGACGACACACAGATATAGCCAACCCTCATGGGTCTTGATCTAGGTGATATCGGTCACCCAGACCTCATCTGGCGCGGACGCTTCGAACTGCTGCTCCAGCCTGTTCTCGGCCACGATGGCTGGCTTGCCGCCATATCGGCCGGGGCGCCGCCTGTAACCGACCCGCGCCGCGATCCCGGCCAGCGAAGCCAGCCGGGCAACCCGCTTCTCCGAGGCGCGTTCGCCCAGGTCGCGTAGATCGCCGGTGAGCTTGCGGTAGCCATAGACCTTGCCGCTGTCGGTCCAGGCCTGCCGGATCAACCCGGTCTGGCGCGCATCCTCCTGCGCACGGGGACTTAACGGTTCCTTAAGCCAT
>NZ_QAAA01000048.1 GCF_003046545.1 Rhodovulum imhoffii | reverse complement strand
TATCCGCTAATGCGGAAAGCGCCTTATCGAATGTCTATGACGAAGCTTGAAGCAGGAGGCCATCTCTTTCGAAGGAATCAGTGACGGCATCTAGGCCCGACGCGTCATCAAGGATTTGATATCGCTTTACAGCCGCAAAGAGACCTCACGCCGTGCTTGATCGGCAGGCGCCGGTAGATGTGTATTGTGCAGGCTTGAAGGAGCAAAAAGCGCATGAAACCTAAACCCGATACATCTTGGCGAAGCTGCAAAACTGAAAGCTGCCCAAAAAGATGGGATCACTTCAGGGACACGCCATTCCGCCGCATTCGACTCAAGCGTCGTCTGGCGGAAAATTGAACCGTTAGAAATAAATCCTGTGAGAAATAAGAGAATATTTGGTAAAGGTACAGGTGAGCTCCAATGGGTACGTCAACAGCCTTCATATCAGAAATGTATTACCGGTCCAATGAAGGGACGTCAGAATTTCTTGAGGTTACGCTTCGTGCCACGGAGGATCCTGCCGACTACACGGTGTCTTTTTATAAATCGGATGGTACGCTTGAAACGGCAATTCCTGTAACTGACGCTGTCGGTGGTGAAATCACGCTCGATGCAGCGTCGGTTACCGCAGTGCCAGATCCCGACAATCCAAACTACATAATCTACACCATCACTTCGAACACCGGCTATTTGTTTACTGGGGGAACGACTTTCTTAAATGAAGCACGTGCTGTTACGCTAACGAACACTAATACCGGCACGGTCATCGATGCCTATACTGTAAACGGTGGAACGGTAACAACGACCGAAGGTGCAGGCTCTGGTGTTACGACATCTCCATCGGGGTCGGCGGGTCCTAATCAATCCGTTCAGTGGGATGTCTTCGGCAATCGGACTTTTGGTACCCTCACCCCAGATGACGCAGTTTTATGTTTTGATTCCAATGCCATGATACAAACGACGCGTGGTGAAATCCGGGCTGGAGACCTGGAGGTCGGAGATCTGGTTGCGACTATGGACCATGGATATCAACCGATTCTATGGGTTCACGAAACCGAAATGCTGCCCGAAATTCAGGTCGAAAATCCTAAAGTGTGGCCCATCCGAATTTCCCAAGGCGCATTGGGTGCAAACCATCCACGAAAAGATCTGACAGTATCTCCCCAACATCGGATAGTTTTGCGATCAATGATCTGCGAGAGGATGTTTGGTACGACTGAAGTTCTTGTGAACGCCAAAAGCCTGTTGGCGGTGGACGGCGTTACGCAGGAGCAGCCAACAGAAAAATTTTACTATGTTCACGTCCTTCTGGAACGCCATGAGATAATTTTTGCTAATGGCCACCCCAGCGAAAGTCTTTTGCCCGGTGAAATGGTTTTAGAAGCGTTGACTCA
Source organism: Rhodovulum imhoffii (assembly GCF_003046545.1). Taxonomy (GTDB): domain Bacteria; phylum Pseudomonadota; class Alphaproteobacteria; order Rhodobacterales; family Rhodobacteraceae; genus Rhodovulum; species Rhodovulum imhoffii. Next base: position 342 of record NZ_QAAA01000048.1, on the reverse strand, counting down.
AAATGACCGTGAAATACTCAAAAACGCACTTTCCGAGACTGCTTTGTCGTCAAAACTGATCAAACCCGTCCGCCCTATAGTTAAAGGTCGAGAAGTAAAAAAAATGATTAAACGCCATCAAAAGAACAATAAGCCGCTGTTTGATTCGTGTTTGGGTCAAGGACAGGCTTTGTTTCAAAAATCTGCGGCTGAGTGGACTGCCCCTTGCGCCATCGCCTAGGTGTTTGATCCCAAGGTTTGATGGTGTGATCCTTTCGCTGGAATGGAAGGAAGCCCTATGGGACAGATACGTCACGGCAGCGCCACGACCACGCACGCCATCCGAGCGGCAATACAGCGATC
>NZ_QAAA01000047.1 GCF_003046545.1 Rhodovulum imhoffii | reverse complement strand
ACCCGCCTTTGGCGGATTTTGCTTTGAGTTCGCACATTGATGCGCCTCGTTATTCTGAGATGTACCGTTTTTCTGTTGAGGATCCTGAGGGGTTCTGGGGGGAGCATGGCCGCCGCCTTGACTGGATTTCGCCCTACACGCGTGTCAAGGAGACGAGTTTTGCGCCCGGGGAGGTTTCGATTCAATGGTTTCGGGACGGGGTTCTCAACGTTGCGGCGAACTGCATCGACCGCCACCTTGAGACGCGAGGCGCGCAGACGGCGATCATTTTCGAGCCTGACGACCCTGAGAGCCCGGCCCTGCATATCAGCTACCGGGAGTTGCACGAGAAGGTCTGCCGCTTTGCCAACGTTCTTCTCAGCCAGGGGGTGATGCGCGGCGACCGCGTGGTGATCTACATGCCGATGATCCCGGAGGCGGCCTACGCGATGCTGGCCTGCGCGCGGATCGGGGCGATCCACTCGGTGGTGTTTGCGGGGTTTTCGCCCGACGGGCTGGCCAACCGCATCAACGACTGCGGGGCGAAGGTTGTCATCACTGCCGACACGGCGCCGCGGGGCGGGCGGAAGACGGCGCTCAAGTCCAATACCGACGCGGCGCTTTTGCACTGTTCGGACAAGGTGCGCTGCATGGTCGTCCGGCATACGGGCGACCAGACCACCTGGATCGAGGGCCGCGATGTCGACGTTCTGGCCCTGATGACCCATGCCAGCCCCGAATGCCCTCCGCGCCCGATGAACGCCGAGGACCCGCTGTTCATCCTCTACACCTCCGGCTCGACCGGCAAGCCCAAGGGGGTGGTGCACAGTTCGGGCGGGTATCTTCTGTATGCGGCGATGACCCATGAATACGTGTTCGATTACCACGCGGGGGACGTGTTCTGGTGCACCGCGGATGTGGGCTGGGTCACCGGGCACAGCTATATCCTCTACGGTCCGCTGGCCAATGGCGCGACCACGGTGATGTTCGAGGGCGTGCCCACCTGGCCCGATGCGGGGCGGTTCTGGGCGGTGTGCGAGAAGCACAAGGTCAACCAGTTTTACACCGCGCCCACGGCGATCCGGGCGCTGATGGGCCAGGGCTCCGAATGGGTGGAGAAGTACGACCTGTCCAGCCTGAAGGTTCTGGGCTCGGTGGGGGAGCCGATCAACCCCGAGGCATGGGAGTGGTACAACACCCATGTCGGCAAGGGGCGCTGCCCGATCGTGGACACCTGGTGGCAGACGGAGACCGGCGGCCACCTGATCACGCCGCTGCCGGGCGCGACGCCGACCAAGCCGGGCTCGGCCACGCGGCCGTTCTTCGGGGTGCAGCCGGTGATCCTGGAGCCCGAATCCGGCAAGGAAATCACCCGGACCGAGGCCGAGGGCGTCCTGTGCCTCAAGGACAGCTGGCCGGGCCAGATGCGCACCATCTGGGGCGACCACGCCCGGTTCGAGGAAACGTATTTCTCCCACTACAAGGGGTATTACTTCTCGGGCGACGGCTGCCGGCGGGACGCGGACGGCTATTACTGGATCACCGGGCGGGTGGATGACGTGATCAACGTGTCCGGCCACCGGATGGGCACCGCAGAGGTCGAATCCGCGCTGGTCGCACACCCGGCGGTGGCCGAGGCCGCAGTGGTCGGCTATCCCCACGACATCAAGGGCCAGGGCATCTACGCCTATGTCACCCTGATGAACGATGTGGCGCCCACCGACGCCCTGCGCAAGGAACTGGAAAAATGGGTCCGCACAGAGATCGGCCCGATCGCCAGGCCCGATGTCATCCAGTGGGCCCCGGGCCTGCCCAAAACCAGGTCCGGGAAAATCATGCGCCGGATCCTGCGGAAAATCGCCGAAAACGACTACGGATCCCTCGGAGACACATCAACTCTCGCAGACCCCTCCGTCGTCGATAACCTCATCGAAAACAGAAAAAAATAAAAAAA
>NZ_QAAA01000046.1 GCF_003046545.1 Rhodovulum imhoffii | reverse complement strand
GAAGCGGTCTTCGCACCTCTGGTGGTCTGCGAAGAAACCACGGTTGCCTCCGAGCCCGAACCGCCATGCGCCGGGACGCCGATCAGAATTGTGCGGGGTTCAATCGTCATCGAACTTGCGCTGGATGCGCCCGCCGCCCGGATCGCCGAGATCGTCCACGCACTCGAGGCCCATGCATGCTGATGCCCTCGCAGGGCGTGCGGATCCTGGTGGCGACGAAGCCGGTCGACTTCCGTAAAGGCCATGATGGCCTCGCAGCGCTGGTCCAGTCGACACTGGCCGAAGATCCGTTCACCGGAACGGTCTTCGTGTTCCGCTCGAAACGGGCCGATCGGTTGAAGATCCTGTTTTGGGACGGCAGCGGGCTGGTGATGGCCTACAAGCGCCTGGAGGAAAGCACCTTCACCTGGCCGGCGGTCCGCGACGGGGCGATGACGTTGCATAGGGCGCAGTTCGAGGCCCTGTTCGCCGGCCTGGACTGGCGCCGGGTGCGGTCTCTGGAGGTGCGCAGGCCAGCTGTGGCAGAGTGACTCACCGCGCTGAATAGCCGGACAGCGGCATCTCGGGCGCGGTATAATCCGCCCATGTCCAGCGCCCCGCCTATCGACCTGTCCACGATCCCCGAAAGCCAGCGCGCCTCTGTGCTGGCTCTGTTGCAGGAGAACGACGCGCTGAAGGACGCCAACCGGCGGCTTGAGCATCTTGTGGCCGAGCTGAACCAAGTCGTGCATGGCAAACGCTCCGAGAAGCTGAGCGATGACGACCGGCAGTTGGCCTTCGAGGACCTGGAAACGGCTGTCGCCGAGGCCGAGACCCGCAAGGAGCAGGCTGCGCCTTCGACAGGAACGCCGCGCCGGGCGCGTCAGCGCAACCTCGGCCATCTTCCCGCGGGTTTGCCGCGCATCGAGCGCGTCATCGAGCCCGCGAGCCTTGACTGCCCCTGTGGATGCGGTCGCATGCACCGGATCGGTGAGGATCGGACCGATAGGCTGGACATCATCCCGGCGCAGCTGCGTGTGCTGGTCGACATACGACCGAAGTATGCCTGTCGGATCTGCTCGGACGGGGTCACTCAGGCGCCTGCCGCGCCTTGGCTGATCGAAGGTGGCCTGCCGACCGAGGGCGCCATCGCCCACGTGCTGGTGTCCAAGTTCGCGGATCACCTGCCGTTCTACCGACAAAGCCAGATCCTGGCGCGCTCCGGCATCCAGGTCGACCGCAGCACGTTGGCGGACTGGACCGGTACTGCGGCCTTCCATCTCGGCCCCGTGGTCGACCGGTTGGCGGAACATATCAAGTCATCCGGCAAGCTGTTTATGGATGAAACGACCGCCCCGGTCCTCGACCCGGGCCGTGGCCGGACCAAGACCGGATACCTCTGGGCCTTGGCGCGAGATGACCGCGGATGGGGCGGCGATGACCCGCCCGGTGTCGTCTTCACCTACCATCCCAGCCGCGCTGGCGCGCATGCAGAGCAGATCCTCCAGGGCTTCGACGGCACCCTCCAGCTTGACGGCTACACCGGTTACGACCGCCTCACACGCACGTCCCGCAAGGGCGGCGCGCCGATCACGGTTGCCCACTGCTGGGCACACGCTCGCCGCAAGCTGAAGGAAGTCTTCGACCGGGATGGATCCGAGATCGCTGCCGAGGGGCTGCGCCGCATTGCCGAACTCTACCGCATCGAGGCCGAGATCCGCGGCATGGGCCCGGGCCAACGCCTGTCGGCCCGCCAGACCCGCAGCGTGCCCCTCGTGGCCGAGTTCGGTGATTGGCTACAGGCACAGCGCCTGCGTATCTCGGCCAAGTCGCGCCTGGGCGAAAAGCTGACCTACATCCATCGCCAGTGGGGCGGCCTGCAGACCTTCCTTCACGACGGCCGCGTCGAGATCGACTCCAATGCCGTCGAGAACCTGATCCGCCCGATTGCGCTCACGCGGAAGAATGCTCTATTCGCCGGCCACGACGAGGGTGGCCGCACCT
>NZ_QAAA01000045.1 GCF_003046545.1 Rhodovulum imhoffii | reverse complement strand
TTTGGTGTTCATGCCGCCTTTGGTTCGACCGATCAGACGACCACGCCCCCCTTTTTGGCGGCCATGCTGGTCGCCGTTCGATGGGCCTTGAGGTATGTCGCGTCGATCATCACGGTCTTCTCTTCGCGTGCTCAGCGGCCAGACCTGCCATCATCCGGGCGAAGATGCCTTTCTCGCTCCACCGCTTCCAGCGGCTGTAGAGCGTCTTATGCGGACCATACTCCTTCGGCGCATCCCGCCAACGCAAGCCATTGCGATTGATGAAGATAATCCCGCTCAAAACCCGCCTGTCATCGACCCGAGGCTTACCATGAGGCTTGGGGAAGAAAGGGGCCAAGCGTGCAATCTGCGCGTCGGTCAGCCAGAAGAGATCGCTCATGTCACCGCTCCGTTTTCAAAGCCGTGAATCATGCTGTTCGCGCGAAATCAATGCATCCTGACCCTAGGGTCAGGGCCCATTGATTTGCTCTAGGCCATCCAATATGGGAAGGTATCAGAATGAATACAAAATACTTGCGGATCAGATCAAAGTGCCTGCACACCCTTTTTGGCCGATCTCGAAATAGAGGTTTCATCAGGATTGGTGGTTTTCCGAGGGTCTGACGCACAACACCGAAAAGCAACTGAAGGAAGAATTCGCACAGGCCTTAATCCAAAAGCTTGGGAAAAAGACAGAAATATGGAGCCCAGAATGCATAACGGCAACAGCAGGAAAACATCCATTTTATTTTTTGGAAGAAAGAAGTGCCGCGGAAGCCGGGAGATATTGGATAGACTTGAAAGCCTCGGGTTCGATGTAACTTGTATTTTATCTGGCCACCGGTTTGAAAAAATGGACGAAGACGTCACATGGTGGGAGGGAGACTACATTATATCCTTTCGCAGCCTTTTTATATTACCTGACTCATTACTTAAAAGGGCACGAATTGCGGCTATAAACTTCCATCCTGCGCCCCCGGAATATCCCGGAAGCGGGTGTGTGAACTTTGCATTGTATGACGATGTGGGGGAATATGGTGTCACGGCACATATAATGAACAGGCTTGTAGACAACGGGACAATCCTTGAGGTCAGACGGTTTCCGGTCAATCGCACTGACAAATTGCCTTCTGTGCTGGAAAGAAGTCACTCCGAACTCCTCGGTCTTTGTCTTGACTTCGTCATTGGAATAAAGACCAAAGGGGAAGCATTTATAAAGGAACGTCAACAGCATGCGTCCGGCGAACGATGGAGCGGAAAAGCCAGGCGGATACGGGATCTCGACGCACTTCAGAAAATCGACACCGGCATGGAAAAGGATGAGCTCGAAAGAATCATAAGAGCAACCAATATACCAGGATACCCGCCATATATTGATCTTCATGGATACAGGTTTGTACTTGACGATGAGAAATGACTTCTCTCAAGCAGAGCGCGCACAGCTTTCTCGCAAGCTTGCGTTTTTGCTCTTTTATACAGACAAAATATACAAGGCATACCTTTTGAATGAAAAAAGCTACATGTATGCCATGGTTTTGTACAAATCCAATGCGCATATGGCAAAGACTCTGCGCAATCATATACATTTTCTATCCAATGAAGAGCAATCTCTGGCGGCAGATTTGCTTTTGCATCTAGACATATGGCTATGTCTCTGGGTTGCCGAAAGCCGTTTGAGAAAACCGGCCCTGAAAGATCCTTTTGTTTTCGAAAATGACGTTCGCTTTCCGCGCGAGTCCGCTGATGAGCTTGTCCGCAAGCTCCGCACAGATCAGGGATGCGGATTGCCCACTTAACCTTCTTTCCGTGCTATTTTCGGGAAGGAGGAACCACCCATGGGGCGATCATCGACAGCAAAGAAAGCTACGCCGCGTGATACCGCCACCAAGCTTGCTCAGCAGCGCCTGAGCGTTCTGGAGCTGGCAAGGGAACTCGGCAACGTGGCCGAGGCGTGCCGCCAGCGGGACATGGACCGGACCAGTTTCTACGAATGGAAGCGCCGGTTTCAGACCCAGGGCTTCGAGGGCCTGAAGGACCT
>NZ_QAAA01000044.1 GCF_003046545.1 Rhodovulum imhoffii | reverse complement strand
ACATGAAATAGCTATCATACCCGACAATTGTATCCGACAATATCAGTTGGCCTGTGGTCGCGTCGATCTCGTAGAGGTAGGTTGAACCTTCGTTGCTGGCTGACCACAAAGCGTACGCGGTTCCATCCTCTCCGATAATGATTTCCGTCGCGTTCGCGGCGCCGTTGCTGCTTTGGGCGGACAACGTCTCGTCATCCAGCAAGGTCAGATTGCCGTTGGCCTCATTGATCTGGTAGAGCGCCAGGCCATTAAGACTCGACGCGACAAGGTATCCGGTGCCATCGATCGTGACCGCGTCAAGCGAGTTCGTGTTATCCACCGCCGTACCCGAAGCGACGGTCCCAACCTCGACAAAATTGCCGTTATCATAGGTAAACTTGGTAATCTGGTCGGTTTGGGGCCTCGGGGCGTAATAGTAATTCGTGCCGTCAGACCCTTCGTAGAACACGCCTTCGCGCACGATCCCGCCGTTCTGGCTTGGCTGAGTCCCTCCGAAGGAGCGACCGTCCTCAAACGTTATATGGCCGTCCGAATCGAGCGACCAGACCGTAATGCCGGTCCCGTTCTGGGAGGTCAGGAAAAGCGTCGCCGTCCCGTCGACCTCGTAGAGGTTCGACTGCGTAAAGCTGCCCAAGGCAGTGACGTTCAAATCCGGGTCGGCCGTGATGGTCGATGTGATGTTGCCGCCGCTGGTTGTTACAACCTGCCCCGTGCTGGGGGTATAGGTCATCCGGTCCGTCTCGGTCAGGGTCCCATCGTCATTGACCCGGTAGATGACCGCCTGACCGGCATATGCGAACGCCACAGACACAACGAAGGGCTGGCCGTCGATCGTGATCCCCGTTGAGGCCCAGCCAGAGTTGGTTCCGCCAGCTGTATATGTGCTGTCGTTGATCGTGAAGGACATAATCTCATTTCCTATTCGGTGTTCCCGCCGTAATTTGGCGCCTTAAAAAGACTTAACTCAAAAATAAGCCCTTTTTTCTATTTGGAGGGTTCTATCCAATACGATCATATCCTGCAACCCTCTTTAAACCAGTCTTCGTTACATAGGGCCGGAAGGGGGCTGTCTTACTAAGCATATAAAAATAAACACAAAATGCAGAATTTTTATCGGTTTGAAAATACTTGCCCTGAGGGGGTTGCGCTTGCCGAACGACACCTGTGTCTTGCAATCCACGGGTCCGGGAGCCGCAAGAATGCCTTGCCTATGATCCAAAACGGTTCTCCTGCCGTAAGGTTTTGCAAATAAAAAAATTATCACGGTGGGATTGCGCCTCATGCCGCTGAAAATTTTCTTCGGAGCCCGCATGAAGCAAAGCAGCGGGGCGACGGCATTGTCGGCCTTCAGATGTCCGGGCCCGTTCAAGGGGCGAACCCCGTCCGCGGATCTGCACACCGAGCTTGGATTGGTGGGTGCAGCAACAGCCCGTCGACTGTTCGAGCGATTTTTCCCCAGTGAACGCGACTTGGCCAGTGTGTTCGAACAGCGGTTAGGAGGTCAAAAACACAGCCCTGCCCAGATTCAGGGTTGGCTTTTGGCCAATAGCACCGACGCCTATTCTGCTGCGCAGGCGTCGGGGCTAGAAGGTCACATACAAGATATCGCTGCCGAATGAGCAAGCACGGGCGTCCGGGAAAGTTCGCGTCCGTTTGGCTAAATTGCACCCCACTCCAAACCAAACTTGCCCAGATACTTCCGCAGCCTGTCTGCGTCGTTCTGGGTCTTGCGCTTGCTGCGCGATACGGCAGGATCGCCCCCCGAACAGAGAACAAGAACTTAGAAAAGAACACGGGCGCGCGTCCGCGCCGGGTTTGCCCGATGAAGGGCAATCCGGCGGAACCCGCCCGGACCTGGTGTTTGTCCCGAGGGGTATCTGCTTCGTCCGGGACTGGGATGCACGGCTGGCCCGGGAAGGGATGACCACGCTGGAACGCAGCCTGCCCCTGTCACCGCATGAGCATCACCTGGGCTTCTGGCTTCCGGCGCGGACACCCGCCCAGTTGGGCAGCGCAGAGTGGCAGGATCAGCTCCAATTGCTCAGAGATTTGATCCGCGAGACGTCAGAAAACGCGGAGCACCGCCATGCGGTCTGAGCAAACAGCAATACGTTTGGCCGGCAGCATCAGATGGCAAGGTCACAGTGACCCCGGCGCAATTGTCGATGCTGCTGGAGGGAATTGATTGGCGCGCGCCGCGG
>NZ_QAAA01000043.1 GCF_003046545.1 Rhodovulum imhoffii | reverse complement strand
CCGCGGCGCGCGCCAATCAATTCCCTCCAGCAGCATCGACAATTGCGCCGGGGTCACTGTGACCTTGCCATCTGATGCTGCCGGCCAAACGTATTTGCCCTTCTCAAGACGCTTGGAGAACATGTATGCCCCTTGACCATCCCACCATACGATCTTCACCAGATCGCCCCGGCGGCCGCGAAACACAAACAGATGTCCAGAGTATGGGTCTTGCTTCAGTACACTCTCGGCCAGGGCCGACAGACCGTTGAACTGCTTGCGCATGTCAGTGACACCAACTGCAAGCCAAACCCGCGTGTTGGCCGGAACCCGGATCACGCCATCAACCCCTCGACCAACGCCAGAACGCCAGACAATGCCGTCGGACCTTCCACCAAAATCCGCCGACCATCCGACAAGGTGATATCAACCCGCTGAGCCGAAACAACCGAATCCACGTCGCTCGTGTCTTCAACCAATGGAACAGCGACCGCCCCTTCGATCTCAACCGGAAGAAAGCCACCGTGGCAATCAGGTTCAACAATCTCGGGTTCCGGCGCAAACCGTAGGTCTTTCAGCCAATTGTGGATCAGATTGGCATTCATCGCATATCGACGTGCAACCTGCGCCACAGACACGCCCGGCACTGTCGTCTGCGCACAAATCGAGCGCTTCTCATCATCCGACCAAAACCGCTTCTTCTGACCCTTCTTCCCAGCCATAAACCGCCTCAAGATGTCCATTATCGAAAATGGACATTATCACTATCCTTCAAATGGCGGCAGAGCGGGCAGACCAGACGGTTACGGTCCATGTCCCGCTGGCGGCACGCCTCGGCCACGTTGCCGAGTTCCCTTGCCAGCTCCAGAACGCTCAGGCGCTGCTGAGCAAGCTTGGTGGCGGTATCACGCGGCGCAGCTTTCTTTGCTGTCGATGATCGTCCCATGGGTGGTTCCTCCTTCCCGAAAATAGCACGGAAAGAAGGTTAAGTGGGCAGACAAAGTCTGCGCGCGGTTTTGCCGCGCGCGTCCTCACTTCAGTCTTCTACTGTGGGTTTTGGGCCCGCAGTCCATTGATTATGAAATCGCAAAACGCTTCGCCCACTTCATCGGCGGTTTGCCGTCCGTTCGGATTGAGCCAAAGGAAGCTGTAGAAAAACATTCCCATTATACCTTTGATCGCAACTTTTTCGATTGGCCTAAATTTGCCTTGGGCGACACCCATCGAGATCGCATCTTCCCAGATCTGCTGATATTCGTAATGGTACTGGGCGACGGTACGGTGCCGCTCACCTGAGAGCGCATGGATCTCGCGAAAGCAGACGGTCATCTCGGGCAGGTGATTATACACAACGCCGATCATCGCCTTGCTCAGCAACTCAATCCGCCGGACTGGGTCAAGCTCGCGCGCTGAAATCTCGCGGCCGTCTTCTATCAGTTTCTTGATGTATCTCGATGAGATATCGAAAAGGAGGTCTTCTTTACTTTTGATATGATGGTACAGCGCGCCTCGACCAAGGCCCGTTACTTCGCCAAGCTCGGCGACGCCAACAGCACTATACCCCTTTTGTGCAAAAAGCATCGCAGCCGAGGTGCGGATGCTGTCTGATTTACTCGTTTCTTTCAGTTTTCCGCTCCCGTTTGAGCCTTCATCGTTTGAAGGGTGAACCAACGTTTAGGTGGTGCCAAGCCTATGGTGGCACTTTTGCAGGAGTGTTTCAAGGTTCAACTCGACCGAACGGTACGGAGAAGCGAGATTATGTCCTGCTATACCGCGTTGATATTCAAGTTATCTTTGGCCATTGTTATTGTAAAAATCTGTTTTTAAAGAAAATTTTAGAGTAATAAATTTCTTGACACCTCACAGGCCTTTCTGACAGCATACCGACCGAACGGTACAGAAATTGAATCCATCGCTGGGAGGGCGGGCCGATTCTAAGCGAACTTCACATCACCAAGGCAACATTTCTCGCCCTTTCGGCTGGTGACGCTTTGGCGGAGCGCGCGCGATGAGCGCCGCTGGTCAGCCCACGGATGTCATGCTGGAGATCAGTGACATCTCGCTCTCTTTCCAGCGCGTGAAGGCCATCAATGCTCTGTCATTTTCAGTCTGCAGGCACGAAATCTGTTCGCTGATCGGGCCAAACGGCGCCGGCAAGAGCTCTTTGCTGAACATCCTGAATGGCGTCTACAGGCCCGATTCCGGGTCGCTCAGTTTTAACGGGCAGAGCTTTGTCGGTTTGACGCCGGTTGAAATCGCCCAACGCGGCATCGGGCGTATGTTCCAGAACAATGCCCTGTTTGAAAAGATGTCCGTCATCGACAATGTCATGACGGGCCTTTCGCGCAAGGCACAGACCAATTTCTTGCAGCATGTGCTGCATTTGCCCGTCGCGCGCAAAGAGACAGACGCCTTTCGCGCCAGATCAGAAGAGGCGATCCGTTTTCTTGGTCTTGAACAGTATCAAGACACGATTGTGGAAAACTTGTCTTACGGCATTCAAAAGCGGGTCGGCCTTGCGCGCGCCCTCGTGGGCGAGCCTGAAGTTTTGCTGCTCGACGAGCCGATGGCCGGAATGAACAAGGAAGAAAAGCAGGAAATGTGTAAGCGGTGTCGCCGCCCCACATTGCCGACGGGATCAGCCATTGCGAGTTGATACGCATCCGAAGAGAAGGAGTGCGTTTCGCAATGTTCGCAA
>NZ_QAAA01000042.1 GCF_003046545.1 Rhodovulum imhoffii | reverse complement strand
CACCGCCGGTCACCCCGCCAGCAGGATCGACGAGCTCCTGCCATGGAACTTCAACCCGTCAAGCTGAACAGGCGTGCCGCGGTGACAGCGCTTACGTTTATCCTGCGAGGTGTGCCCTGCCACGTCCGATCCGATAACGGCCCCGAGTTCATCGCCAAGGCGGTGCGGCACTGGATCGACGCGGTGGGCGCTAACACCGCGTTCATCGAACCGGGTAGTCCCGATCAGACAGCACAAACTGAACCAGGAAGGTGTCTAGGAAACTCGGGGCACCTCAGTCTGACTAAGGGCCACCAAATATCGCTTTCGGTACGCACCGGTTGCCCGGCGCGTCCCCATGGCCTCTCGCCTTCCAGCGTTTTGCCGGCCCGATGTCAGATTTCCATATCGTCGATTGGAACACCGGCCTTGACTGCGGAAATGAACCAGCCCGGTCGGCGTCCCCGCCCCGACCATGTCTGGGCCGGGTTGTCAGGGTTGACGTATCGGCCCGTCGTTGTCTCCCCAAGAGGTCTTGGCGGTGCAAGCAATTCGGGCAGCGAAAAGCCATATTTTTGTGCAGCACTATGAACCGCGTCCAGAGCCTCTTTGCGTATATGGGCCTCGCGTTCGGCAAGGGTCTCTTCGATTTGGGATCTCAGGCTGAGAAGCTCTTCCCGGTTCAGGTGATCGAGATCAATCTTCATTTTTGCCTCCAGTGGCATCGATTTCGACACTTGTACCCACACAAATCGTATCTTCCGAAGCGGACCAGTATCTAAAGCCCTCTCCGTTGCACGTCCTTTGGATTTTTTTTCCTTCGTCTATCATCGTCACCCGATAACATCCTTAGATTCTTATAGCCGTTTCAGTTCTGCCCCTCGGGACGGTTTGTTTTAGGTGCATAAATGATTTTTAATCTTATTTGCAACAGGCAGATCGTTTTTATCTGTGCATTATGCCCCGCTTCCCGATTTACCGGCTTTTTTGATCTGCGCAGGGCGCCATGAAAAGAAGGTCGGGATGCAAGGCGGCCCGAAGGGACAATCCCATAAGCACTTCATTTTTAAAATTTTTTCCTGCTTCATGTGCCTGAGTCTCATAAGCATGCAATTTGATGCCCAAGTCAATATAGCCTTTGAGATAGGCCCTGCGTAACGGACTTCAATTTTTGGGATTGTAGATCGGCTGATTTGTGCCGAATATAAAAATCCTTTGCTAGGTCTTGAAATTCAAAAGAATGCAAAGAGAAATTCAGGGCCATCAGGACGGATGAATGTTATGGAGATGGTTCGGGGAATATGAACCATTGAGTGAGGCGAATTTTCCGTTTCCGATCCGGCAGCGTTGCCGGGACGGAGCTGTGGTCCGGAAAGACGATCAAGCGGCGATACAAATGGGAGGGACTGTTGCGATGAAGGCGGACACCACGCGACGGCTGCTCTTGCCAGCATGGGCCAGGGCATTGCGCTGGGAATGCACGCGGCAGCGCTGCCAGGTCGTGGACAGGACGCGGGCCGTGGCCGCCTTGATGCCTTCGTGCGCGTCCGAGATGACGAGCTTCACGCCTGACAGGCCGCGCCGGACGAGATCGCGGAGAAATTCGGTCCAGAAGGTCTCGGCCTCCGAGGCCCCGATGGCCATGCCAAGCACCTCGCGCCTGCCGTCGGTATTGACGCCCACGGCCAGCGTGACCGCGACGCTGACGATGCGACCGCCCTGGCGCACCTTCAGATAGGTCGCATCGATCCATAGGTAGGGCCACTCGCCTTCGATGGGCCGGGTCAGGAAAGCATCGACGCGCTCGTCGATTTCCTCGCACAGCCGACTGACCTGGCTCTTCGGGATACCCGTCCCGCCCATCGCCTGTCCTTGACGACCTTCTCGCCGTGGCTCTCCTTGGTTTCGGGTTTCTGTCTCATCTCCACTCCTTGGTGGTTACGATGTGCCAGAAACCCTCTCTTATCAAATCACCCTAATCTGTCCCATTGGCGCTGACGTCAGACAGTCCTGAAAAAGCATCCAAAGTATCAGCGGTCATGCTTGATAATAGTCGTCTACATAGGAAAATTCCCGCCATGGGGCTGCCCTTGACCCGACAGCTGTCACCGAGGCTCTCACCGGGGCGCCTTGCCGCTCCAAGCTTCTCCATAAAAAATTATTACTTTAATTCCGGTTTTGAAAATATAAAGATAAAAGCCAATATTTTGGCGCATGTTCGAGGTCGGCCGCAATGAGCATCTTGGTTGTAGAAGACCAGAACGACTTCGCCCGCTTGATACAGCTGGCTTTATCACAAGTCTGCCCGGTGAGCGTAGCGAACTCCGTAGCAATCGCAAAAGAGCGCCTTCTTACCCAGTATTTCGATTTTGTCCTGATTGATATCGGCCTCGGAGACGGGAGCGGTTTTGAGATCGCGGAATTCATCCGCAAGCATGATGAGCTTGCAAGAGTTCGGATCATCTTCGTCTCCGCAGAGGGCGGGGCGGCAGCTCGGGACAGGGCGCTTGAACTCGGTGCCGACGACTTCATCGAAAAACCGATACGTCTCAACGAATTGGTTCTGAAAGTCCGGAACAAACTTCACCATGACAGAATTGCGCGATTGGGCGCACGATCCTCTGGAGACGCCGGGGCCGAAAGCGCCGAACAAGAAAGATTCAATGCCACCACTGAACCGTTCTCCAGCCTGTTCCACAATGCCCGGTCAGAATGTGAGGATATCCGCATGGTGATGCTTCTGAACCGGGGCAATCCCAATTTCAGGCTGGAGGACGCGGCAAGTGCCCTTGCCACAAGCAAACGCAGCCTGCACCGTCGCTTGAAGCACTGCTTCGGTCAGTCGTTCTCGAAGGTGATGTCAAGCTGCCGCCTCGAACACGGGTACAGGCTTTTGGAGGCGGGTCATTCCGTGGGTTTTTCTGCTAAGTCGTCCGGATTCAGAAGTTCAACCCATTTCAGCACCGCCTTTCACAGACAGTTCGGATATCCTCCGAGCAGCCTCCAGAAACGCGGGGAACATTTTACGCAGGTAAAGGGCAAGGATGCGGGGAGCGGGAGGAGCGATGACGGTTCCGCGTCATGACCCGTGATGATCTCCGCATCCCGCCCCCGGCTAAAATCGTCCGAAACGATCGCTGCCACATGGCGCAGGGGGGCACAGGCCGCAAGAAGACATCTTCGGGTCTGTTGCGCTGGCGCCCGCCCCCCAGAAAGAGCGTTCGTTGGGACTGTAGCATTAACCGCGCTATTTGGCGACCTTCCTGCTTTTTGCGGTCGATCATGGCGCGTCAGTCACCGTTCAAGCATCACCGTTTTCCGCGTGACATCATACTTTGCGCGGTGCGGTGGTATCTGCGCTTCCCGCTGTCCTTC
>NZ_QAAA01000041.1 GCF_003046545.1 Rhodovulum imhoffii | reverse complement strand
ACATGAAATAGCTATCATACCCGACAATTGTATCCGACAATATCAGTTGGCCTGTGGTCGCGTCGATCTCGTAGAGGTAGGTTGAACCTTCGTTGATGTCTGACCACAAAGCGTACGCGGTTCCATCCTCTCCGATAATGATTTCCGTCGCGCTCTGCGCGCCGCTGCTGCTTTGGGCGGACAACGTCTCGTCATCCAGCAAGGTCAGATTGCCGTTGGCCTCATTGATCTGGTAGAGCACCAGGCTATCGAGACCCGACGCGACAAGGTATCCGGTGCCATCGATCGTGACCGCGTCAAGCGAGTTCGGGTTATTCAACGCCGTACCCGAAGCGGCGGTCCCAACCTCGACAAAATTGCCGTTATCATAGGTAAACTTGGTAATCTGGTCGCTTTGGGGCCTCGCGGCGTAATAGTAATTCGTGCCGTCAGACCCTTCGTAGAACACGCCTTCGCGCACGATCCCGCCGTCCAAGTATTGCTGAGACCCTCCGAAGGAGCGACCGTCCTCAAACGTCATATGGCCGTCCGAATCGAGCGACCAGACCGTAATGCCGGTCCCGTTCTGGGAGGTCAGGAAAATCGTTGGCGTCCCGTCGACCTCGTAGATGTTCGACTGCGTAAGGCTGCTCAAGGCAGTGACGTTCAAATCCGGGTCGGCCGTGATGGTCGATGTGATGTTGCCGCCGCTGGTTGTTACAACCTGCCCCGTGCTGGAGCTATAGGTCATCCGGTCCGTCTCGGTCAGGGTCCCATCGTCATTGACCCGGTAGATGACCGCCTGACCGTCATATGAGAACCCCAAAGACACAACGAAGGGCTGGCCGTCGATCGTGATCCCCGTTGAGGCCCAGCCAGAGTTGGTTCCGCCAGCTATATATGTGCTGTCGTTGATCGTGAAGGACATAATCTCATTTCCTCTTCGGTGTTCCCGCCGTAATTTGACGCATTAATAAAGACTTAACTCATTACTCATTATTTCTATTGGAAAGGACTTATCCTTCTATTGGAAAGATTTTATCCGATACGATCATATCCCGCAACCCTCTTTAAACCAGTCTTCGTTACATAGGGCCGGAAGGGATATGTCTTTCTAACTATATAAAAATAAACACAAAATACAGAATTTTTATCGACCTAAAAATACTTGCCCTGAGGGGGTTGCGCTTGCCGAACGACACCTGTGTCTTGCAATCCACGGGTCCGGGAGCCGCAAGAATGCCTTGCCTATGATCCAAAACGGCTCTCCTGCCGTAAGGTGTTGCAAATACACAAATTATCACGGTGGGATTGCGCCTCATGCCGCTGAAAATTTTCTTCGGAGCCCGCATGAAGCAAAGCAGCGGGGCGACGGCATTGTCGGCCTTCAGATGTCCGGGCCCGTTCAAGGGGCGAACCCCGTCCGCGGATGCCCTGCATGACGCGACCGGCGTGCGCGCGCATTCTCGACAACCTCGCCACCCACAAGAACGCCGCCGCGGCCAAGGCGATGCGGGACGCCGGGTGCTGGTTCCTATTTCTTCCGCCCTACAGTCCGGACCTCAACCCCATCGAAATGGCCTTCTCAAAGCTCAAGGCTCACCTCCGGCGGATCGGCGCGGGGACGTTCACCGAAATGTTCGAGGTCATCGCCGATGTCTGCGATCTCTACTCGCCTTACGAATGCTGGAACTACTTCAAGGCTGCCGGATATGTCTCAGGTTAAAGGCGTGAGGCTTTAGACTTGAGACTTGCACGCCCCGATACGCGGTGCTACGTAACGCACCGCACCAGGCCACTTTTGGACATATGGCGAGTTGGCGGAGTGGTGACGCAGCGGATTGCAAATCCGTGTACACCGGTTCGATTCCGGTACTCGCCTCCAATACTTTCAAATACTTAGCTTCACCTGCCCCCCTTGGGGTATCAAACAGGGTATCACGTTCGCGTTCTGCTCTTGTTCTGTTCACTTGCGCTTCTCCCGCGCTTGGCGGGCGCGCATGACCTGTCTTGCTTCGCCCGCATACTTCTCAATCATCGCTTTTGTGGCGTGTCCGCTGTAGGCGGCGATTTCATCGTCTGTGCAGCCCTGCCACGCCAATTCCTGAACCCCACGATACCTAAGCGCGTGAAGGTCATAGGCTTCCAGCCCAAGGCGACGGCGTTCCCTCAACATGACTTGCGACATGTACCGATAGCCCATCGGGTTGCCGTCCAGCTTGCTCAGGATCGGCTTCCCGGCAATGGGGATGACGCCCAAAGCCGCCTTGGCGGTGTCCAGTGCGGATTTCAGTTCTGCCGTGCATGGAAGCACCAGCGGCTTGTCCGTCTTGTTCTGCCGAAGGGTCAGGGAGTCGCCGTCATAGTCGCCCCACCGAAACCCTACCCAATCACCGGGGCGCTGGACGCTTCCAACACCAATCTCGAAAATCAGGCGTGGCAGGTCACTTGCTTCCGCGCGGAATTTATCCACCGCCCAATCAGGCCACGGCAAATGCTCTTTCTTGCGATGCTGCGGGGTTTTCAGTGCCCGAACACCCTTTGCCGGGTTGTTGGCAATCCATCCCGAATCAATGGCGTGTTCACACAGAATCACCAACATCTGCGGGATGTAGTTTGCAAACCGCGTTCGATGGGAATTTGCTTTCTGGGCCGCGATCACATCCGAGCGGGTGAGCGACTTCACATCGCGGGGGCCAATCTTCTCGCGCAGGTATAACATCACCTTGTCATAGTCTTGGCGCGTTCGGGGTTTCAGGCCCAGCCACCGGTCAGAAGTCCGGTAGTCCTCAATCAGCGCATTCCAAGACGTTTTGGCCTGCATCCGCTTCCCGGTCAGGATTTCCCAATACTCCCGGTCGAAGTCTTCCGTGCCCTCCTGCGCGTGGATGCGATACAAGCGGCCTTTCAAGCGGACATAAATCCGCCCGGCGGGATGACGCCAAAGGTACTTCTTTTTCACCATTGCACATCCCCCATACCCTCCACCGCATCGCCCTTCGCAATGCGGCGCAAATCATCGACAGGCCAGCGGACAAGGCCCGGAGCAATTTCTCGGCCTTTCGGCAGGTGTCCTGCCTCTACCAGCGCCCGAAACTCCGTCACGCCCACGTCAAGAAGCCGCGCAGCGGTGCGCTCATTGGCCAGTATGGGGGTGTCCGAATGGATCGAGTCCGAAGTGGTTCTGCCGGAAGGCGTCAGTGCGCAGCCGGGGCCGGTACAGCTTTGGCCCTTCCAGCGGGAAATCGCGGATGCCATCGGAGATCCGGCGATTGAACGGGTGACGCTGGTCAAGCCGGTGCGGGTGGGCTTCACCACCCTTCTTACTTCGGCGGTGGCGTCCTTTGTCGCCAACGAACCGGCGGCAATTCTGTGTGTTCTTCCCGCCGAAGCGGACTGCCGTCGATACATGGTTTCGGACGTGGAACCGATTTTCGGCGCTTCGCCCAGGGTCCATCAGCAACTCTTGCACCAGTGAGCCGATGGTCCGCTTCGGCTTAGGGCCGTGCACCGTGGCCGCTGCGATCTTCTCGTCCACAGTCTGCTCGCGCTCGGGGGCGTCGCCGGCGACCGGCTCGGCGTGCTCGGCGGCCTCAAGCGCGGGCATGTCCGCCGCGCGGTCACCGAGGATACCGCACTCGACCACGATCGATCCGGGGTGCTCTCTGCGCTTCTTCTCGGCCAGGTCGGGACGACCGCAGAAACCGACCGCACCCCACCCCTCCTTGCCTTCGAGCAGAACGGCGTGGGTGTAGGTCTGGACTTGCCCGAAAGAAGTGGAGAGCACCAACTGAGGAACCAGGAGGTGTTCTATGGGAAACGGGAACAGACCGACGCCGGAGTTTCGGCGTGA
>NZ_QAAA01000040.1 GCF_003046545.1 Rhodovulum imhoffii | reverse complement strand
CGGCATTCATCGCTCGGATTCCAGAGCCCCATCGCCTTCGAGCGAAAGGCCCATGAAGTGAGCTAAACGCTCTCCACAAAACCCGGGCAAGTCCAAGATCTTCTACTCGCTGGCCGAGGCACGCGTGGTGATCGAGGCGTGGCAGGTCCATTACAACACGGCGCGGCCTCACTCGTCCCTGGGCTATCGGCCACCAGCGCCGGAGGCCGTTCACTGGGCACCGTTTCGAGACCAGGGATCAGCCCCGCCGCAGGCATCTGCCTTGGCACCAAGACCCGTCATGCGCTAAGACTGAAACCGGACCACCCGATAGGGGCAGGCCACAGGCCAGGCGGGATGAACACCTAGACTATAGTATAGGTGCTGTGACTATAGTATAGGTGCTGTGACTATAGTATAGGTGCTGTGACTATAGTATAGGTGCTGTGACTATAGTATAGGTGCTGTGACTATAGTATAGGTGCTGTAATTGTTTCCAAAATGATATAATTTTGGCTCATCAAAGGGGCTCATCAAAGGGGAGGTTGAGATGCCAGTATATACAGGAAGCGGAGGTGCGGACACAATAAAAGGTGGCAACGGTAATGACACAATAACCGGCGGTGACGGCAATGATATTATCACCGGAGATTCTACGTTTCAAATATTGTCGAGTAATTTCAATACTGGACTGGGTGTTTGGACAATAAATGGTAGTGGGGGCGTCTATAATCCGCCATACAACGGGACTAGCGACCGTGTCATGTGGATCAATAACGACGGGCAAAACTCGGCTTCGGCCAGTGTTGTCGGCCCGTCTTGGAGCAGCGATCTCAGCTTTTCCGTTAAGCTTGATGCGACAACCCAAAGCGATCTCGGCACCACCCCTTCAGACACTGAAAACGGCGGACATACTTTTCGAGTGGAAATCGTGGTGGATGGAACGGTTGTTGCAAGCGCGACAGAAACCACCGACCCGACCACCAATCTGCTTGAGACATATACGCTCAACCTGACGGCCACTGGCAACACGCCGACCAACCCGACCGCTCCCATGCGGGTGCGCATCGTCGAGGATAAAGCCGATGGTGACGAGATCACTAATAATCTCAATTTCGACAATGTCACCCTGACGGTTACAGATCCGAATGTCACCGGCGCAATGAATGATGTCATCGATGGAGGCGCTGGAAACGATACCATCATGGGAATGGGTGGTAATGACAGCATTTCAGGTGGCGCGGACAACGATTCCATTTATGGCGATGCCGGCAACGATACGCTCGTGGTCGGGCAGGGGGACAGGGCCTTCGGTGGCAAGGACCGCGACAGCTTCGTGCTCGATATCACCCAGGCCGGTCTCGGGGACACGTTCTTCATCGACGGCGGAACCGGCACGACCTCAGGCAACGATACGCTCGACGATTACGATGTCATCGATCTGAATGGGCTGACGAAGGTCGCCAATTCCTTCAGCGCCAGTCAGGATGCCGACGGGAACTCCTTTACCGGGACGATCCAGGTTACCGACGGCACCGATACCTGGACGGTCAATTTCGCCGAGATCGAAGGGGTGCTATGCTTCACCCCCGGCACCCATATCGAGACCGACATGGGCCTGATGCCGATCGAGGATCTGCAAGTGGGCGATCTGGTGCGGACCAAGGATAACGGGTTCCAGCCGATCCGCTGGATCGGGGTGCAGAAACTGTCCGCGCAGACGCTGGCGGTCAACCCGAAGCTGCGTCCGGTTCGGATCCGGGCCGATGCGCTGGCGCCGGGCTACCCGATCACCGATCTGGTGGTCTCTCCGCAGCACCGGATCCTGGTAAACTCCCGCATCGCGGCACGCCTCTCCGGCACGCAGGAGATCCTGGTGGCGGCCAAGCAACTGGTCTTGCTGGATGGCGTCGACTACGCCGAGGATCCTTCGGAGGTGATGTATGTCCACTTCCTGTGTGAGCGGCATGAGATCGTTTATGCCGAGGGCGTGGAGACGGAGACGCTCTATACCGGTCCGGAAGCCTTGCGGACGCTCAGACCCGAAGCGCGGGAAGAGATTTTCACCCTGTTCCCCGCACTGGCGGAACTGGACCACGCCCGGCTGCCCGACCCGGCCCGGCTGATGGCCTCCGGCAAGGTTGCGCGCAAACTCGCAATGCGCCACAGGAAAAACGGGAAACCGCTGGTGTGCTGAGAATTGCCCGTTCCGCTGTCGCAGCGGAACGGGATTTCACGGTTCCCGCAATGCGGGGCCGCCGCAACCCGGCGCAGAACAGTACGATTGACTGGACATGTCCCGGTTCGATGCCGCTCCTTTGATAGCATTTATTGCAACAAAGGAGACGCACTATGGGAACGAAACGGACGAATGAATTCCGGGCTGATCGGTGCGGATTGCACTGTTCTGCTCCCCGAAACTTCCCTCGCTCTGATGTAGAGTTTGCTCAACCATGAAGGGGTTTTGTTGCACGAATCCGGGTTTGAGCGGATTTTCCTTGTGCGGACTTATCCTACAGCTTCAGTGACAGGTAGCCCGATCCGCGTTGTCAGATCCACAAGGCGCGCAACATCACAGAGCGGCTCACCCCCAAGTTTCGGTGCAATCGCACGATACGCCGCGCTATCGCTGGCGTAGTCGGCGCGATTCTCTTGAAGCAGCAAAACCCCGCGTTCGCGAAGTTCAGCAGGATAGACGGGGGTGAAACGTCTCTTCGTCATAGGCTCATCCTTTGAGTGTTTTATCTCCGGTAAACACCGGACGGTTCAAAATGGCTCTGGACTTACAACAACGACCGGCCCAACATGGCTGTCGGTCGGATAACACCCGCAATGCAACTGAAAACAGCCGCGTAAACTCTACGGCTGGGTCCAATTGAAAATGGGGGATTACCAAATAAAATCCGATTGGAAATCAATCGGCATGGTCAGGAATATTTTTAAAACCGGAGGGCAGGATGGAACCGGAATCCGAATGTCTTAAATTAATCCACGTCATTGCGGTTGCATATCAACGCTATGGGGAGTTAAAAATCTTCGTCCAGTCGTGGATAAATCAGACGCAGGCAAATTGGAAGTTGACTGTAATTCACGATGGTTATGATGAAAAATTTATCAAGATCATGGGGGATTTCAGGAATATTTGCCCTGACAAGATAGATTTTAAATGTACGGAAACACGCTATAACGACTGGGGACATTCCCTAAGGGAAATTGGCCTGAAGGAGGCGGAGGGAGATTATGTTCTTTTAACAAATGCAGACAATTATTACATTCCCAAAGCCGTTGAACTTATCAATGACAGCCTCCGGAAGGCAGGGAACGACGCGGATGTTGTAATATTTAACATGATCCACTCACATAGCAGGCCAGGTGGCCGGAATTTACCGAGTTATTCATTCTTCGATGTAATTTATAAAAAAAGGTCCATTGATATGGGCGCCGCAGTAGTTTCAACGGAACTGGCGGTTGCCGCCGGGTTCAAAAGCCGAACTCATTCCGCAGACGGCGATTATTTTAGAGAAGTTTCGAGAATAAAAAGGGATAGTGGGAAAGAGCTTCGGATAATCAAGATACCCAGTGTTCTCTTCGTTCATAATTGATGTGCCCGCCCAGTGACCAAGGGGGAGCGACGTCTGTCT
The DNA here is from genome assembly GCF_003046545.1 of Rhodovulum imhoffii. GTDB lineage: Bacteria > Pseudomonadota > Alphaproteobacteria > Rhodobacterales > Rhodobacteraceae > Rhodovulum > Rhodovulum imhoffii. The sequence goes on along the minus strand of NZ_QAAA01000040.1, from coordinate 298 downwards.
GTCCACTTAACCTTTTTGGCTTACGAATGACATGACGGTTTGGACGGGCCGTCTGCCCTGGTTTCTGTAGCCGAGATGCGGGCGCTCGGTGTTGTAGTGGTTCAGCCAGGCGTCGAGATCGGCCTGGAGCGCATCGACGGTGTCGTAGAAGGTCTCGCGCATTTTCACCCGGAAGAACTCGTCGAGGACCGTGCCGTTGAATCGTAAGCGCTGTCACCGCGGCACGCCTGTTCAGCTTGACGGGTTGAAGTTCCATGGCAGGAGCTCGTCGATCCTGCTGGCGGGGTGACCGGCGGTG
>NZ_QAAA01000039.1 GCF_003046545.1 Rhodovulum imhoffii | reverse complement strand
TACAGGCGGTCCGCCTCGACCGGTCGGTTGCCTCCGCCAGTGTGATGTAACCTGCCGGAAAGTCCACGGCCCCGGAAAACCGCGCAGGTGTTCGGTAAGGTGAGGCGGGTCCGTGCATGTCTGGCGGTTTTCAGTCTGTAAATTACCGGTCAATTCCGGTCAGACATGCGAGATACCGTAGTATGTGGTTCAAGGCTTGCTCCACCGCCGATATCGGCGTGACCATGCCCAACTCAAGAGAGAATTTATTTAAAAAAAACACCTCAAGGATGCATTTTGTTTTTCTGGGTTTCGTGATATCGTTGTCGATGCAACATCAATCACGGACGAAGCAATGTGTGTCCGATATATGTGCCGCAGGTTTTCTTTTGCTTTGTTAATAGCCTTCGTGACTTTGGCAGGGGGGCCGGGGAAGGCTGTTGCACAAGACCAGGGAGAGGCAAGATTCGAACTGCTTCACCTTTGGGCGGAAGAAATTGAAGCTCATGCCCTCGCGGCATTCAGCGAGCCCATGCGTGAAGCCGGTGTCGACTGGAGCGAGCACATATTACGCAATAACTTCAGAGGTGTTCGGGAAACTTTTAGCGAGAGGCTTGCACATGGGATCGCGCCGACCGCAGTTTTCTGGATCGGTGGAGGGGATTCCGTCGAAGTTTTGATTGAGCAGGGTATTTTAAGAGGAATCGTGCCGCAACCTGGAACCGAACAGTTCAGGCAGAGATTGCTGCCCGAAGTTTTCGAAGAAGTCCGATACGGTAACGGGTTGTCGCTGTTGCCTGTCGGCATTCACATAATGAACTATATTGTTTATGATCGCCGCGTGCTCACGGAAATTGGTGAAGGTGTCCCCGCTAATTGGGAAGACTTTGTTCGTTTGGCGGAAAAGGCACATCGTGCTGGCTACTATGGATTGAGTCTGTCCGATGAAACATGGCAACTAAGAAATTTCCTGGGGGCGGTTTTGGCGTCCTATTTGAATACCAAAGAGATGCAGGCTCTCGCGTCGCGCGATGAAATAAATGAAGTCCACCGGCGGGCTCTGACGAAATCTTTTGAACTCATCAAGCGGCTGAGACCGTACCTTAACCCCGACTTCAATAACCTGAGCTGGGCCCAGGCAGCCGCACATGTTGTAGAGGGGCGGGCTTTGGCGCATGTTCAGGGGGATTTTATTACCCCATTGATTCCAAACCAAACCGACTTTATTTGTGCTTTACCACCGGGAAACAACTACGTTACCTGGGCGTTCGATTCGATTGCCCTGACAAATACAGACAATCCTTCGGAGATAATGGGGCAGAATTTATTTGTAGAAACTGTCTTGGATCCGGAGCACACGGCGCGGTACATCTCCCGAAAGGGAGGTGTTCCGATCGAAAAGAATTTCTCCCGAAGCTCTCTTGAAGGGTGCGCCTTGATTTCCGTTTCAGCCTGGGAGCAGTCGCCGGACAAGGTCAGCTGGTTTGCGGCAGAATTAACGGAATCGATGGAGTTGATTGCAAGCTTTGCGCATGATTATATCAACAACCCGGAAATCGATGTCGATGTTATCAGTGGGGAACTTTTTAAAACATTGGAAACCCTTCAAATATTCGAGCCTTCTGATTGAGTGTTCGAACTTCCAGAAAAACGCCCTCTGGAACGCGGGAACTTACAGATCGCTCCCGTGACATAGGGATCGCGATCCCACTGATCCTGATCGCTACGCTTGTTTCGGTCTTCGGTGCCTATACGATTTTTCGTGCGCATCTTACAGTGGCTGATCTTTTTTCATCCAATTCAGTCCTGATCGCAACCTGGCGACAGGTTGGCGATGGAGTAGATTATCTCCTAGATAATGGAGATACGCTGATTTCCGCCGAAAACGATTCGATCGTTTTCCGTATACAGGCCCGGATTAAGGATAAGATGCAGCAGGTTGAAGATCTCAACATACAATATGAAAAACATCTTGAGAGATTGAAGAAACAGCCGTGGATATTTGCGAACATTTCCGAGAATGACATGGAAATTCTTGAGCAGGATGTCTCAAAACTCCTGCATGTGCGGGCTTATGAGGCAAGTACGGCAGTTCCAAATATTGTCCGCGGCGGTTTTTCACACTGGAGTACTGCGACAAAAGTTTTCTTTAAAGGGGAAACCCTGATTTCTCCTCTACAGGCGCGTGAAATGGTCCTGCGGAAAGCAGAAGCCTCCAGCACGCGAACGATTTGGCAGTTGCTCAGTCTTATTTCCGCTCTTTTGTTCGGGATTATATGCTTCGTCTGGTTGAGACTTTTGCTGCCCGCAGTGAAAGACCTTGCTGAGGCCCGGAGAGAATTACGCATGATCTTTGATGCGATACCTGGCATGGTCGGCAGTTATAGCAGCACCGGGCATCTTCAAATGGCAAATCAAAGCTATATGGAAAGGTTGGGAAAGCCCAATATCGGAGTCCATGCATCAGGGGTAGTCGGTTCTCAAGCATGGGAAATCGTTCGACCTCACTTTGAAAAGGCCATGAAAGGAGAGCGCAGAGAATTCGATACACCCCTGATCACGAGCCGGGGGAAACGCATGCATTGCGCCAGCTATGTTCCAATTCGGGAAAAAGACGGCCATATATCGCGCATCATCGCCCTGGTCACGGATGTTCAGGATAGATACGATAATGATCGTGCACTTCGGGAAAGCGAAGAGAAGCTTCGGATCACGCTTAATTCTATCGGGGATGCAGTTATTTCCACCGACAGACGTGGAACTGTTGTTCATATGAACCCGGTCGCCTGTCAGTTGACCGGGTGGCCCGCAGAAGAGGCTGTGGGTGAGTCATTGGAAAAAGTATTCCACATCATAAACCAGAAATCGCGCAAAAAAATAGAAAGCCCGGTCGATAAGGTCCTTAATAGCGGAATGATTGTTGGTTTGGCGAATAACACGGTTTTGCTCTCCAGAGATGGGCGTGAATACGTTATTAAAGACTCGGGCGCACCGATTTTCTCGCTTAACGATGAAATCGTCGGGGTCGTCCTTGTTTTTCGGGATGCGACTGAAGAAATCGCTATTAATGAAAGACTCATACGCAATGAAAAAATGCGTGCGATCGGCCAGTTGGCGGGCGGGATCGCGCATGATATCAATAACCATCTTGCAGTAATCCGCGGGTATTCTGAGATATTGTCCGGACCGATGTCGGAAGAGATAGATAATAAAGAAGCCTTGACTCAAATTATCGCTACATGCGATCGGGCCGCTGGGTTAACCAGAAAACTGAAGGTATTCTCCCAGCAAAAGCTGAGTGAGACATCCGCAGTCGACATTAAAGAGATATTGTTGTCTATCCTTGATATCCTGAGAGATACGACAGACAGGCGTATACAATTTTCGTCTGATTTGGATGTGGAAAAGGCTTTTGTCCCCGGCAATCCGGATTTGCTACAGTCCGCGTTCATGAATATTTGTCTGAACTCTATTCAGGAGATGTCAACAGGAGGTTCGCTTCATATAGCTCTTGAAGAATTCACAATTCGAAGCCGTGAATATTCCGCGTTTCGGGCTTTCGATCTGGCTCCTGGTGAATACCTTAGGGTCGTTTTTCAGGACACCGGCTCCGGTATTGTCAAGGAAAACCTTGAAAGAATTTTTGAACCCTATTTTAGCACCAAACCCGCAGACGGAAGCGGCATGGGGCTTGCAATGGTTTTCAGCACGGTTTTAGAACATAAAGGCGCAGTTATCGCTGAAAATGCAAAGTTCGGCGGTGCGATTTTTACTATTGTTCTGCCGGTTTTCGATCAAAGCAAGCTTCCCGCTCGGCCTCGGCCAGTTTTACCTGATCCTCCTGATATTTCGAAAATCTGCATTCTTCTTGTCGATGATGAGACTAATCTTCGCCATATATGGGAAATGGCTCTTTCAAAAAGCGGATGTTCGGTAATTTGTGCCAATGACGGTAAAAGTGCTCTGGAAATATATCTTGAAAGAAAATCAGAGATCGACCTGATTTTTCTGGATTTGAACATGCCCAGGATGGGGGGGCTTGAGTTTTTGGAAAAGCTCAAGGAAATTGGGGCACAGGTTTCAATCATCATCATGACGGGACTTCCGGGTCAGATCGAAGATATGCTGGCGACGAACCCCCTGATCGTCAGCGTTCTGTATAAGCCGTTCAGCCATCAGGAACTTTTCAGGGCCTTACACGAATATACCAATCACGTATCTGAGTAATTGCCTTTCGCCGTGAGGTCTGAACTGGTCGTAACCGTCCGACGGCCCGCCTCTGTATCGACCCATTGAAATCCTGCTCATGTTACAAGGAGGAAAACGTAGCAATGAGTGTAAGCGCTGTCACCGCGGCACGCCTGTTCAGCTTGACGGGTTGAAGTTCCATGGCAGGAGCTCGTCGATCCTGCTGGCGGGGTGACCGGCGGTG
>NZ_QAAA01000038.1:2500-5629 GCF_003046545.1 Rhodovulum imhoffii | reverse complement strand
CCCGGAGGGCGGCGCTTAAGCGTTTGATAACGCGAAGGAATTTGGTTGCGGGGGCAGGATTTGAACCTGCGACCTTCAGGTTATGAGCCTGACGAGCTACCGGGCTGCTCCACCCCGCGGCATTTATCGAGAAGAGAGTTTTTTTGCGTTTTTTTCTAGGTTTGGCGGTGACCTACTCTCCCACGTCTTGAGACGCAGTACCATTGGCGCTGCGGCACTTAACTTCCGGGTTCGGGATGGGACCGGGTGTTTTGCTCACGCTATGACCACCAAACCGAGGAAAAAACGCTGTCCAAGCCGACTTCTGATTGAGCCTTGCTGTTTCTGGATCAAATCAAGCCTGTCGGGCAATTAGTACCGGTCAACTGAGCATGTTGCCATGCTTACATCTCCGGCCTATCGACGTGGTGGTCTACCACGGCCCTCGGGGATACCTTGTTTTGAGGGGGGCTTCCCGCTTAGATGCCTTCAGCGGTTATCCTTTCCGATCATAGCTACCCTGCACTGCGGCTGGCGCCACAACAGGTCCACCAGTGGATCGTTCACCCCGGTCCTCTCGTACTAGGGGCAACTCCTCTCAAGTATCCTACACCCACGGCAGATAGGGACCGAACTGTCTCACGACGTTCTAAACCCAGCTCACGTACCTCTTTAAATGGCGAACAGCCATACCCTTGGGACCTGCTCCAGCCCCAGGATGAGATGAGCCGACATCGAGGTGCCAAACACTGCCGTCGATATGGACTCTTGGGCAGTATCAGCCTGTTATCCCCGGCGTACCTTTTATCCGTTGAGCGATGGCCCTTCCACTCGGGACCACCGGATCACTATGGCCGACTTTCGTCTCTGCTCGACTTGTCAGTCTCGCAGTCAGGCTGGCTTCTGCCATTGCACTCAACGAGCGATTTCCGACCGCTCTGAGCCAACCTTCGCGCGCCTCCGTTACGTTTTGGGAGGCGACCGCCCCAGTCAAACTACCCGCCACACAGGGTCCCGGATCCGGATAACGGACCGCGGTTAGACATCAAGCAGGCGAAGGGTGGTATCTCAAGGATGGCTCCACAAGGACTGGCGTCCCTGCTTCGAAGCCTACCACCTATCCTGCACATCACATGCCTGATGCCAGTGTGAAGCTGTAGTAAAGGTGCACGGGGTCTTTCCGTCTAACCGCGGGAAGCCTGCATCTTGACAGGCAATTCAATTTCGCTGAGTCGATGTTGGAGACAGCGGGGAAGTCGTTACGCCATTCGTGCAGGTCGGAACTTACCCGACAAGGAATTTCGCTACCTTAGGACCGTTATAGTTACGGCCGCCGTTTACCGGGGCTTCAATTCGGTGCTTGCACACCTCCTTTTAACCTTCCGGCACCGGGCAGGCGTCAGACCCTATACGTCGTCTTGCGACTTCGCAGAGCCCTGTGTTTTTAGTAAACAGTCGCCACCCCCTGGTTTGTGCCCCCGGACACTGGTTGCCCAGCACCCGGGCCTCCTTCTCGCGAACTTACGGAGGTATTTTGCCGAGTTCCTTCAACATCGTTCTCTCAAGCGCCTTGGTATGCTCTACCAGTCCACCTGTGTCGGTTTAGGGTACGGTCTGGTGGAGGGCTATTTCCAGGAACTGCATGGCTGCCGGACCAATCCGATAAGGCCCGACAACATCCGCAATCCGTCACATCCTCCTGGCCCAGGAATATTAACCTGGTTCCCATCGGCTACGCCTTTCGGCCTCGCCTTAGGGGCCGGCTTACCCTGCTCAGATTAGCTTTAAGCAGGAACCCTTGGACTTTCGGCGACAGGGTCTCTCACCCTGTTTGTCGCTACTCATGTCATCATTCTCGCTAGTGATCACTCCACCGGATGGCTCACGCCCCGGCTTCACAGTCAAACCCGGGCCTCCGTTGCACCCGAAGGCGCAAAAAAGGCATGGGTTTTGTCACACTACGCTCCGCTACCACTGCATACGCAGTCCTAAGCTTCGGCTCGTGGCTTGAGCCCCGTTACATCTTCGCCGCAGGACAACTTGATTAGACCAGTGAGCTGTTACGCTATCTTTAAAGGATGGCTGCTTCTAAGCCAACCTCCTGGTTGTTTTGGTCGTCCCACCTGCTTTCCCACTTAGCCACGAATTGGGGGCCTTAGCTGTAGGTCAGGGTTGTTTCCCTCTCCACGACGGACGTTAGCACCCGCCGTGTGTCTGCCATCCACTACTCCCGGGTATTCGGAGTTTGGTTAGGATCAGTAAGCCTGTGGGGCCCCATTACCCATCCAGTGCTCTACCCCCCGGGGTATTCGGATGACGCTCTACCTAAATAGATTTCGCGGAGAACCAGCTATCTCCGAGTTTGATTGGCCTTTCACCCCTAGGCACAACTCATCCCGACCTTTTTCAACAGGTGTGGGTTCGGACCTCCAGTAAGTGTTACCTTACCTTCATCCTGGTCATGCCTAGATCACTCGGTTTCGGGTCTGATCCCACGAACTCGACGCCCATTTAAGACTCGCTTTCGCTGCGCCTACACCTATCGGCTTAAGCTTGCTCGTGAGACCAAGTCGATGACCCATTATACAAAAGGTACGCCGTCAGCTCGCAAGGAGCCTCCGACTGATTGTAGGCGTTCGGTTTCAGGTACTGTTTCACTCCCCTCGTCGGGGTGCTTTTCACCTTTCCCTCACGGTACTGGTTCGCTATCGGTCAGTAAGGAGTACTTAGCCTTCGAGGGTGGTCCCCCGATCTTCAGACAGGATTTCACGTGTCCCGCCCTACTTAATACGTACCTCAAAGCTTCCCATACGGGGCTGTCACCCACTATGGCCCGGCTTTCCAACCGGTTCTGGTCACTTCTCGGTCTCGGCTGATCCGCGTTCGCTCGCCACTACTAGCGGAGTATCTGTTGATTTCCTTTCCTCCGGGTACTTAGATGTTTCAGTTCCCCGGGTTCGCTCTTTGAAGCCTATATATTCAGCCACAAAGTACCTGTCTCAGAAGATTATAGGCAGCCCGAAGGCTGTTATAATCAACTGTCAGGTGGGTTGCCCCATTCGGAGATCCCGGGATCAAGGCCTATTCTCGGCTCCCCCAAGCTTATCGCAGAGTATCACGTCCTTCATCGCCTCTTACTGCCAAGGCATC
>NZ_QAAA01000037.1 GCF_003046545.1 Rhodovulum imhoffii | reverse complement strand
CCTAGATGCCGTCACTGATTCCTTCGAAAGAGATGGCCTCCTGCTTCAAGCCTCGTCATAGACATTCGATAAGGCGCTTTCCGCATTAGCGGATACTATGCACCAGAAATACCCGTATAGACGAGGTACCATTAATAATAAACTAAGGGGTTTTATTGTCCAGACGAAATTTTTTAGGGCCCGGATTTATAATCAGAACAAGACCGCTGCTGCCAAGGCGCACACTGGCAGGAAGACTTTCGGTCTCCCGCCTTCTTGTCGCCGCGCAGGAAATGGGCGACGTAGTCGGACAGGAACGCCTCGGCTGACGCCTGCATGAAATGACGCCGCCCGTCGAAGCAGGGACACCCGGACGCGGTCGTCGCCCATGTGTAGTCTCCATGGCTGGGGTACTTATGCTGTTCGGCAAAATGCGCCTCCCACGACTGGAAGGCCTGTGAGAAACCTGTGAGAAAGCTGTGCCTGCCCTTCGACCAGGCGGGCGAACTCTTCCGTTATAAACAGCTCCAGGGGAGGCCCGCTGCTCGTGATGGTGACAAAGTCAGGATCGACGGCGGCCAATAGCAGTTCCAGCGCCAGCGATGGTCCTGCCCCGGCCCTACCCGTCACTGAAGATGCAGGAAAGAAAATCATTCCTGGAAAAGTAAAATCCGCTCAAACCCGGATTTGTGCAACAAAGCCGAGCAAGGCCGTGTCGCGCTTGCCGCCGGGATGGCATCCCGTGCGCCTGTATTATTCCAATCGGCAGAGTTCCGGACGCGGGAAGACTCGATTGGAGGGGGCCGCAACGCCGCAGGCAGCGATAGCCAAGGCCAGGAAACGGGGCTCCGAGCCTGTCTTTGCGCAGGCGGGTTCCTGTCGATTCATGGAGCCGACCGCTTGAAAACTTGATCGGAGATGTGCTTTTTGTAGGGTTCATTCCGCACGGCGCGGCCGGAAATTCGGGCCGTGGCGACCATTCTGTCCTTGAACTTGGGATGACCACAAAGGCATATTGCCAAGGCAGCGATAATTTGGCGCGATCAGGTTTGACCCGGTTCGATTGGATCCGCTTGTGAGCTGCCCCACAAGATCAGGACCGATTGGGGGACCTAATGGATCAACTCTCCGACAAACCCAAGCTTCGCCGGGCGACCGGGCAACACTACTTGGAATTCCTTGCGGATATGCACCAGTCCCTGAAACCTGAATGGTATCTGGAAGTGGGAACAAGAAGCGGTGTCAGCCTGGCGCTGTCCTCGGCGCGTTCGGTGGCGGTGGATCCGCAGTTTGCGATCACCGAAGAGATCGTCGGGAAAAAACCGCAACTTCATCTGTTTCAGCAAACCAGCGACGAATTCTTCGAAAGCGGGGAACTGGAGCGGTTGAGCGTCGGTTTCGATCTGGCCTTCCTGGACGGCATGCATCTTTATGAATTCCTGCTGCGCGATTTCATGAATGCGGAGCGATACATGGCCTCCGGAGGGCATATCGTTTTACACGATTGCCTTCCGTGGAAGGCGAGCATGACAGGGCGCGACTGGCGCAGAGCCATCGGTAAAGCCTGGACCGGGGATTGCTGGAAACTGGTTCCAATCCTGCAAAGATACAGGCAGGATCTTAAGGTCGAAATCTACGATGCCGCTACGACCGGCCTTGTCGTCGTCAGCAACCTTGCCCCGGGCAATACGGTTTTGAAGGAGCGGTATGAAGAAATCGTCGCCGAGTACGACGAGGTCGATACGCTTGAGGAAATCGTTGGCGGGTTCGATGTAATTCCAACGCTCAGGAGCCCGTGGAATCCGCGCATCATCCGTAAGGCCGATGTGCCCAGTTTTGCCATTCAGCTTCCGGTTCCCCGCCCTGGAGTCCAGCGTAATTGGGGGGACTATCATTTTGGCGTCGGGCTGGCCAAGGCATTGGAGAAGAAGGGCTACCGGGCGCGGGTTCAGACACGCAAATTCTGGATGCAGGAAGAGGATCCGGCGGAAGTCGACATTGTCCTTCGTGGCCGTGCACAATATGCCCGCCGTCCGGGGCATGCCACGCTTTACTGGGTCATCTCGGGGGGAGATAACGTCCATTCCGGTGAACTGGAGCAGGCCGACCATGTCTTTGCCGGCGGCGAACCGCTGCGTGACGCTTTGGTGATGCAGTTCGATTCGGATCACGTTTCGCTTTTGCCCCAGGCCTTTGACGCCGAACGTATGGGCCCGCCCGCCCCGGATGCGGAGCGGGCGGGCATCTGCTTTGTCGGGATCGCGCGCGGGGGCATGCGCCCGATCGTGGGCTATGCGCTTGATGCGGGGATTGCGCCTGAAATCTGGGGGGCGGGCTGGCGGGAAACCCCCGCGGCCGCTTATGTCAAGGGGGACAGGGTTGAAAACGAGGTGCTTGGGGATATCTATTCCCGCGCTGAGATTGTGTTGAACGACCACACCCCGGCAATGGCCCGAAGCGGGCTGCTTTCGAACCGTGTCTTCGACGCGCTGGCCTGTGGGACGCCTGTCATTTCCGATCCGATTCCATGGATGCCGGAAGAATTCCGCCCGTTCGTGGAAACAGTTGGCTCCGCTGAAGAATTTTCCCTGGCCGTTGCGCGCATTCGGGCCGAGGACAGTGCCCGCCGTGCGGCGCGGGCCGCCTTTGCCAGAAAGATGCGTGAGACACATAGTTTCGATGCCCGTGCTGACAGGGTGATTGAGAAGGCGCGCGAACTGGTGTGCGGATAGGAAAAAGGGTCTTCTTCAGTGCCTCCCTCAGCCGGGCTGGCGCAATCGGGATCAGGCGTAGTTCAGATTCGAAATTGACCCCGCGCAGCGAGTATCTGATGTAAATCTGCCTACCAAGCCAACGGGGCGATGAGTGAAGAGAAAAACGTCTCGGAAAAGGTAGGGAGACGCCCCGGTTGCTCGATTCTGCTAGCGACCAGTACCAGCCATGTCAGCCCTTGCAGGCAGATCAAATAAACGCTCGCGTAGACAATCCGAACAGCGAGCATGACCGGCGCGCGCAGCAACAAAAAAATCGGTGCCACATAGGCTGTGGAAACCCAAACAAGTGTGGCAACCCAAAGGACAGCATCGTGTATGAGTACGATTTCGTTATGTCCAGCATGACCCATCAACTGGTCCAGTGCTTTCTGGTAGGGGCTGACGAAACCAAAAAGCGTCAGGATCAGCGAAAGAAACATCAGCAGGTCACCAACGAGGAGCAAGTGTATTCCGGCAGTGCCTTCCCGGTTCAGACGCGCAGAGGATATGAAAGCGAGGAGAGCGAGAATTGTAGTGATTGCTCCCATCAGCAGCGCAAGTCCGAGGGTCAATCGAAAAAGCGACACTGAACCGTGCTCCAGAGCGTCGAGGACGGGGTGGATAATCTGGCTGATTTGGAAAGTGATGATTGTCAGGTTGAAGCCGAGTACCGTCAGCCTGGCCCGCATCGTGTTAATGGCGACGTCAATGGACTTGGCACGGTTCATGGCTTGGACTGTATCTTGGCGGTCCCGCCGGGCAGTCCCGGCGGGGCACTTTTGGCTGAAAAGGTCAGGATATGACCATCGCGATGTAACCGCCTAATAACGCAAGCACAGTCGTGAGCGCATAGGTGATCGGATAGGGCACGGCGGCAACATTGCTTTGCGATTCGGCACAAATCGCATTCAGCCCCGGCGTGCTATTACGTGCACCAGTGGCTGCGCCAGCCGATACGACCGAGTTCAGCTTGAAGAACCGGAAGCCTACGAAAAAACCTACGAAAGGCGGCACCAAAGCGCCCAGCGTGCCGATCAGCGCAATCCAGATCACAGTGGTTCCCTGGAAAGACTGGATAATCTTGGGGCCCACATTCGCTGCCAGAACGGCCACGAACATGTTCAGACCAATGTCTTGAATAAAGGCACGCGCGCCTTCGTCTACCGGACCGCCGAATTCGGGATTGCGGCTGCGGAAATAGGACACGAATATCCCCGCAAGCAGACACCCTGCCGATGTGCCCAGGGCAATCGGAATACCGCCTACAGTGATGCTGATAAGGCCGAAAAGATAGCCTACAGCCATCGCCCCAGTCATATAGCTGACCTCGGTGACCGCAGTGTCTACGATGGCCCGTCCACCAAGGTAATCGGCTGCGGCCTGAACCCGGCTATCGGGTCCGACAACACGCAGGACATCGCCAAAGTAGATTTTCGTCTCGTCATTGAAGGGAACTTCGTTTCCCTGCCGGAACAAAGCACGCAATTGCAGACCCATGCCCGATTCATGGGAGATTTCGCGCAGAGTTTTGCCGTTTATTCCCTTCTTGCCGACGCGGATATCAGCCGCCTCGATTTCAACACGCCGCGCTTCAGGTTCGTCCACCTCCGGACCGATTACCTCTGCTCCGCTCAGGATCAGGTCGTGCACATCGGTGCGCACCGCCACAACATCGCCCGATTGAAGCACCGGGTTGGATTGCAGCGCGATAACTTCACCCTCTCGAACCACACGCAATATGGGGGCCTCAGGGTATTTATCGAAAAGTTCTTTCACTGACCTGCCGACCAGTGTTTTGTGTTCAAGACGGTAGGCACGTATTTCGGAACTGGAATAGCCGAGCGTAAGCGAGCCAGACGCACCAGGGACTGGCGCGGAGGAGCCTCCGCTCATTTCGATTTCGGCCCTTTTTGCATCGGCGATTGGATCGCGGCCAAACATGCTGGGCAGATAGCGGATCAAAAGGATGATGCCGATGCTGGACAGCACATAACTAACCGCATAGCCGGCAGCGATATTTGCACCGACTTGTTCCGCGCTCATCCCCTCAGGCGGGACATAGGCGCCAGACTGTATTGCCGATGTAGCAACGCCGATAATCGCAGTAATCGTATAGCTTCCGGAGATGATGCCCGGTGCATAACCAGGGGCGAGCCCGGCCACTGCAGCACCGCCGACGCAGATGATCCAGTTTAACGCCCAAACCACTATGCCAATCACGATGAAGGCCATGCCACCCGATCGAAGGCCGGCAAAGAACTGCGGCCCGACCTTCAGGCCAAGCGCATACATGAACATCAAAAGGAAAATCGTCGAGACGAGGCCCGAGATCGAATAGGTGATGTCATAGGCCAACTTGGCGGTCAGCGCGAGCAGGATTCCAACGATCAATGTGCCTGCGGTCGGGCCGAGTGAAATACCTTTCAGGCTGGCGCGCCCCAACGGATAGCCGAGCGACAGGGCGAGCAGCAGAAAAAGGAACTTCTGTTTGTCGAGCAGTTCAAAAAACCCGTGAATGCCTTGCTCGATCACAGGCGAGAAGAATGCGAGCGGTGCGCCGCCGTCACTGGCCTCCTGTGCAAGGACGGGCGCGAGTGAAATGAAAAACAGGGTGGCGAAAGCCGACAGGAATAACAGCGCTCCGCGAATTGGGCGTTTCATTACCATCTACCTTTTTGTTGTTTCGTGCGCCCCTGATCGAAGCGGCCTCCAGCCTCAGGAGCGCGCAGATAATGCCGACAGTTCAACACTTCGGCGTGGTCTTGACGTGACCGTGAAGTTCAGGGGGGGTTGCATTGCCGCCGTGTATTTCAAGATATTTACACGCTTCTATAATATCGTCCGCCAATTCCCTGATGATCGTCTGATTCAGGTGGGGGCGTACGACGATACGCAAGGAACGCACTGTTTCCGCCTTTGGTGGCATAGTATAGGCGGAAAGGACCCAGCCCTTTTCACGAACCTTGAATGAGACATCGAACTCATTGAACTTTTTGACCGATCCCTTGAGCGTAAGCGCAACCACCGGGATCGTCTGTGTCTTGTTCATTATCTCGAAGTATCCGCTTTCGACAAGCAATTCCCGCAGCAATTCTGCATTGTCGACAGTCATCTGCATGATTTCGCGATAGCCATCTCGGCCCAGTCTCAAGAACTGATAGGCTTGGCCGATGATTTGCGCGGCATTGCGACTGAAATTCAGCGTGGCAGTGGGAGATTCCCCTCCCAAGTAATTTACATAGAAGACCAGGTCTTCGTTGAAGATGGAGCGATCACGGAAAACGACCCAACCCAACCCCGGATAAACGAGTCCGAATTTGTGGCCCGATGCGTTGATGGACTGAACGCGAGGCAGGCGGAAATCCCACTCGTAGTCGGGATAAAGAAACGGGTGTACAAATCCCCCTGACGCACCATCGATATGCATCGGAACAGAAATGCCGGTCCGCTTCTCGTAATCGTCCAGCCAATCGTGAATCGCTTTGAAATCGTCATCTTCACCGGTAAAGGTCTGGCCCGCGATAGCGACCACGCAGATTGTGTTTTCGTCGACGTATTCTTCGAGCTTGTCGGCGGTCAACCGATATTCGCCGGGTTCGAGCGGCACGATGCGCGGCTCCACGTCGAAGTATTTCATGAATTTTTTCCAGACGATCTGTACATTCCCGCCTGTGACCATATTGGGCCGTGTCGCGTCCTTCCCGGCCTTTTCTCGAGCCTGGCGCCAGTTCCACTTATGGGCGAGCCCAGCAAGCATGCAAGCTTCCGAACTGCCCACACAGGCTGCACCATAGGGCGTGCTGTCCTTGGGTCCGTTCCACAATTCATGCAGCATATCGACCATAACCCCCTCCAATTCATAGGATTTTGGGTACATGTCATGGTCAATATAATTAACATGGGCGTGCGCAGCCATGATCTTCTGAGCCTCTTCCTCCATATAGGTAGTTACGAAGCTAGATAGATTCAGCATCGGGTTGCTGTCTGTCCAAAGATGACTCTCGACAATCGCTGACGCCGCTTGGGCGGACATACCGTCGGATGGAAAAACGTCAGCTTTCAGGCTTCTTTGAAATTGCTGGTAGACATTGCTTATCGCATTGAAGGTGTTGTCGTTCATGGCTATCTCCTTAAACTAAGGTTACCGTGTAAGGGACGAACTTTTACTCTGTTCTGCGCCGCCTGATTGGCTTGGCCTATGGTAAGATTGTACCAAAATCTCGTCTAGAAAATTCTGCCTAAATATGAGGCATTTTGTCAAAAATGTCCTCACTGGGTTTTTTCTTTGAATTTCAAATTACAAGGCGACTTTAGAGTGTGAAAAAGACCGTTTTCTGCTTCTGGATCTCATGATTTTCGGCATCTCAAGTTTCGCATCTCAAGTTTCGCATCTGGGTTGATTAACGTTGTTTCACATCCGATTCGCGAGGTTCAGGCTTCACACCAGAACATTCACATCTGCCAAGGGCATGCTGACAGAAAGAGCTTCGGGATATGTCGTAATGGATCGCGGCCCGGCGCCGGTCCTTAGGTGTTCAGTCCCGGCATCTGGTGGATCGGATTTAGGATGAATCTGTCTGGCTCTGATGTCCAGACCTTGCAGATGTATTCGTAGGGTGTGAG
>NZ_QAAA01000036.1 GCF_003046545.1 Rhodovulum imhoffii | reverse complement strand
TGCCCTCAGCGACGCAAGCGCAAATCCGTTCCCGAAGGTCCAAAGAGTAAGGTTTGCCCATGATCCACCTCCCAACAGAAGTGAACCGGAGAAAATCGGCCTGTGAATCCCAAGCCGAGTCAAATCAAACGCAAACCGCTTTAGGCGCCCGAAAACGGAACGGAGTTTTGTAGCGCCTCTTCCTCGTCTGCGAAGAAGGCGCAATCTGGGCTGTCGCCGTATTCTTCGATGTGCCGGGGGTGGAATTCCGGCAGTTCGAAACCGGAATAATCGAATATCAGCAGTTCTTTGACGGCGACAAGGCGGGTCCGGCCAGCAGGCTGGCGGCCAGAATCGGTTTCAGATACATACCCGGTCCTTTCTGCGGGCGCTGTGCGGTGCGACGCCACGCAAGCTCCTGCGAAGGCTCAAGTGTCTGCTCGCAATGTGGACGTCGATCTGCGACAAATGGAAAAGGCAGAAAAGGGGAGAAGAACATGTTCAGGGCCATGCTTGTCGAAAAGGACGCCGACGGCGCGATTCTTGCCGGGGTGCGGGAGATATCCGAGGATCGCCTGCCCGAAGGCGATGTTGTCGTGGCGGTGGAGTATTCGACGCTGAATTACAAGGACGGTCTGTGCCTTGGTGGCCAGGGCGGGCTGGTGCGGACATACCCTCATGTGCCGGGGATCGACTTCGCCGGGACTGTCGAAAAATCCGAAGACATCCGCTTTGCTCCGGGTGACAAGGTCGTGCTGACCGGCTGGCGCGTGGGAGAGGTGCATTGGGGCGGTTATGCCCAGAAGGCGCGGGTGAAGGGCGACTGGCTGGTGCCCCTGCCCGAAGGGTTGACAACCCGGCAGGCGATGGCCGTTGGGACCGCGGGCCTGACCGCGATGCTGGCGATCATGGCGTTGGAGGAGCATGGCCTGGCCCCTGGCGATGACCCGGTCCTGGTGACGGGGGCCGCAGGGGGGGTCGGGTCCGTCGCCACGGCGATCCTGTCCCGGCTGGGCCATCGGGTTGCCGCCGTGACCGGCCGGCCCGAAACGGCGAAATATCTGAACGATCTTGGCGCGACACAGATCGTGCCCCGTGCGGAGCTTGCCGATCCTTCAAAGAAGATGCTGGAAAGCGAAATCTGGGCCGGCTGTGTGGATTCCGTGGCGGGCGCAATGCTGGGGCGGGTTCTCAAGCAGATGAAATACGCAAGCTCCGTCGCCACGGTCGGGCTGGCCGGTGGCGCGATGCTGGAGGGCGCCCTGATAACTCCTTTCATATTGCGCGGGGTCAACCTGCTGGGGATTGACAGTGTCATGTGCCCCTATGAAACCCGCCATCGTGCCTGGTCACGGGTTGCGCGCGATCTGCCCATGGAAAAGCTGGACAAGATGATCCAGGGCGCAACGCTTGCGGATCTGCCCGCGCTGGGCGCCGATATTCTGAAAGGACGGGTGAAGGGGCGGGTCGTCGTGGATGTGAACGCCTGAGAGGGGGCCCGCTACGCGGGCCCTGGCGTCAGCTCGTGGTTTTGTCCACGCATTTGCCGCTGGCGTGGTCGAGGGTCTGGCCCTCGGCGCAGCTGCTGGCATTCATCTTCTTTTCCCACCCGCAGCCTTCGGCCACGGAAAGGGTGGGGGCGAGTGCCAGAACCAGCGCGGCGAAAGTGGTCTTGAGGATCATTGCGCAGTCTCCCTGTTGAATGGAAACCAAACATAACATGCGCGCGGGCCTTTCCAAAGCCCGCGCGCACGAGACGCACAAGAGCTGATGAAAATGTTATTGCCCGAAAACGCGGGCGAAGATCGTATCCACGTGTTTCGTATGGTAGGCGAGGTCGAATTTTTCCTCGATATCTTTGGGCGAAAGCGCAGCGGCGACATCGGGGTCGGCCAGCAACTCCTCCTTGAAGTCCTTGCCCTGTTCCCAAACCTTCATCGCGTTTCGCTGTACCAGCGCATATGCATCCTCCCGCGAGACGCCGGCCTGCGTCAGCGCGAGAAGGACGCGCTGACTCATGACCAGGCCTTTGAACTTGTTCATGTTTTTTAGCATGGCTTCGGGGTAGACGACCATTTTCTCAATCACGCCGGCCAGTCGGTTCAGGGCGAAGTCCAGCGTCACGGTGGCGTCCGGGCCGATGCCGCGCTCCACCGAGGAATGCGAGATGTCGCGCTCATGCCAGAGCGCCACGTTTTCCATCGCCGGGATCACGGTCATGCGCACCAGCCGTGCCAGTCCTGTCAGGTTTTCCGTCAGGACCGGGTTGCGTTTATGCGGCATGGCAGAAGACCCTTTCTGACCCTTGGAAAAGAATTCCTCTCCTTCCAGCACTTCGGTGCGCTGCATGTGGCGGATCTCGATGGCGATGTTTTCGATGCCGGAGGCGATCACTCCGAGCGTGGCAAAAAACATCGCGTGCCGGTCGCGCGGGATGACCTGGGTGGAAATCGGCTCCGGTTTCAGGCCCATCTTCGCGCAGACATGGGCTTCCACCGCAGGATCGATATTGGCAAAGGTTCCCACTGCGCCCGAGATTGCCCCGGTGGCGATTTCCTCGCGTGCGGCCTGAAGGCGGCGCTTGTTGCGGTCCATCTCGGCATAGAAACGGGCGAAGGTCAGACCCATGGTGGTGGGCTCGGCGTGGATGCCGTGGCTGCGGCCGATGCGCACCGTATCCTTGTGTTCGAAGGCGCGTTTTTTCAGGGCGGCCAGGACCTTGTCCAAGTCGTCCAGCAGAAGATCGGCGGCGCGGGTCAGCTGCACGTTCAGGCAGGTGTCGAGAACGTCCGAGGATGTCATGCCCTGGTGGACGAAGCGGGCTTCCTCGTTTCCGATATGCTCGGCCAGATGGGTGAGGAAGGCGATCACGTCATGTTTGGTGACGGCCTCGATCTCGTCGATGCGGGCGACGTCGAACTCCACATCCCTGGCTTTCCAGACGGCCTCGGCATTCTCCTTCGGGATCACTCCCAACGCGGCCTGAGCATCGCAGGCATGGGCCTCGATCTCATACCAGATGCGGAACTTGGTTTCAGGCGACCAGATGGAAACCATCTCGGGGCGGGCATAGCGGGGGATCATGGGCGAGCCTTCGGTTGGGTTGTCTTTGCCCGTCTGATAAACCGGGTGGGCAAGGGCGGCAAGCATCGGAGCGGACATGCTGGAAAACTTCGAAGGTCTGTGGCGCCTGACCCGAAAGATCGACGATACGCTGACCGGCCAGTGCGCGGTGCTGGAGGGGCAGGCCAGCTTTACGGTTGTCCCCGGCGGTCTGCGTTACGAGGAAGAGGGCACCCTGCGCTGGCCGGGCCAGCCGCCGATGATGGCCCGCCGGGTGTATCTGTGGCATGCCGTGCCGGGGCGGATTGACGTCTGTTTTGCGGATGGGCGGTTCTTCCATTCCATCGCGCCGGGGGCAACTCCGGAGGCCTCTCACGATTGCCCCCCGGATTTTTATCATGTGCGGTATGATTTCAGCCGCTGGCCGGACTGGTCCGCCGTCTGGGACGTACACGGACCGCGCAAGACCTACGCGATGCGTTCTCTCTATTCCCGGTGAGGGGGCGGGCTGCGGCAATTTGAACTGGAAAGTCAATATTTTACACGCATGAGTTGTGTTGGCGTGCCGGGTTGCTTACCTGTCCCTGAGGTGCGTGTCTGCCAGCCGCCTTGTACCGGGTTTCGGTGCATTCGTTGCACCGAAAGCGTTGGCAGTGATCCCACGGGAAGGCCCCCTTCCCACGGGCGTCGGGGAGCACCCGGCGCCCATCCACGCGAAAAGGGCGCCGTATGGCGCCCTCTTCCGAAGGTGAAAGATCAGCAACTGTAGTAGAGCTTGAATTCAACCGGGTGCGGGGTGTGCTCGTAGGTGTAGACCTCGTCCCACTTGAGGGCCAGGTAGCCCTGGATCTGATCCTTCGTGAACACATCGCCGGCCAGCAGGAAGTCGTGATCGGCCTCCAGCGCCTCCAGGGCCTCGCGCAGCGATGCACAGACGGTGGGAATGCCCTCCAGCTCCTCGGGTGGCAGATCGTAGAGGTTCTTGTCCATCGCCTCACCAGGGTCGATCTTGTTCTTGATCCCGTCAAGACCGGCCATCAAGAGTGCGGCAAAGCACAGGTAAGGGTTGGCCGACGGGTCGGGGAAGCGGGCTTCCACACGCTTGGCCTTCGGGCTTTCCGTCCACGGGATTCGCACGCACCCCGAGCGGTTGCGGGCAGAATAGGCGCGCAGAACCGGAGCCTCGAAGCCGGGGATCAGGCGTTTGTAGCTGTTGGTCGAAGGGTTGGTGAATGCATTCAGCGTCTTGGCATGTTTCAGCACGCCGCCGATGAAATAGAGCGCCTCCTGGCTGAGATCGGCATAGCGGTCACCGGCAAAAAGCGGCTTTCCGTCTTTCCAGATCGACATGTTGACATGCATGCCGGTGCCGTTGTCGCCTGCGATGGGCTTGGGCATGAAGGTTGCCGATTTGCCATAGGCCTGCGCGACGTTGTGGATGACGTACTTGTATTTCTGCATGTTGTCGGCCTGCTCGACGAGCGAGCCGAAGATCAGCCCCAGTTCATGCTGGCAGGAGGCGACCTCGTGGTGATGCTTGTCGACCTTCATCCCCATCCGCTTCATGGTGGAGAGCATCTCCGAGCGCAGATCCTGCGCGTCGTCGATCGGGTTGACCGGGAAGTAGCCGCCCTTGACGCCCGGACGGTGGCCGGTATTGCCCATCTCGTATTCGGTGTCGGTGTTCCAGGCGGCGTCGATGGCGTCGACCTCATAGGAGACCTTGTTCATCTCGACCGAGTAGCGCACATCGTCGAAAATGAAGAACTCGGCCTCGGGGCCCCAGTAGGACACGTCGCCGATGCCGGAGGATTTCAGATAAGCCTCGGCTTTTTCGGCGGTGCCGCGGGGGTCCCGCTCATAGGGTTCGCCGGTGTCGGGTTCGACAATCGAGCAATGCAGGCAGAGCGTCTTTTCCGCATAAAACGGATCCATATAGGCAGAGGCCGGGTCTGGCATGAGCTTCATGTCCGAGGCTTCGATGGATTTCCATCCCGCGATCGACGACCCGTCGAACATGAAACCTTCCTCAAGGAAGTCTTCGTCGACGAGGTCGGCTACGACCGTCACGTGCTGAAGCTTGCCGCGCGGGTCGGTGAACCGGATATCGACATATTCGACATCCTCTTCCTTGATGGTCTTGAGAACTGCATCTTTGCTCATGTGACCTTTTTCCCTTCTCTGGATGGTCGATTACAGCGCGTCTTCGCCGGTTTCGCTGGTACGGATGCGGATGGCCTGCTCGACGGATGAGACGAAAATCTTCCCGTCGCCGATCTTGCCGGTATTCGCGGCGGCGATGATCGCCTCTACCGCGCCGTCCACCTGATCGTCGGGCAGAACGACCTCGATCTTCACCTTGGGCAGGAAATCGACAACGTATTCCGCCCCCCGGTAAAGCTCGGTATGGCCTTTCTGTCGGCCAAAGCCCTTTACCTCGATCACGCTAAGGCCCTGAACACCGATGTCCTGCAGGGCTTCCTTGACCTCGTCGAGTTTGAAGGGCTTGATGATCGCTTCGATCTTTTTCACCGGTCCCGACTCCCTTTCTTGCGTTGTCTTGCCTGCTGACAGATCACTTCCTTGACGGGCATACAATTGGCTAGTCTGACGGGGCAGGAGGTGCCGGAGGGATTCCTGCTGAAATGATTAAATTTTAGGCGTCTCGCTTTTTTACCGGGCATTCTGAGAACATTCCGAGGCAAGGAAATGACTGAGATTCTGACATCTGCCCAAATGCGCGCCATCGAGAGCGCCGCGATCGAGTCCGGGCAGGTTTCCGGCGCCGAACTGATGGAACGGGCCGGCAAGGGCGTGATCGAGGCGCTGTTCGCCCGCTGGCCGGATCTGGCCGCCGGCTCGCATCGTGCGGTCGTTCTGTGCGGCCCCGGCAACAACGGGGGCGACGGGTTCGTGATCGCACGGCTTCTCAAGCATTGGGGATGGGATGTGCGCGTCCATCTCTTCGGCGCTGCCGAGCGGCTGCCGCCGGATGCGCGTCTCAACCATGACCGCTGGGCGGCGCTGGGGCCCGTCGCGCCACTGCCTTCCGTGCCGGACATGCGCGGGGCGGTGGTGATCGATGCGCTTTTCGGCACCGGTCTGACGCGCCCGCTGCCTGCGGCACTGCTTTCGGTTGCAGACGGGGCGGCACGGGTGGTGGCGGTGGATATTCCCTCCGGTCTTTGTGCCGATTCTGGGCGTGCGATCGGAGGGACGGCATTACGCGCGGATCTGACGGTTTCGTTCCACCGGCTGAAACTGGGCCATGTTTTGGCCGATGGTCCTGTCCATTGTGGTGAAGTTGTGGTTTGCCCGATCGGCCTGCGCGGGGGCGTGGGCGTGGGGCTTGCCCAACCAGACACGGTTCTGCTGTCCAAGCGCGGGGGGCATAAATACGCCCACGGGCATGCCCTTGTTCTTTCCGGCGGGGCAGGGTGCACGGGGGCGGCCCGGCTGGCGGCGCGGGCGGCGCTGCGTGTCGGGGCAGGACTGGTGACCCTTGGCGTCCCTGCGGAGGCCGGGCCGGAGGTCGCGGCCCAGATCACCGCGGTGATGCTGCGCCGGGTGGAGGGGGGGGCAGACCTTGCCGCTGTTCTGGAAGATGCGCGTTACAGTGCGCTTTGCCTCGGCCCGGGTCTGGGGCTGGGGGCACGGGCGCGCGGGCTTGTCCGTTCGGCCCTGAACGGCGTCCGACCGGTGGTGCTGGATGCCGATGCGCTGTCTCTCTTCGCCTCCGGGCCCGAGACACTGTTCAACCTGATCCATGGGGCAGAGGTCGTGCTCACGCCCCATGACGGGGAGTTCGCGCGGCTTTTTCCGGATCTCGCCGCGCCCCTGCACGCGCCCGCCGGGACCGGTCCTGCCGCATCCCGGCTGGTGGCCGCGCGGCAGGCTGCGCGGCGTGCCGGAGCGGTGGTGTTGCTGAAGGGTCCGGACACTATCATCGCCGCCCCCGATGGCACTGCTGTTGTCAGCGCCGCCAGTTATGAGCGGGCGGCACCGTGGCTGGCCACCGCCGGAGCGGGGGATGTTCTTGCGGGATTGATTTGTGGTCTTCTGGCCCGTGGCGCGCCGCCCTTCGCAGCGTCCCGGACCGCCGCCTGGCTGCATGTCGAGGCCGCCCGTGTTTTCGGCCCCGGACTGATCGCGGAAGATTTGCCCGAAATTTTACCCAGGGTTCTGAGGCGCTTGCAGGTTTGATTTTTACCTCGCCTCCTGTCGGGAGCTTTGCTAAGAGAGCGGCGCAGGATGCGGGTGTGGCGGAACTGGTAGACGCACCAGATTTAGGTTCTGGCGCCTTTGGCGTGGGGGTTCGAGTCCCTTCACCCGCACCATATTGAAATCATTTATCATTCTCCGGTTCTCCTTTATTTGATCTGTTTGATCCCAGGGTTTGATGGTGCGATGGCCGACACCAGTATCTCGGGTGCACGGGTGGCGCGGGAACTGGATGCGCTCTTCCGGCTCTATGGCAAACCGGCCAGCATTGTCAGTGATAACGGAACGGAGTTCACCAGCCGGGCGATCCTGAAATGGGCGAACGACAACGGCGTGGATTGGCACTACATCGCCCCGGGAAAGCCGCAGCAAAATGCCTTCGTCGAGCGCTTCAACGGCAGCCTGCGCGACGAGCTCCTGACCGACAACGGCATTCAGTTCGCCGAACAGCCCCGGAACAGGAACACTGCCCATTCCCGGCAGATGCGCTTCGACATGATTTGCGAAGCC
>NZ_QAAA01000035.1 GCF_003046545.1 Rhodovulum imhoffii | reverse complement strand
CATGCTGGGAAAAGTGGCTGCCAAGGGGGGGCGCCGTCTTGCCGAAGCGCGCACTGACGTCCCCCCACTTTCACATCAGAGGAGTCGAAACATCAAGCTTGCCTACACCATGGCGCCGGGACGCGGCGATACGGACCTGACCCTGGAGCAACTGGCCGCGGAACTCGCGTCCCGCGGCCTGAGATGCTGTGGCACCGTTCAGATCAACACCAAACGCCCGGGCGCGGGCCCCTGCGACATGGACGTGCGGGTTCTGCCCGATGGTCCCGTCCTGCGCATCAGCCAGAACCTCGGTCCCTCGGCCCGCGGGTGCCGTCTCGACCCTGCGGCGCTGGAGACGGCGGTGGGACTGGTCGAGGCAAGTCTTTCATTGGGCGCGGATCTGTTGATCATCAACAAGTTTGGCAAGCACGAGGCGGCGGGACGGGGGTTCCGGGACGTGATCGCGCAGGCAGTTGCCATGGGTGTGCCTGTCCTGGTTGGCCTCAACACGCTGAACCGCGAGGCGTTCGAGAGCTTTGCGGACGGGATGGCCATCCAGCTCCCGCCCGAATGCGCTGCACTGCAAGACTGGGTGGGCGACTTCCTGCCTGCGGCCGAAAGAACGATGCCCGGATGAGCGATGCTGCGCCGATCCAGACCGAGGACGGCGTCACAGCGACAAGGACTGGCCAGGTGGCCGCCGGACTTCGATGCCGAGCAGGTCTCGCCCGCACCGGTCCTGATCGGCACACCCGAACACCCGTCCCCGGTCCGCTCACGCTTTTCCACCGCTCGGATCAGCCGTGTCAAAGCCGGGCGGTTACTCATCGCATTCCCGCCATTTGGTTTTGAAAACCCGCGCAAGCCTGCGGAGCTGAACCGCGAATGCCGGAATTTGCGCCATCGCGGGCTTTGCGGGGCCGTTGCGCCCTTGTCGGCCGTCAGGACGAAAAATCGTCGATCAACGGATTGGGCCTTGCGAACTTCTCCAGAGCCGAACGGTTGTCGATGGTGATGCGGGTGCCATTCACCGTGACACCATGGGGCTGGAGCCCCTTGAACGCGCGGCTGAGGTGTTCCGGCGTCATTCCCAGCACCGAGGCAAGGCGGCGTTTCTCGAAGTCGAGGTCGAACACGGCCTCGCCACCGGCGCGCCCCTGTTGCCGTAACAGATAGTTTGCAAGCCGTTCAAGCGACGTTCTCAGCTTGAGTTCCTTGATGTTCTTGACGACGGAGCGGTAGCATTGTGCAAGTTCGGCCACGATTGCGCGGGCAAAGGCGTTGTCGGCGTCGAAGACGGTGCGGACGTCCTTGCTGGGGATCAGCGCGATGCGGCTCTTCTCCAGCGTGCGGGCCGACATCAGATAGGGTGCGTCACGAATTGTCGCCGCAAGGACAAGGGTCGAAATCGGACGCACGGTTGCCAGGCTGGCCTCCCTGCCGTTCCAGGCAGAGAACAGATCGACCGATCCCGAAAGAACAATGTGCAGAAAATCGCTGGGTTCGCCTTCGGTGATCAATTCGACCCGCACAGGGAAATTCTGAACATAGGCTCTGCGCGTCAGCTTCCGGAAATTCTCATCCGTCATCTGCGCGAGAATCTCGAGTTTCCGGATATCCCGGAACTCTGAATCATCCATGACATCCACCCGCATGCTCACACCATCATATCTGTTCACACCATCATACATGCTCCCCCCATCATAACAGAGATCGACGACCTGATTGAAGAATATCAAGGCATGATTTGATCCCTGCCGATCCATGCTTGATCCGCCCCCCCCGACGAGATGACAAAAGTCCGCAAGTCATTATTTTACGTACGTTTTTTCCGTTTTTCCGTGACCGGAATCAAGTCTCGTGTACGATTTGGCAGTAGATTGGCAACAGACATGACCCGACGTCCTCGCCCTCACGCCCAAGGCCGTTCGGGCGGTCGTCTGGCAAAAGGGGGGGAGCAATGAAGACCGGATTTGCGCTTGCGATCCAACAGAAGCAATCTCTACTCATTTCGGCGCAGATGATCCAGTCCCTGGTCATCTTGCAGTTCAGTCAGGAAGAGCTGCAATCCTACGTGGCCGAGAAGGCCGAGCGGAATCCGTTCATCCGGGTCTCCGGGAACTCGCGGAGCGCATCCTTGTCCAGCACGCCCGCCACAGCGGCCGGAGTGTCGCAGCCCGCAGATGGCGGCCCCCACAAGGTCGCCGGCGCGCGGATGGCCGGGACATGTGCACCAGGCACGGGCATCGGTCATCTTGCGTCGTCAGCCGAATTCGCAACGGTCGAGACGTGGTATGCGGCACGGCCCTCGCTGCGCGACCATCTTCTGGCTCAGATCGGCCTGGCCTTCCGCGACCGGACGAACCGCATTGTGGCCACCGCGATCGTCGAGAATGTCGATGACGACGGCTTCATGCGGCGTGACCTTCAAGAGATCGCCGAGGCCGCCGGCGTAAGCATCGATCGGGTCGAGCGGGTTCTCGAATCGGTGCAGAGCTTCGACCCGGCCGGCATCTGCGCACGCAACCTCTCCGAGTGCCTTCGGCTGCAACTGGAGGACAGGGGAATGCTGACCGCAGCGATGGGCCGGCTGCTCGACAACATCCACGTGCTGGCGGAGTTCGACTATCCGAAGCTTGCAAGCATTTGCCGCGTGAGCTGCGAGCGTGTCATCGCAATGGCAAACGAGATACGAAAGCTCGATCCCCGCCCCGGGCGCAGGTTCGATCCGGAACTCACGCTGCCTGCTGTTCCCGACGTCATCGTCGAACGGGCCGATGACGGGCACATCAAGGTGGAACTCAACAGCGAATTCCTGCCACGGGTCCTCGTCGACCGCGAATACTATGCCGAGGTCAAGGCCCACAGCCGAGATGAGGAGGGGCGCCGCTTCGCCGCCACCTGCATCAAGGAGGCCAGCTGGCTGGTCAGCAAGCTCGAACAACGGGCAAGGACGATGCTTCTGGTCGCGACCGAGATCGCGGTGCGCCAGGAGAAGATGCTGGAGCACGGGGTCGAGCATATTGCGCCACTGAGGCTGAAGGACGTGGCCGATGCCATCGGTGTCAACGAATCCACCGTGTGCCGCGCCATAGCGAACAAGTTCATGATGACCCGGCACGGCATGTTCGACCTCAAGCGCTTCTTCACGAACCCGGTCTCCTCGGCGGACGGCGGCGCCGAGGTCTCGGCCGAGGCCGTAAGACACAGAATCCGCCAGATGATCGACAGCGAGACGGTACAGAATGTCCTGTCGGACGATGCGATCGTGAAGGCCCTGCACCGTTCGGGGATCGGGATTGCCCGGCGCACAGTCGCGAAGTATCGCGAAGCGATGCGTATCCCCTGCTCGCTTCAGCGCCGCCGGGAGAAGCGCGCCGTGACCGATTTTCCGAAGGCCCGAACCTACCACCGGAAACCGGCCGCCGGATTGAGTGTTTCATAAGCGTGGCACGCCGGTCAGCGCGCCTTCGCCTTCATGGCTGGCGCCGTGTGCCGGCGCCCCGGGCCCCGGAACTCAGGCCTGAACCGGCATCGGCCTGCCCGCGGCGGATCACGGGCGCGGCGCAGAGCGCACGGCGCCTCCGGTTGAGGCTTGAGGGATCGGCCGCGGGAAGCGGCATCGCTCACATGCTCCATCCGGGTCGCGACGACGCCATCGACGGCTTCGTGAATGGCGATATGGGGCTCCGTCCTTCCGGTTGCGGAAAGATCGTTGCCGGCCGCTGCCCCATGGCGGCCCCAAATCGCCCTGGCCGGCGGACGATCCGCCGTCGCGCACGCCTTTCCGGGCCGGGTCATGCGGCACAGAAACGCCCGGCCGGCGGCAGGTTCAGAACAGGCTGAGTTCGAGTCGGGCCAGATCGCTGAGCCGATCCTGGCTCCACGGCGGATCCCAGACCATGCTCACCTCTATGAGGCCGACGCCGTTGACGTCTCCGACCGCGGTCCTGACCATCAGCGGCATCATGCCGGCGACCGGGCAGGTGGGTGAGGTCAGCGTCATCTCGATCGCGACATCGCCCTCGGCATCGACCACGATCCGGTAGACGAGGCCGAGATCGTAGATGTTCACGGATATCTCCGGATCGTGGACCTGCCGTAACGCTGCGACGACAGCCTCGGTCATGTCGACCGGCCCCTCGATCACGGGGCCGACCATGGCGCCCGAGCCTTGGTGTCCGGCGTCCTGGTGGCAGAAACCTGCCGCGTCGGGGGTGCCAGTCATCGGGTCCTCCTCGCAAGATGGATTCCGGGCGCAACATGCCCGGAGGCGGGCCGCATCCGGTTGCGACGCGCGGTGCCATCACGATGCAGGCCGCGCTCCGCCCGACCGGGAAGGGCGCTCTTTCGGGCCTTGGGCGGATCGCGACCGTGCCCGGGCAGGCGGACCCGCATCTGGACCCTGGACAGCGCCGTGCCGCCAGTCGTCGTTGCACCCGCCCCCGGTCACCCGCCTGGAAGCGCACAGCAAGGGGGGGCGTTGCGTTGGCGCGGTCCGATCATCGCCGCGCAGACACGCATAAACCGGCCCACCCGGTCGTTACGAACAGCCATATCCCCTGTTCGACAGGGCGGCACGGGCGCGAGGTGCCGCCGCACCGGCCCGGCGCATGTCCCCGGTTCCGTCGTGGCCCGCGCTCAGACCGGTGCATCGGCAAGATCAACCGGAGAAATGACCTCGCGCGTGCCCTCTTCATTCTCGAAGGCGCGCCGGAACGCCTCGACGAAGGGACGGAAGTCGCGGACTGTGCCATAGATCGCCACCACCCCGGCGCGTATGGGGTCGTAGACCAGGTTGACGCCCTCGACCCGCCCCGATGGGTTCGGACGTGCTCCGGTCGCGTCACGGATCCAGTGTCGCGCCTGGAGCGATACGTAAACAAGGCGGTTGCCCGGATGCGCCATCCAGCAAACAACGTAATTCCAGCTGTCGATGCTGAGTTTGACCTTGACGCTCTCACAGCCCGCGACGTCTGGACCGATCTCCCACTGAAAGACTGGCAATGCGCCGTCATAGTCGGGATCGGCGTTTCCCTGCGGGCCCTCTGACCGGGTTGCGGCGAATTCGTCGACATCGCCTTCGGCCCCGAGCGCGGCCCCCCCGTCCGGGGCGTCGGGATTGAGAAGATTGCGCGCGCGCCCCCCCGGCCCCTCGACCAGATCGGGATTGGGGTCGATGTCGTATTCGCTAAGGTCGATCTGCAACGGGTTCGTCGCCGGCCCGCCCAGCAGCATCGAGGAATCGTCGTAAGGCGGTTCGGTCTCCAGTTCGATCTCCGCGAAGCCGGCGGTGTGCAGGGCGTTGCGGATGCCCGCTTCCATATCGAGTATCTTCGCGACGTTCTGGATGTCGGGGGTGAACTCCACGTATGCGCCGTCATCCGTCGTGGCGATACTCTTGACGAAGCCGAGCGCCACGATATCGCGGGACCTCCCGGGACAAGGGACTTTCCGAAGCAGGTCTCGTGCTTCCTCGGGACTCATCAGTGCCATTTTCTACTCCTTTTGATCCGGGGAGCGGGCGGAGAGGCGCCCGCCGGGGCTGGTGGACGCGGAGACACGGTCCGGGAGAGCCATGAGGGACAAATTGTCCCGACGCCCCTTTGGCCCCCGGCCGTTTCCGGCCACCAGCGCGCTGTGCCGCGGCGCCTCAGTCGTCGTGGCCGTCGTACTCTCCAATCGGCTTGGGATCGCTGAAGATCAGTTCCGGCGATGTGCGGACATGGGTCGAGTAGATCGTCAACCCGGTCAGTGTGATGCCCCCCAACATGTTGCCCAGGACCGTCGGGATCTCGTTCCACAGCAGATAATCCGCAAGCGTGAACGCCCGTACCGTTCCGGTCAGTTCCTGCAGGATCAGCGCCGTCGGGAACAGAAACATGTTCACGACCGAATGCTCGAAGCCCATGTAGAAGAACAGGAAGATCGGCATCCACATGGCCATGCACTTGCCCGATACGGAGCTGGACATCATCGCTCCGATGACACCGACCGACACCATCCAGTTGCAGAGCGCGCCGCGCGTGAAGATCGTCAACCAACCGCCGGGACCGGCCGACTTGTATCCGACCGTTCGGCTCTCGCCGATATGGGCCAGCTTGTCAGCCACCGCCCCCGGCTCCTGGGTGAAGCCGAACGTGAAGACGATGCACATCAGGACCGCCGTCGTGAAAGCCCCGCAGAAATTGGCAAAGAACACAAGCGCCCAGTTTTTGAGGATACGTGCGATCGTGACGTTCGGCCGTCCATCGAGCCATGCGAGTGGCGTCAGGACGAACAGCCCGGTGATCAGATCGAAACCCATCAGGTAGAGCATGCAAAACCCGATCGGGAAGAACAGAGCGCCAAGCAGTTGGGAACCGGTCTCTACCATTATCGTGACCGCCATGGCGGCACCTAGCGTGAGAATGGCCCCGGCCATATAGCCGCGAATGAACGAATCTCTTGGGTTCATCCGTATTTTTGCTTCACCCGAGTCGCACATTTTCTTGCCGAACTCGGAGGGAGTCAGATAACCCATGCTTGTTCCCCTCTTTTTTGTTTCGCGTGTCTCGATCATGCCGTGCCCGTTGCCGCCGGATACCTGAGGTGCCGCGGCGGCAATTCGGAGACGGCATTGGCACTGGATTGACCCGCAAGAACCGTGCCAATGATCGGTTGACCGCGACGAACGCACCGGCGACGGGACCCCGCCCGCTGAACGCTTCCCATCGGTCGGATCGCGAAAAAAATCCAATGAGTCCTTGAAATTTTATTTCGCCTGCGATCTTCTTTCGGGGCCTGCAACCGACTGCTGGCGCGGCCGAACCCGAGTAGAACCGACAGATCAAACCGGGTGTCTGGAGCGCCCGCGCGCCAGTGACAGCGAGGAAGCGGTGCGCGAGGGGTCCGGCCCGAAACCGCGCGGGCACCGGATGGGGCCATGCTCTTTCGGCAGATAATATTTTTTGACTCAGATGGGAGCATCACGTTTTGGGCGACAGCAAGCCGACACCAGGATTGGGCTCAGCGAGACAAAATGGCCCAATGGCACAGCCAGCATCTTCTTCCGAGGCAGCCGGGACGGCCTCAGACGACGGGTTTCAGGAGGGCGAGCGTAGCGCCATCATCCTCTGCAACGAACCGAGGATGCACGGCTCCCTGTCGAAAGCGCTTTCCGAGGAGTTCTCGACGCTGCACTTCGCCACCGGCAGCGATGAGCTTCATGCCCTGGTTGCGAAGCATGCCTTCGAAACGCTCGTGATACATATTGGCCAGGCGGGCGGCGTCTCCTTGGCCGAACTGGTACAGAACGTACGTGCAAGCGTGATATTCGATTTCAACACCGTCGTCGTCAGCGACGAATCCGACCTCACGAAGGTCCTGGCCTGTTTGCAGGACATCGATGCGGTTCTGTTGCGGGCACCGTTCGGACGTGCGGAAATATACTCCGCTCTGAAATCCGCGCGCGAACGGCGCAGGATCGCCCGCGAAAACTTCCTGTTGCAGCGGCAGGTGGATCAGTCGTCCCCGATAAAGGACCGTGTGGTCGGAGAAAGCGAGGCAATCCAGAAGCTGTGGGACATCGTGCGGCGCGTCGCGCCGATGCCGGCATCGGTGCTGATCACCGGCGAGACCGGGACAGGAAAGGAACTCACCGCGCGCGCGCTCCACGATCTGAGCGGGCGCACCGGCAGCTTCGTGCCGGTCAACTGCGCCGCCATTCCGGCCGATATCATCGAAAGCGAGCTTTTCGGCCATGTCCGCGGTGCCTTCTCCGGCGCGGTACAGTCCCGTCAGGGGCTGTTCGGGCATGCCGACGGCGGGACCCTGTTTCTCGACGAAATCGGGGAACTGCCGCTTGCGATGCAGGCAAAGCTGCTGCGCGTGCTCGAGAACAAGCGGTACCGCCCCCTGGGCCATAACCAGGAGACCACGACATCCGCGCGCCTGCTCTTCGCCACGAACCGTAATCTGCCGTCTGAAATCGCTGCCGGGCGCTTCCGCGAAGATTTATACTATCGCATGAACGTACTCGTTCTCAACGTTCCGCCGCTGCGCGAACGCCGAAGCGACATTTCGCGGTTGGCGTTGCTTTACATGAACCTCCATGCCATCGAGATCGGCCAACCGCCCCCACCGCTCGAAGCCGAAGACCTCGATGCGATGCTCAACTACGACTGGCCGGGAAATATCCGTGAGTTGCGTAACGTCATCGAGAGATCCTTGCTGCTCAACCTGCCGATCGCCCAGGTCCTCGGCCCTCCCGCGGCCTTGAAGCAGCCCGCGCCACAAAAACCCGAGGACGTGACGCTTTCCGTCGACAACCTGTCGATCAAGTCGGCCGAAGAGCACTGCATTGCCGAGGCGCTGCGGATCTCCGGCGGAAACAAAAGCGCCGCGGCGCGGCTGCTCGGGGTTTCGCGCAAAACCGTCGAACGCCGCATCAAACGCATGAATGCGATGAATAAAAACAGTCGGATGAAAAACCTCTGAGCGCCACGCCCAGATGTTCAGTCCCGGTATC
>NZ_QAAA01000034.1 GCF_003046545.1 Rhodovulum imhoffii | reverse complement strand
CGAAGCTCAAGGCCCACCTGAGACGCATGGGTGCCAGACCCTTCGACACCTTGTTCCGGGCCCTCGGAGACATCCGCGAGATGTTCGACCCGCAAGAGTGCTGGAACTTCCTCAAAACTGCCGGATATGCCTCAGATTAAATGCAAAACGATTTAAACCTGGAGAGGGGGCCGACGGGTGTCGGCTCTTAGCAGGTCAATAGCAGTGCTGCGGGAGCAACCGGTGATACGCCCGAACGGTCAGAACCATCACGCCTCGGGGCAGGAAAAAGCCGTTCAGACGTGCCAGGGTCTGCTGTATCTTTGGCTGCGCCGCTCCTTCCGGGGGAGTTTGCTCCAAGGGTTTATATTTTTATCCTGTACGCAGGATACAGAAGTCATTCTTGTCCAGAGGGGGCGGCGGGGTCCGGTGCGGCTGCAGGTCCGTTGGGGTGCTCTCAGAGGCTATCTTTTACGCGATCCCAGGTCTTGGCGAGATGGTTTGACATGGCTTCGCCCAATCGCTTTCCGTTCCGTTCGGACAAGGCTGCGACCATTTCCTCGTGATCTTTTACGGCGCCGGCCCAGTATTCAGGTTTTTCGTTTCCGATATAGCGAATACGCTTAAGTCGCGCCTGAATGTTTGCCTGGAATTCTTGCAGGGTCTCATTTTTCGAGAGTTCAGCGAGACGCGAATGAAACTCCTGATTCAATTTATAGTACGGCATACGGTCACGGGTACGGTAATAGCCCATCATTCGCTCGTGCAGTTCTATCAAACCGGCGATCTCTTCATCGGTTGCGGTTTCGCAGACAAGTTCTCCAGCCAGTTTCTCAAGGTTGCCCAGAACCTGAAGCATCGAGAAGACATCTTGCGCAGTAAGCTTGCGCACGATGCTGCCTTTGGACGGACGTACGATCACCAGTCCCTCGGCCGCAAGCGTTCTCAACGCTTCGCGAAAAGGAGTGCGGGAAATGCCCAGTTCGTCGATCAGACGCGCTTCGTCGATTCGTTTCCCTGGCTCAAGAGTTCCCTCGATGATCAGGTCGCGAACACGGCTGGCCACCTGATCGTGGAGGGAGCGGTTCGTGATGGCAATGGTGGACGACATTGCTAAACCTTTGGGTTGTTAACGTTTTTGGCGCGCTTGAAGGCGCGTCTGAAAGATATCCAAAAAAAACTTGTCGGTCTATACTTTGCAATTGTATACAAAATACATGTAAAAAAATGCGCAACGTATGTGTAAGGGAGAGGAGACCTACCCGATGAAAGCCTTTCGTAGTGGCATTTCTGCCAGTGTATTGATGGGCGCAGTGCTGGCCACGGCCGCGCCGGTTCTGGCTGATACTTACATCGTCGCGGTCGGTGCGGCGTCCAACAGCCTTCAAGGGCGCAGTGCCGCCAAATTCGCGGAAGATCTACAGGTCGAGTTGGGCGATACCCATACCGTTGAATTCTATGCGGATGGCCAGCTTGGCGATGAAAAAGAGCTGATGCAGAAGCTGCGGCTGGGCACTGTGCAATTCACGCTGATCTCGTCGATCATGACCAATGTCGCGCCGGAATTCGCCCTGTTCGACATGCCTTTCCTTGTGCAGGATCGTGCCCACCTGAAAGCGATCGATGCCGGGATCATTCAGACGGACCTTGCGCCGAAGGCGGAAGGGGCCGGTCTTAAAATTCTGTCGACATGGGAAAACGGTTTCCGTCAGATCACGAACAATTCGCGCCCGATCAACACCCCTGCGGATCTTGCGGGGCTCAAGATTCGCACGCCCTCTTCCGAGTGGCGGGTCGCAATGTTCAAGGAATGGGGCGCCAATCCGACACCGATGTCTTTCTCCGAGGTCTTCGTTGCGCTTCAGACGGGCACAATGGACGGCCAGGAAAATCCGTTGACCAACATCACCGGCGCCAATTTTCAGGAAGTCCAGAAGTACCTGAGCATGACCGGGCATGTGTATTCCCCAACCTACCTGACAACCGGACTGGGAACGTGGAACGATCTGCCCGGGGATGTGCAGGCTGCGGTAAAGACTGTCGCTGCGTCGATTCAGGACTGGGCTCTGGCAGAGGGCGAAGCCGCTGACAACCAGCTGCTCGACAAGGTCAAGGCTGCAGGCATGGAAGTCAACGTGGCGGACAAGGCGGCATTCATCTCGGCCTCCGCTCCGATTTACGAAAACTTTGCGACGCAGGTCGAAGGTGGGGCTGACCTCATCAGCCGTGCCCAGGCGCTGGCCAGGTAAGCCCCATCGCGCCCGTCACCGGCCCGGCCACCGCCCGCCGGTGACCTCCACACCCAGAGGGAGGCATTCGCCATGGTGGCGATATTCGAGAAACTGCTGCTGTGGCTTATAGAGACAATTTGTATCGTCCTTCTGGTTTCTTTGGCGTTCTCGGTGATCTATTCGACCACCATGCGCTATCTCGGGGCATCGCCGTCCTGGTACGATGAGATTGCCAGCGTCCTTCTTGCCTGGCTCACGTATTTCGGCGCGACTTATGCATTGTTTTTGCGTCAACACATGGGTTTCGGCAGCATTGTGATGGCTCTGCCGAAGCGGGCGGGCGTGGCGCTGACGCTGTTCTCGGAATTTCTGGTGATCGCGTTCTTTGCCGTTGTCGCCTTTTACGGCAACGCGGTCCTGGCCGCCGCGAAATGGGATTCGCTTCTCAGTATTCGCTGGATGACACTCGATATCGTTCAGTCGGTCATCCCGATTACCGCCGTCCTGATGATTGTCGGCACCCTTTTGACGGCGCCCCGTGTGGTAAAGAACGTCGTCGATGGCATTGACGTGGACCATGCCGAAATCGAACAAGCCATTGCCGACGCCGAGCGCGAGAATGCCGAAGCGGTCCGGAAGGATAAACGGGCATGATCCTTCTCTTTACCACCATCGCCCTGATCGGTCTGATCCTGATCAATGTGCCGATTGCCGTTTCTATCGGCATCGTTGCCCTTGGCGGTCTGCTGCTGACGCCCGGTGGCGCGACGCTCTACGACATGGCGATCGCGCTTTATTCCGGCGCAACCTCGTTCCCGCTGATCGCCATTCCGCTGTTCATCCTTGCGGGCAACCTGATGAACACGTCCGGCATTTCGGTACGGCTGATCAATTTTGTCACCGCGCTGATCGGGTTTGTCCGGGGTGGGCTGGGTATGGTGAACATCGGCGTCTCTATGGTCTTTGCCGAGATATCGGGCTCCGCTGTTGCCGATGTGGCCGCGACCGGCACCGTTCTCATCCCGGAAATGAAGAAGCGGGGCTACTCCCGGACGCTTGCGGCTGCGATTACCTCGTC
Source organism: Rhodovulum imhoffii (assembly GCF_003046545.1). Taxonomy (GTDB): domain Bacteria; phylum Pseudomonadota; class Alphaproteobacteria; order Rhodobacterales; family Rhodobacteraceae; genus Rhodovulum; species Rhodovulum imhoffii. The sequence continues at coordinate 5,656 of NZ_QAAA01000034.1, read as the reverse complement.
TTCGGCATCTCTGGCCATCATTATCCCCCCCTCCATACCGATGATCCTTTACGGAGCCATCGCCGAAACCTCGGTGCTGAAGCTGTTTGTCGCCGGTGTCGTGCCGGGCGTACTGGGCGGCGGGCTTTTGATGCTGGTTACCTATCTGATGGCGCTTCGCTATGATCTGCCCAGGGCCGAGGGGTTCGATCTTTGCCATGTCTGGCGGAGCTTCAAGGCGGCATTCTGGGCCCTGACCATGCCGGTCATTATCCTCGGGGGCATTTTTTCGGGTATCGTAACGGCGACGGAAGGGGCGGGGCTGGCCGTGCTTGCGGCGCTTGTCATCGGGATCTTCATCTATCGCGACCTTGACGTGTCGCGCCTGAGAAAGGTGATTCTGGAAGGGGTCAGCCAGACCGGCGTCGTGATGTTGCTGGTGGCGACATCTGCGGCCTTGGGCCTGTTTCTGACCCAGGCCCAGGTGCCCCAGAAACTGGCACAGCAGATCACTGAACTGACGACCAATCCGCTTGTCGTGCTGGCGCTGCTCAACCTTCTTCTGCTGGTGCTGGGTATGTTCCTGCACGGGGCTGCGGCGATCATTCTGGTCGTGCCGGTCGTCATGCCGCTGGTCAATGCGGTCGGGATCGACCCGATCCACTTCGGGATCATGGTGACGCTGAACCTGGCCATCGGCCAGCAGACGCCGCCGGTCGCTTCGGTTCTGATCACGTCGTGCTCGATTGCAAAATCGGGGATTTGGGAAACCTCCCGCACCAACCTGCCTTTTATCGGCGTGCTTGCCTTTATTCTCTTGCTGGTCACTTATGTGCCGCAGGTGTCTCTCGCTCTAACGGGGTACATCCAATGACGAATCCGAAACCACGTCTCGCCATCATTCCCGGAGACCCGTCCGGGATCGGGCCGGAACTGATCGCCAAACTTCTCAATGAAGACGGTATTTGCGACGTTGCCAACATCGTTCTGATCGGCGACGCCCATGTCTGGGAACAAGGGGCACAACAGGCCGGCTTGCCTGTGGAGCTTGTCCAGACCGAGGAAGGCGCCATTGAAACCCAAGGGGGGGTCTCGTGGCTTCCTCTCGAAACGATCCACCCGGATGAGGTGAGGATTGCCGAGGTCACGGTTTCGGGCGGGCGGTCGAGTCTGCTTTGCCTGAACAAGGCGCTTGACCTGGCGGTCGAAGGCAAGGTCGATGGTGTACTATTTGCCCCGTTCAACAAGGCTGCGCTTACCCGCGCGGGTATGAACGCCGAGGACGAACATCGCTACATGGCACGCTATCTGGGCTTTCAGGGGTACCACAGCGAAATCAACGTTCTGGGCGATTTGATGACCACGCGTGTAACCAGCCACATCGGCCTCAAGGATGTCGCGGCGCACATCACGCCCGGCGCGGTGAAGAAAGCGATCGGCCTGGCTGAAGACACGCTGAAACGCGCTGGCAAAGCGCGGCCACATATCGCGGTTGCGGCTTTGAACCCGCATGCGGGAGACAACGGCAAGTTCGGGCGGGAAGAGATCGACATTCTTCAGCCGGTCATCGATGCGGCCCAGGCAAAACAGAAGAACGTCACAGGCCCCTGGCCCTCGGACACCGTGTTTCTGAAAGCCAGGCGCGGCGAAGTCGACGCGGTGGTGACGATGTATCACGACCAGGGCCAGATCGCGATCAAGCTTATGGGGTTTGACCGCGGCGTGACCGTTGCCGGCGGCTTGCCGATCCCGGTCGCAACCCCGGCCCACGGTACAGCCTTCGATATCGCCGGCCAGAACAAGGCCAATGTCGGTGCAACGGTGCAGGCTTTCAACCTGCTCGTTCGCATGGCGCGAATTCACCGTGCGGCCCATGTTGCCGCCTGAACAGGAAGACCGAGATGACAAGGATCGAGTCTATTCGCACACGCGTCTGGAACTGGACCGGGCCGACCGTTCCACCCGCCGGAAATTTCTGCACCAATGCCTCGGATTCGCTCTGGATGAAGGGGGACGCGATGGCCTCGTTCCGGTTTCATCAATGGTTGACCTGCGAAGTCGAGACCGGGGACGGCACCATCGGGATCGGCAATGCCGCACTTGCGCCGACGGTGGTCAAGAAGGCCATCGACGACTGGTACGCCCCGCTGGTTATCGGGGAGGACCCCTTCGATTGCGCCTACATCTGGGAGAAGATGTACCGCCGCACCCATGCCTGGGGCCGCAAGGGTGTCGGCATGACCGCGATCAGCGCCATCGACATCGCGATCTGGGACCTGATGGGCAAGCTTGTCGGCAAGCCCGTCTTCAAGCTTCTTGGCGGTCGCACCAAGGAGAAGATCCCGGTCTACTACTCGAAGCTTTATGCCGGGACGATCGAAAGCATGCAGGCCGAGGCCGAGAAAGCGATGAAAAACGGCTACACCGCCTACAAGTCGCGTTTCGGCTACGGGCCCAAGGACGGCATGCCGGGAATGCGGGAAAACCTCAGACGTGTCGAGGCCGTGCGTGAAGTGATTGGCTACGACAACGATCTCATGCTCGAATGTTACATGGGTTGGAACCTGGACTATGCGAAGCGCATGCTGCCAAAGCTCGAGAAGTATGAGCCACGCTGGCTGGAAGAACCGGTGATCGCGGACGACGTGGCAGGCTATGCTGAACTGAACGCCATGGGGATCGTTCCGATCTCTGGCGGAGAGCATGAATTCTCGGTGATCGGTTGCGCGGAACTCATCAACCGCAAGGCGGTCAGCGTGCTTCAGTACGACACGAACCGGGTAGGGGGCATCACCGCGGCGCAGAAAATCAATGCCATCGCCGAGGCCGCACAAGTTCCTGTCATTCCCCACGCCGGTCAGGTTCACAACTATCACCTGACCATGGCCAACGCGAACTGCCCGATCAGCGAGTACTTCCCGATTTTCGACGTCGAGGTCGGCAATGAGTTGTTCTACTACATCTTCGAGGGCGATCCGCAGGCGGTCGATGGCTACCTGCAACTGGATGACGGCAAACCCGGTCTTGGCATTTCGATCACGGACAGGCATCTCAAGCATTTCGAGATTTTCGAATGAGCTGGTCGGGTATCTGGCCCGTCGCACCGACGCCGTTCAATCCGGACGGTTCGGTCGACTACGAGGGCATGAAACGTGTGATCGACTGCATGGTCGATCAGGGCAGCGATGGCATCTGCATCCTCGCGAATTTCTCGGAACAGTTCCTGATCTCGGATGAAGAGCGGCGTAAGTTGACCGAGATTTCGCTGACGCATATGGCGGGCCGCTTGCCGGTCATCGTCACGATCAGCCATTTTGCGACCGAAATCGCGGTGGATCGGGCACGCCACGCCAAGGCCTGGGGGGCAGAGATTGTGATGATGATGCCGCCCTATCATGGCGCCCTGATGAAAGCGGCACCGGACCAGACGTTCGAGCAATTCGCGCGCGTGGGCGAGGTCGGCCTGCCCATCATGGTGCAGGATGCGCCCTTGTCCGGGGTCGACCTGCCGGTGCCGCTATTGGTCAGGATGGCGCGCGATATCGAGATGGTAAAGTTGTTCAAGGTTGAGTGCCCGCAAGCGGCGGCCAAGCTGCGCGCGCTGATCGACGAGGGCGGGGCGGCCATCGAGGCGCCTTTTGACGGCGAAGAGGCCATCACGCTTCTGGCCGATCTGGAGGCCGGCGCCACCGGGACCATGACCAGTGCCACGATCCCCGATCAGATCCGCCCGGTTCTGGACGCGCATGCTCAGGGTGACCGCGACGCAATGATCGCAGCCTATGAACGGGTGGCTTTGGCGATCAACCACGAAAACCGCCAATGCGGGTTCCGCTCAGCCAAGGTGGCCATGCGTGAAGGCGGGGTCATCGCCTCGGACTTCTGTCGTCATCCGGTCTTGCCCCTTCACCCCGACACCCGCGATTTGCTGCTGCGCCTGATCCGGCCGCTGGATCCGGTCGTGCTCCGCTGGGGCAAGTAAATGTATCGATAAACGATTGGACCAACCGATGACTTTTGAAACACATGGCAAACACTTGATCGCCGGCAAGTGGGTTTCCAGCGATGCAACTTTCCCGTCGCAACCTGCCTACGGGCCGGGGCGTCAGTTCTTTGTGGGAACAGTCGCCCTTGTCGATCAGGCCTGTAGGGCCGCCGAAGACGCGTTCTGGAGCTATGGGTATACAACTGCCGAGGCGCGTGCCCTGTTCCTGAACACCATTGCGGATGAGATCGAGGCCCGCGGCGATGCGATCACAGAAATAGGCAGCCAGGAAACCGGGCTTCCGGCCGCGCGCCTTCAGGGGGAGCGTGGACGAACGACCGGCCAGCTCAGGCTCTTTGCGGAGCATGTCCTGAAAGGCGATTACCTCGACCGTCGCCATGATCCGGCGCTTCCGGACCGGGTGCCTTTGCCGCGTCCGGACCTTAAGATTGTGCAGCGCCCGATCGGGCCGGTTGCCGTCTTCGGCGCATCGAACTTTCCGCTTGCCTTCTCGACGGCAGGTGGCGACACCGCCGCGGCACTTGCCGCAGGTTGCCCGGTTGTGGTCAAGGGCCATTCCGCCCATCCCGGAACAGGGGAGTTGGTGAGCGAGGCCATCCACGCAGCCATCCGCACCTGTGGCCTTCACCCCGGCGTTTTCAGCAACATTCAAGGCGGGCGTCGCGATGTCGGCACGGCCTTGGTTCAGCACCCGTTGATCAATGCCGTCGGCTTCACCGGTTCGCTTGGCGGTGGACGGGTGCTTTTCGATCTGTGCGCCTCGCGCCCCAATCCAATTCCGTTCTTTGGTGAACTGGGGTCTGTAAACCCGATGTTCCTGTTGCAATCGGCGCTTGCCAGGCGCGGTCGTGCCATCGGCGAAGGGTGGGCCGCATCGCTGTCGATGGGGGCAGGGCAATTCTGCACCAACCCCGGTATTTCTGTCGTGATAGACGGACCGGAAGCCGACGCCTTTTCTGCCACGGCGAGCGAGGCCCTGGGCAAGGTCGGAGAACAGACGATGCTGACCGACGGGATTGCCGAAGCATATCGCGCCGGTCGAGATCGTGTGGCCGCCGGCAGCGGTGTGCAAGCGGTACTGACCTCGATGTGTGAATCCCGAAACGCGACCCCTTATCTCTATTCGGTTTCCGGTTCCGACTGGCTGGCGGACGATGTGCTTGGCGAAGAGGTCTTCGGCCCGCTTGGCCTGATTGTTCGCGTTGCCAATGCCGAGGAAATGATCCGGGTCGCGCAAGGTCTTCAGGGCCAACTGACCTGCACGCTTCATTTGGAAGAGGCCGATATGCCGCTTGCCGGGCGGCTGATGCCAGTCCTGGAGCGTAAGGCGGGCAGGGTGCTGGTCAACGGGTTTCCAACCGGCGTCGAGGTTTGCGATGCGATAGTGCACGGCGGCCCCTATCCGGCATCCACGAACTTCGGAGCCACTTCCGTGGGCACGCTTTCGATCCGGCGTTTCCTGCGTCCTGTCTGCTACCAGAACATGCCGGAGGCGCTTTTGCCGGGGGGGTGCTGAAAAGAGGCGCTTCCGAGCCGCCCTTGACATCGAGATGTACCGGAAACATTTCACCCAGGCTGGACTTGCCCGAAAGAAGTGGAGAGCACCAACTGAGGAACCAGGAGGTGTTCTATGGGAAACGGGAACAGACCGACGCCGGAGTTTCGGCGTGA
>NZ_QAAA01000033.1 GCF_003046545.1 Rhodovulum imhoffii | reverse complement strand
CGAAGCTCAAGGCCCACCTGAGACGCATGGGTGCCAGACCCTTCGACACCTTGTTCCGGGCCCTCGGAGACATCCGCGAGATGTTCGACCCGCAAAAGTGCTGGAACTTCCTCAAAACTGCCGGATATGCCTCAGATTAAATGCAAAACGATTTAGGGTCAGACGATCCCGGCGATGATGGCACGCAGGGTGGCGATGCCCTCGCCCTTCTCCGAAGAGGTCAGCACCATCTCCGGGAAGGCGGCGGGGTGGCTGGCCAGTGCGCTGCGCACCTGTGCCAGCACCCGATCCTGGTCTTTGGCTTTGACCTTGTCGGCCTTGGTCAATACCACCTGGAACGGCACGGCGGATTTGTCGAGCAGCGTCAGGATGTCCTCGTCCACGGTCTTGATGCCGTGACGGGCATCGATCAGAACGAAGGCCCGGCGCAGGGTCTGCCGCCCGGCCAGGTAAGCTTTCAGAAGGCGTTGCCATTTTTCCACCACGGCCACCGGCGCCTCGGCATACCCGTAACCGGGCAGGTCCACGATGTAGCGGCTTTCACCCAGGGTGAAGAAATTGATTTCCTGAGTCCGGCCCGGTGTGTTGGAAGCCCGCGCCAGCCGGTTACGACCCGTCAGGGCATTGATCAGGCTGGACTTGCCCACGTTGGAGCGCCCGGCAAAGCACACCTCGGTCCGGTCGGCGGGCGGCAGGCCATCCATGGCCACAACGCCCTTGAAGAAGTCGACCGGCCCCGCGAACAGTTTGCGCCCGGCTTCGGCGGCGTGCGCATCTGCTGCTTCGGCAAGAGGAAAGGTCAAAGTCATGGCAAAACCTCGACAGAATCTCCGACGCTGATCCGGCCACAGCCTATCACCTCGGCGTAGATGCCGAAATCCTGCCCCCCCCGGTGATGGCGCAGCACTCCCAGCGTGTCGGCGTCGCGGTGGCCGGTATCTGGGTTGGCGGCAGTGGCCATGCAGCGACCGATGGGCGTGCGCACCTGCAAGGTTGTGCCGCCGATCCGCACCCGGCGGCCCTGCCACCCCATTTCCGCCCAGGCGGGCAGGTCCTCCAGCCAAAGGTTTCCCCGAAACCGCAAAGGCGACATCTCCTGTCCGGTTTGCGCGGACAGATCGCGCAGGGAGGCAAGGCTGTTGAGGCTGATGGATGGGTAGGGCGTGTCGGTCATCCCCCGACCCGGCACCCGAACGATGCCTTCAGGGCGCAGGCGACCCGCCGGGATCAGGGGGGAAACCCAGTCCAGGAATGCGGCCGCCTCTTCGTCCGGGCGGAAGGTCAGGTCAGGCCGGTCGGGATGTGTCAGCGTCAGGGCGGCGCGTGCCTCGTCCAGACGTGCCTGGATGGCCATCAGCGCGGGGGCCTTCGCCCCGCGCAGAAAGTTTGCGCACGGGGCCCACCCGCCGTCGACCCTGGCCTTTTCGTGGGCAACGGCCCAGGTCCGGTCCCACGGAAGGGTCTGCCCGGTCGCCAGCGTCACCGTCTGGATCGCCTCGGCGCCATGCCCCTTCAGGGGATGGCGCCAGATCGCGGCAAGTGTGGTCATTTTTTTCTGCGGAAGCTGTCGGCTATATTTCCGAACACGTTCGGTTTATAGCCGTGGCTGCGCATGATCGCATATTGCTGGATGAAGGTGATGGTGTTGTTCGCAATCCAGTAGAGCACCAGCCCGCTGGCGAACCCGCCCAGCATGAACATGAATATCCACGGCAACCAGGCGAAGACCATTGCCTGGGTCTTGTCTGTCGGCGTGGGGTTCAGCTTTTGCTGAAGCCACATCGAAATGCCCAGCAGGATCGGCAGTACCCCGAGCGAGAAGATTGCGAAGATCGAACCCGCTTCCGGTACCCCCCAGGGCAGCAGCCCGAAAAGATTCAGGATCGAGGACGGGTCGGGCGCGGACAGGTCTTTCAGCCAGCCGATCCAGGGGGCGTGACGCAGTTCGATTGTGACGAAGATCACCTTGTACAGCGAAAAGAAGATCGGGATCTGAACCAGCAGCGGCAGACAGCCCGCGGCAGGGTTCACCTTTTCCTTCTTGTACAGGTTCATCATCTCCATCTGGAGTTTCTGGCGGTCGTCGCCGACGCGCTCCTTGATCTTCTCCATCTCGGGCTGAAGCTCTTTCATTTTCGCCATGGAGGAGTAGGATTTGTACGCCAGCGGCAGCAGAAGCGCCTTGATCAGGATGGTCAGGCCGATAATGGCCCAACCCATGCTGCCGGCGATGCCCGCCGTGCTGAGCGCCCCGTTCAGCCAGTGCAGGACCGCAAAGATCGGCTTGGTGAAGAAGAAGAACCAGCCCCAGTCGATCGAGTCGAGAAAGCGGTAGATGCCGTTTTCATTCTGGTACTTGCGGATGGTTTCCCATTCCTTCGCCCCGGCAAAAAGCATGGTCTCGGCGCCGGCGGTTTCGCCGGGGGCGACAGTCAGAACCGGAAGGCGGGTTTCAACCTGATAAATGTCCGCCTCGTCGACATATTTGACCACCGAGGTGAACGCTTGACCGGGTTGCGGGATCAGCGCGGTCATCCAGTACTTGTCGGTGAAGCCGATCCAGCCGTTTTGTTCGACCTGCGCGATTTCCGCGCGGGCGGCCTCGCGGGGGACGACATCCATGTCCGGCATGTCGTCGTAGTCGATCTCTTCCAGTTCCTTGTCGAGCTGACGCACGACGCCTTCATGCAGGATGAAAAACCCGATCGTGTCAGGCTCGGAATGGCGGGCGACGATGCCGTAAGGCGCAAGACGCAGGGTCTGGCCGGTGGTGTTTTCCACCGATTGCCTGACCGTGAACAGGTAGTTCTCGTCAACGGAGATCTCCCGCCGGTAAACGAGACCTTTTCCGTTCTCCCAGCGCAGGGTGACCGGGCGGCCCAGGCCAAGTGACTGGCCGGTTTCGACCGTCCAAAGCGTGTTCGCTCCGGGCACGTCCTCATAGCCGAGTTGCCCGGCGGGCGCCCAGCCGTAAAGCGCGTAATAGGGTTTCCCGCTTCCCACGGGCGAGAGCAGCCGGACATTGGGGGAGGCGTCGTCCAGGGTCTCGCGGTAATTGCTCAGCGAAAGCGTATCGATTCGACCCCCCATAAGGGAGATGGCCCCCTTCAGGCGCGGCGTTTCGATGGCAAGGCGTGGCGCCTTTGCGTCCGGCAGGTTCGGAGCCTGAACCGGCGCGCTGGCAGAGGGCGGCGCGGCCGCGACCTCGGGTGGGGGCGCTTCGGACGACGTCACGGCGCTTTGTGTCTCGCCCTCGACCGGGGTCGGGTTTTCCGGCGGGAACAGCAGGAACCAGACGAGGATCACCAGAAAGCTGAGCGCAGACGCGAGAATGAGATTCTTGTTCTGATCGTCCATTTGGATCGGCCACCTGTCCTTGTTCAAAGGTCACGGTGGTTCAACAGACTGGGGCTTGCAAGGTCAAGTCGTTTTCCCGCCGCACAAGGGGTTGGGATGGGCAGAACGGGCAAGTTTTTCGTGATATCGTGTTGCCCATGCCAGAAACCCGTCAAATGGCATCGGACGCGCCAGCGCATAGCCCTGCACATGATTGCATCCCAACCCGGCCAGAACGGCATTCTCGGCCAGTGTCTCGACCCCTTCGGCCAGTGTCTCCAGGCCCAGCCGGTCTGTCAGCGACAGGATTGCCGCGACGAGCTCACGCTGGTGGGTGTCGGTATCGATATTGGCGATGAGCGAACGGTCGATCTTGAGCCGGTGCAGGGCAAACCGGCGCAGGGCCGGGATGGCGGCGTTGCCGGTGCCAAAATCGTCCAGGTCGATCATGCAGCCCATGCGGGCAAGATCGGAGATCGTGCGCGGGGTCACCTCGTCCCCGGTATTCGTGACGACGGTTTCGAGAACCTCGATGCCCAGCCGCCCCGGCGTTAGTTCGAAACGGTCAAGCTCCCATGCGATGCGCCCGGGAATGTCCGGGTCGCGCAGTTCCTCGGGGCTGAGATTCACCGAAACGCGGGGGATATTGAGGCCTGCCCGATCCCAGCCGGTCAACGCCGAAAAGGCGTGAAAGCGAATCTCCTCCCCCAGGCGACACGACAGGCCCGCCCCGTAAATCACGTCCATGAATGCGCCGGGGCAGAGCAGCCCGCGCTCCGGGTGGTTCCAGCGCGCCAGTGCCTCCGCCCCGGTGATGTGGCCGGTTTCCGTGCTGATCTGCGGCTGGAACCACGCACGAAAGGCGCCTGTCTCCAGTCCCAATGCGACGTCCTGTTGCAGCAAATTCAAATTGGCGGGGGGCGCGGGCAGGTCCGGTACGAAGGCGCGCATGCTGCCCGGACCGGCATCCCGCGCCCGGCTGAGCGCCTGTTCCGCCGCCTCCAGCAAGGCCGCCGCCCCCGGCGCCGGGGCGCTTGATGGCAGACAGAAGCCCACGCAGCCTTGCAGATGGGCGCTGTCCTTTCTAAGCGGGACCGGCGCACGCAATGCGCTCAGCAATCGCCCGCCAAGCTGGATCAGGGTTTCAAGATCGGCGCGCGGAACCGGGGCCATGACAATTGCGAATCCGTTCGGAAGCCGGGCAACCACGTCATCCTGACGCATCACGGTCTGTACCCGCGCCGCGATCTGGCGCAAAATCTCTGGGCGCGCGCTCCTGCCGTGGCGGGGCTCAAGCTGATCCAGCCCTTCTATGCTGACGGCGAGGCAGGCGGTTTGCAGTCCCGTATGGGCTGCGCTGGCCAGCCGGGCGTCGAGTTCGCGAAGCACAGCGTCGCGAAGGATCAGGCCGGTTTGCGGGTCCGGTGGCGGCAAAACGCAGGCAGGGGGGGCAGGCCGGCGCAGCCACACCAGAACGGGCAGCCCAAGCGCCGAGGCCACCAGCGCCCCTTCGCCCCCAAGCCAGAAAGCGCATAACACCCCCACCGAAGTCAGGCCCGCCGCAGCCGGAGCATTGGTGACGAGGTCCCGCAGGCGCTTTGTGGTCAGGGGGCGGATGAACGAGGGCATGGGCGGGCTCCATCTGATTTCAGAGGAGCCTAGGGGCCGTCTTGCCAGTGTCCGGTTAACGCAAAAGAGGGATTTCCCCTGAATTTTCAGTAATTTTCCCGGTTTTCCGTTTTAACCCGACAAAATCGAACAGCGCCGGGTCCAGCAGGTGGCTGGGGCGGGTGTTCATCAGGGCGCGAAACATCTTTTGCCGGCGTCCGGGGTGGTTTGCCTCCCACTGATCGAGGATGCGCTTGACCTGCTGGCGTTGCAATCCATCCTGCGAACCGCACAGGTCGCATGGAATGATCGGGTAGTTCATCGCGCGGGAAAATCTTTCGCAATCGGTTTCGGCCACGAAAGCAAGAGGGCGATAAACGAACAGGTCGCCATCCTCGTTCACGAGCTTCGGCGGCATTGTCGCCAGGCGGCTGCCGTGAAAGAGGTTCATGAAGAAGGTTTCAAGGATGTCGTCCCGGTGGTGGCCCAGAACGACGGCGCTGCACCCTTCCTCACGCGCGATGCGGTAAAGGTTGCCGCGCCGCAGCCGCGAACACAGGGCGCAGTAGGTGCGTCCCTGGGGTACCTTGTCCATCACGATGGAGTAGGTGTCCTGGTACTCGATCCGGTGGGGCACCTGCATTTTCTCAAGAAATTCCGGCAGCACCGTGGCTGGAAACCCCGGTTGCCCCTGATCGAGATTGCAGGCCAGCAGATCCACCGGCAGCAGCCCGCGCCATTTCAGTTCATAAAGCGCGGCCAGCAGGGTGTAACTGTCCTTGCCGCCGGAAAGACAGATCAGCCAGCGCGCCCCACGTTCCACCATGCCGTAATGCTCGACCGCCTCGCGGGTCTGGCGGATGATCCGTTTGCGCAGCTTCTTGAATTCGGTCGCCGAAGGCGCACCGTGAAACAGCGGGTGAATGTCGTCGGCGGTGTCGAACATGGGGTCATCCTGTTGCGGCGCCTTTATGCCAGTTTCAGGCGCAACGGGCAATTCAGCGCTTTTCGCCGGGGACCGGATCATAGCCGCAGCCGCCCCACGGGTTGCAGCGCAGGATCCGCTGTGCCGCCAGCCATCCCCCCTTGAAGGCCCCGTGCTTTTCCAGGGCCTCCAGGGCGTAGGCGCTACAGGTCGGCTGATAGCGGCAGTTGAACCCCACCCAGGGGCTGAGCACCAGCCGGTAGGCCCGGACCGGCAAGGCAAACAGGCGGGCAAGCGGCGTCATTGTGCGTGCACCTTGCGCAGGGCCTGCCTCAGGTCGTCCCGGAGGGCTTCGAAAGGGCGGGTGGCCGTGGCATCGCGCCGGCCTATCAGGACGTAATCCCATCCGTCGCGGCCACAGGCGGGTAAAACTTGCCGGGCCACTTCACGCAGACGGCGCTTGGCGCGGTTTCGGGCGACGGCATTGCCGACCTTCTTGGAACAGGTGAACCCCACGCGGATGCCGGCGATCCCATCGTCATGGCGCTTGCGGGCCTGCAACATGAACCCCGCCGTGCCCTGGCGCTGTGCGCGGGCGGCACGCAGGAAATCGGCCCGTTTCGTGAGAGTATGCAGACATGAAGAAACCGCCGGGGGCCTGTTTGTGACCTCCGGCGCGCTGCCTGCCACATCTGCCCCCGGCGGTGTCATGACCCTTGGCTCGCTGAGGCTTACGCGCTCAGCGACTTGCGGCCACGCGCGCGGCGCGCGTTCAGAATCTTCCGGCCCGCTTTGGTGGCCATGCGCGCGCGAAATCCGTGGCGGCGCTTGCGGACAAGGTTGCTGGGTTGGTAGGTGCGTTTCATCGCGCTTGCTCCGTCAGGTGCGGCCCAAACCCCTACGGATTCGAAGGCCCCAAGTGTTCGAAGCCCGTCCTTTAGGGGGTTGCCGGTGCGAAGTCAATTCACTCCTGCCGGTTTTTACGGATTCCCTCCCTGCCGTGCACGTTGTGTGACGCTTGCGTGACTTCCCGCGCCGGAGGGTTACATCGCAGCCTGGCCCGTGCCAAGAAAGATACGGGAGGCCACAGATGAAAAAAGACCCGCGGACAGGGCACCGGCGATTGGTGCCGATCCTGATGATCGTGCTTTTTGCCTGCGCCGGGGCGGTGATGTTGCGCGATCAGCTGTCGTTCGCGGCGCTGGCCGAAAACCGGGCGGCGCTGTTGGTGCTGCGCGATGACAATTACGTCCTCAGCGCGGCGGGTTTCATGACGGCCTATGCCCTGATCGTGGCGTTTTCCCTGCCGGGGGCGACGGTGGCGACCCTGACGGGGGGCTTTCTGTTCGGTCTTTTCCCGGGCGTGGTGTTCAATGTCATTGCCGCGACGCTGGGGGCCTGCGCAATCTTTCTCGCCGTGCGCTGGGGGCTGGCCCAGCGCACGGCCGCCGGGCTGGATATGGCCGGGCCACGGGCGCAGCGTCTGCGCGCGGGATTGCGCGAGAACGAGATTCCCGTACTGCTGCTCCTCCGGCTGGTGCCGGTGGTGCCGTTTTTCGTGGCGAACCTTCTGCCCGCGCTCGCCGGGGTTGGGCTGGGCCGGTTCGCGGCCACGACATTTCTGGGGATCATTCCGGGGGCACTGGTTTATACTTGGGTCGGGGTCGGGTTGGGGGAGGTCTTTTCCCGGGGGGAAACGCCCGATCTCTCGATCATCTTCGAACCCTATATCCTCGGCCCGATCATGGGGCTGGCAGTGTTGGCGGCGCTGCCGATCGTGCTGCGGGCGCGCCGGGAAAAGGACCTGACATGACACGCATCAAAACCGATCTGTGCATTATCGGGGCCGGTTCCGGCGGATTGTCACTGGCGGCGGGGGCGGCGCAGATGGGCGCGCGCGTGGTGCTGGTGGAAGGGCACAGGATGGGCGGGGACTGTCTCAACTACGGTTGCGTCCCCTCAAAAGCATTGCTGGCGGCGGCAAGGCAGGCGCATGCGGTGCGCACGGGGGGCTGCGGGGTTGCGCCCGGTACTCCGCAAGTGGCGTATGCCGTGGTCATGGAACATGTCGCGCGCATCATTGCCGCCATCGCCCCCCATGACAGCGTGGAGAGGTTCGAGGGGCTTGGCGTTCGGGTGATCCGGGCGTGGGGGCGCTTTGCCGGCCCGCGCATGCTGGAGGCCGGGGGGAACACGATCCGCGCCCGGCGCTTTGTGATCGCCACGGGGTCGGGCCCGGTGGTTCCGCCGATTCCGGGTTTGGAAAATGTGCCTTACCTGACCAATGAGACGCTTTTCGATCTGCGGGAGCGGCCCGAGCATCTTCTTGTCATCGGGGCGGGGCCGATCGGGCTGGAAATGGCGCAGGCCCACGCCCGCCTGGGCAGCCGGGTCACCGTGATCGAGGGGGCCCGCGCCCTGAGCCGGGAGGATCCGGAGGCCGTCGCGCCGGTTCTGGACCGTCTGCGCACGGAAGGGGTCGACCTGCGTGAGAAGACCCCTGTCACCGCCGTTTCCGGGCAGGCCGGGGCCATCACCGTGGAAACCGGGGCCGGCCCGGTGACAGGCACGCATCTGTTGCTGGCGGTCGGGCGCAAACCGGTTCTGGAGCGGCTGAACCTGCCCGCCGCGGGGGTGGAGACGACGCCCGCCGGGGTGAAGGTGGGCGATGATCTGCGCAGCACCAACCGGCGCATTTATGCCATCGGCGATGCCGCCGGTCGGGCGCAATTCACCCATGCGGCGGGATATCATGCGGCGGTGGTGATTCGTCCGATCCTGTTCGGCCTGCCCGCCCGTGCCCGTGCCACGCAGGTGCCCCGCGCGGTCTACACGGACCCGGAGATGGCACAGGTCGGCCTGACGGAAGCCGAGGCGCGCCGCCTGCACGGGGCGCGGCTGCGCATCGCCCGGGCGGATTACGCGGGCAACGACCGTGCGGTAACCGCAGGCAGGACCGCAGGGTTCGTGAAGGTGATGGTGGTGGCCGGGCGCCCGGTGGGCGCGACCCTTGTCGGTGAGGGGGCGGGGGATCTTGCGGCGGTGTGGTCCCTGGTGCTGGCCAACCGGCTGAAAATATCTGCGGTTACCAATATGATTGCACCGTATCCGACATTGGCCGAACTTAACAAGCGGGCCGCGGGTGCTTATTTCATCCCCGGACTGTTTGAAAATGTCTGGGTTAAGCGCGCGGTGCGGATCGTGCAGGGGACGCTGCCCTGACCGCGTGCGGACAAGGGGCGCCATGATCGTCAACTCGCTCTCGGGGCGGTTTCTGTTACTCACTGTGGCCTTCGTCATGCTGGCGGAGGTGCTGATCTTTGTGCCCTCGGTCGCCCGCTTCCGGGAGGATTACCTGCTGTCCCGGCTGGAGCGGGCGCAGATCGCCTCGCTTGCGCTTTTGGCCTCGGACGAGATGATCGACGAACGGCTGGAGGCCGAGCTTTTGCGTAACGCGGGCGTTTTCAACGTGGTGCTGCGCCGGGATCAGGCGCGGGAACTGATCTTGTCTTCCCCGATTCCGTCCCCGGTGCAGGCGACCTTCGATTTGCGCAATGCCGGGCCGATGACGCTGATTCCCGACGCATTGCGCCGGCTGGCGGACCCTGTGCCGCGGATCGTGCGGGTTATCGGGGAGCCCGTCCGCGAGGGCGGTCAACTGATCGAGGTTACCCTGGAAACCGCCCCGTTGCGGGCGGCAATGATCGAGTATGGCCTGCGCATTCTGTTGCTTTCGGCCGTGATCTCGATCCTTACGGCGCTGTTGCTGTTTCTCGCGGTACAGCGTCTGCTGGTTCTGCCGATCAAGCGTGTTGTGCGGGCGATGCAGGTTTACGCCGAGGCTCCGGAGGATACGCGCCGGATTATCACCCCAACCGCCCGCGTGCGCGAACTCAGCGAGGCGGAAACCGCCCTTCAAAGCCTTCAGACGGAACTGACCGGCGCCCTACGCCAGAAAGAGCGCCTGGCCCAGCTGGGCGGGGCTGTGGCCAAGATCAGCCATGACCTGCGCAATATCCTGACGACTGCGCAGCTTTTCGCGGACCGTGTCGGGGAAAGCGAAGACCCCTCGGTCAAGCGGTCCGTGCCGAAGATCGTGGGGGCGGTCAGCCGCGCGATTTCGCTCTGCGAAACGACCCTGGCCTTCGGCAAGGCGGAGGAACCTTCACCCCGGCTGGACCGGGTGGTTCTTGCACAGTTGGTCAGCGATGTGGTGGAGAGCGAACGCCTTGCCGCAGGAGAAGAAGACATCAGCTTTGCCGAGGACATCCCCGCGACGTTTTTGCTGCGTGCGGACCCCGAACAATTGTACCGCGTTCTGACGAACCTGATTCGAAATGCCCGGCAGGCCATTGCCGTCACCGGCAAACCCGGAGAAATCGGAATCCGCGCTGACGAAGATGTATCCGAATGGCAGATCCACGTTTCCGATACCGGCCCCGGCCTGCCGCCGAAGGCGCGCGAACATCTGTTCCAGCCGTTCCAGGGCGGAACGCGCAAGGGCGGGACCGGGCTGGGACTTGCGATCTCCGCCGAACTGATACGTGGTCATGGTGGGCGGTTGGAACTGGAGCGGACCGGCCCGGAGGGCACGGCGTTCGTAATCCGCTTGCCGAAAGGGGCGGATCTGTGAAATTCCGGATTTTACGAGATTTCCCCCTTGCAAAGCCCAGGGCAGGGGGATAGATGACACCCCCACGCGCTGGTAGCTCAGTTGGATAGAGTACTTGACTACGAATCAAGGGGTCGGGGGTTCGAATCCTCCCCAGCGCGCCATTTCACATCTGTAGAACGTCAGACGAAATTGGCTTTTACGTCATAAACTGACCCAATCACCACGAACCGGATGATTGTGGATGAACCGCGAGTATC
Source organism: Rhodovulum imhoffii (assembly GCF_003046545.1). Lineage (GTDB taxonomy): Bacteria > Pseudomonadota > Alphaproteobacteria > Rhodobacterales > Rhodobacteraceae > Rhodovulum > Rhodovulum imhoffii. The sequence goes on along the minus strand of NZ_QAAA01000033.1, from coordinate 43 downwards.
CGGTTCGCCCCCCCTTACGTGATGCTTCGCTAGATCTTTAGGC
>NZ_QAAA01000032.1 GCF_003046545.1 Rhodovulum imhoffii | reverse complement strand
TGACACCCCAATCAAGATGCAAGCCAGGAAGAAATGCGCGACCGCGCGCATCTGGACCTATGTGCGCGATGAACGAGCCTGGGCTGGGGACGATCCGCCAGCCGCCTGGTACAGGTTCAGCAAAGATCGGGAAGGCAGGCATCCCACCGAACATCTGGCCAACTACCAAGGCTGGATCCACGCGGATGGCTACACCGGTTTCAACGATATCTTCGCCAAAGAGGGCGTTCATGAGATGGCCTGTATGGCACATGTCAGGCGCAAGTTTGTCGATATTTTCCAGTCGCAGGGATCGCAGATCGCCGAAGAAGCGATCCGGCGTATTGCACTGCTCTATGCCGTCGAAAAGGCCGCGCGTGGTAAGTCACCAGAAGAACGCGTTGCCCTTCGTCAGCGCGACGCCAAACCTGTCTTTGACGATCTGGAAGCCTGGCTCGCCGCGCAACTGAACCGTATCTCGGGCAAATCTGAACTGGCCAAGGCGATCCGGTATGCTCTTGGCCGTATGAAGAAAATGCGCGGATATCTGGGAAACGGTTCCCTCGAGCTGGACAATAATTGTGCGGAGCGTTCGATCCGCTGCGTGGCTTTGGGCCGAAAGAACTACCTCTTCGTCGGTTCCGAAGGCGGAGGAAAGGCCGCGGCGATTGCCTACACCCTGATCGAAACAGCCAAGCTCAACAGCGTCGATCCCCAAGCCTGGCTCACATGGGTTCTTGCGCGCATCGCTGATCACAAGATCACTCGATTGGACGAGCTGTTGCCTTGGCGTTACGCTGCCCAAGCAGCGTAACAGACAGCTTCGCCTTGGAACCAGAGCAGTCAGACCAAACGGCTACCGGCAGTGGGCTGGTGATGGCCTATAAGCGGCTCGAGGATAGCAGCTTCACATGGCCCGCGGTCAGGAACGGGGTGATGCGCCTGGAACCGGCCCAGTTTGAGGCGCTGTTTTCGGGTTTGGATTGGCAGCGTGTACGGCCTCTGGAGGTGATTGCCCCAGCTGCGGCGGAGTGACTCACGCGGCAGTTTGCACGGGCCATTCTGCCCTTGTTTTGTTATGGCATCGGGCATGACCGCACCTGATGAATTGCCCAACGACATTGCCGAACTGAAGTTTTACACATTATGTGGGGCCAACGCACCGCTTACGCTTTCTCAGCAGATAGGGATAGACCTTGTGGCCGGGTGCCGGTTTCGACGTGTTCGGCCTGCGATACAAGGCCTGGATGCCCATGCGTTTCATGCAAGTCGCCACATGCAACCGCCCGGCGGTGAAGCCTTCTTGCCGCAAGAGACCCTTCATCATTCGGCTGCCCGAAAACGGATATTCCATGTGCAGATCGTCGATCCGACGCATCAGCTTGAGATCGTCTTCGCAAGCAGGCCACCTCTCATTGGATTCCCGCGATATCACGCAGCCGGGCAGCCGCCAAGTTGAGATCACAGCCCCGTGTTTCCGATCTATTGTTCCCGGCGCTCCCGCGCACGGTCTGGCAAGCCATCAACATATTGCCTGAACCATGAGGTGCCGGGTTTGGCGGATAATCCATGAAGGATGATGCTGCACAGAACCGTCGCAATCAGGCATAGATGGATGGTCGGCACGATTTCGCCATGCACTCTTTCAAGATACACTAGGCCCAGAACGATAGAAGCGAGACCGCGCGGGCCAAACCAGCCCATGAACAGTAGCGTGCCTGTCCCAAGTCCAGCCCCGATCATGGACACTGCGACCGGAAGCATCCGGATTACGGTCAGCGACAGCGCGGCATAAACGAAATGCACCGGCTCTAGATCTCCCAGGGACGCGCCCGCGATCATACCGAACAAAAAGAACACTGTCAGATTGATCAGCTGTCCCCAGTTTTCAGTAAATTCGAGGCGCTGCCGGTCGATGCTCTGATCAGTGTTGCGCTGCACCGCAAGGCCGGCCACGAATGCCGCGATGAACATGCTGGCCCCGGTTTCATGCGAGAGGATCACACACATGATCGGCAGCATGGTAAAGCCCAGTTGCCGGTAACGCTCCCCGACCCACCCGCGGGCTTGGGCCGCATCGAAAGACCGGCTTCCGGCCCACCCGATGATCAGCCCTATCGCCACACCGTAGCAGAACTGCTCAAGAAAGAACCGACCGAAGGACACGTCTTGGGCACTGGAAGCCAAGGCAATGAAGAACAACAGGAACGGCACCGCCAGGCCATCGTTCAAACCGGCTTCGACATTCAGAGATTCGCGGATCCCTTTGGGAACTTTGGGGCTTGATACAATGGCCTGTCCAAGGCCCGCATCCGTCGGCGCCAGAATTGCGGCGAGAATGCCAGCGTGCCAGATCGTCAATTCATCGAACAAGACCATAGCGGCGCCCGCACCGAGCAGAATGGTCAGGACCATGCCGGTACTGAGTAGCCGCCCGGGCAGGGACCTGAGACCGTCTTCGAACACCTGTGAGATATGACTGCCATCGGTAAACAGCAGCAGCACAAGGCCCAGTTCCGCAATTGTCAAAAGAACCTCTGCGCTGCCACCGGTTTCCAGAGGCTCGTCCATGAGCCAGAAAACCGCGAAACCATAGAGCGTGAATACGATCGGCGCGGTCAGGTAGGTCTGGTCGATCCGCTCTGAAATCAGGCTGTAAAAAAACACCATACCGAAAAAAAGGAAAATTACTTCCATTACATTCTGGCCTCTTTGTCCAGGATTTCGATTATATGTGAGACGACCGCGAAGATCAGCCCGCCGGACAGCGAACACATCAGGATTCCGGTGAGACCTTCGGCAGCCGCAAGGGTTCGCAATTCCGGCGGCGGAACAATATCGCCATACCCGATGGTGGCATAGGTAACGGCGCTGAAGTAAAAGCCTTCTTCCCAACTCTGCATGAAGCCGATCAGATTGTAATATGCTCCCCAGATCTGGATTTCGACAATATGAGCGAGGATAATGATTACCGTCATCCCGCAAACGAGAAGCGTGACGCGGCCAAAACTGTCGATACTGCGGCGAGAAACGCGACCGGAAAGCCGCACCAGCCCCGCGAACAGAAGAACATGAATCGTCACCGTCACGGCGACAAGGATCGTTCCGTCTATCAGGTTGCCAAACAAATGCGGCCCCTGCATACATCATCTGGTCGACTGAACTTGATGCTATTCAATATATCCGCCTGATGTCCATTGGCATGTTCGGGGTATCCTACCCAGGAGTCTGGGTTTCCGGCAATCCTTACGCGGTTCGTCGTGCGCCTGGCGGACGGACATTCCGGGGTGTCGGCATGTCCGTCGCGGTCTTCGGCCGGATCACACCCAGTCTCAGCCGGGTGGGGTCGGTCATCACGGCTCCGCGATGCGCATCTGCCACATCCTTCCGCGTCTCTGGTTCCCCGTTTCCCGAATGGGGTGGTGGAAAATTCAGTGGGTCAGGCTCAAAACAAGGTCAGGCCGGTATGCAGCACCCTGGCTAATTCTCTTTCGTCAAGGCGTACGCGATAAGGTAGTCTCCACGCATTTTGCTGCGGCGGGCCCCCGCAGCTTGCACGAGAACAATTTGCCGTCCCTTGCCGTCGACATAACTTATCGGAGCGGACTGGCTGCCGACAGGTAGAGGCGATTTCCACACGATCTCGCCCGTTTCCGTATCGATGGCGCGCAAGAAGAAATCTTGTGTCGCGGCAAAAAAGGTCAGGCCGGATCTGGTTGTCATTGCACCGCCAAGGGTGGGCATGCCGACATTGAATGGCGCGGAGAGCTTGAGACCGAAAGGGCCGATTTCCCGTGTGGTGCCCATCGGTATTTCCCATTTGACTTTCCGGGTAGCCATGTCGATAGCGGTCATCGTGCCATAAGGCGGCTCGTAACAGGGTGTCTGGGAAAATGGCAGGAGATTGTAATCGACGAATATCTGATAGGGCGTACCATGCATTGGTCCGCCCTCGCTTCCCCCGCTCAGGTCCTTGCCGCCCGTGGACTCCTGCGGGATGATATAGGTTCGGTTGATCCAGCGCAAATCGTTCACAATCAGGATATTGCGGCTCTGATCGAAGGACGCGCTCCCCCAGTTCATTCCCCCCGTCTGGGCGGGAAACTGAAAATATGTTTCCTCGGAAGGCGGGGTCATGAAGCCGTCCCAACGGGTTTTGAGTGTTCTGATTCTGCAAATGAGATGGTCGACCGGTGTCATCCCCCAGGTGTGATGCTGGTCGAGGATGCTCTCATCCGTTCCGATTTGCGGCATGCCGGTCGAGAAGGGTTGAGTAGGTGAATATCTTTCGCCTTTCGCATCGCCCGGAGGCACAGGCAATTCTTCCACCCTGGTCAAGGGCGCACCGGTGCGTCGGTCCAATACAAAAATCTGGCCGCGTTTCGTAGTTTGTACCAGGGCCGGGACAGTGGTTCCGTCCTCTTTTGGAAAATCGATCAGAGCCGGCTGGGACGGAACGTCGTAGTCCCAGAGGTCATGGTGGACTGTCTGAAAATGCCAGACGGCTTTCCCCGTCGTCAGATCAACCGCTACGACCGAGGACCCATACTTTTCATCCGCCTCCGATCTTGTCCCCCCCCAATAGTCCGGCGTTGGGTTGCCAGTCGGCAAATAGACCATGTTGAGGTCTTCGTCATAGGAGATAGGCGCCCAGACATTCGGCGTCCCACGTGTATACGTTTCCCCCTCGGCAGGCAGCGTGTCTATTTCCGGGTTGCCCAGATCCCAGGCCCATTTCAGGTCACCTGAGATGGCATCGAAGGCGCGCACGACACCGGGGGCTTCCCCGGTCGATTGATTGTCCCTCACCCAGCCGCCGATCACGATCTTGTCCCCAGCGAGCGTGGCCCCCGTGGTCGGCATGTACTGACCTTCTGGAAAAGCACCCATGCCTTCAAGCAGATCGACGACACCGTTCGCGCCAAAGCTGCGGCAGACCGTACCATCCTTGGCTTTCACGCTGATAAGCCGACCGTCGACCGTTGCGACGACAATGCGCGGGCCGCAGTTTTCCGGCGCGGTGCCGGCAGGCGCTGTTCCCGCAGGGTCAAGCTCGGCCGGGTCGACGAAAGCGACCGAGCGGCAACGCATCCAGATTGGCGCCTTGGCCTGGGGATCGAACTGCCATTTTATTTCACCCGTCGTGCCGTCGACAGCGGTCACGATGTTATTATAGGCGCAATGATAAACGGTCCCATCGACAAATATCGGCGTATTCTGATCTGCGTTTGCTTTTTCCAGATCAGGGACTTGCCCGTGACGCGCGGTCCACACAACCTCAAGCTTGTGTACGTTGTCCTTTGTGATTTGATCAAGTGGTGTGTATCGGATGCCTTCGCCGGTTCGGCCGTATTCCCGCCATTGCCCTTCCCTGGTCAGGGTGATTTCGGTTTCCTGCCCGGCCGTGACAGGTATCTCGTTTCGAACGATGCCGTGCGGAAACACCATCGCACCTATGTAGATTGCAAAACCGGCCAGCAACGCCAACCCGCCCTGGAAACCAAGCCTGCGCTGACGGGGCGTGCCTTCGTGTTTCGGGAACAGGCCAATTGAAAGCAGCAGAAGAAAACCGATGAACATTGGCGCGGCCAGCCGCGGCACCGAACCCCAGAAACGGAAGCCGATTTCATAGAAATTCCACAGAAATGTTCCGGCCAAAATCGCCAGATAGATCCATACGCCGTCAATCTTGCCATGCCATATGCGCGATCCGGAAAAAACAAGCGCGATACCAGCGATCAGGTAGTACCATGATCCTCCCAGAACGACGAGATACCCCCCCCCGATTGCAAGAATGATACCGGTTGCGATGAGGAGGCTTGACAGGATTCGAAGCCAGAAATGCGGCTTGGTTGCCAGGGTATTCAAATTCTTGCTCCTTTACTGATACTCACACGAAGATCGGCTGATGTCGCCGTTTCAAAAGGTAAATCGTCAAGATCGGCGGGCGATCTTTTCGGACCCGGTCGGCAACGTGCCTGCATGATCCTGTCCGGAGCGACTGTAAACCGGCGCAGAACGAACGTCTACGCATATGCATCGCATATGCATCGGTTTGTTTTCCGGGCGCGACATACGCTAGTTCCGCTTGCCCTGAGCCTCGAAAGGCGGGGATCTGAAGGTGCCCCGGTTTCATCACCGTTTTCCATGTGAGGAATGAGGGGGCTTTCCTGCACATCATGGCGAACAACTTCGGTGAGGGCGGTCGGGCGGATCACCGCGGAATCACCGCGCGGATGGTTCCAAAAGAGACGATGACGACCGGCGATCGCGTCTCAGCGATGTTTCCCAGGCCGACAGGAACTCCCGCCGCTTGAGGTCGTCAAGGTAGGTCAGCAACCCCGGTGTCAAACGTATCGGCAGAAATGCCCCCCTTTGGTCACGAATCTGCCGTTCGAACGATGAGGTCGGCTCCGGCGCGGGGGTCAGCGGCAAGAGCGGCGTATCTTTCAGAATGATGCGCTGGCCATCCTCGGAAAGGAGGAAGCCAATGAATGCCGCTGCCAGGTCCGGGTTTTTCGCGTCTTTCGGAACGAAAGCCGTCCGGGACATGACCAGATTATAGTCTTCGAAAAAATGCAGGCCAAGATGGGGCGACGTCTCCGCCAGGCTGGCCGCGTAGGTTCCGATGATGTTGAATGCGAAAGCCAGTTCGCCTCGTGCAGTCGCTGCGACCATATCTGACGTGCAGCAATAGGTCTTCATGCCGGTACGTCCGAGAATTTCGAAAAGCCGCAGCGCCTGCGGCCCCTGAAGGCTGTCCTGAGTCGCGTACAGATACCCCACGCCGGAGTCGCGAATGTTGTAACTGCCGATGCGCCCGCGAAAGCGTTCTTCGTTCTCGCGCACGAATGTGGCCAGGTCCCGGTGGCTGGTGGGGAGTTCTCGCTTGGAAATCGCCCGCTTGTCATAGACGACGATGGCGGGTTCGAACGTGAAACCGAACAGTTCGGACCGCCATGAGGCCCAGGGCGGCGGAGCGATCCCGGGCGCGAGCCTGATGCGACGCGCAAGTCCACGGTTGACCAGATTGACCTGTAGATCCATCGCGGAGGAAATGACGAGATCCGGTTTTCCGATCGTCTCGGGGCGCAACATGGACTGGTGGAGTGCAACCGTCTGGAACTCGACATAGGCGACGTCGACGCCGGGATTACGCACTTCGAACGCATCGATGAGCGGCTGCATGGCCGGCGTGTCCGTGGCGCTATGAATAACAAGTGTCTGTGCCGCGCCGGTGTCTCCTGCAAAGACCGCGCCGCTTACCAGCAGCAGGATCGGGACGATTCGCCTGAATATCAATGTCACTTCGAGTCCACCGAGAGAGGAACGGCCAAGCCTCATGTCCGCGGAGTGCCCTTGGGCCACGGCCTTGACGATCGAAAGGCCAAGGCCCGATCCTTTCGTCTTGTCGGACAGCGATGTGAAACGTTCCGTGGCCTTGGGCAGGTCCGCATCCGCGATTCCGGGGCCGGCATCCTCGACGCTGAGGCGAACGCTCTGCTCCGTTCCGTTCAGCGTGATGGTAATCGTGTTGTCGGGGGGGCCGTGACGCACGGCATTTTCGATCAGGTTGCGAAGCGCCTCGCGGATCGAAAGAGTGTCGCCCTCGATGATGTCCTCTCCTGCGCCGATCTCGTCGCCGACGAAGGACAACGAAATATCGCGCATCCGGCTTTCGCGAAGGCTTTCGGCCAGCGTGTCGCGCACCAGCGGTTTCAGGGCGAGCGGGCGCAGGCTTGTCCGGTCGGACCGGTGAATGACCATGGCATTGGCCAATAACTGGTTGGTCAGGCGTACGGTGTGCGCGGCCTGCCTTTCGGCCTTGACCAGCCGGGAGCGCATCTGGCCCGGATCCTCGGCATCCGCAGCAAGCGAGAGATGGCCCTGCAATGCCGAAAGCGATGTCCGCGTCTGGTGCGCAACATCGGCGATGAAGGTCTCGGTCAGGGCGCGGCTACGGCGCAGCCGCGTGATGAACCCGTTGATCGCATCGAAGAGGTTCCGGACCTCGCGCGGGGGACTCCCTTCGACCAGTGCCAGATCCGCCGGTTCGCGCTGTGCCAGATCATGGGCGATCTGGCGTAGCGGAGAGAGCGATGTCCGTATCGCCACCCAGACAAACCCAAGGCCAATCAGGGACAGGACCGCCAGGCCCGCAAGCCCTGCGGCGAAGAAGAACAACTGCTGCGTGGTTCGGGATTCGACGGTTTGCCCAACCTGCACCGCGACCCATTGGCGTCCATCCGGGGAGATGAACGGTCTCCCCTGAAGAACGAAGCGGAACGCCGCCCCCTGATAGTCTGCATCGTAAAAAACGGGGGATGCGGATGGTGTCGCGTCGGCCGGGACCGGCAGGTCCGCCGTGCCGGTGATTTCCCGCTGGCCCGGAACGAAGACACGGTATTGAACTCTGTCGACGGGGTTCAGCGAAAGTATGTCCATGGCAGAGTTGGGCAAGTCCACCGTTGCGCCATCGGGGCCGACCGATATGCGCTCAAGGATCGCCAGGGCCGCCCCGGCGAGCGGCAGGTCATGCGTCCGGTCGGCCGCAGCGCGGGAATAGGTCCACAACAGTATCGACATGAGCACAAGAAAGACCGCAAAGCCGGCGGCCATCGACACGAGGAGCCGGCGCTGGAGCGAATGGCCCGATGCGTCAGTCATCATCCGCCAGGTAGGCCATGTATCCAAGGCCTCGCGCCGTCTTGATGACCAGTGGCGTCCCTTCCAGCTTGCGCCGCAACCTCGTGACCAGCTGTTCTACGGCATTCAGGCTGGGCGCTTCCTCGAAGGTATATAGCCGGTCGGCCACGTCTTCCTTGGTCAGCATCCGGCCCATGTTGTCGATCATGATTTCCAGCAACTGGATCTCACGGGCGCGCATCTGGGTATCCTGCCCGTGGATCGTCGCGCGCTTGGCCGCCCGATCGAAGACGAATGGACCAGCGGAAAATACGTTGCTGGAGCGGCCTGCCCGCCGACGGGACAGGACACGGCACCGCGCCGACAATTCGCGAAAGTCGACGGGTTTTATCATGTAATCGTCCGCCCCGGCATCCAGCCCGATCACTTTGTCGTCGATCTGGCTGCGCGCGGTCAGCACTATGACCGGTGTGTCGTCCTCCCTTGCGCGCAGGGCCCGCAGCACTTCGTAACCGCTCCGGCCCGGCAGGTTCAGGTCCAGAAGCACGATGTCGAATTTGAAGTGGCGCAGAAGCTCGTTCGCGTCGTCGCCGTCCTTCTCCCGGTCGACGGAATGCCCCTCGGCCCGGAGCCGATCCACGATCGTCTCCGCCAGGTCATCATTGTCTTCGACCAAAAGCATTCTCATGGTATGAATTTAGCAGCGCGGAGCCAAACCGGGAAGCGCGTGCGCGCAGGGCGAAGACCGGGTCAGCGTCTTGTCAGTTTTGCGTCAGGGTGACCTCAGGCTGTTGCGCGATACATGATAATATGCCGGGGAACCCCGGCCAAAACGAACCCTGGGAGGACACAATGTTATTGGCTCGTTTTGGCGCCGCGTTCTGCGTCGCCGCATCTTTCGTTGCGCCAGCTTTCGCTCAAAGCCAGATCGACAATCCGGAATGTATTGCTCCCGCCAATCCTGGCGGCGGGTTCGACCTGACCTGCCGCATTGCCCAGACCGGGCTTGACCCGCATGTCGACGCGCCGGTCCAGGTGACGTTCATGCCCGGTGGGATTGGCGCCGTGGCCTACAACCTGTTCAACACCTCCCGTACGGATGACGGTTCTGCCATCGTCGCCTTCTCGACCGGGTCGCTGCTGAACATTGTGACCGGCAAATACGGTGAGTTCACCGAAAAGGATGTGCGCTGGGTCGGTACCGCCGGTGCCGATTTCGGCGCTGTCGTCGTGCGTGCCGACAGCGAATACAAGGATCTTTCCCATCTTATGTCCGATTTTTCGGCGGATCCGGCATCGGTCGTGGTGGGGGCCGGCGGTTCGGTCGGTTCACAGGACTGGATGAAAGGCGCGCTGCTGCTGCGTGAAGCGGGCGCCTCTCCGGTGGATATGCGTTATGTCGCTTTCGACGGTGGCGGCGATGCAATTGCCGCGCTTCTGGGCGGTTCGATCGAGGTCTACATGGGCGATGTGGGCGAGATGGTCCCCCATGTCGAATCCGGCCAGATGCGGCTCCTGGCCGTCCTGTCGCCCGAGCGCCTGGACGCGCCCTTTGCCGAGATTCCAACCGCCATCGAACAGGGCTTCGACGTCGAATGGACGATCCTGCGGGGGTTCTATATGGGCGGCGATGTCTCGGATTCCGATTACCAGAAGTGGGTGGATGCCTTCAACGCGGCCTATGCAACGGACGCGTTTGCGCAAGTTCAAAAGGAAAAGGGCCTTTTGCCGTTGAATCTGGCCGGGGACGAGCTTCAGACTTCTATAGAAAAGCGTGTGCAGAACCTGCGCGACATCGCGACCGAGGCAGGCCTGATCAACTGATCGCCGCCAGCACCGACGCGGCAGCCCGCACTTGCAGACGTGCGGGCTGCCGACCCAAGTCTCACCCCCAGGATACGAGGAGACCGCCATGGCCGACCGCATTTTCGCAGGGGTGCTTTTGATCGTGACACTGGCCTATGCGGCCATCGCCTTCACCACGATCAGTGCCCCCTTTCAGTACGATCCGCTCGGTCCCGAAAGCTGGCCGCAAATCCTTTCACTTGTCGCCATTGCCTGCCTGCTTGTCATTGTCTGGAAGCCGGACGCCATCGAACTGGGTGTTGCAGGCCGGACATGGCTTCGCCTGGGTGCCACGGTGATCATGCTTTGTGCCTATGCGGAACTCTACGAACCTTTGGGCTTCGTTCTCGCGACGATCCTGTTCGGCGGCGCGCTCAGCGCGATGTTGGGTGCGGGAGGGGTCCGGCCCGTGATCTTTGGTGTGGCCGCAGGGGGGCTTGGCTATTTGCTTTGTGTTACGCTGCTTGACCTCAACCTGCCGGAGGGTGACATCTTCGAGACGCTTCTGGCCGCCGTCCCGCGCACGGAAGGGGCTTCGTGATGGAGGCGGTCCTGAACGGCCTGGCAACGGGCTTTGGCGTTGCTCTCGACCCGTTGAATCTGTTTCTCGTTCTGGCGGGATGTTTCGGAGGGACGCTGATTGGCGCTCTGCCTGGCCTTGGTCCGATAAATGGTGTCGCGATCCTGTTGCCCATCGCCTACGGACTTGGGTTTGGGCCGGAATCCGCACTGATCCTGCTGGCCGGGATCTACTACGGGGCGGAATACGGCGGTCGGATTTCTTCCATTCTGCTCAACGTGCCCGGCGATGCGGGGGCCGTCATGACGACGCTCGATGGCAATCCAATGGCCCGCGCGGGTGCGGCAGGGCGCGCCCTGTCCTTATCGGCCGTCGCATCTTTCGTGGGCGGTACGTTCGCCGTGATCCTGCTGTCGCTTTTTGCGCCGCCGCTTGCGTCCTTCGCCGTCACATTCTCTCCGGCCGATTATGTCGCGCTGATGGTGTTCGCATTTGCCTCTCTTGCCTCTCTCGTGGGCAAGAGTGCCGTCAAGACGCTGCTTGGTGCCACGATCGGCCTGATGCTGGCGACCGTCGGAATCGATGCCAACACCGGCGTGGCGCGTTATACGTTCGGCATTCCGGACATTCTTGCGGGCATCGATTTCCTGATCGTCGTCGTGGGGCTTTTCGGCATGGCAGAATTGCTGACCCTGGTTGAGCATCAGGTCTCGGGAAAACTGAAATCACTGCCGGTGGACAAGAGCTTCGTCCGCCTGGTCGATCTGGCAAGATGCAAATGGACCATCGCACGCGCCTCGGTCATCGGTTTCTTCATCGGCATTCTGCCCGGAACCGGGGCCTCGGTTGCCTCCGCCGTGGCCTACGGCACCGAAAAACGCATCTCCGACAGCGAAAAGACCTTTGGTACCGGCGATGTGCGCGGTCTGGCTGCGCCAGAGGCTGCAAACAACGCGGCAGCGGGCGGCGCCATGGTACCAATGCTCACACTGGGGATTCCGGGGTCGGGGACGACCGCAATCCTGCTTGGCGCCCTCCTGATGTTCAACATACAACCCGGCCCGATGATGTTCACCCAGAGACCCGAAGTCGCCTGGGGCCTGATCGCGTCGATGTATATCGGCAATATTGCGCTTCTGGTCATCAACCTGCCTTTGGTTGGCCTTTTCGCGCGGATGCTGACGATTCCGCAGCATTACCTTACACCGCTGATCGCGATTCTCGCCTTCATCGGAATTTATACCATCGTGGGCAATCCATTCGACCTGTTGCTGATTACCGGGCTCGGTGTCTTCGGCTGGTTCCTGCGCAAGCTGGACTTTTCGCTTGCCCCGGTCATTTTGGGGTTTGTGCTGGGCGGGTTGTTCGAGGACAACCTGCGCCGCGCCTTGTCGATTTCGGGTGGGGACTGGGCGATTCTGATCGAGAATTATAAAAGTATAACGCTCTATATCCTGGCCCTTTTGGTCGTGATGATACCGATCTGGCTGGCCCGGCGGGCCCGGCGGATACACGGGGGCGTACCCGCAGAAGAAGACTGATGGCAGTGATACATCCCGGGACATTCGCAACCGTTGTGGCGGGGTTTGCCGGGGCGGCATTGGCTGCCCTCGCGGGCATTCCGGCCGGTCCCCTGATCGGCAGTACCATGGCGGTTGCGGCCATTGCCGCACTTAGAGTGCGCGTGGCCGTGCCCAACCCGGTGCGCGATCTGGCATTCGCCGCTATCGGCGTGTCGCTGGGTTCGGGAATCGACGAACGGCTTTTCGATCAGGTCGCAACATGGGGGATCAGCCTCTCTCTTCTGGTCGCGTCGCTGCTGGTGACCATTCTGGTGGGCCGGCTGATCCTCGCGCGCGGATATGGGCTGGACAGGCAGACCGCAACACTTGCAAGCGCACCTGGGACCATGTCAAACGCCATCGCCATCGCGGTTGAGGGGCACGGCGATGCGACCGCCGTCATGTTCCTGCAATTGATGCGCCTGCTGGTCCTCGTCGTTGCGGTGCCGCCGCTCGCGGTGGCACTCGACAGCCCGCCTGCCATAGCGGAGGGTGCCTCCGAAGCGATGTCGCTTCCGGTTCTTGCCGCGCTGCTCCTGGTTGCGGTTGCGATCGGGGCCATCGGCACACGCCTTGGCCTACCCGCCGCGAACCTTTTGGCCGGCATGGTCGTCAGCGCCGGCGGCCATTCGGCCGGGCTGGTGCACGGCCTGACCCCGGCATGGGTTACCTTCGCCGCTTTTGCCATGACCGGGGCTGTGCTCGGGTCGCGGATGAGCCGTGTGACGCCCGAACAGGTCGGGCGCTATGCAATCGCAGGGCTGGCCGTGGTCGGAGCGGCCCTCGTTGTCTCGATTGGCTTTGCGGTCCTGGCCAGTGCCGTAACAGGTCTGCCGTTCGGCCAGGTCTGGATTGCCTATGCGCCGGGCGGGGTCGAGGCGATGGCCGCCATCGGGCTGTCCCTGGGCTACGATCCTGCCTATGTCGCGGTGCATCACTTCGCACGGATCTTTGCGCTTGTGTTGATTGTTCCGATCACGCTCCGGCTCTAGGTGTTTGATGCCAGGGTTTGATGGTGCGATCCATTCGCTGGAATGGAAGGAAGCACTATGGGACAAGTTCGTCACGGCAGCGCCAC
>NZ_QAAA01000031.1 GCF_003046545.1 Rhodovulum imhoffii | reverse complement strand
CGAAGCTCAAGGCCCACCTGAGACGCATGGGTGTCAGACCCTTCGACACCTTGTTCCGGGCCCTCGGAGACATCCGCGAGATGTTCGACCCGCAAGAGTGCTGGAACTTCCTCAAAACTGCCGGATATGCCTCAGATTAAATGCAAAACGATTTAGGCACGGATCATCGGGTCGGGCGGGAAATGGGTGGAGTGCGGGATTCTCGAAGGCTGGAACACCGATTGTACCGAAGCCTGGGCTGGGATGTCACCGCTGCGACACGACCTGTTTCGTGCCGGTCTATTTCGGCGCTACCACGATAGCCTATAACCGCGACAAGGTTCCGGCGGAGGATCTTGCCTCGCTTTGCGGTTTTTGAAAACCCGGAATATGCGGGACGCATCACTCTGCCCGACAATGTCGACGACAGCTTCGCGCTGGCCTATCTTGCCACCGGCACGACGGACTGGACCGCCGTCACCGACGCACAGTTAGTTCGAGGCCACCGCGGACTGGCTGCGCCGGGTGCACCAGAACAGACGCCCTACTGGACCGACTCCGCAGAACTGGCGCAGTTGATGCAACGGGTGAGACCCTCGTCAGTTGGGCGTGGAACGAAACCCTGCCGACGATGTCGGAACAAGACTATCCGATCGGCTTTCAGCGTGAGACGACAGAAGGATCATCGCTGTGGCTGTGCGGTTTTGCCAATCTCGCCGAGGGCAAAGGGTCCGAAGACAAGGCCTATGACTGAACGCCTTTCTGGCCCCAGATTCCCCAAACCGTTGCAGCCTTAGGCTTCGGCCACGCCAACGCCGCCGCCATGGCCGGGATAAACGCCAAACCCTGGCCCGCGTGGACCTCGGCCCGATTGAAGCGCCGGTCTTGGCGCAGCTTCCGATACCGGGATCGAAGCGCGAGCGTCGATCCGCCGCATTCGAGAAAATAAAAGCCGGTTTCTGACGCCGTTCTTTTTTCCCCGGCCGATGCGGGCCATCGTTCCCGCATCGGCTTCGTTTGGGAAACCGCCGTTTCACCGGTTTTTTCAACCCGGAACAACGCCTCCGCTACGGGGTGCATGGCCGGGTTGCGACCGAACGCCCCCATTGCACATGCGGGGTTTGCCGCCATCTTCTGCGTAGGAAAACGGGGAACGACACCATGAAATACTTTATACTCAGCGCAGCTCTTGCCCTGCCGCTTCCGGCGCTGGCAAGCGTGACGGGGCCGCTGACGACAGCCGACACACTGGCAGCCGCCCAGCATGAAACGCCTGCGCCGCTGGTTCTGGACATTCGCACCGGCACCACCGAGGACGGCAAAAGCGTCTACGACGCAGGGCATATCCCCGGTGCGATCCATGCGCCTTACAACCTCTTTCGCGGTCCGCAGGACAACCCCGGCGAACTGGTCCCGGAAGACAGGCTGACCGAAATCCTGCGCGGTCTTGGCGTCACGCACGACCGGACGACAGTCATCGTACATCAGGGCGCCGATGCAACCGATTTCGGGGCCGCCGCGCGGGTATACTGGACACTGAAATCGAGCGGGGTGAGCACTCTGGCAATTCTGAACGGCGGCATGAACGCCTGGCAGGCGGCGGGGCTTGCACAGTCGCAGGCCGTTGTCACGCCGGAACCCAGCGACATCACCGTTGAGTTCGACGACACCTGGCTTGCCACCACCGAAACCGTGCAATCCATCGTCGAGGGAAGCGAAAGCGCCGAACTGATCGATGCCCGCCCCGAGGCCTTCTGGAAGGGCGAGGCCAAGCACGGCGCCGCGGCCCGCCCCGGCACGCTGCCGCAATCACGCTACTTCGAGCATTCCAGATGGTTCGATACCGACGCCCCCGCCCTGATACAGCCGGCGCTGGTGGACTCACTGGCGGCCGAAAACGGGTTTACACAAGGCGACGCACTGGTTTCGTTCTGCAACACCGGCCACTGGGCAGCAACCAACTGGTTCGCGCTGAGCGAACTGGCCGGCATCGACGGTGTGAAACTCTATCCCGAATCGCTCGTGGGGTGGTCGAACGCAGGCCTGCCGATGGACAACGTTCCGGGCATTTTCCGCAACCTGATGAACAAGATCCGCGGCAACTACTGAGGGGACTGACATGACCGGGGTTTCCCTTGCACCGGAACGGGGCGCCGGCTGGTCCGGCCGGGCGGCGCTGATCGGACTGGCCCTGGTGGCGACGCTGCTACTGGCCGGGGCGGCAGGTCCGCGTTACGGGCTTCTGCTGCTGATCGGGCTGGGGTTCGGCATCACGTTGGAGGCCCTGAACTTCGGTTTCACCGGCCCGTGGCGGCGGATGATCCTGTTTCGCGATCCCGGCGGGCTGGTGGCGCAGATGGTTTGTATCGGACTGGTGGCACTGGCCGCCTTTCCGATGCTGGCGGCTTTCAGTGGCGAGTTGAACGGCGCTTCGGCCCCCGTGGGCTTTGCCATGGTGGGCGGCGCATTCGTTTTCGGGGCGGCGATGCAGGTGGTGCTGGGCTGCGGCTCCGGCACGCTGGTGAACGCAGGCAGCGGCAACGCCGTCAGCGCCATGGCCCTGCCCTTTTTTGCCATCGGCAGCTTCGCCGGAGCCTATCACCTGACATGGTGGACCGGGTTGGGTGCCATCGCCCCCGTCACGCTGAGCGGCACCGGCGGGCTGGCGCTGACGCTGGCGGGGCTGGCCGCAGTTGCGGTTCTGGCGCTGTTTCTGGCCGCACCCGGCAAGCGCGCGGTGCCCGCACGGCTGTGGTGGGCGGCGCTGATCGTCGCGCTTCTGGCCATCGTACACCTGGCCGTGGCCGGGCAGCCCTGGGGCGTGGTTTACGGGCTGGGCCTGTGGGTCGCCAAGGGGGTAACGGCGCTGGGGGCGGATCTTTCCGGCTCGCCCTACTGGGCCGCGCCGGGCAACGTGACCCGCCTGAACGAAAGCCTTCTGACCGATGTCACCTCTCTGACCAACCTTGGCATTATCGCCGGGGCGATGCTGGTCGCGGTGTGGCGGCGCGGGCTTAAAAGCCCGGTGGGCGCCCTGCCCGTGCGCGCATGGCTGGCGGTGATGGTCGCCGGGTTCCTGCTTGGATATTCCTCGCGGCTTGCATTCGGGTGTAACGTGGGGGCGTTTTTCAGTGGCGTCTCCACCGGCAGCCTGCATGGCTGGGTCTGGTTCGCGGCAGCCTTCGCCGGATCTTTCGTCGGTATCCGGATGCGCCCCGCCCTTGGACTGGAGGCCCGCCGATGACCCGCCGGCCTGTTGCCATTGCACTTGTCCTTGCCGTCCTGGCCCTCCTGGCGTTCGACCTGGCAACCAGCGCACCGCTCAACCCCTACAACGCGCCGCCGCCTATCGCGCTGGGCTCGGGCCAGGCGTCCACGGGGGCCCATTGCGGCGACCTGCCCGGAGGTTGAACAGCCGGGCCGGTTCCCCCTTGAACCGGCCCGCGAAGGGTCATATCTTTGCGGTGTTCCGAAAGGGACTATGGCGATAAACGCGCCCGTAATAAACGGATCGGACCCGGGGGCGGTACCCGGCGGCTCCACCATACTTCCCTCATTGGCGGGATCATGGGGCCGAAACAGGATCGACGGACGTCTAAAGGGGTTTGCTTTTGCCCGGTGAGGTACCACCGTTATCGGTCCAAGCATGATAGTTGCCAATGACAACCGTGCTCCGGTGGCCGTTGCCGCGTAAGCGGTAACCAAACCGAAAACTTAAGCCCTGTTCCTCTAGCAAGGGCAGGCGGGGTTCGCAGGCACCTGGCAACAGAAGCCTGCACTTCCCCAAAAGTTAACCAAATTTTAACTGTGCTTTGTGTAACTCGCATCACAAAATGTGAGTGTTTCATGACCAAGGTCGATACCCTGATCCGCTGGCTGCACGATGTTGTCGGCAACGGATATCTCGATCGTATCGCGGATTTGTGCGATACCGACACCCATGTCATCGGGCTGATGCCCGGCACCATTGCAGATGCCGCGGACATGCGGGTTTTCATCGACGCACTCCTCCATCTGGTCCGCAACCCCACCCACCGCGTCTTGCAGGCGATGGAGAACGGCGCATGGGTCAGCGTCGTGCTTGAGATCCGTGCTTTTTCCATTGGGGGCGCTCGCCCGATTACACTCACCGGGCAGATGACGGCCCGCTTCGAAGCCGACAAGCTGGCCGAGGTTTACACCCATTTCGACATGATCGGCTTTTTCGAAATGCTTGGCCTTTTACCATCCGACGCGATGGCGCTGGGAATTTCCGGCCAAAAGATCGCCTGAACATCATCGTTCCGTCGCACAAAAACGGCTATGACGGGCACATGACGCGCGCATCGCCCAACGACACCGACATGATCCGCATATTTGGCCGCATCGGGGTTTTGTCTTTCGGCGGCCCGGCGGCGCAGATCGCGTTGATGCACCGCGAACTGGTCGAGATTCGCCCGTGGCTGCGAGAAGATGAATTTCTGCGCGCGCTGAGTTTTTGCATGCTGCTGCCCGGCCCCGAAGCGATGCAACTGGCCACTTATGCGGGGTGGCGGCTACGGGGCACTCCGGGAGGGCTGATCGCCGGAGGGTTGTTCGTCCTGCCCGGCGCGGTCATCATTCTGGCGCTCGCGGCGATCTACGCAAGATTTGGAAACGTGCCCATGATCCAGGCGCTGTTTCTGGGCGTACAGGCAACAGTCGTGGTCATCGTGTTTCAAGCCCTTTTGCGGCTGTCCCGAAAGGCGCTGGGCGGACCCGTCCACCGGATCGTCGCCGCCCTGTCCTTTACAGCGATCTTCGTGCTGGGAGTACCTTATCCGCTGATCATCGCAGCGGCGGCGCTGTGGGGCTACCTGAGCGCGGCCGGGAGGGCGCCTGCCCCCCTCCGCCCCGTGCCCGCCGCCCGGCCTTTGCGCACGGCAGCTTTTTGGGGAGGTGTGTGGCTGGCACCGATCGGCGGGCTTGTGCTTTTCGCCCCCCCGGTTCTGGTTCAGATGGCAGTCTTCTTTTCAAAACTTGCGGTGGTAAGCATTGGCGGGGCCTATGCCGTTCTGGCCTATATGACGCAGGAGGTTGTGCTGACCCACGGCTGGCTGAGCACTTCGCAGATGGTCGATGCGCTGGGGCTTGCGGAAACCACGCCGGGGCCGCTGATTCTGGTGACCGAGTTCGTGGGGTATCTTGCCGGCTATCGGGAAGGCGGCTGGACACTGGGGCTGGCCGGGGCGCTGGTGGTCTTGTGGGTCACCTTCGTACCTTGTTTTTTGTGGATATTCACCGGTGCGCCTTTCATCGACCGCCTGGCGGGGATGCCGAGGCTTTCAAACGCGCTGGCGGCGGTTACGGCGGCGGTTGTCGGGGTAATTTTGAACCTGTCGCTTTGGTTTGCGCTGCATGTGTTCTTTGGCACCGTGCGCCCCTGGGTGGCCGGACCCGTGTCATTGCCCCTGCCCGACCCGTCCACGCTGAACCTCGCCGCGGTAGGGTTGTCTGCGGCCGCGGGTGGCCTTCTGTGGCGGCGGCTGCCGCTGCCTCTGGTACTGATCGTCATGGCCGGGCTGGGGGCATTCGTGGCGGGCGAGGTATAAGCCCCCGGCACAACCCCTTCCCTTCGCGCCCGAATCCCCTATGCTGGGAAGCAATTCAAAAGACGAGGGCAGACCAGTATGTCGGGTCATATCGACTATGGAAACCTGATGCACCGGGCGATGCGGGGCCTTATTCAACAGGTTCTGACGCAGGTGGCCGATCATGGCCTTCCCGGCGAACACCATTTCTTCATCACTTTCGACACCACCCACCCCGACGCCCGGTTGGCCGACTGGTTGCGGGACCGCTACCCCACTGAAATGACGGTCGTAATTCAGAACTGGTTTGAAAACCTCCTGGTTGAGGAAGACGGGTTCCACATCACCCTGAATTTCGGGGACAGCCCGGAACCGCTTTATATCCCGTACACCGCGATCTACACTTTCGTGGACCCGTCAGTAGAGTTCGGATTGCGGTTCGAGACCCAGGATTACGACGACGAGGATGAGGAAACGTCCGGGGACGAGCCCCCTTCACAGCCGGAGGCCGAAGTCGTCAGCCTGGACAGTTTCCGCAAGTAGCGCCCGGATTGCCAAGCGCACATCAGCGCCCTATAGCCTTCCCGACATCTGATCGAGGAGAGCACGATGAGCAAGACCCGCACCGAATCCGACAGCTTCGGACCGCTGGAAGTCCCCGCCGACAAATATTGGGGCGCCCAGACCCAGCGAAGCCTGATGAACTTTCCCATTGGCTGGGAAAAACAGCCGGTAGCGATCGTGCGGGCGCTGGGGGTCATCAAACAGGCCTGCGCGCAGACCAACATGGCGCTGGGAAAGCTGGACGAAACCCGCGGCAACGCCATCGTTCAGGCCGCAGGCGAGGTCGTCGCCGGCAAGATGGATGACAACTTCCCCCTGGTCGTATGGCAAACGGGCTCCGGCACGCAGTCGAACATGAACGCCAATGAGGTCATTGCCAACCGTGCGATCGAGATCCTCGGCGGGCAAATCGGTTCGAAAGACCCCGTCCACCCCAATGACCACTGCAATATGGGGCAATCCTCGAACGACACCTTTCCCACTGCGATGCACATCGCCACCGCCACCACCGCGCGTGACGTGCTGATCCCCGGCCTTGAAAAACTGCATGCCGCACTGAAGGAAAAGGTCCGGGAATTCGACGGAATCATCAAGATCGGCCGCACCCACACGCAGGACGCCACGCCACTGACCCTGTCGCAGGAATTTTCCGGCTATACCCATCAGGTTGCGATGGGAATCAGACGGGTGAACGCCGCGCTGGCGCATATTTACGAACTGGCACAAGGCGGCACCGCCGTCGGCACCGGGCTGAACACCGAAGAGGGCTGGGGCGAGGCCGTCGCCGCCAACATGGCCCGTATCACCGGCCTGCCCTTCATCACCGCCCCGAACAAGTTCGAGGCCCTCGCCGCCCATGATGCAATGGTGGAGATGTCCGGCGCGCTGAAAGTCGTGGCGGCGAGCCTGTTCAAGATCGCCAATGACATCCGGCTTCTGGGGTCCGGGCCTCGCTGCGGTCTGGGGGAATTGATCCTGCCGGAGAACGAACCCGGCTCCTCGATCATGCCGGGCAAGGTGAACCCCACCCAGGCCGAAGCCATGACCCAGGTTTGCGCCCATGTGATGGGCAACGACGCCGCGGTCGGGTTTGCCGGCAGTCAGGGACATTTCGAATTGAACGTCTACAAACCGATGATCGCCTATAACGTCCTGCAATCCATGCAGCTTCTGGGCGATGCGGCGTCGGCGTTCACGGACAATTGCGTAATCGGTATCCGGGCCAATCGCGACAGGATCGAAAAGCTGATGCGCGAAAGCCTGATGCTGGTGACCGCGCTGGCGCCGGAGATCGGCTACGACAACGCCACAAAGGTCGCGAAGACGGCCCACAGAAATGGTACGACGCTCAGGGAAGAGGCTATCAACCTCGGCTTCGTGGACGAAGAAACATTCGAACGTGTCGTCCGCCCCGAACTGATGATCGGCCCGAAGGGCTGATGGCGAAGCTCGTCAACCTGCGCAGCGCCCGCAAAGCCCGCGAAAGGGCCGAAAAGCGCGCGCAGGGGGACGCCAACGCCGCCCGTTTCGGCCGCAGCCGGGCCTGCAAGGACACAGAAGCGGCAAAGGCCGACAAGGCCCGCCGCCATCTGGACGGCCACAAGCGCGACAAGACATGACCCGTCGCCCGGCCAAACATTCGCTGACCCTGCGCGGCCATCGCACCAGCGTTTCACTGGAACCCGAGTTCTGGGATGCCTTCCGCACCATCGCCCGCACCCGGAACATGGCGCTGAACGCACTGGCCACAGAAATTGACGAAACCCGCGACCTCGAAGCCGGGCTGGCCTCGGCGATCCGTGTTTATGTGCTGGATTATTATCGCGGCGGGATCGAGTAGGTCAGCCCGGCGCGGGCCACGGCCCTGTCCTGCCCCTCGGAAAAAATCAATGCATCCCCCACCGCCAGCACCCGGCCCAGCTTCAGCAGCCTTGCCTGGCAGATCAGGTCGCACCCGGCCGCGGGTTTGCGCATGAAATCGATGGAACAATTCGTCGTCACCGCCAGCGCCTTGGGGCCGATCATCGCCAGCGTGGCCAGATAAATCGCCACATCCGCCAGTGCGAACATCGCCGGACCCGATACCGTACCTCCGGGGCGGAGGTGGCGTTCGGCCACATTCAGCCGCACGGAAACTTCCATCGAGGCGACCCGCTCAACAATGAAATCACCGTGCACCTGCGGGAACTCGCGCTCCAGAAACACTGTCAGTGCCGCAGCGTCCATCACCGGCGTCATGGCTTTTCCCCTTCTCTTTTCGGACCTAGTCTGGGCGCCAAAAGGGAGAAAAAACAAGATGAGCGACATCCTGTTACGCAACGACACGGACGGCATCGCGACACTGACCCTGAACGCCCCGGACCGGCTGAACGCCCTGTCGGACGCGATGCTGGCCGCGCTTCAGGGCCAGATCGACGCCCTGGAGAAAGACAACGCAACGCGGGTCGTGGTGCTGAAAGGCGCGGGCAAGGCATTCTGCGCCGGCCATGACCTGAAGGAAATGCAGGCTGGGCGCCGTGCGGCGGATGGAGGACAGGCGTATTTCACAGACCTGTTCACCCGCTGCGCCCGCGTGATGACCGGGTTGATGCGCCTGCCCCAGCCGGTCATCGCGCAGGTCCACGGCATCGCCACCGCCGCCGGGTGCCAGTTGGTGGCCTCCTGCGATATGGCCGTGGCGGCGCAGGGCACCCGTTTTGGGGTAAACGGGGTAAATATCGGCCTGTTTTGTTCCACCCCTATGGTGGCACTGACGCGCAGCATCCCCCGCAAGCAGGCGTTCGAGATGTTGACCACCGGCCAGTTCGTGGATGCAAACCGCGCCGCCGACCTTGGCCTGATCAACCGCGCCGTACCCCCCGATACGCTGGAGGCCGAGACCCGTACCCTGGCCGAAATCGTTGCGCGCAAACTGGGTGCGGCAGTCAAACTGGGCAAGCGCACCTTTTACGACCAGATCGAGATGGAGATCGGCGCAGCCTATGCCCATGCGGGCGGGGTGATGGTGGAAAACATGCTGTGGCGGGACACGAACGAAGGTATCTCGGCCTTTCTTGAGAAACGCCCGCCGGACTGGTCGTAGACAGGGCCGGTTTCCCGGATGCGTGCGGGATCGGTTTTGGCATCTCTCCGGACCACCAGACCGCGCAACGCGGGGCAATCCTGGCCGGGGCGGTCTGGTACGGGTCCGGGCCTGGCATTCCCTTGCCGGGCATGTCTGCGCGTCTCCTGACGCTCCTCTCCTTTCCCACCCGCCGCACCGGGGGACCCCCGTTTGACGGGCCTGCCTCCGTCGGACCGGGGGCCGTCCAGCCCGTCCAATTCAGATGACGAACGCAGGCGGTCAGGTGCCGTTGGTCGGGCCGGAAAGGGACGTGAGGCAAGGTTTGCCGAAGCCGCGGCGTTGGCAAATGGAAATCGGCGGGCACCAGTGGCCCCCTGCGGCCTCCGGCGGAAGCAGCCCTGTTCTCCAATTCTGCCGATGGGCAAAGATCATCGCATTGGCGGCCATGGCCCAAAACGCGCGCTGGGAGCGCGCCGCAGCCCGGTCACCGGGATCGTCGAGCGACACAGACCGGCCCAATCCGGCGACACGCGGCACACCCTGTTTTTTTGCAACAAAAACCTCCGATCTGCGGGCAGAGAGGCCCGCCGGAAGCCTTACGTCGCGTTAATTATTGACGCAATTCAGAAAGGGTCGTTAGCCTGACTGTCATAAACGGAAAACAGGGAAAACAGGGATCAGAACATGCTTCGGATCATGGGAGGGGCCAGTACGATCGCGCTTTGCGCGTCATCCGTTCTGGCAGGAGGAGTCGAGCGGTCGTCGCAATCCACGGCGATATTGTTCGAGAAAGGAAACTACCTGGAATTTTCGGTGGGCCATGTCGCCCCCGATGTCGGCGGCACACAGGCGATTCCGACAGGACCGTTCAGCCCGGCGGGCGTCAAATCAGGGGATATGACCGGGGATTACACGACCTACGCCCTGGGCTTCAAGGCCGCGCTGAGCGAAAATATCGACGCCGCGATCGTGCTGGACAGCCCCATCGGCGCGGACGTGGAATACAAACCCGATACCGGCTACATCTATGGCGGCTCCAGCCTGGCCATTCCGGGGTCTACGGCCAGTCTCGATGCCTCGGCCGTCACGGCGATGCTGAAATACAGGTTTCCGAACAATGTCAGCATCTTCGGCGGTGTTCGTTCGCAGTCCGTAAAGGGTCAGGTCGACCTGTTTACAGGCTACACGATGGGTGTCAAAAACGAAACGGAACTGGGTTATCTCGTCGGTATCGCCTATGAACGCCCGCAAATCGCGATGCGCGTGGCACTGACCTACAACTCCGCAATCACCCACGACTTCAAGGCCAGAGAGGCCATCCTGGGCACGCCCATCTTGAAGAATACCGAGTTCTCGACCGAGGTGCCGCAGTCGCTCAACCTCGAATTCCAGACCGGCATCGCGGCGGATACGCTGTTGTTCGGCTCGGTTCGCTGGGTGGACTGGTCGGCCTTTGATATCACCCCCGAGATATACGAACTGGCGTATCAGAACGCTCTGGTGTCCTATGACGACGACACGATCACCTACCAGATCGGCCTTGGGCGCAAGTTCAACGATACCTGGTCCGGCGCGATCAGCGTTGCCCACGAACCCTCCGTTGACGGGTTTGCCGGAAACCTGGGTCCGACAGACGGGTTCACCAGCGTCGGGCTGGCGGCGACCTACACGCGGGAGAAATTCTCCATCACCGGGGGTGTGCGCTATATCTGGATCGGGGACGCCGATACCGAAGCCCCGAAAGCCCTTACCGGCGGGCGCGAGGGTGTGAAACTGGGTAAATTCGATGACAACGATGGCTACGCCTTCGGCCTGAAGATGGCCTATCGGTTCTGAACCCGATCATGCGCCGTTGACCCCTGTGCGCGCTCTGGCTACCAAAGCCGGGCCAAGAGGAGTTGTGGCGCATGATCTACGATACCGCCAGCGCATGGCGCGCTGCCAGGGAAAAGCATGTCCTTGTGTTCGGGATGTCGGGGCTGGGCAAGACCCACGTCTCTAACATGCTGCGCGCGCAGGGGAAGTGGTTTCACTACTCCGTCGATTACCGGATCGGCACGCGCTACATGGGGGAACATATCGCCGACAATTTCAAGGCCGAAGCCATGCGCGTGCCGCTGCTGAGGGAATTGCTGCTCAGCGATTCCGTCTACATCGCCTCGAACATCACCTTCGATAATCTCGCGCCGCTCTCGACCTACCTTGGCAAACCCGGTGCACCGGAAAAAGGTGGCCTGCCTTTCGCCGAATACATGCGCCGGCAGGACCAGCACCGCGAGGCCGAAATCAACGCCCTTCTGGACACGTCCCGCTTCATAGACCGGGCCAGGGCGCTTTACGGTTACGGGAACTTCGTGTGCGACTCGGGCGGGTCGATCTGCGAAGTCGTGGACCCGGAAAACCCAGAGGACGAAGTTCTCAAGGCGCTCTCCCGGGATCTGCTTCTGGTCTGGATCGAAGGCAGCGAAGCGCACACCGCGGATCTCGTTTCCCGCTTCGACCGCGCTCCGAAACCGATGTATTACCAGCCCGAGTTCCTGAATGCATCATGGGCGGAATATTTGCATGAAAACAATATGAAGGAAGACGAAGTTGATCCGGACTCCTTTGTCCGCTGGGCATATGCCCGTGCCCTTGCCCATCGTCAGCCCCGCTATGAGGCCATGGCCCGCAACTGGGGCGTACGCGTCAGGGCGGAGGATATCGTCGGCCTGACCAGTCCGGAAGAGTTCACCAACCTGATCGCCCGCGCCATCGAGGCGCGCTGACCCGCAAAGGATACTGTGCCCGTGCCCATCAAGATCCCGACCAGCCTGCCCGCCTTCGACGTTCTCACGCGCGAGGGGGTGATGGTCATGGGCGAAGAGGCCGCAGCGCGGCAGGATATCCGCCCCCTTCGGATCGGGCTTTTGAACCTGATGCCGAAAAAGATCCAGACGGAAACCCAGTTTGCCAGGCTGATCGGCGCGACCCCCCTGCAAATCGAACTGAGCCTCATCCGTGTCACCGGGCACAAGACGAAAAATACCGCCGCCGCCCACATGGAAACCTTTTACCGTCCCTTCTGCGAAGTGGCGGAGACCGGTGAAAAATTCGACGGGCTCATCATCACCGGCGCCCCGGTGGAGCATCTGCCCTTCCGCGAGGTCACCTACTGGGAAGAGCTCACCCGTATCTTCGAATGGACGCAAACCCACGTACAGTCGACCTTCGGGGTGTGCTGGGGTGGAATGGCAATGATCTATCACTTCCACGGCGTGGAAAAACACCTGCTGAAGGACAAGGCGTTCGGCTGCTTCCGCCACAGGAATCTGGCCCCTGCATCCCCTTATCTGCGCGGCTTCTCCGACGATTTCATCATCCCGGTCAGCCGCTGGACGGAAATGCGCCAGCCCGAGATCGACGCCACCCCAGCCCTGCGCACTCTTTTGGGGAGTGACGAGGTCGGCCCCTGCCTGATCGAAGACCCGGCGCATCGCGCTCTCTATATTTTCAACCACTTTGAATATGACAGCGATACGCTGAAGCAGGAATACGACCGCGATATCGAAGCGGGGACGCCCATCGACATGCCGGTGAACTATTTCCCCGGCAACGATCCGGCGCGCACCCCACTGAACCGCTGGCGCAGCCACGCGCATCTGCTTTATGGAAACTGGATCAACCGGATCTATCAGTCCACGCCCTATGACCTGTCGGAAATCGGGCAAGGGTGATGCCCCATCGCTACCCGCCGGAGGGTACACTGTTGCATATCGGGGGCACACAGGTCCACGCGGTCACACGGGGCGCGGGGCCCGATCTGATCCTGCTGCACGGCGCAGGCGGCAACAGCCGTGATTTCACCTTTGACCTGATGGGCCGCCTGACATCCGGCTTTCGCGTTACCGCCTTTGACCGGCCGGGCCATGGCCACACGGATACGCTGCACCCGAATGGCGAAAGCCCCTTCGAACAGGCCATGGTTCTGGAGGCAGCGGCCGTGCGGCTCGGCCTGGGGCGCACGGTGCTGGTCGGGCACTCGTTCGGCGGCGCGGTCGCACTAGCCTGGGCGCTGGGAAACCCCACACGTGTCGCGGCAGTGGTTTCGCTGGCCGGGGCGGCGATGCCCTGGCCGGGTGGATTGGGTCCGTATTACACCATTGCCTCCTCACGGATCGGCGGTGCGCTCCTGATACCGCTGATCTCGGCCTTTGCGCCCGGGATTCTGGCACGGCGGACCATCGAAACCATTTTTGCCCCCGATCCGGTGCCCGACGGCTACATCGATCATATCGGTATCGCCTTGTCCCTGCGCCCCGAAAGCCTGCGCGCCAATACGCGACAGGTAAACGGGCTGAAACCCCATATCCGCCGGATGGCCGCGCGGTATGATACGCTGAAAATGCCGATCGAAATCCTGCACGGCACAGCGGACGTGATCGTGCCGATCCAGATCCATGCACGCCCTTTTGCCGCACAGATCCCACAGGCGAGTCTGACGGAACTGCCCGGCATTGGCCATATGCCCCATCACGCCCGACCGGAGGCGGCCCTTGAGGCCATTCACCGGGCCGCCACCCGTGCGGGTTTGCACTGATCCCCCGGCCTGCCATACTGGCACTGTTACAAATGGAGGTTATCCATGCCCCTGCCCTTTGACGGTGCGATTACCGACTATTTCAGGACTGGCGCGCCACGAGACATCCGCGACGCCATAGAAAACGGCGGCAAGAAGGACATTCTGTCCCCCAGCTATCCGTACCGCAAACTGATGGACAAGGAGGAGTACGAACAAGAACTCCATGCGCTCCAGATCGAACTGGTCAAACTTCAGGCCCATACGCGCAATGACGGCACGCGCGTTGCCGTGGTGTTCGAGGGGCGGGACGCTTCGGGCAAGGGCGGCACGATCAAGCGGTTCCGGGAAAATCTCAACCCCCGCGTGGCACGGGTGGTCGCCCTGCCGAAACCCTCTGACCGCGAGAGCAGCCAATGGTACTTCCAGCGTTATATCCCGCACCTGCCCTCCGGTCAGGAGATCGTCCTGTTCGACCGGTCATGGTACAATCGCGGCGTGGTCGAACGGGTCCATGGTTTCTGCACCCCGGACGAGCGCGAACAGTTCTTCCGCCAGGTCCCGAAATTCGAGGAAATGCTTGTGAACGAAGGCATTCATCTGGTGAAACTGTGGCTGAACGTGGGCCGGGCCGAGCAACTGCGCCGGTTCCTCGCACGCGAGGCCGACCCTCTCAAACAATGGAAGCTGAGCCGGATCGATGTGGAGGGGCTGCCCCGCTGGGACGACTACACCACCGCCATCCGCGAGACATTCTCCCGCAGCCACACCGGCCCCGCGCCCTGGACGATCATCCGCTCTGACGACAAGCGGCGGGCCCGGCTGGCGGCCATCCGGCAGGTGCTTCACAAGATCGAGTACCCCGGAAAACGTGAAGACATCGCCACCCCGCCCGACCCGAAAATCTGTGGCGGCCCGGAGATTTGGGACATCTAAATCGTTTTGCATTTAATCTGAGGCATATCCGGCAGTTTTGAGGAAGTTCCAGCACTCTTGCGGGTCGAACATCTCGCGGATGTCTCCGAGGGCCCGGAACAAGGTGTCGAAGGGTCTGGCACCCATGCGTCTCAGGTGGGCCTTGAGCTTCG
>NZ_QAAA01000030.1 GCF_003046545.1 Rhodovulum imhoffii | reverse complement strand
TTCCCGAAGGTCCAAAGAGTAAGGTTTGCCCATGATCCACCTCCCAACAGAAGTGAACCGGAGAAAAATCTGGCCTGTGAATCCCAAGCCGAGTCAAATCAAACGCAAACCGCTTTAACCTGCCGTTGCCAGGGCCTTGGGCAACTCTTGTGCGAACACGTCCAGTTCTGCCTCCGGTCCGGCGGAGACGCGTATGCAACGATCCAACGGGGCAACGCCGGGCATGCGGACAAACACGTCATGCCGTACCAGCCCATCCAGCACCGCGCGGGCGAAGGCGCCATCGCGCCCGCAGTCGATGGTAACGAAATTCGTGGCCGATGGCAGCACCCGCAGGCCGTTCCCGGCCGCGATTTCGCCGATCCGGGTCCGGGCCTGTGCGACCTGCGCCTGCACATGCGTCAGCCAGGCGGCGTCAGCCAGGGCCGCCAGGGCACCGGCCTGGCTGATGCGGGACATGCCGAAATGGTTGCGGATCTTGTCGAAGGCCTTGATCAGGGGCGCCGCCGCGATGGCGTAGCCCACCCGTGCACCGGCCAGCCCGTAGGCCTTGGAAAATGTGCGAAACCGTATCACCCGCTCATCCGTGGGGTCGATACGCGGGGCGGTGCCGTCGGGCGCGAACTCGATATAGGCCTCATCCAGCACCACCAGCGTGCCCTCCGGCACGGCATCGATTATGGCCTGCACGGTCGCAGCCTCATGCCACGTGCCCATCGGATTGTCGGGGTTGGAAAGGTAGACAAGCTTCGCCCCCACCTGTGCCGCACGACCGATCAGCGCCTCGGGATCTTCCCGGTCATCGTGAAACGGGACCATGTGCAGGGCGCCGCCAAAGCCCCTCACATGGTAGTTGAGGGTCGGGTAGGCCCCGGCGGAGGTTACCACCGCATCGCCGGGCGCGACGGTCATCCGGGCCAGATAGCCCAGCAGCCCGTCGATGCCTTCACCGACCATGATGTTGTCCGGCGAGACCCGATGATGGGCGGCCAGCGCCGCGCGCAGGTCATGGTTCTGCGCGTCGCCGTATTTCCAGACGTCGGCGGCGGCGGCCTGCATCGCGGCAATCGCCGAGGGCGCGGGGCCGAAGCCGTTTTCATTCGCTCCGAGTCGGGCACGGAACGGGCGGCCCCGGTCACGTTCCTGTGTCTCTGGGCCGACGAAGGGGACGCTGGCGGGCAGGCTGGCGACAAGCGGGGTCAGGCGGGCATGTGTCATGGCGTCAGGGGATCGGAAATCCGGTCTGCGGGCAAGGGGTTGCGGTGTCCGGCAGGGCAAGTAGTCTGACCCAAACCCAAATGGAGCCCCCGATGACGCCATCTTTTCTAGAGACACCTTCCGGTCGCCGTATTGCATATCACCAGACCGCAGGCGCGGGACCGGGCGTGGTATTTCTGGGAGGCTTCATGTCGGACATGGAGGGGACGAAAGCTCTGCATCTGGAGGCATGGGCGAAGGCACGGGGGCAGGCTTTCCTGCGGATGGATTATTCCGGGCACGGGCAGTCGTCGGGGGCGTTTACGGAAGGGAGCATCGGGGACTGGGCGGAAGATGCGTTTCAGACGGTTTCCGCCCTGACGGAGGGGCCGCAGGTTCTGGTTGGCAGTTCCATGGGGGGCTGGATTGCGCTGCTGCTGGCCCGGCGGATGCCTGCGCGTGTGGCCGGATTTGTCGGTCTCGCCGCGGCCCCCGACTTTACCGAGGACAGCATGTGGGCCTCCTTCACGCCTGACCAGAAGACGGCCCTGGAGCGCGACGGACAGGTGGCGCTGCCTTCCGAGTATTCGGATGACCCTTACACCATTACCCGCCGCCTGATCGAGGACGGGCGGAAGAACCTCATCTTGCGGGGTCCCCTGATGGTACCGGGGCCGGTGCGCCTTTTGCAAGGTACGGCGGATACGGATGTGGACGTGTCTGTAGCCCTGCGACTGCTGGACCATGTTGACAGCCCGGATGCCCGGCTGACCCTGGTCAAGGGCGCGGATCACCGCCTGTCCTCCCCGCGCGACCTTGCACTGATCGAAACCGCGATCGGGGATGTTCTGGCCGGGGGCTGACCCCGGCATGATGTTCGAGTGTGGCACCGGAATCCTGCGCCGTGCCGGAGGCAGCATCGGTACAGTTCCCGATAATGCCCTTGCGGGAACTCTCCCCGCGACACCGGTGGTGGTGGTGTGGGGTGCGTTGGTTTCAGCCGTCATCCTGCGCGGTTTCCAACGTAACGACGAATGCGGAGCGGTGCGGCACTGATGGTGCAAGGCGTTCTGTGCCGGCGTCGTGGGTTTCGGCGAAAACCTGAACGCCTGCGGTGGGGGATTTCTGCGCCGCCCGCCGTTTCTCGGGTGTCGAGGCGGTCAGGAGGGCAGGCCAATTGGTATGGCCGGGTGTTGGGTGGATCCCATACCGCCAGGCAAACGGGATGCATCCGTCCGATGAGAACCGAAGGCGATCGCCAAAGCGTTTTCAGTTTGCGAATGACCTGACCCAGCCCGGACGCCGGGTGCTGTCCACCAGGCTGACCGTCGGCGCATGCCGCCCACCCAGTGCCAGCGCGGCAGAGCGCAGCATCTCTATCCCATCCTCGGATCTTGCCGGAAGCGCGCCGGGGGAGATTGGTTCCCCCACGGTGAATCGGTAGGGCTGACGGTGCTTGTTCAGTGTTTCGTGAAACAGCGTGATGTCGCGCAAGGTCGGATGGATCAGGTCGAACAGGTAGAACAGCACCGAATTGCGCGCCCGGATGTTGAGCGGAACCACCGGCAGGTCGAACTTGCGCGCGATCATTGCCGCCGATGCCATCCAGGGCCGTTCATGCAACCGTAGCCCGCGCCGCTTGGCCAGCCGCCCGGAGGGGAAGATCACCCCCAGCCGTCCGGCCTCGATCGCCTTGCGGGTATAGGCCATCGTTTCGCGCGTTTTGGCATGGCTTCGCTTTTCCTCACGCCATTCGACCGGGGCGATGATGGCTTCCATCTGTGGCAGCACGCGCATGATGTCGCTGTTGGCGTAGAAGAAGATGTCGGGCCGCAGCCTTGCCAGGACCGACCACAGCATGACCCCGTCGGCGATGCCGGTGGGGTGGTTGGCCACGATCAGGCCGGGGCCGGAACGCGGGATGTTTTCCAAGCCCTTGACCTGAACGTCGCGGGCCAGCATCCGGGCCATCTCATCCATGATGACAGGGGCGGGATGGCGTTTCAGCACCTCGCCCAGCGCCAGTGTCCGCCTGTAACCCAGCAGGCCGGTCAACACCGTGCGGGAGGGTGTGCTCCAGACGCGATCCGTGAAAAGCCAGGGCGCGCGCTCTTCGATGAGAGGGTCGAGTCTTTCCTTCATGCGCCTTGTCACCATGCCCACGTGTCATTCCCGTGACAGGACAGCATATAGCCCCCACAACGTCAAAAGAAATGGTGGCGAGATCACGCGTCAGCGCGCAGGATACGGTCGGCCATCTCCGTCATGTCACGGCTAAGTCCTTCTTTTCCAATAATCCTTCTGATTTCCGCGCGCATTTTTTCTTGCCGGGTTGCATCGAAGCGCGGCCAGGTTTCAAACGCGGTGGACAGGCGCGCGGCAGTTTGCGGGTTTGCGGCATCCATGCGCAGCAGCCAGTCGGCGACAAAGGTATATCCGGCCCCCGAGGGGTGGTGAAACCCAGCGGTGTTCATCGTCAGAGCACCGATCACCGCACGGAAACGGTTGGGGTTCTTCCAGTCGAAATCGGGCCGTTCGGCAAGGGTTCGGGCGGTTTGTGTGGCGGCCTCGGGTCTGGCCAGGCTGACTTGCAGTGCGAACCATTTGTCCATCACCAGCCGGTCCCCGGCCCAGAGATCGTGGAAGCGGGCCAGTTGCGCCTCCCCCCGCCCGGTTTCCACAAGCGCGGCCAGTGCACCCAGACTTTCCGTCATGTTGTCGGCGGTTTCGAACAGAGCGGCGGCACGGTGCCCTTCGTCCAGCCGGGCCAGCAGCCCCAGCGCGCGCAGCCGCAGGGCGCGGCGGCCTGCGGCGCGGGCGTCGGGGCTGTAGGGACCCGGGCAGGCCATGCTCTCGTAAAGGTCGGGCAGACTTTCCGCCAGGTGTTCGGCGATGGCGGTTTGCAGCGTCTCCCGTGCGGCGTGAATGGCCAGGGGATCGGGGGTAATCCCTTGGCTGTGCAGGGCCTCGACGATGTCGTCCGTGTCGGGCAGACGCAGGGTCAGCGCCCGGAAGGCGGGATCCTGCGCGGTATCTGTGGCGACGGCGGCCAGCGCCTCCAGCAAGGCGGGGATGGGGGCGCTGCCCTCGGTGGTCATTGCGCAGAGCACTGAGCGCATCAGGGTGCGCCCGGCCTCCCACTTGCTGAACGGGTCGGTATCATTGGCCAGCAGGAAGGCGAGTTCCTCCGGGGAGAGTGCGCGCTCCAGGATCACCGGCGCGGAGAACCCCCGCAAGATCGAGGCCACCGGCTTTTCCGTCAGCCCTTCGAAGGTAAAGGTTTGGCGCGTCTCGCTCATCTCCAGAACCGTCGTGGGCACGATCTCCGCGCCATCGGCTGACAGCAGGCCCACGGCGATGGGCAGAACCAGCGCGGATTTGTCGGGCTGTCCGGGGGTCGGCGGCGTCTCCTGCCGGAACCGCAGAGTATAGATGCCGTTGTTGAAATTGGACCTGACCTGCAGCCGGGGTGTGCCCGCCTGCGAATACCAGCGTGAGAACTGCGAAAGGCAGCGCCCGGTCGCGTCCTCGAAAACTTTCAGCCAGTCCTCGATGGTGGCGGCGTCGCCGTCGTGACGATCGAAGTAGAGAGCCAGGGCCCGGCGGTAGGCTTCCGGCCCGACAAGAGCGCGCAGCATGCCGATCAGCTCGGCGCCCTTTTCATAGACGGTGGCAGTATAGAAATTGTTGATTTCCACGTAGCTTTCAGGCCGCACGGGATGGGCCAGCGGGCCGCCATCCTCGCGGAACTGGCGGGCCCGCAGTTGCAGCACGTCGTCGATGCGTTTGACTGCGGGACTGCGCTGATCGGCGGAAAAGCACTGATCCCGGAACACGGTCAGCCCTTCTTTGAGACACAGCTGAAACCAGTCGCGGCAGGTGATGCGGTTGCCGGTCCAGTTGTGAAAATATTCATGCGCGACGATGCTTTCGATCAGTTCGTAGTCGCGGTCGGTCGCGGTTTCGGGACTGGCGAGCACGAACCTGGAGTTGAAAATGTTCAGCCCCTTGTTTTCCATCGCCCCCATGTTGAAATCGTCCACGGCAACGATGTTGAACATGTCCAGATCGTATTCGCGGCCATATTCGGTTTCGTCCCAGCGCATTGCCCGCCTGAGTGCGTCGAGCGCGTAGCCTGCCTTGCCCTCATCTCCCGGGCGCACCCAGACGTTCAGTGTGACCCCGCGCCCGCCGGTGGTGGTGAAACGGTCCGATACCGCGCGCAGATCCCCGGCCACCAGCGCGAAGAGATAGCAGGGTTTGGGCCATGGGTCATGCCACTCTGCCCAGCCGGGCCCCTGTGCCGCCGGGTTGCCGTTGGACAAGAGCACCGGCGCGTCGCTTTCGATTCGCACATGGAACGGGGCCATCACGTCGGGGCGGTCGGGGTAATAGGTGATCTTGCGGAAGCCTTCGGCCTCACACTGGGTGCAATACATGCCGTTCGACATGTAAAGCCCCTCCAGCGCGGTGTTGGCGGCCGGAGCGATCTCGACTTCGGCTTCCCAGACGAAGGGGGCGTCGGGGGTGGGGCAGGTCAGCCCCTCGGCGGTGATTTCAGGGGTCACCGGCTGTCCGTCGATCAGGGCGGAAATCAGTTTCAGCCCCTCCCCATGCAGAAAGAACCGCCGTTGCGCCGTTGCGGGGTTGGGCCGGAAGGAAATGCGTGAAATCACCCGCGTGGCGTTCGGTGCAAGGCGGAAGGTCAGGCGGACTTCTCCGACCAGCCAGTGGGGCGGGGTGTAGTCCTTCAGGTGCACGGGCCGGGTGGGCAGATCTTTCATCGCAATCTCCTTCGCTTGTGGCAGGTCTACTCCAACCAGTTCCAACTGCAAGCGCCGGCCCCTTTCCCCACCCGGTTTCGGGCTATATCGTAAGCACACGAATGCGAGAGGACCCCATGCAACGCCCGCGTGTCGGCATTATCGGCAACCAATACCTTATCAACGACGATTACCCGGCCCATGCGGGCGGTACGATGAATTCCGAGGCCATCGCCTGTGTCACGGGGGCAATGCCGCTTCTGATTCCGGCCGATCCGCGATTTGTCTTGGTGCCGGAGCTTCTGGAAAGCTTTGACGGTTTTCTGCTCACCGGCGGGCGCCCCAATGTCCACCCGGAGGAATACGGCGAGTCGGCGACCGAGGCTCACGGCGCGTTCGACCGTGCCCGCGATGCAATCACGCTGCCTCTCATCCGTGCGCTGGTGGAGCGGGGGCAGCCGTTCTTTGGAATCTGCCGGGGGTTTCAGGAGGTCAATGTCGCGCTGGGGGGCAGCCTGCACCCCGAGATCCGTGACCTGCCGGGCCGGATGAACCACCGCATGCCTCCCGACGGAACCCTTGCGGAAAAGTTCGCCCTGCGCCACAAGGTGCGGTTTCGCGAAGATGGTGTGTTCCACCGGCTTCTGGGCGCGCGGGAGGTCATGACGAACACGCTGCATGGTCAGGGGATCAAGCAGGAAGGGGCGCGGGTGATCATCGACGGCTGGGCGCCCGATGGCACACCGGAGGCGCTTTATGTGCGCGAGGCGGCGGGGTTTGCGCTCGCTGTGCAGTGGCACCCGGAATACAAGGCCGCGGAAGACCCGGTGTCGCGCCCGCTTTTTGCTGCGTTCGGTGCGGCGGTGTACGGCTGGGCCGGTCAGGGCGCCGCGCGCCGATCCGCCTGAAGCTGTTTTTCCATCCGGAAATTCGTCAGGGTCACACCGTTGCGGATCACGCTTTGGCGGGCCACCTGCCGCCAGCCGTGGCGCAGAAAGAACCGGCGGGCGAGGTGGCTGGCCTCGGTCTGGAGCAGGGCCAGGCCAAGGGTGCGGGCATGGGCTTCCTGCGCGGCATAAAGGATGTCCGCCACGCCCCGGCCCATTTCGCGGGGGCGGACATAGGCAAGGTCGATGAACCCGTCGGCGCCCATCACCATGAACCCCGCCATCTGTCCCATCCGGCTGGCGATCAGCCCGTGCCCCTCCAGAAGACGGGTTTCCCAGTCCGGCGGGGGGATGGCGGGGGCCCATGCGGTGCGCTCGGGCACGGTATAGAAATGTGCGACCCCTTCATGCACGGCGGCATGGAACAACGCATAGGCCGCAGGCCCGTCTCCGGGGCGGGCGGGGCGCAGGCGGGTAAGGGCATGGCGGATCATGTCCCTGATTGCCCCGCCGCGAAGACCTGTGCAAGAGGCGGGACAATTCCGCCCATTGCCAAGCTTTGCCGCAAGCGCGAAATACGATACGAACCCTTTTGAGGACCGACCATGTTCCAAGCCGCCACGTCTGTCATGACGGCCCGACGCATGTCCGGGGGGCCTGGCCCGGCCTGGATCGGGCGTCGGTATTGATGGCCGTGATCGCACGGTGTTTCATCGGACCCGAATCGAAGCCCGGCCGGGACGGTGTGTCGCGACGGGGCGGCGTCCGTGCCCGTTGGTTGTAACTTCAAGGGAACGGTTGATACGAAAGAAAGAGACCGGCTTGTGAAACATTATTGCGCAGTGTTATCAGTCACCAGCAGAATCGAACCTTGTCCGGCAAAGTATGCGCGAAAAGGGGAATGAGATCGTGAAAATCGGGGCACCGAAGGAAACATTCGCGGGGGAAGCGCGCGTTGCGATGACCCCCGACAGCGCCCTTCAGCTGCAAAAGCTGGGGTATGCGTGCGTGATCGAGGCCGGGGCGGGGGTGGCCTCCGGGTTTGACGATGCGGCCTATGCAAAGGCCGGTGTCGAAATCGTGCAGGGGGCACAGGCGCTCTGGGCCGCTGCGGATATCGTCGCCAAGGTGCGTGAACCGTCCGGGGAGGAGGTCGCGCGCCTGCGTGAGGGGCAGACCCTGATCAGTTTTTTCTGGCCCGCCCAGAACGAGGCGATGCTGGCGCAGTGCAAGGACAAGGGTGCGAATGTCATCGCGATGGACATGGTGCCCCGCATCTCCCGTGCGCAGAAGATGGATG
This sequence comes from Rhodovulum imhoffii, assembly GCF_003046545.1. Classification (GTDB taxonomy): domain Bacteria; phylum Pseudomonadota; class Alphaproteobacteria; order Rhodobacterales; family Rhodobacteraceae; genus Rhodovulum; species Rhodovulum imhoffii. The sequence goes on along the minus strand of NZ_QAAA01000030.1, from coordinate 8,335 downwards.
CTCTGTCCTCGATGGCGAATATCGCGGGCTACCGCGCGGTGATCGAGGCAGGCAACAATTTCGGTCGTTTCTTTACCGGACAGGTCACTGCCGCCGGCAAGGTGCCGCCTGCGAAGGTTCTGGTGGTCGGTGCCGGGGTGGCCGGGCTGGCCGCGATCGGAACGGCGACCTCTCTGGGGGCAATCACTTACGCGTTCGATGTGCGCCCCGAAGTGGCCGAACAGATCGAGTCGATGGGGGCGGAGTTCGTCTTCCTCGATTTCGAGGAGTCCCAGGACGGTGCCGAAACCGGCGGATATGCCGCGCCTTCAAGCCCCGAGTTCCGGGAAAAGCAGCTGGCGAAATTCCGCGAGCTGGCCCCCGACATGGATATCGTCATCACCACGGCGCTTATTCCAGGGCGTCCGGCGCCCAAGCTGTGGCTGGAGGATATGGTGGCCGCGATGAAGCCCGGCTCTGTCGTGGTGGACCTTGCGGCGGAAAAGGGCGGCAACTGCGACCTGACCAGACCGGGGGAGAAGATCGTCTCCGGCAATGGGGTGACGGTGGTCGGCTACACGGATTTCCCCAGCCGGATGGCCGCCCAATCCTCCACGCTTTATGCCACCAACATCCGTCACATGATGACCGACCTGACGCCCGGGAAGGATGGCAGGATCGTCCACAACATGGAGGACGACGTCATTCGCGGGGCTACGGTGACCTTTGAGGGGGACATCACTTTCCCGCCCCCGCCGCCGAAGGTGAAGGCGATTGCCGCGGCGCCGAAGAAGGACAAGCCGAAGGAACTGAGCCCCGAAGAGAAAAAGATGCAGGAGGCCGCAGCCTTCCGCAAGCAGACCATCAGTCAGGTGGCGCTGCTGATGGCGGGCGGCGTGCTGATGCTGCTGGTCGGGGCCTTCGCGCCGCAAAGTTTCATGAGCCATCTCATCGTTTTCGCGCTGGCCTGTTTCGTGGGATTCCAGGTCATCTGGAACGTCAGCCACAGCCTGCACACGCCCCTGATGGCGGTAACCAACGCGATCTCGGGGATCATCATCCTTGGCGCGCTTTTGCAGATCGGGTCGGGCAACTGGCTCGTGGTGATCCTTGCCGCGGTGTCGGTTCTGATCGCGACGATCAATATCGTGGGTGGCTTTCTGGTGACGCGCCGGATGCTGGCCATGTTCCAGAAATCGTAAGGGGGCAGGGGTATGTCCATCGGTATCGTTTCTGCGGCCTATATTGCCGCTACCGTTCTGTTCATCCTCAGCCTCGGCGGGCTGAGCAACCAGGAAAGCGCCAAGCGCGCCGTCTGGTACGGCATTGTCGGCATGGGGCTGGCCGTGGTCGGCACCGTATTCGGCCCGGGCATCGGGAATTACTGGCTTCTGGCACCGGCCATCGCCATTGGGGGGTACGCGGGCTATCAGGTTGCGCGGCGGGTCGAGATGACCGAGATGCCCCAGCTTGTGGCCGCGCTGCACAGCTTCGTGGGTCTCGCGGCCGTGTTCATCGGCCTGAACGCCCAGCTGGAGCTGAACTCCGTCACCGCGATGAAGGATGCCGGCCAAAGCCTTGACACGCTGACCGGGTTCGCCAGGAAGCTGGCGGCAAAGGACGCGGTGGAGATCGCCATTCTCCAGGTCGAGGTCTTCCTGGGAATATTTATCGGGGCGATCACCTTCACCGGTTCGGTCGTCGCGTTCGGCAAGCTTGCCGGCAAGATTGACGGCAAGCCGAAGAAACTGCCCGGTGGCCACATCCTGAACCTTGCCGCGCTGATCCTGTGTATTGTGCTGGGGTATCTCTATTTCACCGGTGCGGGGATCTGGACGATGGTCGTGATGGCGCTCATCGCGGGGTTCATCGGCTGGCATCTGATCATGGGGATTGGCGGCGCCGATATGCCGGTGGTGGTGTCCATGTTGAACAGCTATTCGGGCTGGGCGGCTGCGGCCATCGGTTTCACGCTGGGCAATGACCTGCTGATTGTGACCGGGGCGCTTGTGGGGTCTTCGGGGGCGATCCTCAGCTACATCATGTGCCGGGCAATGAACCGCCATTTCGTCAGCGTGATTCTGGGCGGCTTTGGCGGAACACAGGGTCCGGCGGCGGAGATCGAGGGAGAGATGATCCCGATCGATGCGGAGGGCGTGGCCAGCGCGCTGAACGACGCCGACAGCGTCATCATCGTGCCCGGCTATGGCATGGCCGTGGCCCAGGCTCAGAATGCCGTCAGTGAACTGACCAAGCGCCTGCGCGGCCAGGGCAAGGAGGTGCGCTTTGCCATCCACCCGGTGGCGGGCCGTCTGCCCGGCCACATGAACGTTCTGCTGGCGGAGGCCAGAGTGCCTTACGATATCGTTCTGGAGATGGATGAAATCAATGATGACTTTCCACAAACGGACGTCGCCATCGTGATCGGCTCCAACGACATCGTGAATCCCGCTGCGCAGGATGATCCCAACAGCCCGATCGCGGGGATGCCGGTTCTGGAAGTCTGGAAGGCCAAGCAGGTGTTCGTGTCGAAGCGCGGGCAGGGGACCGGCTATTCCGGTATCGAAAACCCGCTGTTCTTCAAGGAGAACACGCGCATGTTCTATGGCGATGCCAAGGACAGTCTGAACAAGCTTCTTGGTCTGATCGATTGATCTCAGGTGCAAAGACTGCGTGTACGGCGCGTCCCGAAAACGGGACGCGCCGTTGCCCACTGGACCTTGGCGCGCTGATGGTCCATATGGAGGGGAGTATGCGCGGAGGGCTTCATGGGTATTCTGGACAAGGCTTTGGCACTGGCCACCTGGTGGAACAACGAAACGTTGGGTACCCGGCTGTTTACCGCCCGGCACGGGCAGCGGGTCGGTGAGGATGATCAGGGCAACGTCTTCTACCAAAACCGTGACGGCAAGCGCCGGTGGGTGATCTATAATGGTGAGGTCGAGGCCAGCCGGGTATCGCCCGAATGGCACGGATGGCTGCACGGGACTTTCGACGCGCCACCGACCGAGGCCCCTCTGCCGCGCAAAGCTTGGGAGAAGCCGCACCATAAGAACCTGACCGGCACGCCCGAGGCCTATGCGCCCCCGGGGTCCATCCGGCGGCCCGAACCGGCAATTCGCCGGGACTACGAGGCCTGGAAACCCGAGTAATCCCCATGGCTGATACGAACTCCACGGAACTTCTGGTGGGCGGCGCGGTTCTTGCGCTTGCGATCGGATTTCTGGTTTACGCTTCCAATACCACGGGGGTGTCGCAGAGCCGGGCGGGCAGCTATGAACTGACCGCGTCTTTCCGGTCGGTTGAAGGGGTCTCGGTCGGGACAGATGTGAGGCTGGCGGGTGTCAAGATCGGCACCATCACGGGGTTGGATCTCAACCCGCAGACGTTCCGCGTCGATGCGCATTTATCCATCAAGGAAGGGATTGATCTGCCTGACGACAGTGCGATCCTGATTTCTTCCGAGGGGCTTTTGGGCGGCAATTATGTTGAACTTGTGCCCGGAGGGTCCCCCTTCAACCTCGCTCCGGGGGGCGAGATCGAGGATACGCAGGGGTCGGTTTCGCTGATCTCTCTGCTTATGAAATTCGTTACCCAGAAAGACGAAGAATGATCCGGGCGGCGCTTTTCTGTCTTATGGTCGCCGGGTCGGCGGGGGCGCAAGAGGTGGCCGAGGCTCCGGGGGCGGAGGTGCGCGGGCTGGACAAGTTGACCGGCAGCGTCACGGACATGTCTTTGTCAGCGGGGCAGACGGCCGAACTGGGATATTTGCTGGTCACGCTGCGTGAGTGCCGCTATCCGGTCGGGGATCCGGCGTCCGATGCCTTCGCTTACATCACGGTGATCGATTCCCGCGAGGGAACGGAAACCTTCGCCGGGTGGGTGATGGCCTCTAGCCCGGCGCTCAGCGCGATGGAACATCCGCGCTATGATGTCTGGGTCCTGTACTGCAACAGGCCCTGAGGCGTGGGAGGCGCGCCGGGCCGCATGAAATCCCCATGCAGGGTCAGGGCTTCGTTCAGACGGTCGCGGTAGTCCGCCTGAGAAATCTCCACCGCGCCGAGACTCGCCAGATGCGGCGTGATGAACTGCGTATCGAACAAGACGAACCCGCCCCGCCGGAGCCGGTCCACCAGGTAGGCCAGAGCGATCTTTGATCCATCGCGCCGGTGGGAAAACATGCTTTCTCCGAAGAATGCACCGCCAAGGGCAACGCCGTAGACGCCGCCCGCCAGCGTTTTCCCCTGCCAAACCTCCAGGGAATGGGCGTGGCCCATCGTGTGTAACTGGCCGTAAAGCCGGGCGATCGTATCGTTGATCCAGGTTTCCGGGCGCTCTGCGCAGGCGGAAACCACACCGGGGAAATCGGCGTTTACGGTAATCCTGTAATCTTCTTGCCGCAGCCGTCGCCGCAGGCTGCGGGAAATGTGGAACCCGTCCAGCGGGATGATACCGCGGCGGCGCGGTTCGACCCAGAAGATCTCGGGGTCGTGGCGTGAATCGGACATCGGGAAAACGCCTGCCGCATACGCGTCCAGCAGAATCTCTGGCGAGGGGGTCTCCTGCGCTGTCATCCTGCCCGGCTCAGCTGAGGTTGGTTTCCAGCCAGTGTTCCAGCCAGTGGATGTCATAATTGCCGGTCAGGATATCTTCTTCCTCCAGCAGGGCACGAAACAGGGGGACGGTGGTATCGACCCCGTCCACGATCAGTTCGCCCAGCGCGCGGTTGAGGCGGGCCAGCGCCTCGTTCCGGTCGCGGCCGTGGACGATCAGTTTTCCGATCAGGCTGTCGTAATAGGGTGGGATCGTGTAGCCGTCGTAAAGCGCCGAATCCATGCGCACGCCCAGGCCGCCGGGCGCGTGGTAGGCGCTGATGGTTCCGGGGCAGGGGGCGAATTTCGGCAACCTTTCCGCGTTGATGCGCGCTTCGATGGCGTGGCCGTTGATCTTCAGTTTGTCCTGCGAGAAGGAGAGGGGCTTCCCTTCGGCGACGCGAATTTGCTCCCGCACGAGGTCTACGCCGAAAATCGCCTCGGTCACCGGGTGTTCCACCTGAAGGCGGGTGTTCATCTCGATGAAGTAGAACTCTCCGTTCTCGTACAGGAACTCGATCGTACCGGCCCCGGAATATTTAATGCTGGCGACCGCATCGGCGCAGATTTTTCCAATCCGGGCGCGGGTTTCGCCGTCGATCACCGGGCCGGGGGCTTCTTCCAGGACTTTCTGGTGACGGCGCTGGAGAGAGCAATCCCGCTCTCCCAGATGGACGGCGTTGCCCTTCCCGTCGCCGAATACCTGGATCTCGATGTGGCGGGGCTGGCCAAGGTATTTCTCGATATAGACTTCGTCGTTCCCGAAGGCGGCCTTGGCTTCGGACCGCGCGGTCTGGAAGGCCTGTTCGAGGTCCTCGGCGGTACGGGCCAGTTTCATCCCGCGTCCGCCGCCGCCCGCAGTGGCCTTGACGATGACCGGGTAGCCGATCTCCGCCGCAATCTTGCGCGCGGAATCGCGATCGGGCACGCCTCCATCGGAGCCGGGAACACACGGTACGCCAAGCGCCTTCATCGTGTCCTTGGCGGTGATCTTGTCGCCCATCATGCGGATATGTTCCGCCGAGGGGCCTATGAATGTCAGGCCATGATCCTCGACGATCTGCACAAAGCGTGCGTTTTCCGACAGGAACCCGTAGCCGGGGTGAATCGCCTGTGCCCCGGTGATCTCGCAGGCGGAAATGATTCCGGGAATCGACAGGTAGCTTTCCGTGCCCGGTGGCGGACCGATGCAGACACTTTCATCGGCCATGCGCACATGCATGGCGTCCGCATCGGCCGTAGAATGAACCGCAACCGAGCGAATGCCCATTTCGCGGCAGGCACGGATGACACGCAGGGCGATTTCCCCGCGATTGGCTATGAGGATCTTGTCGAACATGGGCCGCGCCTTATTCGATGATCATCAGGGGAGCGCCGAATTCCACAGGCGCGCCGTCTTCGATGAGAATACGCTTTACCGTACCTGCCCGCGGCGCGGGAATATGGTTCATGGTCTTCATCGCTTCGACGATCAGCAGCGTCTGTCCTTCGGTGACGTTTGTGCCCACGGAAACGAATGCGTCAGCCCCCGGTTCGGGTTGAAGATAGGCAGTGCCGACCATCGGGGAGGTCACCGCGCCGGGATGCTGGGCCGGGTCTTCGACAAGGGCGGGGGCGTCAGTGGGGGCGGCAATCGCCGTGGCCGCTACAGGGGCCGCGGGTGCGGCCAGGGCGACCGGGGCCGCGGCGGGAGCCGCGCGTGATACGCGAACGTCGAGGCTGTCATCCTCACCGTATTCCCGCTTGACCTGGAGTTCCGTCAGGTCGTTTTCGCGCAGCAGTTCCGCCAGCGCCTGAATGAAGGCCACGTCCGCGTCGTGGGAGTGTTGTGTCATGCCGTCCTCGTCATCTGAACCCTGCAGGGCAGGAACGCAGGTAAATCGCGCTGCTTATACGTCACCGCGCCAAAGGATGAAAGACGCACTTGCATCCCCTGCAAGACCCCGCGATGCGGCGAATTGGGGCAGGTCCGGGCGTGCTTGACTGCGCTTCGCCCTCTGCTAGCGTCTTTTCAAAGGCCGCTGGCCGAGCAAGGGAGGAACAGTCATGGCGCTTGATCGCAAGCCGGCCCCGAACGATCTTTCGGCATTCTGGATGCCTTTTACCGCCAACCGCCAGTTCAAGAAGGCGCCGCGCATGTTCGTGGCGGCTGAGGGAATGTATTACACGACGGCGGACGGACGGCAGGTTCTGGATGGAACGGCGGGGCTTTGGTGCTGCAATGCGGGCCACAAACGTCCGAAGATCGTGCAGGCAATTCAGCAACAGGCGGCGGAACTCGACTATGCCCCGGCCTTCCAGATGGGGCACCCAAAGGCATTTGAACTGGCCAGCGCGCTGCGCGACATTGCGCCAGGGGGCATGGATCACGTGTTCTTCACCAATTCCGGTTCGGAAAGCGTGGAAACCGCGCTGAAGATCGCGCTGGCCTGCCACCGTGCGCGCGGCGAAGCCAGCCGCACCCGGCTGGTCGGGCGGGAAAGGGGATATCACGGGGTCAATTTCGGGGGTATTTCGGTCGGGGGGATCGTCAATAACCGCCGGGTCTTCGGTAACCTTCTGTCGGGGGTGGATCATCTTCCGCATACGCATCTGCCGCAAAACGCGTTCTCAAAAGGGCAGCCGGAACATGGGGCGCACCTGGCCGACGCCCTGGACGGGCTCGTTGCGCTGCACGGGGCGGAAACCATCGCGGCTGTGATCGTGGAGCCGATGGCTGGGTCGACCGGCGTGCTGATGCCCCCAAAAGGGTATCTGGAGCGCCTGCGCGAAATCTGTACCCGTCATGGCATCTTTCTGATCTTCGATGAGGTCATCACCGGCTTCGGCCGCCTCGGGGCGAGCTTCGCGGCGGAAAGGTTCGGTGTCCGGCCCGACATGATTACCGCCGCCAAGGGACTGACCAACGGGATCATCCCGATGGGGGCGGTGCTGGTTTCGGCGGAGATCCACGATGCCTTCATGAACGGACCGGACCACCTGATTGAGTTTTTTCACGGATACACGTATTCCGGTTGCCCGATCGCCAGTGCCGCCGGTCTTGCAACACTGGAGACTTACCGCGAGGAAGGCCTGTTTCAGCGCGCCGCCGATCTGGAGGCCTACTGGCAGGAGGGCTTGCACAGCCTGCGTGAATGTCCCCATGTGATCGACATCCGCAACATGGGCCTGATCGGGGCGATCGAGCTGCAACCCATGTCCGGGGAGCCGGCGAAGCGTGGCTTTTCCGCCTTTCTGAATGCCTATGAGGCCGGCTTGCTGGTGCGCTCCACCGGAGACACCATCGCGCTGTCGCCTCCGCTGATCGTCGAGAAGGCGCAGATCGACCAGATATTCGAGACTCTGCGCAAGGTGTTGCATGGGCTCGACTGACCCCGTGCTTTACGTCGCGTCCGGCTTGATCGAGGCGGGATAAAAGGCAAACTCACGAATTCGGGTAGGGCGGATGGAAACGCCCGTTTACTGGGAGACTGGGGCATGACGAAACTGACCAATATGGGGCGGCTGGTTCTGGGAATGTCGCTGGTGGCACTCCTGGCCGCTTGCGCAGACCGGATCGAAGAAGAAGTCGGGGAATGTGAACCCGGCGTCGGGGAAATCAGCCGCAGCGCCGAGGTGGCGCCTCTTCCCGCAGGGTGTTGACTTAAAGGCCGGTCTTTCGACCGGCCCTTTTTTTATTTTTTTCTGTTTTCGATGAGGTTATCGACGACGGAGGGGTCTGCGAGAGTTGATGTGTCTCCGAGGGATCCGTAGTCGTTTTCGGC
>NZ_QAAA01000029.1 GCF_003046545.1 Rhodovulum imhoffii | reverse complement strand
AGAGGCTGCCTCGGGAAACTACTAAGCCCCGCCCGCCGCCGCCGTTGCATCGACCACGTCAGGCAGAAGTTCTCCGTCTCGGAGCGCTTCGCCTGTGTTCGAATTTCGGGGGGTAGCTCAATCTTCTACTCGCTGGCCGAGGCACGCGTGGTGATCGAGGCGTGGCGGGTCCATTACAACACGGCGCGGCCTCACTCGTCCCTGGGCTATCGGCCACCAGCGCCGGAGGCCGTTCACTGGGCACCGTTTCGAGACCAGGGATCAGCCCCGCCGCAGGCATCTGCCTTGGCACCAAGACCCGTCATGCGCTAAGACTGAAACCGGACCACCCGATAGGGGCAGGCCACCGGGTCGGTTTCACGAGGACGAGGACGCGGGTGTCGCGGCCCGCGCCGCTTTCGGTGTCGCCGATGATCCAGCGCGCGGTATCGCCCGCCGCGATCGGGCCGGTCCCCGCCAGGCGCTCGCCGGGTTCGAGCGCGATGGTCGTGATCTGGCCCGGGGCGGCGTAGACTTGGTAGAGCGCGCCGTCGGACCATGGGTAGATCTGGATCGCGTTGAAATACCCCGCCTGCCGCGGCTCAACGCGGGCAGCCGCATTGGCATTGCCGACCTGTGCGGCGGGTGTGGCGGCCGCCTCGCCGCCCCGGCTCGGGGTCCAGGCGGGCGGGACATGGAGCGGGCGCGGCCGGTCGTCGGGCGCCGTCACGGGCGGTGACGGCAAGGGCGGAACCGCGTCGTCATAGGCGAAGTCGGGCGGACGGTCGCTGGCGCAGCCGGCCACTAGCGTGGTGGCGAGGAGCACGGTGGGCAGGATCGATCGGGTCATTGGCTCATCTCCCGCGACCAGTTGATCGCGTTCACATAGATTCCCAGTGGATTGGCGCGCAGACGGTCCGCCGTGCGCGGCGGGTCGACCACGATGGTCAGGATCGCGGTCCAGCGTTCGGTGCGGGCGAGCTGGCCGTTCTCGTAGTGCCGCTCGGACCAGGCGACTCGGAAACTGTCGGGCGAGGCGCGGATAACACTGGAGACCTCGACCGAGACCTGGTCCTCGCCGACCCGCGTGAAGGGATCGTTGGCGCGGGCATGGTCGTTCAGCGCCAGCGCGCCGCGATCGGTGGTGAATTCATAGGCGCGGAGCCAGTTCTGCCGAACGACGATGGGATCGGCGGGCAGGCCCCGGACCTCCTCGATGAACCGGGCGAGATGCCAGGCGATCTGCGGATCGCTTGGGCGATATCCGGCACTGGCGGCCTCGACGGCGCGCGCCTCGCCGTGGCGGTCGTCCTCGATGATCACGACGCGGTCGGAAGATCCGGCCACCTCGGCCAGAAGCGCATTGGTCAGCGTCGTCTTGCCGGTGGAGGTCCCGCCCGCCACGAGGATATTGGCCCGCGTGGCGACACCCTCGCGCAACAGCGCCGCCTGGGTCTCGGTCATGATCCCGGACGCGACGTAATCGGCGAGCGTGAAGACCGCGACGGCGGGTTTGCGGATCGCGAAACAGGGCGCGGTGACCACGGGCGGCAGGAGCCCTTCGAAGCGTTCCCCGGTCTCGGGCAGTTCGGCCGAAACGCGCGTGCGCGCCGCGTGCACCTCGGCCCCGACGTGATGAGCGACGAGGCGCACGATCCGTTCGCCATCTGCGGGCGACAGCGTGGCGCCGGTATCGGAGAGGCCCTCGGAGAGCCGGTCGATCCAGAGCCGCCCGTCGGGATTGAGCATGACCTCGACGGTCATCGGGTCTTCCAGGAATTCGGCGATGGCGGGCCCGAGCGCCGTGCGCAGCATCCGCGCGCCGCGGGCCATCGCTTCCGGTTTCCGAGCTGCCTCTCCATGCTGTCCCCGTTCCGTAAGTGGCCCCCAACGGGCGGCCCTGGATCGGGTCCATCAAGAAAACCGGAAACGGGCCGCGCTCAACAGCTCTTCAAGGGGCGTAGCGCCATAGCGTGCAAAGACAGGGAAATGGGCGGGAGGCGACCAAACCGGCACCGCACGGCCCATCTTGCCTTTTGGCACATATTATCTATATTGATGCCAAAGGAGATAATCATGCAGTTCGCCACGGTTCAGCCTGTCACCGCCCGCACCGATCTTCCCGCCATCACCGACGAGGAAGCGGCGGCGCTGGCGCGCACAACGGTCAACCTGTTCCGCGCGTGGGAGCTGACAGATGCCGATGCCCGCACCTTGCTGGGCGACATGGCACAGCGCACCTGGGCGCGGTGGAAAACCGGCGATATCGGCCGGATCGACCGCGACCTGCGCGCGCGCATGGCGATCCTGATGGGGATCCACAAGGCGCTGCGCTATCTCTTCACCGACCCTGCCCGGGGCTATGCCTGGATCCGCAAGCCGAACGCCGCCTTCGCGGGCCGAAGCGCTCTGGACGTCATGCTCCGGGGCGAGATCACCGACCTGATCGATCTGCGTGCCTATCTCGATGCCGAACGGGGTGCCTGGTGAATGTGCCTGTTCGGCGCGTGACCTGGCCGCGCACTGTCCGCATCATTCGCTCGATCCACCCGCCGATCGACCTTTTCGAGGACATCGCCGATCCGGCCGATTGGGAAGCACTCGCCTCGGCCGAGGCCAAGTTCAATCCGCGCATCCGCGAGAGCATTGGCGATCTGTCCAAGGTGCCCGTCGCCCGCCGCGTGACCGGCCCCGGCGCAAGCTGGGTCATGGCGCCTTTCGTGCATTGCTCGCCGCTCAGGCCCGGACGGTTCTCGGATGGCAGCTTCGGCCTCTACTACGCCGGGGACCGCACCGAGGTGGCGATCGCCGAGACCGTCCATCACCACGCCCGCTTCATGCGCGCCACGGACGAGGCGCCGGGCTGGACCTCGCAGTTCCGCGAGCTGATCGGGTCGATCGACGCCGATCTCGACGACACCACGGGCCGTGCCGATCTGCTGGATCCGGACGACTACCACGCGTCCCAGGTCTTCGGGACCGAGCGCCGTGCGGCCGGATCGAACGGCCTCACCTGGCCCAGCGTGCGCTTTCCCGAGGGTCAATGCATCGCTGTCTTCTGGCCCGATGTGATCCCGATCCCGACCCAAGGGGCGCATTTCGCGTATCACTGGAACGGCACGGCGGTCGATTACGTCAAGCGGCTGGATGATGGGGAGGTCTTGCGGGTGTCGTGACGTTGGAAACCGAAACCATCTTGGTTGACCTTTGGCAAATAAACGGTCTTCCCGAAACCCAGCGTTGGCTTGACCAAGCGTAGTGCGGAGCGCGCCGCAAGATATCGTGTCCGGTTTCCGAGTTGCAGCTGCCATGCCCTCCCAATTGCGATTGGGGCCAGCAATGGGCCGCCATGGATCGAAACCGAACAGAAGACCGGAAACCAGCCTAGCTGAACATTTCTTCAAGAAACGCAGGGCGTTGGCGCATAAAGACAGATGGAAGCAGCCAAAAAATACATCTACCTTTAACACAACTCAACGTAGCAGATCAGTTCGGCTGAATAGCTTCCATCGCCGCCCGCTGCACCTTTGTGCTTTAGTTCTCGTTGCAATGTCGGTTCTAGGGGTACGGAAATCGCACACCACGAACTATGCTTGACGCGATGGCCGATGTACAGGAGGGCAACGATACATGAGACTTGAACGGTGGCGGGCCACGTCCCGTCCTTCTTCGATGCGTATTGTGCCGCTTCGCTTACGAGAAAATTCTGCAAATCTGGCGGAGTCGTGCTTCTTGCCGAACTCGCAAGCCGGAGATCAGCCACCAGGGCAAGTGGGCATTGGCGTCGCGCATATATCCACACACAAGGCGTTATGCGCATCAAGCAATTTCAACCGCTAGCAGAGGAATTGCTTCCGTTATCGATAAGGCAAATATAACCTCCTGATTTTGAAAACTTTGCTCTGCATGAAAGATAGATGCGGTGATGTCGGACAGCGCGAAAATAGACAAAAATAACGATACTGTTCCTAAACGTATCTTGGCTTGGTCAGAGAACCGCCCGCTATGGCAGCGCGATGTGCTGCGCCGCATCGTCTTGAGCGGCTATCCGGACGAAGAGGCGTTCGAGGAATTATTGGCGCTCTGCAAGAAAGAGCATGGCGATCAGACGGTGACGCTGGCAGCCAAGCCACTCTCGAAGGACCATCTGCCGGTTGATCCTGGTGCTGGCGAGTCAATTTCCCTATCCAGCATCGCAAATGTTGCTGGTGTCAACCAGCTCGCAACCGGACAGACCCTGAACTTCGAGGAGTCGGGCCTGACAATAGTATACGGGCAGAACGGCACCGGAAAATCTGGCTATACGCGGATTCTCAAGAAGGCTTGTCGCTCACGACATGCCGGCGAGATCATGCCTGATGTCTACAGCGCTTCACCGACGCGCACGGCAAAGGCCGATCTGAAAATTACCCGTACCAGCGGCGCAGCGGAAACGGTCGCATGGGAAGATGATGGCGAGCCCGCAGAGATGCTTTCCGCCATCACGGTCTTCGACCGTGATGCGGCTTCGGTACATGTTCAGAAGAAGAACGAGGTTTGGTTTCGCCCCTTCGGCCTTGACATTCCGGATGACCTCGCCGGTGTCTGTCAGGAAATTAAGGCGCGCCTGACAACCGAGAAAGAAACACTGGAGCAAAAGCGCAACTCTGTTTTCGACAATCCGATCTGGTCAAGCCGCTCTGCGCTCGGCAAAGCCCTGTCTTCGCTTCGTCATGATACCGATGTCGCCGCCGTGACGCCCAAGACAGCCTTTTCGAATGCGGACGAAGCGCGCCTGGTCAAGCTTCAATCCGATCTCGCTAAAGACCCCGCCGTGGCGGCACAAGCCCAACGCAACTACGCGGCCCAGCTCGATCAATTGGAAACCTATTTGAAGCGGATCGAGCAGACGCTGAATGACGAGGCCCTTCAGGCGCTACATGCGACGAAAAAGGGTGCTGACGACATGCGCATGGCCGCCAACACGGCAGCGCATGATGCTTTTTCCGGATTGGCGCTTGAGGGCGTTGGTGAAACCGTCTGGCGGACTCTCTGGGAATCCGCCAGATCATATTCGCAAGTGGCGAAGGAAGCTGGTACGGCGTTTCCACCATCGGCTGGAGATATCTGCGTTCTGTGCCATCAGGAGATCGACGAGCTCACCGCCGCGCGGATGCTTGGCTTCGAGGACTTCATCAAGAAGGACACCGAAGCCTCGATGCGGCGTGACGACAAGTAGCCAAGGTCAGCTCTGGGCCACTCACGCTTAACCTACCGGCGGAATGGAATGACGTTTTCGTCACCCCTGACAAAGGCGACCGGGCCCTCCTTCTGGATGGTCGCCAGTGCTTCCTCGAATGCAGCCCTGTCGTCGTCGAACAGATCGTCCCAAACAATGGACGTGCCGTCCTCGGTTACCACTTCAAGCGACCAGCCTTCGCCGCCTTCCAGCTTGTAGATGTCCACCTTGAACGGAACGTTGTCGACAACGACCCGTTGTGAAGCACTCGAGATGACCAGATTGGGTTCGGGTTCCATTGGCAGACCTCGCCTTGTTTTTGTTGCATCCTATGGCAACGCAATCCGTCATTGTCGAGCCGAGCTGCTGGACCTGGTCGAGAAGGCGATCACCGACACCGTACATCATGCACAGGCCCGGAAGTGCCTGGTCGAGCTCGACCGCCTGCGGACCGAACTGGAAATCCATCTCCACGGGATGGTGCCGCCACGGCACGATCCGCGGCACCTGAGGACGTCGGTCTATTCCGGTCAGAGCACCTTTTCCTGGAAGCGTCTTGCCCGGGAGGACCGTGCGCGCGACGCCTTCGCGAGCTGGGACGTGGGGTACTGAGCCATGGAGGACGCCATCCGCATGACCGACGACGAGGCTGGCGCCGATCCGGTGGCGGATGCGTCCACCGTGGCGCATCCCTCCAGCGCGCCTGAAGATCCGACCGCACTGCGCCTGCAACTCCATCGCCACGGCTATCGCCCGATCCCGGTTCTGGGCGCGCATGTCGCCATGAAGGGTGCGGGCAAACGGCCGATGATGAAGGGCTGGGAGACCGTCTGCGCCAGCGCCGACGAAGCCGAGATCGCGCGCTGGACGAAGGCACAGCGCAACTGCACCAACACCGGGCTGCTCTGCGGCGCGCTGATCGGCGTCGACATCGACGTTCTCGATCCGGATCATGCACAACGACTGCAGGAGATAGCTCGCGACATCCTCGGCCCCACACCGCTCCTGCGCATCGGCAAGGCCCCGAAATGCCTGCTCGCCTTCCGCACGGAGGCGGCGTTCGACAAGGTGCAGACACCGGAATTCCAGATGCTCGACGGTACGGTAGCGCGGATCGAGATCCTAGCGACTGGCCAGCAGTTCGTGGGGTTTGGCATCCACCCGGACACCCGCGCACCTTATGTCTGGCCAGAGGCTTCTCCCCTTGACGTACCGATATCGGACCTGCCCCTGCTCGACCAGGATCGCGCGCGGCGCTTTGTCGATGCCGCCGACCGCTATCTGCGCGCGGCGGGCGGCCAGACCGCCGCCGATCGCCGGGACATCGACCGCGAGGGGCGCAAGGTCGCGGGGCTCAAGCGGAACCAGGCCCCATCGCGCCAGCTGGTCGAGGACGCGTTCGCCTGCATCCCGAACAACGACCTTCCCTATGACGAGTGGATCAAGGTCGGCCTCGCCCTTTACGCCGCGCTCGGTCCCGATGGCCGCGACCTGTGGGAGACATGGTCGGCCGAGGCCGCCAAGAACGATCCCGCCCTCACCGCTGAAAAATGGGACAGCTTCGCCAGCGTGCGCAGCGTCACCGCCGGCACGCTGTTCTGGCTCGCGCGGCAGAACGGCTGGCGGGCCGCGAAGCCGCAAGGCGTTCGCGCTGGCGAGCGGGTCAAGCACGACGGCGCGCGTGACACCGAGGAGTTGCCGACGCACGACGATGCCGGGCGGCCGATCATCTATCTCTTCGCAGGACAGATGCCCACGATCATCGACATGGCCGAGGGTGCGCTGCTGCACGCAGAGCTGGGTTACTATCAGCGCGGCAGCATGGTGGTGCGCCCCGCCATGGTTCCGGTCGCCATCGCGGACGGGCGCAAGATCGACGCGCCGCGCCTGGTAGACGTCAAGGCGCATCACATGGCCGAGGCCTTTACCCGCGTCGTTTCCTTCAAGCGGTTCGACAAGCGCGCCGAGGAATGGGTGAATTCCGATTGCCCCCATCGGATCGCGGAGACCTTTCTAGCGCGCGAGGGCCAGTGGCGGCTTCCCGTGCTGACCGGCATCATCAACTGCCCGACGCTTCGCCCTGACGGATCGATTCTCGATCTGCCCGGCTATGATGCGCAGACCGGGCTGCTGTTCGATCCGCAGGACGTCCAGTTCCCCGTCCTGCCGCGCGATCCCGACCAGGCGACCGCACTGCGCGCGCTCGGCTTCCTCAAGGACCTGATCTCGACCTTCCCATTCGTCACAGACGCGGACCGGTCGGTCGCGCTCTCCGGGATCCTCACCGCGCTAATCCGCCGGTCGCTGCCGACCGCACCGCTGCACGGCTTCAACGCGCCGACGGCGGGGACGGGCAAATCCATGCTGGTCGACCTGGCGAGCCAGATCGCCACCTCCCGCCCCGCGCCGGTGATCGCGCAGGGCAAATCCGAGGAGGAGATGGAGAAGCGGTTGGGCGCGGCGCTGATTGCAGGGGACGTGCTGATCGCCATCGACAACTGCGAGGAACCGCTGGGCGGCGAGCTCCTGTGCCAGACCCTCACGCAGACCAGCCTCAAAGTCCGCATCCTCGGCAAGTCCGTCAACGCCGAGGTGCCGAGCAACGCCGCCGTTTTCGCCACCGGCAACAACCTGACCCTTGAGGGCGACATGACGCGCCGCGCCATCCGGGCGACGCTGGATGCGGGCGTCGAGCGGCCCGAGCTGCGCGCCTTCGACCGAGATCCCCTCGCCATGGTGACGGCGCAGCGCGGCGACTACGTCACGGCCGGGCTGACGGTGCTGCGTGCCTTCCACATCGCGGGTCGGCCCCAGATGCGGGCGCCGCTCGGCTCCTTCACCGACTGGTCGCGCTGGGTGCGCGACGCGCTGATCTGGCTCGGCGAGGCCGATCCCTGCATCACGATGGAGGGCATGCGCGGGACCGACCCGAAGCTGGAAGCCCTGACCACCGTGCTGGAGCAATGGCGTGAGGTGATCGGCATGGACCGGGTCAGCGTCCGCGAGATCATCGAACGCGCCACGGAGCAGCGCCCACAACTCTACGGCCGGTCGGAGTTCATCCATCCTGAGTTCCGCGAGGCCCTGCTGCGCGTGGCGGGCGAAGGCGGCGCGATCAACGGCGGGCGGCTCAGCAAGTGGATCGGCGGGCAGCAGAACCGCATCGTGAACGGGCTGCGCCTGGTCTCGGCAGGTGTGTCGGCTGGGCGCGCGCGATGGCAGCTGGAGGCCGCGGAGAACGGGGCCGCGCCGATCAACGACGGTTCTGAAGTTCTCCGGAGCCATGCCGATGCGTGACGCTCATTCCCGATCCGTCTGGTGGGTTTGGTGGGTTTGGTGGACTTGTGCCGGCCCAAATCTGTGTTTGTCGCCCGAAGTGTCAGCGACGTGGAAAGTCGCGACACGTGACGCCATGCATCATGCCACCACGCATTACATGACAGTTTACAGGGGCGGGCCGGATCACCCCACCAATCTCCACCATCCCCACCAGACAGATCGTCAACCTGAGGGACGGCCCGGCACGGCCCGCGACAACTTCAGAACCGTCGTTAGCGGCTGGGAAGTCCGGATCGCGCGCCACCGGACGGTTCCTCCCGGGCCGATCCGTATGTGGGGACGCGCAGCGCATGACCCCGCCAGCGTCAGGGGGTGGAAATGACTAAACTCGACAGCCACGAGACCAAGACCGCCTTCGCCGCCCGGGTCGGGCTGACCAAGGGGCGCATTTCGCAGCTGGTGGCCGAGGGGCTGCCGGTGCGCGCGGACGGGCGGATCGACGTGGCGGTGGGGCTTGCCTGGATCGAGGACAACCTCGACCCGGCGCGTCGCAACAAGGGCGGCGCCGTCCCAACCCGCGCCACGACCACGCTGGCCGAGGCCAAGCGGTTGCATGAGATCGTGAAGGTCCAGCGCGCCAAGCTGGCGTTCGAGCGCGAACAGGGCCAGCTGGTCGAGACCGCCGCAGCCACCAGGACCGTGTTCGCGCGCGCCCGTGCCGAGCGCGACGCACACATGGCGTGGGTCCAGCGCACGGCGCCCCTGCTGGCTGCAGAGCTCGGGGCCGATCCCCGCGCCACCTTCGCCGCCCTCGACCGGATGATGCGCGAGCATCTCGAACATCTGGCCGACCTGCCGCTCGGGAGCCTCAGTGATGGTGCCTGACATCGACCTCGCGTGGCGACGTGGTATCCGCCCGGAACCGCCGATCCCGGTGTCGGACTGGGCAGACCGGCATCGTATCCTGCCGCCGACCTCGGCCGAGCCGGGCCGCTGGCGCACGGACCGCACGCCCTATCTGCGCGCGGTGATGGACGCGCTGTCCACGGCCAGCCCCTGGGAGCGCGTCGTGCTTATGAAGGGCGCGCAGACCGGCGGCTCGGAGGCGGGGCTCAACTGGCTCGGCTACATCATCCAGAACGCGCCCGGCATCGCGATGCTGGTCATGCCGTCGCTCGACATGGTGCGCCGGAACACGACCGTGCGGATCGACCCGCTGATCGAGGCGACGCCCGCCCTTCGCGAACTGGTCGCCGCGCCCCGTTCCCGCGACGCCGGCAACAGCCTGTTCCGCAAGTCCTTCCCCGGCGGCCAGCTGGTGATGACCGGGGCGAACAGCGCGGTGGGGCTGCGCTCCACGCCCGTCCGCTACCTGTTCATGGACGAGGTGGACGGCTATCCCGGCGACGCCGATGGCGAGGGCGACCCGGTCGATCTGGCGATCCAGCGCACCGCGACCTTCCGCGGCCGGCGCAAGATCTACATGGTCTCCACGCCCACCCTGAAGGGCCATTACCGCATAGAGGCCGCGTTCGAGCACAGCGACCGGCGCTTCTACCACGTCCCCTGCCTGCATTGCGGCGACATGGCCCCGATCACCTGGGCGCGCATCCGCTGGCCCGAGGGGCGCCGCGACCAGGCGCATCTGGTCTGCGAGGCCTGCGGCGGCATCCACCACGAGCACGAGAAACCCCGCCTGCTGGCCGCGGGCGAATGGCGTCCGACCGCCGAGGGCGATGGCCGCACCGCGGGTTTCCACCTCTCCGCGCTCTATTCCCCGTGGGAAACATGGGCCGAGATCGCCGCCGAGCACGGCCGCGTCCGCAAGGATCCCGCGCGCCTGCAGGTCTGGGTGAACACCAAGCTGGGCGAGGCCTGGGAGGACCAGGCGGGCGACACCGTCCCGGCCGACCCGCTCATGGCCCGGCGCGAGGACTGGGGCGACGCGCTGCCCGCCTCCGTCGCCGTGCTGACCGCGGGCGTCGACGTGCAGGGCGACCGGATCGAGGTGCAGATCCTCGGCTGGGGCCGCGACGAGGAGGCCTGGGTCATCGACTACCGCGTGCTCTGGGGCGACCCGTCCGGGCCGCGCCTGTGGTCCGATCTCGACATGGTGCTGCAGGCGACCTTCCCGCACCCCGCCGGGCTCGACCTGCCGGTGCGCGCCGCCGCCATCGACACCGGCGGTCACCACACCAAGATGGCCTACGAGTTCTGCCGCACCCGCCTCGCCCGCCGCATCTGGGCGATCAAGGGCCGCGGCGGGCCCGGCATCCCCGTCTGGCCCCGCCGCCCGACGCGGACGAACAAGGGCAAGATCCCGCTCTTCATCGTCGGCGTGGATGCGGTGAAGGACGCGGTCTACGCCCGCCTGCGGCTGACCGAGCCCGGCCCCGGCGCAATCCATTTCCCGCGCCGCCTCGACGCCGACTACTTCCGCCAGCTGACCGCCGAGCGCGTCGTCACCCGCTTCGAGCGCGGCCGCCCAATCCGCTCCTGGCAGCCCAAGCGCGACGGCGAGCGCAACGAGGCCCTCGACACCTTCGTCTACGCCCACGCCGCCCTACACGGACTGATCAGCATGGGGCTCAGGCTGAACGAAGAGGTGGAGGGGGTGGGTCCTGCGCAGACGCGAACGGATGCGGCGGCTGCGGGAGTGATCCGGTCGGCGTGGATGCGCTAGAAATGAACCTGGCCGCGGCACGAGAACCATACATCGCCCTTCACATTGCACCCCAGATAGTGTTGTTTCTAGGCAGCCAAACCAAAAATATAGACACTCCATGAACCGCCACATGAACACGCCCGCCGATAACGTTGAAGTGCCGAATCCCTTTCGGCAGGTGCGCGAGCGTTTGAACTTGACTGAAAAGGAGTTGGCGGAACGCCTGGGGACTTCCTTCTACGCCGTTGTTCGATGGGAGCGCGGAGACTCAGCCCCGCCTGAAGATATCATCGACGCCCTCGACAACTTGATTGCGGCGAAGGGCACAGCAAAATCGCTGCGAGAAGCACCTCGGTCACCTCAAGTGAAGTTCGCGTCAACTGGCGCACGGAAAAAGACTGCGCCGTTGCCGCTCTTTGATGAGGAGAAAACAAAGTTTCTTGACGAAGCAAGAAACGACGTCCTTGCAGATGTATTCGATGGCGTGTTCTGGGGTGATGGGGAGATTGCATTGAGCAGCTTGCTAGCTGCACATGAAGACCCAGCGGAAACGACCGACTCGGCTGTTGAGAAGGAAATCTCTGCAGGGAAGAACACCTATACCTATGATGCGCACACCTACCACACGAAGGTTCCACCGCAGGGCATCGCAAGCGTGATTTCGAGCTACCTGCCATCAGGCGGCTTGGTCTTGGATCCATTCGCTGGCAGCGGCATGACTGGGGTGGCCGCAAGATATGTTGGGTGCGATGTAATCCTGAACGAGCTCTCCCCCGCTGCCTCATTCATTTCCTATAATTTCTGCAGGACTATGGATGTCGGCAGTTTTCACACCGCCATTGCCACGATTCTGGACCGGCTCGCACCGCTTCGGCGAACACTGTATCAAACGCAGTGTCGCGAATGCGGCATAGATGTCGAAGCGCAGTTCTTTGTCTGGTCATACATACTTGAGTGCAACCACTGCCACGAAGACTTCGTCCTATGGGACCATTGCCGAAAATACGGAAAGACGGTTCGCGAGCACAAACTTCTGAAGAAGTTCCCATGCCCGCATTGCGGCGAAGAAGTCAACAAATCCTATCTGAAACGAAAGCAGCAAGTACCGGTGTTTCTCGGCTACAAATGCTGCTCAAAGAAGATCGTTGAGCATCCCCTCAATGAAGAGGATCTGGGACGTATAAATCAAATCCAGTCGATTCTGACTGAATGGGAAGGCACATATCCGAACCTCCCACTTCCGGACGGCGTAAATCTAGGCCAACCAAAGCGACATGGACTAGACAGCATAGACAAATTCTACACGGCTCGAAATCTCATCGCAAACGCCGCCATCTGGAAAGAAATTCGGAAGATAGAGGACTCCGATACCGCGATGGCTGCCGCCTTCGCTTTCACGTCTCTCTACCAGAGAGTGACGAGAATGTCAGAATATCGTTTTTGGGGTGGAAGCGGAAATACCGCCAACTTCAATGTGCCCCAGATCTCAAACGAGGCGAATGTCTTTATTACCTTTGAGCGAAAGGCAAAAAGCATCTCTGACCACTTTGTGACGACAGCAAGTGCGTATTCTGGAAAACCCAGTGTTGTAACCGGCTCCGCAACGGACATGTCATTTCTTCCAGATAACAGCGTTGACCTGATCTTCACAGATCCGCCTTTCGGAGCAAACATAAATTATAGCGAGATGAACATTCTTTGGGAAAGCTGGCTTGGAAAGTTCACCAATGCGGCACACGAAGCGATCGTAAATAAGAGCCAGAAAAAGGACATCGACGACTATCGCGAACTCATGCGAAAGGCGCTTAGTGAAGCATACCGCGTGCTGCGAGACGGTCACTGGATGATCCTCGTCTTCATGAACTCGTCTGAAAAGGTGTGGGATGCTTTGCGAGCCGCAGTGGTCGATGCCGGATTCGCGATTGAAAAAGTCAGCGTATTCGACAAGCAGCATGGCACTTTTAAGCAGTTCGTGAGTGAGAATACCGCTGGCTCAGACCTCATGCTTCACTGCAGAAAGAGCAACGCTCCAACGCGCGTGCAAACCGCCTCACGCGAGCCACTTGATGTCGGGACCTTCATCCAGGGCCACAACAGTGGAAACATACCGGTGCTTCCGTTCCTACACGTCAAACGCGATGCCGAGATCGATTATCGCCTATTGTATAGCCGATACTTGGCTGATGCGATAAAAGCCGAACAGGGCGTTGTCAGCTTTTCGAGCTTTCGAGAGCAAGCCGCGGAAATTCTGGGCTAAGCAAAGATCACTCGCGCCCTTTCCTCCAGTTCTCCAGAAGCTGCGCGATTACGTCCTCGGAGCTTGTATCGGGGAACAATTTTTCAATGGCGTCTGCATCCTCGCGCCGTACGAAAAGTGGAAGGACATCAGCCTTCTCTGGGCGGAAGATATGTGCCCCGTTGGCTACGTCCGGAACATCGAAATATGGCTGAAGCTTCGCGCCATTTCGCGGCAGCGTACAGGAGAATCTTTTCTTGCCAGTTGCCTTCTCAAATATGTGAAGATTTCGCGTTGCCTTACCGCGATGATTTCCATCATGCCATCGTGCTTGAAAATCTTCGACACGTGGCTTCTCCAGGCGCTCCTCGAAGTACAGAAACTCGCTATGATCAGGGGCCCAAAGCAGTATTCCCCACCGAACATCCACACTCCCCGTCTTCGAGGTGGCGCGCACTCGATCCTCGAACTCTGAGATTGCCGCGCCCCATTGGTTAAAGACCTTGGCCATAGCGTCTTCGGCGGGTTCATTCTCGCTGAAGTCAATCGTGCGGGTGGCGGCAGGGTGCATTAAGGACTTCCCCATGCAGCCTGAAGGATCAGCCTTCGAAAGGAGTTTGAACTCCACCCCGACCCCGTCGTGGAGATAGTCCCTGAACGGAAGGTTGCTCCAGCCCATCTCGGGTACGCCCTTAACCCGGCAGTAGAGGCTCGTCCAATCGCCTTCTTCCAGTTTTCGACCCTGGAGCGACCTAACTAGCTTGTTGACCTCGGCGGTCGCCATAAGAACTTCGTCTGCGTCAAATGCCTGAATGTACTCTGCCATGATTCCTCGGCGCACGTTTTGTTCCCGAGCTTCGCTAGCAATTTCCTTTCGCCGCGTATAGAGCGCCTCTGTCGGTGAACGGCCTGGTTATGGGCCCGGCAGGTTTGTTGCCGCCTCTCTTCCCAAACATTCCCAATAGCTTGAGGGTCCGTTTCGGGCGATTCTGCCGCCCATGCGGACCTTGCTCCATCGCCTTCTCGGCCTCGCTCGGGCTCGCGGCTTCGACGCTGCGGGTGGCGGGCGGCGTTGGGAGGGAGCGCGGACGGTCGATGGGCTGAACGCGGCGATCCTGGCGGGCGCAACCACGGCGGCGCGGCGGGCTGGTTGGTATGCGCGGAACAACCCGTGGGTCGCGGCGGCGGTGGACAGCCTGGTCGGCAATGTGGTCGGCGCCGGGATCAAGCCGCAATCCACCCATCCCGACCGGGCGGTTCGCGAGGGGCTGCAATCGCTCTGGCTGCGCTGGACGGATCATGCCGCACCGGACGGGCTCGCGGATTTCTACGGGCTGCAGGCTATGGCTGTGCGCGCGATGGTCGAGAGCGGAGAGGGCTTCGCCCGGCTGCGGGTGGCGAGCGACGCGGCCAGCATCCCCCTCCACCTCGAGCTTCTGGATCGCGAGCAGGTTCCCATGGACCTGCACCGCGAGATCGGCGGCGGGGCGCGGATCCGCGCGGGCATCGAGTTCGATGCCGCTGGTCGCCGGGTCGCCTATCGGGTCTTGTCCTCCCGCCCGGGCGATCCGCTGGGGTCTCTCCGCATGGACCCGCTCCGAGTCCCCGCCGCCGATTGCCTGCACCTGTTCAAGCCGCTCGCCGCGGGCCAGCTGCGCGGGATCACCTGGCTCGCGCCGGTGCTGCTGCGGCTGCACGAGCTCGACCAGTTCGAGGACGCCGCGCTGGTGAAGGCCAAGGTCGCGGCGCTGTTCACCGGCTTCATCACCGATCCCGACGGCACGGCGGGTGGGCTCTCGGGCACCAATACCGGCGGCGCGCTGACCGTGGGCATGGAGCCGGGCAGCCTGATTCCGCTGCCGCCCGGCACGGACATCCGGTTCTCGAACCCGACCGAGCACGACGCCTACGCGCCCTTCGTGAAGAACCATCTCCGCGCCGTCGCGGCGGGGCTGGGCCTGCCCTACGAGCTGGTTTCGGGAGACCTGGAAGGCGTCACCTATTCCTCGATCCGTGCCGGGCTCATCGAGTTCCGCCGCCGCGTTGAGCAGCTGCAGCACAACGTGGTGGTGCATCTCTTCTGCCGCCCGGTCTGGGAGCGGTTCGTACGGCTCGCGGTGCTGACCGGCGAGCTGCCCGCGCGGGACTTCGACCGGAACCCGGACGCCTACCTCGGGTGCGAATGGCTGCCGCCGAAGTTCGACTACGTCGATCCGATGAAGGACGTGCAGGCCGAGATCATGGCGATCGGCGCAGGGCTCAAAAGCCGGTCCCAGGCGATCTCGGAGCGCGGCTACGACGCCGAACAGTTGGATGCCGAGATCGCCGCCGACCGGGAGCGCGCGGAGGGGCTAGGTTTGACCTTCGGGCAGACAGCCACGCCGCAGGAGAGGGAGGCGGCCAATGGCTGACACGACGGAACTGCTCACCCGCCGCGCAAAGCTGGCGCCCGCCACCGCCGACGCCGAAGGGCATCGAGGACCGCACGATCCGCGTGACCCCTCGCAACCTGCTGGTCCCGCCCGCGCTGGAGACCACCGCCGAGAAGTGGTTGGCGAGCATCGCGCCCGCGACCGCCGCAGACGTGAACCCGTTCTCGGGCTCGCTGTCGCTGGTGGTCGAACCGCGCCTGTCGAGCGCGACGCGCTGGTATGTCACCGCCGACCCCGGCGAGATCGACGGTCTGGAGTTCGCCTACCTCTCGGGCGCGGAAGGCCCGCAGGTCGAGAGCCGCTCGGGCTGGGATGTGGACGGCGTCGATATCCGGGTGATCCTCGATTTCGGCGCCGGGTTCATCGACCACCGCGGCTGGTTCATGAACGCAGGCGCGTGATGGCCGACCTCGCCCAGCTCACCGCCTGGCGGGACGCCCTGATGGCCGCGCGCTACCGGGGCGTCCGCACCGTCGAATACGACGGCAAGCGCGTCACCTATGCGAGCGACGGCGAGATGGCCGCCGCGCTCGCGGACCTCAACCGACAGATCGCAGGGGCGACCGAGCGCATCTCGGTCGTCCGCATCCAATCCTCGAAAGGGCTCTGAGATGAAGAACTACCTCCAGAACGGCCACATCGTCCGGGTCACGACGCCCGCGGGCGGCATCGCGTCGGGCGGCGCGCGCGTGTCGTGGGACAACACGACGAAGGAAGTGACCACTCCGGCCGCGGGGCGCTTCCCCATCGGCGTCGCGGTCGAGGCGGCCGGGAACGGCGCAACCAGCGTCGCGGTGCGTCTGGATGGGATCGCGACGGCGGCGGCGTAGTGGTCAGTAGATGGTGTTCTCCTGCGTCCACGCGTCACCGTCGAAAGAAGCGAAGATTGCTGCATCGAGGACGCAGGGGAAGACATCGCTCGCGGCGCACAGTGCCTGAATGCCATCGAGCACGAACTCATAGTATCCGGCGTCTGCCAGCGCGGTCGCTGTCAAAGTAACAGGGAAACCAAAGTCGTTCAGCCACTTCGTTATGCGGCTATCGATGGGTATTTCGTATCTGGTCAATCCCAGCGACTGAAGCAGGTTTCTCGACTGCTTCGGCCCAAAGCCGTGCAGCAGCTTCTGGAGATAGCGGGCGAGCTCGCGTTCCTGTCGGGCTTCCGAACGGAGCGCGAGAGCATTCACCTTTTTCAGCGTGGTGGCCCAACCTTGGTCAGCGTTCAGCTTGTCGAGATTCCTGGACAAGTCTTCGGCAATCTTGTCGGAGAAGCGGATACCACCATGAGCGCGGAGAGTTGACGAGATCAGATCACGCCTCGCCTCTCCGTCAGTTTCACGGTCAAAACCATCATATTCGAGGGGGAACGGGGTCGTGCGCAGGAATTTTGCCACGGCGCTATTCGGACCAGATCGTTGAACAGACGTCATGCGCATGCCGACCATCTGCTTCCAGAACTCGGCGCGATCAACGGCTGGCTTCGCTGAGGCGAGGTTTCTCTCCACCCGCATTCGGACAAAGGGGTTAGCGGCATGGGAAGCGACAAACGTCTTCACATGATCGATGTCGGTCTGATCAACCTGCCATTGGAACTGCATGACCACCTCTATTCGGAGGGCGTGAACGCGATGCCCTTATCCGGGAAGGCGTCACGCAGCTCGATCATGGCCTGCTCCCAAGCGGTGCCGCCCCACTGGCTGGAGAACGCATAGGTGCGCCCGCCGAAGTGGAGAAGTTCGTCATCGTCGGCAAAGAAGCGTTTCGGGTCGAAGTTCCGCCCCTCCCTGGCGCGGGTTTCCTTTGCCAAGCGATTGAAGTCTTCTCCCGTCACCTCGCCCTCCACGGAGACGAGGGCCCGATTGGCCCGCGGACCACAATGCTTGGCGACCTCTTCCGGTGCGATGCCGCTCTCCACGAGGTGGCGGAACACCTGATAGATCGCGTGTCGCTTCCGCAGCGCCGTCAGTTGGCGCTCGCCGAGGGTGACGTCGTAACTGGTCCAGTCTCGCGTGTCCGTTCGCGCCTCGCGCTCCTTGCGCTTCTTTTCTGTGACCCGAACCTGGTATTCCGCGACCTCCGGAAGCGGGATGATCTGCTGGACATCAACGAGGACACGACCATCGAGGCCGTAGGGTTGGAGGCGCACGCAGCGGATGTCGATGCCGCGCTCGATCAGCCAGAGAACGGATGTCGTCAGCTCTCGGCTGAACTCGGCCGAGGCCAGGACGATCCTGACGTCCTGCGCGAAGGCATCCTCGTCGGGCTCGTCCCACCCGAGGAAGTCGAGCAGCTCGGCCCGCGCATCCGTGTCGGCCTTGCCGATCTGCGTGAGATAGCGAGCGAACACATCGGCGGCCTGGTCGAAGGTCATGGTGGAGACCATCGACGCGTAGCGGATGGCCTGCAGCTCCATGTGGCCGCCGTCCTCGGTCCGCTTCAGTTCGATCACCACGAGGTTGGCATCGCGGTCGATGCCGAGGAGATCGATGCGCCGGCGCGACTCGTCCCAGTCCCCGAACTCCTCCGCGATCACCAGCGTGTCGGGTGCGACCACGGCGATGTTCGCCCGCAGCAGCCGCTGCAGATCGCGCCGCTCCTGCAGCTGCATCAAACCGAACGTGGTCTTGCTGAGGGGACGGATTTCTTCGCTGGCAAACTCGTAGATCGGCATGGGCAATAGGGACCTTTCGGGAATTGCTCCTATCCAAGCGCAGCGGCACGTCGCGGGCAAGCGTCATCGGACGCGAACACGCCGCGAACATCGGCCCCATCCCGTGTCGCATCCGTGTTGCACGGAGGAATCGGGGATGTTCGTAAGCCTTTGGAATCTTTGGGGAGTGTTCGGGATGGGTTTGCGACACGACGCAACACGCAAAAGCCGCCCGGAGGGCGGCGCTTAAGCGTTTGATAACGCGAAGGAATTTGGTTGCGGGGGCAGGATTTGAACCTGCGACCTTCAGGTTATGAGCCTGACGA
>NZ_QAAA01000028.1 GCF_003046545.1 Rhodovulum imhoffii | reverse complement strand
TCTCTTCCGGCTTGTGCCTCTTCTGTCCCATTCCTTCGTCCTCCAACTGGCCCGAAAGCCTACTTCAGGGAGAACCACTTTCAGGGGGCAGACCACTATTCCAACTCGTCTTGCCGAGAGAACCGCCAGAATACGATCATTGATTTTATGCCACGAAAAGCGAACGATTTCTTCTACCGGACAATACTCGCTCGCTTCCGTACTGCGATGCCGAACAGGGCAACCGAAAAATTAAGAACAGCGACGAAAAACAAGCCATAAGACAGCGCCTCGGTTCCCAAGGTTGTGACAATCCAACCTGCGATCTTTGGCATGCCCAGAGCGCCGATGAAATAGGACAGGCTGAACAGCACCAGCGATTGCGGCACCAGCTTTTCCGGGGCTGCGCGCGTGGCCTGGCTGTTCAGCAATGAATAATGCAGTCCATAGCTGGCCCCGAACAAGGCAGAAGAAAAAACATAAAATGTTGTGCTGTCTTCAATCAAAATGAACAGGCCAACCGCAATGGCCATCACCGCAGTCAGCAGCAAGTTCATCAGAGGCTGTGGCGACCTGAGCGCATAAGGCGCGAGGAACAGGCGCGCAAAAATGGCCGCTATGGTGAAGCCGGCAAAATAATCGATGAATGCGAATCCGTGTGACGCGGCATAGCTGGTCTGAAAGCTGGACAAGCCGCCAAAAACCGCCCCAGCCACGCCCACCATGAAGATCGGCTGCGCCGCAGTCGAGCGCATCACCGCGCGCAGGCTTGCCCATGACAGCCGGTCGCCGGTGCCCGCTGAAACCTCCTGAGCGCCCATCCGGCGCCCCAGGACCCCAAGCGAGAGAACCCCCAAAGCTACAACCGCGCCCGCCAGCAGAAAGGCACTGCTCACCGGCGCACCCGCGCTTAAGGTGGCGCCGCCTATGATCGGACCGGTTCCGATGCCTGACATCATGAATCCGGCAAGCAGGGCAAAGCCGTGATCACGCCTTTCGCCTGTCAGGATCCGAGCGGCAAGAATTGGGCCCAGAACGTAAAAGGCGCCCCAGCCCGTTCCGAAGAGCAGAGCAAGGAGATAGGCCGACCGCACATTTGGTATCAGCGCAAATCCTAGAACAGAGGCAGCAAGGCAGCCCCCTGCGATCATCGCCGCGCGGCAGGTGCCAAAAGAGTCAGAAAAATGCCCCGAGAGAAGGGCCGCGATCACAGAGGTGACGCTGGCCGAGGAAATGATATTTCCTGCAACGGCTTCATTCGCGCCTTGGGTTTCCATCAAGAGCGGCAGCAGAAATGTCATCCCATAGGCGAGAGCGAAGCAGTAGCCCGCAAAGCAGAGCAACACAAAATCGGCCTTGCTCCGCCTCGGGCCTGGCTGATCTGGGGGAGAAACCGCTTCTTTCAATGCGCCGCCCGCCTCTTGCCAATGCGCCTTGCACGGCTGCGCATTTACACGCGTTCAAGGCAGATCGCCACGCCCTGGCCTCCGCCAATGCAGAGCGCGGCCAAACCCTTGCGGGCTTTCTGGCGGCGCATTTCGTGAATGAGCGTCACGACGATGCGATTTCCCGAACCGGCCAGCGGATGACCAAGCGCGATGGCACCGCCATTCGGGTTGACGCGCTCCCTCGCCCATCCCATCTCGCGTTCAACGGCAATCGACTGCGCAGCGAAAGCTTCGTTGATCTCAAGAACATCCAGATCCGCGACGGACCAGCCGGCCTTGTCCAGCGCCTTGCGCGCCGCCAAGACCGGGCCAAGCCCCATATCCATAGGTGGCAGCGCCGCCGATGCGTAGCTGGCCACACGTGCCATAGGCTCCAGCCCGTGCTGAGCCAGCGCCGCCCGGCTGGCCACCAGGACCGCCGAAGCGCCATCGTTCAAGCCCGAGGCATTGCCAGCCGTGATCGACCCATGGGGATCAAACACAGGGCGCATCGCCGCAAGTTGTTCCGGGGTGGTTTCCGGATTTGGATGCTCATCAACCCTGAAACTTGTCTGGCCTGCACGGGTCTCTACCAGGACAGGGGTGATCTCCTCCGCGAATATCCCGGCATCCTGCGCGGCCTTGGCCTTGGCTTGGGATTGCAGCGCAAAGAGATCCTGCTCTTCGCGGGTGATCTGGTATGTCTTGGCCAGATTTTCGACTGTCACGCCCATGTGGACATCGTGAAATGCGTCCCAGAGCCCGTCGGTCAGCATCATGTCCTTGAAGGCTGCGTCGCCCATTTTCCGGCCCCCGCGCAGATGGGCGAAATGCGGCGCCTGGCTCATCGAATCCTGACCGCCGGCCACGACAAGGCCCGCGTCTCCGGATTTGATCGCCTGCGCCGCCAGATGGATCGACCGCTGGCCTGCGCCGCACACCATGTTGAGCGTCATCGCCGGAACGGCCTCGGGGATGCCCGCAGCAAGCGCCGTCTGGCGGGCCGGGTTTTGCCCCGCCCCACCGGACAAAACCTGACCGATGAGCACGTCGTCAACAGCCGCCGGGTCGACCCCTGCATCATTCAGCATTGCGGCCACGACCTGCGCCCCGATCTGCGCCGCAGGCAGGTTGGCGAGCGCCCCATTCAACCGCCCGATGGCCGAGCGTTTGGCAGCCGCAATGAAGACACCCGCAGACATCAGGCATAACCCGCGATCGATTTGACCTCGAGATAGTCGTGCAGGCCCCATTCGCCATGTTCACGCCCATTGCCGGACTGTTTGTACCCGCCAAAGGGAGCCGTCGCTTCCCAATCGGCATTGTTGATCCAGATCGAGCCCACCCGTAGGCGACGAGCAATCGCGCGGGCCTTCTCCATGTCGGGTGTCTGGATATAGCCGGAGAGTCCGTAGACCGTGTCATTGGCGATGCGGATGGCGTCCTCTTCGTCCTCATAGCCGATGATGGCCAGCACGGGTCCGAAGATTTCCTCCTGAGCGATGGCCATGTCGTTGGTGACATCGCCAAAGACTGTCGGGCGCACGTAGTAACCGGCATTCAGCCCCTCCGGCAGGCCAAGCCCGCCGGTCACAAGGGTTGCCCCCTCTTCGATGCCCTGTTCGATCAGGCCCTGGATGTGACGGAACTGCTTTTCATTGACCACCGGCCCCAGCGACACATCGGTCATCGGATCGCCGACCGCGTGCTTTTCGGCGGCGGCCTTGGCGATATCCTTGGCCTCCTGCATCCGGTCATGTGGCACCAGCATCCGGCTGGGCGACCGGCAGGCCTGCCCGACATTGATAAAGCAGGCATCGACGCCCTCGGTCACGGCCTTTTCCAGATCGGCATCGGGCAGGATGATATTGGGTGACTTGCCGCCCAGTTCCTGTGCCACACGCTTGACCGTTTCGGCGGCGGTTTTCGCCACGGCGATCCCGGCGCGGGTGGACCCGGTGATCGACACCATATCGACATCGGGATGGGCCGAAAGCGCTTCGCCTGCGATATGGCCGAACCCGGTGATGTGATTGTAAACACCGGGGGGGAAGCCCGCCTCATGGACCAGTTCGACAAAGCGGATGGATGAAAGCGGCGAAAATTCCGATGGCTTTGCAACCATTGTACAGCCCGCTGCAAGGCAAGGCGCGGCTTTGACAACAAGCTGGTTCATCGGCCAGTTCCAGGGCGTGATCAGGGCGCAGACACCGATGGGTTCATGGCTGATCTGCGTGGTTCCGCGCATCTCGGTCCACGTGTGACGTTTCAGCGCGTCAATCGCGGCCTCCAGATGGGCGGTGCCCACCCAGGCCTGTGCGGCTTTGGAAAAAGCCAGTGTCGTGCCCATTTCCGTCACCATGAGTTCGGCGATCTCATCATAGGCGGCGTTGTAAAGCTCCAGCAGACGTTCGAGCAAACCAAGCCGGTACTCTGGCGTGCTCAACGACCAGTCCTCAAAGGCTGCCTTTGCCGCCGCAACCGCTGCGTTGACATCCTCTTCGCTTCCCATTGGCAGATCGCAGATTTTCTGTTCATTTGCGGGGTTGATGACGGCGTGGCTGTCTTGGCCTTTTGGGTCGACCCACTGGCCATTGATGTAGAATTTTGAAAGATTTTTCATGTCGTGGCTCCTTCCTGTTGATGTGATTTGGGCGGGTACGCTCACCGCCGGCCTTGTGCCATTCGCGTGGCTTCGGGGTGTTTTCTGAGCTGCAGCATGGCCACCACGCCAAGCGCCGGGCCGATAGCCAGCACGGCAAAGCTCCAGCGCCACGTGCCGGTGATTTCGGCGATCTGTGGGATCAGCCAAACGGTTAAAAGGGTGATGGCAAAGCCGATGCCCATCTGGAATGCCAAGGCAGAGCCAACGAGCGATTGATCGGCCAACTCGCTGACCGCTGCGGAAAACTGCGCGCTGTCGGCCACAACGGTGAAGCCCCAGATCAACGCGACCAGGACAAAGGCCCAGATCGGCCCGGTAAAGAAAACGCCGATGGCGAGCGCCGCCAGCCCGGAAACACTCATCGCCAACGCGGTGGTCGTGCAGCGCCCGATCCGGTCGGCCAGAAGACCCGCAAACACGCAGCTCGGCGCGCCAAGGGCCACGACGAAAAACACCAACATCGAGGCGTTGAGCGCCCATTCGCCGGCCAGCGAGGCACTGGTGGCAAAGGCCAGTATCCAGCCCCACATGGCGTAAAGCTCCCACATGTGGCCGAAATAGCCGAGGTTGGCCAGCATGACGGGCTTGTTGCGCAGGATTGCGCCAAGCTGGCGCGGGTCCACCTTGGCCCGGCTGAAGGGGTATGGCCCTTCGCGCAGGAACCAGAACAGCAAAGCCGCCAGCAGCGAGGCAGCGGTGGTGACCGCGATGACCGTTCCGGCCTCAAGCCCCGAGCCTAGAGCGCGGACAAGATGCGGTGCGGCCGAGCCCAGTGTCAACGCACCCACCATGGCGCCCATGGCCAATCCGCGCCCGGTGCGAAACCATGTTGAGATAAATTTCATTGCCGGCGGATATACCAGCGCCAGCGCAGCGCCGGTGCAAAAGCGGGCGGCGACCGCATGCCAAGGCTCAGTTGCCAGGAGCAAGGCGCCGTTTGACAGGGCCGCCAGCGCGGCAGCGACCGCCATGATGCGCGCCATCGGCCAAATATCAGCGATAGACAGAAAGCTTGAAACCAACGCGCCGATAACAAACCCGGCCTGCACCGCATTGGTGAGCCAGATTGCTTCAGCCTCGCTCAGGCCCAGTGCCTCGGTCAGCGCAGGGGCCACTGACGTCGCGGAGAACCAGGTAGAAAGCGTCAGGACAACCGCCAGTGCCGTCAGCACCAGCGCACGCCATTTTCCGCTATCTCCCCCAGCGGACAATCAAAGCCCCTCGAGCGGCATGGTGAATGTCGTGGCCTCACCTTCGACGCAGATGTCGCCCGCGGCATCCCGTACAGAGACGAGCAGCGTACAGATGGGTTTGTCATCGCGCATCTTGGCGACTTCGACCCGGCCGGTGATTTCCTCGCCGACGCCAACCGCTTTCTTAAAGTCGAGATTGGTATTGAGAAACACTGTCCCTGGCCCTGGCAGGTCTTCGGCCACGCAGGCGTTCAGGATACCCGTCGTGACGCCACCCTGAACAATCAGCTTGCCGAAGGACGTTTTCTCGGCCAGTTCCTTGTCATAGTGCACAGGATTGCGGTCGCCGGTCATTTCGGTAAAGGCAATAATGTCGTTCATGGTCGTCGTTCGTGACCGTTCGGCTGATTGCCCGACAGATGGTTTGCCGTTTGTCACGCCGACCCAGCCGTCCTTGGTTTGCTTCTCACTCATGGTCCTTTGCCTTTCTCTTTCTAAAACAAGGTAGTATTCGTCCTCCGATGTCGGTGGGTGCGAACACCACCGGATCACCTATTTTCACGTCATTCTCGGGTGCAAGAATGTGGCTCAGCAGCGTCGGGCCTTCGGCCAGTTCGACCAGCCCAACAAGGTAGGGCGCCGCCGGTATCCAGCCGGGATGGCCGGGTTTCCAGATCTCGGAAAAGCTTTTTAGCCTGCCATGGCCGCCGACGACCGTCCAGCTCAGCGCATCCGCCCAACAATGCGGACAGATAGGGCGGGGATAGAACACGTGGCGACCGCAGGCATTGCAGTGCTGAACGCTCAGCTCGCCCCGCGCGGCGGCCTGCCAGAACGGTTCGTTCAACGGTTCGCGGATCGGCCCCGCGACCGACAGGGTGGACAGGTCCGTCATGCCGCACCTCCCAGAACCAGCGCCACCGCCTCGCTCATTGTTGCCCCGTTGCCGGTGATCAGCGCGGTTTCGCAATTCTCGATCTGTCTGTCGGGGGCAGCCCCTCGGATTTGCCGGACGGCTTCGACCACATGGGTCATCCCCCCGGCCAGATCAGGCTGACCGAAACCCAGTTGCCCGCCATGGGTGTTAATCGGCTGACGCGCATCCGGCCCCATACCGCCATTGTCTTGCAGCCACTTGCCGAATTTTCCCGGCGGGCAAAGACCCGCGTCTTCGATCGTTGCAGCGACCATGATCGTGTAACAATCGTAGAGGCTCAGGAAATCCATCTGTTGCACAGTCAAACCCGCCTGATCCAGCGCCCGGGCGATGGAAGGCTTGAGCGGGCCGGATGTAAGGTCCGGAGCCTGGCTGACGGCCCGGTGGGTGATCCTTTCGCCTGCACCCAGCAAATGTACCGGCCGGTGCGGGCCGCGCGCGGCCTTGTCCGCCGTGGTGACAACAACAGCATCCGCCCCCGCCACGGGCATGACAATTTCAAAAAGATGCAGGGGCGACGCCACCATGGGCGAGGCCAGAACCTCTTCCACGCTGGCGGGCTGGCCATAAAAGATCGCCAACGGATTATTTTGCGCATTCGCGCGGCTGCCCGCAGCGATGGCGGCATAGTCCTCGGGCTTGCAGCCATGGGCCGCCATATGGGCCTGCATCAACAGCGCGTAGGATGTGTTGGCGCCCGAAGCGCCAAAGGGCGTGTCGAATTCCCGAGCAGGATTGCGGTTCGACGCCCGCGGCGGCTGCGGATTGCGGTGGTTGCCAATTACGCACAGCACGGTTTCGCATTGCCCCGCCGCGATCGCGGCTGCCGCGCGCCAGATCATGCCCGGCCCCGAAGCACCGCCCAGATCCACCATGTTCGACATGCTGGGCTGCATCCCGAAATACTCGGCGACGGTTGCGGGCACATGCTGCGGGGTTTCGCCCACCTGCGGCGCAACCAAGAGCCCGTCAACCTCGTCCGGGCCTATACCCGCATCGGCCAGCGCCCCGGCCGAGACCCGCATCAGCAGATCCATGGTGGCCACGTTCTCGGTGCGGCGCTGAGGTTTCAGCTCGCCGATCCCAGAGATGGCCGCGCGTGGGGAAAGATGCCTCACAGAGCCTCCTCCCGTTTCAGCGTGGCGTATTCGGCCAGGCATTCGGGATTGGCGATGGAGCCGAGGTTCTTGACCTTGCCACCGTTGATCACGGTGCGCGCCGCGCCTTCGACGCGTTTGCCATTGATCGTATAGGGCACACCCTGAACCGGATGGATGCGCGCGGGCACATGGCGCGGCGATGCCTGGGTGCGGATCTGACTGCGGAGCCGCTTGATCATATCGGCTGACAATTCCGCCCGCTCTGAGGGTTTGACCGCCAGAACGACCTCTTCATCGCCGTCATGGTTGGCGCCGAAGACCAGGAAATCTTCCAACTCGGGATATTGCTCGCAGACCGCATAGATCTCGGAAATGCCGATCCGGACTCCGCCAGGTTTGAGCGTATTGTCCGAGCGCCCGTGCACATAGCCGCCGCCGGTGAATGTCAGTTCCGCCACATCGCCATGTGTCCAGATCTCGTCACGGTCTCCGAAATAGGTGTCACGATACCTCTGGTCGCCTCCCTCGCCCCAGAAGGTCAGTGGCATCGACGGGAAGGGTTCGGTACAGACCAGTTCTCCGCGCTGGCCGATGACCGGGGCGCCGCGCTCGTCGAACACCGCAATCGCATGCCCAAGGGCCGGGACGGTCAGTTGCCCCCGCCGCACCGGGTGAACCGGCGAGCCGATCAGGAAAGAACCGAGGATTTCCGTGCCGCCGGAGATCGAGGCGAACATCATGTCCTGCTTGACCGAGGCATAGACCCAGTCGAACTGATGCGGAAGACAGGGAGCGCCGCAAACCAGAAGCGCACGCAGCGCGCTCAACTCATGGCGCTCCCCGGGGAGAAACCCTTCCGCCGCCAGCGTGGCCAGGTATTTCGGACTGACGCCAAGATGCGTGACCGCGGCCTTTTCCGACAGATCCCAAAGCGGGCTGCAGTCGAGCCCCCGGGCTGTTTTCAGAATGGGCGCGCCATCATAGAGCACCACAGCCGCGCCAGTGGCGAGGGCGGAGATTGTCCAGTGATACATCATCCAGGCGGTGTTGGTGTACCAGATCACCCGGTCGCCGGGCCGCACGTCGCCATGCAGGATATGTTCCTTCATGTGCTGCAGGATCACGCCGCCGGCGCGGTGGACGATGGCCTTGGGCACACCTGTCGTGCCCGACGTGTAAAGCACATATGCCGGATGATCGAACGGCATACGCGCAAACGAAAGCTCTGCCACTGTGCCAAAGTCGTCTTGCGATACGGCACCCTCCAAAGTGCCGCCCGAGCAGACAACCATTTCGATCGACGGAACAGAGGCTCGAACCTCGGCGATCCGGTCGGCGATGTTGTGATCCTTGCCGCCGTAGCGGTATTCAGACGTTGCAAACAGAACCTTCGGTGCCACCTGGCCGATCCGGTCAATGATCGCCGCCGCGCCGAAGTCGGGGCTGCAAGATGTCCAGACGGCGCCCACCGTGAGCGTTGCGAGCGTCGCAACAAGGGCATGAACATCATTGCCCTGCACGCCAGCGACCCTGTCGCCGGGCTCCACACCTGCGGAACGCAGCCCTTGTGCCACACGCGCAACCGCCGCCCACAATTCGCCGCGCGTGACCTCTTGGTACTGCCCCGCTTCATCCATGGCGCAGATTGCGATGTCCGCATCCTCGCCCCGCATCAGCAGGTTTTCCGCCAGGTTGAGCCGCGCCTCGGGGAAAAACCGGGCCCCGGTCATCCATGCCGCGTCATCGGCGACAAAGGCCGTTTCGCCCTTGTCCCCCAAAACCCCGGTGAAATCCCAGAGCGCCGACCAGAACGGCCCTTTTTCAGACACCGACCAACGCTGAAGCCCGACATAGTCATCGGGGTCGAAACCCTGCTCTTTGGCAAATGCCCAAATGCGCGTCTTCGACATTGAGGCCGCATCCGGCCGCCAAAGCACGTCTTGATCTTTCTGGCGGGTGTCGGTCATTGAGCCACTCGCTCCTCGGTTTCTACTGTTTCGGTGATAAGCTCGGCCAGATCGCGCACAGCGATCCGATCTTCCACGCCAAGGGCCTGCACGGCGGCGGAATACATCACGACATCCTTGGGACAGGCGACCACAAATGTGTCGATATCGCCCAACTCCATCGCTTCGCGAATTCGGGATTCGCTGGTCCGCTCGCCACCGGGGGAATCTTCCATGAAGATGCGCCCGCCGCCCGCGCCGCAGCAAAAGGAATTGTCGCGGTTGCGCGGCATTTCGATCAGCTCATGGCCAAGCGCCCTGATCACATCGCGGGGCGCGTCGAATATGCCGTTGTATCGGCCCAGATAGCACGGGTCATGATAGGTGACGCGGCCCGCCTGACCGGGGTTGATCCGGAGGCGGTCGGCCTTGATCAGTTCCAGAAACAGCTCGGAGTAATGAACCACGTCGAACGCGGCCCCCAGCGCGGGATATTCCGATTTCAGCGCATTCAGCGAATGCGGGTCGGTGGTCATGATCCGGTTGAACTCGCAAACCTCGAGCTGCTCGATATTGTGCATCGCCAGCATCTCGAAGAGGCCCTCGTCGCCGGCGCGGCGCACATCGTTGCCGCTGTTGCGCTCGCCATCGTAAAGGATGCCCACATCCACCCCCGCGCGGCCCAGAAGCTCGGCCACCAGAAAGCTCAGCTTTTGTGCCCTCGGATCGAAGCTCGCGAAATCGCCGACGAACCAGAGGA
Organism: Rhodovulum imhoffii; assembly: GCF_003046545.1. Taxonomy (GTDB): domain Bacteria; phylum Pseudomonadota; class Alphaproteobacteria; order Rhodobacterales; family Rhodobacteraceae; genus Rhodovulum; species Rhodovulum imhoffii. The sequence continues at coordinate 9,605 of NZ_QAAA01000028.1, read as the reverse complement.
TATCGACAGGTTCCTTGCGGGCATCCTTGATCTTGTAGCTCAGCCCCTTGGTCCAGCGCGCCCGCTGCTTGGCCGGTTTGCCATAGGAATTGCCCTGCGACTGGAAGTTGGTCAGCGCGCTCTGCAACAGCGGCTCCACCTCGCCCTCTTCGACCAGCGACCGGCGCAGGTTCACAATCTTCGGCACATGTTCGATGTGGACCGGGCAGACCTCCATGCAGGCGCGGCAGGTGGTGCAGGACCACAGCGTTTCGGGCTGAATGGTGCCACCCACGATGGGCATGGCATGATCGGGGCTGTCCATCAGACCCTGGTCGGTCAGATACCCGTCGCGCAGGTTCATGATCAGCTTCTTCGGGCTGAGCGGCTTGCCCTGCGCATGGGCGGGACAGACCGATTGGCAGCGCCCGCATTCGGTGCAGGACATCGTGTCGAGCAGGTCTTTCCAGGTGAAATCCCGATACGCCTGCACGGTCGTGGGGGTGTCTTCGCCCGGGGTCGGTGCCGGTGCAGGCAACTGGCCTTTGGGGGTCAACGGGCGGAAAAAGATGTTCGGCCCGGCGGTAAACATGTGCCGGTGCTTCGAGCCGGGGATGTAGACCAGAAAGGCAAGGATCGCGAGGATATGGGCCCAGTAGAACACACCCTCGGCCTGCTCGGCCGCGTGGCCGGTGATGCCAAGGGCCATCATCGGGTACATGAAAAGCGTGGAAACCGGGCGCCATGCGCTGCCCTGCCCATCAATGGCGAGCCGCGCCGACGCCTCAAGGATCATCGTGATCACAATCGGCGTCGCAAGCACATATATGATGGTCGCATCCCGGGTCTTTGACCCCTCAAATCGCTCGGGCCTGATAACGAACCGGTGGTAAATCGCCATGCCCAGGCCAATCGTGATCACAACGGCAAAAATGTTTTGCAACAGCGCGATCCAGGTCTCTCCTCCGATCGCGGTGAGGCTGAAACCGGGGAATAGGCCCGATCCGAAGCTTTCCAGTATCGCGGTGAACAGCACCAGAAAGCTGGAGAAGATTAAGGCATGCAGGATGCCCGAGTAACTGAACCTCAGCAGTCTCCTGTGCAGGCCAATATCACCGACCATAAAGGACAGCCGGTCGGCGATCCGGTCGGTCCGGCCCGCCGGGCGCGCCGCCAGAAGGGGCCGAAACCGAACCCAGAACCGCCAGCCGGATATGGCCATGGCGGTCAGTGTCAGCGCCCAGAGAATCGGAGTCGTCATCGTCTTACTTTCCTGCGGTCAACCGCTCGGTCAGGGCCGGCATGAGTTCGAACATGTCGCAGACCGCGCCATAATGCGCCGTGCCAAAGATCGGCGCCTGCTCGTCGGAATTGATGGCGATGATCAATTCGCTGTTTGCCATCCCTTCCAGATGTTCCGGCGCGCCCGAAACGCCTGCCATGAGGTAGAGCCTCGGCTTGACCTTGGTTCCGGATTTGCCGACCTGCCGCACCTTGGGCATCCAGCCGGCATCGATCACCGGGCGGGAACCGGCCAGTTCGGCGCCGAGTGCCGCCGCCACGTTTTCGGCGAGTTCGATCTTTTCCGTTCCCCCTAGCGCACGTCCGACGCAGAATATCTTTTCGGCATCGGCCAGGTTCACCCCGGTGTTTTCCGGCACCAGTGTTTCCGTCACCCGCATGCGCAGGCCCGAAAGGTCCACATCCATCATCTCGACCGCGGGAGCCCCGCCGGACAAGCCGTCGGCCTTGACCGCACCTGGCATGACGGCGACGATGCCGGGCAGGTCCATCCCGGTCCGCGCCACCAGCTTGCCGGAATAGACCGTGGACATCGCGTTCAGCGTATCGCCGTCCAGCTCCAGGCCCGAGACATAGCCTACCATCTGCCGCCCGGTCCGGATCGCGACATTGGGTGCCAGATCGACACCTGCCGCCGAATAGCTGGTCATGACAAGATCGGGCTTGTGCGCCTCGGTCGCCGCGGTGAGCGCCCGCGCCGCAGCATCAGGATTATAGGTCGCAAGGCTGTCATCGGCGACACCGATGACCGCGTCAAAACTCCCAAGCTGACCTGCCAGCGCGTTCACCGCGCCGGGATCGGCGGCACAGATCAACCCCACGGCCTCTGCGCCGATGGATTTGGCCATGGCCCCGAGTTCCAGCGCACTTTCCGAGACCGTGCCATCGGAATGTTCGACAAATATCAGACAGCGCATCAGACCAACCCCCGTTCAACAAGAATTTCGTGAATTCGGGCGGCGACCGCTTCGGCATCGCCCGTCAGCATTTCGGCGCCGCCGCTGGTATCGGGCACCTCAAGCTCGGTCGCGTCGGCCAGATCGGCGCCGAAATCGGCCCCCGGTTCGACAGTTGGCACCTCAACCTTCAGCAGATCGCGCAGCTTGCTTCCCGCCACATAACGCGGTGGCTGCGTGGCCGCCTGCAGGCCCACAACCGCCGGCAATTGCACCTCAATCCGGGCACTGATGCCGCCGGAATATTCCTGCTGCAGCGTCGCCACCCCGTCGCCCAGAGCGACATTGGAGACCGCCGAAACCTGCGGCCAGTCCAGCAGCGCTCCCAGTTGCGGCGCCAGTTCGCCATAGATGTCATCGGTCGACAGAACACCAGTCAGGACCAGATCGGGGGCAAGCCCCTCCAGTGCCTCCTGGAACAGCGGCGCCCGGGCGCGGGAGGAAAGCTGTACGTTCTCTTCCCCCACCTCGATCAGCAAAACCTCGTCAACCCCACGCGCCAGCGCGGTTTTCAACAGGCGCTCCCCGCCTTCCGCTTCGGCGGCAAGGGCGGTGACCTTGGCGCCGGTTGCCTCTTTCAGCAGCACGGCCTGTTCCAGCGCCTGGTCATCGAACGGGTTGAGCTCGAGCCCGATCCATTCGCGATCAATGTCGCGACCGTCTTCGTCGACTTCCAGTTCCTCGGTCAGCACCGGGTTCAATCGCAATATTGCAGCTATATGCACGGGCTCTCCCCCTCTGTTCGCGCTTGGTGGCCGTTCACTTCAGGTGGCGCGTGTCGCGAAAGATCGGGCCACGGTCGATCACCCGCTGAAGCATCCCGTTCGTCAGGTATTCGGGCGTTTCGGTCACGTCGTAGGGGGCGGCGTCCTGGCCGGGATAGCCCACGGCTTCGCGGGCCTCGTCCGTCATCATGTAGCCACCCGTGGCAACGGTCGTCAGCGCGGCAAAGGCCGCACTGTCGCTGCGTGCCAAGGCGTTCAGCTCTGCCGAGGCATCCTGACCGGCGCAGGCCTCCACCGCGCGGCGGAACCCGTCTTCCAGGTCCGGTCGGATGCGCATGACCTCATCGAGCATCTCCAGGTGGACGCCGACCGCGGACGCGGCCGGTTTGCCGTTGTATTCGGGGATCAGGTAATCCGCCAGTTTGGCATATGTTGCGCGAAATTCGTTTGAGAAAGCCGACATTATGCTGCCTCCGCATTGCGTGCGTTGTTGATGAAATGGGTGGCCTGACGATGCGCGACGGCCATCAGCGTGGCAGTCGGGTTCGCGCCTGCACCCGTCGGGAAAGAGCTGAGATCCCACACATAGAGGTTGGGGATGTCATGGCTGCGACCAAACTCATCGAGCACCGAGTTGGACGGATCCGTTCCCAACCGTGCGGTGCCCAGAAGATGCCAGCCGCTGTCACGCATCTGCGGCATGACCGAGGTCGATTTGGCGCCCGCCGCTTCCAGCGATTCCTTGGCGCGGGCTGAATGGAATTCCAGCAGGCGACGCGAGTTTTCCGACGTCTTGTAGATGACCCTGGGCGCCGGAATCCCGTCGCTGTCGGTCAGCTCGTCGTCGATCAAAACCCGGTTGGCTTCTTCCGGCAGGTCTTCTCCGACAATCGCCCACAGGGCTGTCTTGCCGAACTTCTCCTCGATCATCTTGTGCCAGTTGACACCCCAGTTTTCTTCGATCCGGCCGCCATCCTTGAACACTTCGGCGCCGACGAAACCCTTGGAAGACAGCGGACCACCGGCTGACATCCCGCCCCATTTGGCGCCGCGCACAAAGCCGCGACTTTCGTCGGTTTCGTAGAATTGCAAGGTGTTGATCAATTGGCCCGAGGGACCGCGCCAGCTTTCAAGGTCTTCCTCGAAATGGCCCATCACCAGGCCGAACGGGTGCATCATCAGGTTCTTGCCGACCAGCCCGCTGGAGTTTGCCAGCCCGTCCGGGAAGGCATTGCAGGCCGAGTTGAGCAGGATGCGCGGTGTGCCGATGGCATTTGCGCAGAGGATGACATTCTTGGCCAGTTGCCGGCGCTCACGTCCGTTCTGGTCGATATAGATCGCGCCTGTGGCCCGTCCGAGATTTTCATCATAGATGATCTCGCGTACCCGCGCCCCGGCAATCAGGCGGTGGCCCAGCTTCTTGGCCTCTTTGAAGAGCACCAGATCCCCCGACCATTTGGCCGCTTCGGGGCAGCCGAACATGCAGGTGCCGCGGCGCGCGCAGGGGTTTTGCCCTTGCCACGGGATCGACGGCATGGCGTTCAGCCCCGGCCACCAATGCCAGCCCAGCTTGTCCATCCCCTCGGCCAGCTTCATCCCGGCCTTGCCGATCGGAATTTGCGGCGTGGGATAGCCGGCCTGTTGCGGATAGCCGGGATTGCCCTGCGTTCCGGATGAGCTGACAAGCTGTTCGACCGCTTCGAGATGCGGCAACAGTTCGTAATAGTCGAATGGCCAGTCCACTGCGACACCGTCCAGCGAACGCACCTTGAAATCAGACGGCAGGAACGGCACCCAATGCCCGGCCCAGATGGTGGCGCTGCCGCCGACGGCCGATTGCATGTAAGGTTCCACATCGCTTTCGGTGGTGTTGATCGGATAGTCGCGTTCGTTGTCCCGCACATTGGGCGATGGGTTCCACTGCTTGCCACCGGCAAGCTCGAATTCTTTCTTGTCGCCGGGGTAGTCGGAAGGGTCAAACCATGTCCCCTGCTCAAGGGTAACGACCGACATCCCCGCCTCGGTCAGCATCTTGGCCGCAACTGAGCCCGACGGCCCGGAACCGACAATCAGGACATCTACTTCTTTGGGGGGCTTTGCCATCTTGTTTCTCCCTGCTTGCTTAGGCTTTTTGTCTGGTTTCGCTCGGGTCCTCCTCCTGGAGGCCCAGATAAAATTCATGAAGATCTTCGCGGGCGGCCAGTTCGGACGCGCTGCCCGAGAGCACCGCGTGGCCGTTGGCAATGACGTAGCCGCGATGCGCATGTGCCAATGAGACGTGGATGTTCTGTTCGGCGACCAGGAACGACACGCCGTTCTCGCGGTTCAGCCGGGACACGATTTCAAAGATTTCCTGGACGATAATGGGGGCAAGCCCCATCGAAGGTTCATCGAGCAGCACCAGTTCCGGCTGCGTGAGCAAGGCCCGCCCGATGGCCAGCATTTGTTGTTCACCGCCCGAGGTCAGACCGGCCAGGGTCTTTCTCTTGTCCCGAAGTCTCGGCAGCCAATCGTAGATTTCTTCGATCCGACGCTCCATTTCACGGCGGGCGGGGCGGCGCAGAAAGCTGCCTGCCTTCAGGTTCTCTTCGACGGTGAGGTGGGAAAAAACGCGGCGGCCCTCGAGCACGTGGACGATATTGCGCTTGGCCAGCTTGTGCGGCGCGATCCCGTTGATCTGATCGCCCTTGAAGCGGATGCTGCCCTTGGTGATCTTGGCCCGCTCTGTCTGAGCGATGCCCGAGATCGCTTTGAGCGTGGTGCTTTTTCCGGCGCCATTGGCCCCCAGGATCGCCACGATCTCACCGGGGTTCACGGTCACCGAGATATCCGCAACGCCCAGAATATGCTCGTCATATACAACCTCGACACCATCCACGGATAACAGCGGCTGGCTGGGTTTGGTGGTGTCGGATCCAGTATTCACAGGCGCTCTCCGGTGGGCAGATGACGCGGGCGGCGTGTTCGCCGCCCGCAGGGTTCATTGTGCGGGATCAGTCCACGACGCGGGGCGTGATGCCCTGCTCGGCGGCATATTCCGCAGCTTTGGCCTCGATCAGCGGGTCAACAACACTGTCGTCGACGGCGATCCAGTCGCTGACAAGGTTCCAGCCATTGCCTGTCCATTCCTGCACGCGGGCTGCGCCGCCGCCTTCATGGTCTTGCGGCGTCACCTTCAGCTCTTGCAGCAGGCCGGTCATGCCCAACTCTTCGAGACGTGCGGCATCGATGGTCATGTTCTCGAGACCCCAGAGCATCTCTTCTCCGGTCAGCGGACGGTTGCCGAATTTCTCCATGGCAATCCGCATGCCTTCGACGGCCAGGGCCGCGTTCACAACGCCGACATTGTAGAAAACGGCACCGAAGTCCGCATCCGAGTTTTCCAGATTGCTCAGTCCCTTGTCGATCACATGCTCTTTCAGCTTGGCGTGAACGTCGAAATCCGAGCCCCCGGGATAGGGCGCGATCGCGTTATAGCCGATGGCCGCATCGCCGGCGGGGATCATGTCGGCGCGGGAGCCGGCCCAGACATCGCCCAGCATCCTGGTCGTATCGATGCCAAAGCGCTTGGCGGTCTTGATCCCGACAGGCGTCATCACGCCCCAGGTGCGCAGCACCACATAGTCGGGCTTTTCAGCGCGCACCTGGCGCCAGATGGCGGTTTGTTCGGAACCGGGATGTGCCACCGGAATCTGCACGTCGATAAAGCCGTATTTCTCGGCCAGCTTGGTCATTACCGGCTGCGATGCGCGGCCATAACCTGAATCGTGATAGACGGTGACGATCTTCTTGCCTTTGAGGTTCTCGAACCCGCCAAATTCCTCGGCAATGAAATTCACCGCCACGGACCCCTGACCGTAGAAGGTCAGCAGAAGCGGAAAGACATAGGGAAAGACCAAACCGTTCTTGGATTCGGACGGGCCGCCCGCCGGGTCGAACAGCGGGATCTTGTCTTCTCTTGCGCGGTCCATCAGCGCGTAGGTCGCCGGAGTGGAATGCGTCATGATAAAGGCCGTGGGCGAGCCGTCCTTGCCGCCCTTGGAGCGTTCATAGGCCTCGACCGCGCGGTCGGGGTTGTACTCGGTTTCGAATTCCTCGATGGCGAATTTCACGCCATTCACACCGCCTTCAACTTCGTTGATATAGGTGAAGTAGTCCCGTTCCCCGGCGAACCACAGTGAGCCCGAGGAGGCATATGGGCCGGTCCTGTAAACGAATAGCGGGACATATTGCGTCATGCCATCCGCCAGAGCGACGCCCGTCGACATGATCGACGACGCGGCTATGGCCACCGCTGCCGCAATTGATGTGAAGTGTTTACTCATGGTTTTCCTCCCTGAAAGAAGTTGGTTATCGGTTGAGTTGAGTAAGGCTCGGGTTTCGTTCCCGGCTCGCTATGCTCTCTTGCGCCCCCATCGCCTCACACGCCCCATCAATTGGCGCAGGAGTTTGTCGATGCCGTCGGGTTCCTTGATGAGAAAGATGATGATCAGGGCGCCGAACAGGAATTTCTGGAAATTCGACAACACGCCCGGACTGACCGTGTCACCGATGAAGGTTTTGGCGAAGTAGTCGATCACGAGCGGGAGCAGAAAGATAAATGCAGCCCCGATATAATTTCCTCGGATACTGCTCATCCCGCCGATGATGATGATGAAGAGAATCTGGAAGGAGCGGTCGATCTGAAAGCTGCCGACGCTGGTCGTGCCGAGAAAAATGAAGCCCCAGAGCGCACCCGCGATGCCCAGGTAAAAGGCGCTGATGGTAAATGCCAAGGCTTTGTATTTCTTGGAATCAATCCCGATAACCCCGGCTGCGGTGTCCATATCGCGGATCGCCATCCAATTGCGACCGACATGGCTCTTGATCAGGTTCGATGCCATCCATGTCAGCGCGACGACAAAGGCCAAGGTGAAATAGTATTTGATGACATAGGAGCCGTTAATATCGAGACCAAAGAGGCCCATGGGCGGCAGCGAGATTGTCGGCACATCGCCGTAGTTGTAGAACCAAGGAAACTTGAGAAAGAGCCATTCAAAGAAAAACTGGGCTGCCAGGCTGGTGACCATCACGTAAAAGCCCTTGATGCGGATACTCGGCAGGCCGAAAACCCAGCCCACAAGCCCGGCGATGACGCCAGCGAGCAAAAGCGTGAGGGGAAAGAAAGTGATCCCGCCGTGGATCGCCAGCACGTAGGCCGCATAGGCCCCCACCGCCATGAACCCGCCAGATCCGAGCGAGATTTGCCCGGCATAGCCGGTAAGAATGTTGAGCCCCAAACCCGCAAGCCCCAGAACGAGAACCGGCAAGACAACGACTTGTGTGACATATTCCGTGGTGATCAAGGGCACTAAAACCAGCGCGGCAAGCAGCGCCAGAAAGGCCCAAGATTGCGTGCCACGACCCGAGCCAGCCTGGCCAATTGCGTTCAGATCGGGGGTTGGTTTCGCTCCGACAGAATTCATTGGTCAGACCCTCTCAACCTTGTATTCGCCGAACAGCCCGACAGGCCGGATGAAGAGGAATGCCAGCGCCAGAACATAGGCAAACCAAGGCGTAATGCCGCCCCCGACAAGCGGGCCAAGATAGGTTTCAGCCAAAGCCTCGCCCGCGCCGATCAGCAGACCGCCGACGATTGCCCCCATGATCGAGGTGAATCCCCCGATGATCAGAACCGGAAGCGCCTTGAGCACCACCAGCGAAAGCGAGAACGCAACGCCCTGCCGCGCACCCCAGACCATGCCGGAGATCAGACCGACCACCGCGGCAACCGCCCAGACAATCTGCCAGATCCGGTTGATATTGATTCCGATAGATTGCGCCGCTGCCGCATCATCTGCCACCGCGCGCAGGCTGATACCGATCCGCGTTTTGGAGAAGAAGATCGCCAGCGCGATCACCAGAACCGCCGCACCACAGGCAACGATCAGGTCAAACTCGCTGATCAGAATATCGCCCCAGAAAAGCGCGTTGTCTTCCAGCCCGATATCCAGCAGGCGCACTTCTGATCCCATCAGGCCCTGGGCGGCCCCTTCGATCACATAGGTCAGGCCGAGCGTGGCCATGAAGAGCGTCATCACATTGCGGTTGGCAAGCGGGCGCAGCACCACGCGTTCGATTATGATCGACAGGATCACCATGACGACCATGGTCACCAGAACGGCAGGCCAGAAGGACAACCCCATTTCAAGGAATGTCACCAACGCCAATGCCGAAAACAGAAGCAAGGCGCCCTGCGAGTAGTTGAAGACACCGCTCGCCTTGAAGATCAGCACAAAGCCAATCGCCACCAGCGAATACATCGTTCCGGCCAGGAGGCCACCAATCAGGGTTTCCACAAAAAGGATCAATGGACCGCTCCCAAATAGGCAGAAATGACTTCAGGATCGGCCTTGACCTCGTCAGGGCTGCCATCCGCGATCTTGCGCCCGTAATCGAGGACCACGACGTGATCGGACAGGTTCATGACCACAGAAATGTCATGCTCGATCAAAACGATCGTCGTGCGAAGCTTCTGACTGATGTCGGCGATGAACCCCGACATTTCCGTAAGCGCTGTCACCGCGGCACGCCTGTTCAGCTTGACGGGTTGAAGTTCCATGGCAGGAGCTCGTCGATCCTGCTGGCGGGGTGACCGGCGGTG
>NZ_QAAA01000027.1 GCF_003046545.1 Rhodovulum imhoffii | reverse complement strand
CACCGCCGGTCACCCCGCCAGCAGGATCGACGAGCTCCTGCCATGGAACTTCAACCCGTCAAGCTGAACAGGCGTGCCGCGGTGACAGCGCTTACTAAACTTTAAAGCCTTGGAGCAGATCAAGATGATCTGTAAAACAACATTTTCAGAGATTATAAACCCAAAGACGAAAATTCAGGCAGAAACAGCTATTAAGCAGGTTTTTTGGATTTTTATTTTAATGATATTTTCCTCGGCATTTAAGGCGGCGACATCTCTTTGGATCGTTTTCCAGACAGGCATTGATGAAATAGGACAAATACCAGGCACGAGCCTATCCAGTTTTTCTGACATCATCGTAGCATTGGCTATCGATATGATAATTTTGATTGTCGCTGTAATATTTTTTAGATGGAAAAAAAGCTTTATTGCCGCTTTCGTCATTTTGGCTTTGGCCGCTTGGCGGTTGATTAACGTGATGATGGCATACTTTGTTTACGATGTGACATCTTTGAAAATTACAACTGTACTTTTGACCATTATTTATGTTGCCGCAGCTATTATTGGCGTCCTAGCAACATACAGACTGAAAAGCCTTAATTCGCAGGGTGTATAGTTTTTACCTCAGCTTGTCCTGCTTCTTGCAGTAGCCGACGAAGGCCGCGCCGGCATTCTTGGGTGGGTTGCCCTTGCTGGCTTCCTCTGTGGCCATCACTAGGGTCTGTTGACGTTCACCTGATCCATAACATGGTCGCAGCAATGGAAATGAAGGCTCATTATGTGGGAGTTTGAATCATGCGGTTCCGGCAGTTTCAGGCAGGGTTGCGGGCTCCGCCCCCGGATCTGACATGGGGGAATTTAAAATTATATTTTAATATGAAGTAGTTACGGGATAAATGGTAGGCCCGGAGGGACTTGAACCCCCAACCAAAGCGTTATGAGCGCTCTGCTCTGACCAATTGAGCTACAGGCCCGCCCGCGTGTTTCCTAACAGACCGGCGCGTCCCGTCAAGCTGCCCCGTGGACAGGGCGCCGTCAATCCGGTATCGGACGCGCAAATCGAAGGAGAGACCGATGAGCGAGCGCAAGAACGGCCTGACCTATGCCCAAGCCGGGGTGGATATCGACGCGGGCAATGCGCTGGTGGAGCGGATCAAGCCCGCCGCCGCCGCCACAAAACGGCCGGGGGTGATGTCCGGGTTGGGCGGTTTTGGTGCGCTTTTCGATCTCAGGGCCGCTGGCTACAGCGATCCGGTTCTGGTGGCGGCAACCGACGGGGTCGGCACCAAGCTGCGGATCGCCATCGATACCGGCCATGTCGGCGGCGTTGGGGTCGATCTTGTGGCGATGTGCGTCAATGACCTTGTCTGCCAGGGGGCGGAGCCGCTTTTCTTTCTCGACTATTTCGCCACCGGCAAGCTGCGGGTCGAGGAGGCGGCGGAAGTTGTCGAAGGCATCGCCAGAGGCTGCGAAGGCGCGGGCTGTGCCCTCATCGGGGGCGAGACGGCGGAAATGCCCGGCATGTACGGGGCGGGCGATTTCGATCTTGCGGGATTTGCCGTCGGGGCAATGGAACGGGGCATGGATCTGCCCGCCGGTGTGACCGAAGGCGACGTGCTGCTGGGGCTGGCTTCGGACGGTGTTCACTCGAACGGTTATTCGCTGGTCCGTGAGGTGGTCGCGCAGGCCGGGCTGGGGTGGGACGCCCAGGCGCCATTTGCCGAGGCTCCTCTGGGGGAGGCGCTTCTGACGCCGACGCGTCTTTACGTCAGGCCGGCGCTGGCGGCGATGCGGGCTGGCGGGGTGCATGCGATGGCCCATATCACCGGTGGCGGGCTGACGGAAAACCTGCCCCGCGTTCTGCCCGAGGGGCTGGGCGCTGAGATCGACCTTGCCGCGTGGGCCTTGCCGCCGGTCTTCAGGTGGTTGCAGCACAGCGCAGGGCTGGCGCAATCGGAGATGTTGAAGACCTTCAATTGTGGCATTGGCATGGTTCTTGTCGCGGCCCCCGACCGGGCCGGGGATCTGACCGCGCTGCTGGAGGATTCGGGAGAGACCGTCTATCCTCTGGGCAGGTTGAGCGCGGGTGCGGGAATGCGCTACGCGGGGGCGCTGGCTTGAGACGGGTTGCCATTCTGATTTCGGGCGGCGGGTCCAACATGGTGGCACTGGCCGACAGCATGATCGGCGATCATCCGGCGCGGCCGGTTCTGGTGTTGTCAAACGTGCCGGGTGCGGGGGGCCTGGAGAAGGCCGCCGCCCGCGGCATTCCCACGGCGGTGGTCGGCCACAGGCCCTTCGGCAAGGATCGCGCCGGGTTCGAGGCCGCGTTGCAGGCCGAACTGGAGCGGGCCGAACCGGACATCCTGTGCCTTGCCGGGTTCATGCGGGTTCTGACCGAGGGTTTCGTTACCCGGTGGGCAGGGCGGATGTTGAACATTCATCCCTCGCTGTTGCCGAAATACAAAGGGCTGCACACCCATGCCCGTGCGATCGAGGCCGGGGATGCGGAGGCCGGATGCAGCGTTCATGAGGTGACGGCCGAACTCGACGGCGGGCCGATCCTCGGGCAGGGGCGGGTGCCCGTGTTGTCCGGCGACACGCCCGATACGCTTGCCGCACGTGTGCTGCCGATGGAGCATCGTCTTTATCCTCAGGTGCTGCGCCGCTATGCGGCAGGGGACAAGACCCCGGTCTACCTGCCCTGACCCCATGCAACGCTTGCATGCCGGGCGTGTTTCGTTATCACTTGGCCGATGGTGGTGATTTTCACCAAATATATTATCAAGGCCCATATGAGAACACTGACGACCACCGAAGAGCTTGCCGCCTTTTGCGAGGAGGCAAAGCATGGCCCGTATGTTACTGTCGATACCGAGTTCCTGAGGGAACGCACCTATTATGCCAGGCTGTGTCTTGTACAGCTTGCCCTGCCTGAAGGCGGAGAGGCGGTGCTGGTGGATCCTCTTTCCGGCCTGTCGCTGGAGCCGCTTTACGATCTGTTCGTGAACCCGAAAGTGGTCAAGGTGTTCCATGCCGCCCGGCAGGATCTGGAGATATTCTTCGTTGAAGGCAATGTCTTTCCCGAGCCGTTGTTCGACACCCAGGTCGCCGCGATGGTTTGCGGTTTCGGGGAACAGGTCGGCTATGAAACGCTGGTGCGCAAGATCGCAAAGGCCAGTCTGGACAAGACCTCCCGCTTTACCGACTGGTCGCGTCGTCCATTGTCCGAAGCACAAAAGAAATACGCGCTGGCGGATGTGACACATCTGCGGGTGATTTATGAGTACCTTGCCGCAGAGCTGGAAAAAACGAACCGGGAAAAATGGGTGCGCGAAGAGCTTCAGGTTTTGACCGACCCCGCGACCTATGTGGTCAATCCTTCCGAAGCGTGGAAAAGGGTCAAGACCCGCACCCATAGCGGCAAGTTCCTTGCGCTCGTTCAGGAACTGGCCCGTTTTCGTGAAAGTTATGCGCAGGCCCGCAACATTCCTCGTAACCGCGTGTTCAAGGATGAGGCGCTTCTGGAACTGGCCTCGACCAGACCCGGCACGGAGGAGGATCTGTCGCGCGCGCGCCTGCTTTTGCGCGAAGCCCGCAGGGGAGAGATTGCCGCCGGCATCCTGACTGCCGTCAAGGCCGCGCAGGAAATGCCCGCCGAACATTACCCGAAAATTGAAAAAGGCAATGACAAGCTTCAGGTCAACCCGGCACTTGCGGATTTGTTGCGGGTGCTGCTGAAGGCGAAGTCGGAAAACGCTGCCGTTGCGCAAAAGCTGATTGCAACGGCTTCCGATCTTGATGCCATCGCCGCAGGCAAACGCGACATCATGGCGCTGAAGGGGTGGCGGCACGAAGTCTTCGGTGCGGACGCGCTGCGCCTGTGCAACGGAGAGATCGGGCTGGCCGTCAAGGGGCAGCGCGTTGAGGTTGTCAACCTGCCTTAGCGGCTGCTGCTGCGGCTGTTGCCCGCACCGATCACCGTGATGCGGCGCACGCCCTGCAGGGTCTGTTCGGACAGGAAGCGCCCGGCTGTGATCTCGCGGGATTGCGGGGTGCCGGTACGCGTTGGCGCGGCGGGCGGTGCGGCGTGGAACCGATAGCTCAACACACCGTCTTCAGGGGTCTCCTCATTGAGCGGGACCAGGTCTGCCTCCCAGTAGCCCTGGGACGGGGGCAGGCCGGTCACATGTAAAATCGCACCGCCGGGTATGTGTTCCACCTGCATGGACAGAACCTGTGCCACAAGTGGGCGCGGGTCGACGTTTTCGGGTGTGGTGCTGGCGCTGTCCGCCGGAGTGGTTTCGGTGCTGCGTCCGAACCAGGTGAACGGGTTCAGGCGTGGCTCGCGCACGCCGGAGCAGGCGCTCAGCGTCAGGGTGGCGGCCAGGGTGGCGATCAGCACTCGCTTCATGGATATCCCCTTGGTTCTTGCCAAAGTGTTAGCCGGAACACATGCGTTTGAAAACCCGAATGGGTGGACCTTTTTGCAACTCGGGGCTACCCCAAGGCAAGGGCAAAAGCAAAGGGTACACCCGTGGCCAGCACAGAGTTTGAAGATATCGTTGAAACCTTCGATTTCCTTGACGAGTGGGAGGATCGCTACCGCCATGTTATCGAGCTGGGCAAAGCGATGCCGCCGCTTGACGAGGCGCTCAAAGTTCCTGCCACCAAAGTCGAGGGATGCGCCAGCCAGGTCTGGCTGATGCCGCAGATCGAGGGGCGGGGGGCTGGCGCGCGGTTTCACTTTCAGGGCGAAAGCGATGCGATGATCGTGCGTGGGCTGATTGCGGTGCTGCACGCGCTTTATGACGGGTTAAGCGTCGTCGAGGTGCTGGAGGTGGATGCGTCCGCGGAACTGGCGCGGTTGGGTCTGGATGACCACCTGTCGTCCCAGCGTTCGAACGGGCTGCGGGCGATGGTGGCGCGTATCCGCGACCTCGCGGCGGAAGCTGTCGCCTAAAGCGCCCCCAGCGCGGTGGCAAGGTCGCCGTAACCGGTCAAGCGGCGTTCATAGTCCAGCCCGAGCCGTCTGGCGCAGTCCCGCGCCTTGTGGTCCAGGGCCAGGTCGTCGGTCTGGGCAAGGTAGACCAGACGCTCATAATTCCCGAAGTAAAGCGGAACGAGTTCCGGGTGCCGGTCCATCCCCAGGGGGCGCCAGACGAAGGCGTCGAACTGGCGTGTCAGGAAATCGGTCAGGTAAAAGGATGTCGTTTCCTCGCGGGAGGTAAAGCGGTCCAGCCCGTCGAAGAAGGCATAGCAATGTGGGCCGGCGATCATTTCCACGCCCAGCGCGTCACAGGTTTGCGCCAAGAGGCCGCCGGTGCCGCAATCGCCATAGGCGACGAAAATGGTCTTATAGGTGCTGCGGTGCCTTTCCACGGCCTCGCGTATGCCGGGGACGATCCGCTCAGGGTGATTGTGCCAGATTGCGGGCAGGCAGGTCAGGTCCAGGTGGTCCCATCCATTGATCTGCTTGAGGGCAAGCACCTCATGTGCCAGCGCACCGCAGGCAATCACCAGAACCGCGCCGGCACCACGGGCAGGCAGGCCGGTTTGCGTCAGCAAATCGTCGCGGGGGGCGGCGTCAGTCACGGCGATTGTGGCGCAGGGCGACACGCAGCCCCAGGAAAGCGGTCAGCGCGATCGGCACCATGACCATCAGCGTCAGTCCCGGCATCTGAACCGATGCCGCCACAAGCGCGCCCAGCCACAGCGTTATGGCCGCGGCAAACAGAACGGCGATGAGAGTAAAAATGAACCGCGTGACCGGCATGGGCATCTCCTGCCTTGAAATGTGGGGCGGGCGGGCCGCCGCCGCAAGGTCAGGCGCTCATTTGGTTATGTTTGCGGGCGATGAAATCCTTGGCGATTTCAACGGCTACCGCCGCGTCCCGGCAGTAGGCATCCGCCCCGATGGCCCGGCCGAATTCCTCGTTCAGCGGGGCACCGCCCACAAGAACGATGTAATCGTCGCGGCGGCCTTTCTCGACAAGCTCGTCGATCACGGTTTTCATGTAGGGCATGGTCGTGGTCAACAGGGCCGACATGCCCAGGATGTCGGCTTCTTCCCTGGCCAGCGCCTCCAGGTAGGCCTCCGCCGCGGTGTTGATGCCAAGGTCCACGACCTCGAAGCCCGCGCCTTCCAGCATCATGCCGACAAGGTTCTTGCCGATATCGTGGATGTCGCCCTTGACGGTGCCGATGACCATCTTGCCCATTTTGGGCGCACCGGTTTCCGCCAGAAGCGGCTTGAGGATCGCCATTCCCGATTTCATGGCATTGGCCGCCAGAAGAACTTCGGGCACGAACAGGATGCCGTCACGGAAATCGTTTCCGACCACCGTCATGCCCGCAACCAGCGCCTTTGTCAGGACGTCATAGGGCTGCCAGCCGCGTTCCAGAAGAATATTGACGCCGTCCACGATTTCCTCGCCGAGACCGTCGTAAAGGTCATCCTGCATCTGCGTGACGAGTTCGTCATCGGGAAGTTCCGAGAGGATGAGCTCATTTTCGTCGGCCATGTGCGTTGCTCCGGTTCGGCCTTTCGGGGCCGTCATGATCAGTTTGCGCGGTTCTGCCGCACGGGATTTGGCCGGTTGCGACATTGCCGGTGCCGCGACCGACCTGTCATTCAGCTGCGCCGCCGGCGGCGGGGGCGTGCGGGGGCATCGCCCTCGGTGCCGTCAGAGGCCGAGGAAAAGCCCCCGATCCGGGTGGTGATATCCTCAAGGCTGGGGCGCGGCCCCCTGGGGCGGGTTTCCAGCGCCGCGCGCATCGCGCGCAGATGTTCGGGCGTCGTGCCGCAACATCCGCCGATAATGGTCGCCCCGCTGTCTCGGGCAAGAATCGCATAGTCGGCCATCAGGTCCGGCGTGCCGTCGTAGTGGATATGGCCATGCACGTATTTCGGGATGCCCGCATTGCCCTTGGCGATGATCGGACGTTCGCTTCCTGCTGCGGCAAAGCCCAGCACCGTACGCAGCAGGTCCGACGCGCCGACGCCGCAATTGGCCCCGAAGGCAAGTGGCTTGTGGGGCAGTTTTTCCACCAGTTCCGCCAGTGCGGCGGAGGTCGCCCCCATCATCGTGCGTCCGGCGGTGTCGAAGCTCATCGTGCCGCACCAGGGCATGGACGCCAGTTTCGCGGCTTCGGCGGCGGCCCTGAACTCTTCGGGTGCGGAGATGGTTTCCACCCAAAGCACGTCGGCCCCCCCTTCTTTCAAGCCCTCGGCCTGCTCGTGGAATATCTCGACTGCGTCGGCATGGGTCAGGGTGCCCATGGGTTCCATGATCTCGCCAGTCGGGCCGACCGAGCCGGCCACGACGACCGGGCGTCCGGCGGTGTCGGCGATATCGCGCCCCAGTTCCGCGGCGATGCGCGAAAGCGCGCGCGCCCGCTTCTGGGCGCCGTGCAGCTTCAGCCGTGCCGCATTTCCGCCGAACGAATTGGTCAGGAAGATATCCGAACCCGCGTCCACGGCGCCCTTATAAAGGGTACGAATCCGGTCGGGGTGTTCTTCGTTCCAGAGTTCCGGGGCATCGCCCGAACTCAGCCCCATATTGAACAGGTTGGTCCCGGTGGCGCCGTCAGCCATAAGCCAGTCGCGGGTTTGCAGAAGGCGGGTCAACGCGTCGGTCATGGTTTGTCCTTCTCGTGGCGGTTCAACGCCGCCGATTGCGCGAAGGGGTGCCACGGAGGCATGCCGTGCGCAAATTCATTTTTGTCATAATCTTCTTGAACGGGGCCGGGCAGGGTGCCCGGCCGATGCGCTCACTCTTCAGCCATGATCTGGGCCTTGGCCTGGGCCAGGAGTTCCACCATCCTGGTGCGGATCGTGGTTTCGTCCGCGCGTCCGCCAAGATCGCCCGCAACCTTGCGATAGACATCTTCGTCGCCGGCTTCTTCGAAATCGGCCTTTACCACTTCCTTCGCGTAGGTGGCGGCGTCCTCGTCGTTCATCCCCATGAGGTCGGCCGCCCACAGGCCCAGCAGCTTGTTGCGGCGCGCGGTGGCCTTGAACTGCATTTCCTGATCGTGGGCGTACTTGTTTTCAAATGCGCTTTCGCGGTCGTCGAAGGTCGTCATCGGCCTTTGCCCTCCTGAATCTTCATGATTGGGGATTTAAGGGATCATGACGGCCCTGCATAGGGGGCAAGGCCGATATGTTGTCCCGCCTTGCGGCAGAAAGCGCCTTGCACTAAGAGAGGCGCAACCCCAGCCGGGCGCAAAGCCCGCCCCCCTGCGTTTTCCGGAGTTCCCATGGCACGGCGTAAGAAGATTTACGAAGGCAAGGCAAAAATTCTGTACGAAGGCCCGGAACCGGGCACACTGGTCCAATATTTCAAGGATGACGCCACCGCCTTCAATGCCGAGAAGAAAGCCACCGTGGATGGCAAGGGGGTGCTCAACAACCGGCTGAGCGAATTCTTCATGACCGGGCTGAACATGATCGGTGTGCCGACTCATTTCATCCGCCGTATCAACATGCGCGAACAGCTCATCCGGTCGGTTGAGATCATTCCGCTTGAAGTGATCGTCCGCAATGTCGCCGCCGGTTCGATGGCCAAGCGGCTGGGACTTGAGGAAGGCACCCAGCTGCCGCGCCCGATCATTGAATTTTCTTACAAGGACGATGCGCTTGGCGACCCGCTGGTGCCCGAGGAATATATCATCGCTTTCGGTTGGGCTTCGCAGCAGGACATGGACGATATCGTCGCGCTGGCGCTGCGGGTGAACGATTATCTCTCCGGGGTGATGTATGGTGTCGGGATCCGGCTGGTGGATTTCAAGATCGAGATCGGTCGTGTCTACGAGGGTGATTTCATGCGTCTCATCGTGGCGGATGAGATTTCCCCCGACAGTTGCCGCCTGTGGGATATCGCCACCGGCCAGAAGCTTGACAAGGACGTGTTCCGCCGGGATCTGGGCAGCCTGACCGACGCTTATACCGAGGTCGCACGCCGTCTTGGCGTGATGCCTGCGAACACCCCGAACACCTCGAAGCCCACGCTGATCAACTGAAAGGTCCGCCGATGAAAGCCCGCGTTCATGTCATGCTGAAGGACGGTGTTCTGGATCCGCAGGGGGAGGCCGTGCGCCACGCCCTTGGCAGCCTTGGTTTCGAAGGCGTCACCGGCGTGCGTCAGGGCAAGGTTCTGGACCTCGACCTGGAAGATACCGACGTCGAAGCCGCCCGGGCGCGTCTTGGTGACATGTGTGAGAAACTGCTCGCCAACACGGTGATCGAGCGTTACGATATCGAGATCGGCTGACGGAGGGTGCCATGAAAGCTGCCGTTGTCGTTTTTCCCGGCTCCAATTGTGATCGCGACCTGGCGGACGCCTTCCGCCAGGCCGGGGCCGATGTCGCCATGGTCTGGCACAAGGACAGCACGCTGCCCGAAGGCGTGGATGTCGTGGGGATTCCGGGGGGGTTCTCGTTCGGCGATTACCTGCGTTGCGGGGCGATTGCCGCGCGCTCTCCCATCACTGCGGCGGTGATCGACCATGCCCGCCGCGGCGGGTATGCGTTGGGAATATGCAACGGTTTTCAGGTGCTGACGGAAACAGGTGTCTTGCCCGGTGTCCTGATGCGCAATGCAGGGTTGAAGTTTATCTGCAAAAGCGTTGATCTTGTTGTGGAAACCTGCGAAAGTGCCTTTACGTCCGGGTATGATCGGGGGCAGAAAATTTCTGTTCCCGTGGCCCATCACGATGGCAATTACGTCGCTGACGATGGGCTTGTCGGCCAGCTCAAGGCCGAGAACCGCATCGCCTTTACCTACGCGCGGGACATCAACGGATCGGCCGCCCGGATCGCCGGTGTGCTGAGCGAGAATCGCCGCGTTCTGGGGATGATGCCCCACCCGGAACGGGCCGCCGAACCGGCCCATGGGGGAACTGACGGTGCGGCGCTTTTCCGCTCGTTGGTGGATGCGCTGGTGCGTGCCTGAGTGCTTGCGCTTGAGCGCCGGGGGCAGGGCGCGTAACTTGCCCTTATGGCGAAAACGGCCCGCAAAACAGAGAAAATCACCCTGCGCGACGGGCTGGACTGGCGGTTGCGTCTTGTCGTTGTCGCGCTTGTCGCTCTGGCGGTCGGGGTGGTCTGGGTTACCAATACTTTCCTGACGGAACGTTTTACCGAAACCACGCGGAACCGCGCACAGGTTCGGCTGGCGCTTTATTCCGGCAATGTGGTCAGCGAATTGCAACGCGCCTCGGTCGTGCCGTTGCTGCTTTCACGCGATCCGACGCTGATCAACGCGCTCAATACCGGGGATTACCGCGAAAGTTCCCAGCGGCTGATTTCGTATATCGAGGAAATCGGTGCCGCGGCGCTGACGATGATGGACCTGTCCGGCCGTGTCGTGGCCGCGACGGATCGGGCGCAGATCGGCGCCTTGCAGCGTGATCGGCCCTATTTCATAGAGGCTTTGCGCTCCAGCGACACGGTGTTCATCGCCTCCGAGGCGGAGCAGGGCGGCTACGGGTTCACGTATTCGCGCAAGATCACCTCCGAGCGGTCGGGAGTCGGGGTGATTGTCGTCACGGTCGATCTGGCGAAATTCGAGCGAAGCTGGGCGGGTGTGTCGGACGCGATTCTCGTTACCGACAGCGAAGGGCGGATCATTCTCTCGACCGAGCCGCGCTGGCGCGGGCGCACCATTGCCGAGGCGCTGGAGGTGCGCTCTGCGCCGTCGGCGATCTCCCGGGCTATTCAGGCGACGGCGGATTGGGGGGCGCTGCCGCCCGATGCCTACCTCATGGGGGAGGCGGTCATGCGCAATGACGCGCGCGTGCCGTTCCAGGGGTGGCGGATCACCTCGTTCACGACCTACGCTTCTATACGTGAGCGGGTGAACGCGGTTCTGGCGCTGGAGATCATGGGGTTTGCCATACTTCTGGCGCTGACGTTCTACATGCTGTCGCGGCGGGCACAATCCCGGTCGGTTTTCTTTCAGCGTGAGACGGTTGAGTTGCGCGAACTGAACGCGCGCCTGCAACGCGAGATCGCAGAGCGTGAAAAAGTGGAGAAAAACCTTGAGGTGGCCGAGCAGACGCTTGCGCAAAGCTCCAAGCTGGCGGCGCTCGGGGAGATGTCTGCCGCAGTCAGCCACGAACTGAACCAGCCGCTGGCCGCGATGAAGACGTATCTCGCCGGAGCGCGCCTGTTGTTGCAACGCCGCCGTTCCGAGGAGGCTTTGGCCTCCTTTCAGCGGATTGACGATCTCATCGAACGTATGGGGGCCATCACCCGGCAACTCAAGAGTTTCGCACGCAAGGGGGGCGACGCGTTCGAGGCGATGGATTTTCGTGCCTGCCTGTCCAGTGCGCTGGCGATGATGGAGCCACAGCTCAAGCGCCGCAAGGTCACCATCACCCGGACACTGCCCGAAGGCCCGGTCATGGTGATGGGGGACCGCATCCGCCTGGAGCAGGTCATCATCAACCTTTTGCGCAATGCGCTGGATGCCACCAAGACCAACGAAGCCCCGCAGGTTGACCTGATCCTGTCCGCCGGAGAGACTGCAACGCTGACCGTGCGTGACAACGGCCACGGGATTGAGGATATCAATGCCCTGTTCGAGCCCTTTTACACGACCAAGCAGCCCGGCGACGGGGTGGGCCTGGGGCTGGCGATTTCCTCGGGGATCGTATCCGACCTGGGGGGGCGGCTGACGGCACGCAACGGGCGCGCGGGCGGCGCCGTGTTCGAAGTGCAACTGCCGATCCTGGATGAAACGCGAAAAGCTGCAGAGTGAACGCATGAGCCGGACAATGAAAATTGCAATCGTCGACGATGAACAGGACATGCGCCAGTCTGTCAGCCAGTGGCTGGCGTTGTCGGGGTATGACACGGAGACCTTCTCCTGCGCGGAGGACGCGCTCAGGGCTATCGGGGCGGATTATCCCGGTATTGTCGTCAGCGATATCAAGATGCCCGGCATGGACGGGATCGCGTTTCTCAAGCGGCTGATGGCAATGGACAACAGCCTGCCCGTGATTCTGATCACCGGCCACGGGGATGTGCCGATGGCGGTGGAGGCGATGCGTCTTGGGGCCTACGATTTTCTTGAAAAACCCTTCAATCCCGGCCGGATGGGGGATCTGGCCAGGCGCGCGGCGCAGGCCCGGCAGTTGACCCTGGACAACCGCGCGCTGCGCCGCGAACTCGCGGATGGATCGGTCCTGATGAAAAAGCTGATCGGCGGATCTTCGGCGATGGAGCGTTTGAGGGAGGACATTCTCGACCTGGGCCAGGCGGACGGGCATGTGTTGGTAGATGGGGAAACGGGAACCGGGAAGACGTTGGTCGCCCATGCACTGCATGCGGTGGGGCCGCGGGCGGGGCGTCGGTTCGTGTTGCTGTCTTGCGCCGCTTGCGGGGAAGAGGCGCTTGCCGCGCGGTTATTCGGCCCTTCCAGTGACGGCCCGATGCCGGCCACGGTCGAGGCTCGTGGCGGAACGCTCTGCCTTGAGGATATCGAGGCGTTGCCCCCCGCGCTTCAGGCGCGCCTGCTGGCCTTTATCGATGAGCAGGGTACGCCCGCGGAAACCCGCATCGTGGCGGTTTCGAACCTTCAGGAGCCGGGCAAAAGCTGTGAGGACGTCTTGCGCAGCGACCTGTATTTCCGTCTCGCGGCGATGAAGATCCTGCTGCCGCCTCTGCGCAGCCGGGGGGAGGACATCCTGACCCTTTTCACTCATCTGGTCGAGCAATTCGCCGAGGAATATGGCTGTGATGCCCCCACGGTCAACGCACAGGAGGCCGCACAGCTTTTGCAGGCCCCCTGGCCGGGCAATGTGCGCCAGCTTGTCAACGTGGCTGAGCGCGCGGTGCTTCAGTCCCGACGGGGGGCGGGAACCATTGCCAGCCTGTTGATGGCCGAGGACGAGGCAGGCGACCCCACCACCACCGAAGGCAAGCCGCTCAAGGAATACGTGGATGCCTTTGAGCGAATGCTCATCGACAATGCCATGCGTCGTCACAAGGGGTCTGTCGCCAGCGTCATGGAGGAGCTTTGCCTGCCCCGCCGCACCCTGAACGAGAAGATGGCGAAATACGGGTTGAGCCGGTCGGACTATCTTTAAGCGCCGGAAAAAAGGCATTGCCCTTGATGCTGCAGTGCCGTTATTGTCGCATGGTGCGGTATTTGCCGCCTGATTGAGTTTCGCTGTTTTTCGCGCTCGGCGGGAAAACCCGAACCAGCACGAAACAGACCGATGGGTCCTTTACGGATCATACGCATGCCTGGGCCACGTGCCCCGGTCAAACATAGGGTGCCGTAACGGCATCGGAGACAAACCGCGATGGAACGCGTGAGCAGGAACAGGCAACCTATGGGCCGGCGAGCAGCCTGCGCCCGGGATGTGTTCCCCGCGTCTGTCCACGCCCCAACAAGGCATCTCCCCAACCGTCTGCGCCCCCCGGGGCCTGCGCGGTGGTGCGATGCGATGAGAAAAAATGGCAAAGAAAATGCTTATCGATGCCACCCACGCGGAAGAGTGCCGCGTTGTGGTGGTGGATGGAAACAAGGTTGACGAATTCGATTTCGAAAGCGCCAGCAAACGGCAACTTGCCGGAAACATTTATCTCGCAAAGGTAACACGGGTCGAGCCGTCGCTTCAGGCGGCGTTCGTCGATTATGGCGGCAACCGCCACGGATTTCTCGCGTTTTCGGAAATACACCCGGACTATTACCAGATTCCGGTTGCCGACCGGGAGGCGCTTCTGGAGGAGGAGCGCGCCTATGCCTCTTCCCTTGAGGAAGAAGAGACCAAACCCAAGTCCCGGTCCCGGCGCAGCCGGGGACGGGCCGCGCGCGCAAAGCAGGACGATCCGGTCGAGACCCGGGAGGTTTCGGATATTCCGGGGATGGACGTTGTGGAATTCGAACCGGAAGAGACCGGCCTGATCGACGTTCCTGCCGAGGACGAGATGCCGGACACGCCCGATGGGGGCGAAGTCCCGTTCGGCGATACCGGGGCTGCCCGCTCCGAAACGCCTCAGGAGGCCGACGCGCCCGAAGACACTGCACCTGACATTGACGACCCCGAGCATGGTGACGACCCCGAGCATGGTGACGACCCCGAGGACACTGCCGAAGACGAGATCGAATCCGTCGCCGCCGAGGAGGATCAGGAAGATCTGCGCCCGCGCAAACCCCGTTCGCGTCGCTACAAGATCCAGGAGGTCGTAAAGGTCCGGCAGATCATGCTGGTTCAGGTTGTCAAGGAAGAGCGTGGCAATAAGGGCGCGGCGCTGACAACCTATCTGTCCTTGGCGGGACGCTATTGCGTTCTGATGCCCAACACCGCCCGCGGCGGGGGCATTTCACGCAAGATTACCAACGCGGCCGACCGCAAGAAGCTCAAGGACATCGCCTCTTCCCTTTCCGTTCCGGAAGGGGCGGGGTTGATCATCCGCACCGCAGGCGCCAAGCGCACAAAGGCGGAGATCAAGCGCGACTACGAGTATCTGATGCGCATGTGGGAACAGATCCGCGAGCTCACGCTCAAGTCCATCGCGCCCGCACCGATCTATGAAGAAGGCGACCTGATCAAACGGACGATCCGGGATCTCTATTCGCGCGAGATCGACGAGGTTCTGGTGGAAGGCGAGGCCGGTTATCGCACGGCCAAGGATTTCATGAAGATGATCATGCCGTCCCATGCCAAGAACGTGAAGCAGTATCAGGATCCGATGCCGCTTTTTGCCCGCTATCAGGTGGAAAGCTACCTCAGTTCCATGTTCAACCCGGCGGTGCAACTCAAGTCCGGGGGGTACATCGTCATCGGTGTTACCGAGGCGCTGGTTGCCATCGATGTGAACTCCGGCCGGGCGACGAAAGAGGGCTCGATCGAAGAGACGGCACTCAAGACCAATCTCGAGGCGGCCGAGGAGGTCGCCCGGCAGTTGCGCCTGCGCGATCTTGCCGGTCTGATCGTCATCGACTTCATCGACATGGACGAGCGCAAGAATAACAGCGCCGTTGAGAAAAGACTGAAGGAACGGCTTAAAAACGACCGGGCGCGTATTCAGGTCGGGCGGATTTCGGGCTTTGGCCTGCTGGAGATGTCGCGCCAGCGCCTGCGCCCCGGCATGATCGAGGCGACCACCCAGCCCTGCCCGCACTGTCATGGCACGGGGATGATCCGCTCCCATGACAACCTCGCCCTGTCGGTTTTGCGGGAACTGGAAGAAGAGGGCGTGCGTTCCCGCTCTCGGGAAGTATTGTTGAAGGCCCCGGTCGCGATCGCGAATTTCCTGATCAACCAGAAACGGGAGCATATCGCCCAGATCGAGGCGCGTTACGGCATGTCTGTACGCATTGAGGCAGACCCGCTCCTGATCTCGCCGGATTACGCGATCGAGCGGTTCAAGACCGCCACCCGCGAGGTCGCGGCACCATCGGTGCCGGTCGTCTCTGTGGATATGTCCGAGCCCAGAGAGGTAAAAGAGGCGGAGGAGAGCGAAGCGCCGCTTGCCAGGGACGAAAGCCCCGCCAAGAAGCGGCGGCGGCGGCGCAGCAAGAAGAAAAAGCCCGAGACCGTAGCAGAGCAGGAGGCCGATGTCCAAAGCGCCGACGAGCCCCAGCAGGCAGAGGCAGCAGAGGCAGAGGCAGAGGCCGGGACGCCAAGGCCCGAGCCCGAAGAGATCCCCGAAAAGACCCGAAGCAGATCTTCGCGTCGCAGGTCCTCGCGGTCGCGCCGGAAGGGAAACGACACAGATGCCGTGCCGGAGGACGGGTTGCCAGCGCAGGCAAGCGACGGCACGGGCGAAATGCCGGTGAGTGAGGACAAGGGCGCACAGAAAGAGCCCGCGGCGTTTTCGGATATTCCCCCTGCGGCGGAGGCGGTTCCGGAAACCACATCCGAATCCGGGACCGGTGGGGGCGTGCCGGTGGATGGATCTGAAAAGGCCGGGGCGTCAGCCGTCAGGGCGGAAAAGACGGAGACGGGTGACGAGGTTCAGCCGGACAAGGCCCCGAACCCCGGACCCGACACTCCTGCAAATGGGGCCGGTGCGGCGCAGTCCGTGTCCGATGGCGCGCCGGTGGAGGACACGTCACAACCCGCGTCCAGCCCCAAGCCCAAAAAGCGTGGCTGGTGGTCGCTTAGCAGTTGATGGCTTTCCCGCAGCGGATCACGAAGACGTGGCCGCCGCGGGTTTCCTCTTCGGCCAGAACGGTGTGGCCGCTTTCCGTGCAGAAATTGGGAATATCGATCAGCGCCATCGGATCGTCGGCCCACAGGCGCAATTCTGCCCCCTCGGACAAACCCGCCAGGGCTTTGCGAAGTTTCAGAACCGGCAGGGGACAGCGCAGGCCGCGGGCGTCAATCTCGTGCAGATCGCTCATGGCTGGGGCATAACTCCGGCGGACGGATGAGTCCATATCTTGCTGGCATCAGGGCCGGTGCTGGCTTAGGGTCGTTGCAAAGCAACGGTTCGTGACGTGTTCATGGGAAAAGCGCCCCACACCCCGGTCCGCCGCCGGCTGGTATTCTATCTGCCCGGCTACGACCCCATCCATCCCCGCCGTTACCGAGAACTTTACCGAAAAGAAGGTGCTGAGCAGGCAGAGATCGGCGGCTACGATCTGGCCCTGCATCCACGCCGGGGAAAACCCGGCTACGGCTGGCTGGTTGCCACGCAATTCGAGGGCCGGCAGACGGAAACCGAGTTCGAAGTGCTTGTCTGGTCCGATATCGTGCGGGCGCATATGAACCCCTCGATCCCGGCGACTTACGCCCAGCTTGCACGGACCGCCTGGGCCTATGTCGGGTCCGGGGCGCTGTGGCGGCTGATGCGGCTGCGCAAGGGTCCGACGATTTCCGCGCTTTATCCTATCGTGGTGCTGCTGGCACAGCTTGCCGTTGCTTTGTGTGTGGCGCGGCTTGTGGGGGCCGGGCTGGCGTTGACGGGTGTGCCTTTTCTCGGCTGGCTGGGGTTGCTGGCCGTCTGGCCGGTGTTGTGGTGGTTTCGCCGTCACGATGGCAAGGTTTTTGCCTGGTACCTGATGCATGACTATGCCTTCAGTGCCATCGAGAACGGGGCGTACCCGGCAGAGCTGGAGGCCCGGTTGGCGGTGTTTGCCGATCGTCTGACCGAGGCCCTGCGCCAGCCCGATATCGATGAGGTCCTGCTGGTTGGTCATTCGTCGGGGGCGTATCTGGGGGTGTCGGTTCTGGCAGACATGCTGCGCGCAGGGCGTCTGCCGCAAGAGACGCAACTGTCTTTCCTGTCTCTGGGCCATGTGGTCCCGATGGTCTCCTTCCTGCCGAAGGCCTGGCGGCTTCGGGCGGATCTGGCGCTGATGGGCGAGGGGCGTATTCCCTGGGTGGATGTGACTGCGCCGGGGGATGGGTGTGCCTTTGCGCTTTGCGATCCGGTCGCTGTGTCCGGTGTCGCACCGAAGCCTCAGAACGCGCCGCTGATCGTTTCGGCGGCATTTTCGCAAACGCTTTCACCCGAGCGGCAAAAGATGATGCAATGGCGGTTTTTCCGGCGCCATTTTCAATACTTATGCGCCTTCGACAAACCGGGGCCCTATGATTATTTTCGCATCACCGCCGGACCGGAAAGTCTGGCCGCACATTTCGCGGGACGGGCACATTCCCCCAGTCGCGATGCGCGCCCGCTGAACCGCCATACCTCGACCGTGCCATGACCCAGCCGCCCAAACCCGCGCCCCGAGATGGCAAGATTACACTGGCCGGTTACATCCATCGGTTCCGCGCGGACATGCTTTCGGCTCATCCGGCAAAGCTTTACCGTGCCAAGATGGCGGAGTTTCGCACGCCGTTTTTCCGCTCCTACATGGTGAACCAGCCGGATCTGATTCGATGTGTGCTCAGGGATCGGCCGATGGAATTCCCAAAGTCCGACCGGGTCGGGGCTGGGTTGAGGCCGTTGTTGGGCAACTCGGTCTTTCTGACCAACGGGGAAACATGGCTGCGCCAGCGCCGCATTATCGACCCGGCCTTTGAAGGCGGCCGGCTGCGCGATACCTTTCCCGCCATGCTGGAGGCCGCCCGTGCCACCGTTGCCCGGTTCGTCCCCGGTGAGACCGAGGTTGAGGCGCATATGAGCCACGCTGCGGCAGATGTGATCTTCCGCACATTGTTCTCCATCCCGATCGAGGATGAAACCGCCCAGGCGGTCTTCCACCAGTTCCGCGCCTATCAGCGCAGCCAGCCGCTTGTGAATCTGGCGGCCTTCCTGGGCCCGCGCTGGGTGCCGCGTCTGCACGGGCGCCGCACGCGGGCTTCGGCACGGGCAATCCGGCGGCTGATCCTGCAAATGACCACGGCCCGCAAGGCTCAGATCGCCTCCGGGACCGCCCCCGACGATCTTGCCACCAAGATCATGACGACCCGTGATCCGGAAACAGGTGAAACCTTCGACGCCGCCGAAATGGTCGACCAGGTGGCGATCTTTTTCCTTGCCGGGCACGAGACGTCGGCTTCGGCGCTGGCATGGGCGCTTTACCTGCTGGCGATTTCCCCCGAGGCGCAGGTGCGTGCGGCGCAGGAGGCGGACAGCTTTCCCGACGAGCCGGAATTCGGGGATCTGAAAAAACTGCCGTTCATCCGTGACGTATTTCGGGAGGCACTGCGCCTGTATCCTCCGGTGCCGATGATGGTGCGCGAAACCACCCGGCCGGAGCGGTTCCGAAATCGGGACATTCCCGTGGGCTCGCAGATCGTGCTGAGCCCTTGGCACCTGCACAGGCACAGCCTGTACTGGAGCAACCCGGACGGATTCGACCCGGACCGCTATACGACCGCAGATGGCAAGGCCTGCCTGCGCGATGCGTTTATTCCGTTTTCCGCCGGGCCACGGGTCTGTACCGGTGCGGGTTTTGCAATGGCGGAGGCGGTTTTGATTCTTGCCCTGATCCTGCGCCGCTGGCGGCTGGACCCCGTACCCGGACGTGAGCCGGTGCCTGTGGCTTATCTGACCGTCCGGGCGCGGGAGGGGATCTGGTTGCGGTTCAGTCCGCGGGCATGAGACGCCGGACGTAGCCGGGCAGGGCGAAGGCGGCCTTGTGCACCTCGGGGGTGTAGTAGTCCGTTTTGAGGGCTGCGGTGGCGAACCGCTCCCGGAGGTGCTGAAGGCTCACGTCACGGGACTTGCCATCGGTTCCCCAGCCAAAGGCCATCGGGCCGCCGGCATAGGTCGGTATGGTGGCCAGGTAACACCCCCAATCTGCGAACAGAGCCCGGAAGGCGCGCATGGTGTTGGTCAGTTCCTCGCCTTGCAGGAACGGCACGCCGTTCTGGGTGACGAGAATCCCACCCGG
The DNA here is from genome assembly GCF_003046545.1 of Rhodovulum imhoffii. Lineage (GTDB taxonomy): Bacteria > Pseudomonadota > Alphaproteobacteria > Rhodobacterales > Rhodobacteraceae > Rhodovulum > Rhodovulum imhoffii. Next base: position 3,539 of record NZ_QAAA01000027.1, on the reverse strand, counting down.
CGACAAGGCGCGCCTGGCATGTCCGTAGAAGGTTTCGGTGAACAGCACCTCGCCCGGTCCGACAGGGTCGGTGGAATCGACGATGACAATATCAAAGCGGTCTTCGGTGGTTTTCAGGAAGTCGGCCCCGTCGCCGATCACGAGCTTCAGGCGGGGGTCATCAAAGGCGCCCCGGCTGAGGTTGGGCAGGTATTCGCGTGAGAAAGCCACGACGCTTTCGTCGATTTCCACCATCGTGACATGCGCTACGCTGGCGTGGTCCAGAACCGTGCGGGCCATCCCGCCATCCCCGCCACCGATGATCAGCACCCGTCGGACCATCCCATGGGCCAGGATCGGCACATGGGCCATCATCTCATGGTAGATGAAGTTATCGCCTTCGGTTGTCTGAACGACATTGTCGAGCGTCAGGACACGACCGAAGGTATCGTTCTCGAACAGGCGCAGCCGCTGATGTTCGGTTTCGCTGTCATAGAGCATCTTCCCGACGCGCAGGGACTGGGCATAATCGCCATGCAGATTTTCGGTGGACCATTCGTTCATGCGGCGCACATCTCCGTCACCAGGCCATCCCCGCGCAGAAGTTCCTTGACACGAACATCCTCGGTTCTGAAAGCGAGTTTCAGAACGTCGACTGCCTGCCACGGATCGGCATCGCCACACATGAAGACGTCGAATGCGCCGTAACCGATTTCCGGCCAAGTGTGCACCGAAATGTGGCTTTCGGCCAGCACGGCCACGCCGCTCACGCCCTGGGGGCTGAACTTGTGGGTGTGGATGTGCAGCAGAGTCGCGCCGCAGGCGTCCACACAGTCGCGGAACGCGGCCTGGATGCGCGTTTCCTCATCCAGACCGTGGCCGTTCACAACCTCGATGATCAGGTGCGTGCCTGCATAGACACGCCCGTCGCGGCGAATGAAATGATCATCGCGCGTGTCGTCCAACACGTCGCGTGAAATGGGTGCAGCCGAAGGGCTGCGGGAGTCTTCCGCATGGGCGCCTGTCTCCAGACCGATCCCCAGTTGGAAGAGGTTGGCGTCAGACATGGCGCGCCCCTTCTTACCAGTAGATTAATCCAGCCGGCCCTTAGCGCCCCCCCGGAAACCCGAAGTTGGGATCGGTGCCGATCTCACGGGGGCACCTAAGGCTTTGTGACGAGTCGATCAAGAGAAGTCTGTACCGGCGCCGGAAAAATTTTCTACCTCTTTTGGGGTATTATAATACCTTATTTTTAAATCACTGTTTTTAAAAATATAATTGGAATCAGGCGCCCTTGACTGTTTCTGAAAAATGCTTAGAAAGCGCCCATCCACGTTTTCGGGCAGACCCGACCAACAGCCAAAAGGCAGACACATGAAAACCTATACCGCGACACCGGCGGATATCGACAAGAAATGGATCCTGATCGACGCCGAAGGCGTCGTTCTGGGTCGTCTTGCCTCGATCATCGCCATGCGCCTGCGCGGCAAGCACAAGGCCAGCTATACCCCGCACATGGACATGGGCGACAATGTCATTGTCATCAACGCCGACAAGGTACAGATGACCGGCAACAAGCGTGCCGAAAAGGTCTATTACTGGCATACCGGCCATCCGGGCGGCATCAAGAACCGCACCGCCGGTCAGATCCTGGAAGGTGCCCACCCGGAGCGCGTCGTCACCCAGGCTGTCAAGCGTATGCTGCCGGGCAATCGCCTGAGCCGCAAGCTCATGACCAACCTGCGCGTTTACGCCGGGTCCGAACATCCGCACGAGGCGCAGCAGCCCGAAGTGCTGGATGTCAAATCCATGAACAAGAAAAACACCCGGAGCGCATGATGGCTGAAGAAATCAAATCCCTCGACGCGCTGAACGAGGCCGTCGCCGGCGAGCTCCTGGCCGAACCGGAAGCCCCGCGTGAACCTGTCCGTGACGACCTTGGCCGGTCTTACGCCACCGGAAAGCGTAAAGACGCCGTTGCCCGTGTCTGGATCAAGCCCGGATCGGGCAAGGTCGTGGTGAACGGCAAGCCGATCAACAGCTATTTCGCCCGGCCTGTGTTGCAGATGATCCTGCGGCAACCTTTCACCGTCGCCGGTGTCGAAGATCAGTTCGATGTCGTTGCTACCGTCAAGGGCGGGGGCTTGTCCGGGCAGGCGGGGGCCGTCAAGCACGGCATTTCGCGGGCCCTTCAGTTCTATGACCCGACGCTGCGCGCCTCTTTGAAGGCCGCCGGTTTCCTGACCCGCGACAGCCGCGTGGTGGAACGCAAAAAGTTCGGGCGCCGCAAGGCTCGCCGCAGCTTCCAGTTCTCCAAGCGCTGAGTCCGGCAAAACTGCAAACTTCAGGGGCTGCCTTTTGGGCGGCCCCTTTGTGATCAGGGGGCTTTGTTGCACAAATCCGTGTGTGAGCGCAGTTTCCCTTTCCCCGGTCGGACTTATCCGACAGGCTCTGTGACAGGAATGTCAGGGGCAGTGTCGCGATTGAGCACGGCGACGCGGATTTGGATCTTTGCGACCTGCCGGTCGAAGTCCCGCGCCATCGAAGATTGGCCCAGCCGTTTCATATAATGCATCTTGCTCTCGACGCGGCTCCGGCGGCGGTATCCGGCCCACCGCTTCCAGATGGGTCGCCCGAGATAGCGCGAGGCATTGACCGCATCGTTACGGGCGATGGCGCCGGGGCTGGTAGATTTCCACGGTTTGGCGTTTTTGCGCGGTGGTATGACAGCATGAGCACCACGGGCGGCAAGCCCTGAAAGCAACATTGCGATAAGATAATAAAACCTTTTCATGTTTTCCTCAGTAGCTATCGTATGTGCAGCGGTGCCATTGGTACTCTGGGGCAAATTGACTTTCGCGACCATAGCAGAGACTTCGAGCCTCGCGGAGATAGGCGCTTACTTGTTCTCGACACTCACACGCGGCTTCATAATTTCTGGTCGCCCCTCGGCATGTGTTATTTGCATCAAACCACAATCCAATAAGCTCTCGGTTGGTCGCCAAATCTGGGCGGTTTACATTGCATACGCGCGGCCTACAGCCCCGTAGACCAGTGGCCGAACGAATTGCGGCGCACTCCGCTTGCCGCCCAAGTCGGTCTACTGTCCCAAAAGCGTTTTCAAACCGCTGTTGTTGCTGTTGTAAGCCCTGATTGAATGCTTCGCCGGGATCGAGGCTTTGAGCATACACTTGTGTAGACAGCAATAAGTAGGTCGTGAATGAAGCGATGTTGATAAGAATACGTCTCATCCTATTTCATCCTCTGTTGAGACGGGGCAAGGCAAGTCCTCTGAAAAGTAGATAATGGCGTCGTTGTCGTATAGGCAATGCCTGTAACCGCCGTGGACGCCTAAATCTTCGATCAGATACACTGTAATTAAGTCTGCATATGCGAGTGAGATATGCACGATATTTAACAGTAATCCAACGGCTCCCACTTTCAGTTGCCCACTTAACCTTCTTTCGTGCTATTTTCGGGAAGGAGGAACCACCCATGGGGCGATCATCGACAGCAAAGAAAGCTGCGCCGCGTGATACCGCCACCAAGCTTGCTCAGCA
>NZ_QAAA01000026.1 GCF_003046545.1 Rhodovulum imhoffii | reverse complement strand
TGGCTGAACCACTACAACACCGAGCGCCCGCATCTCGGCTACAGAAACCAGGGCAGACGGCCCGTCCAAACCGTCATGTCATTCGTAAGCCAAAAAGGTTAAGTGGACATTTTCAGGGTCCGGTAGACCCGACCGTCGGCGGTCCGATCCTGGACGAAGTCATAGGACCAAACATGGTTGGGACGTTCCGGTCGAAGCCGGACACACGATCCGTCGTTCAGCCAAAGCCGCCCTTTCTTTTTATGCTTCTGCGGGACTTTCAGCCCTTCGCGTCGCCAGATATGCTCAACCCGCTTATGATTCACGTGCCAACCTGCGTTGTTCAGCAGACCCGCCACCATCCGATATCCGTAGCGCCCATACTGGTCGGCCAGCTCGATGATATCATCGGTCAGACGCTGTTCATCAGCACGGCCTTGGGGAACCTTGCGCTGCATGGATCGGTGCTGCCCGAGTATGCGACAGGCGCGGCGTTCGGAAACGCCAAGCTCCCGCCGCACATGGTCGATGCACTTACGACGACGCGAAGGGCTTAGAAGTTTCCCTTTGCGGCTTCAGTCAGAATGAGTTTGTCCAAGGTCAGATCGGACACCGCTCGTCGCAGCCGCTGGTTCTCTTTCTCCAGTTCCTTCAGCCGCGCGAGTTGTGACCGCTGCATCCCGCCGTAGAGCTTTCGCCAACGGTAAAACGTTTGCTGCGTCACGCCGATCTGGCGAACCGCCTCGGCAATCGTTGCGCCTTGTCCCTGCAGAACTTCAACCTGCCGAAGCTTCGATACAATATCTTCGGGCTTCTCTCGTTTTCCAGCCATCGCTGATCCTCCAATTTGAGGGATACCTATCCCAGTTGGTGGACCACTTTCAGGGGGCTACTCCAGCATTAGCGGCTGTCGATTTAACTGAATTTGCCCTATGGTCGTATTCTGGATGCGCACCTGTTCGGTCGCGTGGAGAATGATTACAAAGCACCCGCAATGATCAGGCCGATTGCAAAAGATGCTGAAATTCCCGGCGCAAGTTACGATGTGGTGCGCGTGGGGCTGATCGGCAGGGGTATCCAGAAATCCCGGACACCTGCAATGCATATGGCAGAGGGGCGGGCACAGGGTATTGATTACCGCTATACGCTGATTGACCCGGACGCCATGTCAGGACCCAAACGGTTACTCGCCGAACTGATCGATAATGCAGAAACCGCCGGCTACACCGGGCTCAACATCACGCATCCTTACAAGACACTGGTGGTGGACGAGCTTGACACCCTGTCTGACGACGCGCGCAATGTGGGGGCGGTCAACACAGTGATTTTTCGCGATGGCCGGCGTATTGGCCACAATACCGATTTTTGGGGTTTTGCCGAAAGCCTGCGCCAAAACCTGAAAGGTGTGCGGCTTGATACGGTCCTGCAACTCGGGGCGGGCGGGGCGGGGGCCGCCGTCACCCATGCGCTCAGGTCGCTCGGCGTGCGCCGACTTCTGATTAACGACAGATCTGAGAAAGTTGCGGATGTGCTGGCCGCCAAAACCGGGGCCGAAGTGGTGACCGACCCTTCTGCCGCCGCCCAGGCGGATGGTATCGTCAATGCAACTCCGATGGGCATGGCGGCCCATCCCGGCCTGGCCATCCCGCCAGACCATCTCGAACCGCGCCATTGGGTGGCGGATATCGTTTATGTCCCGCTCGAGACCGAGTTGTTGCGGATTGCCCGCGCCCTTGGTTGTCATACGCTCGATGGGGCAGGGATGGCAATTTATCAGGCGGCAAAAGCCTTTGAACTGTTTTGCGGTCTCAAGGCCGACCCCGAACGCATGCGCCGGACATTTGACACTTTTGGAGCCCAACCATGACACCCCAGAACGCCAGCCACCGCATGCGGGACCTCTGCAATCTCGCACCTGTCATCCCGGTCATAGTGATCGACGATATCCGCCATGCCCGCCCGGTGGCCGAGGCACTTGTCGCAGGCGGACTGCCCGTGCTGGAGGTCACCCTGCGCACGCCCACGGCACTTGACGCGATCCGCGCGATGACCGATGTGACCGGCGCACATGTCGGGGCTGGCACACTTGTCTCGCCCGAAAACGTTCGCGCCGCCAAGTCCGCGGGCGCTCGCTTTGGTGTGTCGCCCGGCACGACCCAGGATTTGCTCGCAATATGTGAAGCTGAAGACATGCCGCTTCTTCCCGGGGCCGCCACTGCCAGCGAGGCCATGCGGTTGTTCTCACACGGCTATGACATGCTCAAGTTTTTTCCCGCCGAATCGTCCGGCGGCGTGACGGCGCTCAAGGCCCTCTCGGGGCCGTTGCCGCAAATCGCATTTTGCCCGACCGGCGGTATCGATCCGGCGAACGCAGAAAGCTATCTCTCCCTTGACAATGTTTCCTGCGTTGGAGGCAGTTGGATTACCGCCGGGACGCTGATGGCAACTCAGGACTGGGACGGCATAGAGGCGCGTGCAAGAGCTGCGGCGCAACTTGGGTCAGCCCGATAACCTGTGATTTCCAAGGCCGGCGGAATGTCCCGAATGATCGGTTCTGATTGTTTATATCCCCATCTTCGGAGGGGCTGCGAAGATGTCAAGCGTGTCGTTCCTGAACCACTAAGCAGTTCATAAGATTATAGAAATCCGGAAGGAGGTATGGTGGGTGATGAGAGACTCGAACTCCCGACATCTTCGGTGTAAACGAAGCGCTCTACCAACTGAGCTAATCACCCGCAGGGAAAGGGGGCATGGCTTTGGGCCTTTGCATTCTTTCTCCCGTCCTCAAGAGCACCTGGAAGGCCCCCTGGGTCTCATGGTGGGTGATGAGGGATTTGAACCCCCGACATCTTCGATGTGAACGAAGCGCTCTACCACTGAGCTAATCACCCGTGGCGGGGGTAATAGCGTCACTCTTCAGGGTCCGCAAGGGGGTCTTTGGCCTTATCGACGGCATTGGCGTTGCGGCGGATGCGGGCCCTGATAACCGTTGCATTTCCCGCATCTTTCTGTCGGTCGATCTTAACCCGGCCCAACGGATGCAGGATCATTTCCTCATTCGCGGCAAAGGCTTCCCCCAAAACATGAAGCATCGCCTCAACGATGGGCTTCACATCCTTTTTCTTCATGCCGGAAACCTCGACGACACGATCCACGAGTTCCGGTCGGCGTAACGGCTGCCCCTGCCCCGTGTCGGCGCCGGCCTCGGATTTGACGGTAGCCTTGACGGAGGCGGTCACAGGCCTGGCGACCGCAGCGGGTTCTTCGGCACTCCTGACCTTAACGGCGGGCTTTCGTGTGCGTGTCGGCGACGCCTTTCGAGTTGCCATTGTTATCCCCTTCTCACACTGCATTGGCGAGGGTAAATCCCTCGCCACCGTTATACGCATCTTCCGCCCCTGAGAAAGCGAATTCAGTGGGCACGCCGGGCGGCTTCCTCCGCGGCGGCGGCCTGTGCGGCCTGTGCGGCAGCTTCCTCGGCCTCTTCATCCCAGTCGATCGGCTCCGGAACACGGACAAGAGCATGACGCAAGACATCGCGCACATGGGCAACCGGGAGGATCTCCAGCCCTTCTTTAACGTTGTCGGGAATCTCCGGAAGGTCCTTTTCGTTTTCCTGCGGAATCAGCACCGTCTTGATGCCCCCCCGCAGCGCCGCCAGAAGCTTCTCCTTCAGCCCGCCAATCGCCAGAACATTGCCGCGCAGGGTGACCTCCCCCGTCATCGCGATATCCTTGCGGACGGGAATGCCGGTCAGCACGGACACGATCGACGTGACCATGCCGACACCCGCACTGGGCCCGTCCTTGGGGGTTGCGCCTTCGGGGACGTGAACATGGATATCCCATTTCTCGAACCGCGGCGGTCTGACACCGATCTCAGGCGCGATGGAACGCACGAAGCTCGATGCCGCATCGATGGATTCCTTCATCACCTCGCCCAGCTTGCCGGTGGTCTTCATCCGTCCCTTGCCGGGCAGCTTGAGCGCCTCGATGGACAGCAGATCGCCCCCCACGCTGGTCCAGGCCAACCCGGTAACGACACCGACCTGGTCTTCCTTTTCCGCCAGGCCATAGCGGAACTTCGGAACGCCCAGGAAATCCTCCAGATTGTCCGGGGTGATCGTGACCTTCTCTGCCTCTTTCCTGACCATTCTGGTGACCGCCTTGCGGGCCAGCCTGGCGATCTCGCGCTCAAGATTTCGCACCCCCGCTTCACGGGTGTAATAGCGGATGATTGCGGTCAGGGCGTCGGACGTCAGGTCGAACTCCGTCGCGCGCAAGCCATGGTTCTTGATCTGCTTGGGCACGAGGTGGCGCAGGGCGATCTCCCGCTTTTCATCCTCGGTATAGCCGGCAAGACTGATGATCTCCATCCGGTCCAGAAGCGGACCAGGCATGTTGTAACTGTTGGCCGTGGTCAGGAACATCACATTGGACAGGTCGTATTCGACCTCCAGGTAATGATCCACGAAAGTATTGTTCTGCTCGGGGTCGAGAACCTCCAGCATCGCGCTGGCTGGGTCCCCGCGGAAGTCCTGCCCCATCTTGTCGATCTCGTCGAGCAGGATAAGCGGGTTCGTGGTTTTCGCCTTTTTCAGCGCCTGGATGACCTTGCCCGGCATCGACCCGATATAGGTGCGGCGATGGCCGCGAATCTCGGATTCGTCGCGCACACCGCCCAGGCTGATGCGAATGAACTCCCGTCCGGTGGCGCGGGCCACCGACTTGCCAAGACTGGTCTTGCCCACGCCCGGCGGACCGACGAGACACAGGATCGGCCCCTTCAGCTTTTTGCTGCGGCTTTGCACGGCAAGATATTCGACGATGCGTTCCTTGACCTTTTCCAGCCCGTAATGATCTTCGTTCAGGACGGTTTCCGCCCGGTCGAGATCTTTGCGCACCCGCGACTTCACCCCCCAGGGGATCGACAACAACCAGTCAAGGTAATTGCGCACCACCGTCGCCTCGGCGGACATGGGGCTCATGTTTCGAAGTTTCTTGACCTCGGCCTCGGCCTTTTCCCGCGCCTCCTTCGACAACTGAGTATTGGCGATGCGGTCTTCCAGTTCGGCAATTTCGTTCTGGCCCTCGTCGCCATCGCCCAGTTCACGCTGAATGGCTTTCATCTGCTCATTCAGGTAATACTCCCGCTGGGTGCGCTCCATCTGGCTCTTGACGCGGGTCTTGATCTTCTTCTCGACCTGCAAGACGCTCATCTCGCCCTGCATCAGGCCATAGACCTTTTCCAGCCGTTCGGCCACGACAAGCGTTTCAAGCAAATCCTGCTTTTTGGCGACCTCGATCCCCAAATGCCCGGCAACCAGGTCGGCCAGCCTGGCGGCTTCGCGGGTCTCACTGACAGCGGACAGCGCCTCTTCGGGGATATTCTTGCGGACCTTGGCGTAGCGTTCGAACTCAACGCTGACAGAGCGCAACAAAGCCTCGATCACACCTTCGTCGCCCGGCATTTCGGTCAGGAGTTCGGCACTCGCCTCGAAAAATTCCTCATTCTCAAGGAAGCCGCCGATGCGCACGCGGCTTTTCCCCTCGACCAGCACCTTCACCGTGCCATCGGGCAGTTTCAGAAGTTGCAGCACATTCGCCAGAACGCCGACCCGGTAGATGTCTTCAGGAGTGGGATCGTCCTCAGCCGGATCGATCTGGGCAGACAGCAAGATCTGCTTGTCTTCCGACATGACCTCCTCCAGCGCGCGGACGGATTTTTCCCGGCCGACAAAAAGCGGAACGACCATGTGCGGAAAAACCACAATATCGCGCAGCGGAAGAACCGGGTAAGAAGGGCTGAGTTGCTCGTGCATCCTGTTTCCTTGGCTATGGCAAGAGGGCCCTGCCCCGACAAACGGCAGCACCCGGCCCTCTCCTCGTGTTGGCTTAATCTGGGGTGCCACCCCGTGGTTTCAACCGCTTTTCCTTACGGCTTCGTCCAAGAATGCCCGGATGCCAGGGCCGGGGCAAGGCCGTTTCCGCTCCGGGACGTCTGACGCTTTTCCCCATCATGCAAGCATGCCGGACCGGCACCGGTGGCAACGTTTCGCAAAAGCACGGGGAAATTCAGAAAGAAAGCACCATCACGCGCCCGAACCGGCCTGGCGCGCCATTCTCCGGCTTATCTTTTCCTTTCGAACGGTTTCACGCCATTCATTCCAGCCTTGCTCGTCAAGAAATTCCTCTCCGGGGCGGCCTTCGGCAACAGACCCTTCGATTTCGCGCGCCTTGGGAAATTCCCACTCGGCCCGATCGTCGACAAACCCCGTCGCTCTCAGAATCTCCTTGCATCGCTGGAAATCCAGTATCGAAATCGCCCGATTGGTTTCAAGGGTTTTGGGAAACACGACCCTTTCGATCGAATTGACGAACTGAACAGGCTGAGGATCAAAGGCGTGAATCTGGCGCGAAATCAGAGGCGGAAGCGCCTCTCGCCGCTGAATGACCGCAACCTGTTGAACGGGTTTCTTGACGAAGGCGAAAAAATGAAGCGCGGACCCTTCCGCAAAAATCAGTTTTTCGGCACGGGAATAAGCCTCCAATTGTTCTTGAAGGCTGTGCTCTTCCGGGGCGAACCTTTTGTAACCAGACCGGGCAAGGTTTTCGGAAAGGCGATCTTCGCAGGCAAAGCGGCCCTGCAACCGCGATACATTCGCCCTGGTGACATACAGTCGATTCCCGCTTTCGACATCGGCAGTAATATAGGGGCGCAATCTGCCATGCACCCAGCTGACAAACTCATACGATGCGCCGCCAAGATAGTTTTCGCCGTACTTGTCCAACGCCGTATAGAGAACCGGGGCGGAAACGGAAGACGCCACGACCCTCACCGGCCTTTCGACACCAAAACACCCCAGGATCTTGCCCATGCGAATCTGGAGTTGCGCCAGCAGCCTTGGAGAGCCCATGCGTACGACGTAAAGAAGGCCGGTTTCCTTCGGCAGATGATCGAGCGCCCATACCCGGCCAAGACCGGTAGTCAGGTTGTGACCGAACATGTTGTTCAGCACTCCGGCAAAAAGACAGGGCTCGGCCAAACGCTCGGGGGGGGCAGAATTGTCACTCCAGTCGGGCCGCCAGACGACACGCCCGATTGTTGAGAAAACCCCGGATGCAGGGACAGGCCGGTCCGTGTTGTCAACCACTCCGAACGCGATGGCCCTTCCACTGCGAAGACGTACGGATGCACGCAAGGCCTTGCCTTCGGGAACCTCGTAGATTCCTTCCACCGGACCCGGCCGTACCGATGAATCGTTGATCCCGCCCTCTTTTCGCAACGCCTTTCCACTCTGCTTTGTCTCGACCCGGCGGGGACGTTAACACATATTTAACAAATAATGATAATAAGAAGAAAAATCGTCAAATGGGTGTATCGCCGCAACACCTATGCGACAGCCCGGCACCACACCTTTTGGGAGGAGTGGATCATGGCGTTCGATTGTCTTGCGTGCGACCGGGGGAAATCGTCCCGCAGAAGGCCAGGCGTTTCTTTGAGCTGGTTTTGGCCTTTCAAACATGTGGGGTAGAAACCGCAGCGGCCAAGGCCATACGCTGTCAGAGCCGCGCGACATCCCCCTCCGCCCGTTCGGCGTGAAACCCGGCCTGCCAATCCGCAAAGCGGCCTTCGGCAATGGCAGCGCGGATATCGGACATGAGCTGCTGATAATAATGCAGATTGTGCCAGGTCAGCAGCATGGAGCTGATAATCTCCTGCGCGCGGAAAACGTGGTGCAAATACGCGCGGGAGTAGCTGCGGCACGCCGGGCAGGTGCAGGTCTCGTCGATAGGGCGCGGATCATCCTGATGGCGTGCGTTCTTGATGTTGAGCACCCCGCGCCGGGTGAACACCTGCCCCGTCCGCCCCGAGCGCGACGGCAGCACGCAATCCATCATGTCCACCCCGCGCGCGACGGCACCGACAATATCGTCGGGCTTGCCCACCCCCATCAGATAACGCGGCTTGTCCTCGGGCAGCATATCGGGCGCGTAGTCGAGCACCCCGAACATCGTTTCCTGCCCCTCGCCCACGGCAAGGCCTCCGATGGCGTAGCCGTCAAACCCGATTTCGCGCAGCTTCTCGGCCGAGGCGGCGCGCAGGCCGGGATAGACACCGCCCTGCTGGATCCCGAACAACGCATGGCCGGACCTGTCGCCAAACGCCTCACGCGAACGGCGTGCCCAGCGCATCGACAGCTCCATACTGTTTCGCGCGGTCTCTTCATCGGCGGGGAAGGGCGTGCATTCATCGAAAGCCATCACGATATCGCTGCCCAGAAGACGCTGGATTTCCATGCTGCGCTCGGGGGACAGCATGTGCCTGGACCCGTCGATATGGGAGCGGAAGCGTACCCCCTCCTCGGTCAGCTTGCGCAGGCCGGTCAGGCTCATCACCTGAAAGCCGCCGCTGTCGGTCAGGATGGGTTTTTCCCAGTTCATGAAGCGGTGCAGCCCACCAAGACGGTCGATCCGCTCGGCCGTTGGGCGCAGCATCAGATGGTAGGTGTTGCCCAGCAGAATATCCGCCCCCGTCGCCGCCACGCTCTCGGGCATCATGGCCTTGACCGTCGCCGCCGTGCCCACGGGCATGAAGGCCGGCGTGCGGATATCCCCCCGCGGTGTCCGGATGCGCCCTGTGCGGGCCTTGCCGTCACGGGAAGTCAGGTCGAAATCAAAGCAGGGCATGGGCGGACTCGCAACGTCTGAGGCCCTGCCTTCTAAAGGGCTTTGCCGCCGAAGGCCAGCGCCCGATCCTGAAACCGCCGCCCCTTGTCAGTGCAACAGCACTTCCTTCAGGGCCCGGGCCTCATAATCGCGCAAGGACGCCCGGACGAGCGACCCATAGGACCTCCGGTCCGTTGCCAAGGCGGGGAAGAGCCTGAAAATCTCCGCGCGCGTCTGCGACGCCATTCCATCCAGCGCAATATCGCCGGGAAAGAAGCTTTCCGACGGGGCGCCCTCGGCATAGACGATCTGGTGGCTGTCGAACAGGATGTGGTAATAAACCACCGTATCCGCGGGGGCTGATCGGATGGTACTGTCATTGACAAGCGATTTCGCACTGACGAGAACCTCGCTCTCACCGAACATCAGCTCCGCCCGCCAGCCACGCAACATCATCCGGTGCTGCGGACTTACCAGAAGATCGCGCTTGTTTTCCAAGGTCCCCGCCTTGATCCGGATCGGTGCGAAGATTCCGCGGGCATGCACGCGCGATGCCCCGATCCAGCGGATCGGCATCGGGCCTTTATCCATTGTCACCACCATGTCACCCTGGCGCAGATCCTCCACCGGCACCTCGCCGCGCAGGGTCAAAATCAGGGTGCCCATGACGAAACAGGGCTGATAACTGACCTCGATCGAGCCGGTGCTCAGGATCAGCGTCCCGTCCTCGAAATAGGTCTTCACCTCGACAGTGATGTTGGATCCCGCCGGCGGAAGATAGGCAAGCGGAATCGACTGGCAATCGATGGAATAGCCCAGCGCGGTCGACGTGATCGGCGGGGCCCCCGCCGGGTACGTCACAACCTGGGTAGACCCGTCCGGGTAGGTCAGAACGACCTCCACGTAATCGAGATCGGGCATCGGCGGGGGGGTATTGATGGCGTCGATCAGTCCGGCAGCATCGGTGACCTTTTCGGCGCCACCGGTATTGTCCATGATATTAAGGTCGTCGATACTACTGTTGGCCCCCACCCCGATCGCGGAAATCTGGGCGTTGAACTGCGTCTGCAGGGTACTTGCCTCGTCATCATAAGTTCCACCGGAGTTCACATACCCGTCCGACAGAAACACGACGAGGTTGGTATCCTGATCCGTCACCTCGGATTCCGGGTTGTTGTCGGCGGTGCCGTCGGTTGTGGTACTCTCCCATTCGGAAATGACAGATTGCAGCGGACTTTCAAAGTTGGTGGCCCCGCTGGCCACCAGCCCGTCAATCGCGGTCTCGAAGGCGGCCTGATCGTTCAGCGTGTAAGTGCCGACCACGGTGCTGCCGGAGGCATAGGTGACAACGGTGAACTCGATCTCGTCGGGATCATACCCGGCATCTATGAATTGCTGGAACAGCGCCTTTGCCGCGATTTGCTGCGCCTCGAGGAAAGTGTCGATGTCCCCATCGCCATCCACATCGCTGCCCGAAGAATTCGCCGTCGACCCGGATACGTCGATCACCAGGGCGACGTTGATATCCTGGGTCAGGCCCGCAGTCGTAATGTCATGCGAGAACTCAAGCGTATCGTCTGCGTAGGTCGGCAACGTCGTCTGCGTCGTTGCCGTTTCACCGTTTATCGTCCCTGACGCGGTATAAACATTGGTTGGATTATTCGGGTCCGGAGGACATGACATGAAGGTTACCTTTTAACTTACCTGCGTTGTTTTCCAGCCTTTCGTTGCGCGTGAGTGGACGACTCCAGGACATTCATCCGAGGCAATACCAGTTTTATTTGAACAATTTTAAATAGAAGGTCTCCTTCAGCATGCGCGGCGCATGCCTTTAAAACAAAAGCAATAAGGAATCTTTATTACACAATAAATAAATTATGTCAATCATGAAACTGACGGGGATTAAATACATTCAATAATAAGAATGATGATAGCCGTAAATCCTCACGGTCCGACCGCCGGGGGGGCAGCATACCGAGGGCATAACATATTGGTAAAAAATCCTATTCCCCATCCATCTCATAGCCCTCGGGAATCCACCCACCCGGTAGAATTTGCTCCCGGCGCCTCCCGAAAGAAGGCTGGACGCCCCGCCCCGCTTTCCTTATATCTTTTGTAAGATTTACGGGAAGACACCATGACCCAGCCGCAAGAACAACTGGAGGGCACCCCCCTGATCCAGCCCTCCACCACAGACCACCCCCTGTACGACGCTGTCGTAGAAGCCTGCCGTTCGGTTTTCGACCCGGAAATCCCGGTGAACATCTACGACCTCGGCCTGATCTACACGATCGGCATCAGCCCCGAAAACGCCGTGCGGATCATCATGACGCTTACCGCGCCGGGCTGCCCGGTGGCCGGGGACATGCCCGGATGGATCGTCGACGCGATCTCCCCCGTGCCGGGCATCAAGGAGGTCGATGTCGAAATCACCTGGGATCCCCCGTGGGGCATGGACATGATGTCCGACGAAGCCCGCCTGGAACTGGGATTCATGTAAGCGTCATTGCCCCGTCGCAAGACTGTCACGCAACTGGGAAAAAACACCGCAGATCACTCATTATGCGGAGAATCCCATGAAACGTGTCTTTCTCATTGCGGGCACCGTGATGGCGCTGACCCTGCCGGCGCTGGCCGGTGACGGTGGTGTCAGCTATGGCCCCCGCCCCTTTTTCCTGATCGACGCCATGAAAGAGGGTCCGCTGAAAGAAACGCTGACCTCCTGCAAGGATCAGACCCCCCGGACCACCGCCTTTTCCATCGGCCATCGCGGCGCGCCGTTGATGTTTCCCGAACATACGGTGGAATCCAACCGCGCCGCGGCCCGCATGGGGGCGGGCCTCCTGGAATGCGACGTCACCTTCACCAAGGACAAGAAACTGGTCTGCCGCCACGCCCAGAACGACCTGCACACGACCACCGACATCCTGACAACCCCGCTGGCGGACACGTGCGTCATCCCCTTCTCCCCCGCGCGGGGCGACGCACCGGCCACGGCGGAATGCCGGACATCGGAACTCACCCTGGAGCAATTCCGCAGCCTCACCCCAAAAATGGATGCCGCCAACCGCGCTGCCACCACCGCCCAGGCCTACCAGAACGCCACCGCCGGCTGGCGCACCGATCTGTACACCACCGGCGCGCACCTGATGACCCACGCAGAATCGATTGAGCTGTTCCGCACTCTGGGCGCAAAGTTCACGCCCGAACTCAAGTCGCCTTCCGTGGAGATGCCGTTCGATGGCTTCACCCAGGCCGACTACGCACAAAAACTGATCGACGAGTACAAAGCCGCCGGCATCCCCGCGCAAGATGTGTTCGCGCAGTCCTTCAACCTCGAGGACGTGCTCTACTGGATCGGGAACGAGCCGGAGTTCGGCAAGCAGGCGGTGGTCTACCTGGACGGCAGCTACGACATCGAAGGATGGGACCACATGGACCCCGCCACATGGACCCACCAGATGGACGACCTCAAGGCCATGGGCGTGAACTACATCGCTCCGCCGCTGTGGGTTCTGGTCACCCTGGACGAGGCAGGAAAAATCGTACCCTCCATCTATGCCGAAAAGGCCGGCGAAGCCGGGCTGAACATCTTCACCTGGACGCTCGAACGCTCCGGCCCGCTCGGCGCGGGCGGGGGCTGGTACTTCCAGTCCATCGCCGGCGTCACCGAAAATGACGGCATGTATTTCGAATTACTGGATGTTCTGGCCCGGGACGTGAAGGTCAAGGGCGTATTTTCCGACTGGCCCGCGACGGTAACCTACTACGCCAACTGCATGGGGCTTTGAGCCCGCCGGGGCGGTCTCCGGGCCGCCCCACGACTTATGATAATTCCAACTCCCCCCCTTGAGGAAGCGGCCCGCGCGCCCTACCCTTTCAGGGATGAAGGAGAAAATCATGTTCGGCATTCCCGGCAAGCAGGCGGTCACCCTCACTCCGAAGGCCGCCGCCCAGGTCACGAAGCTGATGGCCCGAGACGGTGCCGCAGGGTTGCGCATTGGCGTGAAGAAAGGCGGCTGCGCGGGCATGGAATACACCATGGACTATGTCGACGAAGTCGACCCAAACGACGAAGTCGTCGAACAGGACGGCGCACGGGTGATGATCGCCCCGATGGCACAGATGTTTCTGTTCGGCACGGAAATCGACTACGAGGTGTCGTTGTTGGAATCGGGCTTCAAATTCCGCAACCCAAATGTCACCGAAAGCTGCGGATGCGGCGAATCCATCCGCTTTGGCGACATGGGCGGCGCGCAAAACTGACCCACCCGGCGGCAGGCCTATTCCGCTTGGCGCGCAAATCGCCTATGCCTTCCCGAACTGCAACGAAAAAGGGAGACGGCTCCATGCGGCGCAAACTTGCGGCTGGGAACTGGAAAATGAACGGAACCGCGGCCTCGCTGGCTGAGGTCGAGGCGCTGGCGAAAGCACACCCCACCCCGGCGGTCGATGTGCTGCTGTGCCCCCCGGCCACGCTGATCGCCCGCATGGCCGACCGCGCCGAAGGCAGCGCCGTCGCCGTGGGCGGACAAGATTGCCATGCCAACATCTCGGGTGCGCACACGGGCGACATCTCGGCGGAGATGCTGGTCGATGCAGGTGCGACCCATGTCATCCTCGGCCATTCCGAACGCCGTACCGATCATGCCGAAACCGATGCCATCGTCCGCGCGAAAACCGAAGCCGCGCTGGCGCGGGAACTGGTGGCTGTGGTCTGTGTCGGCGAAACCGAGGCCCAGCGCGATGCCGGCCAGACCCTGGCGGTGATCAAGGCCCAGCTTGCAGGATCCCTGCCCGATGCGGGGGTGGATGGCGCGACCACGGTCATCGCCTATGAACCCGTCTGGGCCATCGGCACCGGCCGTGTGCCGACCCTGGAACAGATCGCCGAAGTCCACGACTTCATACGCGCCGAATTGAAAGACCGCTTCGGTCCGGTCGCGGATGGCATCCGCCTGCTTTACGGCGGATCGGTCAAGCCCTCGAACGCGGGTGATATCTTCGCCACCTCGAATGTCGACGGCGCATTGGTGGGCGGCGCCTCTCTGAAAGCGTCCGATTTCTCGGCCATCATCGCTGCGCTGGAAACGGCCTGAACAGCCGGCATGATGTGGAAAGGGCCGCATCGCGCGGCCCTTTTTCTAATTCGTGATGATCTCCGGTCCCATGAGGGCCGTTGGCAAGGCTGTCGACAGCCACGGTACATAAGTCACGATGATCAGAAACACGAACAACACCGACAGGAACGGCAGCGCCGCCTTCACCACCCGCATCATCGGCATCCCCGCAACCCCGGAGGTCACGAACAGGTTCAGCCCGACGGGGGGCGTGATCATCCCGATTTCCATGTTGACGACCATGATGATTCCAAGGTGGATCGGATCCACGCCCAGTTCGATCGCGATGGGGAAAACCAATGGCGCGACGATCACGATCAGGCCCGAAGGCTCCATGAACTGACCGCCGATCAGCAGGATGACGTTCACGATCACAAGAAACATGATCTTGCCAAACCCGGCCTCCAGCATCGCCCCGGCGATCTTCTGGGGGATCTGCTCATCGGTCAGCACATGCTTCAGGATCAGGGCGTTGGCGATAATGAACATCAGCATGATGGTCAGCTTGCCCGCCTCCAGCAATGTGCGGCGCGTATCGGCATGGAAGAAACCGGTCATCAACGCCTGCGGACGCCGCCACAAAGGCACAGGCGTGCCCCCGTCGCCGGCGGCCAGCGGCCCCATGTCCCGATAGACGAACACCGCGATCACGAACGCATAGACCGAAGCCACGGCCGCAGCCTCTGTCGGGGTAAAGATGGCCCCCGTCACACCGGGAACGCCATAGATCCCCACCATGATGATGACGATCAGCATCAACCCCCAGAAGGCATCACGGAAGCTGGCGAAAATCTCGCCCCACCCCTGCCACTCCCCCTTCGGCATGTTGCGCAGCGTGGCGATGACATAAATCGCCGTCATGAGCATCAGCCCGGCAAGCAGACCGGGAATCACCCCGGCAAGGAACATCCGCCCGACAGACACATCCGTGGCCGAGGCATAAACGACCATCACGATGGAAGGCGGGATCAGGATGCCCAGTGTGCCTGCATTGCAGATCACCCCGGCCGCGAAGTCAGACGTGTACCCGACCTTGCGCATCGCCGCGATGACGATCGAGCCGATGGCAACCACAGTCGCCGGGGACGACCCGGACAGCGCCGCGAAAAGCATGCAGGCGAAAACGCCCGCAATCGCCAGCCCGCCCCGCAAATGCCCCACGCAGGCAATGGAAAAGCGGATGATCCGTCGTGCCACCCCCCCCGTGGACATGAAACTGGAGGCGAGAATGAAAAACGGGATGGCCAGCAGCGTGTAATGCCCCGCCATCGCCTGGTACAGGGACTGCGCGATAGAGGCCAGCGACGTTTCCGACATCACCAGCAGGAAGATCATCGAGCTCAACCCCAGCGACACCGCGATCGGCACCCCGATCAGCAGAAGCCCGATCACCATCGCGAACAGGAAAACAACATCCATTTCCCTCAGCCCTCTTTCGCTGCGGCCGCTTCTTCCACGGCATCTTCGGCTTCATGGCTGACGATCAGCCCGTCCTGTTCCCCCGACACGATCCGCATCGCCGCCTGCGCCAGCCGAAACACCATCAGCGCGACCGAAACCGGGATGATCGTGTAAGGCACCACGATGGGCAATTTTTCATAGGGGTCTTCGCCTTCGGGCAGGAACAGGGCCTCCAGCGGCGCGCGCAGGAACCCAGGCACCGGGATGCGTTCGGTCGGAACGTAGCCGCGGAAATCCCACGGCTTCATCTCCTCGAATCCCGTGGGGAACCAGCGCCCGGTGGTGGGGGCGAGGTTGGCATAAGGCGCCCAGTAGTCATAAGCGCCCTTCATCAGAAGCAGGGCGTAAATCAGGCAAATGCCCACCGTGAGCAGCGCCATCAGCCGGCGCGGGCCGCGCCCGACGATATTGAGCAACGCGTCCACACCCAGATGCATGGTAATCTTGAACCCGTAGGCGATACCGAACATCACCAGCCACGCGAACAGGACCAGCGTCAGCTCCAGCCCCCAGATCAGGCCACTGTTAAAGATGTAACGCAAGACGACGTTGACAAATGTGATCAGCGCCATCAGCCCCAGCAGCAGGGCGATGACGTTTTCCTCAAACGCATGCACCACCCGAGCCAGCGGGGTTTTCGGCATGTAAGTGCCGCTCATCCGACCCCTCCCGTACCAACAGGATCATGTTTGGTTTTCGTTTTGGGATCGGCCCGGCGGGGCCGGGCCGACCCGGTCGCTGGCCTCAGTGGGCGGCGTTCATTTCCTGCGCGGCGGCAATGTTCTCGGCCCCCACATCGGCCTCGAACTGGGTCCAGACGGGCTTCATCGCATCCACCCACGCGGTCCGCTGTTCATCGGTAAGCTGACGCACCTCGCCACCCGCTTCGAGGATGGATTGTTTGGCCTGCTGGTTCACGGCCTCGGACTCGGAGTTCCGGGTATCTGTCACCTCCATCAGGATAGTGCCAAGCTGATCGCGCACCCCTTCGTCCAGGCCTTCCCACCACTCGACCGAGGTCACCACGAGATAGTCGAGTACCCCGTGGTTGGTTTCGGTGATACCGTCCTGCACCTCGAAGAATTTCTGACCGTAGATGTTGGACCAGGTGTTTTCCTGCCCATCCACAACGCCGGTTTGCAGCGCACCGTAGACCTCCGAGAAGGCCATCGGCTGCGGCGACGCACCCAGGGCCTCCATCTGCGCGACCAGCACATCCGAGGTCTGCACCCGGAACTTCAGCCCGGCAGCATCGGAGGGATCGAGCAACGGCTTGTTGGCCGAGAACTGCTTGAGGCCGTTATGCCAGAAAGCAAGACCCAAAAGTCCGCGCCGCGCCATCGATTCCAACATCGCCTGTCCCGTCTCCGACGCCTGGAACGCGTTCACCGCATCCATGTTCTTGAACATGAATGGCAAGTCGAAAATCCGGAACTGCTTGGTATATTTTTCGAATTTCGAAAGCGAGGGCGCCGCCAGATGGACATCGCCCTGCAGCATGGCCTCAAGAACCTGATCGTCATTATAAAGGGTGGAGTTCGGGAAGACCTCCATACAGGCGGTGCCGTTCATCTCATCGTTCACGCGCTGTTGAAGGAGTGAGGCGGCAATCCCCTTGGGGTGCTTGTCTGTGTTGGTGACATGGCTGAACTTGATCACCATCTCTCCATCGTCACAGGCAGCGACCCCGGCACCCGCGCTCAGCACAAGGGCCATGGCGGTTGCGGCAGCAGTAATGACTTTCATACGGACCTCCCAGTTAAGCATGATTGCGCCGCAGATGCGGGCAGTGCCAGACTATCGCCGATGCGCCCGGCAGGCTCAAGAAAAACTATGCCACACACAATGGTTTCCGCGGCACACCGGCACCCCTGCGACATCGGGGCTTGATCTGTGTCATGGTTCCCCCCAAAACCATCTGGAAAGACCCCCCGGCAGGGATGCCCATGCCGCGCCCGCTATACGTTTGGGGTTTCCCCTCACCCCCCGGACCTCTAGAAGGAAAGGAGCGGGGCATCCGCCCCGTTGCATGAAACAGATGAACGAACAGACCGCCGTGACCCAGACCGCCGCCCAGGTTAAAACCCTGCCCGATGCCCAGACCGTGACAGACGTGCGCCACTACACGGACCGGCTGTTCTACTTCCGTGTCACCCGACCGCGCACCTTGCGCTTCCGCTCGGGGGAATTCGTGATGATCGGCCTGCCCGACGACAACGGAAAGCCGATCATGCGCGCCTACTCCATCGCCTCCCCCGCCTGGGACGAGGGGTTGGATTTCTATTCCATCAAGGTGCAGGACGGCCCGCTGACCAGCCGTCTGCAGCACATCCAGCCAGGCGATCAGATCATTCTCAAGCCCAAGCCGGTGGGCACGCTGGTTCTGGATGCACTGCTGCCGGGCAAGCGGCTGTGGCTGCTGGCCACGGGCACCGGGATCGCCCCTTTCGCCAGCCTCATGCGTGACCCCGATACCTACGAACGCTACGATCAGGTCATCATGATGCACACCTGCCGCGAGGTGGCGGAGCTGGAATATGGCCGCGAACTGATCGAAAGCCTGCCCGAAGATCCGCTGATCGGCGAATTCGTCGGCGACAAGCTCAAGTACTACCCCGCCACCACCCGTGAGGACTTCAGAACCATGGGCCGGGTCACCGACAACCTGACTTCGGGCAAGGTCTTCGCAGAACTCGGGCTCGGCTGCGCGAAAATGGACCCGGCGGTCGACCGCGCGATGGTCTGCGGATCGCTGGAATTCAACAAGGACATCATGGCCATTCTCGATGGCTGGGGCCTGCGCGAAGGCGCCAACTCCGAACCGGCCGAATACGTCGTGGAAAAGGCCTTCGTCGGCTGACCCACACGCCGCGCCCTTCGGGGCGCGGCCTTATCGGGGCAAGAACCCGCCCTGCATCCCAAGAATGTAATCGTGCACTTTCCGGCTGGCGGAGCTGAGAACCGCGTCGCGCCGGTGCAACAGGAACCATTGCCGCACCAGCGGCAGGCCATCGGCCTCCAGCAGCACCAGCCGCCCGTTTTTCAGTTCGTCGGTGATCGTGTGGCGTGAAATCAGCGCCACTCCCAGCCCCGCGACCACCGCCTGCTTTATGGTTTCGTTCGAGTCCAGCTCGATCAGGCGGTAGGCGCGTCCCTGTCCCAGCTTGTCGAGGTAGCGCACCGTCAGGATCCGCGTGCCCGATCCTTCTTCACGCACCAGGAACGTCTCATCCAGCAGCGCGGCGGGGGAAACCCGCCCCGCCCCGACCAACCGATGCCCGGGCGGCGCGATCAGAACATGGGGGTGAGGCCCCAGAACCGAGGCCTTCACATCCGGCACCCGCGGCGGGCGGCCCATGATGGCGATATCCACGGACGACGCTTGCAGATGCGCGATCGTGCTGTCGCGATTGCCGACCTTGAGCAGCACCTCGATCTTCGGATAGGCCTGCCGCAACGCCGCGACGATCGTGGGGCCGAAATACTTACCCGTGGACACCACCCCCAAAGTGACCAACCCCTCGACTCCGGCATTCAGCGCGCGCACATGATCGGCGCAGGACTCCAGCGCGGACCCAATCGCGCGCGCGGCGGTCAGGACGGCCTCCCCCTGCGGGGTCAGCCTGGACACGCCGGCGGGGCTGCGTTCCAACACCTTGCAGTTGAAATTCCGCTCCAGCCCGCGAAGTTGCGTATGGACCGCGGGCGGCGTGAGACGAATTGCCTCAGCCGCGGCCGAAATCGACCCATGTGCCACGACCGCCTGCAAGGCCCTTAATTGCTTGAAAGTCACGGCTTCCGGCTTAGGCATTAAATTTTCCTTTATAGCACTTGCCTATTTTTTAAATTCTGTAAAGCCAGCGTTTCGCAATAGCAACTGGATTGAGCAACACGCCGTCAGATTCGGGAGAAATCCATGCAAAACGAAACTCCGATCCGGGATTTGGCACATATCCCCGCGAGGCTGCGGCCCATCATGGCCGCGCTTTGCGAGGTCGGCGCCGAACTGTCCCACACCATCCAGCGCGGCCCACTGGGGGGCGCCCTGGGGGCGGAGGTTGGCGTCAACACCGACGGCGACGGCCAGAAAGCCCTGGACGTGATGGCCGACGAAGCCTTCGGCGCCCGTCTCAGGTCCGCCAGTGTCCGCTGGTACGCTTCGGAAGAACAGGAAGAGGTGGTCGAACTCGACCCCGAAGGGGCCTTTGCGCTGGCGATCGATCCGCTGGACGGCTCCAGCAATATCGACGTGAACGTCTCTATCGGTACGATCTTCTCGATCTACGAAGCCAAGGATGAGGCCAATGCCTCGTTCCTGCGCCCGGCGCAGGAGCAGATCGGCGCGGGCTATATCATCTATGGCCCGCAGACAATGCTGGCAACGACCTTCGGCAAGGGCACGCAGCTTTACCTGATGGACCCGGACAGCCGCCAGTTCGTGTTGGTGAACCCGGCGGTGAAGGTTTCACAGTCCTCACAGGAATTCGCGATCAACGCTTCCAACTATCGCCACTGGTCGAAACCCGTCCGCGCGTATATCGACGACTGTATCGCTGGCGAAGAGGGTCCCCGGGCCAGCAATTTCAACATGCGCTGGGTCGCGTCTCTGGTGGCCGAAACGCACCGTATCCTCAGCCGGGGGGGCGTGTTTCTTTACCCGGCAGATGCGCGCAAAGGCTATGAACACGGCCGCCTGCGCATGGTCTACGAATGTGCACCCATCGCCTTCGTGATCGAGCAGGCCGGCGGGCTGGCCACCGATGCGCAGGACCCGATCCTGCCGCAAAGTGCACGGGAATTGCACGCGCGCACGCCCTTCGTATTCGGTTCGCCCGACAAGGTGAGCCGCGTCGCCGCCTATTACGACCTGCCCGAACAAGAGGTCAGCGCCCTGTTCGGCAAACGCGGCCTGTTCCGCGCCTGAGCCAAGGAGGAAATTCCATGAGCAAGAAACATCCCATCATTTCCGTCACTGGCTCCTCCGGGGCGGGCACGTCGACGATCAAACATACCTTCGACCAGATCTTCCGCCGCGAAGGCGTGAAAGCCGTTTCGATCGAAGGCGACGCTTTCCACAAGTTCAACCGCAAGGACATGAAGACCGAACTGGAACGCCGCTATGAGGCCGGGGATTTCGGCTTCAGCCATTTCAGCTACGAAGCCAATGAACTGGAAGAACTGGAAAGCGTGTTCCGCCAGTACGGCGAAACCGGCACGGGCAAGACCCGCACCTATGTCCATGACGAGGAAGAATCCAGGGTCTATGGCGTACCCCCCGGCGAGTTCACCGAATGGCGCGATTTCGACTCCGACAGCGACCTGCTGTTCTACGAAGGGCTGCACGGTGCGGTGGTGAATGACAGCGTGGATCTTGCCAGATATGCCGACCTCAAGATAGGCGTCGTGCCCGTGATCAACCTTGAATGGATTCAAAAGATCCACCGCGACAAGGAAAAGCGCGGCTACACCACCGAGGCCGTCACAGATGTCATCCTGCGCCGGATGCACGCCTACGTGCACTGCATCTGCCCGCAATTCACACAAACCGATGTCAACTTTCAGCGTGTGCCGGTTGTGGACACGTCCAATCCTTTCGTGGCGCGCTGGATACCCACACCCGACGAAAGCCTGGTGGTGATTCGCTTCAAGAACCCCCGCGGGATCGATTTTTCTTATCTCACGTCGATGATCCATGGCTCCTGGATGAGCCGCGCCAACTCCATCGTCATTCCCGGCGGGAAGATGGACCTGGCGATGCAACTGATCTTTACGCCGATGATCGAACGCCTCGTCTCAGAATCGAAACGCGCCTGAGGATATATCCATGAACGCACAAACCAAGATATCCACCGGAGCCGAGGGCCTGATGGCCAACGCCATCCGCGCCCTGACCATGGACGCCGTGCAGGCCGCAAATTCCGGCCACCCCGGCATGCCGATGGGCATGGCCGATGTTGCCGCAGTGCTTTACAACCGTTTTCTCAACATCGACCCCAGCCAGCCGAAATGGCCTGATCGTGACCGCTTCGTCCTGTCGGCGGGGCACGGATCGATGCTGATCTATGCAATCAACCACATGCTTGGCTATGCCGACATGGATATCGACCAGGTCCGAAATTTCCGCCAGCACGGCTACCGCACCGCGGGCCACCCCGAGTACGGTCATGCAGACGGGATCGAGACCACCACCGGTCCGCTGGGCCAGGGGATCACCACCGCCGTGGGCATGGCGCTTGCGGAGCGCATGCACAACGCCCGCTTCGGGGACGGCCTGGTGAATCACCACACCTACGTCATCGCCGGGGATGGCTGCCTGATGGAAGGCATCAGCCATGAGGCCATCGACATGGCCGGCCACTGGGCGCTGGGCCGGCTGATCGTACTGTGGGACGACAACAAGATCACCATTGACGGCTCCACCGGGTTGTCCACCTCAACCGATCAGAAGGCCCGCTTTGCCGCTTCCGGCTGGCATGTGCAGGAAGTGGACGGCCATGACCACGAGGCCATTGCCGCCGCGATCGTGACCGCCCGTGCCGACACCCGCCCGAGCCTGATCGCCTGCAAGACGATCATCGGCTACGGAGCCCCGAACAAGCAGGGCACATCCGCCACCCATGGCGCACCGCTGGGAGACGAGGAAATCGCCGCCACCCGCACCGCGCTGAACTGGCCGCACGCGCCGTTCGAACTGCCCGCCGAAGCACTGGAGGCCTGGCGCGCCGTCGCCGCCCGCGGCAAGGCCACGCGCGAAGCCTGGGAAGCCCGGCTTGCCACCTCCGACAAGGCCGCGGATTTCAACGCCTCGCTGTCCGCCCCCGATGCGGACGCGCTGACCGGAGCCATCGCCACCTACAAGGCTCAGCTTTCGGCCGATGCGCCGAAAGTCGCCACCCGCAAGGCCAGCGAGATGGCCCTGGCGGTCGTCAACGCCACGCTGCCCAACACCATCGGCGGCTCGGCGGATCTGACCGGCTCCAACAACACCCGCACCAAGGGTATGGAGCCCGTCAGCAAGGACAATTACGGCGGCAACTACATCCACTACGGTATCCGTGAGCACGCCATGGGCGCAGCGATGAATGGCATCGCGCTGCATGGGGGCTTCCTGCCCTATGGCGGCACGTTCCTCGTGTTTTCGGACTACTGCCGTCCGGCGATCCGCCTTTCGGCGCTGATGGGGCTGCCGGTGACCTATGTCATGACCCATGACAGCATCGGCCTGGGCGAAGACGGCCCCACCCATCAACCGGTGGAGCACATCGCCAGCCTTCGGGCGATGCCCAACCTCAACGTCTTCCGCCCGGCCGACGTTGTGGAAACCGCCGAAGCCTGGGAAATCGCCGCCACAGCCCGCACAACACCCAGCCTACTGGCGCTGTCACGGCAGGGCCTGCCGACCCTGCGCACCGAACATACCGCAGAAAACAAGGTCGCCAAAGGCGCCTACGTTCTGCGCGAAACTGACGGGGCACGCGACGTGACGCTGATTGCCACCGGGTCCGAAGTGGAAATCGCGGTCCAGGCCGCCGATGCGCTGGCGGCCGGGGGTGTGAAGGCTGCCGTGGTCTCCGCCCCCTGCTTTGAACTGTTCGCCGCGCAGGATGCGGACTACCGCTCCACGGTTCTGGGCAGCGCCCCCCGCGTCGGCGTGGAAGCCGCCGTGGAACAGGGCTGGGCCGCGCTTCTGGGCGATAACAGCGCCTTCGTGGGTATGACGGGTTTTGGCGCGTCGGCCCCGGCGGACGAACTTTACGAACATTTCGGCATCACCGCCGAAGCCGTGGCCAAAGCCGCGAAATCTCTCATCAAGTAAGCAGGGGATCAAGACATGACAGTGAAGGTAGCGATCAACGGCTTTGGCCGGATTGGGCGGAACGTTTTGCGCGGGATTGTCGAGTCTGGCCGGACGGACATCGAGGT
>NZ_QAAA01000025.1 GCF_003046545.1 Rhodovulum imhoffii | reverse complement strand
TCACGCCGAAACTCCGGCGTCGGTCTGTTCCCGTTTCCCATAGAACACCTCCTGGTTCCTCAGTTGGTGCTCTCCACTTCTTTCGGGCAAGTCCAATTCTTGAACAGGTCAAGGCCGAGTTTCCCGACGCTAAGACGTCAGTGCGGTCAATTGCGTCGGTTGCCGCCACCATGCGCAAGCGCGGCCATGAGGTTCCGATGAGGCGGAAGACCCGTGCGGGCTAGCGGGCCAACTGGCCACTTGCTCCCACATCTTCCAATGATTAGGCTCCGTCCCACAACAAGTGGGGCGGAGTCGAGCATTTGGAGGGAGAGCGCGAGAAGCGTCAGGACATTGAGGAGGCAGTCGAGGCGCTGCGGGGGCTTTCTCCAATCCAGGTAGAGGTGCTGACCGGGATCATCGCCAAGTTCGCCGAGGAGCAGGAACGGGAGCATCTGCGCAAAGACTTTTTGGACGCTGACGCCTTCGAGTACTTCTCAACCAGGCTAGCGGCGCACCACGCGTCCAGTGGTGTCGCGCTCAAGAAGGAAAACTTCGAACACATCCTGGAGCACTCGTTCAAGCGATCTGGCCACGTCGCCAGTCTGACCGGTAGCATGGTCAACCGTGGAGCCGACCTTGAGGTGGATGGGCACGCATATTCGCTCAAGACCGAGGCAGCGGCCGGGCTGAACCCAAAGAAGATCACCATCTCAAAGCTGATGGAGGCTCGGTGGATAAGGGACCTCGACAGTCATGCGGACGCGCCGGAGCAGGTCCGCATGCGCGTCCTTTCCCACCTGCAAGAATACGAGCGCATCTTCATGCTTCGCAGCTATGGCAACGAGCAGCGGGTCCGATACGATCTTCGGGAGATACCGAAAGACGTACTGGCGTTGGTGGAGCACCTCGAACCTGACGACTTCGGTCGGCTCACAAAGGCTGGCGGAACCGGGGCAAACGTGATGATGAACGGACGCAAGGCATTCCGCCTGGTGCTGGACGGCAGCGTCGAGAAGGTCACAATCTCAGGCTTGGACGTCGAGCTCTGCCCGCTACATGCTTGGTGGGAACTCGGTCGTCCCGGCTAGATAGCCATCCTCATTTGGTCTGGTGCGGCCCCACGCCCCTCCGCGTCAGCAGCGATCGCGTCCGCGATCATGTTGGCGATCATAGGCGGGACGGCGTCCCCAATCTGACGGTATTTGAACGACAACGATCCCTCGAAGAAGTAGTCGGGCGGGAAGCCCTGCAGAAGCGCCATTTCGCGGACGGAGAGCAGCCTGTCCTGTTCTGGATGGCTGTAGCGACCGTTGCCAGGATGGCTGCACTCGCGAGTGATCGTCGGAGCAGGCTTGTCCCATGCCAGCCGGCCATAGACGTCCGGGAACGAGCCGGGCTTCTCAACATTCATGCTCGGGATGCGCAGGTGGGCCTGCTCCTCCGTGAGGTCGGTCCAGCTCCCGCCGTCCTTGGGGATCGCCTGCATACGCGCCAAGGAATGTCCCTTGATGCTCGGGCAGACGTGCATCGGGTCGTCGGCGTTCGGTTCGCCGGCGGCAATCGGCGGCAGGTGGCCGATGGCGTCACGCACCGTCCGAAGCGGCGCCTTCGGGAGGTCCAGGTGGAACGCGCCACCCAGTTTGGCCACGATCAGCGAGCGGATGCGGCTTTGGGGAAGACCGAAGTCCTTCAGGTCGTGTATCTCCGCGAAGACGTCATAGCCCAGGTCGGTCAGCCCACGGTGGAGTCCTTGGAAGTGGTGCTTGTGTCGCCCGCGAAGCAGCTCCTTCACGTTTTCAATGACCACGTATTTCGGTCGCCATGCCTCGGCAAAGACTGCGGCACGGGCGACCAGGCTGTTCCTGCCGTCGTCCAAAACGTGGTTTCGGCTCTGCTTCTGGCTGAAGCCGGTGCAGGGCGCACAGGAGATCAGCACGTCGACGTCCCCTGGCTTGAAGCCGAAGTGAGAGGCGACCTCGTCCGGGCCGGTCACTGCAAGGTCCGCGGACATTGGCCGGAGGCCTAGGTTCCGCTCGTAGGTGTCATTGCAGAATGTGGCGCCGATGCCGTGGCTCGGTTTCGCGACCTCCAGGTCGACGGCACCGATCGACTTGTGTCCATTCTTCGCGAATCCGGTGGACATCCCGCCGCCGCAAGAGAAAAGATCTACGAAGTTGAAGCTCATAAGACACCTACATCTTGTGTTCTTGCTTGAATTTGGTCCATATCTAACCCAATTGGTACAGAACGGGAACGACAAACTTCAGTGACGGACGTATTCACCCCGAAAAAGCGTAGCGATGTGATGTCTAAGGTCAGGAACCGGGATACTAAGCCGGAGCTGGCTGTCAGGCGCTTCCTGCATTCAAGAGGACTTCGCTACCGTCTTCATCGAAGTGACTTGCCTGGTCGTCCTGACATTGTCTTTCCAACCCAACGCATCGCTTTGTTCGTTCATGGCTGTTTTTGGCATCAGCATTCTGGTTGTGCAAAGGCAAAACTTCCGTCAACCAGACAGGAATTCTGGCAGGAAAAGCTTTCGCGAAACGCCCAGAGAGACCAAGAGGTGCAAGGAAGGCTTTCTGAAATGGGATGGCGTTCAATGGTTGTTTGGGAATGTGAGCTCAAACCTGCCCGGCTCGAAGCTCTTGTCACCCAAATTCGAGCGGGGTGCCCGGATTGACCCAGGAAATTGCTGATAATCTCGAGCGATTTAAGCGCGATTTGGACGAACACGACAACAAGACGTTGGTTGATCGGTATTACTATTCCACATCTGGCCCTGTCCTGGACAACGGTCAACAAGCCGCATTGCGTCGCAGCGTCTCCGACTATCTTGACGTCTCAGTGAGAGATGTCGTGCTTGTTGGATCGGCCAAACTGGGTTTTACGCTCCGTCCTAAGCCCAACAGACCGGCCTTGTCGCACTTTGGTGACGAATCCGATATTGATGTAGCAATCATTTCGAGTCCGCTTTTCCTTCGCTACTGGCAAGAGACATTTTCGCATTGGGTGGATGTCGGCGACTGGGATCAAGCAGGAAAGTTTCGAGAATACCTGTTTCGTGGCTGGCTCCGCCCTGACAAACTACCAAGGGACGCGGACTTCCCTTTGTCCAAACAGTGGTTTGATTTCTTTCGCTCTTTGCAGGCCAGTGGAGAGTTTGGAGGTTACAAGATTGCCGCCGGCATCTATCTTAACGAGCACTTTTGGGAGGAATACGTCGGTTCCGCCCTTTCCGAGTGCAGGCTCTATGTAAAGGAACTGACATGAAAACTGCACCTGAGAGCAGAAAGATCACTTCAATTCTTAAATCGCTACGCGAAGGTTCTCTACAACCAACGCCTGATTTTCAACGGCGAGCAGTCTGGACGAGCAAAGACAAGATTGCCTTTATTGAAACGATCCTGTTGGGCTACCCCTTCCCAGAGATTTACGTCGCATCGGGTGAGGTGGATACTCAGACAGGCGATGCAATTGAGCTCTTGGTTGACGGGCAGCAACGAGTAAGGACTATCGACGAGTATTTCAGGGGCGTGAAACCTTTTGCGCGCACACAACAGATCACGCGCTACTCCGCGTTAGAGGAGGGTCAGAAAAGAGATTTCTTGAACTATGACGTATCCGTTCGAAACCTTGGTATAATCGACATTGACGATATTCGTGCGGTGTTCCAAAGGATGAACGCCACCTCCTATGATCTGAATGACATGGAGCGCTTCAACGCTGCCTATCTCGGTGAGTTTAAGAAATTCTGTGAGCGTCTAGCTCAAGACGAATTCTTTATCGACCACAGAGTATTCAGTGCGCTTGATATCCGACGAATGAAGGACGTTTCCTTCGTGGCATCGCTAACCGCCACCATGATGAGCGACTACTTCCATCGCGATGATGAAATTGAAGAGTACCTCGAGAGGTACAACGAGGAGTTTGAAGAAGCCGGAGGTTTGGAAGAACGCTACAGAGCGGTGTTTGATGCGATGAACCAAATGGGCTTTGACAGAGGTAGTCGTGCTTGGAAAAAGGCTGATTTTTACACTCTGTTTATTGAACTTGACAGGGCTATAAACAGGGAAGGTCAGCAACTGGATTTCGATGCTGTGGGCAGCCGATTGAGCGACTTTTTTGTTGAGGTGGACGCTGTTAGAAACGCGGAGGCTACACCCGAAGGCATTGTCGGCGAGTACTTCACGGCAACGCTGCAGTCTACCAATGATCGGAGCGCGCGGGTGAAACGTGGTCGCGCAATTCGATCCATATTGGCGCCGGAATAATTTGATAGAGACTTCCTACTGACCGTCCCAGGTTCGTCCGGCACCCAAGTTTGGCTGCTTCTCAGCCGCATCTCACTTTGTGGAGGCATCTTCTTGCGGGCAAGTTACAAGGTTCCCCAGAGCACTTGGGAACGGGATGCCACCTTCTGTATTCGGAGGACGGTCGACGCAACGTAACCCAATGGATTGCCTCAAGAAAATCTGTGTAGTGTTCGCTGTACTTATTCTGTGCTCAGAAAGAAAAAGGACTTAGCGGATAATCGCTAAGTCCTTGAAATCTTTGGCTCCGGCGGTAGGGATCGAACCTACGACCAATTGATTAACAGTCAACTGCTCTACCGCTGAGCTACGCCGGAACTTGGGGCGCGATATAGCAAGAGGTGTCAACTCCGTCCAGAGGGATTTGGGCAAAAATCCGATTTATTTTTCCGTTCCCCTGAACCGCGTGGAGAACGCCAGGGGGCCAAGGGGCTCGGCGTATTTTTTATCTGTTAAATCAATTAGATGTGCAAGAACATTGCGGGCTGCCGCAGGCAGGAGCGGGCCGGGCGTTTCGGTGTAAACACATGCGGTGATCTCTGCCGCGGTGGCGCATCGTTCCTTGAGTATGGCGAGGATCTGTGCCTCCCGCGTGCGTCGATGCCCGGCAAGCTCCCGGATCCGTGCCAGACCGTCCGTGACGGGTGCTCCGTGGCCGGGGAAAAGCCGTGACGGCCCGAGCCCCTGCAGACGCTCCAGCGAGGTCATGAACGCCCCCAGGTCGCCATCGGGCGGCGAGACCATCGACGAAGCCCAACCCATCACATGGTCGCCGGTGAATATCCGGTCGTCCCATGCAAGGCACAGGTGGTTGCCCATGTGGCCCGGTGTGTGCAGGGCGCGCAAGGCCCATCCGTCGCCGGAAATTTCCTGCCCGTCGGTGAATGCCGCGTCAGGGGCAAAGCCGTTTTCCACGCCTTCGCCGCCCCCCAGCCCGGCCAGGGTTGCAAGGTCTGCCCGGCGCCCGGCGCTGCTGTCGCCGAAGGCGAGAACCGGTGCGCCGGTGCGCGCGGCCAGCGGGCGGGCCAGCGGGGAATGATCCAGATGCGAATGGGTCACGACGATATGGCTGACGGTCTCAGCGGGATGCAGGGCGGAGAGAATTGCCTCCAGGTGGCCGGGCAGGGCGGGGCCGGGGTCTATCACCGCCACCTGGCCTTCGCCTACGATATACGTGTTCGTCCCGCGCCAGGTCATCGGTGAGGGGTTGTCCGCAAGCACCCGCCGCAGACCCGGTTCCAGCCGCACAGCGATTCCGGGGGTGGGATTGAAACCGTCCTGCACGCTCTGCCCTTTCTTTGCGGCCTGTCCAGGGCTAAGCCTTAGGCATGAGCAAGAATTGGATCAAGCGTCTCCTGCCACGGGGCCTTTATGGCCGGGCGGCCTTGATTCTGCTGGTGCCGGTGGTGACGCTCCAGCTTGTGGTTTCGGTCGTTTTCCTGCAACGTCATTTCGAAGATGTCACTCGCCAGATGACCCGCACTCTGGTACTTGAGGTCTCCTACCTTTCCGAAGAGGTGCGCCGCGCGGACACCCTTGCCGAGGCACAGGTGCGGATCGCGGAGCTGGCGACGCCGCTGGGGCTGAACATCAGGCTGCCGGGGTCGCCGGTTGTTGGCGAGGTGCGGGTATTCTACGACATTTCCGGGCGCACGGTGGTTGCGACCTTGCGCGAGGGGGTGGCGCGCATGCAGGGCGTGGATCTTGCCGCTGACCTTCGGCAGGTGCGCCTGGGCCTTTCGACCCGCCACGGCCCGATGGAGGTTACCTTCGATCGCAAGCGTGTTTCAGCCTCGAACCCGCATCAGTTGCTGGTTCTCATGATTTTCACCGGCGTGCTGATGACGTTGATCGCATTCGTGTTCCTGCGCAACCAGCTCCGCCCGATCAAACGCATGGCCCAGGCGGCCGAAGCCTTCGGAAAAGGCAGGGTGCTGCCCTACAAGCCTTCGGGCGCGACCGAGGTGCGCGCTGCCGGGCGGGCCTTTCTGGACATGCGGGCCCGGATTGAACGCCAGATGGAGCAGCGCACGCTGATGCTTTCAGGTGTGAGCCATGACCTGCGTACCCCACTGACCCGGTTGAAGCTGGGCCTTTCGATGGGGGATGACAGCGAAGATACCCGCGCCATGCTGCGCGACCTGTCCGAGATGGAGAAAATGCTGGAAACTTTTCTGGATTTTGCCCGTGCCGATGCGCTGGACGATCCTGAACTGACGGATCCGGCGGTGCTCCTGTCCGGGATCGTTGACAAGGCGCGCCGCGCAGGCGGGAAAGTGGATCTGGGCGAACTGCCCGCGGTGGGAAAGGTAATGCTGCGACCGCTTGCGGTGACACGGGCGCTGGATAACCTGTTGGGGAACGCCCTGCGATATGGCACGCGGGCGCGGGTTTCCCTACAGGTGAAGCCGCGTGCGGTTTGCTTCGTGGTGGAGGATGACGGCCCCGGCATTCCGCCCGATCAGCGCAATGCCGCGATCAAACCCTTTCTCAGGCTGGATGCCGCGCGGAACCAGAATCTTGGAACGGGCGTGGGGCTGGGGCTGGCCATAGCGTCGGATATCGCGCGCGGGCATGGAGGCGTGCTGCGGCTTGAGGACAGCGCGGATCTGGGCGGGTTGCGGGCCGGTCTGGAGATTGCACTCTAGATCGGGGTGCCCATGACCAGTACCCAGTGCGGACGGTCGCCGGGGGGCTGGGCAAGTCCGATGCCGATCTCCCGCAGGCGTGGATTCAGGATATTGGCCTTGTGTTTGGGGGACCTCATCCATCCGGCGACCACCCGCGCCGGCGTATCGAATCCGCGGGCGGTGTTTTCCGCCGCCAGCCGCAGCGGGTAGCCCTGGCGATATACCCTGTCGCGCAGGGTCGACCCGTCCGAGCCATAATGAGAATAGCCTTGACGCGCGGCGTTGTCGCACGAATGGGCCAGGGCCGCTGCGGCAAGGCGTGTGTCATCGCGCAGCGCGGGCAGGTTGTGCGCTTTGCGTTCCCGGTTGATGAGGTCGCGGACATCGGCGCGGACCTTGTCCAACCGATCGGGGGCGGGGCAATGCGCGGTGGCAGGCTGTGGGCCGGGGTCATAGTTGCGGGGCAGTATCGTCGTCGTGATCCCGGCCGGAATGGGTACCACGACTGGAATACAACCAGAAAGGGCCAGCGCCACAAGCGCGGTCGGGGCAATCCGGTACATGATGTGTTTCCGTTTGTGTTGCAGTTGATTAGCCAATGGCGCTCTGCGCGGCAAGGTCGCGCATGATAAGTCGATAACCGGTCTTGGACTACCGGCGGGTTAACGCTTATATGCGCCGACAGCGAAAGGCAGTATCCGCATGACCCCCAAGATCCCCGCGCCGCCCTTCTGTCCGGAGCTCGACCCGCCCGTGTCGCGCAGCCTTTGCACGGATTGCGGTATTTCCCGCACGGCGGACCCAAAGCGATGTGGCCGGGCCTGCCAGTTCATCACGCCCGATTACCCGGCGCTGGAAACCCGTGTACATGGCCGACCGCGCGATCCGGAGCAGGGCGAAGAACTGTTCTTCGGCCCTTACCGCGCGATGTGGCGCGCCCAGTTGAAAGAGCCTCGCGCCGGCGCCCAGTGGACGGGGCTGACCACCCGCCTGGCCGAACGCCTGCTGGAAACCGGCGCGGTCCAGGGGGTGCTGTGCGTGGTTCCAGATCCACGGGACAAGTGGCGCCCAAAGCCTGCGCTGATCACCCGTCCGCAGGATATGGCGCAGGCGCGCGGCATGCGGATGGGCTATGCGCCGACGCTGGCGCTGCTGGAAGCTGCACGGGCACTGGGGATCACACGGTTGGCCGTGATTGGTATCCCCTGTCAGATTTATGCCCTCCGCGCGCTGGAGCAGGAGCTGGGGTTTGAGCGCCTCTATGTTATCGGAACGCCCTGTTCCGACAATACAACCACTGAAAATTTCCACGAGTTTCTCGCTTTACTTGACGAGTCGCCGGAGTCGATCACCTATCTCGAATTCCGCGCCGATTATAAGGTTGAACTGCGCTTTGAGGATGGCCGCCAGCGGCTGATCCCGTTCCTCAGCCTGCCGCTTTCCGATCTGCGCCCGGATTTCTTTCCCCTGACCTGCCGCACCTGCGTGGATTACACCAACGCACTGGCGGATATTACCGTGGGGTATATGGGGGGGCAGGGGCAGCAGTGGGTGCTGGTCCGCAACGCCCGCGGACAGGAAATGCTGGATCTGCTGGGGGCGGAGGTCGCTTTGGCCCCGCCCGGCGACAAGGGAAAGCGTGCGGCGGCGGTAAAGGGTTTCATCGAGAATACGCGCCTTGCCGCAGGCGGTCTGCCGCTGCGCCGTATGCCAGACTGGGTGCGTCCGATCGTAAGCTGGATTCAGCCGCGTTTCGGCCCGCGCGGGGTGGAGTTTGCCCGTGCGCGCGTCGAGATGAAGGCCGCCGAGACGATCCTGCATTTGCGTCGGCAGGAACCCCGGCGCATGAAATCCATGGTGCCACCCCATGTCTGGACCTTGATGGCGCCTTACGGGCTGACCCCGGAAGAGGGGGAAACCTCCTCCGAAGACTGAGCCCCGTTCAGGAAGATCTCCAGCGCAAGATCGAGGCGCGCGTCGGCTTCGTCCTGCGTGGGCGGGCGGTGCTCCGGATCGATAAGTTTCTGAAACAGATCTTCGTAGGCCATGCTGTAGAGCAGCCTCGCCAGGGCCTGCGGGTCGCCGGGATGGAGTTCGCGCCGGGTCTGGGCGTGGGCGATTTCCCGCGCGATGAGGCGCTGGGAGGCGCGCACCCCGCTGTTGAGAACCCCACTTGCGATTTCGGGCAGGCGGGGCGTTTCGGCCACCAACGCGCGCAACACCGAAAGGGGCATCCTTTGGGCAAGGTGCGGCATATCCAGGCGCAACATCGTGCGCAGGCGGTCCCTCAGCGGCCATCCACGCTGCGCGTCGTTCAGCGGTGACACCACATCTAGGGTGATCCGCTGCATGCAGGCCGTCAGCAGGGCCGCACGGTCCTTGAACAGGATATAGAGCGTGCGCTTCGACATCCCGGCCTCGGCGGCAACGGCGGCCATGCTGGCCCCTTTCAGGCCGTCGCGCGCCAGTACGGCCTCGGTCGCGTCCAGAATACGGGCCGTTCGGTTTTCTGGGGTCAGTTGGAGCGGGCGACCGCGACGCGACGGAACTTGCTGGCTCATGCGTTTATGTCTGCGTAACCGTATTACGTTAGGAGGATCAAGTCCTTGTCATCCACAGGCTGTGTACTTTATAAAACCAGCCGGTTTCCTTATACCCGACGCAAGTCCAGCTTTCCACCCGCCGCCAATCAGGAGATTCCCCATGCGTCACGCGCGCGTTGCGTTTTCCGCCGCCTTCGCGGCGGTCGTTTTGTGCCTGTTTTACGCCGTTCCCGTTCTGGCACAGGAGGGGCGTCCGCCCGTCACGGTTACCGTGCAGACGATCCACAGCCAGGACGTTACATTGACCACGACACTGCCCGGGCGCGTTGTTGCCTCGGGGGAGGCCGAAGTCCGCCCGCAGGTCGGCGGGATTCTGACGGAACGGCTTTTTTTCGAGGGGGCGTTCGTGGAGATCGGCGAGCCCTTGTATCGAATCGACCCGGCCACTTACGAGGCGCGGGAAGCTGCCGCCCGCGCTGCCGTTGCCCAGGCGCAGGCGAGGCTGAGCGCCGCCACCAAGGAAGCCGAACGGATTCAGGAACTGCTCGACCGGCGGGTGGTGAGCGAGCAGAACGT
Source organism: Rhodovulum imhoffii (assembly GCF_003046545.1). GTDB lineage: Bacteria > Pseudomonadota > Alphaproteobacteria > Rhodobacterales > Rhodobacteraceae > Rhodovulum > Rhodovulum imhoffii. The sequence continues at coordinate 15,039 of NZ_QAAA01000025.1, read as the reverse complement.
CGATGATGCCATCGCGTCGCGGGATGCGGCGGATGCAGCCTTGCAGGTTGCCATGGCGGAACTCCTGGCTGCCGAGATCGACCTTGACCGGACGACGATCAAGGCGCCGCTGTCGGGCTGGCTGGGGCGCTCGCTGGCGACGCAGGGGGCGTTGGTCACTGCGGGGCAGGCAGAGCCGCTGGCGGTGATCCGCGCGATCGACCCGGTTTATGTGGACGTGACCCAATCGGCGGCGGAGATCATCCGTTGGCGTCGCGGCCACACCCAGGACGATCTGGAAGGGGCCGACCTGACGGTGGTTCTCAAGCTCGCGGACGGCAGCCTCTACGAACATACGGGTCATGTTCTGGCCGCCGAACCCCATGTCGACGAACAGACCGGCGTTGTTGTCCTGCGTCTGGAATTTCCGAATCCTGACAATCTCCTGCTGCCTGGGATGTATGTACAGGTCGAAGCGCCTCAGGGCGTCGTGCGGGATGTCGCCCTGGTACCGCAGCGGGCGGTGTCGCGTGACCGGCGCGGCCAGCCCACGGCGTTGGTCGTCAACGCCGAGAATACCGTCGAACAGCGCACCCTTACGGTTCTGCGCGATCACGGCAGCGACTGGATTGTCAGCGAGGGCCTGTCCGACGGCGATCGCGTGATCATCGCGGGTCTTCAGAAAACGGCCCCCGGTGCCTCCGTGCTGACCGAGGAAATCGCAACCCCCGACGAGCAGGACTGATCATGGCGCGCTTCTTTATCGACCGGCCGGTTTTCGCCTGGGTGATTTCGATCCTGATCATGGGCATCGGGGCGCTGGCCATCTTCACGCTGCCGGTGGCACAGTATCCGCGCATCGCGCCGCCTTCGGTCAACGTGTCGGCCACCTATCCCGGCGCTTCGGCGGAGACGGTGGCCAACACCGTCACGCAGGTCATCGAACAGCAGATGACCGGGCTTGACGGGTTGCGGTATATGTCCTCGTCTTCGACTTCGGCGGGGCGGGCCAGCATTTCCCTGACATTCGAGACCGGGACCGATCCGGACATCGCGCAGGTGCAGGTGCAGAATAAACTGGCGCAGGCATCGCCTTTGCTGCCGGAGGTCGTACAGCGCCAGGGCGTGCAGGTGCGCAAATCCTCCGCCGGGTTTCTGATGGTCGTGGGCCTGATCTCTTCCGACGGCAAGCTGGAGCAGGTGGACCTGTCCGATTACATGGTGTCGAATCTTGTCGACGAACTCAGCCGCCTCGAGGGCGTGGGGGAAGTGCAGGTATTCGGCGCGCAATACGCCATGCGCATCTGGCTGGACCCGTCGAAGCTGGCGGCGTTCGAACTGACGCCATCGGATGTCGTCGCGGCTGTATCGGCGGAAAACGCACAGATTTCAGCGGGGGCTTTCGGGGCATTGCCCGCCCCGCAAGGGCAACAGCTGAACGCCACGATCACCGCGCAGTCCTTGCTGACCACGCCCGGAGATTTCGAACAGATCGTTCTGCGTGCCGAAACCGATGGGGGTCTGGTGTTGCTCAAGGATGTCGCGCGGGTCGAGATCGGGGCCGAGAACTATGCCACGATCGGGCGCTTCAACCGGCAGCCTTCGGCGGGCATGGCGATCCGTCTGGCGTCCGGCGCGAATGCGCTGGAGACGGCCGAGCGCATCAAGGACAGGCTGGATGCGCTTGCTCCGTTCTTCCCGGAGGGCGTGCAGTATATCATCCCCTATGACACCACGCCCTTCGTCAAAATCTCGATCAAGGAAGTGGTCAAGACCTTGTTCGAGGCGATCCTGCTCGTCTTTCTCGTGATGTTGCTGTTCTTGCAAAATCTGCGGGCAACGTTGATTCCGACGCTGGCGGTGCCGGTGGTCTTGCTGGGCACGTTCGGGGTGCTGGCGGCGTTCGGGTTCTCGATCAACACGCTGACGATGCTGGCGATGGTGCTGGCGATCGGTCTGCTGGTGGACGATGCCATCGTGGTTGTCGAAAACGTGGAGCGCATCATGGAGGATGAAGGCCTGCCCCCGCGTGAGGCGACGCGCAAATCCATGGGGCAGATTACCGGCGCGCTGATCGGAATCGCGCTGGTCCTGTCTGCCGTGTTTGTTCCGATGGCGTTCTTCGGCGGATCGACGGGCGTGATTTACCAGCAGTTTTCCATCACCATCGTGTCGGCGATGCTGCTGTCGGTTGTCGTGGCGTTGACGCTGACACCGGCGCTTTGCGCCTCTCTCCTGCAGTCACGGGATGCGCAGCCTTCGCGGCGCGGGCCGTTCGGCCTGTTCAACCGCTTCTTCGATGCCCTTATCCGGCGCTATACGGGCGGCGTGGGCTACATCATCCGCCGTCCCCTGCGGCTGGGGGCGTTGTACCTGCTTCTGGTGCTGGCAATGGGGGCTTTGTTCGTCAAAACGCCCACCGGGTTTCTGCCGGATGAAGACCAGGGCATTCTTTTCACGCTGGTGCAGGCCCCCACAGGCGCGACTGCCGAGCGCACGCTCGATGTGATGAAGCAGATTGAAAACCATTTCCTGGAAAACGAGCCCGCCACGGTGAAGTCCATGTTCGGCGTCGTGGGCTTCAGCTTTGCCGGGATGGGTCAGAACAACGGTATGGCTTTTGTCCAGCTCAAGGATTGGGAGGAACGCACCGAACCGGGGCAGAGTGTGCAGGCCGTTGCCGGGCGCGCTTATGGGGCGCTCAGCCAGATCCGGGATGCGATGGTTTTTCCGATCGTTCCGCCTTCGGTGATCGAACTGGGTAATGTCAGCGGGTTTGATTTTTACCTGCAGGCCCGTGACGGCCAACCCCACGCGGACTTGTTGCAGGCCCGAAATCAGCTTTTGGGTATGGCGATGCAAAGCCCGCTGATCGGGTCGATTCGCCCCAACGGGCTGGAGGATGCCGCGCAGTTCAAGCTGGATCTCGACTGGCGCGCGGCCGGGGCGATGGGGTTGACGGCGAATGATATCGGGCAGCTTCTTTCCATCGCCTGGGCGGGTCGTTACGTGAACGACTTCGTCGACCGGGGGCGGATCAAGCGCGTCTACGTTCAGGGCGAAGCCGAGGCCCGTGCCACGCCGGAGGATATCTCCAAGTGGCGGGTGCGCAATGCCAGCGGTGGGCTGGTGCCCTTTTCCAATTTCGCAACCGCAAGCTGGGAGTTCGGCCCCCAGGGACTGAGCCGCTACAACGGTGTGCCGGCGATGCAGCTACAGGGCAGTCCCGCGTCCGGCGTCAGCACCGGGGAGGCCATGGCCGAGATGGAGCGCCTTGCCGCACAACTGCCCCCCGGTTTCAACCTGTCCTGGACGGGTCTGTCCCTGGAGGAGCGGGAATCCGGCAACCAGGCGCCGCTGCTTTACGCGTTGTCTCTGGCGGCTGTGTTCTTGTGCCTTGCCGCGCTTTACGAAAGCTGGGCAATTCCCTTCGCGGTGATGCTGGCCATGCCCATTGGCGTTTTGGGCGCTTTGCTGGGCGCGGTTTTGGGAGGTTTCGAAAACGGAGTATTTTTTCAGGTCGCGCTGCTGACGGTGATTGGCCTGACGGGCAAGAACGCGATTCTGATCGTTGAATTCGCACGCAGCCGGCAAGAGGCCGGGGAAGACCTTTACACCGCGGTGAAAGAAGCTGCGCGTCAGCGGTTTCGACCGATCGTCATGACCTCGATGGCGTTTTCCCTGGGGGTCGTGCCGCTGGTGCTCAGCACCGGGGCGGGGTCCGGCGGACGGACGGCGATCGGCTCCGGGGTACTGGGGGGGACGATTTCGGCGACCATCCTCGGGGTGCTGTTCGTGCCGCTGTTCTTTGTTTTCATCCGTCGGATTTTTCCCTCCAAAACCTGAAAGGTCAGGTGGCATTTATACCCCTTGACCCTGTCACGCTTGTCTTATCTGATCGAACCGGGCCCGATGTCGGCCCGGTTCGCATTCTTGCGGCCTCTGGCCAGTCGGGCGATGGGCATCATGCCCAGCCATGGCGATTGAGCAGAGGAAACGATCATGCGGTGTTTTACGGTTCTGGGCCCCTCGCAGGCGGGCAAGACAACCCTGGCAAAGGCCCTGAGCGAGATGGAGGGCCGTCCGGCGGTGGCCGAACTGTCCGAGGCGCTGACCGTGCGCCGCTTTACCTACCTGGAGGAGGACTGGGCCGCGCTGGACATTGCCGGCGGGACGGAGTTTCTGGGCAATGCGGGGCAGGCGCTTGCGGCAAGCGATGCCGCGGTCCTTTGTGTGCCGCCCGACCCGGATGCCGCCGTTCTGGCCGCACCTTATATTCGCCTGATCGAGGCGGCAGATGTTCCCTGCGTCGTCTTCATCAACAAGATGGATGCGAATGAGGCCCGCCTGCGGGATATCGTTGCCGCGCTTCAGGGCTATGCGACTCACGCGCTGACCCTGCGGCAGGTGCCGATCCGCGAGGATGGGCATGTGGTCGGTGCGGTGGATCTGATCTCGGAGCGCGCGTGGGCCTATCAGGAGGGTGCGCATTCCGCTCTGGTGGAGATCCCCGACAACCTGCATGAGCGTGAGCAGGAAGCCCGCACCGAACTGCTGGAGCATCTTGCCGATTTCGACGACGCATTGCTGGAACAACTGATCGAGGATCGCGTGCCGCCCTGTGACAAGGTCTATGATCTGGTTGCCCAGGTGCACCGAACCAACAAGATCGTCCCTGCCTTTCTGGGCGCTGCGGGGCACGGACACGGGCTGACCCGGCTGATGAAGTCCTTGCGCCATGAAATCCCCGGCGCGCAGGATACCGCCGCGCGCCTGGGCCTGGGCGCAGAGCTGTTGGCGGTCGGTGTGTTTTCCGACAACCGCCGACATGTCGGAAAATCAACCCTGCTGCGTGGGTTCGGAACAGCGGTGCAACACGCCGCCCCGTTGGCGGGGCATCCCTTGGGCAGCCTGTCCACGCTGGACGGCAAGCCGTTTTCGGGGGCTTTGCCGCCGGGGGAATTGGCCATCGCGGTCAAGTCCGATCACCTGGAGGCCGGTTTTGCCTATACCGATCAGTCCTGTCGATCGCTTCCGGAGTGGTCGCGCGGGAACCCGCCCGCTTTGCGCCGCCTGCTGAGCCCGGTCAACGACCGCGACGATGCGCGTCTTTCCACCGCACTGGCCCGGTTGGAGGCCTGCGATCCAGGCCTTGCGCTGGAACAGGATGCCGCCACCGGCCACAATGTCATACTTTTGCAGGGGCCGATGCATTTGCGCCGTCTGCTGGCCAGGCTGGAAACCGAATTCGGTATCGAGGCCACCGCGGCCCCCGTTGGGGGGATTTACCGCGAAACGATAACCAGGCCTGTTTCCCATCAGTACCGCCACCGCAAGCAGTCCGGCGGTGCAGGGCAGTTCGCGGATGTCAGCCTGACCCTGAAACCGCAGCCGCGCGGCGCGGGATTTGCGTTCGACGAGACGGTGAAGGGCGGCGCCGTTCCGCGCAATTTCATCCCGTCCGTGGGTGCAGGGGCCGAAGATGCAATGGCCAAAGGTCCGTTGGGGTTTCCGGTAATCGACGTGGCTGTGACCCTGACCGATGGCAAGCATCATGCGGTCGACAGTTCCGATCATGCGTTTCGCACCGCCGCGCAGACCTGCGTGCGGGAGGCGCTGAAACAGGGGCGGCCAACGCTGTTACAACCGATCCTGCGGGTGGATGTGCACCTGCCGACGGTTTATTCCGGGGCTTTGGTGGCACAGGTCGGGACGTTGAAGGGGCAGGTGCAGGGGTTCGACCCGCATCCCGACTGCCGGGGCTGGGATGTGTTCCACGCCCTCATCCCCGCGGCAGTTCTGGAGGATCTGTTGCAGGCACTGGGTGGGCTGGCCCATGGTACCGCATGGGTGGAGACCACTTTCGATCATTACGAGGAAGTCCATGGCAAAGAGGCCGAACGTGTTCTGGCCGAGGCATGAGGCATGAGGGCGCGCGCTTGCGCCCCCTTCACCCGTTTTGAAAAACGTCTTTGTAAGCCGTTCTGAGAACGTTTTTTTGTACTTTTCCCATCGTGTTTCTGGGCAAGCTTTCGGCAAGCACCATCTTGCGGGGTTGCTTGAACCCCGCAAGGCGGGTGCGCAACCCGGCCCCGATCAGGGCAAGGTCGGGAACTTCGCCGGCACGCGGCACCAGAACGGCCAGCACGGCCTCGCCATAATCGGGGTGAGGCACCCCGATCACGGCACTTTCCAGAACGCCGGGCTGGTCGTCCAGAATCTGTTCCACCTCTTTCGGATAGACGTTGTACCCTCCGGTGATTACGAGATCCTTGCTACGCCCCACGATCTGGAGATAGCCATCCTCGTCGATCCGCCCCAGATCGCCGGTGATGAAGAAGCCATTCTCGCGCAGTTCCTCACGGGTCTTCTGCGGCATTTGCCAGTAGCCCCTGAACACATTCGGGCCGCGTACCTCGATCATGCCGATCTGTCCTTTGGGCAGGGACGTGCCGTCGGGGGCGGTGATTTTCACCTCCACCCCCGGCAGAGGCACGCCCACGGTGCCGGGGCGGCGCGCACCGTCATAAGGGTTTGAGGTGGTCATGTTGGTTTCCGTCATGCCGTAACGTTCAAGGATTTTCTGCCCGGTACGGTCTTCGAACAGGTGGTGGGTTTGCGTCAGCATCGGCGCGCTGCCCGAGGTGAAAAGCCGCATGTGCGCCACGAGATCCGCAGTGAAGCGCGGCTCGTTCAGCAGGCGGGTGTAGTAAGTCGGCACGCCCATCATTACGGTCGTATGGGGCAAGGCGTTCAAAACCGCCTCCGTATCGAAGCCTGGCAGCAGGAGCATCGCGCCGCCGCTCGCCAACACCGTGTTGGTGGCAACAAACAGCCCGTGCGTGTGAAAAAGCGGCAGTGCATGCAGCAGCACATCGTTTTCGGAAAACCGCCAGTATTGCGCCAGGACGCGGGCGTTCGACAGCAGGTTTTCCTGTGTCAGCATCGCCCCCTTGGAACGCCCCGTTGTCCCCGACGTGTACAGGAACGCCGCAAGGTCGTCGTGCGTGCGCGGGACGGTCTCGAACCGGTCCGGCTTGTCTTGTGCGGCGATGGCGAAACTGCCGGTCCCATCGGCGTTGAGCACCGCCAGGCGGCATCCCGTGGCTTTGGCGACCTCGCTTAGCGTGTCGGCCCGCGCGCCGTCGCACAGGAACAGCCGCGCTCCGCTGTTTTCGAGGAAATAGGCCAGTTCCTCGTCCGTGTAAGCGGTGTTGAGCGGCAGCAGGATCACCCCGGCCTGCACACAGGCGGCATAGACCGCCAGCGCGTGAGGAGATTTTTCGACCTGCATGGCCAGCCGGTCCCCTTGGACCAGCCCCAGCGCGCCAAGGGCGTGGGCAAAACGCGCCGCCTGTTTGAGGAACGCGTCATAGGACAGGCTGCGCCCGCCGGGCAGGTGCAGGAAGGGGCGGTGATTTTCCGCGTGGCACCCGAACAGGGTATCGAAAAGCGGGTTTGTCATCAGGCCCCCTGGGTTTCGGATTTCAGTGCCGCCTTGGCCAGGGCCCGCACGGCCGAGCTTGCGGCGACGTCCTGTGTGTCGGCATAGGTTTCGGCGTTTCTGGATATCCGGCTCAGGTCGTAGAGGTAGTTTACCATTGCGCCACCGGAGCGCGCCATGCCGCGTTGCGAGGTATCCGCCCCGGCATGGATGGCATGCACCAGCGCCCCGTTCGCAAGGTGAAACCGCGCCACCGGATCTTGTGGGACGCCGCCCGCGCCCTTGGCTTCCAGAAGATAAAGCGCGGCGAGGCGGCGCAGTACCTCCGGATCCGTGCGCGCCGCGCGGGCGCGGTCGTGGCGGTGCAGCCAGTCCATCAGCCCCGGAATGGGGGAGAGCGTGACAAAAGTCTTCAGATTCGGCAGCGTGGCGGAAAGGTCGCGCACCACCTGTTTGATGAGCGAGTTGCCAAACGAAATTCCGGCCAGCCCGATCTGACAGTTGGAGATGGAGTAGAACACCGCGGTATCGGCCTGTTCGGCTTTCAGGGGGGCCCGATCCTCGGCCAACAGGGTCTGGATCGAATCCGGCACCCCCTTGAGCAGCGCCACCTGCACGAAGATCAGCGGTTCGTCCGGCATGGCGGGATGAAAGAAGGCGAAGCAACGTCTGTCCTCGGGTTCCAGCCGGCGGCGCAGGTCCTCCCAGTCGTCAAGGGCATGGACAGCCTCATACGCGATTATCTTTTCGAGGATATTCGCCGGGGTTTCCCAGTTGACCGGCAGCAGCACGAGAAAACCCCGGTTGAACCAGGAGTTGAACAGGTGCCGGAAGTCGAGATCCAGCGCGCCGATCTCAGGCGACTGGGCGGCGAGGCGGCGCAGGTCTGCACGCATTCCTACCAGCCGCCCGGTCGCCCCCGGAACCTGGTTGAGGCGTCGGATCAGTTCCTGTCGGGGTGGCTCGGCGGCCTCCATATAGGTGCGATAGGTGTCCTTTCCGGGGGCGGCCTCATAGGCTTCAAGCGCCTCGCGGACGCGGGTCGGGGTGATATTGAACTGCTCCACCGTCATGCGGAAAAACGTCATTTTTTCGGCATCGTCCAGCGTGGCGTAGCGTTCAAGAATCTGCCCCGCAAGTGCCAGCGCGGTGCTTTCGGCGCGGGTGGTGAGAAGGCGCTGTGCCAGGTCGGCCATGTCGAGCCCGTCCAGATCGCGCCGTCCTGCGCCGATATAGCGGCGCTCGAATATCGTTGACATGAGATTCCCGAACAAGGTCATGGATCTGCCTTTCCAACTGCTCTTTGCCTATGTTGACAGCCCAGCCGCAGGAGGCAAGGCCGCCGCCCGGTTTTACCCCTTGCGCCGGGCGGGAATCTCTGGAACGTTCGTTCCCGCGACAGGGGCGCCCGTGCCGGGCTGAGATGAACCCTTTGAACCTGAACCGGATAATGCCGGCGGAGGAAGTCGCGGGGCTTTCTTGTCCGCCCCGTCTCTCCGCTGTAGAGGAGAGACCATGGAGCAGCCGGGATACTACCTTGCCACCCTGCGGGCAAATGCGCCGCTGATGCAGAATATCACCAACAAGGTTGCCCAGAACATCGCGGCGAATGTGCAACTGGCGGCCGGGGCTTCGCCCGCGATGGTGGACAACCGTGCGGAATCCGCCCCCTTCGCGCAACTGGCCGATGCGCTGAGCATCAATATCGGCACGCCCGACCCGGAAACCGCGGGCGCGATGATGGATGCGGCACAGGTGATGAACGATCGTGGCTGCCCGTGGGTCCTTGACCCGGTCGGGGTTGGCATCACCGGGTACCGGCGGGATCTGGCGGCGCGCCTGGTGGCGCTGCGGCCGACGGTCATTCGCGGCAACGCATCGGAGATTCTGACGCTTGTCGGGGCGGAAGCGGCAGCCAGCGGGGTGGACAGCGGCGATACCGTCGAGGCCGCCGAAGGTGCCGCGCGGGAGTTGGCCTTGCGTACCGGGAAAGTCGTGGCGGTGACGGGGCCGGTCGATCATGTCACCGACGGGACCCGCGCCATTCTGGTGGAGAACGGTCACCCCCTGATGCCGAAGGTCACCGCGCTGGGCTGCGCGCTGAGCGCGCTTGTCGCCGCTTTCCTGGTGCGTCAGCCCCCTCTGGAGGCGACGGTTGCGGCGCTGGCCTATTACGGCCTTGCGGGGGAGCGCGCCGGAGCGGGCGCCGCCGGGCCGGGCAGTTTCCAGGTCCGGTTTCTTGATGCATTGCATGCGATCACCCCCGAAGACCTGAACGCGGGTGCGAAGGTGCGGGCATGATCGGGGTTTATTTCATCACCGACCCGGATGCGCCGCAACCGGTTGCGGATCAGGCGCTGGCGGCTGCGCGCGGGGGGGCGCGGCTGATACAATTGCGCGACAAGCACGCCAGTGACCAGGACATGGCGGCGCAGGCCCGCGCCTTGATGCCGGCGCTGGAAAAGCTGGGGGCGAAGCTTGTCATCAACGACCGGGTCGAGGTCGCCTGTGTGGTGAAAGCCCATGGCCTGCATGTGGGTCAGGGGGATGGCGATCCGCGCGAGATCCGCCGCCGTATCGGGCCGGATATGCTTTTGGGTCTGTCCGTGGATTGCAAGGCCCAGCTGTGCCGTATCCCGCGCGCCACTGTCAGCTATCTTGGTGTTGGTCCGGTACGTGCGACTGCAACCAAACCAGACCATGCGCCTCCCCTGGGTTTTGAGCGGCTGGAGCGGGTCGTTGCGGCCGCGGGTTACCCTTGTGTGGCCATCGGCGGGCTGGGGCAGGGCGATGCGGCGGCTGTGCGGTCGGCCGGCGCGGTCGGGATTTGTTTTGTTTCCGCGATTTCGCGCAGCTCCGATCCGGAGGCTGCGACCCGTGTCCTTTGCGCCGAATGGAGCGCCTGATGATCCCCAATATTTTATCTGTCGCCGGATCCGACCCATCCGGGGGGGCAGGGATTCAAGCGGATATCAAGGCCATTTCCGCCAATGGCGGTTACGCGATGGCCGCGCTGACGGCATTGACCGCACAGAATACCCGTGGAGTGATCGCCGTGCAGGGGGTTGCGCCGGGAATGGTGACCGACCAGATCGGAGCCATTCGTGCCGATATCCGCATCGATGCCGTGAAGATCGGCATGCTGGGGGATGCAGACACGATCCGGGCGGTGGCTGATGCGCTGCGAGGCGTGGACGCGCCCGTCGTTCTTGATCCGGTGATGGTTTCCAAAAGCGGAGACCGCCTGCTGAGGGCCGAGGCCGTCGATGCCTTGCGCGATACGCTTTTGCCGATGGCTGCGGTGATTACCCCGAACATCCCGGAGGCGGCAGACCTGCTCAAGCGTGCGGAAGCCGGCGACAGGGCCGGGATGGTTTCACAGGCCGAGGCGCTGAAGACGCTTGGTCCACGGGCGGTGCTTCTCAAGGGGGGGCACCTCGCCGGCTTGGAAAGCCCTGACCTGCTGCTGATGGAAGACGGGAAAACGTGGTTCGACGGTGTTCGCCAGGTCACCCGGAATACGCATGGAACAGGGTGTACGCTGTCTTCTGCGCTGGCCACGGAACTGGGTAAGGGCCTGCCCCTGAAAGAGGCCGTGGCACGGGCCAAGGCCTATGTCGCGGGCGCGATCGGAGGGGCAGGGGACCTTTCAGTCGGGGGGGGCAGGGGGCCGACACACCATTTCCATGCACTCTGGCGCCGCCTGTAGAGGATCGTGCGAAATGAAAGACGGGGTCATGGTGATCCGGTGATCCGTATCCGTTGGGGCTGGCGTTGCCATCGGGGCAGGGAACAGTACGTGCGTCGGATGCGGAGGGAATCTGTGGCCCCTTACGGAGCAGTGCCAGAATCCCGGTGTCCGTGGGGTAGCCGGGTAGTTGAAATTACTCGCATGACGTTAACTCACCTCGGGAAACACAGGCAAAACAACTCACGGAAGTATTTTTATTTCTTTTAAAGTATAAATTTTAAATTTTTGTTGCGATAGTGAAGTGTTACCCGCTACTTTTGTCTAATACCCGGCAAAAACCAAAATCCGGGGAAAAGGGGGGAAGTATGACTGTTTCGATCAAGCTGCTGACGGCAGGCGCTGTTGGCATGGCAATTGCCTTTTCGGGCTTGTCTGCCGTTGCACAGGATGCCGGAGATTATGCCGTCACGGACGAAGCCGAACTGTATTTCAGCGGCGCGCCCAACAACCCGACGGAACCGTGGCTTCTGGCTGCGGGCGGGCGCATCTATGACAACTGGTGGGAGGCGCTGGACAAACCGGAGCCGCAGTATTTTACCCACCCGTCCTACCCGGCGGAGGGAAAAGCCAGCGGCGCCGAAACCTGGCGTTGCAAGGAATGCCACGGCTGGGATTACAAAGGGGTCAGTGGCGTTTACAGATCCGGAAGCCATTATACCGGCATCATCGGAATCGAAGGGGCTGCCGGACGCGATGTGGCCGAGATCAGCGCGATGATGCGCGATTCCGTTCATGGCTACACCGAAGAGATGATCAATGACGAGGAAATGGAACGCCTGGCGGCATTCGTTTCACGTGGGCAGATCGACATGTCGCAATACATCGACCTCGCCACGCGTGAGATCACCGGCGGCAACGTGGATCGTGGCCGGGAGGTGTTCCAGACCATTTGTTCCGCCTGCCACGGATTTGACGGGCGCAAGCTGAACTGGGGCGATCCGGGGGAGGATGCCTTCGTCGCCACAGAGGCGGTTGCGGCCCCGGACGAAGTTCTCAACAAGATTCTCAATGCCCATCCGGGAGTCGAGATGGTCAATCTGCGGGCCTTCGGCACGGAGCTTGCCGCCGATGTCCTGCGGTATGCCAGCACCTTGCCGCAGGAATGACCCGCGTATGCCGGGGTGAACCGAACGTTTTCGCCGCGGCTTTTTTGGGCATGTGGTCCGGCCTTGGGATTTTTCCGGGAGGCAGGTACGCCGCCTCCCGGCGATTTGCATGAATATCCGTGAGGAGTCCCGCCGGAATGGCGGCGCCCCGGGTGTGGCCTGAAGCCTGGGACGCGGAAGGATCGGGTGTTTTCGCGGGAGGCAAACCTGTCAACCGAATATCCGCGGTCTCGTGTCGAAACCACACCAGCTTGCGCCATGGGGCTGCCGATACCGGGAAAGGGCGGTGTTCCGCCTTGCCTCATGGTACAGACGATTGCACGATGGGGGCGGTGTCGTCTGTAAAATCCCGTCACTTCGGGTCCGGGGCAGGATACATGTTTCAGGAGACGCCCAGGCTCCGGCGGATCGGAGCGCAAATACCGATATCGTGTTTGTGGCCAGTACACAACCCAGACGGGAATATCGTACTTTGTAAAAAACATGAAATTATTATATTGCAAAGGGATAGACTGGGCTGACACGGCGGGGCCGTGTTGGCAATAATCATTGTAAATTACAACCATAAGTGGTATTCTTTCCAGATGACGCAGGCGATTTTGCCGCCTGTCCCGCAGGGACATGACAACAGGAGGGTCGGAGTGCATCCGGCGCATCCATGTGTGTCGCCGGGTGGACGAAGATCGACAATCCGGAGCTCTGCCTGCGGGCAGGCGGGCCGACCAGAGAGCACGGTGGCTCTGCGGAAACGTTGGCCGAAGACATGTAAGTATGCGCCGTTTCCGGCGCGATTACACGCAGGAGCAAGGCGCAGGAGCACGGCAATGAAACCGATTACACTCTATCAGGACGCATCCCTGTCGGGGAGCGGCGCAAAGGAATTGGCCAATACGTCGAAGGGAGATGCGGTTTCGATAAGCGCGGGCGATACCATAGCCTTCAACGGAAACACAACCGATGTCGTTCTGGACATGTCCCTCCTGTTCACGGATTCTTCTGTTCGCCCGACCCGTATCCACCCGATCGGTGCGCCGGGCATGGTAAATGGTACCGCGGTCGATTCCGGCACGGATGTCGGGTCCGGATTCATTCTGATCGCCGAGGATCGTGCGACGAAGGATTGGTATCGGATCGATATCCTTTCTTTCGGCGCCAGTCACAACAAGGCGTATCGTCTTTCGCATGCGTGGGACCCGGTCTCCAGGGGCTGGGTCGAACCGAAAACCGCATATGCGGGGCAGGTTCTGACGGTGCTTGGCGCCGAGGATATCTCCGCCGGCATCTCGCGCAGCGGCGCGGCGATTGCCCTCACCGATCCCGGACTGCACAGCTTTGCGGTGGGGGGCGTGCCCCGTGCCGAAGCGCCGGAAACCGACAAGGCAGAGCCGGCGCAGACCGCTCCTGGCCTTGTGTCTTTTGCCGGGGGAACCCGGATCGAAACCCCGTATGGTCCCTGCAACGTCGAAAATCTGAGAACGGGCGACATCGTATGCACGGTTGATCGCGGCAATCAGGAGGTACTGTGGGTCGGGTCCCGCACGTGCAGAAAAGAGCAGATCGCCCGAAACCCGAAATTCGCGCCGGTTCGTATTCGCCGGGGCGCGTTGGGGTGTGGGCTGCCCTTGCGTGACCTGCGTGTCGGCCAATTGCACAGGGTTCTGGTGCGCAATGCGTTCACGCAGCGAATCTTCGAAAAGGATGAGGTCCTGGTCACGGCCGGACATCTCTGCGGACTGGAGGGCATCGAGATAGAAACCGATGCGGAGGCGGTGACATTCTATCATTTCCTCTGTGCCCAGCATGAGATCGTCCTGGCGGAGGGCGCGCAGACAGAAAGCCTGTATCTTGAAGCCCCAATTCGGCCGGTGCTGTCTGCCGCAGAGATTGAAGAGATCGACCGGAATTTCCCCGTCTTTGGGGCACAGTTGTCCGGAGCGGTTTGCGCCCTTCCCGTACGCGCATTGTCAAACGCCAGAAAGAGCCGAAAAATGGTGGCCGGGTTGTCGAAAGAGAACCGGCCCGCCCTGGAGGGGGCAGGCGCCGTCACTCTTCCCAAGCCATGCGCCGACAGGGCGGGCCGGTTTTCCCGTGCGACCAGTTTGGCGGTTGAGTGAGGCTCGGGCAGAAGGCCGGGTGGGATGGACGAAATGCCGATATGCGTATCCCCGGCAAGAGGTTGATCAAAGCGGGAGGGGGTTGAGGCTCATCCGCGATGCCGACAACGCCGGCGCGAAGCGCAGCGCGCCGATTGCCATAGCCGATGTGTGCCAGCGCAGCCCGATGTCCAACATTTGCGGGCGGTCAGCTTGCCGCGTATAGAGGTAGCCCGAGAAATCTGAACATTTGAGTTAGGTGGATTTTCCGTTCCTGATCCGGCAGCGTGCCGGGACGAAGGAGCGAACATGGCAAGACGACCCAGACGGAACCACAGCCCTGCTTTCAAAGCGAAAGTTGCATTGGCAGCCTTGAAGGGCGACAAAACGATGAGCGAGCTGGCGACGCAGTTTGACGTTCACCCCAACTAGATCAAGCAGTGGAAAGATCAGCTCGTCGACGGCGTGGCGGACGTTTTCGATGACAAGTCCAAGGCGTCGAAGGCGCCCGAGATCGACGTCAAATCGTTGCATGCGAAGATTGGCCAGCTGACGCTGGAGAGAGATTTATATGAGGAGAAGTTTGTCAACAGGCGCGCAGATGCATGTCGCTGCGCTGTTCTGCAGCGTTTCCATGTCTCGGTTCCGGGCGGATCGATTGCTGCG
>NZ_QAAA01000024.1 GCF_003046545.1 Rhodovulum imhoffii | reverse complement strand
TGATGTTTCGACTCCTCTGATGTGAAAGTGGGGGGACGTCAGTGCGCGCTTCGGCAAGACGGCGCCCCCCCTTGGCAGCCACTTTTCCCAGCATGAAGACCGCAATAGTCGTGCCAACTACCGCTGACCGGTCCGGGCGGGCCAAAAGCAGCCGCCGGAGACGGCTGGTCGCGATCAGGGACCGCGGGCTGCGGTGCGGCCAACGCTCCGGGGCACTGGACCGTTGCGCGTTTGCATGTGCGCGCTCCTGGCGGCGCGCCCGTTGGGGGGCGCGCCTTGCATCGCGGCTTGCCCGCGCGGACCGAGGTCGTCGCGCGAGGTCGCGGCATCGGCGCCCGACGCTCCGTTGCCAAAGTCACGCCGGACCCGGAGCGTTCTGAAATCGCCGATTCATCCGAGCGGCCCGAGCCGGCGCGGTACAGCGCCCGGAGCGGGGCGCAATCCCTTGATGCGCTTGACGGCCATACAGGTCGATAGTGTCCGCGACCAGCCCGATCGCGAATTTCCCGGTTTCCGGCATGGAGGCGTGGCGTGCCCGGAGGATGATGGCGTCAGGCGCCGGGTCGGAATCTCCGGACAAGACCGGTCGTGACACGCCATCACGATCTGATCGCAGCCCATGGGACAGTTGGGGCATGTGGGTCAGATTGTCCGGTCATGCCGTGAAAGGGCGGCCAATTGGCTTCTGCCGATGGCCCGCGCGTCGCATCGAATCTGCCCTTGTGCGCCTTGCAGGCGGTCACCCCTGACAACGACCGCCGGGACGCGGCCGCAACGACGGATTTGTCGCGTCCCGGTTCGGGCGTTCTCAGCCTCCTGCGGACATTTCCGCAAGAAAGATGCGCGGTGCTGCGATCTCGAAAGCGGAATTGGCACGGCATTTGCGAGGTTGAAGATAGCGGTAGCACGACGCGATCCCAACGCCTGGAAGTGCACGGGTCCGGAATGCGCTCAGGAACCGGCGAACGAAGCGGGAGGACGGAAATGAAAAAGTACGCACCCCGAGACCCCTTGTCCGCAAAGCCACGCGCCGACGGAGGGCTGCACCGATGGAATTGATGAACGAGAGCCGGGTCCGGGACATTTTGCGCGAAGTCCGTTTCCCGGGCGCGTCTCAGGGGATCGTCGAAGAAGGGCTGATCGGTCGAATCGTTACGAACTGGCCACGTGTGGAACTCGAGATACTCCCGAGTGGCCGACAGGGGCGGGCGCTCGAAGATGTCGAAACCCGCATCCGCGGCGTGCTGAGCGAGGCCGGTTTCGCCGACGTGCGCATGAACGGGATCAACGCCGGTCCGGATCATGGCCAGATCCAGCAAGAGGGATGCGGTTGCGAAACGCCCCGCGCGCGGCGGATGACACCCCTTGAGGCGGAGTATCTGGAAGATGGCATGGTCTCCATGGATGAGCTTCCCGAGGACGAGCTTCTTGCGACCGTGCTTGGCCGCCAGGATCTGGCCGAACGGGCCGGCTACCGTCCGGGAGGGCCCGACCCGCTGGCCGGCCCGCGTGAGACGCTGGACTATTCATCCGGGATTTCGGTGCTCCAGTGGGACATCGACCCCCATGACGCCTCGCAAACAACCCGGCAGCACGAGATCAGGCTTGGAGACTGGGATTACCGCATCTGGTGGCAGGTCCATCCCCTCGGCGGCCTGTTCTACGTCTCGATGCAGGCCATGCGGGAGGACTGGATCGACCATGAAGGTGCATCGCCGCACCCGGTCGGCCGGTCAGAGGCGGTCAATCTGGTCTTCGACGAGACGCGCAACGCCGTGATCGCGGTCTACGGGACCGTTCGCGACTTTCGTCCCTTCATCAAAGCGTTCTCGGTTGCTCTGGAAACCGAGGCGGACACACAGCCAACTGCGGAGGAACCCGGCAAATGAACAAAGTACTCAAAGGCACGAAGACATCCCGGTGGTTCAGGGAACTCAACGAGCCGAGGAAGTGGGAAGATTTCTATCGCAGGCGCTGGCAGTACGACAAGTCGGTCCGGACGAGCCACAGCGTCAACTGTTCGGGCTCCTGTTCCTGGGAGGTTTTCGTCAAGAACGGCATGATCACCTGGGAACTGCAAAAGACCGACTGGCCGCAGATCAACGACCACACTCCGAGCTACGAACCGCGCGGTTGCCAGCGGGGTATTTCCTCTTCCTGGTATCCCTACAGCCCTGTGCGCCCGAAATTCCCGTATGTGCGCGGCGTTCTGCTGAACTACTACCGGCAGGAACGCAAGGCCGGCAAGGACCCCGTCGCAGCCTGGGCGGCGATTGTCGAGAATCCCGAGAAATCCGCGAAATACCGCAATGCGCGCGGAAAGGCCGGCTGGCGCCGCACGAGTTGGGACGAGGCCGCCGAGATCATTGCCGCCGCCAAGATCTACACGATCAAGCAATACGGTCCCGATCACCTCGCCTCGTTTTCGCCGATTCCGGCGATGAGCATGGTCAGCTTTCTGTCCGGTCATCGTCTTTCGAACCTGTTGGGCGGAACGATGCTCAGCTTCTACGAGTGGTACCACGACCTGCCGCACGTCATGCCGATGATCTGGGGGGATCAGACCGACGTGCATGAATCGGCCGATTGGTATCAGAGCGCCTACTGGATCGTCATGGGTTCGAACCTGCCGATGACGCGTACGGCGGACGCGCATTTCGCCTCGGAGCACAAGTACAACGGCGGCAAGCTCGTCAACCTGTCGCCCGACTATTCCGACGTCACGAAGTTCGCCGATCTCTGGGTTCCGGTTCGTCCAGGGACCGATACCGCCTTCCTGATGGCCTGTATCCACGTCATCTTGCAGGAATTCCACGTCGACCGGCGCTCGGAGTACTTCCTCGACTATGTCGGACAGTACACCAACTTGCCGTTCCTCGTGATCCTCGAGGAAGAGGGCGACCACTACGGCAGCGGCCGCTTCCTTCGCGCCAGCGATCTGGGCGACTACTCCGACGAGGAGTTGGGCGAGTGGAAGTTCCCGCTGTTCGACAAGAACGGCGATCTGCGGCTGCCGGGCGGTTCCGTCGGCTTCCGCTGGGAGGAGAAGACCACCGGCCGTTGGAACTTGAAGAACGAGGACGCCCGCACCGGCGAGGCCTATGAGCCGCGTCTCACCCTTATGGACGGCGATTACGAGGAGGTGCAGGTCGAGTTCGCCGACTTCACCCACACCTACAATGTCGAGCTCGGCACCACGCAGTTGCGCGGCAACAAGGCGACGCCCACGATGCGCGGTGTGCCGAGCAAGGTGATGACGCTCGCAGATGGCTCGAAGGTCCGCGTTACAACTGCCTATGATCTTCTCCTGGCGCAGTACGGTGTGCGCCGAGGCCTGTCCGGCGATGGCTATCCGGCCGACTATGACGACGCCGAGCGTCCCTATACGCCCGCCTGGCAGGAACAGGAGACCGGCGTTGACCGGAACCTTGCCATCCGCGTAGCCCGGGAATGGGCGGACACCGCCGAGAAGACGCAGGGCAAGTGTCTGTTTATCACCGGCTCGGGCATCCTGCACTGGTATCATGGCGGATCGCTCACCTACCGTGCCGAGGCGGTCATGGGCATCCTCACCGGTTGCCAGGGTCGCAACGGTGGCGGCTTTGCCCATTATGTCGGAACGGAGAAAATCCGGAACTTCGCCGCGATCGGCACGATCGGCGGCGCGGCGGATTGGGGAAATGTGGGCCGGCAACAGAACTCGACCTCATTCTTCTATTTCCATACCGACCAGTGGCGCTATGACGGGATGAGCCTCGACCCGCTCTGGGCACCGCGCGCCACGGACATGCCGTCCCGCGCCAACCATTCCGCCGACATGAACGCGGTGGCTGTGCGCAACGGCTGGCTGCCGTTCTTTCCGCAGTTCGACGAGAAGAACCCGCTCGACGTGATGAAGGAAGCTCGTGCCGAGGGGGTGGATTCCGACACCGCCGTGGGCGAATGGGTCGCGAAAAAGTTCAAGGATCGCGAGCTCAAGTTCGCGTTGCCCAACGTGGACGCCGAGAAGAACCACCCGAAGGTTCTGTGGATCTACCGCGGCAACCTGATCGGTACCAGCATGCGCGGCCACGAGATCAACCTCAAGCACATGCTCGGCACCCACCACAACGTCCTGGGCGGGGACGAGCGCGCCAAGGACATGGTTCACGAGATCGACTGGAGCACGGAGGCGCCGCTCGGCAAGCTGGATCTGATCTACAACGTCAACCTGCGCATGGACTCTTCTGCGAACTACTCCGACATCGTCCTGCCGACGGCGCACTGGTACGAGAAGGACGACGTCACCTGCACGGATCTGCATTCCTTCCTGCACCCCTTTACCCCGGCGCATGACCCGGCGTGGGAGTGCAAGCATGACTGGGAGGCATTCCGCATCATCGCCGAGAAGATCAGCGACCTGGCGCAGGAGCACCTGCCCGAGCCGGTCGAAGATCTGGTGATGACCGCGCTCAACACCGACACGCCCGACGAACTGGCGCAGCCCATGGGCGAGCTCAAGGACTGGTGGAAGGGCGAGGTCGAGCCGGTCCCAGGCAAGACTTTCCCGAATGTGAAGGTCATCGAGCGTGACTACACCCAGATCCACGAGAAATACACGACCTTGGGGCCGGAGGTGACCAAACCGAACGGCTATGGCGCAAAGGGCATCAAGAGCGACCTGGCGGAAGTCTACGAGCAACTGAAGGACAGCTATCTCGTCGGTGAGAAGAGCGGCAAGCCTTCGCTCCACAACGCCCGGCAGGTCTGCGAGACGATCCTGCGCATGTCGCCGGAAAGCGATGGCGAACTGTCCTACCAGATCTTCAAAAAACTCGAGAAACGCACCGGGGTTCCGCTCGCCCATCTGGTCGAGCATGATCGCGAGATTGCCTATCACTTCCCCGACCTGATCTCGCAGCCGCGGCGCAGCCTGACCTCGCCGCACTGGTCGGCGATCGAGACCAAGGGGCGCACCTACAGCCCGTGGACGCTCAACATCGAGGCGCTCAAGCCCTTCCACACCCTGACCGGGCGGCAGGAGGTCTACTACGACCACAAGATGTTCCGCGATCTTGGCGAGGACCTTCCGACCTATAAACCGCCCGTGGACATGGTCTGCATCGGCGACGTTTCGGCCGACGATCTCAAGATGAAAGGGGCAAAACTGTTCAGGTTCATCACGCCGCACCAGAAATGGGGCATTCACAGCATGTTCCACGACAGCTGGCAGATGATGAACATGTTCCGCGGCGGTCCGACTGTCTGGATCAACGACGACGACGCCAAGGAGATTGACGTAGAGGACAACGACTGGGTCGAAATTTTCAATGAAAACGGAATCCAGGTCGCGCGTGCGGTGGTCAGCCACACAGTCCCGCGCGACATGTCGATCGTCTACCATCAGACCGAACGCCATGTGAACGTGCCGTTCTCCTCACTGGCGCGGGAGCGCGGGGCAACGGATCTTCGTGGCGGCAACAACAACGCCACGACCCGCATCATGATGAACCCGGCGACGATGGTCGGCGGCTATGCCAACTGGACGTATTGGTTGAACTACCAAGGCACGAGCCCATCGGAACGCGACTGCGCCGTTCTCATCCGGAAGAAGCCGCCCGAGGCGGACGGACGCAAGGTCATCTACCAGGAACATGAAATCAAACTCGGGAAGGGCTGATTGATGCGCATCAAGAAACAACTTTCAATGGTGTTTAACCTGGACAAATGTCTCGGCTGCCAGACATGCACGATCGCCTGCAAGAACGTGTGGACCAACCGCGAAGGCGCGGAATACATGTTCTGGAACAACGTGGAGACCAAGCCGGGGGTCGGCTATCCGCGGGAATGGGAGAACCAGGACAAGTATCGGGGCGGCTGGAAGGAAAATCCCGGCCAGGCTCAGCCCAAGCTGAACCAGGCGTCGAAGTTCTGGGAAATGATCAACCTGTTCTACAATCCTGTGCTGCCGCAGATGGATGAATACTACGGCAAGGGACCATTTACCTTCACCTACGAGGATCTCCACTCGGAAACGCCGACCAAGTACTCCCAGCCGGTTGCCCGGCCAAAATCGCAGATCACCGCCGAGGAAGACATCGACCTAACCTACGGCGTGAACTGGGAGGATAACGCGGCGGGCACCCATTACGAGGGCACCGGCGCACTCGATTACAACTTCAAGGACATGAGCGAAGCGGCAAAGAAGGCCCTGTTGAAATTCCAGGACTCTTTCATGATGTACCTGCCGCGCATCTGCAATCATTGTCTCAATCCGGCCTGCGTCGGATCCTGCCCGTCGGGGGCGAACTACAAGCGCGAAGAGGACGGCGTCGTCCTCATCGATCAGGATCGCTGCCGCGGCTGGCGTTACTGCGTGTCGGGCTGTCCGTACAAGAAGACCTATTACAACTGGCGGACTGGCAAGTCGGAGAAGTGCATCCTTTGCTTCCCCCGCATCGAAACCGGGCAGCCCCCCATGTGCTTTCAGGCCTGTGTCGGGCGCATCCGTTATCTCGGACCGATCCTCTACGATATTGATCGCGTCGCCGAAGTTGCGAATGCCCCAGAGGACAAGCTTGTCGATCTGCAACGTGAAATCATCCTCGATCCCTTCGACCCGGAAGTGATTCAGGAGGCCCGGCGCCAGGGGATCTCCGACAACTGGATGGAGGCATGCAGGCGTTCGCCTGTGTTCTTCATGGTCAAGAAATGGAAGATCGCACTGCCGTTGCACCCGGAGTTCCGGACCCTTCCGAGCCTCTTCTACATCCCGCCGGAGAGTCCCGTGAAAACGTCGCATGTCGACAACGGGCGGAACGCCATGGACATGGTCGATGGCGGTACCGTTCTGCCACAACTCAAGGAATTCCGCATTCCGATCGAGTATCTCGCGACGCTTCTGGCGGCGGGCAATACGGACCAGGTCGAGACGGCACTGCTGCGCCAGCTTGCGGTGCGGGAGTTCCGGCGTCTGGAACGTGTGGAGGGCCGCATCGATGAGTCGGTGCTCGCGCAGGTGGGACTGACCATTCAGGACGCACGGCACATGCACCGTCTGCTCGCTCTGGCGCATTTCCACGAACGTTTCGTGATCGCAACTGCGCGCTCCGAAGATACGGCGGACGCACCATATCTCGAACGCGGCTTCACCGGTTTCGATCTGATGGACCCGGGCAGCGCGCCCAACCGCAGGACCGAGTTCCACGGAAATCGCGAGGAGGTGGGAAGCTGATGATGTCCGAACCCACCAGAGTAGAGACCTTGATAGCCCCGGCGTGCTGGGACCTTGGGGCCGCCTACGGTCTTATTGCAGAACTGCTCGTGAACCCGGAGTTCCGCGACAAGGACAGGATCGACCTGAACCGGGGCAAGATCGCCGGCTCCGCGCCAGGCGAGATAATCGAGGACTTTCTCGCCTCTCCTGCCTCCCGCGATGTGGACGAGTACACGCAGACGCTGGAACTGTCGCCGCCCTGTCCGTTGTATTTCGGCGCCTACATGTACGAGGAGCCGAGTTCATGCCGCGGTGCCGGGGCGTCGGGGCGCAATGCCTACATGATTGAACTGGCGGCCGTGTACGCCCATTTCGGTCTCGAATTGGGCGATAGCGAACTCCCCGATTATGTCCCGGTCGCGCTCGAATTCCTCGCGATCAGCATCGAACGCTCCGAACATGACGGGATCGGCCTGCGCCGGCGGCTGCTGGACACACTGATTCAACCAGGCATCGCGCCCCTGCGCAAGGCGCTCCAGAAGTACGAGTGTGCCTATGACATGCTCTTCGACGCGTTGCAGCTTGTCGTCGAGGAGGACCTGGAGCGCATGTCCGATGACCCGATCTGGTTGCCTCCCGAAGTCGAGGCAACCATTCCCCAGCGTCGCGAGATGCCCGAATCCACACCCCAGCAAACCCACGGGAGGAAGAAGCCATGAATGATTTGTTAACTTCCAACTACTTCCTTTGGGGTATCTTTCCCTACGTCTGTGTGACGCTGTTCTTCGTCATTCCCTTTCTGCGGATGATCTACCGACCGTTCGGCCTGACGACCCGCGCCAGCGGGATCTTCCACGGGCGCGATACGCTGGGATTGGCCGCGCATCTCCTCCACTGGGGCATCTTCCTCACATTCTTCGGCCATATTGCCGGTGTGATCGGCGGCGTGATGGGGGCCGGTGGATGGGTCAGCGCATTCTTCCTGATGGCCACGGCCGGAGGTCTCGCGGCGATAGCCGGCTCCGTGATCGCGCTGGTGCGGCGGATCCGCGTCCCCGAGATGCGCGCGATGAGCCAGCCGGATGACTACATCGTGCATCTCTTCCTGATCGCGATCCTTGGAGTGGCGATCTT
Organism: Rhodovulum imhoffii; assembly: GCF_003046545.1. Taxonomy (GTDB): domain Bacteria; phylum Pseudomonadota; class Alphaproteobacteria; order Rhodobacterales; family Rhodobacteraceae; genus Rhodovulum; species Rhodovulum imhoffii. Next base: position 24,782 of record NZ_QAAA01000024.1, on the reverse strand, counting down.
CCAGGCCCTCGTCCACAGGATATGGGGGGTTTCCTTCACGGCGGCACCATGGTTTGCCAGCCTTTGGCGATTCCAGCCACAGCCGGAGCTGATGGACTCCGCGCCGCTTCTGACGAAAATCCACGTGTTTCTTGCCTTCACGTTCGCCGCGTATTTTCCTTTCACCAAGCTGATCCACGCCTGGACCCTGCCCATCAATTACTTCGTGCGGCCCTACCAGGTGCTGCGAACCACGGCGATGAAGTTCCGTAATCGCTGGGAGTTCGGACTCGTTTCGGACAAGAGCTATCTGACCTATGCGGCGGTTGTGGCGGTGGTCGGGCTGTTGACGATCGGTTTCCTGCTTCCCGGACCGGGCGACAACGGGCTGGTTCCGACCGCGAAGGCCCGCACCAGTGCCGATGAAATCGACGTCGCCGTGACGAACGGCGGGCACGTCCTGACGGGCTATCCGCTCTTCGTCAGTCAATGTGCGCGCTGTCATGGGCTGGAGGGACAGGGCGACGGACCGGGGGCGGGTTCGCCGACCTTCTCGGGTCCACCGCGGGATCTCGTCAGCGGGCGCTATCGCTATGTCTCGAGTGACAACGGCGTGGCGACCGATGCGGACCTGCGCCGGGTGATCGTTGCCGGTCTGCCGGGTTCCGGCATGCCCGGCTTCGCGTCGCTCAGCGAGGCGCAGGTCTCCTCGCTGGTAGAAGTCCTGGACGAATTGTGGCTCGACCGGCCCGAAAGCGGTGCGCGGATCGAGGTGCCGTCGCGGCCGGAGACGACGCCGGACCTGATTGCCGCAGGCACTGAACTGTACCAGCTGAGCTGCGCCTCGTGCCATGGCGAACGGGGCCGTGGCGATGGCGAAGCCGCCAGCGGCATCCTTGAAGTGGACGGCTTGCGGGTGTCGCCCCGGAACTTCCGCCGCGATGCGCTGCGCAGTGGGTCCAGCCCGGCCGCGCTCTACCGGCGCATCGCTGCCGGGATCCCCGACGGCCCCGATCACTGGCTGATGCCGTCTTTCGGCGACGCGCTTACAGCCGATGAAATCTGGGCGATCGTGGCCTATATGGAAAACGAACTTCTGCCACCCGGCGCCCTCGTCGCCGCAACCGGCCCCCGGTAGTCGGGCGGTAGTCTCAGCCTCCCGCCCCCAGATCTTTCGGGGGGCGGGAAGTGGAGCCACGGAGACTCCGCAAGCATGTCCCGCGTGCCCCCCCCCGCCGACACGCCATCGCAACCGCCGAAGGCATCCGCGACAGAGCGGCCCGCAGCCCCCACGCTCGTGCAGATCATAGATTGCTCCGCTGCCGACCTGTCGCCGGCGTCCTTCGCGCTGGTGATGGCGACGGGAAGTGTCTCGATGGCCGTCCATGTGATGGGCGGCACCCGGTTGTCTCTTGCCCTGTTCGCGCTCAACGGGGGCTTCTTCGTGGCGCTGTTGGGGTTGACTGCACTGCGCCTGGTGCGCCATCGAAGCAGGGCCGCAGCAGACCTGCGTGATCATGGCGCGGCTATGGGCTTTTTCACGACCGTCGTCGGCGTCTGCGTCTTCGCCATACAACTCGCACGCCTCGGCGGCCAACCCGGAATCGCGAGCGCGTTCTACGTGGTCGCGGCGGGACTATGGTTCTTTGTGAACTACGCCGTGCTGGCCGCCCTTATCACGGCAAGAACAAAGCCAACCTTGCGCCGCGGACTGAACGGACTGTGGCTTCTCGCAGTCGTGGGGGCGCAGGCCGTAGCGGCGCTCGGTGGGACGCTGGCGCCTGAGTTTCCGCTACAGCGTGAGTTGCTGCTGCTCGCGTCATTGGTGTTCTTTCTGGTCGGTTGCATGCTCTACATTCCGATCATATCCCTGATCTTCTTCCGGCTCGTTTTTGTCCGGCTGACGCCGGCAGAGATCGGCTGGCCTTACTGGATCGGGATGGGCGCCGCGGCGATCACGACCTTGTCTGGAGCCATGCTTGCGGAGCAAGCCGGCGACGTCGCCATCCTGGCCTCGTTCCGCCCGTTCCTGCTCGGCTTCTCGCTCTTCTTCTGGGCGGTGGGAACCTGGTGGATCCCGCTTCTGGTGGTTCTCGGCATCTGGGTTCATGTGGTGCATCGCACGCCCCTGCGTTACGGCGTACAAGTCTGGGGCATCGTGTTTCCGCTCGGAATGTACACCCTGTCGACCGAACAACTGGCGCGCGCCGCCGAATTGGATCTGCTGGCTCGCATTCCACCCGTCTCAGTCATCGCCGCCGTTGCGGTCTGGTCGCTGGCCTGCGCCGGTCTGCTGCGACACATCGTCGGATTGTTCGGCGGGTCTGGCGACATTGCCAGTACGAAGGACGCCGCCGATGACGAATGACGGCTCTGACAGTTCTGACGCCCACTACCCTTGACGGACCGGATCCCGGACATCGCCGACGACCACAAGCTGTGCTGGCAGACAAATGCGAACAGTCCCTGGGCGGGCAGGGGAGGCTGGCCGATCCGGCCTCGGTCCGTGCGACGGCAGACCCATAAACGCCGGGACTGTTGCGTTAATTGCCTTGAGGCGGGGTGATGCCGTGACTGGTCTGCCCCCTGAAAAGTGGTCCTCCCTGAAGTAGGCTTTCGGGCCAGTTGGAGGACGAAGGAATGGGACAGAAGAGGCACAAGCCGGAAGAGATCGTCGCGAAGCTGAGGCAGGTCGACGTACTGGTATCGCAGGGCCGATCGGTGGCCAAGGCGGTGCGGCACTGGATCGACGCGGTGGGGCTAACACCGCGTTCATCGAACCGGGTAGTCCGTGGGAGAACGGCTACTGCGAGAGCTTCAACTCGAAGCTCAGGGACGAGTTGCTGAACGGCGAGATCTTCTACTCGCTGGCCGAGGCACGCGTGGTGATCGAGGCGTGGCGGGTCCATTACAACACGGCGCGGCCTCACTCGTCCCTGGGCTATCGGCCACCAGCGCCGGAGGCCGTTCACTGGGCACCGTTTCGAGACCAGGGATCAGCCCCGCCGCAGGCATCTGCCTTGGCACCAAGACCCGTCATGCACTAAGACTGAAACCGGACCACCCGATAGGGGCAGGCCACCTAATCCTTTTGTCAGGAGTGAGAAAATGCGCGATCAGGATCGCTCCTGCCGCCAGTGGTGCTTGCAACAACGCACCGACGAACAGGCAAAGGCTCAAATTGCTCCAGGTCATCAGAGCATTGGCCTGAGCCTGCCATGCCCAGACAATGTTACTGGGCAGAAGCAGCAAAAGCGCACTCCAGTACCCTGGCATGTCCTTCATCCGCGCAGTGAACCGCCCGAAGACATGCAGCAGTGCATTTGCGTAAATCGCCCCAGTGGCAAATGGGAACAGAAACCCGATCTGCCATTTCGCAAGATAGGCCGCCGCAAGGGTGGTATAAGACACCGCCAGTAGGCCCGCAGCCAGAACAAAGGCCCGTGTCCGGTAGCGCCGTGCAACGTCCGGCGCGAAATGCGCGCAGGTCCAGCGTTCCATGCCGATGCATTCTTCGGCATTGTGCAGCCAGAATGCACCGACACAGCCAAGGCTGCTCCAGACAAGGGGCATCGTGGCGCTCATGCTACCATCTCAGCGACCCGCGGTGCCTTGGTCCACAGGTCTTCCCCCGCCAGTGCTGCATGGAACTTGCGGGCCACGGCGGCGGCATTTTCCGGCGCCGAGAATGCGGTATAGTGATCGCCGGGCACCCGGTCGGATGTCAGTGTTCCGCCAAAGTCGCGCACCCATGCGGCGGGCGGTGTGTCGTTGATTGCCAGCTTGCGCAGGATCGCCGGGCATTCCGGTTCCGTCACGTTCAGGATGAACGCATTGGTGTTCAGCACCGGACGGTCACAGGCACTGCGCAACATGGCGTGGTTCGCCACCCATGTGCGGTAGAACCGTTCAAGATCCGTCTGGCCAAGCCCGATCGGGATGATCCCGGACCGCAACAGCTTCAAGGTCGTCTCGTTCAACGTAAGCCCCAGATAGACCTGGCCCCTGAGGGTATCTTTGCATAGGTTCAAAAAATATCCTAATTACTCTGAATCTTATCAAGTTTTGGTGCCCCATGGAAAACATGTTTCCCCCTGGCTACGATTGCGACCCTGCAATCAAACGTTTGGATCTGAGCGCCCTCGACGAAGGCGACCTTGTCAACCTTGTGCTGCAACGCTCCGAAGTGCTGGCGGGATTGCCCCGTCCCGGCAGGATCATCAAGGCGTGGGAAAACGATGACGAAGGCCCGATCCGGGACGCCGTCGCCCGGCTGGGAGAGGAAATCGCCCGACGTGCGGCGGCGGTTATCTTGCGCGAATATCGCGAGATCGCGCCGGTTCTGGCCGAAATCGCCCCGCGCCGCCTCGCCGATATCGGCTGTGGATATGCTTTCTTCGACCTGTTTGCATTGCAGGATATGGACTGCGACGTTCTGCTGATCGATCTTGAGCAGAACAGCCGGAAACACTTCGGTTTTCGCCAGTTCGGGGCGGCCTATTCCAGCCTGGCAACCGCGCGCAGCCTGCTGGAGGCGAACGGCATCAACTCCGACCGGATCATGACGCTGAACCCCGCCGTTCGTGCTCCGGAAACCGAGACGGGGGTCGACCTGGCCGTCAGTTTCCTGTCTTGCGGCTTCCATTATCCCGCAGAGGCGTACATGCAGTTCTTCCGGGAGTCCGTGACCCCTTCAGGGGCCGTCATCCTGGACCTTCGCCAGGCAAAGGCCGCTCAGCAAGGTGAAGATCTCGCCCGTCTCGGCAGTCTGCACGATCTTCCCTCGCCACCGAAATCGCGGCGCGTTCTTTTGCGTAAAGGCCGGTAGACCATTCTGATCGCGAAAGGCGCAGTGCGGTAAAAGCCGCGGGAGTCAGGCGCACCGTGCCTCGATAGCTTCCCAAACACGGGCGGCATGGTTGGTTTGCTCGAACCGCTCCAACTCCTGCAACCCGGTGGGAGAGGTGACGTTAATTTCGGTCAGGTAGTCGCCGATCACGTCGATTCCGACGAAGATTTGCCCTTTCTCGCGCAGTGTGGGGCCGATGGCGGCGCAAATCTCCCGGTCGCGCGCGGTGATCTGCGCCGCTTCGGGCCGGCCCCCGGCATGCATGTTGGAGCGCGTCTCTCCCACGGCCGGCACCCGGTTGATCGCGCCGACGGGCTCTCCGTCGACAAGGATGATCCGCTTGTCTCCGTTCGATACGTCCGGCAGGTATTTCTGTGCGATCAGGGGCTCACGGCTCATGCCGGTGAAAAGCTCGTGCAGCGAGGACAGGTTGCGGTCGCTCGGGTCCAGCCGGAACACCCCCGCACCGCCATTGCCGTAAAGCGGCTTGAGGATGATATCCCCGTGTTCGTTCTTGAACCGGCGCAGAACATCCAGATCGCGGGCGATGACCGTGGGCGGGATCAGTTCCGGGAATCGCAGAACCAGCAACTTTTCGGGAAAATTGCGCACCCAGAACGGATCGTTCACCACCAGCGTCTGCGGGGTGAGGTGCTCCAGCAGATGGGTCGTGGTAATATATCCCATGTCGAAGGGCGGGTCCTGCCGCAGCCAGACCACATCGAAGCCGGCCAGATCCACGTCCTGCTCCGGGCCGAGAGTGTAATGGTCGCCCGTCATGCGGCGCACCTCCAGCGCGTGACCGCGCGCCATCACGCGGTCTGCCTGCCAGTACAGATGCTGCGGCAGGTAGTAGAACAGGCTGTGGCCGCGGGCCTGCGCCTCCTCGGCAATGCGGAAGGTGCTGTCACCGGAAATGTCGATCCCGGCGATCGGGTCCATCTGGATTGCAACTCTCACAGGCGTCGCCCCTTATTGCGTGTTTCCGTTTCATGGCCCGGTGCGCCTCTGTTTGCAAGTCAGGCCATCAGAGCGTTCTCGATCACCTCGACACGACCCTGCCCGTCCACCAGCGCAACGTCGAACCGGCATTCCGTCAACTGCCCGCGCGGCCGGGTGGCAAGAAATTCCGATGCCGCGGCGCAAATCCGCCGGGTTTGCCGGGGCGAGAGGCGCGATGCCGCCCAGGCAAAGCTGGTAGAATGCTTGACCTCGACAAACACCAGCCCCGCACCATCGCGCAGGATCAGGTCGATCTCTCCACTTTTCCCACGCCAGCGATGGGCCAGAACCGACAGGCCAAGGGCGGCATAATGACGGGCGGCGATGCCCTCGGCGGCCAGTCCGGCATGGTAGCCGGTCATTCCTTCAACTCCAGCGCGGCCTGATAGACCTGCCGCCGGGGCAGGTTCAGCACGGTGGCGACCTCGGCCACGGCATCCTTGCGAGACCGCGTTTGCAGCGCAGCGCGCAAGGCGGCCTCGAGCGTCTCCGCACTGACTTCTTCCTCCTCGCCGGGGCGATCCACCAGCACGACGATTTCGCCTTTCACGGTACGCCCGGCATAGTTTTCGGCCAGCGCGCCCAGTGGCGCACGGCTGATTTCCTCAAACTTCTTGGTCAGTTCCCGGCAGACCGCAGCGGGGCGCCCGGCGCCCATCACCTGGGCCAGTTCATCCAACAGGCGGGCGACGCGCCGGGGCGATTCGTAAAACACCAGCGTTGCGCGTGTCCGGGCAAGGTCGCGCAGGAAGGCCCGTCGCGCGCCCTCTTGCGCCGGGGGAAACCCGGCGAAATATACCCGGTCCGTGGGCAACCCCGCCACCGCCAGCGCGGTCAGAAGTGCCGAAGCCCCCGGCGCGGCGGTCACGGGCAGTTCCGCCTCGATGACCGCACGGCAGAGATGGTAGCCCGGATCCGCCACCAGCGGCGTACCCGCCTCGCTGACATAGGCGACGGAGCGGCCTTGCGCGATATCCTCAACCAGCCGCGCGCGCACCTTGGGGCCGCTATGATCATGGTAGGCGACGAAGGGGCGCTCCCCCGCCGGGATTCCATGGATCTGCATCAGGTGGCGGACAGTGCGGGTATCTTCGGCGGCGATCACGTCGGCGGCGGCCAGAATGTCCAGCGCACGCAGGGTGATATCCCGCGAAGCGCCAATCGGCGTGGACACAAGGTAGAGACCGGCGGAAAGAGGGTGAGGGTCTTGCAAGGGGCCTCCAGCGGATCAGGACATTTACTTGACGGGCATATCGGCTTACGCTCCATCCGCAAAGGGGGCCCGAGCCCATCTTTCTGGGAGTTGTTCATGTTCGCGCTTTTCTCTTCTGCCCGCAAGATGGTCGCGGGGACGGCGATCGCCCTTTCGGTGCTGGGTCTGGCCGCCTGCGATACGGTAAACCTGCCCAGCCGCGGACAACGGATCGATACGGACAAGCCCGTCCCCGTGGCGCTTCTGGTGCCCGGCGGCTCCGGACAGGGGGGAGACGCCATTCTGGCGCGCGACCTGGAGAACGCGGCCCGGCTGGCAATGGCGGATCTCAGCGGCGCCAGAATCGAACTGCGGGTTTACAACACCGCCGGGAACCCCGCCCGCGCCGCACAGGTGGCACAGACCGCCGTTGAGGAGGGCGCAAAAATCATTCTTGGCCCCGTCTATGCCCAGGCCGCCAACGCCGCCGGGCTGGCCGTGGCCAGCAAGAACGTCAATGTATTGAGTTTCTCCAATAATTCCGAAATCGCGGGTGGCAACGTCTTCATACTTGGTCAGACCTTCGATTCCACCGCCCGGCGGCTGGCCCGTTTCGCCGTTCGGCAGGGGCGTGACGACATCATGGTGATTCATGGCCAGAACCTCGCCGGGGAAGTCGGCCGCACCGCGATCGAGCGCGCCGTGACCAGCAGCGGCGGGCGCGTTGTCGGCGTGGGCTCTTACGAGTTTTCCCAAAACGGGGTCGTGCAGGCCGCGCCGCGCCTGTCTGCCGCCGCACGTGAAAACGGGGCCGAAGCCCTCTTCCTGACCGCCGACAGCGCCGGGGCGCTGCCGCTGGTCACCCAACTCCTGCGGGAAAACGGCATGGGGAGCAATGTCACGCAATATATCGGCCTGACCCGATGGGACATCCCGCCTGCCACCGTGGCCCTGCCCGGCGTTCAGGGTGGCTGGTTCGCCCTGCCGGACCCGGACCTGAGCGCCCGCTACAAAGCCCGCTTCCAGAGCGTTTACGGCCACGCGCCGCATCCGATATCCGGATTGGCCTATGATGGTATCGCCGCGATCGGGGCGCTGGTGCGGCAGGGCAAGGCCAATGCCCTCACCGCCGCAGGGCTGACCCAGGGCGCGGGCTTCGTGGGCGTGAACGGTGTGTTCCGGCTACATAATGACGGCACGAATGAACGGGGCCTCGCCGTGGCCCAGATCCGCGACAACCAGGTTTACGTGATTGACCCTGCCCCAAGACGTTTTGGCGGCGCCGGGTTCTGACCCCGCGTCCGCCCGACCCTTCGCTGAGCTGATCTGCCCGCCGGAGGACATCTTCGACAGCACCGCCTTTTTCGCGGCGCTGGAGGATGAGGCCGGCGATGAGGTCTCCCCCCGCACCCTGCGGACTGTGATCGTGCGCCTGCTGCGCGACGCGCAAAAACGCGGCAGGGCGAAGATTGCCGATGCGTTCCGCGCCAGGCCGTTCGACTCCCGTGCGACGGTGCGCAGCTATACCTACCTGACCGACGCCATCGTGACCGTGGCGCTTTCGCTTTGCACCGAGCGCCTGCACCCCCTGCCCAATCCGACCGAGGGCGAACGGCTGGCCGTCTTTGCCGTCGGGGGTTATGGCCGGGGTGAGATGGCGCCCTTTTCCGATGTCGACCTGCTGTTTCTGACGCCCTACAAGGTTACCCCCTGGGCCGAGAGCGTGATCGAATCCATGCTCTACATCCTGTGGGATCTGCGCCTGAAGGTCGGCCATGCCAGCCGCACGGTAAAGGATTGCCTGCGGCTTGGGCAGGAGGATTATACGATCCGCACCGCACTGCTGGAGCATCGTTTTCTCGGCGGCCATGCGCCGCTGGCGGTGGAATTGAAAGAGCGGCTCTGGAACGACCTGTTCAGCGGCTCGGAGGGCGACTTCATCGAGGCCAAACTGACCGAACGCAGCGAGCGCCACCGCAAGCAGGGCGGGCAGCGCTACATGCTGGAACCCAACGTCAAGGAGGGCAAGGGCGGCCTGCGCGACCTGCAATCATTGTACTGGATCGCGAAATATGTGCACCGGGTCGAAAGCGTGGCGGAACTGGAACGCCTCGGCCTGTTCCGCTCCGAGGAGCGGCAGGCTTTCGACCGGGCGGAGTCCTTCCTGTGGGCCGTGCGTTGCCATCTGCATCTGATCGCGGGCCGCGGGATGGATCAGCTGACCTTCGACATGCAGATCGAAGTGGCCGCCGCCATGGGCTACACAGATCATGGCGGGCGCCGCGCGGTCGAACATTTCATGCAGGATTTCTTTCGCCATGCCACCGCCGTGGGCGACCTGACCCGGATCCTGCTGACCAAGCTCGAGGCCGCCCACCTCAAGAAGGAACCGCGCCTGCTGGGCCTGTTTCGCCGCCGCCGCGCCACACCCGGTTGCCGGCTGGTCCACGGGCGGCTGGATGTGGACGACCCGGAGAAGTTCCTTGAAGACAAGCTCAACATCCTGCGCCTGTTCGAGGAGGCCCTGCGTTCCGGAACACTGATCCACCCGGACGCAATGCGCCTGATCTCGGCCAACCTGCACCTTGTCGACGACGACATGCGCACCGACCGGGAAGCCCAGCGCATCTTCATGGATCTGTTGCTCAAGCACGGGAATCCGGAGCGTTCCCTGCGGCGGATGAACGAGTTGGGCCTGTTATCGGCCTTCATCCCGGAATTCGAGCCCATCGTGGCGATGATGCAGTTCAATGTCTACCATCACTACACGGTAGACGAACACACGATCCAGTGCATCTCCACGCTGGCAAAAATCGAACGGGGGGAACTGGAAGGCGACCTGCCCGTGACCAGCCAGATCCTTTCGGACGGGGTGAACCGCAAGGTGCTTTATACCGCCCTGCTGCTGCACGACATCGGCAAGGGCCGGCCGGAGGAGCATTCCATCGTCGGGGCGCGCATTGCCCGGCGCGTCGCACCGCGGCTGGGACTCAGACCCGAAGAATGCGAAACCGTCGAGTGGCTGGTACGCTATCATCTGCTGATGTCGGATATGGCCCAAAAACGCGACCTTTCCGATCCGCGCACCCTGCGCGATTTCGCCAAGGCTGTGAAAACGCGCAAACGGCTGGATCTGCTGACTGTTCTGACCGTGTGCGACATCTGTGGCGTCGGCCCCGACACCTGGAACAACTGGAAGGCGCAGCTGCTGCGCACCTTGTACCGCAAAACCGCCGACGCGTTGGAAAACGGGTTGGAGGACATCAATCGCGACAAGCATGATGCCGATGCGAAAAAAGCCCTGCGTGCCGCCCTGCCGGACTGGAGCAGGAAAGCCCTGCGCGCCGAAACCTCGCGTCACTACGGCCCGTACTGGCAAGGGCTGCAAACCGACAGCCACGTCATATTCGCCCGCCTCCTGAGGGAAATCGGCGAAAACGAAATCCGCATCGACCTAGACGTCGACCCCGACCATGACGCCACCCGCGCCTGTTTCGTTCTGGCCGACCATCCGGGCATCTTTTCCCGCCTGGCCGGGGCGCTGGCCTTGTCGGGGGCCAACGTGGTGGATGCCCGGACCTACACCACCAAGGACGGCTACGCGACCGCGGTGTTCTGGGTTCAGGACGGTGAAGGCGCGCCCTACGACGCCGCCCGCCTGCCCCGCCTGCGCGAGACGATCCTGAAAACGCTGATGGGCGAAATTCGCCCGCGCGAGAAACTGGCCGATCGCGACAAGCTGAAAAAGCGGGAGCGCAGCTTCCGCTTCCCGACATCGATCACCTTCGACAACGACGGATCTGAAATATACACGATCATCGAGGTCGACACCCGTGACCGCCCCGGCCTGTTGTATGACCTGACGCGCGTACTGGCGGAAAGCAATATCTATATTGCCTCCGCCGTGATCGCGACCTATGGCGCACAGGTGGTCGACAGCTTCTACGTGAAGGACATGTTCGGGTTGAAACTGCATTCCGCCTCCAAACGTACGGCGCTGGAGCGCAAGCTGCGCACCGCCATCGAAGAAGGCGCGCAAAGGGCCTACGGCTGATGCGCCCCATCCGTCTGGTCAAGGGGTTCGTGACGGTTGGCGGCTGGACACTGGCCAGCCGCATCCTCGGGTTTGTGCGCGACATCCTGATCGCCGCATGGCTGGGCACGGGCCCGGCGCACCAGGCGTTCGTAGTGGCGTTTTCGCTGCCCAACCTGTTTCGCCGCTTTTTCGCTGAAGGCGCATTCAACATGGCGTTCATTCCCATGTTCTCCAAGCGTCTGGAATCCGGGGACGATCCGGAGGGTTTTGCGCGCGATGCTTTTTCCGCACTGGGCGGAATTCTCATCGTGCTGACGCTCCTGGCCATGGCCGCAATGCCATGGATGGTGTTGGCCATGGCCAGCGGTTTTTATGGGCAGGAACAATTCGACCTTGCTGTTCTGTATGGGCGCATCGCCTTTCCCTACATCCTGTTCATCTCGCTGGCGGCGCTGCTTTCGGGGGTTCTGAATGCCGCCGGGCGTTTCGCCGCCGCCGCTGCCGCTCCGGTGCTGCTGAACGTTTTGTTCATCGCTGCAATGGTGGGGGCCGCCCTGACCGGTGGCGATCTGGCCCTGGCGCTGTCCTGGACCGTGCCGGTGGCAGGCATAGCCCAACTGGCCCTGGTCTGGATTGCGGCACGCCGTGCGAATTTTACCCTTGTCCCGCATCTGCCCCGGCTGACACCGGATCTCAAGCGACTCGCCATTATCGCCGCACCGGCGGCGCTGGCCGGGGGGGTGGTGCAGGTAAACCTGCTGGTCGGACGGCAGGTGGCCAGCTATTTCGACAGCGCGGTCTCCTGGCTTTACAATGCCGACCGGTTGTATCAGTTGCCGCTGGGGGTGGTGGCCATCGCCATCGGCGTGGTACTGCTGCCGGACCTGTCCCGCCGCCTGAAAGCCGGGGACGAGGCCGGCGGGCGGGCTTCGCTCAACCGGGCGACGGAATTCGCGCTGGCGCTGACCCTGCCCGCGGCGGCGGCGCTGATGGTTATTCCCGGCCCGCTGGTTTCCGTATTGTTCGAACGGGGCGCGTTCGGACCCCAGGACACCGCGCAAACCGCGCTGGCCGTGGCGGTTTACGGGGCGGGCCTGCCTGCTTTCGTCCTGCAAAAGGTTCTGCAACCGCTGTTCTTCGCCCGCGCCGATACCCGCCGGCCGTTCTATTACGCTGTCGGCGCGATGGGGGTGAACGCGGGGCTGGCCATCGGGCTGGCGCCTTTCATCGGTTTCATCGCGGCGGCTTTGGCCACGACGGCGGCGGGGTGGGCGATGGTGGGGCAGCTTTGGCTGGGGTCACGCAGGATGGGCATGGCTGCAACGTTCGATGAGCGTCTGATCAGGCGAGCGCCGCGGATTGTGCTGGCCTCGGCGCTGATGGGCCTTTGCCTGTGGGGCGGGGCGTGGGGTCTTGCCCCGTGGCTGAAGGCCGATACCCTGCGCTACGGGGCGCTGGCCCTGCTGATCGCACTTGGCATTGTCAGCTACTTCGGATTTGGGCACCTTCTGGGCGCGTTCCACCTGTCCGATTTTCGCAACGCCTTGAAGCGTCAGCGCTGACGCAGCTTCGCCAGCACACGGCCCCAGCTCCCCGGGCCGACCAGAAGCGACAGGACGAACCCCGTGACGAAACCCGCCAGATCCGCCACCCAATCGGGCGGGCCGCCGAACAGCAGCCCGAACAAGAGCTGGATGCCCAGCAGCATCGCGATAAGCGAGAACGCCCGGTACTGGTTGGCCCCGGTTCGCCCCAGCCGCACCCACATCAGGAAGCTGAATGCCCCGATCAGGCCATAGACTGCCGGGTATCCCCCTACCAGCGGCGCGGCCTGCGGCAACAGTACCCCGTAGACCAGCGCCCCCATGATGGCCGAACCGAAAAAGATCAGCGCCACCGCCCAGGCGCGGAAGATTTCCCCGACCATTTTGCCCAGGGCCAGCAGGAACACCAGCGCGAACAGCGCATGGGTAAAGCTGGCATGTACGAACGGGTAGGTGACGATCCGGGCCATGTGGCCGGGCGGGAACTGCCCGGTGCCCAGCATCCAGTGCATCACGCGGGGCGAGAAGGCGAACTGTTCCATCGCCCTCATCCGCCAGCCCACGGCCTCGGGTCCGCCGATAAGGCCCTGCGCACCCGCGCCCAGGACGATTTCCATCGCGATGACCGGCAGGGCCAGAAGCCACACCACGGACGGCAGGGGGTTCAGCGGAGGGGCGTTGGGATCAGACATGCGGCACGGCCTTTGGTTGACGGGGTTCCCTCCCATGGGTAAGCCCGTCGCACAGCAATTTCCAGACGGAGAAACCCCATGACGGAGGTGGTCCACACACCGCGCGTCTTTTCAGGCATCCAGCCTTCGGGCAACCTGACGCTTGGCAACTATCTGGGCGCGCTCAAGCGCTTTTCCGAATCGCAGAAAACAGGGCAGGACAGTATTTTCTGCATCGTCGACCTGCACGCCATCACCGTCTGGCAAGATCCCGACAAGCTGACCCGCGCCACGCGGGAGCTGACCGCCGGCTTCATCGCCGCGGGCGTCGATCCGGCACAGTCGATCCTGTTCAACCAGTCGCGCGTGGTGGCCCATGTGCAACTGGCCTGGATCTTCAACTGCGTCGCTCGCCTGGGCTGGATGAAGCGGATGACCCAGTTCAAGGACAAGGCCGGCAAGAATTCCGAGAATGTGTCCCTTGGGCTTTTCGCCTACCCCGCGCTGATGGCGGCGGACATTCTGGCCTACCACGCCACCCACGTGCCCGTGGGCGAGGACCAGAAGCAGCACGTGGAACTGACCCGCGACATCGCAATCAAGTTCAACAACGACTACGGTGCTGACTTTTTCCCGGTGCCGGAGCCGGTGATCGAGGGTGCGGCCACCCGTGTGATGAGCTTGCGCGACGGGTCGAGGAAAATGTCGAAATCGGACCCCTCGGACATGGCGCGCATCAACCTGACCGACGATGCCGATGCGATCTCCAGAAAGATTCGCAAGGCCAAGACCGACCCGGAGCCGCTGCCTGAAACCGTCGACGGGCTGACCGACCGCCCCGAGGCCCGCAATCTGGTCAACATCTACGCCGCCCTTTCCGGCACCAGCGCCGAAACCGTCCTGGCTGAGTATGGCGGCCAGCAGTTCGGTGTTTTCAAGCCCGCGCTGGCAGAACTGGCGGTGGCCCATCTGACCCCGATCTCATCCGAGATGAGCCGCCTGTTACAGGACCCCGCAGAGATCGACCGCATTCTGGCCCGGGGTGCGGAACGCGCCAACGCCATTGCCGCCCCGATTCTGAAGCGGACCTACGAAATCGTCGGCCTGATCGCCTGACCGGGACCTCTTCGGGGTATCCCCGGAATTTCACCGGCTGTCGCCCCCGGACCCGCGCGGTCCGGTATGGGGGCGGGCCTCTTCAGGGGTACGGATAGACCGGGTGCTGCGGATGCGGCTGGCTGGTCCGAGGGCGCTTGTAAATCGCCTCCAGACCGATCTTGGCCATCAACCGCCTGACCCGAGCCTTCCGGCAAAGATCCCTTCCCGACGCAAATAAGTTGCGATCTGGCGGCTGCCGAAGAACGGTTATCTTTGTGTTTTCAATCATGCACGCAGTTTCACTGCGGGGCTCATCGACACCATTGCGTGAAGTCCGTAATTGAATACCCATACGGTGTATAATTACGTCATAAAGATAATACCCGTATTTGGGGACCTGCTGCCCGCACGCGTTTCACGGTCTGATGATCAGTTCCGCCCGATCAGGCGTGTTGAGGTACTTGCCGGTCAGGTTCAAGGACCGGCGGCGGGCACAACCCGCACGGCAGGTGCCAAAGGTCTTTCCGTCCGCCATCGCCCCGCCGCAGCCGCCGCCTTCTGGCTATGAATCAAGAACACGCCCCGAGCCTGGAAATTCGTGACTGGATTCGTGATTGAGTTAGGCCAAATCAATGGTTAGGCATTGTCTTGCTGAAACGTTTAACGACACAGTCAGGCAATGAAACGGGTTGGGTTGAAGGATGTCGCCGCAAAGGCTGGAGTGTCTGTCGCAACAGCCTCCTATGTCATGGCTGGACGGGGACGGGTTTCGGAGGGCACGCGCAAGACCGTTCTGAAGGCTGCGGATGAATTGGGGTTTGTCCGCAACGCGGCTGCCGCCAATCTTCGATCAGGCCAGTCGCGGTTGATTGGCGTCATTCTCAACAATATCGCGAACCCCTTCTTCAGTCACCTCGTGTCCGACTTGGAAAGTACCGCCTACAAGGAAGGTTTCCTGACCATTCTCGCCACGGCACAAAACGATCTTGAGCGACAGGGCAAAATGCTGGAATCGATGGTGTCTCAGGGGGTTGGCGCAATCATCTTGTCGCCCGTACACGAAACGAAAGTGGAGGATCTTCAGGTCGCATTCACCCGCAGGATTCCTGTGGTGTCCTGCGTAAGAGACCTTCCTGAATGCCCGGTCAGCTTTGTCGGCGTAGACGATGATAAATCAGGCTATCTTGCAATGCGCGCCGCTTTGAGCGCGGGCCATAGATCCGCCGTCTTCGTGGGCGGCTACGAGCGGACGACGACATTGGAAGGGCGGCGAGCAGGCGTTCAACGCGCCCTTGCGGAGGCTGGATTGCCACACTCAGCCTGCGCATTTAGGCCCGGCCCCTTGTCGATGGAGTTTGGTGCATCCGAAATTCGGGAAATCTGCGCTGAAGGAGTTCCGAAATCTGCTGTAATCTGTTTCAACGATTATATTGCCACCGGCATTTATGAGGCCGCACGCGAGCTTGGTATTCGGATCGGGAAAGACATTTCAGTCATCAGCTTTGATAATACACCGATTTCATCAGCTCTGGCCCCGAGATTGACAACCGTCGACATCTTTCCCGGGAGGATTGGTACTATGGCGGCGGAACGTGCTGCGGAGATGGTTCGCGCCGGGAGTTCCCTTAGAATGGTCCATCGTATCGAACCTGAGCTGGTCTCAAGAGCTTCGATAATCTGAGCCACGCATTTTGGAAGCCGGCGGCGCATTGCTGTTGACAAGATGACAATTTGGTGAAACGTTTCATGTAACTGAATGGTTACTGCGGGATGAATATGCGGGAGTTCGATTACATCATCACAGGTGGCGGGTCGGCCGGCTGTGTTCTGGCGGCAAGACTCAGCGAAGACCCCGATGTGTCCGTGTTGCTCCTTGAGGCCGGCGGGCGCGACCGAAACCTTTTGTTTCACTGGCCCGCAGGCTTTGCGAAAATGACCAAGGGAATTGCCAGTTGGGGCTGGTCCACGGTGCCACAAAAGCACATGCAGGGGCGCGAGATCTGGTTCACCCAAGCCAAGGTTATTGGAGGCGGTTCGTCGATCAACGCCCAAATCTACACGCGGGGCAATGCAAAGGACTACGATTCCTGGGCCGAAGATCACGGCTGCGAAGGCTGGAGCTACCGGAATATCCTGCCCTATTTCACGCGCGCCGAGTGCAACGAGCGGTTCAACGACGACTTCCATGGCATCAACGGCCCGCTTGGGGTTTCCATGCCGCGTGCCACGCTTCCTGTCTGTGATGCGTTCATCCGGGCCGCTCAGGAGTACGGCATGCCGTACAATCCAGATTTCAACGGACGCTATCAACGTGGCGCGGGATACTATCAGTTGACACAGAAAAATGTGAGGCGGTCTTCTGCTTCAGTTGCGTTTCTCAGGCCGGCGGAGACGCGCTCCAATCTGACCGTTTGGATAAAATCCCAGGCCATGCGCATCCTGGTTGAGAAAGGTAGGGCAACCGGCGTTTCGGTGCGGCGCAATGGCAAAATCGAAACAATCCACGCAAGACGCGAAGTGATCGTGTCGTCTGGCGCAATAGGGTCCCCTCGGCTGTTGTTGCTGTCAGGGATTGGCCCAGCAGATCACTTGCGCAGTCATGATTTGGAGGTTGTCGAAGATCTGCCCGGTGTTGGATCCAACCTGCAGGATCATATCGATATCTGTGCGATTTCCGAACTTACCGGTCCCCACAGCTATGACGGATGGGACCGGTTGGATAAAACGATTTGGGCGGGCCTGCAGTACTTGCTGTTCAAGAATGGGCCGGCGGCAGCATCGCTCTTTGAAACCGGGGCCTTCTGGTACGCGGATGCCGCCGCACGATCGCCGGATATTCAGTTTCATCTTGGGCAAGGCTCCGGGATTGAAAAGGGCATCGTCAAAATTGATGGCGCGGGCATCACACTTAACAGTGCATTCATGAGACCGCGGTCGCGCGGAACGGTTCGTCTGGCCAGTTCCGATCCATTGGCGCCCCCCCTGATCGATCCAAATTACTGGGCAGACCCCTATGATCTGGAAATGTCGCTCAAAGGCCTGGAAATGGCACGGGAAATCCTTGCACAACCGGCACTTTGCGAGTTCGTCCGCAAGGAAGTTTTGCCGGGACCGGGCACGAACAGCCGCAAGGATCTGTACGACTATGCCTGCCGGATGGCCAAGACCGATCATCATCCCGTCGGCACCTGCAAGATGGGTACAGACAGTGATCCGATGGCCGTGCTCGATCCCGAATTGAGAGTGCGGGGAATTGATGGCCTGCGGGTTTGCGACAGTTCAATCATGCCAACGATCAATTCCTCGAACACGAACGCTCCTACAATCATGATCGGAGAAAAGGGGGCCGATCTTATTCGCGGTCTGGAGCCTCTGGCCCCGGTCGTCTTTTCTTGGGAGCGGAATGCGGACAAGCGATATGCGCTCGCTTAGTCCTGATCTCGGATTAACTAACCGGTTGGGTTTGAAATGACGCCTGTTCTTGGACTTCACCACATTGGATTTACCGTCCCCGATATGGAAGAGGCGGTCGCATTCTTCCGGGATGTGTTTGGTGCGGTGACAATTATGGAATGCGGATCGGTGGATGTGGATGACGCGTTCATGTCCACGCATCTCGGTGTGCCCAAAGGCGTCAGGATCGCCGATCAACGTGTAATTCAGGTTGGTCGTGGCGGATCACTGGAACTGTTTGAATATCGTGGCGTCGAAGGCGAGCAGCACCTTAAGCACAATGGTGAAGCCGGCGCGATGCATATCGCTTTCGAGGTTGATGACGCTTACGCGGTGGCCGAACGCATGCGCGCGGCGAGGATCGACCTTCTTGAAGGGCCGACACTGATCGAAGGCGGTCCGATGCACAATCTCGTCTGGCTCTATCTACGCGCGCCATGGGGGCAATACCTGGAGATCGTAAGTCAGAACGGACCGCTCGGCTACGAGGCCGATGGCGGACCAAGGTTATGGACGCCGTCCCAAGGAAAATAAGCCGAAATCCAATGCGGTCGGAGGAGGCCGTTTGCAGCAAGGGTCTGCACACTGCGACCCAACAGAGGAGGACGAAACATGAATGTGTCTAGAACGCTGTCGCTGGCGGCTGCGCTGGCGACCGGCCTGACGGGTGCGGCCTGGGCCGAGAAGGAATATGAAGGGGTAGAGCTCAAGATGCTTGCCATTGGCGACACCTCCGTGACGCGACTTGCGCCCATTGTGGATGAGTTCACCGAATTGACGGGGGCGAAAGTCCAGATCGACATGTTTCCCTATCCGGGCCTGATCGATAAGATCGTAATCGAGGCGAGCGCCAACAACCCCAGCTATCAGTTGATGTGGGTGGACAGCCCTTGGGTTGGGGTTCTTGGCGAATCCGGCGCTCTGGAAGACCTTACGGACCTCGTCAAACGCGATGCCGAGGAAATCCATCTGGACGACATCATTCCGATCCAGCTTCAGGAAAATACGTGGCAGGGGCGTCTTCTGGCTTTTCCCGCGTCGGGAATGATCTGGCACATCAACTACCGGAAGGATCTGTTCGAACATCCAGAGGAACAGGCCGCATTCAACAAAAGGTACGGCTACGATCTCGCTCCGGCCAAGACCTGGGACCAGTTCATTGACATCGCCGAATTCTTTACTCGCAAAGCAGGTGAAACCCTGGCGGGCGAGGTGCTGGCAAAGGATTTCTACGGCAACGCCCAGGCCTATAGCCGCGTCGCCGGTGCCATCACACATGATTTCTTTCCGATCATGCGCAGCTTCGGGGGTCAATACTGGGACCCGCAAACGGGCTTGTGCGCCATTGACCGTGAACCCGGATTGAAGGCGGCCGAGGTCATGAAAGAACTCGCTGCCTACAATCCCCCGGATTACTTGGGTCTGATGTGGGACATCCGCACCGGCTACATGGAACGCGGCGAAGTGGCGCAATCGGGCTATTGGTCGGTGCGTACAGTGCGCCTGACCAACCCGGACGAAGCCGTGCTGCCAACCATCGGCGAAGCCGGGTATGCACCCAGCCCGACAGGAGACGGCAATCCCGCGGATACCATGACCGGGGCGCTGAGCTTTGCGATCAATTCGAAGGCATCGGATCGTGAAAAGGAAGCGGCTTGGGAGTTCATCAAGTGGGGAACCTCCCGCGACATGATGCGCCGCTTTGCCAATGAGGGATCTGGCGTATCGCAGTTCCACAAATCCATCCTGTCAGACTCGGAGCTCCAAAAGAAATACCCTTATTATCAGGTACTTCTGGAAACCCAAGAGCGCGCGCAACGCCGAATCTTCCACCCGTTCTATGCTGATGTGGAAGAAGTCTTCGGAGTCGAGCTCAACAAGTACATGGCTGGTGAAACCGAATCCGCACAGGAAGCTCTGACCAAAGGCTGCACCAAGGTCAATACGCGGCTGAAGGTCTTCCCGGAGGAGATGCGCCTTCGCTGGATCAACGACGTGCCTGCTGAGATATTCGACTGACCAGAGATCCTGCGGCCTGCCCCTCAGCTTCCTTCTGGGGCGGGCCGACGCCCTTGAACCCAATAGCCCGGAGCCATTCGTTCATGGCCTATATCCGAAAACGAAACAGACGCATCTTTGGCATGTTCTTGTTGCCGGCAATATTGGTTCTGTTCCTGACAACGATCTATCCGATGATCTATGCGGGTTACCTCAGTTTCCGCTCCTACGATCTGGCCAAAATCTTTGTCCCACGTGTTTTTGTCGGCGGGGCCAACTATCGCGAGATCCTGAGTTCAAGCGAGTTTCTGCACTCCCTCATTGTTACTTTCAAACTCATGGCCATGACTTTGTCGGTTCAACTGGTTTTGGGTGTCGGAATCGCGCTGCTGGTGGTTCAAAAGCTGCCCGGCATGCCTCTGGCACGAACATTGCTGATGATCCCAATGATGATTTCGCCGGTCATTGTCGGCCTGGTCTGGTTGTTTCTGTACTTCCCGGAGATTGGTTATCTAAACTATTTCCTGAGTTTTGCCGGTGTCGGTTCCATCCCGTGGATTGCCTCGACCAATTGGGCGCTTTGGGCGATTGCCATTGCCGATATCTGGCAATGGACACCATTCGTGATGATGGGCACTGCGGCGGCACTACAGAGCCTGTCGCCCGAACCCTATGAGGCCGCGATGATCGACGGCAATTCCCGATGGGACATCTTCACACGCGTAACGCTGCCACAGCTCAAGCCCGTATTGGTTAGCCTGATGTTCCTGCGTGCCATCGATGCTTTCAAGATTTACGACATCATCTTCGTGCTGACCAAGGGCGGGCCGGGCGACAGCACCGAAGTCCTTTCGATGTTCATCTACCGGCAGTCTTTTACATTCTGGCGGATGGGCGTCGGAGCGGCCGCCAGCTTTGTGTCACTGATCATAATCGTCGTTCTGATCACGCTTTTCTTCAAATCCCTCAATCGTGACCAGGCTGCGTGAGGTCCTGTTATGAACAAACCGTCCACACAACAGACTATTCTGATCTACATCGCGCTCACGATCGTGCTGATCGTTTTCATGACGCCGATTTATCTGATCGCATCCTCGTCGGTAAAACCTTCACCGATCATGTTCCAGAAGCCGCCGGCCTTCCTCTTCTCTCCGACATTCGAGCATTACAAAGACCTGTTCGGGATGCGGCCATTCGGAAAGTTCATCCTGAATTCGTTGATCGTTGCACTGGGTTCCACAGCCTTTTCACTGACCATCGGGTCGCTCGCCGCCTATGCCATCAGCCGCATTCGCCACAAACGGATGAATGACGTGGCCTTCTGGATCCTGTCCATGCGGATGTTTCCACCGATCGCGGTGGTTGTCCCATATTACATCATATTCAAGACGGCGGGATTGCTGGACACGCCGCTGGCGCTGATCATCGTCTATTCGACAGCGAACATTCCGCTGACCGTTTGGCTAATGAAAGGGTTCTTCGATGAGGTGCCAACGGCGCTTGAAGAAGCCGCAGCAGTGGACGGCTACGGGCTGATCGAAACCTTCTTGCGCGTGACGCTGCCGTTGGCGGCACCCGGCCTCGCGGTCTCGGCGGTGTTTTGCTTCATCTTCTCCTGGAACGAATTCCTGTTCGCGCTGATGCTGACCGGATCGGAAGCTCAAACCGCGACAGTGGCGGTCATGTCCTTCTGGTCGTCGGACGCCGTGCAATGGGGCCGCATCATGGCAGGATCGTTCATCATTCTCATTCCCGGAGTCATCTTCGTGCTGACGTGCCAGCGGTGGCTGGTCCGCGGGTTGACCATGGGCTCCGTCAAATAGGAAAATCGATGTCGGCAATCATACTCAATAAAGTCGTCAAGACATATGGCGCGGTTCAGGTTGTCCATGGGATCGACCTTGAAATCGAGGAAGGAGAG
Source organism: Rhodovulum imhoffii (assembly GCF_003046545.1). GTDB lineage: Bacteria > Pseudomonadota > Alphaproteobacteria > Rhodobacterales > Rhodobacteraceae > Rhodovulum > Rhodovulum imhoffii. The sequence goes on along the minus strand of NZ_QAAA01000024.1, from coordinate 3,039 downwards.
TTTGTCGTACTCCTTGGACCCTCAGGCTGTGGCAAGACAACAACCTTGCGCATGGTTGCAGGGCTGGAGGATGTGTCAGGCGGTGAACTCTCGATCGGCGGGAAGATCGTGAACGATGTCGCGCCCAAGGATCGTGGCGTTGCCATGGTTTTCCAAAACTATGCGCTCTATCCACACATGACAGTACGCCAGAACATGGAATTTGCGCTGCGTCCAATGAAGCTGGGAAAAACCGAGGTCGCGAACAGGATCGCGGCAACTGCAGGTATCCTTGGACTTGGCGATCTTCTGGAGCGGCGCCCGGCACAACTGTCCGGCGGGCAGCGCCAAAGGGTCGCCATGGGCAGGGCGATGGTGCGAACCCCGGAGGTCTTTTTGTTCGATGAACCGCTTTCGAATTTGGATGCCAAGCTGCGCACACAGGTGAGGTGGGAAATCGGCAAACTCCATCAAAGACTTGGAACTACAGTTCTTTATGTCACTCACGATCAGGTCGAGGCCATGACACTGGCGGACAAGATCGTAATCATGCGGGACGGCCATGTAGAACAGGTCGGCACACCCGAGGACGTCTACGCCGCCCCCAAAAGTACGTTTGTGGCCACCTTTATCGGCAGCCCATCGATGAACATGATCGCCGCCCGCGTTATCTCAGGCTGCCTGCAGGCAGATGCCCTGTCGGTCCCGATCCCGGAACGTTTTGCGGATCGCGTGTCGGAAGGTCAGGCCGTAACTCTCGGCGTGCGGCCAATCGAGATAAAGCGTGTTGGCGCCGACACGCCCGGCGCCATGAAAGCCCGCGTCGAGGTAACCGAATATCTTGGGAACGAGGCGCTTCTGGATCTTCGCGTTGGCCAGCACGAGCTGGTCGCGGAAGTGCCGGCCGACCAACGCGCGGAACCGGGCGAAACCGTCCACGTGTGTTTGAACACGACGGCCGTACATCTGTTTGACACCGAGTCAGGCCTAACACTGGCGGAATAATGGAGGTCGGTCATGGCCAAAGAGGTTGTCATCTCTGCAAAATCCACTTTCGTTTTGCAGGATTATGAAGATGAGACCTTGGGTGCGGATGAAATCCGTGGCCCCACGATTGCAACCTTGATCAGTCAAGGAACAGAGATGGGGTGGGCCGAAGGGGAGGACTTCCCGATCCGGCCCGGATATGCCGCCGTATTTCGTGTGGAAGAGATTGGCGACGCCGTCGAGGGCGTTGAAATTGGCGAGTTGCGTTTTTGCATGGGCTATCATCGCCAGACGCAACAACATGCTGCGCGCTTTACGCTGAAGCTGCCGGACGGCATGGCGCCCGAGGTGGCTCTTCTTGCGCGTCTCATGGGTGTCTCCATGACAACCCTCATGTCGACAAAAGCGCGCCCGGGGGACAAGGTGGTGATCTGCGGAGCAGGACCCGTTGGCATTCTGGCGGCACATAACTTTGCCATCGGCGGCTACGATGTCAGCGTTGTGGAACCCGACGCCATGCGGCGTGCGCAGTTACGGCAAAGTGGAATAGGGACGGTCCATGCCAGGATGCCCCTCGAAGATACGGCCTATCTGAAGAAAGTTGCATTGGTAGTGGACTGCTCGGGGCACGAGTCTGCGGTGCTGGATGGCTGCCATATCGTGCGCCCCATGGGAGAAGTTGTGCTGGTCGGAGTCCCCTGGCGCAAATACACAGACCTGTCGGCACATGAAATCATGCGGGCCGTGTTCTTCGGCTTCGTCAACTTGCGGGGCGGCTGGGAATGGGAAGTCCCCATACAGTCAAGGGGCTTCGTCTGGGAAGAACTGCTTGAGGGGTACAACAACGCCCCTCACAGTACATTCGGCGGTTTCGCACGGGCCCTGCGCTGGCTATCCCAAAAGCGCATTGATATGGCGGGGCTGATGACATCGGTGTCGCCAGCAAACCCTGCGCAGGTCTATTCGGACATCGCCGCCCGGAAGATATCCGAACCTTTCATTATCTATGATTGGAGTAGCCCCTGATTTTGGTGGGGGATGGCCGCCGCCGCGACCGAGCAGGAGCAAAGTTTTACCGATTTTCTGGAGAATGCGCTGACGGCTGAACGTGATTTCCGGCGCGCGCGCTCCGCTGCCACGTTGATCCGCATGGCGGGCTTCCCGGCGGTAAAGACGTAAGCGTTCGGTGTGCCCGCTCTGCCGCTGATCGTTAGTGAGGGTTAGTGTCCATCAAAAACGTAATGGACATTAGCGAGGTTGAGCATGGGCAGACGTCGGCGTCGTCGGAACTGGTCGGATGCTGAGAAGCGTATGATCTGCGCGCAGGCGCGGATGGCGGGCATTTCGGTGGCGCAGGTGGCGCGTCGATACGATGTCAACGCGAACCAGGTCTTCAACTGGATGAAGGATGAGCGGTTCGACGTTGCGCCGGATGACGTGGCGCCCCCATGTTTTCTGCCGATTGAGGTTGCGCAACCAGACATACCCGAGCAGCCTGCCACAACGGCGTGATCGCTTGAAGTTGAGATTGATGGCGGGGTTCGGCTGAAGATCTGTGGGGACTATGATCCTGAGGCGCTGGCAGCGCTCTTGCGAAAGCTCTCCTCGTGATCCCGGTTCCGGCGCAGACGAAGATCTGGCTGGCGGCGGGTGTGACGGACATGCGCAAGCAGTTCAACGGCCTGTCGGCTCTGGCGGAGAGTGTGCTGAAGCAGGATCCGTATTCGGGGCACCTGTTCGTTGTCCGTCGTCAGGGATTTTGGGACAGATGGCTGCCTGAACTAAGAGAGGGTCTGGCGCATCTGGTTGGTTTGATTATGCGGCGGATTTTCGGTGAAGCAAGCGCCGCGCTTCGATGGTCTTTCGTTTGATCCTTTCTCGTTGTTTGAGGATGGTCTTTCCGCGCCCGAAGTAGACGTCAGCTGGCGTGAGGTTCTGTAGGCTCTCGTGGTAGCGTCGGTGGTTGTAGTGCTCAACAATCCGCGATCATGCTTTTTTTGAGCAGCCGCAATTCGAGGGCCTGCTCGGCCACGACCTCCTTCAGATCGCGGGCCTCCCGACGCAGATCCTTGA
>NZ_QAAA01000023.1 GCF_003046545.1 Rhodovulum imhoffii | reverse complement strand
CACCGCCGGTCACCCCGCCAGCAGGATCGACGAGCTCCTGCCATGGAACTTCAACCCGTCAAGCTGAACAGGCGTGCCGCGGTGACAGCGCTTACTGTTGACCGCCCCTTCAGGCCCCGCCGATTAGTACGTGCAACGAATGGCATGTGTGGATGGCTCCTGCATAGCAAGTCCTTTTCGGTCTGATTTGTGCGTTTGTCAGAAGCAGTCATGTGTCCGGCCTGTTTGCGCGGTTTCGACCGCTGGCCCTGATGGGTTCCGCAAACCAGGTCCCTTACAGCTTAGCGGGCAATTGCGCCCGGGCCATTCGGCGGGGTGTCCTGGTTTTGGCGGCTGACTTATGCACCATCATCTCGCGGGTCTTGCTAACTCGTCGTTCCTTTCCTCTCAGACTGCAGCGCGTGGGTTGTATGGCTCATTGCGGGTCAAAACAGCCCAGACGATCCTGGCCGTCTTGTTTGCCATGGCGACGGTCGCGACACGGGCGGGTTTGCGTTCGAGCAATGACGTCAACCATTTGCTGGCCCGCTCGGGGTGGGATCGTGTTTGTCGGACCAGTGATGTCATGCCGACGACAAGCAGAGATCGCAAATACTGGTCGCCCATCTTTGTGATCCGTCCCAGTTTCTCCTTGCCGCCGCTGGATTTGTTTGCGGGGGTCAAACCCAGCCAGGCAGCAAACTCCCTGCCATTTTGGAACTGATGCCCGTCGCCAATGCTGGCAATAATCGCGGAAGCTGTTACCGCGCCGACACCGGGTATCGTGCGCAATAAACGAACACGCGCATCTTCTTTGGCGACCAGCTTCAGGCGTTCCTCATACCAGCGGATCCGTTTATGCAGCGACATAAGTTGTTCCGACAGATTGAGGATCACCTCGTTGGCGATCTCCGGCAGGTCGAGCACTTCACCAAGGGTGATGTCTTCGGCAAAGCTGATCACACGGGCCAAGCCTCTCGGAATGAAAATGCCGAACTCGGCAACCAGTCCTCGCAAGCCGTTGATCAACTGCGTTCTTTGACGAACCAAAAGGTCGCGCGCCCGATGCAGCGACAGCAGCGATTGTTGCTCAACCGTTTTAATCGCGACGAAACGCATGGTCGGACGGGTCAAGGCTTCGCAGATGGCCTCGGCATCGATTGCGTCGGACTTCCCACGCTTGACATACGGCTTCACATACATCGGCGGGATCAGTCGAACCTCGTGACCCAAGGCAGTGAGTTTGCGTGCCCAGTGATGGGCGCTGCTGCACGATTCCATGCCGACCAGGCAGGGATCCAGTTTTTCAAAGAACGATAGAAATTGCGCTCGTCGCAGCGGGCGGTTGAACACCACTTCTTCGCTTTCTGTAATACCGTGGACTTGGAAGACGTTCTTCGCCAGATCAACGCCGATTGTGGTAACTTGCATGGGGCGGCTCCTCTCATAAGCAGATTTTGAGACCTGCACTATGGCGCATCGCGACGCCGGTTGGAGCAGGAGCCATCCACCCCATCAGCTTCTATGGGCCGCACCGCAGCATTGGGAAATAGCGATGAACGGCAGCAAAGGGCCGAAATTTCCGCGACAATGCAGCAAAGCGTAGGCTCGCTTTGTCAGCTATTAGCCTCGTCGACAACCTTTGGGTTCCAGGCATATTCCACGTTTTCATGAAGCGGCGCACCGGCGCGGCGGGTGCAGATAAGGTGTTTGCCCTCTAGCGGCGGGCAAACCCGAGCCAGGGCAAAACGGCGCTCAAAGGTCACATCGTGACGCGAAAGGACAAATGTCCTGACTATCGATATTGAAAATATTGGTCGGAGTGAGAGGATTCGAACCTCCGGCCCCTGCCTCCCGAAGACAGTGCTCTACCAGGCTGAGCTACACTCCGACCGAGTGGAGGCGGATTACAGCGCCCAAAGAGGATTTGCAAGAGGACAATCGCCCCCTTGCGCGGTTTTCAAAGGCTCGCGTCCAGCGCGGCAAGGATGGCGTCGCCCATTCCCTGTGTCGAGGTCGGGCTTTCACCTTCGGACTGCATCAGATCGACCGTACGCACGCCTTCGGCCAATACCTTTTCCACGGCTTTTTCCAGGCGCGACGCTTCCGCCCCCTGGTCGAAGGAGTAGCGCAGCGCCATTGCAAAACTTAGGACACAGGCACATGGGTTGGCCTTGCCCTGGCCCGCAATATCGGGGGCCGAGCCGTGCACCGGTTCGTACATCGCTTTTGGGCGCCCGTTCTCCATCGGCGCGCCAAGACTCGCGGAGGGCAACATGCCCAGGCTGCCGGTCAGCATTGCCGCAACGTCAGAGAGCAGGTCGCCGAAAAGGTTATCGGTCAGGATCACGTCGAACTGCTTGGGCCAGCGGCAAAGCTGCATGCCGCCGGCATCGGCATACATGTGGCTCAGGTCTATATCCGGGTAATCGGCGTCATGTACCGCCTGAACGACATCGCGCCACAGGATGCCCGATTCCATCACGTTCGCCTTCTCCATCGAGCAGACCTTGCCGTTGCGCTTGCGGGCCAGTTCGAACGCCGCACGGGCGACACGGTCGATCTCGGCCTCGGTGTAACGCTGGGTGTTGATCCCAACGCGCTGGCCACCCTCTTCGACGATGCCGCGTGGCTGACCGAAATAGACCCCCGAGGTCAGTTCCCGCACGATCATGATGTCGAGACCGGCCACGACATCGCGCTTGAGGCTGGAAAAATCCGCCAGCGCATCGAAACACTGAGCCGGGCGCAGGTTGGCGAACAGGTCCATTTCCTTGCGCAAGCGCAGCAAGCCACGCTCCGGCTTGAGACTGAAGTCGAGCGTGTCGTATTGCGGGCCGCCCACCGCGCCCAGCAGTACGGCATCGGCCTGTTGAGCCCTGGCCATCGTCGCATCCGCAAGCGGTACGCCATGCGCATCATAGGCCGCGCCGCCCACAAGGTCTTCGGTGATATCGAAGGTCAGCCCGCGCCGGGCGCCGAACCAGTCGATGATGCGGCGCACCTCGGCCATGACCTCGGGGCCAATACCGTCGCCGGGCAGGATCAGAAGGGAAGGGGTGGTCATGTCTGTTGTCCTTTTCGTGAAGAGAAATTCAGGGCAGGGCCAGGTCAACCCAGACGAGCCTGTGGGAAGAGGCGTGCGCAACGGTTTCTGCCAGCGGGCCGAAGCCGGAGAACACACCGGTGCCATGCACGGTCAGGCCGGGGGCAGGCAGTGCGTAATCCACCCTCAGGCTGGCGGTGCGGGGCCAGAAGGCGGTATGCAGGTTGCCTTCAGAGTCGCGGGGGGCCGGCTCCTGCACCAGCCCGCTGTCCAGAAAGGCGCGCATCGCCATGCTGTGGCCGTCGCCGTCATGCGGGTCGAGATTGGCGCCCCCAAGCAGGACAAACCGGGCGGGGGCGTCCGGGCTCTCAAGGTAGATCTGCCAGAAACGCAACTCATCGCGGTTACGCAGGCCGTTGCGATCCTCGGGGCCATCAAAGACCGGGGGCGTGGCGTGGAACGCCAGAATATGAAAGGGTCTGCCTTTCACCATCACCGGGATGTCCCAATGGGCGGTGGACGAAAGCCGTTGCGCCGCCTGTGCTTCGGCGGAGGGGAAAGGGGCCTCATCTGTTGCGGGCAGGATCGCGCCGGGCAGATCCCGCCAGAGAAGATCCGAAAAATCCCGCACGTTTTCCCCCGCAATGGGCCACCGTGAGAGCAGCGCCATCCCCCCTTGCCCCGCGAAGGTCCCCCAGCCTTGCGCATCCCCGGGACCGCCGGAGCGTCCGTCGCCATCCATGTCCAGCCCGGTGCGCAGGCCGGTATTGGGGCGCAGGGCGAAAAGATGCGGGAAGTCCGCCCCCACCTTGCGCAAGCGGCCCGCCAGTGCCGTCAGCGCGGCATTGGCGGCGTCATAATCGAAATCCAGCAACAGCAGGATATCCGGGGCTGCGGCATTTATGACCTCCACAACCGCCTGTACCTGTGGGTCCCCTTTCTGAATGTCGCGCAGCATCACACCCGGCCCGTTCCGGGACAGGCCGGTGTGATAGACGCCCACGCGCAGGGGCTGGGCCACGGCCACGCCCGCACAGAAGATCAGGAGGATCGCCAGCACTCGCATCCCGAAAAAGGCCGCCCCCCGAAGGGCGGCCCGAATCTCAGACCCAGGGGCGGGACTGGGCGGCCTGCGCCTCGAAACTGTCGATGGCCGCGGCCTTTTCCAGCGTCAGCCCGATATCGTCCAGCCCGTTCAGCAGGCAGTGTTTGCGAAACGGGTCCACGTCAAAGCGAATCTCGCCGCCGTCGGGGCCGGTGATCGTCTGGTTTTCGAGATCCACCGTCAGCACCGCGTTGGCCCCACGCTCGGCGTCGTCCATCAGCTTGTCCACATCCCCTTGCGGCAAGGCGATGGGCAGGATGCCGTTCTTGAAACAGTTGTTGAAGAAAATATCCGCGAAACTGGGCGCGATGATACAGCGGATGCCGAAATCCCTGATGGCCCAGGGCGCGTGTTCGCGTGAGGACCCACAGCCGAAATTATCCCCCGCCACGAGGATCCGCGCATTCCGGTAGGCGGGTTTGTTCAGCACGAAACCGGGGATTTCCTTGCCCCCGGCGTCATGGCGCATCTCGTCGAAGAGGTTCTTGCCCAACCCCGAACGCTGGATCGTTTTCAGGAACTGCTTGGGGATGATCATGTCGGTATCGACGTTGATCAGCGGCAGGGGCGCGGCAATGCCGGTGAGTTTTTCGAACTTTTCCATGGCCTTTGCTCCTTACATCAGATCCCGGACATCGGTCAGTTTGCCGGTCACGGCAGCGGCGGCGGCCATGGCGGGGCTCATCAGGTGAGTCCGCCCGCCGCGGCCTTGCCGGCCCTCGAAATTGCGGTTCGAGGTGGAGGCGCAACGCTCTTCAGGCTGTAACTGGTCGGGGTTCATGGCAAGACACATGGAGCAGCCGGCCAGACGCCATTCGAACCCGGCGCCGGTGAAGATATCGGCCAGGCCTTCTTCCTCGGCCTGTGCACGCACAAGGCCCGATCCGGGCACGATCATGGCGCGCACGCCCTTGGCGACCTTCTTGCCCCGCACGATCTCGGCGACGGCGCGCAGATCCTCGATCCGCCCGTTGGTGCAGGATCCGATGAACACCGCGTCGATGCCGATATCCGACAGCTTCATCCCCGGCCTCAGCCCCATGTAATCGAGTGCGCGGCGCGCGGCCTCCACCTTGCCGCCGGAAAAGCTTTCCGGGTCGGGGACCACATCGGTGATGGGCAGAACGTCCTCGGGCGAGGTGCCCCAGGTGACAACGGGGGCAATATCCTCGCCCCGGAGGGTCACGACCTTGTCCCACCGGGCATCGTCATCGGAGTAAAGCGTTTTCCACCAGTCCAGCGCGGCTTCCCACTGGGCGCCCTTGGGGGCGTGGGGGCGGCCTTTGACATAGTCGAAGGTGGTCTCGTCCGGGGCGATAAGGCCGGCCCGCGCGCCGCCTTCGATGGCCATGTTGCACACGGTCATGCGCCCCTCCATGCTGAGCGCGCGAATCGCCTCGCCGCAATACTCGATGACATGGCCGGTGCCGCCGGCGGTGCCGGTCTTGCCGATGACGGCCAGCGTGATGTCCTTGGCGGTAACGCCCGGGCGCAGCTTGCCGGTGATCTCCACCTTCATGTTCTTCGACTTTTTCTGGATCAGGGTCTGCGTGGCCAGAACGTGTTCGACCTCCGAGGTACCGATACCATGGGCCAGCGCGCCGAAAGCCCCGTGGGTGGCGGTGTGGCTGTCGCCACAGACCACCGTCATGCCCGGCAAGGTCCAGCCCTGTTCGGGTCCGACGATATGCACGATGCCCTGACGGATGTCGTTCACCGGATAGTAGTTGATGCCGAATTCGCGGGCGTTGGTGTCCAGCGCCTCGACTTGAATACGCGATTCCTCGTTGGCGATGCCGGCTTCACGGTCGGGGGTTGTAGGCACGTTGTGGTCGGGCACGGCGATGGTTTTTTCCGGTGCGCGTACGGCGCGGTTTGCCATGCGCAGCCCCTCGAAGGCTTGCGGGCTTGTGACCTCGTGCACAAGGTGGCGGTCAATATACAGCAGGCAGGTGCCGTCCTCGCCCGCGTCCACCAGATGGGCGTCCCAGATCTTGTCATAGAGTGTCTTGCCGGTCATGGAATTCTCCGCGGCTGGATATGTGGGGATGGCGAAACGAAAGGAAGGGCCGCCTTATGGGCGGGCCAGCACCGAAAGCGACGCACCGAAGAACCGCCAGGGCAGGCGCGCGCGGTCGTCCATGTCGAAAACACGTTTCATGCTCTCCGAATACTCCTTTGCCGGGCGGCGTTCAAGGGCGCGCCGTACCCGAGAGGATCGCGCCGCATCATTGCCCGGAGGCGGGGAAAGAAGTTCCTGCCGTACATGGGCATCGGATGACCGCCTGCACCGTGGCGGACCGACCCGCCGCATTGAGATTTGTCCGCAGCGATGCTACGTTGAAAGACAGGCCCAGCGCCGGGGCTCTGTCGGCGCGCAATGTAGGAGGACGATGTCCTGTCTCACCATGCAGAGGCGGCCCGGCCCACGGCCGCAGCGAACGCACCCATGACCGGGCTCCCAATGGATGTTTCCAGCGAAGAATTGCTTGAGCACATCCTCGCATCCCTCAATGACGACAAGGCCGAAGATATCATCCCGATCGACCTGCGCGGCAAGTCGAGCATGGCCGATTACATGGTCATCTGCTCGGGGCGCTCTTCGCGTCAAGTCGCGGCTATTTCCGACAAGTTGCAGGATCGGCTGAAGCAGAATCTCGGCCGCCTGTCCAAGTTGGAAGGCAAGGACCAGGGGGACTGGGTCCTGATCGACGCGGGGGATGTGATTGTCCATGTCTTCCGTCCCGAGGTGCGCGAGTTCTACCAGCTTGAAAAGATGTGGATGGCGCCGACGGCGACCGGCGCCCGCAACTGAATGCGCCTGCATCTGTGCGCCGTGGGCCGGCTGAAATCCGGCCCCGAGCGTGTCCTGGCCGACGATTACATCACCCGTTTCGACCGCACCGGGCGGGCGCTTGGGCTGGGACCGCTGACCGAACACGCCGTGGAAGACCGCAAGGGAGGCGGTCGGGCTGCCGAGGCCCGGCTGTTGGCCGCCGCGATCCCGAAGGGGGCGCTGACCTGCACGCTGGACGAACGCGGCAAGGCAATGACCTCCCCTGATTTCGCGCAGCTTCTCTCCTACTGGCGGGACGGGGGCCGGGCAGACGTGGCCTTCGTGATCGGCGGTGCGGATGGGATCGACCCCGCCCTGCGCGGCCGCGCCGATGCCAGCCTGTCCTTTGGCAGGATGGTCTGGCCGCACATGCTGGCGCGGGTCATGCTGTGCGAACAGCTTTACCGGGCGGCCTCGATCCTTGCAGGCAGTCCGTACCACCGGGCCTGAGAAACCGCGGTTGTGCATCGGCCCGCACGCGCCTAGAACAGGCGCGAATTTCAAGAGGTCCGCCATGAACCACCCCAAACCCGTTGTTCTTTGCATTCTCGATGGCTGGGGCATCGGCCCCACCCCTGAACACAACGCGCCCCTGATGGCCGACACCCCCAGTTTCGACCGGTTGATGGCCACCTGCCCCCACGCAAAGCTGACGACCCACGGCCCCGACGCGGGCCTGCCCAGCGGACAGATGGGCAATTCCGAGGTCGGGCACACGAATATCGGCGCGGGGCGGGTCGTGGCGATGGATCTGGGCCAGATCGACCTTGCCATCGAGGATGGCAGCTTTTTCGAAAACGCCGCGCTGGGGGCGTTCATCGCCCGGCTGAAAGCCACCGGCGGCACCGCGCATCTGATGGGGCTGGTATCCGACGGCGGGGTGCATGGCCACAGCGCCCACATTCTCGCAGCGGCAAGGCATATCGTTGCGGCGGGGGTGACGGTTGCCATCCACGCCATCACGGACGGGCGCGACGTTCCCCCCAAATCCGCCAGCCGTTTCATTCCCGCGCTTGACGCTGCCTTGCCCGGTGGCGCGCGTATCGTCACCGTCATCGGCCGCTACTTTGCCATGGACCGGGACAATCGGTGGGAACGTGTGGCCCGTGCCTATGCCGCAATGTCCGGGGCGGAAGGGACCCCCGCCCCCACTGCGGAAGAGGCCGTCCGTGCCGCTTACGCACGCGGTGAAACCGATGAATTCATCCAGCCGACCGTGGTCGGCAACGGGCAAAAGCTGCGGGACGGCGATGGGTTTTTCTGCCTCAACTTCCGCGCCGATCGCGCCCGCGAGATATTGCGCGCCATCGGGGAGCCGGGTTTCGACGCCTTCGACACAGGCCCGCGGTCCGACCTGGCCGCGCTTTTGGGCATGGTGGAATATTCGACCGGTCACAACGCCTACATGACCGCGGTGTTTCCAAAGCGCGACATCGTGAATACCCTTGGCGCCTGGGTGGCCCGCCAGGGCCTGCGCCAGTTTCGCCTGGCCGAGACGGAGAAGTACCCTCATGTCACCTTTTTCCTGAACGGCGGCAAGGAACCCCCCGAAGAGGGAGAGGATCGTTTCATGCCCCCCAGCCCCAAGGTCGCCACCTATGACCTGCAACCGGAAATGGCCGCGCCCGAAGTGGCGGAGACTCTCGTCCGGGCCATCGGGGAAAGGTATGACCTGATCGTGGTAAATTTCGCCAACCCCGACATGGTGGGCCATACTGGTGATCTGCAAGCGGCCATCAAGGCCTGTGAGGCTGTGGATGCGGGCCTTGGCCGGGCGCTCGGGGCGCTGGAACGGGCGGGTGGCGCGATGATCGTGACGGCGGATCACGGCAATTGTGAAACCATGTACGACCCGATCACCGACGGTCCGCACACGGCGCATACCCTGAACCCGGTGCCTGTCATCATGGTTGGCGGCCCGGAGGGGGCGGCCCTGCGCGACGGGCGGCTTTCGGACCTGGCGCCAACGGTACTGGCGCTGATGGGGTTACCCCAGCCCACAGAGATGACGGGCCAAAGCCTGATTGTCTGAACAGCACCCGATCGTGATGCGCTGCCGAAAATAGGTGGTGGCGCCACGACCCCGGAAACGGTTTATATAGGCTTGAGGTTCAAGACAGCGCCACCGCCCGCTCCGGGCTGCACGGCAAGGGAAATGACGCCATGAGGAAATTCGTGATGGCCGCGTTGGGCGGCACGGTGGCCGGGACGCTTCTGGCCACGCAGGTGGCAGGACCGCTTCTGGCACAGGAGGCGGAGCGCAAGGCGACGGTTTACGAACAGCTTGACCTGTTCGGCGACATCTTCGAACGCGTCCGCGCAGCTTATGTCGAGGAAGTGGACGATGCCGATCTGATCCGGGCCGCGATCAACGGGATGCTGACCTCGCTCGATCCCCATTCCAGCTACCTGCCGCCGGACGATTTCGAGACCATGCAGGTTCAGACCAGCGGAGAATTCGGCGGTCTGGGGATCGAAGTCACGCAGGAGGAGGGCTTTGTCAAGGTCGTCTCTCCTATCGACGGGACGCCTGCCGATGAGGCCGGGATCGAGGCGGGAGATTTCATCACCCATGTCAACGGGGAAAGCGTGCTGGGCCTGACGCTGGACGAGGCGGTCGAGATGATGCGCGGCCCGGTCGGCAGCGAAATCGTCATCACCGTGGCGCGCGAAGGTGCGGACGAACCCTTCGACGTCACCATCGTGCGCGACACGATCAAGCTGACCGCCGTGCGCTCCCGCGTGATCGGGGATGCGGTGGTGGTGCGGGTAACCACGTTCAACGAACAGACCTACCCCAACCTGAAGGCCGAACTGGAGAAGTCCATCGGCGAGATGGGGGGGCCGGAGGCCGTCGACGGTGTCGTGCTCGACCTGCGCAACAACCCCGGCGGGTTGTTGACGCAGGCAATCAAGGTTTCGGATGCCTTCCTCGACGCGGGGGAGATCGTTTCCACCCGCGGGCGCAACCCCGCCGACAGCGATCGTTACAACGCCACCAAGGGGGATCTTGTCGGGGGAAAGCCGATGGTCGTGTTGATCAACGGTGGCTCCGCATCGGCGTCTGAGATTGTCGCGGGCGCGCTGCAAGACCATCGCCGGGCCATCGTCGTGGGGGAGCGCAGCTTCGGAAAGGGGTCTGTCCAGACGGTGATCCCGCTTCAGGCCGATGGGGCCATGCGCCTGACCACCGCCCGCTATTACACGCCGTCGGGCCGTTCGATTCAGTCGCTGGGGGTTGCCCCAGATATCGTCGTCGAACAGCCCCCACGCCTTCCCGCCCCACAGGATGACGATGCCCCTGCACGGGAATCCCCGCATGAGGCCGATCTGCGCGGTGCGCTGGACAATGACAGCATGACCGAGGATGAGCGCCGCCAGCTTGAGGAAGAAGCCAGGAAGGCCGAGGATGCCGCCCGCCTGCGGCAGGAGGATTACCAGCTGGCCTACGCCATCGACATCCTGACCGGTCTCAACGCGATCAACGGTGCGAAATGACCCCCGCAGAGATCGAGGCCTTGCCCTACAGGCCTTGCGTGGGCGTGATGCTGACCAACGCCGAGGGCAAGGTGTTCGTCGGGCAGCGCATCGACACGGAACCCCCGGCATGGCAGATGCCGCAGGGGGGAATCGACAAGGGTGAGACCCCGAAAGAGGCCGCGCTGCGGGAACTGGGCGAAGAAACCGGAATTTCCCCCGATCTGGTCGGCATCGCTGCCGAGACCCGCGGCTGGGTGTATTATGACCTGCCTCATACGCTGGTGCCCCGGATATGGAAGGGGCGATACCGCGGGCAGAAACAGAAATGGTTCCTGATGCGGTTTCTCGGTCGCGACGACCAGATTGACATTCGAACCGTGCACCCGGAGTTTTCCGAATGGACGTGGCTAGATCCGGAAGAGTTGGTGCCTGGCATCGTGCCCTTCAAACGTGAGGTCTATGCACAGGTGGTGCGGGAACTGGCGCCCGAAATCCCGCGCCCGTAACTGCGGCGCGGACGCACGCCCCCTTGGCCCGCGCATGAGGATGCCTTTATCGGTTGCAAGGACCGGGCTCCGGGGAAGCAGAAGGTTTGCATAATGTTGAAATCGATCAGGGGGCGCAGCGTTATCGTGACCGGAGGCTCCAAGGGGATCGGCAAGGGTATCGCCGGTGTCTTTGCCGCGCAGGGGGCCAGGGTGATGATCGCCGCGCGCGGCGCCACCGCAGCCGAAAACACGGTCCAGGAGATCGCCGCCGCTGGGGGCACTGCCGCGTTCCATTGCTGCGATGTCAGAGATTGGGGCAGCGTCCAGGGTCTGGTCGCCGCGACAGAGAACGCCTTTGGCCGGGTGGACATTCTTTGTGCCAATGCGGGCATCTTTCCCCAGGTCAAACTGACCGAGATGACCCCCGAAGACTGGGATGACGTCATGGCAGCCAACCTGAAAAGCACGTTCCTGAGCGTGAAAGCATGCGTCCCGGCCTTTCAAAAGGCAGGCAAGGGCCGGGTTATCCTGACATCTTCGATCACCGGGCCGATAACAGGCTTTCCGGGGTGGGCCCATTACGGCGCGTCGAAGGCCGGGCAGCTTGGTTTCCTGAAATCGGCCGCGATGGAACTGGCCCGCGACAACACCACCGTGAACGCGATCCTGCCTGGCAATATCTATACCGAGGGGTTGGCCGGTCTGGGTCAGAAATACCTGGACGGCATGGCCGCCGCCATCCCCCTGGGCCGGCTTGGCACGGTCGAGGATATCGCAAACGCCGCGCTGTTCCTCGCCTCGGATGAGGCCGGGTTCATCACGGGACAGCAGATCGTTGTGGATGGCGGCCAGGTTCTGCCCGAAAGCACCGACGCGCTGGCCGCGATCTGAAAGCGGGGCCTGCAAGAGCAGGCCCCATCGCATCGGTTCGGGGTCAGGCCACGTTGAATTCCAGCGGACGCACCTGCTGGAATTTGCCGGTGGCACGCAGAGCTTGCAGAACCGCCTCCGACAGAGGCGCATCCAGATACATCAGCGCGATCGCACTCTTGCCTGCGCCGGTGCGGCCAAGGGTGAAGTTGGCGATGTTGACCTGATGATCGGCCATCACGCCGCCCAATGTACCGATGATGCCGGGAACATCCTCGTTGGTGGTGTAGAGCATGTATTCCCCGATCTCGGCGTCAATATTGATGCCCTTGATCTGGATGAAGCGCGGTTTCCCGTCCGAGAATACCGTTCCGGCGATGGAACGTTCGCGCGTGTCGGTCACAACGGTGACCTTCACGTAGCCTTCGAAGGTCCCGGATTTCTCCTGCGTGGTGGTGGAAACGGCGATCCCGCGCTCCTTGGCCACCACGGGGGCAGACACCATATTCACGGCCGGGTTCGCGGTTTTCAGCAGCCCGGCAATGGCGGCGGCGTTCAGCGCCTCGGTCTTCATCGTGGTGACGATGCCGTCGTAAAGGATGTTCATGGCCTTGATCGGTTCATCGGTCATCTGCCCGATGAAGGCTCCAAGATGCTCGGCCAGGGCAATCCAGGGGCCCATGACCTTGGCCTCTTCGGCGGTGATGGAGGGCATGTTGATGGCATTCGTCACCGCGCCGGTCAGCAGGTAGTCCGACATCTGTTCGGCCACTTGCAGGGCGACGTTCTCCTGTGCTTCGCTGGTGGAAGCCCCGAGATGCGGGGTACAGACCACGTTGGGCAAGTTGAAAAGCACGTTCTCCTTCGCCGGTTCCACGGCGAACACATCCAGTGCCGCCCCCGCGACATGGCCCGATTGCAGCATCTCGGCCAGGGCGTCCTCATCGATAAGACCGCCGCGGGCACAATTGACGATTCGCACGCCTTTCCTGGTCTTCGCGAGGTTCTCACGGCTAAGGATATTGGCCGTTTTCTCTGTCATCGGGACATGCAGGGTGATGAAGTCGGCTTTGGTCAGCAGATCGTCCAGATCGACCTTATGAACGCCCAGCTTGTCGGCGCGATCCTGGGACAGGAACGGATCATAGGCCAGCACTTTCATGCGCAACCCCAGTGCCCGGTCCGCCACGATGGAGCCGATATTGCCGCAGCCGATCAGGCCCAGTGTCTTGCCCGTGACCTCGACACCCATGAACCGGGATTTTTCCCACTTTCCGGCATGGGTGGATGCGTTGGCCTCGGGGATCTGGCGGGCAACGGCCATCATCATCGAAATCGCGTGTTCTGCGGTGGTGATGGAGTTGCCGAACGGCGTGTTCATCACGATCACACCCTTCTTGGACGCGGCGTTCAGGTCGACATTGTCCACGCCGATCCCGGCCCGCCCCACGACCTTGAGATTGGTCGCGGCCTCCAGGACCTTGTCGGTCACCTTTGTGGCGGAGCGGATGGCAAGGCCGTCATACTTGCCGATCACCTCCAGCAGCTTTTCCTTGTCCTTGCCGAGGTCGGGCTGGAAGTCCACCTCGATGCCGCGATCACGGAAAATCTGCACGGCGGTTTCGGAAAGCTTGTCGGAAACGAGAACTTTGGGGGCCATGGTCGGCTCTCCTCGGTGAAAATTTTGGAAAAGGGGCGCGCGAACGCGCCCACTGGGATCAGCCCTGCGCGGCGATCTCGGTCTCAAAGGCCCATTCGATCCAGGGCATCAGGGCTTCCAGGTTCGCGGCCTCGACCGTTGCGCCGCACCAGATGCGCAGACCCGCCGGGGCATCGCGATAGGCGCCGATATCATAGGCTACCCCCTCGGCTTCCAGCCGTTTGGCCACGGCCTTGGCAAAGGCGGCCCCATCCTTGATGCGGGCATCGGTGAATTTCAGGCATACGCTGGTATTGGAACGTGTCGCCGGGTCCGTGGCGAGGTTCTCGATCCACTCGCGGGAGTCGACGAAGCCGGCCACGACAGCGGCGTTTGCGTCGGCCCTGGCCATCAGTGCGGACAACCCGCCGATGGATTTGGCCCAGTCCAGCGCGACGAGGTAATCCTCAACCGCCAGCATCGAGGGCGTGTTGATCGTTGCACCTTCGAAGATGCCCGCGTTCAGCTTTCCGCCCTTGGTCATGCGGAAAATCTTGGGCAACGGCCAGGCGGGGGTGTAGCTTTCCAGACGTTCCACCGCGCGGGGGCTGAGAATCAGCATCCCGTGGGCGGCTTCGCCCCCCATCACCTTTTGCCAGCTGAAGGTGGTCACATCCAGCTTGTCCCATGGCAGATCCTGGGCGAAGGCGGCACTGGTGGCGTCACAGATCGTCAGGCCCTCACGATCGGCGGGAATCACATCGCCATTGGGGACGCGCACGCCACTGGTGGTGCCGTTCCACGTGAAGACAACGTCATTGCTGAAATCCACGCCAGCGAAATCGACGATTTCGCCGTAAGGGGCCTCATGCACGCGGGCCTCCAGTTTGAGCTGTTTTACGACATCGCTCACCCAGCCCGCGCCAAAGCTTTCCCAGGCCAGCATCTCGACACCGCGCGCGCCCAGCATCGACCACAGGGCCATTTCGACCGCCCCGGTATCTGATGCGGGCACGATGCCGATCTTGTAGTCAGCCGGAACGCCAAGAATCTCGCGTGTGGTTTCGATCGCGGCTTTCAGCTTCGCCTTGCCCAGGGCAGCACGATGGGAGCGGCCCAGCGCAGCATCGGCAAGTTTGTCGAGAGAGAAAATCGGAGCCTTGGCGCAGGGGCCCGAAGAAAAACGCGGATCAGCCGGCCGCGTCGCCGGGGTTTCGGTAACCATCTATGGTATCCTTCCAGATAAGCGCCCCTCGTTGGGGAGGGGTGTCCCGCTGCCGGAGATACGCTCACCCAGGAAAAACAGCAAGAGAGACATGGGCCAGAGATGCAGAAAAATGCAGCCCAGTGCAAAACAATGCCGGAACGCAAGTTTCCGATTGGCACAAATCCGACACAAAGCGCGGCAGGCCTGAGATCCACCACAAATTGCGGCCGCACAGGTCATGTTGTCAGCCGAAAGAAACAAAGATCGACAGGGCGGCTACTGCAATCCGGTTCGCGCCGAGAGCGGGGCGATGGAGGGCAGCCATAAGCGCCACCTACATCCATCAGGGTTGCCCGAAGGTGTGAAGCCATTCGGCCTGTCGGACATGCTGCACATACGGCTTGGGATTCGTTTTCCTAAACATTACGGCGGATCACTTCACTGGGGGAGGCTCAGCGCCTAAACTCGAACAGAAACCGAACCAGAACCTCCGTTGCAAAACCGCCCACTATGTCCGGAAAATCTGATGGCGGACAGTGACTTTTGGGACTGACGGTTTGTTCTTTGCAGGTTTCCGGCAGGCTTACTGTTCAGAACCGACGAATTATCTACAGATCGGGAATCTCATGGTGCCCCAAGACGGACTCGAACCGCCGACCTACTATTTACGAAACAGTTGCTCTACCAGCTGAGCTATTGGGGCTATGCGGATGACCGTTTAAACGCAACGGGCTACCCGTGCAAGGCAGAATCAGGCGGAATGTGGCCGCAGCCTTGTATCTCTTGCGCCTGTCAGGACATCGTCGGCGTTTCCCAAAACCAACATCCGGGGAAAGCGTATGCGCCCGACAACGGCGGCTGACACGGCAGGGGAAGCGACACCCTTGCCGGTTGTAAAACTTCAGACTGGGTCTGACGGGCGGTGGGGGGCGGTCCGATGGCCTGGGCGACCCGATGAGCGGCTTGGCCGTCGGTTTTATTGTCAGCGGCGCAGCTTCGAGTTAACCGGCAACGCGGTCTTGGCTGGTGCAGCCGAGCACATGCCCCCAGGGGCAGCACACCGCCTCCGGGAAGCCAGCACGGGGCGTTTTGTGGACCGCGTCAACGACAGGAGGCGCGATGAGCTTTTGCATGGAATAATATTTCGCATCATGGCCGGACTATCAGGATCTTCAATACCGGCAGGACCGTTCGGGCCTTGCTTTGTCGCGGATCAAACCGCCATCTGCGAATTTTCGGATCTGACGCCGGGCGGCGCGGCCCTGGCCGTGGGCCGCAACCTGATTTTTGCGGCCATGTCAGGCTGACCCCGATTTCCGCCGCAGCAAACACGGGCGTGGCGCAACTGAAACTGGCGGTGCTTTCGCGGGCCATCGCCCCGGACTGGTGGCACGGGGTCAACATATCCGGGGGCCGGACGGCTGGACAGCTGGCGGCCGGAGAAATCAGAACGCCGTAACATGGCGGTATTCTCCCCCGCCCCACGAGGATAAACGGGGGTATTTCTGTGGGGTAAATCCGGAGACCGACGCCCGAGTCTTGACAGGACTTGTCACGACGCAGGAGTTTTCAATATCCAGCTGCGTATCTTTCCCTTGGTCTGCTTGAGGCGCACATCCGTCCGGCAGAAAATCGGCACGGTCCGTTTTTGCGAAGTAACCGGTCCCGATGATCCCGGCTTTGCGGTGGCGGTTTGCGAATGGGTTTTGCCGCGCACTTCGGAATAAACATCTTATGCGTGTTCTGGAGACGTGGTTGGCGTTGCGGAAACCCACTTGCCCGAAGGGCGTGGCGGAAACGCGCCTTCATGCTTGATATGTGAAAACGGCTTGCCGCTTGTATCAGCCCAGGGCTGCGGTCAGGGCGACCTTCACCATTTGGGTGAAGCTGGCTTCGCGTTCCTCTGAGGAGAGGGTTTCTCCGGTTACAAGGTGGTCCGACACAGTCAGGACCGACAAGGCCCGCGCCCCGTGCCGGGCCGCGAGTGTGTAAAGCTCCGCGGTTTCCATCTCGACGGCCAGTATACCATGGCGTCGCATCTGTTCTTCAAGGTCCGGGCGTTCGTCATAAAAAACGTCTGAGGAATAGATGTTCCCGGCATGACATGGCGCCCCGAGTGTGCGTGCTGCCGCATCCGCCGCTTTCAGCAGGGTAAAATCTGCGCAAGGGGCAAAGTTCACTTCGCGGAAGATACCACGGGAAGGGGTTGAAAGCGTTGTTGCCGTCATGGCGAGAACGAGGTCACGCAGCCTGACCTGCGGCTGCATCGCCCCGGCGGACCCAATCCTTATGAGGGTTTTGGCCCCGAAATCGCGCAACAACTCGTTAACGTAAATGGAGAGGGAGGGCATTCCCATCCCGGTTCCGTGGAAGGTGACGGGCTGCCCCTTCCACGTCCCGGTGTATCCCAACATCCCCCGAACACGATTGATGCAGCGGGGAGACTCGAGAAAAACCTCCGCCGCCCACTTGGCCCGCATGGGGTCGCCGGGAAGCAGAACCGTCTCTGCTATATCCCCGGGGGCGGCGGCGATATGGATGGTCATCGGGTCAGATTTCCATATCGGAAATTTCCGTGCCGGCCCTGATAGCATCCTTGAACCATGCGGGCTGGCGCCCGCGTCCCGTCCATGTCTGATTCAGGTCTTTTGGGTTGCGATACTTCGGCAGGGCGTTCCCCTTGCCGCCTTTCGACTTGTCCAGAAGCTCGGGCAAGGAGAATCCGTATTCGCGCGCAGCCTCTTCAGCGGCCTTGCGTGCTTCTTCCCGCCGCCGGGCCTCAAGGCTGGCCAGCGCCTTTTCGACCCGTGTTTTCAAGGTGACGAGTTCCTGACGGTTCATTGCGTCAAGATTGATATCCACTGCACGCTCCTTTTACGCTATTGCGGCTTCAGGATTCATCTAAACCCTATAATGCCAACCCTGGTCAATGTCGGTTCGATCAATTTTTTGAATCTGCGTTCCGGCACAAAGTAAATATTTCTGCGTCCAAATTGAATTTTCGCCTTTTATTGTGCGGCAATAGGGGGAGACGAAATCAATCCGACGATATCGAACATGATTCGATTTAGTTCAAAATCTTTAGGGGTATAAATTTTTGCAACACCCATGGCGCGCAGGCGCTGCGCATCTTCCTCGGGAATGATGCCGCCAACAACCACGGGAATATGCAGCAGGTCGGCCTCTTTCATTTTCTGCATCAGGGTTTCCAAGAGCGGGATGTGGCTGCCGGAAAGAATCGAAAGACCGACGACATGCACCTCGTCGCGTTTCGCGGCGGCGACGATTTCGCCGGGCGTGAGGCGGATGCCCTCGTAGGAAATTTCAAAGCCGCAATCTCTTGCGCGTGCGGCGATTTGCTCTGCGCCGTTGGAGTGGCCGTCCAGCCCCGGCTTCCCGACCAGCAGCTTCGGTTTGCGGCCGAGCCGTTTGCCGAGTGCGCCGACCTCGGCGCGGATGTCGTCCAGCCCCTCGGTGCGGTTGGAAGGATTCGGCGATACGCCTGTCGGGCCACGGTACTGACCGAAGACGCCGCGCATGACATCGGCCCATTCGCCGGTGGTGGCCCCGGCGCGCGCGGCCTCTATCGAAGGGGGCATGATGTTTGCGCCGGTTTCGGCCGCCTTGCGCAGCGCGGCGAGGGCTTTTTCCACCCGTGGGGCGTCGCGCTCCGTGCGCCAGGCGTTCAGGCGGGCGATCTGGTCGGCCTCGGCCTTCGGGTCGGCGAGCATGATCGCCTCCTCTCCCGCGGTCAGGGGGGAGGGTTCGGCCTCGGTCCAGCGGTTCACGCCAACGACGGTCGTGCCGCCCGTTTCGATTCCGCCGATCCGGTCCGAGTGGCTTTCGACGAGACGCGATTTCATGTGATCGATCGCGGCGACGGCACCGCCCATGGCGTCGATCTGGGCCAGTTCGGCGCGGGCGTTGGCCTTGAGTTCCTCGACCTTGGCGGTGACCACCGGGTTGCCGTCGAACAGATCTCCATATTCCAGCAGATCGGTTTCGTAGGCCAGAATCTGCTGCATCCGCAGGGACCACTGCTGGTCCCATGGACGGGGCAGGCCAAGCGCCTCGTTCCACGCCGGAAGCTGGACGGCGCGGGCCCGCGCCGTCTTCGACAGGGTGACCGCGAGCATCTCGATCAGGATGCGATAAACGTTGTTTTCGGGCTGCTGCTCGGTCAGGCCAAGGCTGTTGACCTGTACGCCATAGCGGAAACGGCGAAACTTCGGGTCCTCGACACCGTAGCGTTCCGTACAGATTTCATCCCACAGTTCCACGAAGGCGCGCATCTTGCACATTTCGGTCACAAAGCGGATGCCCGCGTTCACGAAGAAGGAGATACGGCCCACCATGCTGGGGAAGTCTTCAGGCGCGACCTTGGCGCGCAGGTCGTCCAGCACTGCCGTGGCGGTGGCCAGCGCGTAGGAGAGTTCCTGCTCGGGCGTCGCGCCGGCCTCCTGCAGGTGATAGGAACATACGTTCATCGGGTTCCACCTGGGCAGGTGCACGCGCGTGTAGGCCGCGACATCGGTGATCATTCGCAGCGAAGGCTCGGGCGGGCAGATATACGTCCCGCGGGAAAGATATTCCTTGATCAGATCGTTCTGGACCGTCCCCTGGAGCCGGGACACATCCGCCCCCTGTTCCTCTGCCACGGCGATATACAGCGCAAGCAACCAGGGTGCCGGAGCGTTGATGGTCATGGAGGTATTCATCTGCTCCAGCGGGATGCCGTCGAACAGCAACCGCATGTCGCCCAGGTGGTCGACGGGCACGCCAACCTTGCCCACCTCGCCCCTGGCCAGTTCATGGTCGCTGTCATAGCCGGTCTGGGTCGGCAGGTCGAAGGCCACCGAAAGCCCCGTCTGCCCCTTGGCCAGGTTCTTGCGGTACAATGCATTCGAGGCTGTCGCGGTCGAGTGGCCCGCATAGGTGCGGAACAGCCAGGGGCGGTCTTTGGGGGTTTCGGTCATGGCTGGCCTCGGGGTTCAGGGTGGCAAGAATGTTTCGCTGAAACGGTGATAAGGAAAACAATGTACCGATGTCAATTCGCTGCGTTGCGGCAACACGTGACGTCGCGGGAGTCATAAAATTTCAAAATTCCTCCCAATTTCCGTTGCAAAGTTTCAATATCGCTTCTATCTCACCCTCAGGCAGCCTGCGATTCTGCATCGCGGCAAAACCTGTTGCGACACCAAGGAGGCCCCCATGGCGCTCGATGACAATCCTTCCGTCGTTCCCTACGACGCCCCAGAGAAAGATCTCTACGAGATCGGCGAGATGCCCCCCATGGGGTATACCCCCAGGCAGATGTATGCCTGGGCGATCCGCCGGGAACGCCACGGCGAACCCGACAAGTCCTTCGAGGTCGAGGTCGTGGATGTTCCGCGCCCCGACAGCCATGAGGTCCTGGTGCTGGTGATGGCCGCCGGCGTCAACTACAATGGCATCTGGGCAGGCCTGGGCGTCCCGATTTCGCCCTTTGACGGCCATGGCGCGGATTACCATATCGCGGGCTCGGATGCCTCCGGCATTGTCTGGGCCGTGGGCGACAAGGTGAAGAACTGGAAAGTGGGCGACGAGGTCGTGATCCACTGCAATCAGGATGACGGCGATGACGAAGAGTGCAACGGCGGCGACCCGATGTTCTCCCCCAGCCAGCGCATCTGGGGCTACGAAACCCCCGACGGGTCGTTTGCCCAGTTCACCTGCGTTCAGGCGCAGCAGCTTCTGCCCCGGCCCAAACACCTGACCTGGGAAGAAAGCGCCTGCTATACCCTGACCCTTGCCACCGCGTACCGGATGCTGTTCGGGCACAAGCCCCACGATCTCAAGCCGGGCCAGAACGTGCTGGTCTGGGGCGCGTCGGGGGGGCTCGGTTCCTATGCGATCCAGTTGATCAACACCGCGGGCGCGAACGCCATCGGCGTCATCTCCGACGAAGACAAGCGCGACTTTGTAATGGGCCTGGGCGCAAAAGGGGTTATCAATCGCAAGGATTTCAAGTGTTGGGGGCAACTGCCCAAGGTGAACACCCCGGAATACAAGGAATGGTTCGGAGAGGCGCGCAAGTTCGGCAAGGCCATCTGGGATATCACCGGCAAGGGCGTGAACGTGGACATGGTCTTCGAACATCCCGGCGAGGCAACTTTCCCAGTTTCCACCTTCGTGGTGAAACGCGGCGGCATGGTAGTAATCTGTGCCGGGACTTCGGGTTTCAACCTGACGATGGATGCCCGCTATGTCTGGATGCATCAGAAACGCATCCAGGGCAGCCATTTTGCCCATCTCAAGCAGGCGGCCGCCGCCAACCGCCTCATGGTGCAGCGCCGGCTGGACCCCTGCATGTCCGAGGTGTTCCCGTGGGCGGAGATTCCCGCCGCGCACATGAAGATGTACCGCAATGAACACAAACCGGGGAACATGGCGGTTCTGGTGCAGGCTCCGCAAACCGGTCTGCGCACCTTCGGGGACGTTCTGGAGGCCGGGTCGTCTGCCTGAGCACTGGCGCCCGGCGGGGGAGAGGGATAGTGTCCGCCCATGACCCCGCCGGTGAGCTATTCCAAAGATCAGGCCGAGGCCCATGACCGCGTGGCGGAACTTCTGCGCGGTATGGGGGTCGATTTGGACAATGCCCGCCTGTCGCCGCCGCGCGCCGGGCGGGCGTGCGTATTTGCGATTACCGGCAAGGCCGGGTCGGGCAAGACGATGCTGCTGGCCCGTCTGGTGGAGGCTATGCAGGAGGCCGGGGTGGAGGCGATTTCCGCCGATTATGAGGGCCGCCGTCGCAAGGACCGCCGCACGCTGGCCGTTCTCGCCCCCACCAACAAGGCTGCCAGCGTGCTGCGTCAGCGCGGTGTGCCTGCCACCACGATCCACCGAATCATCTACAGCCCCGTCTATGACCCCGAGTACCAGAAAATTGCCGACTGGCTGTCCGAAGGCGGGGTTTGCCCGCAGGTGGAAGGGCTGAGCGAGGCCGCGCTGGAGCGCGCGCGTATCTTCTATGAAACGCACAAGTCCATCCCCGGCGCACTGGCCGCCGCAGGGTTGCGCGGCAGCGACTTCATCACCGGCTGGAAGCGCCGCGACGAACCGCTGGATATCGGTCTGGTGGACGAGGCCTCGATGCTCGACCAGCGTCAGTTGGAGGATCTCCAGGAAATTTTCCCGACATTGATCCTGTTCGGGGATCCCGCGCAGCTTGCCCCGGTGAACCAGTCCGGCCAGATGGTGTTCGATGTATTGCCCGCTGAAAAGACGCAGGCACTGCACCGCATCCACCGGCAGGCCGGTGACAATCCGATCCTTGATCTCGCCCATGCGCTGGCAGACCCGGAGCTGGGCTTTGAAGCCTTCGAAGGGCTGGTCGAACAGGCGGCCCGCCGCGATGACCGTGTGCAGGTCGTGGGTCGGGTGGAGGCCGGCCTGATGGCGCGTTCGCCGGTTCTGGTCTGGCGCAACGCGACGCGCATCCGGCTGATCCACGCCTTTCGCCGTGCCTATGAGGCCCCGGAGGACGCGCTCCTGCCTGGTGAACCGCTGATCTGCGACGGGATAGAGCTGCCGCTCAGGCACCGCAAGAAACGGCTGGACCTTGAGGCGCGCGGGCTTATCAAGGGGGCACAGGTGGTTTACCTGGGGCCGGGACGGCGGCGGGGGTTTTCGCGCCTGCATGTCATCGGGGCCGAGGACCCCCAGGTTTCCGCTGCGTCCATCGTCAAGATCGAGATGCCGGACGAGGAAGAACCCTTTATCCCCTTTGCCGCTCACATGGGGGCGATTTTTCTGCACGGGGCGGCGGTAACCATCCACAAGGCGCAGGGGTCGCAATGGGAAACCGTGCAAGTCTTTGCCCCCGACCTTTTCGCCGCGGCGCGGATGGGCCGGGTGGAGGCCGGGCAACCACTTTGGAAACGTCTCGCCTATGTCGCCATCACGCGGGCCGAACAGCGCTTGCTCTGGGTCACGCGTTACCGGCTGTGCCGCCCGCAGGCACCGCTGGACATCGGAGATATTGCCGGTCCCGCGCCTCTGAAACTGGATGCGTCCTAGCTGCGGATATAGCGAAACAGCGTCGATGCGCCCCACCCCGCGAGTATGGCGATGGACAGGGACAGCAGTCCGTAAATGAAGGGCCGCTCATGGGCGAGGGTCCAGGCCCAGCGTTCCAGCCCCACCTTGCGCACCCCGATGGTGATTTCGTGCCGGTCGATCACCGTTCCCCCCCGGGTCAGGAAAATGCGGGCGGTGTAGTCGCCTTCGGTCAGGTTGGCGGGCAGTTTGATCGAGGTGCGAAACAGGGTTTGCTCCTGGAAGGATACTCGTGACGGCAGAGACTGGTACAAGCCCTCTTCCGTCCGCAGACGGATCAGCGCCTCGATGAAATCCGTGCTGTTGTCCGCCTGGCTGCTGGCCCCGATGGAGCGGATCGCCCGTTCGATGCTGACCTTGTGGCGCAGATCTTCGGTCTCGGTCAGGGCGGCGGACAGCGGACCGGAACTGGCCACCGCGTAAAAGCTGGGTGCGGCGGGCAGGGCAACGGCCTCGGTGTTGATCCAGATTCCCACGCGCCGATCCTTGCGGCGGATCGTGACCGGCTCCATCGGCCCGACCACGGAAATCAGGACATGCAGGGGGTTTTCCCGCAGGATCGGGGTTTCGCGCTTCACGGCGCCGAAGATCAGGATCTCGGAGCCCGCGAAGCTGGTGGTGATGGCCACGCGAGACTGGCTCAGCCCTGCAACGACGGTTTCCGCCCGCGCGGGCAAGGCAGCCAGGAGACACAGGATCATCACACGGATCATCACGCAACCCCGCCGGAAAGGGAGTAGAGCTCCACCGGTTTGAGCAACAGATCCAGCGCCAGCTTGCCGCAGACCGCCAGCACCAGAACGGCCAGCGCCACGCGCAATTGCTCCGCCTTCAGTTTCAGACCGATCTGGGTCCCCACCTGCGCGCCTATAACGCCGCCGACCAGCAGCAAAAGCGCCAGCCCCATGTCTACCGTGTAGTTGGTGACCGCGTGCAGCAGCGTCGTGAATGCGGTCACGAAGATGATCTGGAAAAGAGAAGTTCCCACCACGACCTTGGTGGGCATGCCCAGCAGGTAAATCATCGCCGGGACCATGATGAAGCCGCCTCCCACGCCCATCACGGCGGCCAGAACCCCTACCGCGGCGCCCACCAGAGCTGGCGGGATGACAGAGATGTAAAGCCCCGAGGTACGGAAGCGCATCTTGAAAGGCAGGGCATGAACCCAGCCGCGCTGGCGCCGCCTTGGGGGGGCGCCACGCCTGGTCCGGCGCAGGGTACGCAGGGATTCCACAAGCATCAGCGCCCCGATAACGCCCAGGAAGACGACGTAGCTGAGCCGCACCAGAAGATCGACCTGCCCCATGTCGCGAAGCAGGTTGAAAAGGGCCACCCCTCCCGCGGCCCCCACAAGCCCCCCTGCCAGAAGGACCGTCCCCATCCGCAGGTCCACCGTCTTGCGCCGGAAATGGGCGAGAACCGCAGAGAAGGATGAGGCCACGATCTGGTTGGCCGAGGTTGCCACGGCCACGGCGGGCGGGATGCCCACGAAAAACAGCAGCGGTGTGATCAGGAAGCCTCCGCCCACGCCGAACATGCCTGACAGAATGCCCACGAGTCCGCCAATTCCCAGCAGCAGGAACGCATTGACGGAGACTTCGGCGATGGGAAGATATATCTGCATGTTTGGTCCCTAAGGCCCGTCCGCGATTCCGGCAAGCCTGCTTATTTCTCCTTTACATAGGGCGTTCCGCCGGCACGGGGAGGCACCGCCCGCCCCACGAACCCTGCAAGGATGACAACCGTCAGGATGTAGGGCAGAGCATCCATCAGTTGCACCGGCACAGTCACCCCCCCGAGATCGATGCTCTGGTAGCGCAGGGCGACCGCCTGCAACAGGCCGAAAAGCAGCGTTGCCCACAGAGCGTACCAGGGCCGCCACTTGGCGAAAATCAGCGCCGCCAGCGCAATATAACCCCGCCCGGCGGTCATATCCTTCACGAACCCGGCCTGAAGGGCGGTAGCCAGGTAGGCTCCGGCGATACCGCACAGGAGTCCGCAAATCGCCACCGCCGCATAGCGGGTTCCGGTGACCGATACCCCGGCGGTATCCACGGCTTCGGGTGCTTCGCCGACCGCGCGCAGGCGCAGACCGAACCGGGTACGAAACAGCACCCACCATGTCAGCGGGACCATCGCGAAGGCAACGTAGACCAGCACCGTGTGGCCCGATATCAGGTCGTGATAGACCGGGCCCAGCACCGGCACATCCCGGAGGGTTTGCGCAAAAGGCAGGGTGAGCGGCCCGAACCGCGCCGCGCCCAGGAGCGAGGGCGTGCGCCCGCCTTGCTGAAACCAGTCTTGCGCAATGACGACGGTCAGCCCTGCGGCCAGGAAGTTGATCGCCACGCCGGAAATCAGCTGGTTCCCCCGGAAGGTGATCGAGGCCAGCCCGTGCAGCCCCGCCAACCCCATCGAGGCCGCGACCCCCGCCAGCAGCCCCAGCCCGACAGACCCCGTTATCGTCGCCGTTGCCGCCGAGAAGAAAGCGGCAGACAGCATTTTTCCCTCCAGGCCGATATCGAAAATCCCCGCGCGTTCCGAAAACAGCCCGGCCAGACAGGCCAAAAGCAAGGGCGTGGCCAGCCGGATGGTGGAATCGAGAACCGCGATCAGGCTGACGAAATCCATCACGCCCCCCTCTTGCGCAGGGTGAGGAAAATCCGCTCCAGCGGGATGCGCACCATGTTATCCAGAGCCCCGGTGAACAGGATCACAAGAGCCTGGATGACGACGATCAGTTCCCGTGGGATGTTCGTCCATAGCGCGAGCTCCGCCCCGCCCTGGTAGAGAAATCCGAACAGGATCGCCGCCAGCAACACGCCGAACGGGTGGTTTCGGCCCATCAGCGCCACGGCGATGCCGATGAACCCGGCCCCCTCCACGGAATTCAGCACCAGCCGCTCAGCCTCTCCCATGACGTTGTTGATGGCCATGCAGCCCGCCAGCGCGCCGGAAATCAGCATTGTCAGCATCACGATGCGCACGGGCCGGATCCCGGCATAGACGGCGGCGGGTTCCGAATGGCCCAGCGCCCGGATCTGAAAGCCCAGCCGGGTGCGCCAGATCAGCGCCCAGACCAGGACGCAGGCCCCCAGTGCGATCAGGAAGCTGATATTTGCAGGGGCCGCCTTTGAAAACGGTACGCCAACAAGGCCAAGGATGTCATGAAGGGTGGGCAGATGGGTGCCGGGCGGGAATTTCCGGGTGGCCGGATCCATCGCGCCGTCCGGGCGCATGACATTGACCAGAAGGTAATTCAGCAAGGCTGCACCGATAAAGTTGAACATGATCGTGGTGATCACGATATGGCTGCCGCGCCGGGCCTGAAGCCATGCCGGAATCGCCGCCCATACCGCTCCGAACAGCCCCGCCGCCGCCATCGCCGCAGGCAGCGCCAAGATCCAGTGCGGCCATGGCAGGTCAAGACACACCAGCGCCACGCCAAGCCCGCCCAGCGTGGCCTGCCCCTCGCCCCCGATATTGAACAGCCGGGCATGGAAGGCCACCGCCACCGCCAACCCGGTGAAGACGAAGTTGGTCGCATAATAAAGCGTATATCCCCAGCCATAGGTGGAGCCCAAAGCCCCGTTGACCATCATCTTCACCGCCGCCACCGGATCTTCCCCGATGGCCAGGATCACCCCCGCCGAAAGCAGGGCGGCCAAGACCAGGCTGAACAGCGGAATCAGGATCACATCGGCCCATCTGGGTATCACGTCCATGTCAATCGGCCCCCCCATGCATCCCGGCCATCAGGAGGCCCAGTTCCTTTTCATCGGTTTGCGCGGCCTGCCGTTCGCCCATGATCCGCCCGTCGAACATCACCGCGACGCGGTCGGAAAGTGAGAGAATTTCTTCCAGTTCCACGCTGACCAGAAGCACCGCCTTGCCCGCATCGCGCAGGGCAACGATGCGCTGGTGGATGAACTCGATCGCGCCGATATCGACCCCGCGCGTGGGCTGCCCCACCACAAGCAGATCGGGGTGTTGTTCGATTTCACGGGCCAGAACCAATTTTTGCTGGTTCCCCCCCGAAAAATTCCGCGCCGCAAGGTTGGGGTTGGGCGGGCGTATATCGAAATGTCCCATTTTTGTCACGGTGTCGGCGCGGATCGCGGCGTTGTCCATCAGCAGAGCGTTTTTCTGGTAGGCGGGTGCGTGGTGATAACCGAAAGCCATGTTTTCCCACGCAGCGAACTCCATGATCAGGCCTTCGCGCTGGCGGTCTTCGGGGACATGGGCGACGCCGCGCGCGCGCCGCGACTGCCCGTCGGAGCAGCGTCCGCTCAGATCGATCGGCGCCCCGTTGACGCGCACCGTCCCGGTGGCCGGACGGATACCGCCCAAGACCTCCAGAAGATGGGACTGGCCATTGCCGGCCACTCCCGCGATACCAAGAATTTCCCCCGCGCGCACATTGAGGGAAATGCCCTTGAGCCGTGCCACTCCGGCGCTGTCGGTGACACGCAGGTCCTCCACCTCCAGCACTGTCTTGCCGGGGGTGGCGAGGGGCTTGTCCACCCGTAGCAAAACCTTGCGGCCCACCATCAGTTCGGCGAGGTGCTCAGGGCTGGTTTCGGCGGTGTTGACAGTCGCCGTCATCTCGCCCCGGCGCATCACGCTGACCGTATCGGTGATGGCCATGATCTCGCGCAGCTTGTGAGTGATCAGAAGGATCGTCTTGCCTTCCGCCCGCAGGTTGTCGAGAATCCGGAACAGGTGATCCGCTTCGGCGGGCGTGAGAACGCCGGTGGGTTCGTCAAGGATCAGGATATCCGCCTGCCGGTAGAGTGCTTTGAGAATTTCCACCCGCTGCTGCATTCCAACGCCGAGGTCTTCTATCTTCGCGTCGGGGTCGACGATCAGTTCGTAATCCTCGGCCAGCCGCTTCAGCGCGCCGCGCGCCCGGAACAATTCGGGGCGCAGACGCCGTCCGTCTTCGGCCCCCAGAATGACGTTTTCCAGCACCGTGAAATTCTGTACCAGCTTGAAATGCTGGAACACCATGCCGATCCCCGCCCGGATCGCGGCCTGACTGTCGGGAATCCGGGTGCGCTGGCCATGGATGAACACCTCCCCCGCGTCGGCCTTGTAAAAGCCGTAGAGAATCGACATCAGCGTGGATTTCCCGGCGCCGTTCTCCCCGATGATGCCGTGGATGGTTCCGGGCATGACCCGAAGGTCGATGCCCTTGTTCGCCTGAACTGAACCGAAAGCCTTTGAAATTCCTTTCAGTTCGATCGCCGGATCGGGTGGGCGGTGCTGTTCCACGTTTGCCCCTTACTGTACGGGGCAGGTATTGTCCGACATGTAGTTGTGCACCGTGATCTCGCCCGAGATGATCTTCGCCTTTGCATCCTCGACGGCGGTGACCATTTCCCCGGACACGAGTGCCGCGTTATGGTCGTCCATCGCATAGGTTACGCCATCATCGGCCAGCCCCAGGGCGAAGGTCCCGGTTTCCACCGCCGTACCTGCGCTGAAGATTTCATGTACAGCCACGTCCACTCGCTTGACCATAGAGGTCAGGACCTGTCCGGGATGCAGGTGATTCTGGTTGCTGTCCACTCCGATCGAGAGAATGCCCTCGTCGGCGGCGGTTTGCAGAACGCCCACCCCTGTGCCGCCCGCGGCAGCGTAGATCACATCCGCCCCCTGGGCGATCTGGGCGCGTGTCAGTTCCCCGCCTTTCACCGGGTCGTTCCATGCGGACGGTGTCGTTCCGGTCATGTTCTGGATCACGGCGATGTCCGGGTTCGAGGCCTTCGCCCCCTGTACGTAGCCGCAGGCAAACTTTCGGATCAGGGGCACGTCCATACCGCCGATGAAGCCGACAGTCCCGGTTTTCGAGGCCATCGCCGCCATCATGCCGACAAGGTAGCTGCCCTCATGCTCGGCGAATTCCACCGCGCGTACGTTCGGCGCCTCGACCTTCATGTCGATAATGGCGAAGGTCGTGTCCGGGTAGTCGGGGGCGACCTCTTCCAGAACCGCGCCAAAGGCAAAGCCGGTCATCACGATCGGGTTCATCCCGGCCTCCGCAAAGCGGCGCAGGGCCTGTTCGCGCTGGGCTTCGGACTGCATCTCGATTTCGCGGTAGGTCTGGCCGGTTTCCGTGGACCAGCGTTGGGCGCCGGTATGGGCGGCCTCGTTGAAAGACTTGTCGAACTTGCCGCCAAGATCATAAATCAGCGCCGGTTCAGCCCCGGCCAGGCCGGTGCTCAGCGCCAGCGCCGAAACGGCGCCAAGGGTTTTTTGAAACAGGGTCATGAAGTGGCCTCCCGGCTGCTGCGGGCCCGCAGCCCACATGTGCAAACTGGAATGATTAAGGCCGCAGCCCCGCGCGGGGGTCAACCGTTTTTCGGGGTCAGGGGCCCAGATCCTTGCGCATGATCACTGCGTCGCGGGTGCTGCCATCCGGGGCCCGGTAGTAACGCGGGCGCTGCCCCGCCGGCCGATACCCGGCCTCTGCATAAAGCGCGCGCGCCGGAGCGTTGTCTGCCGAAACCTCAAGAAACGCGTGCAATGCCCCGTGACGAAACGCGGCAGCCTCAAACTCCGCCAGCCGTGCCCGGCCCAGCCCTGCGCGGCGGTGGCCGGGGTGGACGGCAAGGGTCAGCAACTCCGCCTCACCCGCAATGGCGCGGCCAAGAGCAAAACTTTCGGGATTTCCACACAGGACTATACCGGGGCCGGAAAGCAGCGCGCGAAACTCCGTGTCCGACCACGGGCGGGGGGTCGTGAAACACAGAGCATGCAGCGCGGCAAGGTCACG
The DNA here is from genome assembly GCF_003046545.1 of Rhodovulum imhoffii. Taxonomy (GTDB): domain Bacteria; phylum Pseudomonadota; class Alphaproteobacteria; order Rhodobacterales; family Rhodobacteraceae; genus Rhodovulum; species Rhodovulum imhoffii. The sequence goes on along the minus strand of NZ_QAAA01000023.1, from coordinate 8,789 downwards.
CGGCCTCACGGCAGGATCACCGGCGGTGGATCGGCGGGGAGGGCTGCGCCGGCGGACCGCAGGTAAAGCGGTTTGGGTTTGTCCGGCGGGGCCGGGCGTGTGGCCGCGACACGGGCAATTGCGGGAGCGATGCCGGACCAGGACGACTCCGTTACCGGGACGCCCAGGGTTTGTGCCAGCGCACTGCCGCCAATCCCGTATACGGGCCGGTGGGGAAGGCCGGCTGGTGCGGCGGGGTCGGTCAGGCAAGGGGGCCCCTCGGCCCGACCGTCACGAAAGGGTTGAACATAAAGCCGGCCACGCGGGGCAGGAAGGGTGACGAGCGTGTCGCCCCCAGGTGCGAAAGCGTCGAACCCGGTAATCCCGTGGGCCGGAAGCCCAAGGGCCAGCGCCAGTCCGCGCGCCGCGGAAACGCCGATGCGGATGCCGGTAAAATTCCCTGGGCCGACCCCTACCGCCAGCGCACTCAGATCGTGCCAGCGCAAACCGGCCTCGGCCAGCAAATCTTCCAGCAGGGGCACCAGGCGTTCGGCCTGGCCGCGGGCCATGCCTTCATGGCGCTGAGCGCACAGCCGGCCCCCCATCACAAGCGCCGCCGCGCAATGGGCGGCGGAGGTGTCGAAGGCCAGTGTGGGCATCACTCCGCGACCGGGCGGACTTCGGTAACCTCGGGGATGTAATGACGCAGTAGGTTCTCGATGCCCATCTTCAGCGTCAGCGTCGAAGACGGGCAGCCCGCGCAGGCACCCTGCATGTGCAGGTAAACCACGCCCCGGTCGAAACCGTGGAAGGTGATGTCGCCGCCGTCCTGCGCCACGGCAGGGCGCACACGGGTGTCCAGAAGCGTCTTGATCTGTTTTATGATCTCGGCATCCGGGCCGTCATGGTCGGCGTGGCCGGCATTGGCCTGCCCGGTCATCGTGGGCTGACCGGACTGGTAGTGCTCCATGATCGCGCCGAGGATCGCGGGCTTGATGTGCTCCCAGTCGATCTGTTCCTGTTTGGTGACGGTCACGAAGTCGGTCCCGAAAAACACCCCGGTCACGCCCTCCACCGCGAAGATATGCGTGGCCAGAGGCGAGATCCTTGCCGCCTCGGCGTTGGGGAAATCCGCGGTCCCCGTGTCCAGCACGGCCTGGCCGGGCAGGAATTTCAGCGTGGCCGGGTTGGGGGTGGATTCGGTCTGAATGAACATGGGTCTTTCCTTAGCTTTATGCTCGGATATGCGCCCGAAGGGGGCCGATGTCAACTTCTGGCCGGCCCCCGGCCTTCAGCAGACGGCTTCCAGTTCGTCTTTTGACAGTTCTCCGGGAACAATCGTCATCGGGATCGGCAGGGTGCCCGCGCTTTTCGTCAGTTGCGTGACAAGCGGCCCCGGCCCGCCCTTGCCCGTTCCTGCCCCAAGGACAAGCACGCCAACCTCCCTGTCCTCGCGGACCTGGGCGAGAATCTCGGGGACGGGTTCGCCTTCACGTATGACGAGTTCGGGGTCGATCCCCTGCTTGTCGCGCATCCACTTTGCGAAGACCTCGAAATGGGCTTCGATCCTTTCGCGGGCTTCTTCGCGCATCAGGTCGCCCACGCCGAGCCAATGGTTGAACTCCTCGGGCGGGATCACCGACAGAATCTGCACCCCCCCGCCCGTATGCGCCGCGCGCATTGCGGCAAAGCGCATCGCGTTCAGACATTCGCGGCTGTCGTCCAGAACCACCAGAAACTTGCGCATGTCTTGCCTCCTTTGCCACCATGGCGCATGGCGCACCGGCTGGCAACGTTTCGCTGCGCCAGGGTCAGGACGAATGCGCCCAATCCCAGTACAGGTCGCGTACACGGGTGGTGACCGGGCCCGGTCGGTAAGTGACGTCGTCGAAGGCGTGGACCGGCGTGACCTTCATCATGTTGCCCGACAGAAAGACCTCTTCGGCATTTCGAAAGTCGTCAAAGCTCAGCACGGTTTCATGCACGGGAATGCCCTCTGCCCGCAGATTGGCGATATGGCGGGCGCGGGTGATCCCGGCCAGGAAGGTGCCGTTGGCGATCGGGGTGAACAGTTCCCCATCTCTGACCATGAAGACGTTCGCGGTGGCGGTTTCGGCAACGTTGCCCATCGCATCGGCCACCAGAGCGTTGCCAAAGCCCTTGGCGCGAGCCTCTGCCAGCATCCGGGCGTTGTTGGGATAAAGGCAGCCTGCCTTGGCGTTGACAACGGCGTTTTCCAGCACCGGCCGGCGAAAGCGGGTGGTCGTCAGGGTCGTGGCCCTGTCGGCGGGGGCCATCGGGATTTCTTCAAGGCAGATGGCAAAGCCGGTCGCGCCGGGTTTCGGGGCGACGCCCAGATCCCCGCCCTCCAGCGCCCAGTACATCGGGCGAATGTAAACGGCGCGGTCGGGGGCATAGGCTGTCAACCCCTCCAGAACGATGTCGTGGATCGTTCGGGCGTCATGGCTGGGCGTGATCATCAAAGCCTCGGCCGAGCGGTTCAGTCGGGCGCAATGGGCCATCAGGTCCGGGGTGATGCCTTCGAATGCGCGGGCGCCGTCGAACACGGTCGTGCCCAGCCAGCTTCCATGATCACCCGCGCGCATGACGGCGATATCGCCGTCATGCCAGGTGCCGTTGAAATAGGTGCGGATATTGGTACCGGTTGCCATGGTCTGCCTCGTTTGGGTGCGCCGAAACGTAGACCTGGTCCGGGGCGGGGTCCAGCCCGCTCTGCCCCCGAGGGTGCCCAGCCCCATTCCTATGGCCATTTCTGAGGAGAGTTTCAGGAACCGGGCGCTTTGTCGTGCGCCAGATTGTCCGCCCGCGCATGGCTTGCACCTGCTGTAAGGCATTCTGCCAGTCTCCTCCGCCGTTGCGCCCGATTGGCGTGGTCGCCCCGGCCAGGCCTGCTGGCGCACGTTCTGATTGGCAAATACTGGGATCGCTTGCCACCGGACCGGCCCTCCAGATCGTCGCCCGCGAAAAGATTGATCTGCACCGCGACGCTGGCCGGCTGGCTGGGCCGCAGTACGTACTGCTGGAGCCACTGGCAGATCGCATCGGCAAGCCGGTCAGGGCGGGAAGGCGCAAACCCGCTTCAAATGGTTCCGCGACTATCTGGGCCGAATGTCCCGGGTTGTGCCATTGGGCAGAATCGTGATGCCCGACGAAAGCACCCTGCCGATATGCAGTTTGCCGCGCCAGACCCCAGGGTCAGGGTTCATGAGCTATGTCCGAGAGTTGGTGCCGGTTGTCATCAGGCGGCGGTCTGAACTTGCCTGATGCCGTCTTTAGACTCAACCCCTTGGATGGCTTCTGGCAGACGGTTTGGCCCGCTGATTTTCCGCCATTTCTTCTTGGCTGACATCATCAGTCGTCAGACAATGGGCGCTGGAAAGCGTTCAGTTGGTCGCGCTTCATCGGGCGGGTTGGTCCGCTCTCATACGTCGCGGCGTAATAGAGCAGTATCAGAAACGCGGCGTAGGCCAGCGCGCTCCAGATGCTCCCTACAAGAATACCCATAAGGATCGTCGTGGCGATAGCAAAGGCGATCATAAACACGGCAAAGATCATCGAGAAGATTTCCATGGCCTAAATATAAGTATTCCCCCCTAAAATTGCAATGTGAGTGTGCGATCCATGGCAACCAAGCGCGTCGAAACGCAGCTGACCATCAAGGCGGTGGACCAGTATTCCGGCAGGCTGCGGAATATGCGTGCTGTTACCGGGCGTTTCGTGCAGGAATTTGGGCATGGCACCCAGAACGTTCGCCGTCTTGTGGCCCCAGCATCTCTGCGCGCGCGTGTCCGGGAAGACCTCGCGCGGCGCTGCCCAGAACCCGAGCGCGCCATCGCCGATGGCCAGCTCCGGTGGCACGGTCATCCCCGCAGCATCCGGGCCCAGAAGCGCGGTCGGCGCCTCGCTGAAGTCGCCCGTCGGGAGGCCCTTCAGATACACCAGGTCAGCAGCTGCTCAACCGACCTGGCCTTGCGCAGATAGGGCGGAACTTGATCTTGCTGCCATCGGCATTGGATCCGCGATCACGGATACGCGGCACCTACAAAGGAACGGTCCCGATCCCGGCAATCATCTCACGCTCGGGCAGAAATCCGTGGCGAGCCAGACACCGGCGGCCTTCCTCGTCCAGCACATGTGCATGCTCGGCAAGGAAGACAGAAACCTCGGCTTGAACCGCCGCGCGCAGCAGTCCCTGGCACCAGCCTGGGTCACCTCGGTCAGCGGATCAGGTGAAAATTCCGATGGAAGATCGAACGGGACAACGGTAGATTTGGCCATGGGGCATATCCTTTCTCTGTGAGATTGACGGCGCTTTTCAACACCGCCATTGACGTGCCCCCGGCTTCAGGCCATCACCAACTTTCGGGCAGAACTCACAGGGTCGCGTAACTAAGACAAATCAGCCTCCGGCAAACCCGGCACGGTTCACCCTGCCCGTGCGCCGGGGCCGGAGGTGCGGTGTTAAGAATGTCGTTTTGCCCTTGACGGGGGGGGGCGTCTCTTTTACGTAGCCCCTCGCTCTTGGCGGAGTAGCTCAGTTGGTTAGAGCAGAGGAATCATAATCCTTGTGTCGGGGGTTCAAGTCCCTCCTCCGCTACCAAATTTCTCTTAAATCACTGATATTGCAGGAACTCACTGCAATCATTAGCCTTTTTCTTGTCAGGTGGTACACATCGGTGGTACACATGGGGCATGGAACCCGTGCGTAACCCCCGCTTTCTGACTAAGGATAACAAGGGCTACAAACTGCGTCGTCGAGTGCCCGATGACCTGCTTGAGTTGGTTGGAAAGACGGCTTGGGTCAAAAGATTAGGCGGGTTGCCGCACAAGGAAGCCTGCGAACAGGCGGATACATTCGCCGTCTGGACTTCTGCTGAGATCAAGAAACTGCGGGGCTTGCTTGGTGCTTCCGCTGCCAAACCCGTGCGCTCTGATGAACCCGGGTTCACCTTCCAACTCTCTGATCACGAGATCGACCAGATCGCCATTGCTTACTTCCAGTCGCTTGAACGTGGGGTGCAGGATGCGGGTGGTTATCGGCATGGCGTGAATGAGGATAACCGTGCCGAGGTGATCGAAACGCTTGCCCAAGATCACGCCAAGGCCGATGCAGTGGACACCGCTGATACCACCAACGCTCCTTCCCATCCTGATCAAGACATCCGAACAGCGTTTCACTACACTGCCCTACGTCAGTTGATCGACTATAACTTTGTCGCACGCGATGAGGTGGAAGCCACGACCAAAGGCAAGGGTCGTCAGCGTGGAAGGCAGACCAAACCCCGGTTCACTGACTGGCGCGAACTGGCTTGGCATATCGACGCCACCTTGCCCTACAACCGCATGGCCTTCTTCAAATCTGGCTCATTTAACATAGGGTGGACTGAGGCCAACCGCGAAGCCTCGATCCTCTCCCGCGCCCCCAAGCCCCACTGGATCAAACGCCCCGGTGATCTTTGGAGTTGAAGCCCTGACCCTCAGCGCGTAACCTCAACTCAGGACTGCGTAAAAGGGCGCAGTCTCGGGGCGTCGTAACCTCACACGAAGCGGCTGGTGTCAGCCGGAATGCCACCTCCTCAGCCTTATGGCCGGGGAGGCTGCGGCGTATACAACAGGACCCCGGTCTAAAGGCCGTAGCGGTCGTCTTCGTGCGGCTTACGAACTCCCCGGTACCAGAGCGATCTGGTGGCCTTTTCAATTTGAATTTGAGGGAGCACGCCAATGGAAACTCTATTCGTCATACTCGGTCTGATCGCACTGTTGGTCTTTGTTGCTGGCTTGATCATGTTGATCTTCAAGAAGCCTCGCAGACGCGGGTTGCGTTTAAGGGAGAAGTGGACGCAGGCAACCGACGCTTTGCGATTGATCAGGGCTTGGCCGACCAACTCAAGTTTATTCGTGAAGGGGAGTTCGATGAACGCGCTGGTTCTCCTACGCTGAAACTGATCGGAGATGTGAAGGTAGTGAGCGACGAGACCCAGATTGTTGAGCGTGTCGAGGAGCGTGCCATCACACCCGACGACGCGTTGATGGTTTACCTTATGGGCAGGGTCGTCTGACACACTCTCACCTTCACGTGATCGTTTGCCTGCTAGGTCCCTATTTCAAGAACATCAAACACTGCGATGCGGTGCTGACATGGAGCAAGCGTACCCAGAGGATGGATGACGATGGCCAGCCGCTGACCCGATGGGACGGTATAACGAAGGTCCCTCATCAGGTCACCGGTGAAGAGGTTCCCGATCCCACCGCTGTTGTGAACATTTACGACTATACCAAGCCAAAACCGACGAAGTGGCCTGAGGCCGAGTTCATCGTCGGAAAGCCGCTTCAACTCGGCATGGAGATCGACGGGTGCCTCACTCGGATCGCTCGCATCGCGCTCCTGACTCAGCCACCGCGTCAGCGTCGAAAGGCCAATGCCCAGATCCTCCGCGATCTCTCGCCGCGTCCTGCCGCTGGTCAGCGCCAGCCGCACAGCCTCACGCCGAAACTCCGGCGTCGGTCTGTTCCCGTTTCCCATAGAACACCTCCTGGTTCCTCAGTTGGTGCTCTCCACTTCTTTCGGGCAAGTCCATATCGCCTCTGGACACCACCCGAAAGCCCGACTAGAACATCGCCACCTAAGCGAAGTTCGCTTACCCGTGCCCGGGTAGCTCAGGGGTAGAGCAGTGGACTGAAAATCCTCGTGTCGGTGGTTCGATTCCGCCCCCGGGCACCATAATTTCCAAAAATATCATTGTTATTCATATGGTTATGGGATTTTCGCTTTGACTGGCCCCACTGACAGCCCCACGTACGGTGCTCAATGCCTCACATTGTGCTACACTGGACGCATTTCTTCATCCTCAGGCTCCACGGGCCAGAATTAACGGCACATAGGCGAGGAATGCGCCCTCCCGCCAGTCGGCTAGGTCAGGATCGGCCTCAATCTGCTGGGTGTTGCGCGGCTCGGGAATGACTTCACCATCTTCCGACATGCCCTCAACATGGAAGGCCAGCGCTTCACGGGCCAGACGCAGCGCGTCGTCAATCGTATCCCCTTGCGTCACGCAGCCGGGGAAGTCAGGGAAGCTGACACCAAAACCCGACGAGTTTCCGCTGTGAACGAATGCGATATATTCAGTTGGCGTATCTGCCTTTTCATTTTGAGCCACGCCGTGCCCTCCGTTGTGCTACCAAGTCAACGGGCTGCCCTTCGCGGCTTTGCTCAACTGTGGCAAGCCCCTGTGCTTCATCGAGACGCCGGCGAACCAACAGCGGATCATAGTAACCACGGCGTCCAGGCACCGGCGTTATCCGAAGTGAAACGAGCCATTCGCGAAATGCAGAATTGGCGCTCGAATATCCCATTAGTGCCGCAAGCTCTTCGGTTTTGATCAAGCGTATTGGCACGCCCCAATCGCCGTTCATGGCGTGCCCCTATCCCGACCCATGTTCGGAGCCTAGTGCTGAGCGTAGTCCGTCGATCACTTGAGGCAGGTTCTCCACGCGGATTGCAACGCCCTTCGAAGAGGGGCGAAACTCACCATCATCTGCGCGAAACCAAACCCGGATTTGCGCTAGGTTGTGGCCTCGAAAGGTCTCCCGTGTGATGCGGTACTCTTCGCGTGAGTTCTTGGGAATTGCGGCTATGATCGTCATGCTGCCACCCCTTCGCTGAGCTGCGCATTCAAGAAGCGCGTATTCTCAGCGCTGGCATGTTCGCAGGCGGCTTTGAATTGATAAATCTGAAAGCTCATTGAGTTGCTCAATCGCTTTCTTTGGTAAATGATGTACTACGAAAACAGTGATATGCCGAATAACTCTAACAAACCAGTGTGCGATTTAATGAATGCGAGGGAACGATGTGACCGAGAAGACCCCAACATACAAAGCGATTGCCGCACAACTGCGTCGACGCGCCAGAATTTATCAAATGCAGGCGTATTCCCTGCTTCTGATCACGCTAGCGATTGCTGGATAGGCCGCCTTTTTCTTTGTTGTTCAAGATCAAACATTCAGCATTAGTTTCGAGCAAGCGAATTTGGAGTTAGCCCACATCGAAATGCCCGGAACAAATCTGTATGATTTTCTGACAAAGGCGATACTACGGCTTGGAGCAGTACTACTTGCCGTTTTCGTAATTCAATTGCTTTTTCCACTGGTTCGCTATCGAATTAAGCTATCGGACGAACTCGAACATCGAGCTGATTTTATCGAACTGGGTTTTGAATACGAAAGAAATATTGACTTCATCAAAGCTATCGCACTTGCTCAGTCGATCAACATGGATGCCATGCCAGACCATCCATATGGCAAGTTTGCTGACACAATAAAGGTAAGCGCTGTCACCGCGGCACGCCTGTTCAGCTTGACGGGTTGAAGTTCCATGGCAGGAGCTCGTCGATCCTGCTGGCGGGGTGACCGGCGGTGATGGCTTCGAGGGTCGCCTTGATGTAGGCGAAGGGCTCGACGCCGTTAATCTTCGCGGTGGCGATCAGGGAGGCGATGCGGGCCCAGGTGCGGCCACCCTCGTCGTGGCCGGCGAATAGAGCATTCTTCCGCGTGAGCGCAATCGGGCGGATCAGGTTCTCGACGGCATTGGAGTCGATCGTAAGCGGTGTCGCCGCCCCACATTGCCGACGGGATCAGCCATTGCGAGTTGATACGCATCCGAAGAGAAGGAGTGCGTTTCGCAATGTTCGCAAAGAGTTCGTTCCTCACGGCGCTTGGTGTTGAAGTCTTCGCCTCGGGGCAGAGGCGTTGGCCGGATCATGTGAAGGCCCAGGCTGTCGCCGAGACCTTGG
>NZ_QAAA01000022.1 GCF_003046545.1 Rhodovulum imhoffii | reverse complement strand
CGAAGCTCAAGGCCCACCTGAGACGCATGGGTGCCAGACCCTTCGATGCCTTGTTCCGGGCCCTCGGAGACATCCGCGAGATGTTCGACCCGCAAGAGTGCTGGAACTTCCTCAAAACTGCCGGATATGCCTCAGATTAAATGCAAAGCGATTTAGGCATTCGTAGCTCGGTCGCGCGGTCACCCTCAAACGTAAAGAGCCTTGTGGCTGCCGGGCTGGCCGGGCGGGGTTGTGAACGGGTGAGGGCCGCACCGGCGGCTGCATGCGAGAGCCGGAAGACCGAGCCTGAAGCGGGCGAGGGTAGCCTGCCCTTTTTGCTCCGCACCCCACCCGGAACATATCAAGCCCCGTCTGTCAGAGGCCGGGGCGCGTCCCCGCGTCCAGCCAGCCGCCGAGGTTTTCAACGATTGCCTCAGTCAGGGCGGACATGTGCGCGTCGTCATCGTTGAGGCAAGGGATGTAGGTGAACTCTTGTCCCCCGGCGTCCTCGAAACTTTCGCGGATTTCCTCGTTGATTTCCTCAAGCGTTTCGATGCAATCGGCAGAGAACGCGGGGGCGATCACGGCAATACGCTTTTTGCCGTTCTTCGCGAGGCGGGCAACCTCCTCCACGGTGTAAGGGCGAAGCCATTCCTCCGGGCCAAAGCGCGACTGAAAGGTGGAGGTGATTTGGCTGTCCTCCCAGCCCAGACGTTCTTTCAGCAGGCGTGTCGTCTTCAGGCAGTGGCAGTGATAGGGGTCGCCCTCGTTCAGATATCGCTGGGGCACGCCGTGGTAGGAGCAGACCAGAATATCGGGCGTGTTTTCAAGCGCGGCGTAGGCACGTTCCACCGATTTGGCCAGTGCGTCGATATAGCTGGGCCGGTCGAAATAGGCGGGTACGGTGCGCGCGGGCGGCTGCCACTTTTCTTCCATCAGGGCGCGGAAGAAATGGTCGTTCGCGGTCGCGGTGGTGGCACCGGAATATTGCGGGTAAAGGGGGAAAAACACGATCCGGCGGCAACCCAGTTCGGACATTTTCCGTACTTTGGCCTTGGTCGAGGGGCTGCCGTAGCGCATGCAGAAATCGACCTCTATGGCATCGCCGAACCGATCTTTGAGCAGCGCGCGGATCTTCGCGGTCTGTGATCTCGTGATCGTCATCAGAGGGCTTTCACCCTTTTCCTCATTCCAGATTGATTTGTACGCTTCGCCGGAAGAAAACGGCCGCTTGCTCAGGATGACCACCTGCAACAGCGGTTGCCATACCCAGGGCGAGTAATCAATCACCCGCTTGTCGGAGAGAAATTCGTTCAGATACCGGCGCATGGACCAGTAGTCATATCCGTCCGGCGTGCCAAGGTTGGCCAGAAGTACGCCGACTTTTTCCCGCCGGACATGGGGGTGGTCGTCGGGCATGTGAGGCGTCTTGGCCTGGGTCGCCCCGTCGGGATTCGAATCGAACATCATGACTTTTCCAGTCCGCTGGCGCATTCAGGCTTCTGGTGGGGAAATAAAGACTTTTTCCGGATCGTCAATCTTGAGGTCCGTTCAGGTCGTATTCGTTTGCCCCCAGCGCATCGGCAAGCCGGGCGGTGGCGCTGCCGGGGCGCAGGGGCCTTGGCTGACTCGAATCCGGAGCCCAGCCGGTGAGGAAAATCATTTCGAATGTGGCCCGAACGCGGCCATCGGCGCTGGCGTGAGCCGCCGTATAGATCTGCGCCATGGCAGCGAAAAGGGCGCGACGGGCCGGGGTGCGGTTGCGCTGGGTCAGTGCATTCGACTCGCCCATGGCGCGCAGGTCGCGCATCAGGTGAAGCGGCGTTTCATAGCTGACGGTTCTTGTAAAGCCATCGGCCACGGGCAGGGCCAGCCCGGTGCGCTGCAACACCGCGCCAAGATCGCGGATTTCTCCCATCGGCAACACCCGTGGCGACAGCCCGCCGGTGATGCGGGCTTCGGCCTGCGCGAGACTGGCGCGCAACTCGTGCAGGGTACGACCGCCGAAGGTGGCCGCGATCAGCAGCCCGTCGGGACGCAGGGCGCGACGGCACTGTACCAGTTGCCCGACCGGATCATTCGCCCAGTGCAGGCAAAGCCCGTGGATCACAAGGTCGTGCGCCCCCGGTTCAAGCCCGAGGATCTCGGTGTCGGGAACGATTTTCATACCGGGCAGGGCGGATTGCCAGATATCGGGGAACGGAGTCACGACCGCGGGGGCGGTAAAGGTTCTGTTAACCTCTTTCAGCCTCTCCTGCACCTCGATCATGGTGATCTCGTGCAGAAAAAGCGCATCGCGGCGGGCGCGGGTACGATGCGCGTTCAAAGCGGCTCGGTCGATCAGGTCTGGCGGTCGGGTCATGGGGCCTCCGGGCGTTTGTCTACAGGGGTTTCCCGCGAATGAAAACCATCCTGCACCTGATCTATCCGCCCCGCTGCGTGGCCTGCGGCGAGGGTGTGGAAACCGATTTTGCCCTTTGCCCGTCGTGCTGGGGGCAGATGCCGTTCATCCTTGGGGCGGTTTGCGATCTTTGCGGGGCCCCTCTGCCTGGACTGTGTGGCGAACCGCTGATTTGCGATGATTGCCTGTATAAACCGCGTCCGTGGGACCGGGGCCGGTCTGCGGTGTTGTACGAAGGACGTGCCCGCGATCTGGTTCTGGCGCTCAAACATGGCGATCGGACGGATCTCGCCCGGCCTATGGCGCATTGGCTGGCGCGGGTTGCGGCACCGCTGGTGCAACCGGGTATGGTCGTGGTGCCGGTGCCTTTGCACCGGCTGCGGCTGTTGCGTCGGCGCTATAATCAGGCGGCTCTGCTGGGGGAAGGAGTGGCGCGGGCGTTGGGGTTGGCGTATTGCCCCGACCTGCTTGTCCGCCGCCGTGCGACAGCGGTGCAGGAGGGTCTGGGCGTGGCGGCACGGGCTGCGAATATCGCTGGCGCGATAGAGGTGCACCCAAGGCGAAGTGTCGACGGCCGGCCGGTTCTCCTGGTCGACGATGTGATGACTTCGGGTGCGACGCTGGCGGCCTGTGCCGTTGCCTGCCGGGGCGCTGGCTCCGGTCCGGTTTCGGTTCTGGCTCTGGCGCGCGTTGCCAAGCTGCCGTAAATCTCTACCATCCACGATCAGAAAGGATCGCCAGATGCAGTCTGTCGAGATTTATACCACGCCTGCTTGCGGGTTTTGTCACGCGGCCAAGCGACTGTTGGCGGCGAAAGGCGTTGCCTGCACGGAAATCGAGGTTGACCGCCCCCAAAGGCGCAAACAGATGATGGCGCGCGCCAATGGGCGCCATACGGTGCCGCAGATCTTCATTGGCGGGGTCCATGTCGGCGGTTGCGATGACCTCTACGCGCTCGACCGTGCCGGCAAGCTGGCCCCTCTTCTGGAAGGCTGACGATGCGCGCAGCTCTCATCCAGATGAATGGCAGCGACGACCCGGCGGAAAACCTGACTGCGGTATGCCGGGCACTGGCCGTGGCCGCGCAGGGGGGGGCGGAGTTTGCCCTGACGCCGGAAGTGACGAACTGCATTTCCACCAGCCGCCACCGCCAGGGTGAGGTCCTGCATCCCGAATGCAGCGATCCGACCCTCGCAGCCCTGCGGGAAGAAGCCGCCCGTCTCGGGTTATGGCTGCTGATCGGGTCGCTGGCAGTGAAAAGCGACGATTCGTCGGGGCGATTTGCCAACCGGTCTCTCCTGATCGGGCCGGATGGTGCGGTGGCGGCGCGCTATGACAAGATCCACATGTTCGATGTGGATATCTCCGCGCAGGAAAGATTCCGCGAATCGGAGGGCTACCGCCCCGGAACGCGCGCTGTGGTGGCCCGGACACCATTCGCCGTTTTGGGGTTGAGTATTTGCTACGATCTGCGCTTTGCGGCGCTTTATCGCAGTCTTGCGCAGGCCGGGGCACAGGTGCTGACGGTTCCGGCGGCGTTTTCTCCGACCACCGGTGTGGCCCACTGGCGGCCGCTTTTGCAGGCCCGGGCCATAGAAACCGGGTGTTACGTGCTGGCCCCGGCGCAGTGTGGGGCGCATCGGGCCTCGCGGGGGGGGGCGCGGAGCAGCCATGGGCACAGCCTCGTGGTTTCCCCCTGGGGTGAGGTTCTGGCCGATGGGGGCAAAAATCCCGGCGTCATTTATGCAGATCTGGATATGGCTGAGGTAGAAAAAGCCCGCGCGCGTGTGCCATCCTTGTCTCATGACAGACCCTTCACCCCCCCCACCATTCCCTCCACGTGACGGAAATGATGTGCTTGCCGTTGCGCTGTTCAGCGAAATCTTCATGGCCGATCAGCTGGCGCGCAACCGTCTGTCACGGGTGCTGCCGCGCGGCATGGAGCTGAGCCATTTCTCAGTGCTCAACCACCTTGCCAATATCGGGGAGGAGCGCAGCCCGGCGCAATTGGCGCAGGTGTTTCATGTGACGCGGGGGGCAATGACCAATACCCTGAACAAGCTGGAATGGGCCGGGCATGTGCATATCCGCCCGGACTGGGACGATGCCCGTCGCAAGATGGTGGCAATCAGCCCCTCGGGGCGGGCGGCGCGCGATGCCGCGCTTCAGGCCATCGCCCCGGTGCTGGCGGAGGCCGTGGCCGATATCGGGCACGATCGCCTGCGCGCGGCGCTGCCGGTGCTGCGGCTTTTGCGCCAGAAGCTGGAAGGGAGTCCTTAACGTTTGATCGAAGCGGTGACGTAATTCACGCTCAGATCACGTCCGGAGACCGTCCAGCGCCACGAAATCGGGTTGAACACGAACCCCTTGCGGTCAACCGGGGTCAGGCCGGCCTGTTCGATCAGGGAAAACAGTTCGTCGGGGGTGATGAACTTGCCATATTCATGGGTGCCTTTGGGCAGCCAGCGCATCACGTATTCGGCCCCGAAAATCGCCATCATGAACGCTTTGGGGTTTCGGTTGATTGTTGAACACAGGTGCAGCCCGTCAGGTTTGAGCAATTGCCGGCAGGCGGTCAGGTAAGCCAGCGGATCGGCAACGTGCTCCACCACTTCCATGTTAAGGACGATATCGAATTGCTCGCCGGCTTCGGCCAGGGCCTCTGCGGTGGTGTGACGGTAGTCGATCTCCAGGCCCGATTGTTCGGCATGGATCCGGGCCACGGGAATGTTGCGTTCCGCGGCATCGGCCCCCACGACGCTGGCCCCCAGCCGTGCCATCGGTTCCGACAACAACCCGCCGCCGCAGCCGATATCGAGCAGGCGCAGCCCCGTGAACGGTTTTTCCGCCGACAGGTCACGACCGAATTCCGCCGCTATTTGACTGGTGATATAGTCCAGCCGACAGGGGTTGAGCATGTGCAGCGGCTTGAACTTGCCGTCAGGATCCCACCACTCGGCGGCCATGGCTTCGAACTTGGCAACCTCGGACTGGTCGACAGTGGTCTGGGCAGCTTGCATCGGGGGCTCCGTTCCTGTTTTTTGGTCGCACGCCCCCTGACGGGGCGGTAAAAAGAGGTATATAGGCGCCAGATGGACAAATCCGCAGGCCAAAAGCGCGCATCGCACATTCTTTATCCGCCGACGAACCCGTTTGACCAGCGGATGCTTGAGGTTGGCGAGGGGCATGTTCTTTACGTGGAGCAATGCGGCAACCCCGGCGGCCTGCCGGTGGTGGTGTTGCATGGCGGGCCCGGCGGGGGGTGCAGCCCGGCGATGCGGCGGTTTTTCGACCCAGAGGTTTATCGCATCGTTCTGTTCGATCAGCGCGGCTGCGGGCGTTCGCGCCCGCATGCCAGCGTATCGGCCAACACGACGTGGCACCTTGTGCGCGATATCGAAACCATTCGCGGGGCGTTGGGCATCTCGCGCTGGGTGGTGTTCGGGGGCAGTTGGGGCGCGACTCTGGCGTTGCTTTACGCCCAGGCCTGCCCCGAACGTGCCGCGTGGCTGATCTTGCGCGGGGTGTTCCTTATGACCCGCGCCGAGCTGGACTGGTTCTACGGGGGGGGCGCGGCGCGGTTTTTTCCCGACCAGTGGCGCCGCTTCACCGCGCTTGTTCCCGAGGATGAGCGGGGCGACATGATTGCCGCTTATCACCGGCGGCTGTTTTCCGGGGATAGCGTGCAGGAGGTTCGCTTCGCCCGTGCCTGGACGATGTGGGAAAATGCGCTGGCGTCGCTCAACTCTCCTGCGGAGGCAGGCAGCCCACCTGCCGATTACGCCCGCGCGTTTGCCCGGCTGGAGAACCATTATTTCCACAATGGCGGCTTTCTGGAGCGCGACGATCAGATCCTGCATAACCTGCCGCGCCTCAGCACGGTGCCGGGTATTATCATACAGGGGCGTTATGACATGGTGTGTCCACCGGCTTCGGCCTGGCGCTTGTCGCAGGGTTGGGACAGAGGGCAACTGCGCATGATTTCTTTGGCCGGCCATGCCTTGTCAGAGCCCGGAATCGCCGCGGAGCTGGTGCGCGCCACGCAGGAGGTGGCGCGCCTGATCGGAGCGGACGCCTGAGCGTCAAAGCCCCAGCTGTTCGATCGCGAAATCGATGTCCTTGTCTCCCCGCCCGCTGAGATTCACCAGGATCGTCTGATCCGGCGGCATCTGTGGGGCGCGGCGCATGGCATAGGCCACCGCGTGGGCGCTTTCGAGGGCGGGGATGATCCCCTCGCTGCGCGACAGGGCGAGGAAGGCGTCAAAGCATTCCTTGTCTGTGGCGCTTTCGTACCGGGCGCGCCCCAGATCCTTGAGGTTGCAATGCTGCGGGCCGACGCCGGGATAATCCAGCCCCGAGGCGACGGAATGCACCGGTGCGGGTGCGCCATTCTCGTCTTGCAGGTAATAGCAGCGGAAGCCGTGCATCTCCCCCGGTTTGCCCAGGGTCAGTGTGGCGGCGTGGTCCCTGGTGTCCAGCCCCTTGCCGGCGGGCTCTACGCCCACGAGAGTGACGTCTTCGTCGTCCATGAATCCGCTGAACAGCCCGATCGCGTTGGAGCCGCCGCCGACGCAGGCCGCCACTTCGGTTGGCAGCGCGCCGGTCCGTTCCAGGAACTGCTGCCGCGCCTCACGCCCGACGATCGACTGGAACGCCTGTACCATGCGCGGGTAAGGGTCCGGCCCGCAGATGGAGCCGATGGCGAACATCGTGTCCTCGGGGTCTTGCAGATAAGCCATGAAGGCGCTGTCCACGGCGTCTTTCAGCGTGCCGGTGCCCATCGACACGGGGACCAGCTTGCAGCCGAGGATTTTCATGCGCGACACGTTGGGGTGCTCCTTGGCGATATCGACCACACCCATGTGGATTTCACACGCCACCCCCAAAAGCGCACAGGCCGTCGCCAGCGCAACGCCGTGCTGCCCGGCGCCGGTTTCGGCCAGAACGCGCTTTTTCCCCATGCGCCTGGCCAGCAAGACCTGCCCGATGCAATGGTTGATCTTGTGCGCGCCGGTGTGATTGAGATCTTCACGCTTGAGCCAGATCTGCGCCCCGCCTTTGGGGGACAGGTTCCCGGCATGGTAGACCGGGCTGGGGCGTCCGACATAGTTGGCACGCAGGTCTGCCATCTGGGTCTCGAATGTCGGGTCGGCGAGGGCTTCGTCCAGGGCCTGCCCGATTTCGGTCATCAGGGCGGCGATCTTCGGGTCGCTGATCGGGCCGCCGTACTCGCCGAAAAAGCCGCCGGGGGTCGGGGTCAGCAGCGGGTGTGTGTGGGGGTGTGTCGTCATCCTGGGCCCTCGTTCGGTATCTTGCGCGGCGGCGATGTTAGAGCACGCTCCGACATGGCGCCACCGGCTTATGAACCTGCGACACCGGGGCGCGTCAAAGCTTTCGCTTGCAGACTCGGACCAACGGTCCTATATGAAGGCCAACAGCGGCGGTTCGGCTTCCATCCCCGAACTTCCACCGGTGAAATATACACGGGCCGCGCGCCCGTTTTTTTGTATCTGGACGACCCATGAGCGACCTCATCGCAAAAACCGCCATCGACCGCCGTCTGGCCGCGATCCTTGCCCCCGTGATCGAGGGGATGGGGTTTGATCTGGTGCGCATACGGCTGATGGGGGGCAACACCAGGACGCTTCAGATCATGGCCGAGCGCCCCGAGGGCGGGATAGAGGTGGAAGACTGCGCGAAAATCTCTACCGCCATTTCCGCCGTGCTGGATGTCGAGGACCCGCTCGAGGACGCGTACACACTTGAGGTGTCGTCCCCCGGAATCGACCGGCCCCTGACCCGGCTGAAAGATTTCGACATCTGGGAGGGCTACGACGCCAAGATCGAAACCACCGAGCTGATCGACGGGCGCCGCCGCTTCAGGGGTTTGCTGGCCGGAACCGAGGGGGACGAGGTCCTGCTGGCCATCCGGGAGGGCACCGTGGGCCTGAAATTCGACTGGCTGTCGGACGCCAAGCTGGTGCTGACCGATGACCTGATTCGCGACATGCTGAAGGCGCGCAAGGAGGCCGGCATCGTCGACGAAGCCGATTTTGATGAGATTGAAACCGATGGCGCCCCCGCCACCGAGGAGGACTGACAATGGCGATTACCTCTGCCAATCAGCTTGAGTTGCTGCAAACCGCCGAGGCCGTGGCCCGCGAGAAAATGATCGACCCGGATCTTGTCGTGCAGGCAATGGAGGAATCCCTCGCCCGGGCGGCGAAGTCGCGTTACGGCGCGGAGATGGATATCCGTGTGGCGATCGATCGCAAGACCGGCAAGGCCACCTTTACCCGCGTGCGCACGGTGGTCGAAGACGACGCGCTGGAAAACTATCAGGCGGAACTGACGGTCGAACAGGCCCGCCAGTACATGGCCGACCCCAAGGTGGGCGATGAGTTGTGCGATGAGGTTCCCCCGGTGGAACTGGGTCGTATCGCGGCACAGAGCGCCAAGCAGGTGATTCTGCAAAAGGTGCGCGAGGCCGAGCGTGACCGCCAGTACGAGGAATTCAAGGATCGCGCGGGCACCATCATCAACGGCATCGTCAAGCGGGAAGAGTACGGGAACGTCATCGTCGATATCGGTCGGGGCGAAGGTATCCTGCGGCGCAACGAAAAGATCGGCCGCGAAAGCTACCGCCCGAACGATCGCATCCGCTGTTATATCAAGGATGTCCGCCGTGAGGTGCGCGGCCCGCAGATCTTCCTGTCGCGCACGGCGCCGGAATTCATGGCCGAACTCTTCAAGATGGAGGTGCCGGAAATCTACGACGGGATCATCGAGATCAAGGCCGTCGCCCGCGATCCGGGATCTCGCGCGAAGATCGCCGTCATTTCCTATGACAGCGGAATTGATCCGGTCGGGGCCTGTGTCGGCATGCGCGGCTCCCGCGTGCAGGCCGTGGTGAATGAGCTTCAGGGCGAAAAGATCGACATCATTCCCTGGAACGAAGATCAGGCCACCTTCCTTGTGAATGCGCTGCAACCGGCCGAGGTGTCCAAGGTCGTGATCGATGAGGAGGCCGGGAAAATCGATGTCGTTGTCCCGGATGAACAACTTTCCCTGGCCATCGGGCGGCGCGGTCAGAACGTGCGCCTGGCCAGCCAGCTGACCGGTCTGGATATCGACATCATGACCGAGGCCGAGGAAAGCCAGCGCCGTCAGGCGGAGTTCGAGGAACGCACCGGGTTGTTCATGGAAACGCTCGACCTGGATGAGTTCTTCGCGCAGCTTCTGGTATCGGAAGGCTTCACCTCGCTCGAGGAGGTCGCCTATGTCGAACAGGATGAGTTGCTGTCCATCGACGGCGTCGATGAGAGCACGGCGGATGAGCTTCAGGCCCGCGCGCGCGATTTTCTTGAGGCCCAGAGTCGCAAGGCTTTGGAGCATGCGCGCGATCTGGGCGTGGAGGACAGCCTTGTCGATTTCGACGGTCTGACCCCGCAGATGATTGAGGTGCTGGCGGAAGACGGTGTGAAGACGCTTGAGGATTTTGCCACTTGCGCGGATTGGGAGCTGGCCGGTGGCTGGACCACCGTCGACGGAGAGCGGGTCAAGGACGAAGGGCTTCTTGAAAAGTTTGACGTTTCCCTTGAAGAAGCGCAGAACCTCATCATGACGGCGCGGGTGCAGCTTGGCTGGGTCGATCCCGAGGAACTGATTTCCGGCGAAGATGGGGCGGGCGCCGGAGAGGCTGAGGCCTGAGGCCCGCCATGGGGCGCGGCGGAAGCGGGCTCCGGGCCGAAGCGCCGGAGCGGCGGTGCATCGCCACCGGCGAAGTCCAGCCCAAGGCGGGGCTGATCCGTTTCGTCGTCGGGCCGGGGGATGTGATCGTGCCCGACGTGGCTGAAAAGCTGCCGGGGCGGGGCATCTGGGTTTCGGCGGATCGTCCGGCGCTTGAAGCGGCGATCCGGCGGCGGATGTTTGCCCGTGGCGCGAAGCGCACGGTGCAGGTGTCCGCAGACCTGTTGGAGCAGGTCGAGGCGACATTGCTGCGCCGGGTTGTCGAAGGGCTGTCCCTGGCCCGCAAGGCGGGGCTGGCGGTGGCCGGGTTTGAAAAGGTGAAGGGCTGGCTGACCACTGGCGAGGCCGCGATCCTGATACAGGCCAGCGACGGGTCTGGTCGCGGCAAGACGAAGCTGCGGCCCCCGCAAGGAAAAAACGCCTATATCGACTGCCTGAGCGCCCGGGAAATGGGTTTGGCTTTCGGGCGGGAACATGTGATACATGGCGCGCTTGCGGCTGGCGGACTCGCGGAACGTGTAGTAAAGGATGCGTCCAGACTGGCGGGCGTGCGGATGACTGGCGGGGGCGAACGGCCCCCGGAAAGGGTACGAAGACCGAATGAGCGATAGTGACGGCAAAAAGACTTTGGGTTTGCGCGGCGGGCCGCGGTCCGGACAGGTGAAGCAGAGCTTCAGCCACGGGCGCACCAAGAACGTCGTGGTGGAAACCAAACGCAAGCGCGTCGTCGTGCCCAAGTCTGGCGGTGGCAAGGGCGGTGCGGCTGGAGGGGATCCTTCAAGGCGCCCGGCGGGTATTTCCGATGCGGAGATGGAGCGTCGTCTGAAGGCATTGCAGGCGGCCAAGGCTCGCGAGGCCGATGAGATCCGTGCCCGCGAAGAGGAAGAACAGCGTCGCGAGGAAGAGCGCCAGCGTCGCCGGGAAGAGGCCGAGGCCAAGGAACGCGAACAGCGCGAACAGGAAGAAGCTGCCCGCCGCAAGGCCGAAGAGGACGAAAAGGTCCGCAAGGAAGAGGCCGAGGCCCGCAAACGCGCCGAAGCACAGCCCGTTGAGCCTGCGGCCAAAGCCGATGCGCCCGCCGCGTCCGCGGCGCCCGCCGCACCCAAGGCCGCGCCGCGCAAGGAGCGGGAGCGGGATGCCCGCGACGATCGCCCGGCCCGCGGAAAGGGCAAGGGGGATAACCGCCGTTCGGGCAAGCTGACCGTTAGTCAGGCGCTTTCGGGCGACGGGGGGCGGCACCGGTCGCTGGCGGCAATGAAGCGCAAGCAGGAGCGGGCCCGGCAGAAGGCGTTGGGCGGCGCGGATATGCGTGAGAAGATTGTCCGCGATGTGCAGGTGCCCGAAACCATCGTGGTGCAGGAATTGGCCAACCGTATGGCCGAGCGTGTTGCCGATGTGGTCAAGGCTCTCATGAAAATGGGCATGATGGTCACACAGAATCAGTCGATCGACCAGGACACGGCGGAGCTCATCGTTGAGGAGTTCGGCCACAAGGTCGTGCGCGTTTCGGATGCCGACGTGGAAGACGTGATCGATACGGTGGAGGACAAGCCCGAGGATCTCAGGCCGCGCCCGCCGGTCATTACCATCATGGGGCACGTGGATCACGGGAAGACCTCTTTGCTGGATGCGATCCGCAACGCCAAGGTCGTTGCCGGTGAGGCGGGGGGCATCACGCAGCATATCGGCGCCTATCAGGTCAAAACCGACAGTGGAGCCACGCTGAGCTTTCTCGACACGCCGGGCCACGCGGCCTTTACCTCGATGCGGGCGCGCGGTGCGCAGGTGACCGACATCGTCGTGCTGGTTGTGGCCGCCGATGACGCGGTCATGCCCCAGACGGTGGAGGCCATCAGCCACGCCAAAGCCGCAGGCGTGCCGATGATTGTCGCCATCAACAAGTGCGACAAACCCGAAGCGAACCCTGAAAAGGTGCGCACCGCCCTTCTTCAGCACGAAGTCGTGGTCGAGAAGATGTCGGGCGATGTTCAGGATGTGGAGGTTTCCGCAAAAACCGGAAAGGGGCTGGACGAGCTGCTGGAAGCCATCGCGCTTCAGGCCGAAATTCTTGAGCTGAAGGCCAACCCCGAACGGGCCGCCCAGGGCGCGGTCATCGAGGCCCAGCTTGACGTCGGCCGTGGCCCGGTCGCCACTGTCCTGGTTCAGCACGGCACCCTGCGCCGCGGCGATATTTTCGTTGCCGGGGAGCAGTGGGGCAAGGTTCGTGCGCTGATCAATGACAAGGGAGATCGCGTGGATGCGGCGGGGCCGTCGGTTCCGGTTGAGGTTCTGGGCCTGCACGGTACGCCTGAGGCGGGCGACGTTCTGAACGTGGTCGAGACCGAGGCGCAGGCGCGTGAAATCGCCGAGTATCGCGAACAGGCCGCCAAGGACAAGCGCGCCGCCGCCGGGGCGGCCACGACGCTGGATCAGCTTCTGGCCAAGGCCAAGGAGGATGCCAATGTCGCTGAGCTGCCGATCCTGGTGAAGACCGATGTGCAAGGGTCTGCCGAGGCGATTTTGCAGGCGATGGAAAAGATCGGCAACGATGAGGTTCGGGTGCGTGTTCTCCATGCCGGTGTGGGGGCCATCACCGAGACCGATATCGGGCTGGCCGAAGCGTCCGGCGCCCCCGTTATAGGCTTCAACGTGCGTGCGAATGCGCCGGCCAGGAATGCCGCGAACCAGAAGGGTGTGGAGCTGCGCTATTACAGCGTGATCTACGATCTTGTCGACGATGTTAAAAAAGCGGCCTCCGGTCTTTTGAGCGCGGAAATTCGCGAAAACTTCATCGGCTATGCGGAGATCAAGGAGGTCTTCAAGGTCTCGGGCGTGGGCAAGGTCGCAGGGTGTCTTGTGACCGAAGGTGTTGCCCGTCGCTCTGCCGGGGTGCGGTTGCTGCGTGACGATGTCGTGGTCCACGAGGGGACGCTCAAGACGCTCAAGCGTTTCAAGGATGAGGTATCGGAAGTGCAGTCCGGGCAGGAATGTGGTATGGCATTCGAAAACTATGACGATATCCGACCGGGCGACGTCATCGAGATATTCGAGCGACAGGAGGTCGAACGCTCTCTGGACTGACGACCGTCCTCACGGGGTGACCTTAGGGTCACCCTTTTCATGCGGAGCGTTTTTCGGTTTCCTGTTCGGGACTTATCAGTGTGCCAATATAAAGCTCTCCGCCTGACCGGACGACCGTCCGTCCGTCCGGTTCTTTTCGAACGAAGGTTCCGCGCACGAACACACAGCTTCCTATTACAATGGTACATATCATGGCAGAACTCTAACCGTTGAGGTCCTGTTGGTAGTGCAGCAGAACGCTTCTACTTTAGAGAGAAACCAATAAAAAGTAAAGAAAGTTGCGCAGTCGCGCAATAAAGCGCCAGGAATTTGATAAAAAAAGACTTTTCCTTAAAAACCTGTCCTTATAGCCAGTCCCGCAGTACGGGAATCAGGGGCAAATCCGCCTCTGGCATCGGATAGTCGCGCAGGCGGTTGGCCCGGACCCACTTCATCGCCTGTCCCTCGCGCGGGGCCGGCGTTCCGGTCCAGCGGCGACAGGCAAATAGAGGCATGAGAAGGTGAAAATCGGCATAGCTGTGGCTGGCAAAGCTCAGCGGCGCGAGACAACTCGCCCTGGTGTCGATGCCCAGCTCTTCCTGCAATTCGCGAATCAAGGCCGCCTCCGGGGTTTCACCCGGCTCCACCTTGCCGCCGGGGAATTCCCAAAGCCCTGCCATGGGCTTTCCCGCAGGGCGCTGGGCCAGAAGCACGCGGCCGTCGGCATCGATCAGCGCGACGGCCGAAACCAGCACCGTCTTCATGAGCGGTAGTCGGCGTTGATATCAATATAGCGGTGGGTCAGATCGCAGGTCCAGGCTTTGGCGGCGGCATCTCCCAACCCCAGATCGACACCGATCATCAATTCCGGGCGTGTCATGTAGGCGGCGACAGTGGCCTCGTCGTAACCAGGAGAGACCCAGCCGTTTTCGGCGACGACGGTGTCGCCGAACCGGATGGCAAGGCGATCCCGGTCGGCTCTGGCGCCGGACTTGCCTACCGCCATGACAATCCGGCCCCAGTTCGGATCCTCCCCGGCGATGGCAGTCTTGACCAGCGGGGAGTTGGCGATGGCCATGGCAACCTTGCGCGCATCTTCTACGGTTTCCGCGCCGGTCACCCCGACCTCGACAAATTTCGTTGCGCCCTCGCCATCCTTTACGACCTGATGCGCGAGATCCAGCATCACTCCACGCAGGGCGTCGGCAAAGACCTGCGTGGTCTTGGCGCGGCGGGTCCTGATCTCGGGAGCAGGGCTTTGCCCGGTGGCGGCCAGAAGCAGGGTGTCCGAGGTCGAGGTGTCTCCGTCAACGGTGATGCAATTGAAGGTCTCGTCGATCAGCTCCGACAGGAGCTTTTGCAGCAGCGGCTGTGCCACTTTCGCGTCGGTAAAAATGTAGACCAGCATCGTCGCCATGTCCGGCGCGACCATCCCGGACCCCTTGGCGATTCCCGCGATCCGCACCGGATGGCCGCCGATCTCTATTTCAGCCATGGCGCCTTTTGGGAAAGTATCGGTTGTCATGATGGCGCGCGCGGCGTCTTCCATCCCGGTGGGGGACAATTGTGCTGTCAGGTCATCCATCACGGCGGTGACGCGTGCGTGGGGCAGCGGTTCGCCGATCACACCGGTGGAAGACGTGAACACCCGTGCCTGTGGCACGCCCACGGCCCTGGCGACGCTGCTGGCAATGGCCTCTACGGCCTCTTGTCCGGCCTTTCCGGTAAAGGCATTCGCGTTGCCTGAGTTGACAAGAATTGCAGCGCCTTCTTCAGGGCCGGTCTTGCGCCCGATCTTGGTCTCGCAATCCAGCACCGGGGCCGCCCGGGTGGAGGAGCGGGTGAACGCGCCGGCGATATGCGTGCCTGGTGCGAGACGGGCCAGCATCACGTCTGTCCGGCCCTTGTAGCGTACGCCGGCTGCCGTGGCCGCGAATGCGACCCCGGCGATTTCCGGCAGGTCGGGAAACCGTGTCGGCGCCAGCGGGGATACCCGTGGCGCGGCGGTTCTGGCCTGTGATTCGGCCAGTGCCTTTTCAAGCTTTTTGATCTTTTTCTTCAGCGGTTTGACGGCCTTTGCTTTCTTTGCCGCCTTCGCGTTGTCCCTGGATTTCTTGGCCATCGGTGTCTCAGTTGTTCAGGAGGTCGCGGTTGCGCAGCAGGGCGGGGTCGATTTCCACGTCGGCATGGGTGATCTCGGCGGCTTCGGTCAGGCGCTCCATTTCGGCGGCGATGGCTTCGGTCTGGAGGTCCGCGGTCAGTTCGTCCCGCACTTCTTCAAGCGCGGGGGCGTCCTTTTGGCGGGTTTCTGCAAGCTTCACGACGTGCCAGCCGAACTGCGTTTCCACCGGGGCGGAAATCTGACCGGGTTCCAGCGCCATGACGGCATCCTCGAACGGTTTGACCATCGTTCCCGCCTCGAACCAACCCAGGTCTCCGCCGCCGGGACCGGACGGGCCGGTGGAATGTTCCCTGGCAAGGTCGGCGAAATCGGCGCCGCCATCCAGCGCCTCTTTCAGTTTGGCGGCCTCTTCCTCGGTTTGCACGAGGATGTGGGCGGCGTGATACTCGGTGGTCGGATCGGCTTCCTTGAACGCCTTGTCATAGGCGGCCTGAAGGGCCTCGTCGGTGACCGCGGTCTCCGCCACGCGGGAAAGCGCCTCACCCGCGATATAGGAACGGCGCTCATTCTCCAGGGCCAGTTCCGCCCCTTTCGAAAGCGCATCCTCGGCGCTTGCGGCCACGGCGGTCTGGCGGACCAGTTGGTCAAGCACGGCCTCGTACAGCATATCGTCGGGCAGGTTCTGATATTCCGCCGGAAGCTGCGCACGCAGAACGATCATGTGCCCCAGCGTGATATCGGTGCCTTCAACCGTGGCGACAACCGTGTCGGCCGTAACGGGTGTTTGCGACAGCACGGGCGTGGCCAGGCCCACTGCAAGAACCAGGGCCAGGGCGGTAGAGGCTTTGGGCATCAGGGCAACTCCTTGTTGGATGCGCGCCGGGGGCACGTTGACAGATATTGGGCAGCCCCTTACATCGCAAGGGTCCGGAAGGGTCCGGTCGCCCGTTTGCCTACTTCTAGGCGTGCCGTTCAGGGCGGGCAAGGGCCGCTTCTTATCAATATCCCGTCAGGCGGACACCAAGCGGAGAGAACATGCTGGGCCTTGGAACGCTCGCCAAAAAGGTTTTTGGCACCCCGAACGACCGCAAGGTCAAATCCACCCGCAAGCTGGTGGCCTGTATCAACGAGCTGGAGCCCGAGTTCGAGGCGCTCGATGACGACGGGCTGAAGCGCAAAACCGAAGAACTGGCCGCGCGCGCGCAGAATGGCGAAAGTCTGGACGACCTGTTGCCCGAGGCCTTTGCCAACTGCCGGGAGGCCGCGCGCCGCGCCCTTGGCCTGCGTGCCTTTGACGTGCAGCTTGTCGGTGGGATTTTCCTGCATCAGGGCAACATCGCGGAAATGAAAACCGGCGAGGGCAAGACCCTTGTCGCCACCTTCCCCGCCTATCTGAACGCGCTGACCGGCAAGGGCGTGCATATTGTCACGGTCAACGACTACCTCGCCCGGCGGGACGCGGAATGGATGGGCAAGGTCTATGGCGCCCTGGGGATGACCACGGGCGTTATCTATTCCATGCAGCCGGAGGACGAAAAACGCGCCGCCTATCGTGCCGACATTACCTACGGCACCAACAATGAGCTTGGCTTCGACTACCTGCGCGACAACATGAAATCCAATCTTGAGGATATGGCGCAGCGTGGCCACTATTTTGCCATCGTCGACGAGGTGGACAGTATCCTGATCGACGAGGCACGCACGCCGCTGATCATCTCCGGACCCAGCCAGGATCGCTCTGAGCTTTATCAGAGTGTCGACGCGGTCATCCCGGAGGTCATCGAAGAGCATTACAAGCTGGATGAAAAAACGCGCAACGTCACCTTCACCGACGAGGGCAACGAGTTCATCGAGGAGCGCCTGCATCAGGCAGGCCTGTTGCCGGAGGATCAGTCGCTTTACGACCCCGAAAGCACCACCATCGTGCACCATGCCACCCAGGCCCTGCGTGCCCACAAGCTGTTTCGCAAGGACAAGGATTATATCGTCCGCAATGGGGAGGTCGTTCTGATCGACGAACACACCGGCCGGATGATGCCGGGCCGCCGCCTGTCCGAAGGGTTGCATCAGGCCATCGAAGCCAAGGAAGGCGTGGCGATCCAACCCGAAAACGTGACGCTCGCCAGTGTGACGTTCCAGAATTACTTCCGCCTTTACGAAAAGCTTTCGGGGATGACCGGAACCGCCATGACCGAGGCCGAGGAATTCGGCCAGATCTATGGGTTGGGCGTGGTCGAGGTCCCGACCAACCGCCCCGTCGCACGGGTGGACGAACATGACAAGGTCTACCGTACCGGGCGCGAGAAATACGAGGCCATCGTCGCCTCCATCCGGGAGGCCCATGAGCGTGAGCAACCGGTCCTGGTGGGGACAACCTCGATCGAGAAGTCCGAGATGCTTTCGGAGTTGCTCAGGAAAGAGAAGATCCCCCACAACGTTCTGAATGCCCGCCACCACGAACAGGAGGCCAAAATCGTCGCTGAGGCCGGGCGGCTGGGCGCGGTCACCATTGCCACCAACATGGCCGGACGCGGCACCGACATCCAGTTGGGCGGCAACGTGGACCTGAAGGTGATGGAGGCGCTCGCCGCAGATCCGGATGCGAAGCCCGAAGATTTGCGAACCAGGATCGAGGCGGAGCACGCCGACGAAAAACAGAAGGTACTGGAGGCCGGCGGCCTGTTCGTCCTTGCGACGGAGCGTCACGAATCCCGTCGGATCGACAACCAGCTTCGGGGTCGTTCCGGTCGTCAGGGGGATGCGGGTCGCTCCGCCTTTTTCCTGTCCCTCGAAGATGACCTGATGCGGATTTTCGGCTCTGACCGGCTGGACAAGGTCCTGTCCCGTCTTGGCATGCAGGAGGGTGAGGCCATCGTGCATCCTTGGGTGAACAAGAGCCTCGAAAAGGCGCAGGCGAAGGTGGAAGGCCGCAATTTCGACATTCGAAAGCAGCTTCTGAAGTTCGACGATGTGATGAACGACCAGCGCAAGGCCATCTTTGGCCAACGTCGGGAAATCATGGAGGCAGAGGATCTTTCCGAAATCGCGCAGGACATGCGCCATCAGGTGATCGACGATCTCGTCGATGCTCATATTCCGCCAAAATCCTACCACGATCAGTGGGATGTCGAGGGTTTGCGCCGTACGGCAGCGGAAGCCCTGAACGTTGACGCCCCTGTGCCGCGGTGGGCTGAGGAAGAAGGCGTCGACGATGAGGACATTCGGGATCGCCTGTGCGATCTGGCCGACGAATACATGGCGGCAAAGGCTGTCCAGTTCGGCGCTGACAACATGCGCAACATCGAAAAACAGGTGCTGCTGCAAACTATCGACGGCAAGTGGCGTGAGCATTTGCTGAAGCTGGAGCACCTGCGATCGGTCGTCGGGTTCCGCGGTTACGCGCAGCGTGATCCGCTGAATGAATACAAGACCGAGAGTTTCACACTGTTCGAATCCATGCTTAATTCCCTGCGTGAGGATGTGACCCAAAAACTGGCCCAGATTCGCCCGTTGAGCGAGGATGAACAGGCCGAACTGATGCGCCAGTTCATGGAACAAAGCCAGCAGATGCAAGCCGCCGCCAAGCCCGCCGGAGTGGATGGACCGGCGCCCTTGGTGGAAGGGTTTGATGAAACCCGGCCTGAAACCTGGGGCAACCCCGGCCGGAATGAACCCTGCCCCTGCGGGTCAGGAAAGAAGTTCAAGCACTGCCACGGTCAACTGTGAACTGACCCGCAGATGAAAAGGCCCGCCGATCGGCGGGCCTTTCCTGTTGCGGTGTCAGGCTGAAGCCGCGCGGGCCTCTTTTGCGGCCCCCAGAACCTCCATTACTCTGGTCTCGATGTTTATGGCGTTCAGCCCTGCCGTGGCATACATGTCCGAGGGGCTGGAATGGTCGAGGAACACATCCGGCAGAACCATGGAGCGGTATTTCAGCCCGGTGTCGAAAACGCCGGCCTCGGCCAGAAGATGGGCAACATGGCTGCCAAAACCTCCCACGGCGCCTTCCTCGATGGTGATCAGCGCCTCATGGTCGCGCGCCAGCCTCAGGATGAGATCCTCGTCCAGAGGTTTGGCAAATCTGGCATCGGCGATGGTAGGCGCGATGCCCTTTGCGGAAAGGGCGGTGGCGGCTTCGCGCACGTCTTTGAGGCGGGCGCCGAAATTCAGCAACGCCACGCGCGCCCCTTCCGCAATCACCCGGCCCTTGCCGATTTCCAGCGGCACGCCGCGTGCGGGGAGGTCAACGCCCACCCCTTCCCCGCGCGGGAAGCGGAAAGAACAGGGGCCGTCCTCGTAGGCCACGGCGGTGGCGACCATATGCACCAATTCGGCCTCATCTGCGGCGGCCATCACCACGAAGCCCGGCAGGTTGGCAAGGAAGCTTACATCGAAAGCCCCCGCATGGGTCGCCCCGTCGGCGCCCACAAGCCCGGCGCGGTCTATGGCAAAGCGCACGGGAAGCTTCTGAATCGCCACGTCATGGACGATTTGGTCATAGCCCCGCTGCAGGAAGGTCGAGTAAATCGCACAGAAGGGTTTCTGTCCACCGGCGGCCAGACCGGCCGAAAATGTAACCGCGTGCTGTTCGGCGATACCGACGTCAAAGCAACGCTCCGGGAATTGCGTGGCGAACAGGTTCAGCCCGGTTCCATCGGGCATTGCGGCGGTGACGGCGACGACTTTCTTGTCGTCCTTTGCCTCCGCAATCAGGGATTGTGCAAAAACCTTGGTGTAACTGGGTGCGTTGGCCGGGGTTTTTTTCTGCTCGCCGGTCTCGATGTCGAATTTCGACACGCCGTGGCAACGGTCGGCCGCATTTTCCGCAGGGGCGTAGCCCTTGCCTTTTTCGGTGATGACATGGATCAGCATGGGCCCCGTCGCGCGGGCTTTCACCGTGCGCATGACCGCCAGAAGCTGATCCATGTCGTGCCCGTCGATGGGGCCGACATAGGAAAAGCCAAGTTCCTGGAACAGGGTTCCGCCGATGGTCAGGGTCTTGATCAGGTCCTTTGCACGTTTTGCCCCGTCCTGAAACGCTTGTGGCAGGTAGCTGACAGCGCCCTTGGCGATCGCCTTGAATTCCTGGAACGGCGCGCCGGTGTAAAGCCGGTTCAGGTAAGATGACAGCGCCCCCACCGGAGGTGCAATGGACATCTCGTTGTCGTTTAGGATTACGATCAACCGCTTATCCAGGTGCCCGGCATGGTTCATCGCCTCGAAAGCCATGCCTGCGCTCATGGCGCCATCCCCGATCACGGCGATGGCGTCGCCGACATTGGCCTCGGGGGCGGAGCCCAGATCCCGTGCGGCGGCAAAGCCCAGTGCCGCAGAGATCGATGTGGAACTGTGCCCCGCGCCAAACGGATCGTAGTCGCTCTCGCTGCGCTTGCAGAACCCCGAAAGACCCCCCTTCTGGCGCAGGGTGCGGATGCGGTCCCGGCGCCCGGTCAGGATCTTGTGCGGGTAGCACTGGTGGCTGACGTCCCAGATCAGGCGATCGCGCGGGGTGTCGAACACCGCGTGCAGCGCCACGGTCAGTTCCACGACCCCCAGCCCGGCGCCAAGATGCCCGCCGGTTTCGGATACGGCCGAGATCGTCTCGGCCCGAACCTCCTCTGCGAGGCGGGCAAGTTCGGTATCCGAGAATTGCTTCATGTCCGCCGGGCAGGAGACCCGGTCCAGCAGCGGGGTGTAGGGGCGGTTGGTCAAGTCATTGCCCTCCGGGGCCTGTTCACGTGTCACGTGCAATAACGAAGCGGGCCGTCTGCCGCAAGATATCGGCCCGGGGGCCAAATGGCGCAAGCGCGTCTTCCGCCTCTTCGATGAGGGTACGGGCGCGGGCCTTCGCTCCGTCCAGCCCCAGCAGCGACACGAATGTTGCCTTTCCGGCCTCGGCGTCCTTGCGTACGCGCTTTCCGGTTCTGGCGGTGTCGCCCTCCACATCGAGAATGTCGTCGGCGATCTGGAAGGCCAGCCCAAGCGCCGTGGCATACGCGGAAAGCGGTGCGGGATCAGCCTTGGCCAGCCGTGCCCCGGCCTCGGCGGACCAGCGGATCAGCGCACCGGTCTTGTTGGCCTGAAGCTCGGTGATTTCATCCAGGGTCAGGGCCCGCCCGGCGGTTTCGGCCGCGATGTCCTGTGCCTGTCCAAGGACCATACCCGCAATCCCCGAGGCGTGGGCGAGCGATGCGATAAGGTCCACACGCACGGCCGCTTCCGGG
Source organism: Rhodovulum imhoffii (assembly GCF_003046545.1). GTDB lineage: Bacteria > Pseudomonadota > Alphaproteobacteria > Rhodobacterales > Rhodobacteraceae > Rhodovulum > Rhodovulum imhoffii. The sequence goes on along the minus strand of NZ_QAAA01000022.1, from coordinate 16,997 downwards.
TGTGCGGCCGGGCTGGCGAGCAGGTCGAAGGCCAGCGTTTGCAGCGCGTCGCCGACCAGAACGGCGGTTCCTTCATCCCATTTGACATGGATGGTGGGCTGGCCGCGGCGCAGATCGTCGTCATCCATGCAGGGCAGATCGTCATGAACCAGGGAGTAGGCATGCACGGATTCGATGGCGGCGGCAGCGGTGACGGACTGCTCCACCCCCAAACCGTAAAGCGCCGCACTTTCCATGACCAGAAAACCGCGCAGGCGCTTGCCCCCCCGCACAGCATAGCGCATCGCGTGGGTCACGGGCTGGTCCCCGGCGGCGGCAAGGGCGGTGAGCAAACGTTCCTCGATCCGCCCGGCGGCGGAGCGGAGCTGTGTCCGGAGCATGGTCAGACCTCGTCGGCGGGCTTGGTGCCGGTTGGTGTGCCCTTGTCATCCAGCGTGATCGCGGAGACCCGTTCCTCGGCTTCTTTCAGCTTGGCTTCGCAATGTTTCTTCAGGTTGGCGCCCTGTTCGTACAGGGTGATCGAATCGGCAAGCGGCACGTCGCCGCGTTCAAGCTGGCCCACAACCTGTTCCAGCGCCTTCATGGCCTCTTCGAAGGTCATTTCCGCGATCGGCTTGTCGCTCATGCGTTGCTCCATCGGCAGTTCCGTGCATCAACACCATATCCCGCCCCCGGTGTCGAGACCAACCGGCAGGGGAATTGTCGCACTCAGTCGGGGGCCAGCATGTAGCCTGCGCCGCGCACGGTTTGCAGGTAGCGCGGCTGTTTAGGATCGGCCTCGATCTTGCGGCGCAGGCGGGTGATCTGGACATCCACCGCGCGTTCCTGGGCCTGTCCGCCATCGCGGCCCAGGTCCTCTACCAGCCGGGTGCGGTTGACCGGCGTGTTGGGGGCTGCGGAGAAAATCCGCATCAGCTGCATTTCGGTTGCGGTCAGGCGGATCAGGTCGCTGCCGTGCCAAAGTTCGCCCCGCGTGACGTCGTAGCGGACGCGGCCCAGATGCAGAACCTTCGGGGCGGTGTCTTCGGGGGCGGGCTGGGGCTGGCGGCGCAGGATGGCGTTGATACGCAAAAGCAGTTCCTTGGGCTCGAAGGGTTTGGGCAGGTAGTCGTCGGCCCCGGCTTCCAGTCCGCGAATCCGGTCTTCGGTTTCACCCCGCGCGGTCAGCAGCAGGATCGGGGTGGAAATATCTTCGCGCAGGGCCTGGGTCAGGGAGATGCCGTCTTCGCCCGGCATCATCACGTCCAGCACGATCAGGTCGAACTCCAGCCCGGCCAGCAGGCGGCGGGCATGGGGCGCATCGCGTGCCGCGCTGACCCAAAACCCATGGCGCACCAGGAATTTCTGAAGCAATTCCCGGATGCGGGAATCGTCGTCTACGACAAGAAGGTGGGATGCGGGTGTCATGGGCGATTCCCCCGCAGACGGTTGAAGTGGTGCTGCATTTCAGGGTCCATCATCGCCTCCAGCACCTGCCGGAAGCCGGCGACGGCCTCGGGCCCCACTGTGCGGTAGGCGGCGCGCATCCGCACGCGCTGGGCGTTGGAGAGGTCCTGCTCCAGCGCGTCGCCGCTACGGGTCAGGTAGAGGTGGCGTTCGCGCTTGTCGCGTGTGCCGACGCGGCTTTCGACCAGGCCATCGGCGATCAGCGTCCGCAGAACCCGGTTGAGCGACTGTTTCGTGACGCCGAGAATGGCCAGGAGATTGTTCACCGTCGTTCCCGGACAACGGTGGATGAAGTGAATTGCCCGGTGGTGTGCCCGCCCGTAACCGTGTTTTTCAAGGATGCGATCCGGATCGGCGGTGAAGCCCCGATAGGCGAAGAACATCGCCTCGATGCCTTTGCGCAATTGCTCATCTGTCAGAAAAAGCAGGTTTTCTTTTCCGGGTGTCATGGATGTAACGCTGTCCGCCATCGTGGCCCCCTGAATGGATCAATGGTAAAGTTCAGCGAGTTTAAGTCAGCGTTGTTGACTTTCCAAGAATCAATTGTTAGCGGTCAGGGGATTTCAGGAAATTTTATGTCCGGATCGGGCTAAATTTTCGCAATTTTTGAAATTTCCGAACCGGACAGCAGCCGAAAGGAAAGGAAAATGTCAGGCTATGATAACCGTGACGGCGTGATCTGGATGGATGGCGCACTTGTCCCCTGGCGGGATGCCAGGGTGCACCTTCTGACACACGCGTTGCACTATGCCTCCTCCGTATTCGAGGGGGAGCGGGCCTATAATGGAAAGATCTTCAAGTCGCTCGAGCATTCCGAGCGTCTCAGGCGATCTGCCAGCATGATCGACTTCGAAATCCCCTGGACCGTCCAGCAGATCGAAGACGCCAAGGCCCGGATCCTGGACGCCAGCGGCCTGAAAGATGCCTATGTTCGGGCGGTGGCGTGGCGCGGTTCGGGGGAAGACATGGGCGTGGCCAGCGCCCGCAACCCGGTGCGCCTGGCGGTCGCGGCGTGGGAGTGGGGCGCCTATTACGGCGAGGCCAAGATGAAGGGCGCGAAACTGGACATCTCCCGTTGGAAACGTCCCGACCCGGCCACGGCCCCCAGCCAGGCGAAGGCCGCGGGCCTTTACATGATCTGCACCATGTCCAAGCATGCTGCGGAAGCCAAGGGTTGTTCTGACGCGATGATGTTCGATTATCGCGGCTATGTGGCCGAAGCGACCGGCGCCAACATCTTTTTCGTCAGGGATGGAGAGGTCCACACCCCGCTGGCGGATTGTTTCCTGAACGGGATCACCCGGCAGACGGTGATCGGGCTGCTCAAGGAAAAGGGCATTGCCGTCCATGAGCGTCATATCGAACCCGGTGAGCTTGAAGCTTTTGAGCAGTGCTGGCTGACCGGCACCGCAGCCGAGGTTACCCCGGTCGGCCAGATCGGGGCGTACAGCTTCGAGGTCGGTGCGCTGACCCGTGACATCGCCCAAACCTATGAGAAGCTGGTGCGCGCCTGAGGTCGGGGCGCGCCTCCCGGAACCGGGGGCGCCGCGCCCCGGGTCCGGGCGTCCCGGCGCCCGGCTTTTCGTGTCGCGGTTCTGGTCGCGCATGCCTGGCGGTCGCCCGGAAAGGCACTGACACGGGGGAAATTCCCCAGCGAAAGGCAGCGTGAAGGCGCGGGTTCGGCAACTCTCCCAGAACCCCCTTCGCAAGCGGGAGTTCACGGTGTTCCGGGGTCTGCGGACAGGGTCAGGCCGAATCCAAAAGAGTGCAAATTGTGTCGAAATCCACGACGGAGGATATTTCCTCCGCGCTCAACTGCCGGCGCAGCTGTTTCTCGATCATGAGGATGAGCCGGATATGGCCAATGCTGTCCCAGCCTTCCGTCTCTCCGATACGGACCGCATCCGGGAGTCCTTGCGGGGCGACGCCCAGCGCCTCGGCGATCAGCTTGCGATACCGGGCCTTCATGATGCGGTGGTCCGGGTGTTGCGGATCTCATCCCATTCCTCTTTGAAGAGACGAAATACAAGCATGTCGAGGCGGGTATCGGGGTCCGCGACGGAAACCGTATGGGACATCAGGGTGCCCTCCTGTATCCACCCCTGGGCCTTGTAATTGAAGACCGACGCGAAATTTCTTGCAAACGGATAGCCCATTGCCTTCACGAGGTCATGCGTCTCGAAAAAATAATCCAGCAGTGCGGCGCGCGTTTCAAGGATCACGTTCTTGCCCCACCAGGCCCGATCCCCAAGAAAATATTCAAAGCTTGCAACACCTGCACCCGGACGCCTGGAGATCAGGAAATACCCAATCGGTGTCCCGGACTTGTCGAAGATTCCCGGCATGAATGTCCGTACGCCATTGACGTCCAGCGCCATGCGCACGAAATGGGCGTGTGCAATTTCCGGGTCGATCTTCTGATTATACATCAGCATTGCCTCGCGATCGGCTGCCCAGTCCACCCATGTCTGGTCGATGTCGGTCGTGCGGACGCCACGGATGAGGAACCGCTCGGTTTCGATCTCGATGCGCTTGGGCCGGTGAAGCGCCGGTGCGGCGGGACCGCCCCCCGGCAAAGGGGACTTGTCCACGGCATCGTCAGTCATGGCTGTCCCTTTCCTTTTCACGTTCAAGCGCCCGCTCACGCAGCAGCGTCCGGCTGATCTTGCCGCGGGCGGTCAGGGGTATGGAGTTGGCAATCTCGATTCGGATCGGCCAGGCAGGCCGCCTGGTGTATTTTTGCAGGTGCGCCCGCAGATCGGCGATCGGTGGGCGGCAGCCGTGCTCGGGGACGACGCAAACCGCGACCGCCTCCCCGGTGATTTCGTCCGCGACCGCGAAGGCGACCGCAGTGGCCACTTCCGGGCAGCTGGCCAGCGCACTTTCGATTTCCGAAGGATCCACCTTGATCCCGCCGACATTGATCAGGTCCTTGATCCGGGGGCCGAGGCGCAGCCGCCCGTCGCCGTCCAGGCTGCCCCTGTCGCCGGTGTGGAACCAGCCGCGGTCGAGGGCCATGCCGCTTTCCGAAGGGGCATCCACGTAGCCGGCCATTACCGATGGCCCTGAGACGAGGATCTCACCCTCTCCGCTGTTCATGATGGCGCCGTTGTCGGCGCGGATTGCCAGTTGGGCACCAAAAGGGTATCCCACATCGCCCGGTTGGTAATTCTGATCTACAGCCGCTGCCGCGATCCAGTTCGAACATTCCGTGATGCCATAGCAGTTGTAAAGCGACACCGTCGGGCCAGCCCATTTCCGGATGCGGGTGACCAGGCTCGTGGTCAGCGGGGCAGAGCCCACATGAACCCGCAAGGGCGTGGACAGCCTGGGCGAGGGGCTCAACCGTGTCGCCGTTTCCCAAAGGCTGGGAACCGAACTCATGAAACTGATGGATTGTGCCTCCAGCGTTTCTCCAAGCCGCATGGGCATCCGGGCGGCGCAGGGGTCGAAGACAAGCCGGCCCCCGGCCGCGATTGCCGTCAGTGCGTTGCCGATCAGGCCGTGTCCGAAGGACAGCGGCAGAGGAACGAAAACCGTGTCCAGGGCCGCGTGCCCGATGAAGGCAATATTTGCCTCGATCCGTGCGGAAAGACCGGTATGGGTCAATGCGACCCATTTCGGTGCTCCGGACGTTCCGGATGTGGCCAACAGCAGAGCGGGGGGCGTTTCGCAGCCCATCAGGTTCCTGTCAGGGGGGGCCGCGTATTGCTGAATGGCGTTGTCAGTGATGATGGCGGCGACGCAGAGCCGGTCGCAAAACCTTGCAACCGTCGCCTCCGGGTAGCTGTAATCGGCGATGACGGCGGTATTTCCACTGCGCCAGACAGCGAAGATTGCAGTCAGAATCCGAATGGGCGACCGGGCGCGGATGAGGATGCGGCCGGGAGGTGGCGGAAGTTTTCCGGCAAGTCTCGATACGGCAATCTCGAATGCCTCTGCGGCGATCCGCTCCCCCGACTGGAGGTCGACAAGCTCGGACGGGGCACAGTAGTGCCAGAATTCGGCCAGCGGGGATGATAACGTTTCAGGCATGGGCGATCTTCCTGGTTTCGTCCGTCGGAACCTCGTGATCCGTATCGTGCTTTGTGTTTCCTTGTTCCTTCGCCCCCAAAAGCACCCGTGCGCAGCGGCTGCGCATGGGGGCGTTCCAGAACTGCTGTGCCGAGAGGTCTTCGACGATCTCGGACGGGAGCATCGGTTCGCGTTCTTGCCAGCGAACCGGACCGTGGACGGTGTGCAGGCCGGGCGTGTTGAGGTGTTCGTCAAAGCGTTCGGCGGTGTAGCGAACATTTTCGAAATCATGGTCATATGCGGGCAGATTCACGAACCGGTAAACCGCGTCGATCGCCGTACCCGGATCGAAGCAAAGCGCATCGTATTCGAGGATCATCACACGTTCGGAATGGGGCCCGAACACCGCTTTCTTGAGGTTGGCCAGGGGATCCCCGATGAAGCCCCCCGGAGAAATCATCCGCCGGGCGCGCTGGGCGATGTTCTCACCGGGGGCGGTAAGGCTGGACAGGCGCATGGGATCGCGTTCAAGAACCCTTTCGACCGAATCCAGAATCATGGACGGGTCGCGGACGCAGGCGATGAAGCGGGCGTCGGGGAAGATATGCAGGACTTCCGCAATTCGGCCGGCCCAGGCGCGGTTGGTGTCGAAAATCACCATATCATCCGCTTTTTCGGCGTAATACGCGCTGAAGACCGCACGCATCAGGCGGGCTCTGGCTGGCGAGGTGAAGAAGCTCGACAGTTCGACATTGCTGGAACAAAGCGTCAGAAGGTGCTGGGTCAGCGAGCCGACCGGGCTTGTCATTTCGGCGGATATTCGTGGATTTTGCCGCAAAATGGCCGACAGCAAGGTCGACCCCGATCGGGGCAGGCCGGTAATGAAATGAAATGTCTTACCCATACAGATACCCCATGCGCAAAGCTTTCTCCAATGACCCTTTCAAATCAAGGCGTATGCCCGGACCCATCCTGCGGGATGTCGTGGCGCATCTGCCGGGCAAGGTTTCTAGCCGCCAGCAGGGATGACGCTGATTTCCCTGGCTTCGCGGGCTTTAAGAACCCGCCGCGCTTTCGGTCCGTAGGAGGCGGTGACCTCGCCCGGCGTGCGATCCAGTTCGGGGAACATTGTCAGGATCTCGCGGCGAGAATCCGCAGCCAGAGACCGCAGCGACATCTTGCCGGGATACAGGGATTCCGCCAGTGCGCCATTGGCCCAGACCATCTCATGCTGGTCGAAGAACATGTGATAGTAACTGACCTCCTCCACCTTGGTGTCGACAATGACGGACTTGTCGTTCACCAGGTGCTTTGCCGGAACCAGCGCGCCCTGACTTTCGCCGGTCAGCGCCTCCACCAGCGGGCCGTCGACAAACACGCGATGCTGCGGAGAGACCGACAGGGCGCGTGTATTGCCCAAGGTATTCTTGCGGAATTTTACGGGGCGGTATTCGGGATGCAGGCGAAGGTCGGACTTGTAGTAGGTGCGCTTGCCGATCCAGCGGATGGGCCGGGGGCCGTGGTCGGCTGTTTCCACCAGGTCGCCGATTTGCAGGGATTCAATCCGTTTTTCGCCTTCGGGGGTCAGGATTTTCGTGCCTTCGGTAAAACAGACGATACTCACACTGGCAAAACCGATAAGGCTGAACCGGAGTTCGTCACCGCTGGCGTCGAAAAGGCGCAGCGTGGCGCTTTCCGGGCCGGTGATGGTCAGGGAGTAAGTGATGCTGTCATTGAGCTTGAGCCGAAGGGAATCGTTGCCGTCAGCGTTCCCCCATCTCAGGGTGTAGGTGACCACGCCTTTGTTTTTTTTCGTGCCGCCGAAATCGGTTGCCTGGATGTCCAGGGCAACCACATCGTCGGCCGAGCCGTAGCCCGATGTCGTTTCGGATGAGTTGAAGGTCCTTGTCCCGCCTTTCTTGAGATACAGCGTGGGGGCCGTATCGAGAATGGTGATCCTGTAAGTATCCGCAGAGGTGCTTGTGCTTGAGGCATCGGGAAGCCCGGCCCAATTCATATAGATCCCGTCACCGGGAGGGTCGTTGGTCGTGAGAGATGGGTCGATGTTCCAATTGTAGGTCGGCATGCCGGCTTACTCCGTATCAACCTTGAATCGTTATGTCGCGCCTGGTCCTATAGTTGCAGACTAATACTCTTTTGGGTGCGGTCAAATTTTTTGTTAACCTTATGGTTGCTTTGTGTTTGCACTGGACGGTCCCGGAACGTCCTTGCGGACGCTCTGGACCCGAAGGTCAGAAGCCGTACACCGAAACGAAGCTTTCGTATTGAGTGCTAGAGTGTCGGGTTTTCTGCCACAAGGGGTGCGGTGCCGGTGTGGCGAAACACAAGCTGGATTTGCAAGAAAGAGAATGTGGCGGTTTGTATACTTTTCGGCATGCCTTTCATCGGATGGGTATGCGGGACGCGATGGCCCGGGTTTGCGCAGGTGGCGAAATCTGTCAGATGCGGGACCGCAATTTCCGGTTGGATGGTGCGGCCCGTCATCTGTGGGAGGGGTGCCCTGGTTGGAGCGGGCAAATTCGTCCCCGCCGTGCTGGGGCCTGCTTTCGGGGCACGGCGGGGTGGCCTGACGAGTGTCCTGCTTCCCGTCAGGCGAACTCATGGGATTATTCTTCGCATGGGCGGCGTTTCGCGCTCTTGCGGGGTGCTGTGCGGCCGCTGCCAGTTCTGCCACCAGCCGCTTTTGCTGCGGGCTCCCCGGGATTGGCCGGGTTCTGGTCATGGGGATGTCCTGATCGGCCATCGCCGGGAACAGCGGCAGGGTCTCCTCCTCGCGCGACTCGGGTGGAATGGTCTCGCGTGCCTTTTGGTCCAGGCCCAGGTTTTCGGTCAGGGCATCTTCGGCAAAACGGATCGCCTGTCGGTCTAACATCAGATGGAAATATTTCACCTCATCGACGGTCTCATCGACGAAAACCCCCGGCCGCCCGGCCAGCTTGCTCGCGGCAACCGGACATTCGTGCGTGCCCGGCAGACTTGCGGCAATGTGGGAGGCCACCATCTTCCTGTGCTGGCGGGATGCCAGAAGATCACGGCCTGCCAACCCGTTACCCGATACCCCCGCTGAAATGTGAGTGGGGCGGGGTTTGGGGCGGGCCTCCGGATTGGCCCCGGCCTTCTTGCCTGACCCGACCCGGCGAATGGGGTGTTCCCCACGGTTCAGTGTCACGATCCGGACGCCGGGGCGAAGCGTCTCGACCCTCCGGGAGCCGGTATCGGCCCGGATGGGCGTTTCCCGTGTAAGGCATGGCGCGGCGATATCGTCATAGAGCGCGGCGGATTCAGGCCTTTCATGGGGGATTGTAGAGGGGGTGGCGACATCCTCCTCCCCTGGTCCCCCGGTCAGGAAATACCCGACGATCTCACCCGGCCGGTCGGCAATCCCATCTCCGGCCATCTCGAGAACGAGTTCGCATCCCTTGCCGACGAGATTACCGCCCAAATCGTGAACAAATGCGCGGGACCTCGTGGTCTGGAGCATGCCGTCACAGGCTTTGCCGCTTACGACCTGATCTTCGATGTCCTGTCGACCGGCTGCGCCGAACGGATCGTTCCGCAAATCGTCGCTGCCCTCGGGGGCTCTCCCGTCTCCCCCGGAGCGGGTGATATCGGTTGCCGTGGAGATGCTGTAAATGAAGCCAGCGACCGTTTTCACGCGACCGACCGTCGAAGCGTCCGCGTCGCCCAGAACCTCCCGGTAGATACTGTCATGATCGGCCATCGTTATACTCCGTTAAGTTGTGTGAACAATTCATGTTCAGCGAACAACCGATTTTACATATATCCCCATTGAAGCCGGTGAGCGCCTGCCGAAACGTCTCCTAAGGCTATCAAAATGTGCAAACACGTATCCTGAATTTAATTCGGGTTGCTTTAGACCCTCACCCTCCAAGGCAATTTTAATCCGAGTATGATTTGAATCTTTTGGGTCGAACCTCATAGGAATCTCTGTAAGCTTGTGATGCTGTCTTCTTTTCCCCTGCTTGTCTTGCGCAGGCCTTTTCCAAAAAGGATGCTCGATTTCTTTTCTAATGATTGCAGGCGCCTCCCACATGAAATGTTCATAGGCGCGTCAAAAAAGATAATGAATTTGGCGAAAAATTTAATGAATCCGTGGTTTCCAGATTTCGCCCGGCCCCCAGCACCCGCATCGCGTCAAGGGAGAAGAGGGCGAATATCCCCCCTTGCAATATCATGACGATGTGGTCTGGGCGGTATGCGGGGCCGGTTTCTTGTCGACATGGCGAAACGCGGTTGATGTGACCCAGTGATTCGAATCACGCCGGTTCCCATCGGAATTCGGGGAAGAGGGCAGGACTGCCCACGCCCAATTTCGGCACCGGTGCCGAAAAGACGCGGGGTGTCAAAGCCACAGATCCGAGTTGCGGATCGACGGAGAAGCGCCCTGCGCAGCCTCGGGCTTTTGCGGGAGAGAGAGCGCCCGGAAATTTGCCCGGCCCTTTTGCACGCACCGGGTCCGCGCAACGGTTATCGCTGGACTAGCTGTAATTTCAACGCCCGAAAGCGGTGAGGCCGTATGATTTCAAAAGGCTCCACCGCAAGGCAGCCCATGCTTGCGGGCAATCCGGTGTTCCGGTGAAAACGAAATTCCCGGGCTCTGCCGAATGAAGTTTGTATCTGTCCTGTTCCCGGATATCCGCCAAAAATGTACCCTCCGGCGGCGCGTCGCCTCACCCCAGCCAAGGGGCGAAAACGAAGCGTGCGCGATTTCAGGATGTATAAATTCCCGCATGCCCCAGACAGGTCGCGTCCCCGTGGGCGATAAGCCCCGGTCGCGTCCGATCCACCCCGGTGGCAGAGGGTGGATCGGAATGCCGGGTTCAGTTCGCAGCGGCTTTTTCAGCCTCTCCGGCCCCGGCGTCGCCCCCTTCCTCCGCCGCCGGAAGCGTTCCGACGATCAGTGGCAGCATCCCGGCAGAACCGGGCTGGGCCAGTTCGCCTTCGGGCGGTTCTTTCCAGCTCATCGTGTCGAAGGCCTTGCAACTGGGGCAGACCGCGGCCCATGTTGCATGGGCGGTTCCGCAGCTGTCGCAGGTCCACTGGGCCCCACGCGGGGCGTTCACCGCCCGTGCCAGCCAGCCGCGCACCACGGCTTCCTCGGCGCCCATGCCGCGCTCGATCGCGGCCATCAGTGTCAGGGCACGCTGACTTGGCGCGGTTTCTACCAGATCGCCCAGCGCCTTGCGCGCAGCAGGGAAGTCCTCTGCAGCAAGGTAAAGCTCCGCCTTGAGCATCCGCGTTTCCGGGTGATCGGAACGGGCCGATGTCAGCTCTCCAAAGCGCCTCACGCGTTCTTCGGGGGTTTCATCGGGTGCGATTTCGGCAAAAGCGGCCGCCAGTTCGGGGTGCGGCTGGGTTTCCCATGTCTTTTTGAGAACCTTGGCCGCAAAGCGGGGTTTGTCCTGTTCCACGTAGCTGCGGGCGGCCATGATCGCCGCGGGCACGAGGTCCGGCGACAGGCGATTTGCTTCGATTGCAGCTTCCTGGGCCCGGGCGGTTTCGCCATCGGCCTGTGCATCGCGGGCCTCTTGCAGGGCCAGTACCGCATCGCGGCGGCGGTGCACATCACGGGGCAGGTTGCCATGGCGCAGCTTTGCATTCAGGGTCTGGCGCGCGCCCTTCCAGTCCTCGTGGCCGGCCTGAAGCTGAAGCAGCGTATCTTGCGTTTCCTCATGCCGGGGTTTGAGGGCAAAGGCCTTCTCCGCCAGTTTCAGCGCGGTGTCTGTGTCGCCTTCGTCCAGTTTTTGCTTCATCAGGCCACGCACCCCGATAAAGCGGGTCCGCTCATCGCTTACCAGTTTCTTGTAAACCGTGGTGGCCTTGCGTTTGTCGCCGGTCATTTCGGCGGCGTAGGCGGTCAGCAGGTTGGTCAGTTCCGGGCGCCGGAGAAAGCGTTCGGCCTTGGCGGCATTGGACATGGCAAGGCGACCCTCGCCTGCGGCCAGCGCCGTCATGCCGTCAGCCAGCGCCTGAAATCCACGCCGTTCGCGAGAGCGGTTGAAATAGCGGCTGATTGCGGTTTCATCCCCGTTGACGAACCGCAGCAGCGCCACCAGAAACCCGGCGACTTTCAGCAACACCCACACACACAGCACCAGAAGCAGCGCCAGAATGACCGCCTGAAGGGGGCCGAAGGTGAACTCCATGTCGCCTATGGCCACGCGGATGCCGGGGCCGGTTTCCATCAGCAGTCCGGCGCCATAGGTCAGTCCTGCGACCAGGACGACGAAGAAAAGGATCTTGATAAGAGACCAAAGCATGTTTCGCGTCCTCAGTTGCTGTTCAGGCTTTCATAGAGGGAACGGGCCGCGGCCAGGGCCTCGATCCGCGCGGAGGCCGCAGCCACCCAGTCGGCCATCGCATCCTGGCCGGCCTGTGGCAGCGTGGCAAGTTCGCCGATCGCCTGGTCGAGATCGCCCGAATCGACCGCCGCCTCGGCGCGGGAGAGGACCGCGTCCGGGTCGTCACCCTCACGCGGGGCGAGGGAGCGCGCGCCAAGCTGGCTGCGCAGAAAGGCCGTGAACCTGCCCGCGGGTTCGGTCTCGGCGGTTTCCCTGAGAGATTCAGCCAAGGCTGCCCGCGCGGCGGAGGGGAAGGTGCTGCGCAGGTCTGCCAGACTGGGGGCCCCGTCCTGGGCAACCCCGGACAATGCCTCGGGGATTTCGGTATTGCCAAGATCGGTGAGCGCATCGTCGAAGCTTTCCCCGCTGTCCAGCGCGGCCGCGATGCGCAGCATTGCCGCACGGGCCTTCTGGGCTTCGGCGGTTTTGCGGGCTTCTTCAATCAGGGCCTCTGCCTCGTCGGAGGTCGTTGAAACCGAAGCGGCGAGTTCCGCGTTGCGGGCTTGCTGCGCAGCAAGTTCCTCGCGCATGGCGGTGATTTCCTGTTCGTAAGCGGCCAGCGCGGCGGCAGCCTCGTCATTTCCACCTGTGACGATCAGGTCCTCGACCCGCGCCTCCAGCGCGTCCAGCCGCGCGCCCAGCGCCGCGAGATCGCCGGACAGGTCCGGTGCGGCTTCGGGGGCCGGGGTATTGGCCAGGCTGGCGACCTGTGCCTCCAGTGCGGCGAGTTTGTCGGCACTGGCGTTCATCTCGGAGCCGGTTGTGCCGGTGCCGGGAAAGGGCCAGCCCTCCGGCTTGATGTATTGAGCGGCACCATAGCCGATGGCAGCGGCCAGCAAACCGCCGATCACACCGCCGAGAAGTCCGCCGGAGCGTTTCTGCGGCGCCGGTTCGGCCGTGGTCGGGGCGGGATCTTCGGCGGGTGATTGTGCCATGTCTTCTTCTGGCGCGGCTTCGACGATCTCGGCCTCCTCGATGCGCGCGTCCTCCGGTGCTGCCGGGGTTTCGGACCCGGTTTCGGGCGACGTTACGCCTTCGGCTTCTGTCTCTTTGTCGGAGTTCTCCACGGCTACCCGCCTTTCGATTTGAATACACTGTCCACACGACGCGTCGCGACGTCGCGGGCAGCTTAGCTTGACGCAGGCGTTCCCTCAACCCGCACGGGCTGCGTCAATCAGGTTCGCCAGGGCATCCATCATCGAGGCGGCAGAGGGGTTCTTTGCCTGTTCCAGCCGTGCGGGGACGGGGCCGGCCCAGCGATCGGTCACGGCGGCGCTCATCGTGGCGACCCATGGGTGCGCATCGCTGCCCGCCAGGCCCTTGGAAACCAGCGCCGCGCTGCGCGGGGAAAAAAGCGGCAAAAGCGCGATCTCCGCCGCTTCCAGTGTCGCGCGGCCCTCGGGGGGCAGGGGGCGGGCGATCTGATCGTAGACGACGACCTCTCCGGTCGGGATGCCGGCAGCGGTCAGTCGCGGGGCAATGGCGCCGCGTGAGTGGACGCCATGAACATGCAGAAGCCGCCCCTCCGGCGGGTTGGCGGTAATGCGGGCGATCAGATCTTCGGCATTGCCCTGCCCGGTTCTTGTTTCCATGCCGGCGCGGCGGGCGGCTGCGGCGGTGCGCGCGCCTACGCACCAGGCGGGCAGGTCGCGGGCGCCGCAGGACCGGGTAAATGCGGCCACGCCGTTTTCCGAACTGAAGATCAGCCCGGCGATTCCATCTACTGAGATCGGAGCGTCGGTCGGCACGATTTCCATCACCGGGAAAATCGCGGCCGGGATGGCGTCTCCGAAACGCATTGCGAACTGGCTGGCAAAGCGGGCCGATTGCGCCTTGGGCCGGGTCAGGATCAGGGTTATGCGCGGGGAAGACATATGCTACCTGTCGGGATTGTGCGGAACCTGCGCCGGTGTTACCTGCCATATCGAGGCCACGCAACGGAAAGACCATGGGCGCGACACTGACCCTCATCGGGCTGGAGAGCAGCTGCGACGATACCGCTGCGGCGGTGGTTCGGCACGCCTCCGGCGCGCGCCCGGAAATTCTTTCTTCCGTGGTGGCGGGCCAGACGGATCTGCATGCGCCGTTCGGGGGGGTCGTTCCTGAAATCGCCGCCCGTGCCCATGCCGAAAAGGTGGATATCTGTGTCGAGGCCGCGCTGGCGGAGGCGGGCGTTGGCCTGGCGGCGCTGGATGCCATTGCCGTGACGGCCGGGCCGGGGCTGATTGGCGGTGTCCTGTCGGGGGTGATGTGTGCCAAGGGGCTGGCGGCGGCCAGCGGATTGCCTCTGGTCGGGATCAATCATCTTGCCGGGCATGCGTTGACCCCGCGCCTGACCGATGGGCTGGCGTTTCCTTACCTGATACTTCTGGTGTCCGGCGGGCACTGCCAGTTCCTTATGGTGCGTGGGGCGGAAGATTTCACCCGCCTTGGCGGCACGATCGACGACGCTCCCGGAGAAGCTTTCGACAAGACGGCCAGGTTGCTGGCCTTGCCCCAGCCCGGCGGCCCGGCGGTCGAGGCCGAGGCGGCGGCGGGGGATCCGGCAAGGTTCACCTTTCCGCGCCCTCTGTTGGACCGGCCGGGGTGTGACCTGTCCTTTTCCGGGCTGAAAACCGCGCTGTTGCGTGCCCGCGACGCCCTGATTGCGGAAAAGGGCGGCTTGACCCGTGCCGACCGTGCCGATCTGTGCGCAGGGTTTCAGGCGGCTGTCCGCGATGTGCTGGTTGAAAAGTCCCGCCGTGCAATCACGCTCTACCTGCAAGAGGGTCCTGACAGCCCCGCGATTGCCGTCGCCGGGGGGGTTGCGGCCAATGCCAGCCTGCGTGCCGCCCTTCGGGTGCTGGCGGAGGAGGCCGGGCTGCGGTTCGTTGCGCCGCCGCTGCGCCTGTGCACGGACAATGCCGCGATGATCGCCTGGGCCGGGATTGAGCGTTTTCGAGCCGGGCACTGCGATGACATGACACTTGCCGCCCGCCCGCGTTGGCCCTTGGATACGGTCAGCCCGGCCATGCTGGGCACCGGAAAGAAAGGGGCAAAAGCATGAGCAGCATCTCGATCGCAGGAGCGGGTGCTTTCGGGGCGGCGCTGGCTGTGGCGCTGGCGCAGGCGGGGCGCAAGGTTACCCTCTGGGCGCGGGATCCGGCGCAGGTGGCGCAGATGCGTGAAACCCGTGAAAACCCGCGCCTGCCCGGCGTGCTGTTGCCCGAGAACGTGACGCTTACGACCGAGGCTGCGGCCTTGGCCGGTGGTGCGGTGGTCTTGCTGGCGGTGCCGATGCAGGCGCTGTCCGGGTTTTTGCAGGAGCATGGCGCGGTTCTGGACGGTCGCCCGCTGGTGGCCTGCTGCAAAGGGGTGGACCTGGCCTCCGGGCTTGGTCCTACGGCGATCATTGCGCGAAACTGTCCTGCCGCCACCCCTGCGGTCCTGACCGGGCCGAGCTTTGCCACCGACATTGCGCAGGGGTTGCCCACCGCGCTGACGCTGGCCTGTGCCGATCCTGTTGGGCCCGCGCTTCAGGAACAGCTCTCCACCCCTGTGCTGCGTCTGTATCGCAGTACCGACACCACAGGGACGGAGCTGGGCGGGGCGCTGAAGAACGTGATGGCGATTGCGTCGGGGATCGTCATGGGGGCGGGGCTGGGCGAAAGTGCGCGCGCGGCGCTGATTACCCGTGGCTTCGCTGAAATGCTGCGCTTTGCCCGCGCCCGTGGTGCGGAAGCCGAGACACTGGCCGGTTTGTCCGGGTTCGGGGATCTCGTGCTGACCTGTACGTCCGAACAGTCGCGCAACTTTCGCTATGGGCGTGCGCTGGGGCAGGGGGCGTATTTCGATCCGCGGATTACCGTGGAAGGCGCTGCTACTGCCCGTGCGGTTGCGGCGCTTGCACAGGCGCAGGGCATCGACATGCCGGTGACCGCGAGCGTTGCCCATGTGATTGACGGGCGCCGCAGCATTGCCGAAGCTGTGAAAGCTCTTCTCAGCCGGCCTCTGAAGGAGGAATGACATGCCGCTTTTTGCTTTGGTCTGCAAGGACAAGCCCGGTTGTCTCGGGATTCGCAAGACGAACCGGGACGCCCATCTGGCCTATATCCGCGATACCGGCGTGGTGGTTCAGGCGGGGCCGTTCCTGGATGATGCGGGAGAGATGTGCGGGTCGCTTGTGGTGCTGGACGTTGCGGACAGGGGCGCCGCCGAGGCCTGGGCGGCGCATGATCCTTACGCGCGGGCGGAGATGTTCGAAAGCGTTACCATCCAGGGATGGAAGAAGGTGGTGGGCTGATGGCCTGCTGGCTGTTCAAGTCCGAACCGGACACCTGGGGCTGGGAGGATCAGGTTGCAAGGGGCGATTTGGGTGAGGAATGGGACGGGGTGCGCAATTACCAGGCCCGAAACAACATGCGCGCCATGAAGCTGGGCGATCTGGGGTTCTTTTATCATTCCCTCAAGGAAAAGGCGATCGTGGGTATCGTTGAGGTCATTGCCACCGCGCATCCCGATTCGACGACCGACGACCCGCGCTGGGAGTGCGTTGACGTTAAAGCCATACGCCCCTTGCGCCGGGCGGTGACGCTGGAGATGTGCAAGGCGGATCCGCGCCTTGCCGATATGGTTCTGGTCAACAACTCCCGCCTGTCGGTCCAGCCGGTGACCGAGGCCGAGTGGCGCATCATCTGTGAAATGGGCGATTGATGGGGGGCCGGCCTGTGCCGCACCCCATCACCCCACGCGCACCAGGCGTGAAACTTTATGAAGGGCCATCATCCTGACTGGCGAAGTCAGGCTATGCGATGCGGACCCCGTCTTCAAAGGAAAATTGCGCAGGATTTGACTCTAACTTTGCGAAGCTTCAGGGCGCGCGGGAGTCAATCAATTTACAATTTTTTCTGGATTCAGTCATGAAATTGACCAAATTTATCACCAAAAACAAATAGGAAGTTCATTTTTTACAAGAATGTGTCAATTTCTGGGCAGCTTGCAAAGTACAGGCGGATAACGCCGCGCGACAAAGCCCAGGAGGAGACCATGCCCGAGACCAAAGCGGAAGCCGCAGCAATTCACCCGCCTTTGGCGGATTTTGCTTTGAGTTCGCACATTGATGCGCCTCGTTATTCTGAGATGTACCGTTTTTCTGTTGAGGATCCTGAGGGGTTC
>NZ_QAAA01000021.1 GCF_003046545.1 Rhodovulum imhoffii | reverse complement strand
GCACCCCTCAGCGCCGCCGGTGAAGGGGTGTTTACGGAGACTCGCAAACCTCCGCAACCCCCAATCCAAAAAAATGCAAAAGTTTTTTGATGGTCGAAAAAAATACCATGAAAACAATGTATTAAATGTGGGCCCTGATGGCTGGAAGTTGTCCAGGCGGCGCAGCCAGACGCGCAAAGCGTTTATCCACAGGGGTATTCACAGAATCCGGGGAGTCTTCCCCACCGGAATCGCCTTATCCGCGATTCACCGGGCAGTAAGCATGTCCGCGCCAAACTCGGGAAAACGCAGGCGGCAGCCCATACAAGGAAGCAGTGCATGCTCGCTCGACTCGCTCAACTGTTCCGGCACTACTGCCACGCCCACCTTTCGCCGGCAGATCCGGACCAGCCGCTGGTGGCCGGGACCAAGCGGCAGGCCATCATGACACCGTTCCGCTCACCGGGCATCGGCCCGCATTCCCCCTGGGGACAGGGGTACCTGCACCCTGCCCGGCCAGTATTGGCCGGCTGGCGGCTTCGGATACGCCAGGTGCGGCTTGTTCCTGGCTTCGTGAAAGCCATGGTCCGCGCGGCACCGGCGGGGCTGAGATGGATGCGCCACAAAAACCCGGCAGACCGCGCCCGCGTGAAATCTGCCCTGGGCCTTGCCGCCCTACCCCCACACCTGCTGCACCCCGAAATCCTGTCCTGGCGGAAACTTCCGCAAACCGGCGGAAGTGTCACGCTGATCGTACCCGTTTACAATGCCTTCGATGTTCTGCCCGAATGTCTTGACCGCCTGATTCACCACACAGACCTGCCGTGGCGGCTGATCGTGATCGAAGACCACTCGACCGACACACGCGTCCGACCATGGGTCCGCAAATGGATACAAACCCAAAAGGACCGGCATCCGGGCAGGGTGTTCCTTCTGGAAACCGAAACCAACATCGGCTTCGTCGGCGCCGCAAATCGGGGGCTTGCGCAGGCGCTGTGCTGGGACGACCCGGTCGTTCTGGTCAACTCCGACACCCTCGTCCCCGCGAGATGGGCCAGCCGCCTTATCGCCCCGCTTCGCCGGGGGGGCAATGTGGCCTCGGTCACACCCATGTCGAACGATGCCGAGCTTGGCACGGTCCCGGTCATCTGCCGCCGCAACGACCTGTACCCCGGCGAAGCGGACCACATCGACACCATCGCCAGACACCTGAACCCGGGCGTCGCCCAGGCAACAGCCCCGACCGGGGTCGGCTTTTGCATGGCCCTCAACCCGCAGGTCCTGAAACGCTTTCCCGCTTTCGATAAAAGCTTCGGGCCCGGCTACGGCGAGGAAGTGGACTGGTGTCAGAAGGTTCTGGGCGCCACGGGCGCACAGCACGTTTATGTGTGCAACCTGTTCGTGGAACATCGCGGCGGACACTCCTTCGGATCTGCGCGCAAACAAAACCTGCTTCGCCGCAACGGAGCGCGAATCGCCTCGCGTTATCCGGGCTTCGACGCCGAAGTTCAGGCATTCTTGCGAACCGACCCCCTGCGCAGCGGCCGGTTGGCGCTTGCCCTTGCATGGGCAGACGCACGGGTCTGCCGCGCAGGCCGGGCGGTGCCGGTCTACCTGGCCCACACGATGGGCGGTGGCGCGGAGTTCTATCTGCAAGATCGCCTGCGCCGCGATTTGTCCCATCACAACGCGGCCGTGGTATTGCGCGTGGGCGGGACACATCGCTTCGAACTCGAGCTACACAGCCCACAGGGCCGGACAACCGCCTGCACGGACGATCCGGAACTGGTGCAAAAGCTTCTGGGCCTGCTCAGCCGTCGGCATGTCGTCTACTCCTGCGCCGTCGGCGACCCCGACCCGATCACCCTGCCCGCACTTCTGCTGCGTCTGGCATCCGGCCCCGCACACCGGCTGGAGGTGTTGTTCCACGATTACTTTCCGATCAGCCCCGCCTACACCCTGCTGAACGCGGACCGCCGGTTCCACGGTCTTCCCGACCCGGAGACATCCGACCCCGCGCATCGCGTGCTCAGACCGGGAGGAGGGCGGGCCGGACTGCGCGCCTGGCAAGAAGCCTGGGGACACCTTCTGGCTGCGGCCGACTGTATCGTCACCTTTTCCGAAGACAGCCGGGCACACACAGCCAGGGCCTATCCGCTCTGGGCAGAAAAGATTACGGTAATCCCCCACCGCCCGCTGGCCGCGATCCCAAGGATCCCGCCCCCGCCAGATCCCGTCAGAACCATCGGTGTGTTAGGCAATATCGGTGAACCCAAGGGGGCAGCCGTGCTGAGCACCCTGAGCCGACGGCTGGCACATTCGGGGGAGGCACGGCTGGTCGTGATTGGCGAAATCGACCCGCACTGGCATCTGGCATGGCCATCGCGGGTCCACGGGCCCTACACCCATGCCCAGATCGGCCCTCTCACCCGCCGGTACGGAATCGCCAGGTGGCTGATCCCCTCCATCTGGCCGGAGACCTTCTCCTATACCACGCAAGAGGCCCTTGCGACGGGGCTGCCCGTGTATTGTTTCGACCTTGGAGCGCAGGCCGAGGCCGTATCGCACGCCATGTCCCGGGGGGCACCCGGCGGCCTCATTCCGTTTGAAAACGGGGAGCCGGACCTGGATGCGCTGTTCGGCGCAATCGCGCGGGAAGGGCCGCTGCCCCAGGCAAGATGGACTCAGCGATCCAGCAATTCCCGTCCGTACCGCCACAGCAGGAATACCCCCACGAGCAACATGCCAAGGCTCAGCCCGTAAACATACACGTGCGATACATAAGTGGCGTCATAACCCGGATAAAACCCGCGCCGCATCAGGCCCACGACATGCACGAGCGGATTGAACCACAGATAATCCCGATAAGGCAAAGGTATGGAATCAAATAGAAAAAATATGCAGGAGATGATAAACATCGGCCGCATGGCGATCGACCACAGCCGCTGATAAACCGGAAAGCGCGTTATGAAAAAGCAGTTCATGGTTCCAACGCCGAAAGCAAGCACGGACACCATCACATATGCCTCGGCAATGGTGATAAGGTCGGTCACGACACGGGTTCTCTGGAGTACGAGAAGGCCGGTAAAAACGACATACCCGACCATCAGTTGTGTCCCTGCGTTAAGCAGGAAGCGCGCCAAAAGCGCGTCGACGAATGTCACTGTCGGATAACTCATCAAGGGTTTGGAGAACAGAAGCGAGGCCGCGATCTTGTTGGACAGATCCAGAAAAAGAATAAAGGGAATCAGCCCGGTCGCATAAAACAGTGGAAAGCTTGTCCCCAGGGCGGGCTCCCGGAAGGCGAGCGAAAACACGATCGACAACAGCGCGATTCCCGCGGTCGGCTCGAGTATGGCCCAAAGATATCCGCCCGGAGAGCGGCCGTTCGTCGTCGACATCTCGCGCAGAACAAGCGCAGAAATCGTGCGCAAGCTGGGGAAGCTCCGGCTGCGGGTTCGCGACGGGGGGGCCGCACGGGGGATATCGGTCTGGCTCATGGTAGTCCTGCAAGAATTTTCGGCGTGCCGCAAACGGACCCGATACTTATGGAACATCGGTCAAGGATTGTGTAGCAACATCAAGACAGGTTCCAACAGTATCGCGACCAGACAGTGACCCAAAACGCGCCCAAGCCCTCCGAAGCCGCCCCGAAAATGCCTGCACCCGTACGCCCGGCGGCGCCCCTGAAAGCCGCCGCAAAGCCGCGCATCCTGCCGCCGGTCGGGTTCGCGACACTCAAGCTGCGGCACAAGCTCGTACTGGGAAGCTTTCTGATCTGCGTCGCCTTGCCGACGGTTCTGGCGGCTTTGTATCTCTGGCTGGTCGCTGACGACCAATACGCCTCCACGGTGGGGTTTTCGGTCCGGACCGAAGAAGCCAGTTCGCCGCTGGAGGTTCTGGGCGGCATCACCGACCTGTCCGGGTCCAGCTCCAAGGATACGGACATTCTTTACGAATACCTGAAAAGCCAGAAGCTCGTAGCCGAAATCGACGCGGAGCTCGACCTGCGCGCGATGTGGTCCAGGCCTCGTTTCGACCCGATCTTCGCCTATGACACCGATGGCACGATCGAGGATCTGCTGGACTACTGGCGGAACATGGTCAAGATTTACTACGACGCCGGCGGCGGGCTGATCGAGGTGCGCGTTCTGGCCTTCTCCCCCGAGGATGCCCAGAAGATCGCCCAGGCGATGCTGGAAAAAAGCCAGTCAATGATCAACGACCTCAGCGCGATCGCCCGCGAGGATGCAATCCGCTATTCGCGTCAGGATCTCGAGGAAGCTGTCGAGCGGCTGAAAGCTGCACGGCAGGTAGTGACACAATTCCGCAACCGCTATCAACTTGTTGACCCCTCGATCGACCTGCAATCGCAGGCCGGCCTTCTGGGAACACTGGAGACCCAGCTCGCGGAAACCCTGATCGAACTCGACCTGCTGAGGATTACCACCCGCGACGACGATCCACGTCTGAGCCAGCTTCAGCGCCGGGTTGACGTCATCCGGGAACGGATCGCCGCCGAACGCCAAAAGCTGGGTATCGGCAGGGGGCTTGAAGACGAAAGCGTGTTCGCCACGATCGTGGGGGAATACGAGCGCCTGGCCGTAGATCGGGAATTTGCCGAACAATCCTACACATCGGCACTGGCGTCTTACGATTCCTCCCTGGCCGAAGCGCGCCGCAAGAGCAGGTATCTTGCGCCCTATATCAGGCCCACGCTGGCCGAATCGTCCCGGTATCCGCAGCGCGGTATTCAGCTTGGTCTGATGACGCTGTTTCTGCTGCTGGCCTGGTCGACCGGTGTTCTGGTCGCCTATTCCATCAAGGATCGGCGCTGAGATCCCATGATCCGGATGCAGAACCTGTGCAAGACCTTCCTGCTTGACGGCAAGCGCAAGGTCGTTGCCGACAACATAAACGTGACCTTCCCGACAGGCAAATCCGTGGCCCTCCTGGGGCGTAACGGTGCGGGCAAATCCACGCTGCTCAAGATGATCGCCGGCACGATGCAGCCCACCTCCGGCACGATCGAGTCGACGGGCACGATTTCCTGGCCCGTGGGATTTGCGGGATCGTTCCACCCGGACCTGACCGGGGCACAGAACACACGTTTCATCGCCCGGATATACGGTGCGGATACCGATGATCTCGTCGCCTTCGTCAAGGACTTTGCCGGGCTTGGCATGCATTTCAAATTGCCCTTCCGGACCTACTCTTCCGGCATGAGGTCACGGCTGGCTTTCGGCATCTCGATGGGGATCTCCTTCGACACCTACCTGGTGGACGAGATCACCGCGGTCGGCGACGCCGCCTTCCGCGCCAAGAGCGCCGATGTCTTCCGGGATCGCATGAAAAACGCCGGCGCGGTGGTGGTCACGCACTCGATGCAACAGGTTCGCGACCTGTGCGAGGCCGGTGCGGTCTTGGAAAACGGCAAGCTTGTCTATTACGACGATCTCGAAACCGCGATCCTTCATCACACCGAAACGATGAAGACCTGACCACCCGGTTCGATACAAGTTTTCCCATTCCGGGCAATCCCCTTGCCGTCCATTAATCTTCGCCCCCGATCCTGAGACCGATATTGCGGTGATACTGCGAGGATTGGCGATGCCCAAGTTGAGATTCACCGGCTCTTTTGCCGGCGGGCCGGAGACGCATACAACCGGAATAAGCGACCTCGTTTCCTGGATGTCCGGGGACAGCCTGTGGCTGTTTTCCGCAAGCGGCGCGGGTGGTGGCCTTTTGGCCTGGCGCATCACGCCGGAAGGTCCGGTCGCCGAAAGCGAGGCCTTCTATCAGGCACAAGGCGACGGCGCCGCGGGGCTTTCCGCGCCGGTCCGGCTTGAAGTCGCCCGAATTGACGGAAAGGACATCTTGCTTAGCGCCGGGGAATACGGGATGGGCGTGCGCAGCTACAGCCTGGACCCCGGACAAATGCTGTCGGGCGGCACCACCCTGATCCCCGGCGAGACGACCTTCCAGGCATTGGCCTGGGGTACGGACAGCCTGTTCGGCGCCACCCGTACCGGACCCGAGATCGGCCAGTGGCGCATGGAACATCCCGATACCGCCACATTTGTGAACGACGCGGATCTGGTGCTTCTGCCCGACGGGCGCGCCGTTGCGGGGCTGGAACACGTGGCACTGGGCGGAAACGATTATCTGCTTGTCCTGTCCGACAGTGACGACAGCCTAACCCTGATGAGACAGACGATCGGGGGGCTCCGCGATATCGGACATCTCGATGCGAGCGGCGGCATGCCCGTATCGGGTGTGACGCATCTGGAGGTTACCCAGGCCCATGGACAGGCCTATGCGCTGGTTGGTGCCGCAGGTTCAGGCACGGTAACGGTGGTGGCGCTGTCCCGTTCCGGCGAGATGACCGCCATCGATCAGGTCGGCGACACCCAAGACACCCGCTTTGGCGACCTGACGGACCTGACCTGCGTGACCCTCTCTGGTCGCGTTTTCGTGATTGCCGCCGGCGGGGACGACGGCGGCACCTTGATGGAGCTGTTGCCCGGTGGGCGGCTGCTACATATCGAAACGTTCTCCGCCAGTGCCGAAGGGATGGCGGCAGGCAATGTGTCTGCTTTGACGGCAGTCGCCTGGCAGGATCGCATAGAGATCTTCCTGGCCCGTGAAAACGGGGCCACGATCGATCAGTTCACCTTCGACCCCGGCCCCCTTTCCCCCGCGCGATACGCCCCGGACGGGGGCGGGTTGCTGGCGGGGGGGACAACGGGTGACCTGCTGGTCGGGGGCAACGGCGAAGACACCCTCAGCGGTGGGGCGGGGGACGATATCCTGATCGACGGCGGCGGCTGTGATATCCTGATCGGCGGGGACGGTGCGGATGTTTTCGTTTTCACCCCCGATGGCGCACTGGACGTGGTGCACGACTTTACACCGGGCCAAGACCGGCTGGACCTGTCAGCACTTGGGCGGTTCTATACCCTCGACGCACTGGACTTCACGGAACTGCCCAACGGGATCGAAATCACCCTGAACGGGGAAACCGTGCGCCTGCTGTCATCGGACGGCGTTCCGATCCGGGTCGAAGATCTGGACATCGGCATGTTCCGCGATCTCTGGCATATCGACACCACGCCCTTTACCGGGCCGGGACAAAAACTGACCGGCACCACCGCCAGCGAGACGCTCAAGGGGGGTGCCGGCAATGACACGATCATCGGGGGTGGGGGGTCGGATATCCTGTGGGGCGGCGACGGAGATGATACCCTTATTGCCGAAGACCTGAACCCGGACCTCGACGCGCAGTCAGCCCAGGTAATGCGGCTTTATCATGCCGCGCTGGGCCGGAAACCGGATCTCGAAGGCATCGTCTACTGGATACAACAACTTGCCGATGGCCTGTCGGAACCGGAACTGGTGCGCGGGTTTCTCTATTCAGAGGAATTCGCGACTGCGCATGGTGAGCTCTCCACAGAGGATTATGTGACCCGGATTTACACGAATATCTTCGCCCGGCACCCGGATTCTAAAACGCTCGATCTGTGGAGCGAACAGCTGGACGCGGGCCTGAGCCGGGAAAGTCTGTTGTGGCAGTTCGCATCGGACCCGGACCTGAAAACCAATACCGAAATTGACGCGTTGCGCTACAGTGAGGCCGGCCTTCGGGCCCAATGGAGTGACGAGATTTATCGCCTTTTCCACGCCACGCTGGGCCGCGATCCGACCACGGCCGACCTGCTGGACTGGTCTGCGCAACTGGCCGATGGAACCAGCCTGACCGACGCGATCACCGATCTGAAGAATTGCGACAACGGCACGGATACAGAATTCGTCCGGGGGCTTTACGCCGATATCCTGGGCCGCGCGCCGGATGCCGAGGGAATGAAGACATGGTTGGCATGTTTGTCAGACGGGATGACCCGTCCCGAAGTCCTGGAAGGCTTCCTCCAAAGCGTCGAGTTCCGGGAGATGACCGGCAAAAAGATGAACGCCTGGATGCGTGGCCTTGGCCCTGACGATATGCTGGCACCGGGCCCCGGAGACAGCATCCTGTTCGGGGGAATTCAAAGCGATACCTTCCGGTTCGATGCGGCGGATGGCGGAATCCACCACATCGTCGATCTCGAAGGCTGGGATATTCTCATGTTCGAAGGGTTTGGCTATGAAACCAGTGCGCAAGCGCGGACCCATATGCGACAGCAGGGTGACGATGTCCTCTTCACGGACCGGGGGGTCACGATCTGGATGCACGATGTCACCCTGCCGCAGATCACGGACGACCTGCTTCTACTGGCCTGATCTTGTTACGTCCTGTCCAACGCCGCAGCGGCGGAAATCACAGCTTCTGCAGCGGCTTCGCAGTCGGCCACGGTTTCGGAATGGGCCAAGGCCGCAGCCAGCGCACGCCGGGCACCGGCCGCCAGCGCGGCCGTGTGCCGGAAGGTCCTTGCGCTTTGCTCTATCTTCGCACACAAGTCCCGCGCCCGCTCTCCCGTCAGGGCCGCTTCGGTTTCGATCATCGCGGCCTGATCCGGGGTTGCCGTCTTTGCAAGCCATGCCACCGCCGCGGCCTCCTTCGCCCCCCATGAGGCCCGCTCCCGCACCGGAACCTCTGGCACTCCTGCATTTTCCAGCCAAGCCGAAAGCCGCGCACGCGCCGCCTGCCGGGCACCTTCCACAATCTCGGCAGCCTTCTGATCCGCGGTAATCACCTGCGACCAATCAATCATCGGACCCCCCCTTGAACGTCAGGTCGACCGGGCCATCCTCCGACAGGATGAGCGGGACGGGAAAGCGCAGCGCCTCGGGGGCCCCAGGGCCAATGGGCAGCATCAGTGCCAGGCAAATCACACCGTCGCGACGTTCGACATCACTGGCCAGCCAGTCACAGGCGATTGCTGCGCGGGGCAGGGTTGCTCCCTCGGGCAGTTCGGAAAAATCGAAATCCTGACCGTTGATGGTAAGAACATCTCCAACCCGGTGAAGGCGGAAGGCGGTGTCGAGCCTTATGGGACAAAAGCAAATTTTCATTTCAAGCCTCCCGCTTCCAGCGGCCAAAAGCAAGCAGATGGCAGAACAAACGCCGCCGTGTATCGCCCGTTTGAAACACGCTGAAGTCGATCCAGTTCAGGCTGCGTTCAAAGAACCGGCCAGCCAGAAAAGATTCATAGATGGTATGTGGCGTGACACTTGCCACGGGCCAGCTTTGGAACCCCGCTGGAAAAACCCAACGCGTTTCTCCGGTCGCGTCACAGGTCACCGCATGCCAGCAAATCTGTGTCCCATCGGCAAAACGCACATATTCCCCGTTTGCGTTTTTCCCCTGCTCGATCACCGCCCCGGACGGTACCCCATCGACATCGTTGACTGGCCCCACAACATTTCCGGGGCCATAAACGAAATCCGCCCGCGCGAGCCGCCCCGGCGTGGTGTCCGCTGGTGCCTGTTGCAGCGCCGCACCTGAAACATGCCCGCTGCTGCCGGAAATCCGCAGGGCCTCGGTCCAGGCCGTGCCGTCGGCCGAAACCTTGATGGCAAAGTCGTCCGTCCCCGCAGTGCCCATTTCAGCCCGCCCGGACCAGTCGGTCTGGAACAACAGGCTGGCCGTATCCGCCGCGCCCGCCTTGTTTACCTTGAGCTGATGCCCCGCACCTTCATGGGTCAGCAACGTCGCGGGGGAAGATACCGCCAGACGGTTGGTCTTATCAAAGGCGGCATTCACCCCAACCCCCGGCAGATTCTGATGATTCCCCCCATCCTTGATCCATGCCGCACCGTCATGAAGCAACCCGGCCCCGGTTTCGCGATCATAGGCTCGCCAGCCCGCGCGGGGTGCCAGGAACATCCACCCTCCGTTGTCAAACACCGCGACGGAATCGTCCCGGCCCTGCCAGGGTCCCGTACCGCCCGCCGCCACGATGTAGCGCGCGCCCTCCTCAACCATCGCAGGCGGCTGTTTCAAGCTGTGGCTTTCGACAGCAAGCTGCACAACCGCGTCCAACACACGCAGGGCTTCATTGTGGGTAACGTGTTTTTGCGCCTGCGCCGACAATATGAAAGGCAACGCAAGGTTCGCGGATATGTCCGGCATGAAGGTCTCCCAACCATTTCGTCGGCGGGAAGATAGGTAAATCAGGTTAACAGCCGCTGGGACAGCCGCACGGTTCCCGGATCAGGCAGCCTTGATCAGATCGTCGATCGCACGCAACCGCCCGATCAGGCCTTCCATCTGGTCGACGGGAATCATGTTTGGCCCATCGCTGGGGGCACTATCCGGATTTTGATGCGTCTCGATGAACACCGCCGCCACCCCCACGGCCACGGCGGCGCGGGCCAAAACCGGGGCAAACTCTCTCTGGCCGCCGCTGGTGACACCTTGCCCGCCCGGTTGCTGCACGGAATGGGTTGCGTCAAAAACCACCGGGTACCCTGTACGCGCCATGATTGGCAGGCCCCGGAAATCGGTCACCAGCGTGTTGTAGCCAAAGGATGTCCCCCGGTCACACAACAGGATACGCGTGTTGCCGGTGCTGGAGATTTTTTCCGCGACATTGGCCATGTCCCATGGCGCCAGAAACTGGCCCTTCTTTACATTGATCCCCGCGCCTGTTTCGCCCGCCGCGAGCAGCAGATCTGTCTGTCGGCACAGAAAGGCTGGAATCTGCAATATATCCACCGCCTGCGCGGCGGGGGCGCAGTGGGCGATTTCATGCACGTCAGTCAAGGTCGGACAGCCGAATTCCGCCCCGACTTTCGACAGAATCGACAACCCCTCCTCGATGCCAAGGCCGCGCGGCGTCGTCACGGACGATCGGTTCGCCTTGTCGAAGCTGCCCTTGAAAACAAACCGTGTCCCGGTGGGTGCGCAGGCTTGCGCAATCCGCTCGGCCATCATGCGGGCGTGGTCTAGACTTTCCAACTGGCAGGGTCCGGCCATCAGCACAAAGGGCTGGCAGGCGCCGATTTCAATATCCTTGACGATCACTGTTCGGGTCATAGCGTTCTCAACGCGGTTTCGATTCGGGACACATCGGTGGGGTTGTTCAGTTCCCAGAAGACCCGGCCACGCGCCTCCACCTGCACGCACCGTATCGGTATTCCGGTTTCAAGAAATCTCAATTGTTCCAGCCCTTCCAGCTTTTCCAGAGGGGTGGGCGCGGTTTTCGTATAATCCGCCAGTGCCGCCGGGCGATACGCGTAAACGCCGACATGGTGAAACACGGGCACCGGGTCAGGCAAGCTGGCCGGATCGACATGAGGAATCACCTCTTTTGAAAAATAGAGCGCGTTTCCCGCAGCATCGAATACAGCCGTCGTCCCCCCCACGCGCCCATTGCGGCGGTCATCCAGAAAAGCCGCGTAAGTGTCGGCATCGCAACGCAACACCGGCGTGGCCACGGATAACGCCGGATCGGCCTGCATCGCCGCAATCAAAGCCTCGACAAACCACGGCGGGGTCAGCGGCGCATCGCCCTGGAAATTCACCACCAGATCCGCCTCCAGCCCCCGCGCCAGGGCATCGGCACAGCGGGCGGTACCGTTTTCACAACTTTCCGCCGTCATCACCACCCGTGCTCCAAACCGCTGTGCCGCATCGGCGATCCGGGCGTCATCGGTGGCGACATACACCTCATCCACGCCGCAAACACGGCAGGCGGCTTCCCAACTCATCTGGATAAGGGGTTTGCGGCTGCCGTCCGGCTGACGCAACTCCGCCAGAGGTTTGCCGGGATAGCGCGTTGAAGCATAGCGCGCCGGGATCAGGACGATGGTTTTCACGGAACACTCCAGTCAGGCCTGCAGGAGGCCTAGCGGCGGCCAAGGGCCGATGTCAATTCCGGATGAGACCGGCACGGAGAGTCAGAACCCGTCCAAATATCCCTCGGCACGAAAGCTCAACTCCCGCGAGGCCCCGATGATGAGATGGTCATGCAGGTACAGTGAAAGCGCCTGCGCGGCAGTGTCGATCTGGCGGGTCATCAGGATATCGGCCTCGGAGGGGGTCGGATCCCCCGAAGGGTGATTGTGCACAAGAATGAATGCGCTTGCATTCAACTCCAACGCCCTCTTCACGACCTCGCGGGGATAGACGGGCACGTGATCGACCGTACCGCGAGCCTGTTCCTCATCCGCGATCAGAACGTTCTTGCGATCGAGATAGAGAACTCGAAACTGCTCCGTCTCCCGGTGGGCCATAGCGGTATGGCAATAATCCAGCAGCGCGTCCCAGCCCGAAATCACCTGCCGTTGCAGCACCCGCGCCCGCGCCATACGGTGTGCTGCGGCCTCCACGATCTTGATCTCCTGTACCACGGCCTCCCCCACACCTTTGATCGCCTGCAATCGCGCCGGCGGGGCCGAGAGGACCCGGTTGAAATCCCCGAATGTATCCAGCAACTCCCGCGCCAGAGGCTTTACATCCTGACGGGGCAGGGCCCGAAAGAGGACAAGTTCCAGCAACTCGTAATCGGGCACGGCCTGTGCCCCCCCTTCCATGAAGCGGGTGCGCAGACGCTTGCGATGATCCTTGATATACGACGGCAGGCGTATTCCCGGCGTCAGCACGGGTGCCCCGCCGGGCCCCTCGAAAAGCGGCATCGCCCTGTCCGAAAAAGATGAAGGTCGGCTCATGCGCCGACCTTCTCAGTCCCCGGTAAACAAAGCGTTAATCAGCTTTTCATCCCGTCCCAGAAACTGCGGACCTTCTTGAAAAAGCTGGATCCTTCAGGATTGTTTTCTTCTGAAAGTTCCTCGAACTCACGCAAAAGCTCTTTTTGCCGGGCGGTCAGATTGACCGGGGTCTCCACGCTCAACTCGATGAACATGTCACCCTGCCCGGCCCCGCGCAATGCAGGCATGCCCTTCCCGCGCAGGCGCATCTGCCGACCTGACTGGCTGCCCGAAGGCACTTTCACCCGCGCCCGCCCACCGTCGATCGTCGGCACTTCGATTTCGCCGCCCAGCGCAGCAGCCGTCATCGAAACCGGTACCGGACAAAACAGGTTTTGTCCCTCACGCTGGAACAATGAGTGTTCCTTCACCTGGATAAAGATGTACAGATCGCCGGGTGGCCCCCCGCGCAGCCCGGCTTCCCCCTCCCCGGCAAGGCGAATCCGGGTGCCGGTTTCGACCCCTTTGGGAATATTCACCGAAAGTGAGCGTTCCTTCTGAACGCGACCGTTCCCGGTACACTCCCGACACGGGTTCTTGATGATCTGGCCGATTCCACCGCAGGTCGGGCAGGTGCGCTCCACCGTGAAGAAACCCTGCTGCGCGCGCACCTTCCCCATCCCCGAACAGGTCGGGCATGTCGTCGGCTCCGCCCCGCTTTCGGCGCCGGTCCCGTTACAGGTATCGCAGGCGACCGATGTCGGCACCTTTATGGTCTTTTGAAGCCCCGCATAGGCCTCTTCCAGCGAAATCGCCAGATTGTAACGCAAGTCCGAACCACGGGTTGCCCGCTGCCGGGTTCCGGGCCCGCCACCGCCCATGAAATCGCCGAACAGATCGTCGAACACGTTGGAGAAGGCCGAAGCGAAATCGCCTTGCCCAAAGCCCCCCGCACCGCGCGGACCGCCCCCCATTCCGCCCTCAAAGGCGGCATGGCCAAACCTGTCATAGGCGGCTTTCTTGTCGGGGTCTTTCAGGGCCTCGTAGGCTTCGTTCACTTCCTTGAACTGCGTCTCGGCGTTGGGATCGTCCGCGTTGCGATCCGGGTGCAGTTCCTTGGCCTTCTTGCGATAGGCCTTCTTGATCTCATCGGCAGAGGCGCCGCGGTTGATCCCCAGAACCTCATAGTAATCGCGTTTTGCCATAAGCTGCCCTCTTGCGGGGAACGCGGGGGCAGGCCCGGCGTGCGGGCCTGCCAGCAGGGTTCCGTTGATGCGTTACGAACGCTTCTTGTCGTCCAGGTCTTCGAAATCGGCGTCGACGATATCGTCATCCACGCCCTTGGGTGCGTCGTCTTCAGGGTCGACCTCTCCGGCCTCCTCCTGCTGGGCCTTGTAAATGGCCTCACCCAGCTTCATCGCCGCTTCGGTCACGTTCTGGATGCCCGCCTTGATCTTGCCGGCATCATCGCCTTCAAGCGTCTCCTTGAGCGCGCTCACCGCCAGTTCGATCGCTTCCACCGTGGTCGGATCGACCTTGTCGCTGTGCTCTTCGAGCGACTTTTCGGTAGAGTGGATCAGGCTTTCGGCCTGGTTGCGGGTTTCCACCAGTTCCTTGCGCTGCTTGTCGGCCTCGGCGTTGGCTTCGGCATCCTTGACCATCTTTTCGATCTCATCATCCGACAAGCCTCCCGAGGCCTGGATGGTGATCTTCTGCTCCTTGCCCGTACCCTTGTCCTTGGCACTGACCGAAACGATCCCGTTCGCATCGATATCGAAAGTCACCTCGATCTGGGGCATGCCGCGCGGCGCGGGCGGAATGTCTTCCAGGTTGAACTGTCCCAGCAGCTTGTTGTCAGAAGCCATCTCACGCTCGCCCTGGAACACACGGATGGTGACCGCGTTCTGGTTGTCTTCCGCCGTGGAGAAGATCTGCGATTTCTTGGTGGGAATCGTGGTATTGCGATCAATCAGGCGGGTAAAGACGCCCCCCAGCGTTTCGATCCCCAGCGACAGAGGCGTGACATCCAGCAGCACGACATCCTTGACATCGCCCTGAAGCACGCCCGCCTGAATGGCGGCCCCCATGGCCACGACCTCGTCGGGGTTCACACCCTTGTGGGGTTCCTTGCCGAAGAACCTGGTAACCTCTTCGATCACCTTCGGCATACGGGTCATACCGCCGACGAGGACAACCTCATCGATATCCGAGGTGGACAGGCCCGCATCCTTCAGCGCAGCCTGGCACGGCTTGATGGATCTCTTGATCAGGTCGCCGACCAGGCTTTCCAGCTTGGCACGGGTCAGCTTCATCACCATATGAAGCGGCGTACCCGTCTTTCCGTCCATGCTGATGAAAGGCTGGTTAATCTCGGTCTGGGACGAAGACGACAGTTCGATCTTGGCCTTTTCGGCCGCCTCCTTGAGACGTTGAAGCGCCATCTTGTCCTTGGTCAGGTCGACACCGTGTTCCTTCTTGAACTCATCAGCCAGGTAGGAAACGATGCGCATGTCGAAGTCTTCCCCGCCCAGGAACGTATCCCCGTTGGTGGATTTCACTTCGAAAAGACCGTCGTCGATCTCAAGAATGGTGATGTCGAAAGTCCCCCCGCCAAGGTCATAAACGGCGATGGTCTTGCTGTCCTTCTTGTCCAACCCGTAAGCCAGCGCGGCTGCGGTGGGTTCATTGATGATGCGCAGCACCTCAAGCCCGGCGATCTTGCCGGCGTCCTTCGTGGCCTGACGCTGGGCGTCGTTGAAATAGGCCGGGACGGTAATGACGGCCTGCGTCACCTCTTCGCCCAGATAGCTTTCGGCGGTTTCCTTCATCTTTTGCAGGGTGAAGGCGGAAATCTGGCTGGGGCTGTATTTCTCACCCTTCACTTCCACCCAGGCATCACCGTTGCCACCGTCCACGATCTTGTAGGGGACATGGTCCTTGTCCTTGAGAACCTCGGCGTCATCCACACGGCGACCGATCAGGCGCTTGACTGCGAAAACGGTGTTTTCCGGGTTGGTCACGGCCTGGCGCTTGGCCGGCTGCCCTACCAGACGCTCGTCGTCGGTAAAGGCGACGATGGAGGGGGTCGTGCGCGCGCCTTCGGCATTTTCGATCACACGCGGTTGCGCACCATCCATGATGGCAACGCAGGAGTTGGTCGTCCCGAGGTCGATCCCGATGACTTTGGCCATTTTGTACTACCTCTTTCTTCGGCGATGTTATGGGGCACGGACCCTCACAAGGCTTCCCCGCCCCGATCCCAAAAGGCTGGGGGTCATCCCCAAACCGGCGTCCCGGGGTATATAAGGGGGGGTCTGCGCCCCTGCAAGCGGCCCCCATGACAGAAATGTGAGAAGTTGCGATGTTTCCCTCCCCGCCCGCCCCGACACTGATCATCCGGGGAATCCCTGTTTTCAGAGGCTACCTGTCCCATGCGGCCCAGCGATCGCTGGTGAACGATGTACGCAAGGTTGTCCGGGCGGCACCGTTCTTCCAGCCTGAAACCCGGTTCGGCCAGAAAATGAGCGTGCGCATGAGCGCGGCAGGCAACTATGGCTGGTTCTCAGACCGGCGCGGATACCGTTACATCGCGCATCATCCCCGCGGCACAGCCTGGCCACCCATTCCCGAAAGCATTCTGGGCGTCTGGTCCGAGATCACCGGCCTGAGTCGCCAGCCGGAATGCTGCCTGATCAACTTTTACACGGAAACCGCCCGGATGGGCCTGCATCAGGATCGGGACGAAACGGATTTCCGGTGGCCCGTTCTTTCGATCTCACTGGGCGATTCGGGACGCTTTCGCATCGGATCGGTCGACCGCGGCGGCCCCACGGAGAGCCTGTGGCTCGACTCAGGCGATGTCCTGATGCTGAGCGGCCCCGCACGGCTGATCCACCACGGCATCGACCGGATCAGGCCCGGTTCCTCCTCGCTTCTGCCAAAGAGTGGCCGGCTGAACCTGACCCTGCGGGTGGTCACATGATCAGCGCCCGGCATTCCAGCTGACAGAGGCGCGCTTCTGGGTAAAGAACTGAAGCATCATCCCTATAATGATCAGCGTGCACCCCAGATAGAACGGGTAGCCGACGTTCGTGAAATACGGAGAGTAATTCAAGAATGTAAAGCCCCGGCACTGGTCGATGGTGTGGAACAGTGGATTCCAGTCGAACATGGGCAACACGCTGCTGGGCAGCGAATTCGCCACGAACATCTTGCCGGAGAAAATCATGTTCGCACGCCGGTAAAGCTGAACCATCATCGGCGCGAGCTTCGGAAACCAGGGCCTCAGCCCGTAAAAAAGGCTGCCCACGGCAATGCCGGCAAACCAGGCCAGCAGCAGCATCGCGAAGGCCCATACAGGTTGCTCGATCGTGAACTGATTGAACAGTGCATAATAGAGAAACAGCACCGCGCCCAGCGCCAGAACCCGCGAATACAACACGGACAAGGCCGTTGACGCGATGGCGATGATCGTATTCATCGGCGCGTGCAGAAGTATCCCCCCGATCGGCCCGGCGGCGCCCGCCGTCTTCTTGACCGCCTCGTTATGCGTCATGAACAAGAAGATTCCGGTCATCATGTAAAGCATGAAGTCGCCACGCAGCGCCGCGGACCGAAGGCCGAGAACCTGAAACATGACCATGAAGACGGTGAGAAGGAGAAAGGCTTGCATCATCGTCAGAAGAATTCCGATAATGGCATTGCGATGCCCCCCGCGAACGGTATTCACGGCATTGTAATGGATGATCCCGAGCGTACGCAGCCCTGCACTGAACCGGTTTCGGGGTTTGTATGTCTCGAACACGGGTCGTCCCGCCTTTTCCTGAACGCGCCCAGCGGCCTTGCTGTCCGGCGCGGGCTTTACCATAACGAAGAAGCCGGATTTTACAACGTACCTTGAAGGAGAAAGCCTTGGATTATTCCATTCTCGAACAGGTCATGCGCCGCGCCGCACTCGAGGCCGGGACCCGGATCATGGAGATTTACAACGCGAAGGATTTCGAGGTCCGCGTGAAATCGGACCAAAGTCCTGTCACGGCTGCCGACGAGGCCGCTGACGCCCTGATCCGTGCTTCCCTGTCGGAAGCCTTTCCCGGCACCCTGATCGTAACCGAGGAAGAATCGGAAAGCCATGTGGAACGGGCAGAGAACTTTCTCATTGTCGATCCGCTGGACGGCACCAAGGAGTTCATTCGCCGACGGGGGGATTTCACCGTCAATATCGCCTGGGTGGAAGGTGGCCTTCCGGTCCGCGGTGTTGTCTACGCTCCGGCGCGCGGACGGCTGTTCTACACCCGCGCCAGCGGCCAGTCGGTCGAGGAAAGCGGCCCCCTCGACCCTTCCAGCCCAGGCGAAATCGCCCCGATCATGGTCGCATCCCCCGACAATTCCGCGTTACGCGTCGTGGCTTCGAAGTCGCACCGTGACGCGGCCACCGACGATTATATTGCCCGGTACGACGTCAAGACTTTGGTCAGCGCCGGCTCGTCCCTGAAATTCTGCCTCGTGGCAACGGGTGAAGCGGATCTTTATCCGCGGCTTGGCCGAACGATGGAATGGGATACCGCCGCCGGTCACGCGGTGCTGGCCGGCGCTGGCGGGCAGGTGATCCGTTTCGACGACCATTCGCCGCTGATCTACGGCAAGCCGGGATACGCCAACCCGTTCTTCATCGCCTGCGCGCCGGGGGCAGCCCTGAGGTAATCCCGGCCGATCAT
Source organism: Rhodovulum imhoffii (assembly GCF_003046545.1). Lineage (GTDB taxonomy): Bacteria > Pseudomonadota > Alphaproteobacteria > Rhodobacterales > Rhodobacteraceae > Rhodovulum > Rhodovulum imhoffii. The sequence continues at coordinate 25,971 of NZ_QAAA01000021.1, read as the reverse complement.
GTCCCCGCACCCGTCATATGCATTTGAAATAGAAAATGGAAAATTTTTACGCGACTTAACAAATAATGAAGGTATAATGAATGTGGACTTTATCTACTGTGCGCAGGTTAGTATACGGCGTCCATCTTGCAGCACATTGTGCGCGAGACACTTACATCGAAACCCAGAGCATTATTTATGAAACGTAAGGTCACCAAAGCCATTTTTCCCGTTGCAGGCCTGGGAACGCGCTTCCTGCCGGCCACCAAATCCATTCCAAAGGAAATCATGACCCTGGTGGATCGCCCCCTGATCCAATACGCGATCGACGAAGCCAGGGCCGCCGGAATAAAGGACTTCATCTTCGTAACCGCACGCGGCAAAAGTGCGCTTGAAGATTACTTCGACAGCTCACCCATACTCGAGGCGGAGCTTCGTAAAAAAGGCAAGGACGCCCTCCTTGATGAATTGAAAAGAACCAACATGGAAAGCGGCGCGATTGCCTATATTCGTCAGCAACGGGCACAGGGCCTGGGCCATGCGGTCTGGTGCGCGCGCCGGCTGGTCGGCAACGAACCCTTTGCCGTGATTTTGCCCGATGACGTGATCGCGGCACAGGACCCATGCCTCAAACAGATGATCGAAGCTTACGAAGACACCGGCGGCAACATGGTCGCTGCGATGGAAGTTCCCCCGAAAGCAACAAGTTCCTACGGCATCCTTGATGTCGAGGAAGGCTCGGAACCCCTCGCAAAGATACGGGGCATGGTCGAAAAGCCCGAACAGGGCACCGCCCCATCGAACCTTGCGGTGATCGGCCGGTATATACTGACGCCCAAGATCATGCAGAATCTTCAGAAAATCAAGAAAGGAGCGGGCGACGAGATTCAGTTGACCGACGCCATTGCCGCCGAAATCGAAGGCGAGGGCGTTTATGGCTATCGCTTCAAGGGCCAGCGGTTCGACTGCGGATCCAAGGCCGGTTTCTTGCAGGCGACGGTTGCATTCGGACTCGCCCGGCAGGATCTCCGTGACGAGCTCGCCTCCTACCTTCGGGACGTCCTCGAGTTTCAGATCGCCGCGCAATAACAAGTACAGGCCGGGGGAGATTGAGTGAAAACTGTGCTGGTAACGGGCGGGGCCGGGTATATCGGGTCGCACGCATGCAAGGTCTTGCGCGCCGCCGGTTTCCTGCCCGTGGCCTTCGACAACCTGTCCACCGGCTGGGAACAGGCGGTCAAGTTCGGTCCCTTCGAGAAGGGTGACCTGTCCGACCGGGCCCGGCTTGACGAGGTATTCGCCGCCCATCGCCCCGTCGCCGTAATGCATTTCGCAGCCTTCAGTCAGGTCGGCGAGGCAATGCGCCACCCCGGGAAGTACTGGCGTGCGAATGTCGTTGGGGCGCTGAACCTGATCGAAGCGAGCATCGCCGCCGGCTGCCTGAACATCGTGTTCTCCTCGACCTGTGCGACCTATGGCGAGCAAGATGGCATCCTGCTGGATGAAAACAGCCCACAGGCGCCGCTGAACGCCTATGGCGGCAGCAAGCGTGCAATCGAGGACATGCTGCGCGACTTCGAGGTCTCGGCGGGGCTGCGCACCGTCACTTTCCGGTATTTCAACGTCGCCGGGGCGGATCCGGAAGCCGAGATCGGAGAATTCCACCGCCCCGAGACCCACCTGATCCCCCTGGTTCTGGAGGCAATCTGCGGCAGCCGCCCGGCGCTTACGGTACATGGAACCGACTACCCGACCCATGACGGAACCTGCATCCGCGATTATGTGCATGTAATGGATCTGGTCGAAGCCCACCTCCTTGGGCTGAAATGGCTTCTCGACGGACGCGAAAGCCGGGTGTTCAACCTCGGGACAGGGCGGGGCTTTTCGGTGCGCGAGGTGATCTCCACAGCGGCCGCCATGACGGGCCGGCCGGTTCCCTGTAAAGACGGCCCCCGCCGGGCAGGGGACGCGGTGTCGCTTGTCTCGGCCTCCACCCGCGCACAGCACGATCTGGGCTGGACGGCCGATCGCTCAACCCTCGAAATCATGATCGCGGATGCCAGGCGCTGGTATGACAAAGGCGGATACACGTTCTGAGACCTCCGCGCTGCGGGCCACCTGGACAGCGGGGCGCATGCACGCCCGCCGCTACCGGCTGCTGTCCCGCGCCCTGCGAAAACGGCGCCAGATCCGGCCGGTGACCGACCGCACCGCACAAATCCGGCCCGCAGACATCCTGTGCTTCAGCACGGTTCGAAACGAGGCCACACGCCTGCCCTTTTTTCTCGACTATCACCGGGCACAGGGGGTCCGCCATTTCCTGATGGTGGACAACGACAGCACCGATGAGACACGCGACTACCTTGCCGGTCAGCCGGACGTTTCCCTGTGGCACACCGCGTACAGTTACCGCCTGTCCCGCTTCGGGATGGACTGGCTGACCTGGCTGCAATTCCGCCATGGCCACGGGCACTGGTGCCTGACGCTCGACGCGGATGAATTGTTGGTTTATCCCCACCACGACTCGCGCTCCCTTCAGGATCTGACCGGCTGGCTCGACAGCCGCCGCACCCGCGCCTTCGGGGCGATCATGCTGGATCTCTACCCGAAAGGGCGATTGGGCGCGCAAAATTACCGTCCGGGTCAAAATCCCCTGGAAGTCCTGCGCTGGTTCGACGAGGGCAACATTTTCTACAAATATCAGCCCAACCTCCAGAACCTGTTGGTGCGTGGCGGGGTGCGCCGCCGGGTATTCTTCCACAGCGCCCCCGAACGCTCGCCAACACTCAGCAAAACACCGCTGGTGCGCTGGCACCGCCGATATGTCTATGTCAGTTCGACCCATTCGGTCCTGCCGCGCTGGCTGAACCATGTCCGGGGCGATATCGCTGGCGACCCGACCTCCGGGGTTATTCTACACACGAAATTTCTGCCCGAGATCGTCGGAAAGTCCCGGATCGAGAAACGCCGGCGCGAACACTTCGCCAACAGTATCCTCTACAACAGTTACTACGACGGCCTGATGGATGACCCCGTTCTTTGGGGTCCGCAATCCTGCGAGTACGAAGACTGGCAGCAGCTCGAACGCCTGGGGTTGCTGTCGCGCGGGGGCTGGATGTGAGCGGGCATTTTACTTTGCTCCCCTGCTGGCATAGATTTCGCCGATAAGCAGGACGGAAAACATCTGTCGCAAAACATGAGGACAGGGTGGGCGCCATTCAGTCATACCGGCTGCGTCTGGAACGTCAGGGCTGGCGTCTGCGCGCACGGCGCAAAAGCCTGGAACTGACCCCGGTCGCGGACCGGACCGACACCATCGCGCCGAACGATGTGCTGGTTTTCATGACCTTGCGCAACGAACTCCTGCGCCTGCCCTTTTTCCTGAACTATTACCGTGAGCGGGGGATCGCCCACTTCCTGATCATCGACAACGGATCGGATGACGGATCACAAGAGTACCTGGCCGAGCAACCGGACATTTCTCTGTGGTCCACCCGGAAACCCTATGGCAAATCCCACTATGGGGTCGACTGGCTCAACTGGCTTTTGCGCCGCAAGGGCTCGGGTCACTGGTGCCTGACGCTGGATGCAGACGAATTCCTCGTCTATCCGTTTGAAGACAGCCGCCCGATCCCCGCCCTGACCGACTGGCTGGACCAGTCCGGGGTACGCTCCTTCGGCACGCTTGTTCTGGATATGTACCCGAAGGGCCCCATCGGAACGCATAGCTATAAGGCCGGGGAGAACCCGTTCGGAACCTGCTGCTGGTTCGACAGTGGGAATTACGTGATCTCGCGCAATCCGAAATACCGCAACCTCTGGATTCAGGGCGGCGCGCGCGCGCGCATGTTTTTCACGGATTTGCCGCAAACCGCCCCGGCGTTGAACAAGATCCCGCTGGTACGGTGGGAACCGACCTTTACCTATATCAGCTCCACCCACATGTTGCTGCCGCGCGGGCTGAACCTGGTCTACGACCAGGGCGGGGGCGAAAAGGCATCGGGCTGTCTGCTCCATGCCAAGTTTCTTGAGCATTTCACGGAAAAGTCGGTCGAAGAAACACAGCGCCGGCAGCATTACGCCAGCGCGCGGGAATACCACGCCTACAGCCGCATGCCGGAAACCGGCCCGGACCTGTGGACTGAGTATTCCGACAGGTATCTCAACTGGCGGCAACTGGAGATTCTCGGCCTCATGTCGAAGGGAAACTGGGCATGAGCGTCGGGTTCATCATTCTGGCGCACAGTGCGCTGCACCGCGTGGGCCAGGTGGCGACGCATCTGGCCCGCTCACAGGCGCCGGTCGTTCTCCATATCGATCAGAACGTTCCCAAGACGGACTACACCGCCTTGCGCAGCGAAACCGGCGGCCATGAAACGATTCGGTTCGCCCCACGCCACCGCTGCGAATGGGGCATGTGGTCGATCATCGAGGCGACTAAAGACGCCACCGGGATAATGCTGGAGGCGTTTCCCGATATTCAGCATGTCTACCTGATGTCGGGGTCCTGCATCCCGCTACGCCCTGTGGCGGATCTGCGGGCTTATCTCGATCGTTACCCGGAGACGGACTTTATCGAATCGGTCACCACGCTTGACGTGCCCTGGGCCAGAGGTGGGCTGGAGGAAGAACGCTTCACCCTTCACTTCCCCTTCCCTTGGCGGCGCAAACGGAAACTTTTCGACCGCTACGTGGCGCTTCAACGCCGTCTCGGGCTTAACCGCCATATTCCCGAAGGGCTGGTCCCGCATCTCGGGTCGCAATGGTGGTGTCTCAGCCGCAAGACGCTGGAAGCCATCTTCTCCGATCCGGACCTGCCCCGGTATGACCGCTATTTCCGCCGCGTCTGGATTCCTGACGAAAGCTATTTCCAAACCCTGGTACGCTGCCATGGGCGGTCGATCGAAAGTCACTCCCTGACCCTGTCGAAGTTCGACCACGAGGGCCGGCCCCATATCTTCTACAACGACCATACCGACCTTCTTCGCCGCTCAGGATGTTTCTTCGCGCGCAAGATCTGGCCCGAGGCCGATACGCTTTACGACACCTTCCTCAATGCCCCCCCGGCGGCCCCGCAGGCAGAGCCGGAAACCGATGCGATAGATCGTCTGTTCAGCGCGGCGCTGGATAAGCGCCTTCACGGGCGGGCAGGGCTTTACATGTCGGGGCGCTGGCCAACAAAGGAGCGCAAGGACACAACCGCCGCATCCTATTCCGTGTTCCAGGGGTTCAACGACCTTTTCCCCGATTTCGGGACATGGCTTTCCCGCACCATCGGCGGCAGCGTGCACGGGCATATCTTTGCCCCGGATCGGGCGCATTTCGCGGGCGGCGTGGCCGTTTACAAGGGCGGGTTGCCCGACAGCGCCGCTTTGCGCGACTACAACCCCGAGGCATTCCTGTGCAATCTGATCTGGAACAACCGTGGCGAACGCCAGTGTTTCCTGTTCAGTCCGGCGGACCGGCAACAGATTACCCGTTTTCTTGCCGCAGATCAGAACGCCCAGATCAACGTCATCTCCGGCGCGTGGGCCCTGCCGCTGTTTCGCTCAAACCGGACACTGGCGGAGATTCGTACCGAAGCCGTTCATCTCCAGAAAGCCGAGGCCGCATTCCTCGACCAGCTGCACCGGCGCAGTTCCGCCTCCCGCGTGCATATCTGGACGCTGGCGGAATTCTTGCACAACCCCCTGGAAGCTTTGCAGACCATCATCGACGATATCGCCCCGCATCGCCCGGTACAGTTGGCCTCCTCCCCTGAAACGGTACCGATGCAAGGCTTTGCGCGCTTCCTCCAAATGCTCAAGAACGACGGAATGAAACCCTACCTGACAGGCGATTTCCCGGTCCGAGAGCACACGACCCTCCCCACCCGGCGCAAAGCCAAACCCACCCTTGTGAAATAGGTTTCAATGGCTTCCTTCTCCAGCTTCGTCATCTTCGCGGAAATGCGCACCGGATCCAACTTCCTCGAAGAGAATCTGAACACATCGTCCTGGCTCCAATGCTACGGGGAAGCCTTCAACCCGCATTTCATGGGACAAAAGGACAAGACGGAGCTCCTGGGCATCACGCTGGAAGAGCGCGACCGCAATCCGCACAGCCTCCTGAAGGCCATGCGGGACAAAACCGACGGCCTGCCCGGCTTCCGGTTTTTTCATGACCATGACCCCCGCATCCTGACCGAGATGCTGGCGGACAGGAACTGTGCCAAGATCGTGCTGACCCGCAATCCGGTGGACAGCTACGTCTCGCGCAAGATCGCGGCCGAAACCGGGCAATGGCGCATGACGAACATCAAGACCTACCGCAGCGCCACGGTCGTCTTCGACCCCAGAGAATTCGAGCAGCACCTCGAAGCCCTGCAATCCTTTCAACTGACCTTGATGCACGCGTTGCAGGTCAGCGGGCAGACGGCCTTTTACCTCGCCTATGAGGACATCGCGGATATCCAGGTCCTGAACGGGCTGTTGCGCTTCCTCGGGGTAAAGAAAAAATTGGAATCCATCTCCGGCCGGCTAAAAAAGCAAAACCCTCAACCCCTGCCGGAAAAGGTCTCGAATTTCGAAGACATGAAGCAGGCATTCGGGCTGCTCGATCGGTTCGACTTGTCGCGCACACCGAATTTCGAACCCCGGCGCGGTCCGGCCGTGCCCACCCTGGTCGCCGCCGCGCAAGCGCCGATACTCTACCTCCCCGTCAAGGGCGGGCCGGTGCCCTTCGTGGAGGAATGGCTTGCGGCAGTGGACGGCAAAACCCCGGACGCCCTGAAGCGCAACTTCTCACAAAAAGACCTGCGCCAGTGGAAACGTCAGAATCCGGGGCATCGCTGCTTCAGTGTCGTCTCACATCCCCTGGAACGCGCGCACCGGGCGTTTTGCGACCATATCCTCCCGACCGGGCCGGGCACATACCCGCTGATCCGGGGTCTTTTGATGCGACTCCACAAAGTCCCCTTGCCTGAAGGCGACCCCGGCCCCGACTTCGACACCGCCGCCCATCGCACGGCGTTTCTCGGTTTCCTGAAATTTCTCAAGCGCAATCTCGGCGGCCAGACCAACATTCGCGTGGATGCCACATGGGCCTCGCAATCGGAGGTTCTGCGCGGCATGGCAGAGATCGTCCTGCCGGACATGATCCTGCGCGCCGAGCGTCTGCAGGAAGATCTGCCCGCCCTTGCCGCACAGGTCGGTCTTTCTGTAAAGCCTCCGCCTGCCCAGAAAGCCGGTACCTCCCTGGCCGATATCTACGACGAGGAAATCGAAGCCGCCGCGCGCGACGCCTATCAGCGGGACTACATGATGTTCGGGTACCGGGCCTGGGGTTAGGTCAGGCAATCTCGGCGTTGCGGGATTCCGTCAGGACGGCGTGAAGCGTGGCGGGATCCGAGTTGGCCCGCAGCTTTTCACAGATTCCCGCATCCCGCAGGGTGCGCGAGACCAGCGCCAGCGCCTTGAGGTGGTCCACACCCGAATCCTGTGGTGCGAACAGGGCAAAAACCAGATCCACGGGCTGACGGTCGACGGAGCCGAATTCCACCGGCTTGTCCAGCCGCACGAAGGCGCCCACCACATGGTCAAGCCCCGGGAGCCGCGCATGGGGGAGGGCCACACCATGGCCCACCCCTGTCGGCCCCAGGCTTTCGCGTTCCTGCAACGCATCGATCACATCGGTTGCGCCCATCCCGTAAACCGCAGAGGCGATCTCTCCCAATTCCTGGAAAAGGCGCTTCTTGCTGGACATCGTGCCAAAGACACGCACGCTCTGGGGATGAAGGATATTGGAAAGCAGCATCTGTTTCTCACGGTTGCACGCCCGCAGGCGCTGACCGGGGGCGTGTATCAGACGATCACGGGTCGATCCACCCCACGTTTCCATCTTCGCGGCTGTGAACGACATTCACCTTTCCGGTCTTTTCGTTCCGGAAAACCAGAAGGTTGGTGCCCGCCAGTTCCATCTGCATGACGGCCTCCCCGACCGAAATCGTTGGGACGCGGGTTTCCATCTCTGCGATGATCATGGGCTGAAGCGTTTCCGGCTCGGCCTCCTCGTTGTCCTCCCCCGTCGAAAGAATGTAAGAGGCGCCTTCCATCAGTTCAACGGGCTCGGTGCGCTCCCGATAGTGGTCTTTCAGGCGGCGCTTGTAGCGGCGCAGCTGCTTTTCCATCTTCTCACAGCAATTGTCGAAGGCGGCATAGATTTCTGTCGCGCGGGCCTTGGCGCTGGCGGTCAGACCGGTGGACAGGTGCACGACGGTCTCGCACACATATTCATGAGCATCCCGGGAAAAGACCACGTTGGCATCGATCGCCCGCTCGGCATATTTGCCAACTGCGGCACTGAGTTCGGTCTTGACGTGGGTTTGCAGCGCGTCGCCGATGTCGATTTGTTTTCCGCTGATTTGGTAGCGCATCATGCCTCCTGATTGATGTGCTGACGCCTGGCGCCAGCCTGGATCGCTTAGCCCTTGCGCCCCTCAAAGTCGATCCTGATTTTCGCCTGGGCCGCCTTGATCCGGCGGCGTTCAAACGCGGGCGGAATACCCATGCCCTGCCTGTATTTGGCGACAGTTCGTCGGGAAATGTCAACGCCCTCCGCAGCGAGAAGAGCCACAAGCGCACCGTCTGAAAGGGTTTTCCGGCGATCCTCCCCGGCAACCAGCGTCTGGATACGCCGTTTCACTGCGTAAGCGGACAATACCGACCCATCGCTCTGGGGAAGGGCCGCAGGCACGAACGCGGCCAGCGCGTATACCGCCCCCCGGAAGGACAGCGCCTTGCCCGACAGGGCGCGGCCCACAGTCGTCGGGTGCAGATTCAGCCGTTGCGCCAGAACGACACGTGTCAACGGGACCATATGTGCAGCCCCTTCGGCAAAAAAACCCTGCTGGGCTGTCACGATCTCCCGGCCCACGCGCAGCAGCGTCTCCCCCCGGAAAGTCTGCGCCCGGATCAGGTCTTCCGCCTGCGTACGCTGGACGCGCAATTCGGGCGAAATATTGCGCAGGCGCGATAACTCCTTCATCAGCGCCGAATCAACCCTGAGGCTGGGCGAATCGCGGCTGTTCAACGTCACGACAAAACCGCTGGCCCCGTCCTCCTCCACCAGCAGATCGGCAAGAGCCGGGGGCGGCGCATCGCCCATATTCGCCGCCGGGCTGGGGGTCAACCCTGGCAGCAGGCGCAGAATCTCCGCGATTTCGGCAGCGGATGCCCCCAGTTTCGCAGGCAATCCCGCAAGGCGTCCCTCTGCCAAGGCCCCCAGATGCGGCCCCGCCCGACGCGCAAGGTCCGCGTTCACGCCAAGTGCGGCAAGCTGCAAAACAAAGCACTCCCGCAGGTCACGCGCGGCAACGCCCGCAGGTTCGCAGGCCTGCAGCACCGCGATGGCACGGGCCACCTCTTCTTCCGCAAGGTCGAGAGTCTCGGCCAGTTCCGCAGCGGTGGACCCAAGAAAGCCCCGTTCGTCCAGATCCCCGGCCAAGTATTTTGCCAGCGCGGCAACGCGCGGGGGCAACGTCATCAAGCCGATCTGTTCGCACAACCGGTCGGCCAAGGAAATCGGTGCGGCCAGCGCCTCCGCCTGACCAAGCCCCCCGCCTTCGGGAGGCACATAATCCAGAAGGGGGTTCTTGTCGGCAAGGGCCTGAAGCTCATCCGCCAGTTCGACGATTGGCAGGCACAACAGCGACAATCCCACGCGCACCCCTGCGCTGAGCGCAAGACGCTGGCTTTGGCGAACGTGCAGGCCCTGGTTCAAAGACATGCCGACCTCCCCCGGTCAGGACATCTGGAACCCCTGCCCCAGGTAGACGCGGCGCACGTTTTCGTCACGGGTCACGTCCTGTGCGGTGCCGCTCATCAATACCCGACCATCATGGAGGATATAGGCCCTGTCGACGATTCCAAGCGTTTCACGCACGTTGTGATCGGTAATCAACACCCCGATGCCACGAGACCTGAGTTCCCTGACAAGGGTACGAATCTCGTTCACGGCAATGGGGTCGACCCCGGCGAAAGGCTCATCAAGCAGCAAGTAGGCGGGGTTGGCGGCAAGGCAACGGGCAATCTCGACCCGCCGCCGCTCCCCTCCCGACAGCGACAAGGCCGGGGCGCGGCGCAGGTGATCGACGGAAAACTCCGTCAGAAGTTCCTCCAGCCGTTCCCGGCGGGTATGGGTGTCCGGTTCGACGATTTCCAGAATCGCACGGATGTTGTCTTCTACCGAAAGGCCACGAAAGATACTGACTTCCTGCGGCAGGTAACCGATCCCCAGCCGCGCCCGGCGATACATCGGCAAACCGGTAACATCACGTCCGTCTATGCTGACTTTGCCCCCTTCGGGCCGCACGAGCCCGGCGACGGAATAAAAGCACGTCGTCTTTCCCGACCCGTTCGGGCCAAGCAACGCCACGACCTCCCCCCGCGCCAGCGAAAAACTGACATCCCGAATGACCGGGCGGCGGCGATAGCTCTTGCGCAACCCCCTTACCTGCAAGCCAGCCGATCCCTCGGTGACCGCAAAGCTCATTGCCCGCCCCCTTTCGGCTGCAAAAGAGTGCGCACGCGGCCTTCCATCGTGCCCGTCCCGGAGGCCAGATCGATCACCAGCCTTTGCCCGGAAATCGCCCCCTCCCCCTGAGTCAGCAACACGTTCCCCGTCATCACGACAACGCCGCTGGACAGGGTATAGACGGCAGTTTCGGCCTCGGCGGCCTCCGTTCCATTCACAAGCGTCACATTCCCCGTGGCCTTCAGCCGCTCGACCTCGCGCTCTTCCTCGCCGGGGGCATAATCCACAACCAGCCTGTCCGCGGAAAGCCGCATTTCCCCCTGTCCGACAAGAACCCCCCCCGTGAACACGGCCTGACCGTCGGCCTGATTGACGCGCAGTTCGTCTGAGGTGATCTCCACGGGCAGGGAATGGTCAAGCCTGAGCCCCCCAAACCCGACCTGAGCCCCCTGCGCAGCGACGCTCAGGGGAAGGGCGCCCAGCAGGAACGCAACAAGGGCGGAACGCAATGAAAGCACGGGGGCCATCCTTCAGTCTTGTGGATCGTATACCAGTTTAACACCACGCTTGAAAACCAGAACATAGCCCGCATCTTCCGAACGGGTCAGTTCCATCGCGCCAGCCTCCAGCCGCCCGGCGGGGCCTTCCCCCGAAACCCGCACATCCGCCCACAAAGCGGTCCGGGTCAGGTCGTTTTCCAACATCTCGGTCCGCAACAGGTACCCGGTCGATGTTGTCACCCGCACCCCCCCCTTCAACACCGCGCGCCCCGCCGCAGGGTCCAGGACTCCCGAAGGCGCAGTCACGGTGACATGGCTTCCGTCGGGCAGATCCAACCGCACAGCCAGGCTCTCGGCGGTACTTTGCGCGGCGCCCGACCTCGGCCGGGCGGTCTCGGCGGAAAGCGAGATTTCCGTCCCATCCGTAGTGACACCGGCATAGCTGGGGTCCGATATCCGGGGCCTGCGGGCCAGGTCCTCTATCTCGACCTGCGCATAGGGCAATCCGCCGGAATCCTTACCGATACCGGGCAACAAGAACAGCGTCGACAGCAACGCCAGCGCCGCCAGAGGCAGCAGAATCTTGGCCAGAGCCACAAACCGTGAATACGTATTATCGGGCGAGGCCATGCCTCACGCGACTCCGGCGCGCAGGCAGTCGTGGATGTGCAGAATGCCCGCCGGGCGGCCGGCAGCCCCTGGCGCCACCGCGAAAAGGCAGGTAATCTTGCGGGCGTTCATCAGACCCAGCGCCTTTTCGGCCAGATCGTCAGGGGTGATGGTCAGGGGATCGGCGGTCATGACCTCGTCCACGGTGCGCCCCAGCAAACCCTCCATGTGGCGCCGCAAATCGCCATCGGTCACCACACCGGCCAGACGGCCCTGCGCGTCGGTGACACCGACCACGCCAAAGCCGCGCTGACTGATAACCAACAGCGCATCGCTCATCGGCGTCCCGGTGGGAACAAGCGGGATATCGGCACCGACATGCATGAGATCGCGCACCTTTGAAAGCCGCGCCCCCAGCTTTCCACCCGGATGAAATTCCCGGTAATGTTCCGGCGTGAACTGGCGATACTCCATCAGCGCGACAGCCAGCGCATCGCCCAGCGCCAGCGTCATCGTCGTCGAGGTCGTGGGTGCCAGATTCATCGGGCAGGCCTCTTCGGCCGGAGGCAGCAACAGCGCCACATCCGCCTGCCGCAGCAGGGTGCTCTCTGCCCGGCTCGCCACCCCGATCAGCGGAATGGAAAAGCGCCGGGTATAGGCGATGATGTCCGCCAGTTCCGGCGTCTCCCCCGAATTGGACAGGACAAGGCAGACATCCCCCTTCGTCAGCATGCCCAAATCGCCATGACTGGCCTCGGCGGGGTGAACAAAATGGGCCGGCGTCCCGGTTGAAGCCAGCGTCGCCGCAATCTTGCGCCCCACATGGCCGGATTTGCCCATGCCCGAAACTATGACACGCCCGCGCGCGGACAGAACCAGTTGGACCGCATCTGCAAAGCTGTCATCCAGCGCCTCGGACTGGCGGCGCAGGGCGTCAGCCTCGTTTGCCAGCACACGCCGACCAATGGCGATGTAGGTTTCACGGTTCATTCCGGCCTCAGTGGCTGAAAATATCGATCTCGGGCCACCCCTCGAGATCCAGTCTGGCACGCGCGGGCAGGAAGTCAAAACAGGCTTTCGCGATCTCCGCGCGCCCTTCGCGGGCAAGCCGAAGGTCCAGCACATCTTTCAGCCGGTGCAGATAGAGCACATCCGAGGCCGCATAGTCGATCTGCGCCGTGCTCAATTCCGCCGCCCCCCAGTCGGAGCTTTGCTGCTGTTTGGAAATGTCCACCTCCAGCAATTCCTGCAACAGGTTCTTCAACCCGTGCCGGTCGGTATAAGTCCGCACCAGCCTGGAGGCGATCTTGGTGCAATAGACCGGCGCGGTCAGCACACCGAACGTGTGCAGCATCACCGCAATATCGAACCGGCCGAAATGGAACAGTTTCAGCACTGCCGGATCGGCCAGCAGGCGGGTCAGGTTCGGGGCCTCGGTCTGGCCCTGTTCGATCTGCACCAGATGCGCGTCGCCGTCGCCGTCAGACAGTTGCACGACGCACAACCTGTCCCGGTGGGGATTCAGCCCCATGGTTTCGCAATCAATCGCCACAACCGGACCAAGGTTCAGCCCGTCGGGAAGGTCGGTCTTATGCAGGAAATTCGCCACTTTGGCCCCTGTCGTTCAAAGGGGTTTAGGGTTTGATCCGCAGTTGATTGCCCAGCGGTCGCCCGATGTCAAGCCGCTTGACGGCAGGCCCCTGCCAGCCGAAGGCCGCCAAAACCCGGCGCAAGGGGGGCTGTGCGCGGGCCGCCACACGGCAACGCACGATCCGGTCCGCCTCCAGCAGCGCGGCCATCTGCGCGGCAAGGGCACGATCCCACTGCGCAAGCGGCGCAGACTGGGATGGGGCGGCGGGAAGATCTGGCACCGGCCGGCCCGCAGCGGCACAGGCCGCACACAGCCCCTCTGCCAGGGCCATGTGCAAGTGCGGCAAATCCTGCGGATCGTCCAGAACGCTGATCCCCGAGAGAATCGCGCGATGGTAAGGCTCTTCCCGCGTCCAGCGTGGATCCGCCATGAGGATATCCAGGTCTTCGGCGGGCAACAGGCGGCAAAGCATTTCGCGCGTTTCGGCAACGACAGGACGTAGCGCGCGCACATCCTCTGCCCGGAGCGCCCAGAGCCGCCCCGGTACCGGCGGACACCACCGCTGCACGACAAACTCCGCCTGGCTGGCATGGGCTGAGGGCCGGAACCGCCGATTGCGCAGCAAGAACCCCAACAGGGCCGCCGGAGAGGCCGCGTTGCACCCCCCCCCCACAAGTGGCAGCCCGAAATCCGCCGCAAAGCGTGCCACCGCATCCGGGCGCGCAGGGCGAACCCGAAGGCTCAGGTTGGGGATACGCGCCCAGCGTGTCAGCAACGCCCCGAACCTATAGGGCATCGTGCCGCCCGCCAGCCACGCGGCAGCGGTGGGCGCCCCCCAGACCCCCCACTGCCAATAAGCGGCATTCACCCAATCCACCGGTGGACGCAGGAAGGCCACGGCCTCGACCGGCGGAAAGCCGCGGGCGCGCAGCGCCGCGGCAAAGGCATCGGGATGGGCGATCCACCCTTCGCAAGACAGGATCGGCCGCACCCCCCGCTTTGCCCCCGCGCATAAGGTGGCTGCCACGGCCCGCATCAGCCCCGCACCGTCCTGCACCCGGGCCGGGTCCGGGCAACTGACATACCCAAAGGGCGACCCCTGCGCCGCTCGCCGCAAGGCCTCTCCCTCCAGCCGGGTCCAGCCGCGCTCCGCCCGCAACGCGACGTAGCGCACATGCCGCGCCCCGTCATGCAACAAAGGCGCAACACTCAGCGCGCGCTGAAGGGCGGAGCTGCCACATTTCGGCGCCCCGATATGCACGATCCCGGCCTCAGGCATGGGGGTCTCCCTTGGTCTGTCCGGCGAGCATGGGAGATGAAGGTTAACGGACCCCAAAGATCTCTCCGGCATCCGGTCACGCGCCATGGGCCAACGGGGTGTGCCTGCCATCGCCCACACGGGCACCGGCCGGACACAATTCCCGCCCGGCATTGCCATGCCGATGCAAACGCCCTTTCTTCCTCGAAAATGACCATCCGGGAGTCGACCTCCCGGCGTACCTAACCTCAGACCTTTCCCTCGCCAGGCGGAAAAGATGCGCCCCCCTGCACGCCCCGCGCGGAGGGGCAACGGGATAGCCGGTCAAGCGCCCAGCAAGCAGCATCGGCCACGACCGGATCGGCATCTGCCACCAACGCCCGAACGGCGGGATACAGGGCTTGATCACCGGAATTGCCGATGGCGTAACAGACATTGCGCACGAACCGCCCCCGCCCGAGCCGTTTGATCGGCGACCCGGAGAACCGCGCGCGGAAAGCCGCGTCATCCAGTGCACAAAGCTCTGCCAGCGGGGGTGCGATCAGGTCCGGGCGGGCTTTGTATTTCACTTCATACGCGGCGGCCGCGAACTTGTTCCACGGGCAGACGCCAAGGCAATCGTCGCACCCGTAGATACGGTTGCCCAAAAGATGGCGCAGGTCTGCCGGCACGGGACCTTTGTGTTCGATGGTCAGGTAGGAAACGCACCGCCGGGCATCCAGTTGAAACGGCGCGGGAAACGCCCCCGTCGGGCAGGCGTCCAGGCAGGCAGTGCAGGAGCCGCAGTGCTCATGCTCCGGCGGGTCGGGGGGCAGGGCCACGGTGGTGAAGATCACGCCAAGAAAAAACCAGTTGCCCAGATCACGCGCCAGAAGATTCGTGTGCTTGCCCTGCCACCCCAGCCCAGCCGCCTGCGCCAGAGGTTTTTCCATCACCGGGGCGGTATCCACGAACACCTTGATCTGTTCTCCCGGTGCCTGCTCCAGGAACCATCGCCCCACACGCTTGAGCCGTTTTTTCAAAACGTCGTGGTAATCGCGGTTCTGGGCATAGACCGAAATCGCCCCGCGGTCGGGGCGCTTCAGGACGGCAAGCGGATCATGGGCCTGGGTATAGGGTTCGGCCAGCATGACAATGCTGCGGGCCTCGGGCCACAGGGCCGCAGGGTTTGCACGCCAGCCCATCCGATCGGCCATCCAGCCCATCTGACCATGACGGCCCAGCGCCACGAAACGTGCCAGCCGTGCAGGGGCCTTGGGAATCGAGTCGGGGGAGCAGACACGGCAGGCGGCGAAACCTTCCTGCTGCGCCCTGTTCCGAAGACGGGCCTTCAGGGGCTCAGAAGTCGAGATCGGCATAGTGGGGCGGCGGCGGGAAACCGGGCACCTGGTCGGCCAGCAGGCTGCGGAAGGCCGGTCGCGATTTGATCTTGGCGTACCACTCGCGCAGATTGGCGTTGCGGTTCCAGTCCACGTCGGAAATGTAGTCAAGCGCAGACAGATGCGCAGCCGCGGCGAAGTCGGCCAGGGTCATGCTGTCGCCCGCCAGCCAGCGACGTTCCTCCAGCAGACGGCCGAGGTAGTCGAGATGGAACTTGATCGCCTGCGCGCCGGCCTTCACATTCCGGCTGTCAGGATAGCCCTCTCCGGTGATCTTCTTGTTGACCCGCTCATAAAGCAGATTCGACGTAACCTCTTTGTGGAACTTGTCATCGAACCAGAAAACCAGACGGCGCACCTCTGCACGCTCTGCCGGGCCAAGGGGCATAAGAGCCGGATTGGGAAAGCTTTCTTCAAGAAATTCGCAGATCGCCTGACTTTCGCACAGGGTCAACCCCTCAAACCGCAGGATGGGCAGTTTCCCCGCGGGGTTGCGGCGCAGAAAATCCGCCGCGCGCTCCCAGTAACGCTCCTCGATCAGTTCGACTTCGATCTTCTTCTCCGCCAGCACAAGGCGCACTTTGCGGCAGAACGGGGAAAGCGGAACGTGAAACAGACGGTTCATCTACCTTGTCCCTAAGCTGACGAGATACCTTGTCTTGCCGCGTCGGATGTAAAGTTTCAACCGCTGAAGCAAAGAGCGCGACCATCCGCATGGATCAGCGCGGCCCCATCCTCCACCTGCCCCGCCCGGCGACGCAGCCCTGGCGGCAGGGCGGTGGGGTTACGTCCCTTCGGATTGGGAAGCACAACAGCAAGTGCCGCAGCCTGCGCGGGCGTGAGATCGCGGGCCGCAACGCCGAAATGGTTGCGCGCGGCCGCCTCGATGCCGAAAATGCCTTCCCCCCACTCCGCAACGTTGAGGTAGACCTCCAGGATACGCCGCTTGGGCCAGGCCAGTTCCACCAGCGGGGTCAGAATGGCCTCCATCGCCTTGCGCGGCCAGCTTCGACCCTGCCAAAGAAACACGTTCTTGACCGTCTGCTGACTGATGGTCGAGGCGCCGCGGCGCGCGCCCGCGTCGATCGCAGCGCGGATGGCGCCCATGTCGAAGCCCCAATGGGCGCAGAAATTGGCATCTTCCGCAGCAACCACGGCCCGGGCCGCGACCGGCGCAATTTCCGAGATCGGCACCCATTCCCACTCCACCGCGTCCAGCCGCCGGGATTCGGACCAGATGGTATGCGTGGTGACCGGCCCGAAAAACCGCATGACGAAAAGTGCCAGAAGAACCGCGCCAAGCAACCCCAGCGCCCCCCGCGCAAACCCGCGCCGCAGCCGCATGCCCCACTGGCGGGGCGGCTTTTTCGACGCCCTGCGCGGCGGGGCTTTTTTTCGCGTGGTTGTCTTGCGGGCCTGTTTTGCCATGCCACCGTCTTAGCGCAGCGCGCACGCATTTGGAACGGCGCGCCCCGAAGGGCGCACCCGAAAAACTCATTGCGCCGGGATGGCCGTGACCTCGGCTCCCAGCGGATGGCTGAGATGAGGCAGCATCTCTTTCGGGCAAACCTGCAGGAAGTTCCCCTTTTCGAGATCCCAGTGTTCAAGGATTCCGCGCGCCTTGCGGCTGCCGGTTTCCTCTGCATGACGGGCAACCAGGTCCTTCAACTCACGTTCCCAATGGGCAATGGTGACCTTGCAGGTGACAAGCGTCTCCATGTTCATCAAGGTTTCGGCAACGCCTTCCGGGTCGTAGACATAGGCCATCCCGCCGGTCATCCCGGCGCCGAAATTGGCCCCGATCTGGCCAAGGATCACCGCGATCCCGCCAGTCATATACTCACACCCGTTGGACCCGCAGCCTTCCACGACCACCTTCGCACCCGAGTTGCGCACCGCGAAGCGTTCGCCTGCCCGGCCAAGAGCAAAGAGAAACCCATCGGTCGCGCCATAAAGAACCGTATTGCCGATGATGGTGTTCTGAGATGCCTCCAGAGGCGAAGACAAGGTCGGGCGCACGACGATGGTCCCCCCCGAAAGCCCCTTGCCGACATAATCGTTGGCATCGCCCGCGACCACCAGCTTCAGCCCGTGCACGGCGAAGGCGCCAAGGCTTTGCCCCGCGCTGCCCGCAAGCTTCACCGTCAGGTGGTCGGGCTGCAACGTGTTGCGCATGCCGAAGCGGCGCACGATATGGCTGGAAACCCGCGTGCCGATGGTGCGATGGGTGTTGCGCACGGCATAGGACAGCTGCATCTTCTCGCCGTCCTCAAGGAAGCGCGCGGCATCGCGGACGATTTCCGCGTCCAGCGTGTCGGGCACCGCGTTGCGCTCACGTGTGCGGTCATAAACGGGGCGGTTATCGGCCCCGTTGACCTGAAGCAGCAATGGGTTGAGATCGAGATCGTCCAGATGTGCGGAGCCACGGCTGACCTGGCCCAGCAGGTCGGTGCGCCCGATCACATCGTCCAGAGACCGGGCACCGATGGCGGCCAGAATCTCCCGCACTTCCTGTGCATAGAAGGTGATCAGGTTGACCACCTTGTCGGCATTTCCAGTAAACTTGGCGCGCAGTCGTTCATCCTGCGTGCAGACACCCACCGGACAGGTGTTGGACTGGCACTGGCGCACCATGATGCACCCCATCGCAATCAGCGCAGCGGTGCCGATACCGTATTCCTCGGCCCCCATCATCGCGGCCATGACGATGTCGCGTCCGGTCCGCAATCCGCCATCGGTGCGCAAGGTCACGCGATCGCGCAGGTGGTTCATCGACAGAACCTGGTGCGCCTCGGTCAGGCCCATTTCCCACGGCAGGCCGGCATACTTGATGCTGGTCGCCGGGCTGGCCCCGGTGCCGCCGTTGTGGCCCGAAATCAGGATGACGTCGGCCTTGGCCTTGGCCACGCCCGCAGCGATGGTCCCAACGCCCGAGGCCGCCACCAGCTTGACGGTGACCTTGCAGCGCGGATTGATCTGCTTGAGGTCATAGATCAACTGGGCCAGATCTTCGATCGAGTAGATATCGTGGTGCGGCGGCGGCGAGATCAGCGTCACGCCCGGCGTCGAGTGGCGCAGCCGTGCGATCAGCTTGGTCACCTTCATGCCGGGAAGCTGACCGCCCTCGCCGGGTTTTGCCCCCTGGGCGACCTTGATTTCCAGTTCCTCGCATTGATTTAGGTATTCCGCCGTCACGCCGAACCGTCCGGAAGCCACCTGCTTGATCTTGGCGGAGGGGTTGTCCCCGTTGGGTTCGGCATGAAAATGGGCCGGGTCTTCGCCGCCTTCGCCGGAATCCGACTTTGCGCCGATCCGGTTCATGGCGACGTTGAGAGTCTTGTGCGCCTCGGGGCTGAGCGCCCCCAGAGACATGCCCGGCGTCACAAACCGCTTGCGGATCGCGGTGACGCTTTCGACCTCTTCGATCGGAACCGGTTTGCCCAGGGGCTTGATGTCGAGCAGGTCACGCAAATGAATCGGCGGGTTGGCCTGCATCGCTGCGGAGTATTTCTTCCACAGTTCGAAAGAGGCATTGGTGCAGGCTTCCTGCAACATCTTCATGGTCTGGGCTTCCCAGGCATGTTTCTCGCCCGAACGGCGCAACTTGTAAAAACCGCCGATGGGCAGGATCCGGGGGCCCGATGCCCAGCCCAGCGCGTGGACCTGCTCCAGCTTGCGCTGGATACCGCTGATGCCGATTCCGGAAATGCGTGAATGCATGCCGGGGAAGAACTCGGCACACATGGCGCGGGAAAGACCCACGGCCTCGAAGTTCAGCCCGCCGCGATAGGACGAGATGACCGAGATGCCCATCTTGGACATGATCTTCAGCAGCCCCAGATCGACCGCCGTACGAAAGCGGGCCACGGCCTCGGTCAGGGTTCCTTCCAGCAGGCCGCGGTCGATACGGTCGGCCAGCGTGTCTTCGGCGAGATAGGCGTTGACCGTGGTCGCACCGCACCCGATCAGAACCGCGAAATAATGAGGATCGATACACTCGGCCGCGCGCACGTTCAGAGAAGAGAACGTCCTCAGCCCCTGCCGCGTCAGCCAGCTGTGTATCGCACTGGTGGCCAGGATCATCGGCATGGCAACCTTGTCGGCGTTCTGATGCTGGTCGGTCAGAACAAGGTGCCCCGCACCCGAGCGCACGGCCTCTTCGGCTTCGCCACGGATACGGTCCAAAGCCTCGTACAAGGCATTCTTGCCACCATCGGCAGGAAAGGTGCAGTCGATCTCGGCCGTCGGCGCGGCAAAGTTCTTCTGCATCTCCTCGAATTGTGCGTTGCCGAGAAAGGGGCTTTCCAGCACAAAAATCTCAGACTGGCTGCCATCCTCGTCCAGCACGTTGCGCAGGTTCCCGAAACGGGTCTTGAGACTCATCACCCGGTATTCGCGCAACGAATCGATCGGCGGGTTCGTCACCTGGCTGAAATTCTGGCGGAAGAAATGCGACAGCGGCCGGTACCTGGTGCTGAGTACCGCGCTGGGCGTATCGTCGCCCATCGAGGCGATGGCCTCCTTGCCGTCTTCGGCCATCGGACAGAGAATCTGTTCGATTTCCTCGACGGTGAACCCGGCGGCAATCTGGCGTCTGCGCAAGTCGTCCCCGGTGAACAGAGGCGTTTCGGGCAACGCACCCAGCCTGTCGTCCAGTTCGACGATCTTGCCGACCCAGTCTCCGAAGGGCTGGCTGGCGGCAAGGAAATCCTTCAGCTCGGAATCGTGGAACAAGGTGCCGTCCTTCATGTCCACGGCGATCATTTGCCCCGGGCCAAGCGCACCCTTCTCGCGTACGGTCGCTTCATCGGTGGGAACCATCCCGGCCTCGGACCCGGCGATCAGCAGCCCATCCCCGGTGACGACATAGCGCATCGGGCGCAGACCGTTGCGGTCCAGCCCGGCGCAGACCCAGCGACCATCGGTCATCGCCAATGCGGCGGGGCCGTCCCACGGCTCCATCACGCTGTTGATGAAGGAATACATGTCGCGCCAGCTTTGCGGAAGTTCCGTCGCCTGCTTGGACCATGCCTCGGGGACCAGCATGGTTTTCGCCATCGGCGCGTTGCGGCCCGCGCGGACCAGGACCTCGAAAACCGAATCCAGGGCCGCCGAGTCCGAAGACCCCTGCGCGACGATCGGCTTGATGTCTTCGGCCAGGTCGCCGAACGCGGTGGAGGCCATGCGGATCTCATGGCTGCGCAACCAGTTCACATTACCCTTGAGGGTGTTGATCTCACCGTTATGGGCCAGCATTCGGAAAGGCTGGGCCAGCCACCACTGCGGGAAGGTGTTGGTGGAATACCGCTGATGATAGATGGCAAAGGCGCTTTCGAAGCGGTCGTCCTGAAGGTCGGGATAAAACTCCGCGACCTGCTCGGCCAGCATCATACCCTTGTAGATGACACTGCGGCAGGACAGGGAGCAGATGTAAAGCCCCGGCACATGGGCGCTGGCGGCAGCCTTTTCGATCCGGCGGCGGATGACATAGAGTTCACGTTCGAAGGTTTCTTCATCCACGCCTTTGGTGTTGGCCAGGATGATCTGCTCGATCTCGGGACGGGTGGCATTGGCCTTTTCGCCAAGAACCACGGTATTCACGGGAACGTGGCGCCAGCCATATATATAGTATCCCATCCGCAGCACCTCGGCTTCCACGATGGTCCGGCAGGTTTCCTGCGCACCAAGGTCGGTACGGGGCAGAAACACCTGGCCCACGGCAATCAGATGTTCGGGGTGGGGTTCATGGCCGGTGCGGCGGATCTGATCGTAAAAGAAGGGAACCGGAATCTGCACATGAATTCCTGCCCCGTCACCCGTCTTGCCGTCGGCATCCACGGCCCCGCGGTGCCAGACGGCCTTCAGCGCGTCGATCCCGTTTTCCACAACCTTGCGGGAAGGCTGCCCGTCGATCGAAACGACCAAGCCCACCCCACAGGAAGCGTGCTCATCATCGGCACGATAAAGGCCGTTCCCGGCGATCCATGCGCGCTTGGCTTCTTCGGCCGCCGCCCAGGCGGCATCATACTTCGTCATGTCTTAACCCTTTCGGTGGGGCGGTGCCCGGATGTTACTCGGCCGCGACCTGCGCGGGCTGGGTCAGGTATTCGAGGATACTGTCTGCGGCTTCGCGACCGTCGCGGATGGCCCACACCACCAGCGATGCCCCCCGCACGATGTCCCCCACGGCGAAAACGCCGGACAGGTTTGTGGCGTGGCGGGCAAAGTCGGTCTTGACGGTACCCCAGCGGGTGACCTCCAGTTCCGGCTCATCCCATTGGGCGGGCAGGTCTTCGGGTTCGAAGCCGAGCGCCTGGACGACGAGGTCCGCACCTTCCGCGTAATCGGCCCCCTCGATCACTTCGGGGCTTTGGCGGCCGGAAACGTCGGGCAGGCCAAGACGCATCTTCTGGACGGTCACCGCGTCGACCGGGTCGCCGGAGAACGCTTTGGGCGCAGAGAGCCAGACAAACTCGACACCTTCCTCCTCGGCGTTCTGCACTTCCCGCTGACTGCCGGGCATGTTCGCGCGATCGCGGCGATAAAGGCACTTCACGCTGGTTGCGCCTTGCCGGATAGCGGTGCGTACACAATCCATTGCCGTGTCGCCGCCACCGATGACCACGACGCGCTTGCCCGAAGCGTTCAGTTCACCGCTTTCATACGCGGGCACCTCGTCGCCAAAGCTGACGCGGTTGGAAGCGGTGAGATAGTCGATCGCGCGAACGATGCCGGCGGCTTCCGCGCCGGGGACGGCCAGATCGCGGGTCTTGTAAACGCCGGTGGCGATCAGCACCGCATCATATTTGCCCCGGATCGCATCGAAAGAGATATCGGTCCCGACATTGCAGTTGAGAACAAACTCCACGCCAGCGTCCTCAAGCTGGGCGACCCGGCGCAGAACGACATCCTTCTCCAGCTTGAAACCGGGAATGCCATAGGTCAGCAGGCCGCCCGCGCGGTCGTGCCGGTCATAAACGGTGACCTGAACCCCCGCCCGGCGCAGCGCATCCGCGGCAGCCAGCCCGCCGGGGCCCGCACCGATGACGGCCACGCTTTCGGCCCGCTCCGCAGCCGGTTCGATCGGGTGAACCCAGCCTTTTTCCCACGCGGTGTCGGTGATATATTTTTCCACCGCGCCAATGGTCACCGTGCCGTGGCCGGACTGTTCGATCACGCAATTGCCTTCGCACAGACGGTCCTGCGGGCAAATCCGGCCGCAAATTTCCGGAAAAGTATTGGTGGCCTGGCTGAGCTGGTAGGCCTCCTGCAAACGACCTTCGGCGGTCAGGCGCAGCCAATCGGGGATGTTGTTGTGCAGCGGACAGTGCGACTGGCAATAGGGGACGCCGCATTGCGAACAGCGTGAGGCTTGCTCCACTGCCTTTCGGTCCGCGAATTCGGCATAGATTTCGTTAAAATCCTGGGCACGGTCACGGGCCTGCCGCTTTTGGGGCATCTCCTTCGCCGTGGTCACGAACTGAAGCATCTTTTGCTTCGCCATGTCGTCCTCCTGGGTGAAGCCTTTGATCGGGGTATAACGGCAGGCCCACAAGAATAAAAGTAAGAATTACTGACATAAAAGATGCTTTTTTGCGGGGGTGGCGGAGAATTTACAGCCTCATGCGCCATATTAATGTCAGTAATACTGCCATATATGCCCTCTTCTCTTTCCGAATCGCCTGTTTATGCTGACCGCTGTTCCATCACCGCGGAGACCCCCATGGCCCTTTATCACCTGCTTCTGGTTGCCGTTTTGCAGGGCATCACGGAGTTCCTGCCCGTTTCGTCATCGGGGCACCTGATCCTGCTGCCACATCTGACCGGGCTGGAGGACCAGGGCCAGGTCATTGATGTGGCCGTGCATGTGGGCACCCTGGGCGCGGTGATACTATATTTTCGCCGGGATGCTTTCAGTGCGCTGGTCGGCCTGGGGTGCCTGCTTCGGGGGCGGGTCGACAGCCAGGAGGCCTTCCTTGCGCTCTGCCTCGTCCTTGCCACGGTGCCGGTCGTGATCCTTGGTGCGGTGCTGCATCTGACCGGGCTTGATGACGCGCTGCGCTCAGTGACCGTGATCGGCTGGGCGATGCTGATTTTCGGAATCGTGCTGTGGTGGTTCGACCTGAACGCCCCGCAGGAGCGGATCGCCGCACGATGGAGCCTCAGGCACGCCGCGCTCATGGGGCTGTGGCAGGCGCTCGCACTGATTCCCGGCACCTCGCGCTCCGGTATCACCATCACCGGCGCGCGGGCGCTGGGCTACAAGCGTGAGGACGCGGCAAAACTGGCAATGCTGATGTCGATTCCGACGATCCTCGCCTCGGGCGTTCTGCTGGGTGCGGATGTGGTGGTCGGCGCGAACGCCGCCGCCGCGCGGGACGGGGCGCTGGCGGCAGTATTTGCCTTCGTCTCGGCATTGCTGGCGCTGGCGGTGATGATGCGGCTGGCACGCCGCATCAGCTTTACGCCATACGTGATTTACCGCGTGATCCTGGGCATTGCGCTTCTGGGAATCGCCTACAGTTGAGGGCGGCGCAGGTTGCCCACCGATTCGCGCACATCCTCGTACTGGCCGGACGGGCGGAAACGCCACAGGTACTCGGGCAGAACCGCCCCCAGTGCAACAGGGGTCATGCCGAGGTCGGCAAACCCCATCGTGTCTTCACCCGCCACATTGTTGCGGGCAAGGTTTTTCGCTTGGTCACGGGTGATCACCTTGTTGACGAAAAGCGAACCGGTCAGCTTTTGCAGAAGATCCAGCCCCCACCCCATGACAGAGCCGAACCACAGCGGCAGGCCGACGACTATCCGCCCCGGCCGATGGATCGTGTCCAGCATGTCATACATCATGTCCGCGAAGGATTTGACCTCCGGCCCGCCAAGCTCATAGACCCCCGGCCCGGCCTTGCCGGTCGCGGCCAGCACGGCCGCCTGGGCGACATCGTCTACATAGACCGGCTGGAACCGCACCCCCGCCCCGAACAGGGGCAACACCGGAGAAAACCGGGCAACACCGGCAAAACGGTTGAAGAACTGGTCCTCGGGCCCGAAAATAATCGACGGACGCAAGATGACAGCCTCCGGAACGTGCTTGAGGATCACCTCCTCGGCCGTGCCTTTCGTGGCAGCGTATTCGCTGTCTGACTGCGGGTCGGCCCCGATGGCAGAGATTTGCACGACCCGGCGAACCCCCATTTCCTGCGCAGCTTCGGCGATGTGACGCGCCCCGTGATACTGGGTCAGGCCAAAGGTGTTGCGCCCGACCTCGTTGAGGATGCCCACACAATTGATCGCCACATCCGCGCCCCTGAGGGCCTGCCGGACAGACTCCGCGTCACGCACGTTGCACAGAACCGGCTCCACCTGCCCAACGGCGCCATAGGTGCGGACAAAGAGCGCCTCGTTCGGGCGGCGCACCGCAACGCGCACGCGCCAACCTTCCCGCGCCATGCGGCGTGCGACATACCGCCCCACAAATCCCGACCCCCCGAAGATGGTGACAAGTTTGACCATGGTTGCGCTCCCCTCAATGCTGTTGTCCTGAAATATCGCGCAGACCCCTTGTGAACAAGCCCGGAAGCCGCGCCACACGGATTCCGTGAATTAGGCCGTTGACACTCCCCGCCGCCCCCGTTAAATCCCCGCCTCACGACACCTGCCCAGGTGGCGGAATTGGTAGACGCGCTAGCTTCAGGTGCTAGTGTCCGTATGGACGTGGAGGTTCGAGTCCTCTCCTGGGCACCACTTTTCCAAAAAATTCCCTTGATATTCATATGGTTGTAGATGTGTCGCCTTGTTTGACCCCATGACAGCCCCATGAACAACATTTGAGGCCTTCGCCTGGGCTACGCTAGGTGTTTGATCCCAAGGTTTGATGGTGTGATCCTTTCGCTGGAATGGAAGGAAGCCCTATGGGACAGATGCAGTGCGTCGTCAATCGTATCCCCTTGGTCACGCAGCCGGGGAAGTCAGGGAAGCTGACACCAAAGCCTGAGGCGTCGTCGGCATGAATGAACACCGCATATTCCGTCGGCTGTCCACTTAACCTTTTTGGCTTACGAATGACATGACGGTTTGGACGGGCCGTCTGCCCTGGTTTCTGTAGCCGAGATGCGGGCGCTCGGTGTTGTAGTGGTTCAGCCA
>NZ_QAAA01000020.1 GCF_003046545.1 Rhodovulum imhoffii | reverse complement strand
GAAGGACAGCGGGAAGCGCAGATACCACCGCACCGCGCAAAGTATGATGTCACGCGGAAAACGGTGATGCTTGAACGGTGACTGACGCGCCATGATCGACCGCAAAAAGCAGGAAGGCCGCCAAATAGCGCGGTTAATGCAACAGTCCCGGTCGCAACGTTGGCTTGGGGGACATTCGGTGATATCCTGATACCAGGGGAGGAACAGATGACCCGGCTTGCCCTTCTTGGACTGATTCTCGCTCTTGCGGCCTGTGCAACGCCCCGCCAGGCATGCGACCGCGACGCCGTACGCGACCTGACAATCATGGACAGGCTGATCGTGGAAAGTGAACTGACACTTCAGCGGGGCTATGGGCTCCAGCGGGAAACCTATGCCACCCCGCGGCTTCGGATGTGTTATGGCAACAGCTGGCACCGCCACCGCCACCGCCATCACCGCTATGCCACCTTCTGCAACAGTACCGAACTGCGCACCCGGCTGCGCCCGGTTGCCGTCGATCTGTCGGCCGAACGCCGCAAGCTCAGGGAAATGAAGCTCAAACGCGCCGAACTGGCCCAGCGCAGCGTCCGCGCGCTGGATCAGTGCAAGGCGCTCTACCCTGTCAGTGCGCCGGCGCGCTGACAGGGTCCAGCAGCGTGCGCCCACCATCAACGGTCATGATTTGCCCGGTCATGAACTGTGCCCCGTCCGAGGCAAGGAACTGCACCGCCTCTGCAACCTCGTCCGGGCGCGCGATGCGGCCAAGCGGGGTGTGGTTCCGGATGTCGTTGCGGTATTCGGTGTTGTCCTGAAGAATTTCCTTGAGGCTGGCCGACAGGACAGAGCCAAACGCCACCGCATTTACACGAATCCGGTGCGGCGCCAGTGCGACCGCCAACGACCGCGTCATCTGATCCAGCGCGGCGGTGGAAACCGAATAGCCCAGCAGGGCCGGGTGCGTTCGCCGCGCCGCAATGGATGACAGGTTCACGATGGCTCCGGCACAACCGCCCTCATCGGGCTTGTCCTCGTCGGCCTGCTTGATCATCCGCCTGGCGACGCATTGGCTCAGGCGCAAGCTGGCCATCAGATTTTGCTGAAGCAGCATTTCCACCGAGTCGCCATCCGGATCCAAAGGGTCGGACGGGGCAAGCTGACGACTGGCATTGACGAGGATGTCGATCCGTTCAAACGCATCCAGCGTCGCCGACAGCAGGTTCGCCACGGCCAGTCGCTCCCGCAAATCCCCGGCGAAGTAGCGGGCATTGCCCTCGGCCTCCGCCTCCTTGCCCAACTCGTCGACAAGCCGCGTCTCGTCCATATCCGCAAACATCACATTCGCGCCCTGGGCCGCGAAGTGCCGCGCAATGGCAAGCCCCACCCCGTTGGCCGCGCCGGTGACGATCGCGGTCTTGCCGGCTATCGAGAAGGTCATCGCTGTGCTCCTTGCTGTTGGTTTGCAGCTTATGCGGCTTCAACGCCCGCGGCGAACGGTTTTGGGCCGCTGCGCGAGCAGGACCTTGAAACCTGAATCGCCGCCTTCCTCGCTGACGGTTTGGAACTGCGCCGCAAGGTCGCGTTCATAGGGCAGGTGTCGGTTCGCCACCAGCCAAAGCTGACCGGAAGGGACAAGAAGCCGCGCGGCAGTTCTGAGAAATGCCACCCCCAGGGACGGGTCGGCGGCGCGCCCGGCATGAAACGGCGGATTGGTCAGCACCGCGTTGCACCCAAGGCCATCAAAACGGGAGACATCGGCCCAGTGGAAGGCGGCGCGCGGATCTTTCACGTTGTCGCGGGCACAGGAAAGGGCATCGAAATCGGCCTCCACCAAA
Organism: Rhodovulum imhoffii; assembly: GCF_003046545.1. Classification (GTDB taxonomy): domain Bacteria; phylum Pseudomonadota; class Alphaproteobacteria; order Rhodobacterales; family Rhodobacteraceae; genus Rhodovulum; species Rhodovulum imhoffii. The sequence continues at coordinate 42,769 of NZ_QAAA01000020.1, read as the reverse complement.
TCCAGCGCGGTGATGGCGGGCTGCGCCTCCAGCACCCGGGCCGCGAGGTAGCCCCACCCCGCGCCGAGATCCGCCACCCGCCCCGAAAGACGCCCCACGGAATCGGCCAGCAACGCCGAAGCCCGATCCGGTCCATCGGCGGAGAATACCCCCGGCGCGGTAACAAATCCGCCCGCGACAGTGCGCCGTACAGGCAACCAGTCTGCGAGGGCTTCGGGAGTGGCGGAAAAGGCAAAGCATTTACCATGTTCCTGCGCCACGGCGGCACTGACCGTGCCCCGTGCCCGCAGGGCCTTGAACAAACTGTCCACCCCGTCGGTTTTCTGCCCGTTCACGATCACCGGGCCACCGCCGGTCAGGACCACGGCCTGCGCCACGCGGGCGCGCGCCAGATCCTTGGCCCGCGGCACGAAGACCACCGCCGCACCCGCGCTTTCGGGCAGAGCGGGCGATACGTCAAACCCTTGTGCTGCCCAGGCGTCATGGTCGGGGCGCGCGCCCTGTACCAGCCGCACCCGTGCCTTCGGCAGATCCGAAAGATCCGCCCCGGCAGGCGCGCCGATCACGGCGATATCGCCAGCATCGGGCAGCGAAACCGCACCATCCGCCAGCGCGTGGGAAAGTCTTGAGCGTCGCATGCGGGGCTGCGCCTACTCCTTTTCCATAGTGCATTGCAACGGATGCTGATGGCGGCGGGCGAAATCCATCACCTGTGCAACCTTGGTTTCCGCCACCTCGAAAGGAAACACACCCACCACGGCGACACCTTTCTTGTGAACGGTCAGCATCACTTCGAATGCCTGCGCATGAGTCATGCCGAAGAACCGCTCCAGCACATGCACGACGAACTCCATCGGGGTGTAATCGTCATTGAGCAGCAAGACCTTGTAAAGCGGCGGACGTTGAGTTTTGGGGCGCGTTTTGGTGATGACGCCGGTTTGGTCGTCTGGCTTGCCCTCTCGGCCGGTCATAAGGTGGGGCGCAAGGGTCAAAGCGGGCCTCTCGGGAATTTTCTCGTCTGCTGGATTTGACTCCTTATATATTCGGCGGGCGGACCGTGAAAAGGTCTGGTGTGTCCGATACGCTGTTATGAGGAACGAATGTCGCCCCCTTTGACCACGATCGCCTTCGACGCGGATGACACGCTCTGGCAAAACGAACAGTTCTTCCGCCTGACGCAGGACAGATTCGCAGACCTGCTGGCCGACTATACCGATCGCGATCACCTGCACGCCCGTCTGCTGGAGGCCGAGCGGCGCAACCTTGGCCATTACGGGTTTGGCATCAAGGGCTTCATGCTGTCGATGATCGAAACCGCCATCGAGGTCACCGGGGAGCGGGTTTCGGCCGCGGTGATCCACGAACTGTTGCGCGCCGGGCAGGAAATGCTGAGCCATCCGATCGAACTGCTTCCCCATGCGCGCGAGGCTGTGGAGGCGCTGGCACCCCGCTATCGCATTCTTCTCATCACCAAGGGGGACCTGCTGGACCAGGAGCGCAAACTGGCCCAGTCGGGTCTGGGAGATCTGTTCCACGGGGTCGAAATCGTCTCCGACAAAACAGCACCGCGCTATGTCGAAATCTTCACCCGTCACGGTGAGGGCCCGCAACAGGCGATGATGGTGGGCAACTCCATACGCTCGGACGTGCTGCCGGCGATCGAGGCCGGCGCATGGGGTGTGTTCATCCCCCATACCCTGACCTGGGATCTTGAAAAATCCGCACCGCCCACGGGCCACGCCCGGTTTCGGGAACTGCCCGACCTTGCCACGCTACCCACGCTGATTGACCGGCTTTGTTGATATCTGGTGTCGCCACACCCCCCTTACCCCAAGATGTGCCCACCTGAAAAACCGCCCAAAAGCCCTTGAAAATAAGATGTTTTAAGGGCGTGTACACTGTGTTAGGATCATCAGAGACCGCCATTATAAAAATACCGGCGGCTTGAGGCAGGAAAAGGCAGAAATCATGGAACGCATCGGGCGGGCTTTCCGTTACGTCATGTTGTGCGCCGTACTTGGCGCGGTGTCTCCCGTTTGGATCCCGATGGCCGGCGCGGCCCCCTACGCCGCCGTGGTGATCGACGCGCGCGACGGGAAGGTCCTGCATGCGCGCAACGCCGATACCCGGCTGCACCCGGCCTCCCTGACCAAGATGATGACGCTCTACATCGCCTTCGAAGCGGTGGAACATGGTGAAATTTCCCTGAACGACACCGTGAAGATTTCTTCCTATGCCGCGTCAAAGCCGCCTTCGAAACTGGGCCTGCGCGCCGGGCAACGCATCAAGCTGCGCTACCTTATCCGCGCGGCGGCCGTGAAGTCGGCCAATGACGCCGCCACCGCCATTGCCGAAGCCATCAGCGGCAGCGAAGCCGCGTTCGTCCGTCGTATGAACCGGACCGCCCGGGCCCTGGGCATGGATCGTACCACCTTCAAGAACCCCCATGGCCTGACACAATCGGGTCACCTGTCCACTGCACGCGACATGACCACTTTGGGCCGACACCTGTTTTACGATTACCCGGACTATTACAACCTGTTCTCCCGCATCAAGACCGATGCCGGCGTGCGTACGGTCAACAATACCAACCGTCGCCTGCTCAGCAGCTACCGCGGCGCGGACGGCATCAAGACCGGGTATACTCAGGCCGCAGGCTTCAATCTCGTCGCCTCCGCGGAACGGGGCAACGAACGTATCATCGCAACGGTATTCGGCGGACGCTCCACCGTTACCCGCAATGCCCGCGTAGCCGAACTTCTGGACATGGGATTCAGCCGCGCGCCCAGCCGTGTCGCACTCCGCAAGCCCGCCCGGCCGGCCTATGGCCGGGTCGCGGCGGCGGCGGCTCCGAAGATCGTCGCGGCCGTGGGCCGCTCGCCCCGGCCATCGCCCCGGCCATCGCCCCGACCAACGCGGGTGGAGGAACACCTGCCGGAAACGCTGCTTGCCTCGATTGCCGAAGGCGCCAGCCGTGCGGTGGCGGATACACAGGCCAGGATGACCCTCGCAAACCTTGCGGCAACACCCCCGGCGCCGCGCCCGGCAGCGGCTTTGCCAGTTGCCGAAACCGCCCCCCCGGAATCCACGGAAGTCCGGACAAAGCCTTCCGCCCCCCCGCAAACCGCCCCCGTCACACGCATCGCGCCGCGCCCCAGGCCGGAAGCGGAAAGACTGGCGGAAGCGACGCCCGTACACCAGGCCGGTGCAGTCGATACCGGACAAGAGATCGTCACCCGCCTGTCCTCATCCAGCGGGCGCCATTGGGGTATAAACGTGGGTCGTTACACCTCTCGCTACAAGGCGGAACGGGTTCTCCTTCAAACCGCGCTCAGCGAGATCGGCACGCTGGATCAGGCGCTGCGCAAGGTCGTTCAAAACCCCCGCGGATTTGAGGCGAACTTCGTCGGCATGACCGAGGGCGAGGCCCAGCAAGCCTGCAACCGTCTCAAGGCCCGCGGGGAAAGGTGCAACCTGCTCAGCCCGTCCTGAAAATCAGGGCTTTGGGTGGTCGTCCCAATCGGTGGTGAGGATACGGTTCGCATCGCCCTCCGGATCATCGAACTGGCGGCTCCTGAGGGCCCAGAAAAAAGCCGCCAGACCCAGCCCGCCAAGAAACAGAGAGATCGGAATCAGATAAACCAGCATCTCCATCTCGTCACCTCAGTCTGAGCGCATTCAGCGACACCGTGATCGATGAGGCCGACATCGCCAGCGCAGCGGCCAGCGGCGTGGCCAGCCCGATCAGAGCGACCGGCACGGCAACAAGGTTGTAAATTGCCGAAATTGCAAAGTTTTCACGGATACGGCGGGTGGCCTTCCGGGCGGTCGTGACCGCTTCGGCCAACGGCTCCAGGTCTTTCCCCAGCAACACGATATCGGATGCCACCCGTGCGGCATCCAGTGCCGTCGCCGGTGAGACGGACACATGCGCGGCAGCCAGCGCGGCGGTATCGTTCAGCCCATCCCCCACCATCAGAACCCGCGCCCCGCTGTCGGATATCGCCTGAACGGTGGCGGCTTTGCCGGCAGGCAGGGCCTCGGCCTGCCAGTCGTCGATCCCCAACCGCGCGGCCAGCCCGGCCACCGGCCCCGGCGCATCTCCGGACAGCAAACGGATCGTCATTCCCTGCGCCTTGAGCTTTGCCACAGCTTGCTCCGCGCCGGGGCGCAGACGGTCGGCGAAGGTAAACTCGACCGGAGCGGCAGCCCCGACGCGCAGCCACGTCGCGGTCTCCGGGCCGGGCTCCGCCCCCATCCACGCGGCACGGCCAAAGCGGATCTCCTCCCCGCCCAGGCGGCCCTGCACGCCGTAACCCGGAACCTCTTGCAGGTCGCTTACCCGCGCGGGCCTGATACCGGCCTTGCGGGCAGCCCCGGCCAGGGCACGGGCCAGCGGGTGTCCGGATTGCGCCGCCATTGCCAGAGCGATTTCGAGGTCACGGCGAGGATGTTCGCCGATATTCGTGGGCTCCGGGCTGCCGAGGGTCAAGGTCCCGGTCTTGTCGAATACGACCGTGTCGACCTCGGCCAGCCGCTCCAGCGCGGTGCCATCCTTGATCAGCATTCCGCGCCTGAAAAGGCGCCCGGATGCTGCGGTCGTGACTGCCGGCACCGCAAGGCCCAGTGCGCAGGGACAGGTAATGATCAGAACGGCCACGGCAATGTTGAGAGACAGCCGCACATCGCCACCTGAGATCCACAGCCAGGCAGCAAAGGCGAAAAGTGCCAGCAGATGCACGCCGGGCGCGTAAATGCGCGCCGCCCGGTCGGCCAGAGAAGTATAGCGGTTCTTCGAACTTTCCGCCACGGCGACGAGGTCCGCCATGCGATGCAGCGAACTGTCCCGACCCGCGGCGGTAACGGTGACCGTCAGCGGGCCGGTAAGGTTGACCTCCCCCGCACACAGGGCATCGCCCGGCCCGGCATAGGCCGGCAGGCTTTCCCCGGTCAGGAGCGAACGGTCGATCTCGCTTTGCCCCTCTGCCACGACACCGTCCACCGGCACCCGCGCGCCGGGCTTCACCAGCACCCGGTCGCCCACTGCAATCCGGGCGACAGGCACGGTTTCCTCGCCCGTCGCGGTCAGGCGCAGGGCACGGGGCACCTCCAGCGCCGCCAGTTCCTCCGCCGCCGAGCGCGCCACAGCGCGGGTACGGTGGTCGAGGTAACGGCCGGACAGCAAAAAAAAGGTCAGCGACAAGGCCGCATCGAAATAGGCATGCGGCCCGTGCTGCGCGGTTTCGTAAAGCGACATCCCCGCCGCCAGCAAGATCGCCAGCGAGATCGGGACATCCATGTTCAGCCGCCCGGCCCTCAGCGCGGTCAGTGCATTGCGGAAAAAGGGCTGTGCCGCAAAGGCGATGGTCGGCAGGGCAATAGCCGCCGAAATCCAGTGGAACATGTCGCGCGTGGCATCTGTCGCCCCGGACCAAACGGCTACGGACAGCAGCATGACGTTCATCATCGCAAATCCCGATACGGCAATGCGCATCAGGATGTCCCGCCCTGCCTTGTCGGTGGCGGTGGCCGCGATCACGCCGGGGTCGAGCTCATGGGCCTCGTATCCCAGCCCGTCCAGAACCCGCACAAGGTCCTCGGCGCTCACATCCGGATCGGCCGCCACCGCGACACGCTTGAGCGTCAGATTTACCCGCGCCTCGCGCACACCCCGGGTCGCGTGAAGACCGCGTTCCACCGCCGATATACACCCGGCACAGTGAATCGTCGGCAAAGACAGAAAAATCGGGGCCTCCCCGGGCGCGGCCCCGGCCATCTCCTCGGCGGCAGGCGCAACGGCACAGGCCGGGCATGCCGCCGGACGGGGACGCACCACGCTGGTCACGACTCGTTCCTCACGAGGAGTTCGATCCGCTGCCGGAAGAGGGCTCCGTCCTCTCCCTGGGCGGTAAGGCGCAGGTTCCAGTAACCCGCCGCGAGGTCGAGGGGCGTTCGGAAAAGCCCATCGGCATAGGTGAAGCTCGGCGTCTGGTCATCCTTCACATGGGTCGCACGCCCGATCACAACCTCCAGCCCCGTGACGGGGGCTGCGGTTCCATCGGGCTCACTGATCCGCAGGGCAAGGACGCCACCGTCGTAAACGGCCTCGACCTGCCAGCCCAATGCCTGTTGCGCGGCGCGATTGGCATCGAACTCCTGGCTGGCGACGTAACTGTTCTTGACCTCGAGACCGGGGAAGGTGCTGACAGCCTGAAACGCCAGCGTCAGATTGACGGCGATCACCACCGCAAACGCGGAGACGGTGATGATCAGCACCTTGCGCCCGGTCAGTTCGTTGCTCATTTCATCTTCCCGTTGAACACCGTGTCGGTGTAGGCCTTCAGATCGGCGGACTGATCATGGAGCCAGATACGCAGGTCCGACCGCACCGAAGTCGCCGCTTCGCTGCCCGCCGGGGCCACGATATACACCCTCTGGAGGCCGGTCGAGTCCGCCGGGACCGTCACGAGATCCCCCTCCGCACCCTCGATTTCCAGTCTGTAGCTGTCAGGCTCGACGAAAATCCGGAAAGATGTGTCCTCACCGTGCATGTTACGAACGCGCACGTCATAGGTGTTGCGGATCGAGCCATCCGACAACAGCGTGTAGATCGGGTTGCGCACCGGCGACACCGTCATATCGATGGGAGAACGTGCGAACAGAGCCGCCAGCAACGCAATGCCCACCGCCCCCCAAAGCGCGGTGTAAAGGAGGGTTCGCACCCGGAAAATGTGCTTCCAGACGGATTTTGCCGGCTCTCCGGCACGCTCACGCGCCTCGTCGGAAAGTGCCATGTAATCGATCAACCCGCGCGGCTTTCCGATCTTTTCCATGACGTCGTCGCAGGCGTCGATGCAAAGGGCACAGGTGATGCAGGCCAACTGCTGCCCGTCGCGAATATCGATTCCCATCGGGCAGACGTTCACGCAGGCGCTGCAATCGATGCAATCGCCCAGCTTCTCGGCCCCCTCGGCCTTGCGATGCTTGCCGCGCGGTTCGCCCCGCCATTCCCGGTAGCCGATGGTGATTGTATCTTCATCCATCAGCGCCGCCTGGATACGTGGCCAGGGGCACATGTAGACGCAGACCTGTTCACGCATGAAGCCGCCGAAAATCAGCGTGGTCAGCGTCAGAACCAGAATCGTCGAATAGGCCACCGGATGCGCGCTCAGCGTCAGCAGATCGACAAGCAGCGTCGGCGCATCGGCAAAATAAAACACCCACGCGCCGCCGGTGCTGACCGCGATGAGAAGCCAGACCAGATACTTGAAGCTCCGCAGGCGGAATTTGCGGAAATCCCACTTGGCATTCCACAGGCGGACACGGGCGTTGCGGTCGCCCTCGATCCAGCGTTCCGCCAGAATGAAAAGATCCGTCCAGATGGTCTGCGGGCATGTATAGCCGCACCAGACCCGCCCCAGCGCCGAAGTAAACAGAAAAAGCCCCAGCCCCGCCATGATGAGCAGCCCGGCAACGAAATAGAATTCATGCGGCCAGATCTCGATCTGAAAAAAGAAGAAGCGACGGTTTGCAAGGTCGATCAGAACCGCCTGGTTCGGCAGGTTTGACCCGCGATCCCAGCGAATCCAGGGCAGCAGGTAGTAAAGACCCAGCGTGACGCCCATGATCCACCACTTGAGACTGCGGAACCTGCCGGAAACGCGGCGGGGGAAGATGGGCTCACGGGCGCTGTAAAGGCGGTCGGGGGGCTGGTCTGAAGAGCTCACACGCTCACTCCGTTCGGCTTGAACGCAGGTGCGACCCCATGCGTCCTTGACTTTCCAAAACGTAAACCTTGCATTTCAGAATGGAAAGCGGCCGCAGATCACATCTGGCATGCACGGATCACATAGGTTTGGCTGAAAAACCGCACCGCCCGATGCGCTGCGACCAGTACTCTTTCCTGTTGCGGTCTGGACGGGGGGCGGAGCATCGGTGATTATGGACACCGACCCCCGTGGAAACGCGCGAACAGGATGGGGGCCGGTGCCATCTGCCGGGGGCCATGCGGCCCCCGGAAGCTGTGATGTCACTCGCCGCCACCACGGGTATGCACATACACCGCGACCGCCCGACGCTCCGCCTCCGAAAGGCGTTCAACATGCGTCGGCATAACACCGAAACGCGCATTCTTGACTGTTTCAGTCAGCGTTTCGGCATCGCCGCCATACAGCCAGATTGCGTCCGTCAGATTGGGCGCGCCCTGATAGCGGTCACCGGTGCCGTCATCCATGTGGCAGGCAGCACAGTTATCAAGGAAAACCGTTTCCCCCGGCGTTGCCAATGCGGCATCATGTTCCTGACCCGAAATTTTCAGGACATATTGAACCACCTGCCCGATTTCCTCGTTGGAAAGCAGTTCATCCGCACCGAAGGCCGGCATCTGCGACCAGCGCGCGTCGGGATTGTCCTCGTTGCGAATGCCGTTGGTCACCGTGTAGTGGATGTCTTCCAGAGCGCCGCCCCAAAGCCAGTCGTCGTCGGTCAGGTTCGGATAGCCCGAGGCCTGAACCCCCGCCGCGCCGGAGCCGTGGCACTGGGCGCACCAGGTCCGGAACACGGCTGCGCCGCCCTGAACCGCGTAATTGTAGAGATCTTCGTCGGCGCGGATGGTCGCCATATCCAGATCGATCGTTTCCAGACGGGAGACGAGGTTGGCGTTGGCGTCTTCGAATTTCTGGATGTCCTTTGCAACCTCCGCCCGCGTGGAATAACCCAGAATACCGGGGGTGGCTTTGTCCAGAAGTGGCCAGGCCGGGTAAAGAATGCTGTAGACCAGGGCAAACAGGATACATCCGTAGAAGCTCCACAACCACCAGCTCGGCAGGGGGTTGTTCAACTCCTCGATTCCATCCCAGCTATGGCCGGTCGTCTCGACCTGGTCGGGATCTTTGTTGATCTTCGTGCTCATGTCCGCGCCTCCTTGCTGGAAGTCGCACCGCTGGCATCAGGCCCTCCGGTGCGGGCGGGTTTGTCTTCGTGACGGAAGGGGATGTTGGCGCTGTCGCGGTGCTGCGGCGTGCTGCCCGGGCGAAACACCCAGACAACAACGCCGATGAAGAACATCGTCAACGCCAGCAGTGCCCAGCTATCGGCGAATGCGCGCAGGGCGGAGTAGGTATCCATACCTCTCTCCTTACCGGCTCGCGTCAGCTTCGAAGGTCGAGAAATCGACCAGCGTGCCAAGCATCTGCAGATACGCGATCAACGCATCCATTTCGGAAATCCCGGGACTTCCGTCGAAATTGCGCACCTGAGCGCCCGGATACCGCTCCAGCAGGCCGTCCACGCCATCGGCATAGGGGTCGATCTGGGCCTGGAAATCCGCCTGGGCGTTTTCCAGCATCTCGTCGGTATAGGGCACGCCCACAAGGCGATGGGTGCGCATCACGTCACCGATATACTTGCCGTCAATCATGCGATTCTCGAGAAAGGCATATTTGGGCATCACCGATTCCGGCACCACAGACTGCGGGTCGCGCAGGTGCTGGGCCTGCCAGTCATCGGAGTAGCGGCCGCCAACACGGGCCAGATCCGGCCCGGTCCGCTTCGATCCCCATTGGAAGGGGTGGTCGTACATCGATTCCGCCGCAAGGCTGTAATGGCCATAGCGTTCGACCTCATCCCGCATCGGGCGGATCATCTGGCTGTGGCAGACATAGCAGCCTTCACGGACGTAAACATCGCGCCCGGCCAGTTCCATCGGCGAATAGGGCCGCACACCATCCACTTCCTCGATGGTATTTTCAAGGTAGAACAGCGGCGCGATCTCGACCAGGCCGCCGACCGTCACGACCAGGAAGCTGAAGACAAGCAGCAGCGACGCGTTCTTCTCAAGGATCTTGTGTTTGTCAAGAATACCCATTGCTGCGCTCCTTATTCAGCCGGGGCCGCAACCGCCGCCGCCTTCTTGGCAGGGGCCGATGTCGCGGTTTTCCACAGGTTGTAGCACATGATCACACCCCCGGCGACGTAGAGCCCGCCGCCAATGGCACGCACGACATACATCGGGTACTTGGCGCTGACGGTGTCGGCAAAGCTGTTGACCAGGAAACCCTGGGCATCGACCTCACGCCACATCAGGCCTTCCATTATGCCGGTGACCCACATCGACGCCGCATAGAGCACGATGCCGATGGTCGCCAGCCAGAAGTGCCAGCTTACCAGTGTCAGGCTGTAAAGACGCTCCTTGTTCCAAAGTCGCGGAGCCAGGAAATAAAGTGCGCCGAAGGTGATCATGCCGTTCCAGCCAAGGGCGCCGGAATGCACGTGGCCGATCGTCCAGTCGGTGTAGTGCGACAGCGAGTTGACCGCCTTGATCGACATCATCGGGCCTTCGAAGGTGGACATGCCGTAGAAGCCGACCGATACCACCATCATGCGGATGACCGGGTCGGTGCGCAGCTTGTCCCAAGCGCCGGACAGCGTCATCAGGCCGTTGATCATGCCGCCCCAGCTGGGCATCCACAGCATGACCGAGAACACCATGCCCAGCGTAGAGGCCCAGTCGGGCAGCGCCGTATAGTGCAGGTGGTGCGGGCCGGCCCAGATGTACAGGAAGATCAGCGCCCAGAAATGGATGATCGACAGCTTGTAGCTGTAGACCGGGCGCTCCGCCTGCTTGGGTACGAAATAGTACATCATCCCAAGAAAGCCTGCGGTCAGGAAGAAACCGACCGCGTTATGGCCGTACCACCACTGGGTCATGGCGTCCTGGACGCCGGCGAAGACCTGCACCGACTTGGCGCCGAACAGCGACACCGGAATCGACAGGTTGTTAACGACATGCAGCATGGCGATCGTCACGATGAACGACAGGTAGAACCAGTTCGCCACGTAGATGTGCTTTTCCTTGCGCTTGAGAATAGTGCCGAAGAAAACCGCAAGGTAAACGACCCAGACGACGGTCAGCCACCAGTCCACATACCACTCGGGCTCGGCATATTCCTTGGACTGAGTCGCCCCCAGGAGGTAGCCGGTCGCCGCCAGGATGATGAAAAGGTTGTAACCCCAGAACACGAACCAGGCCGCGTTTCCGCCCCAAAGGCGCGCGGCCGAGGTGCGTTGCACCACGTAGAACGATGTCGCGATCAGCGCGTTGCCGCCAAAAGCAAAAATCACTGCCGAAGTGTGCAGAGGCCGCAGCCGCCCGAAGTTTGCGTACCCCTGCGCCCATTCGAAGTTGAGCGACGGGAAGGCCAGCTGACTGGCGATGAAAGTCCCGGCTGCAAAGCCCACAACCCCCCAGAAGGCGGTTGCGATAACACCGGCCCGGATAACCCCATCCAGGTATTCGCCGTCATGGGCAAGCCTGGGCTTATCCATCTGGCGCAGTGTGTAAATGAAGAATCCGGCGGCCACGAGCATGACGATCAACGCATGCACGAGATACGCCATGTCGCGCGCGTAGTTCGCCGCGATCGCGGCACACACCGCAATCACGCCGAGAACGGCGATCTTAACATAGTCCCACATGATGTTCCCTTTGTCTTCCCCCGGCGACTCAACCGGTCTTCTCCCAAAGATACCGGCGGTATCCACCGGTATGCAAAAATATGCCTTGATCCATGTCAAGATTAGGACAATTCCAGCTTGATTAAAATCAAGGTTGACCTGCCTTCGCACGCCTACGCTGCGTCAGACCCATGTTTGACGGGGAAGGAGCAATTCATTGGCTTACAAGACCATTCTGACGATCATCACCGACACCGACCTTGTGAATTCGGCGCTGGACTCGGCGGTAACCCTGGCCCAGCGCGAGGATGCGCATCTCGATGTGCTGTGCCTGGGCGTGGACCGCACCCAGACGGGGTATTACTATGCTGGCGCCAACGCCTTCATACAGCAGGAAACCCTGCAAAAGGCACAGGAGGACGCAACCCGGATCGAAGCCGGCGTCAAGACGCGACTGGAGCGCGATTCCCTGAAATGGTCTGCGGAAGCCGCCGTGGCCCAGATCGCCGGGCTCAGCCATCTCGTGGCCCAGCGGGCACGGTTCTCTGACATCGTCGTCATGCCCCGCCCTTACGGCGAACACCGAGGAATCGAGGACGAGGCCGCTGTTGAGGCCGTCATGTTCGACGGTCAGGCCCCCCTGCTGGTGATGCCCGAAGATGCGAATGCCGCCGTCATCGGGCGCAAGATCATCATTGCCTGGAACCAGAGCGCGGAGGCTCTTTCCGCGATTCGCCGGGCGCTGCCGCTCTTGCAGGCAGCCGAGTCGGTGAATATCGCGGTGATCGACCCGCCGCAGCACGGTCCGGACCGGTCGGATCCGGGCGGGGCGCTGTCCCAGATGTTGTCGCGCCATGGGGTGCGCACGGAAATCTCGGTCTTGGCGAAGACCATGCCGCGGGTGGCCGACGTGCTGCGCCGACATGCCCAGGACATCGAGGCCGACATGATCGTGATGGGGGCCTACGGCCATTCCCGGTTCCGGGAGGCGCTGCTGGGCGGGGCCACCCGCCACATGCTGGAAAATACCGAAGTTCCGGTGCTGATGGCCCATTGAGGGGCCGGTGCCGCCACCCGGCGGCACCTATGATCTTACTCTGCCGGTTCCGCCTGCCGGGCGGCATCCCGGATGTCTTGCGAGATTCGCATCGAGCAGAATTTCGGCCCGCACATCGAACAGAACTTCGCCGCCTTGTGCGCCGCCTTGGGCAGAGTCTCGTCATGCATTGCACGGGCGGTATCCGGGTCCAGCGACAGGTTGAACTGATCCTCCCAGCGAAACTCGAACCGCGCCCGGGAAAGCGCATCGTCGCGCGCCTGCGCACCGGGGTGCCCTTTGGCCAGATCCGCCGCATGGGCCGCAATCTTGTAGGTGATGACGCCGGTGCGCACATCGTCCCGGTCCGGCAGGCCCAGATGCTCTTTCGGCGTGACGTAACACAGCATCGCGCAGCCATACCATCCGATCATCGCGGCGCCGATGGCACTGGTGATGTGATCATACCCCGGCGCGATATCCGTGGTCAGCGGACCAAGGGTATAGAACGGCGCCTCGTGGCAGCACTCAAGCTGCTTGTCCATGTTCTCCCTGATCTTGTGCATGGGCACGTGGCCTGGCCCCTCGACCATCACCTGGCAATCTTTCGCCCAGGCGACCCGGGTCAGTTCCCCCAGCGTTTCCAGCTCGGCGAACTGGGCCGCATCGTTGGTATCGGCGATAGACCCCGGACGCAACCCGTCCCCCAGGCTGAAGGCCACATCATAGGTACGGCAGATGTCGCAGATCTCCTCGAACCGATCGTAAAGGAAACTCTCACGGTCGTGCTCGATGCACCATTTCGCCATGATGGAGCCGCCCCGGCTGACGATGCCGGTCACGCGGGTCGCGGTCAGCGGCACCATGTGGCGGCGTACCCCGGCATGGATGGTGAAGTAATCCACCCCCTGCTCCGCCTGTTCGATCAGCGTGTCGCGGAAGATGTCCCAGCTCAGTTCCTCGGCCACACCGCCGACCTTTTCCAGCGCCTGATAGAGCGGCACCGTGCCGACAGGCACCGGTGCGTTGCGCAGGATCCACTCCCGCGTGGTGTGGATGTTGCGCCCGGTAGACAGATCCATAACGGTATCGGCCCCCCAGCGAATAGCCCAGACCATCTTTTCCACCTCCTCTTCCATCGAGGAGGTGACCGCCGAAGTCCCCATGTTCGCGTTGATCTTCACAAGGAAATTACGGCCGATAATCATCGGCTCCAGTTCCGGGTGGTTGATGTTGGCGGGCAGTATCGCCCGGCCTGCGGCGATTTCGGCACGAACGAATTCCGGCGTGACCTCCCCTGGCGAGGTCGTGCCCGGAGGCGTCCCATCACGGCGGACGGCGGCGCGCCGCTGAGCCTCACGGATGGCGACGAACTCCATCTCCGGGGTGATCCTGCCCGCGCGGGCATACGCCAGTTGCGTCACCGCCCCCGCCCGTGCCCGGCGCGGCACGCGGCGGTGCGGGAACTCAGGCGCGAGCGCCGCCCCCGCGGCAAACCCGTTATCGATCGGCAGCACCGTGCGCCCCGGATAAGGGTCCGTATCTCCGCGCCCCTCAATCCACGAAGCCCGCAACGGCGGCAATCCCCGGTTCACGTCTGTGCCGCCTTGCGGGTCGGTATAGGGTCCGGAGCTGTCGTACATCGTCAGCGGGACCTCTCCGCTGACATGGACTTCAGCCATAGGCACGCGCAGATCCGGGTAAAGCGTCCCCGGAACATAGATTTTTCGGATGGGTGTGGTCATCGGGCTTCTCCTTGCGGTTCCCACCTGTTGACCCACAGTGAAAACGGACAGGAAGAGCCCTTGGCTTTCTGCTTCCTACGCCAGTCTCAACTGGGTCAGGTTCAAAGGGTCGCGTCACCGTGCGGATGCACCGTCTGCCTCTCAGTCCCCTGGGCGGGACTCCCCTGCAACACGGCCACCCTAGGGGCAGGGCGCGGCAAGGTCAATCGCGGCTCTGTCCGGGCAAAGTGCCGTCGGTGGGCCCGCATCCTCTCAGGCATGGCGATGGTCTTGCCGTGACCCTGAACGTGGCGCAGCGGGGTCCGGCGCGTTCAGACGCCCGGGCATTGCGTGCCCGTCGAGCGTTTGAAACGATTCGCGCAGTGAAACTTTCTTGACGAAAAGAAAAGACATGCCGGTCCTGACCGGCCCCGCGCGGGCGGGCCTGCGACCAAAGCGCCCTGCTCAGATCAGCGGGCCCCCGTCGGCGTCGTCTCCGGTTTCGCCAAGCAGGCGATCGAAGTCGGGGATGGTGACATGGCGCTTGCCTTCCAGCACGATCACCCCGTCGCGCTTGAGCGCCGAGATCTGACGGCTGACGGTTTCCAGCGTCAGACCGAGGTAATCGGCCATGGCTTCCCGCGTCAGGGGCAGATCGAAGACGATTCGGGTGGTGGTGTTGACCTGCTTGAGGGCCGCATCCCGGCGGGCAATGATGACCAGGAGGCTGGCAATCTTCTCGCGGGCGGTTTTGCGCCCCAGAAGCAGCATCCACTCCCGTGCGGCATCCAGTTCATCCAGCGTCATCTCCAGCAAACGCTGGCCGATATGCGGCGTCTTGATCATCAGCCCCTCAAACGGCTTGCGCCGGAAGCAGCACATCGTCAGCGATGTCGTGGCGATCACGTCATAGGCGGCCACCTCCCGGCCCGGGCGGCCGACAAAGTCCGATGGCAGCAGCAGGCCGACCATCTGGGTCCGGCCATCCTCCATCGTCTGGCTGAGCGTGGCGATGCCCTCAACCACAGAGGCAACGAAATCCATGCGGTCGCCGGACCAGATCACGGTCTGACCGGCCTCGAAGCTGCGATAGTATTTCATACTCTCGAGCTGTTCGAGTTCCGTGGGTTCGCACCGGGCGCAAACGGCCCGATGGCGAATCGGGCACTCGGCACAATCCGTCTGGGTAAGGGGGGGTTCTGTCAGGACCATGGCGCCTACTAGTTTGACTTCGATCAAGGTTCTGATCGCGGGCGAGGGTAAACCTACGGCAATGAGCACCGAATCGCAACTCACGCGTCTCGGTCTATTCGACGCGCGCGTGCCGAGATACACAAGCTATCCCACGGCACCCCATTTTTCCGCGTCGGTAGATGACGGAGACTTCACCGGGTGGATCGACCAGATCGCGCCCGGCTCGCGGATATCATTGTATATCCATGTTCCGTTCTGCCGCCGGTTGTGCTGGTTCTGCGCCTGCCGGACCCAGGGGACCCGCTCTGACGCACCCGTGCGCGCCTATCTCGATACGCTGAAAGCGGAAATCGGGATGCTGGCCCGGCGCCTGCCCGAAGGCGTGACCCTGTCGCGCCTGCATTGGGGGGGCGGTACGCCGACCCTGCTGACGCCCGACATGATGCGCGAGTTGGCGGACACCATCTTTTCCGCCGCGCCGCTGCACGATGACGGTGAGTTCTCCGTCGAGATCGATCCCAATGAGATCGACGAGGCCCGCCTTGACGTGCTGGCCGCCGCCGGAATGAACCGCGCCTCGATCGGGATCCAGGATTTCGACCCGCAGATCCAGTCCGTCATCGGGCGGATTCAGAGTTACGACGTCACCCGTGACGCCGTCGACCTGATCCGCTCACGCGGGATCGACAGCCTCAATGCAGACATCCTCTACGGCCTGCCGCACCAGTCGAATGAGCGGATCGCCGAAAGCGTGCAAAAGCTGTTGTCGCTCTCACCGGATCGGGTGGCGCTTTACGGCTATGCCCATGTCCCATGGATGGCCCGCCGCCAGTCGATGATCCCCGCCGACGCCCTGCCGACACCGGAGGCCCGGCTGAAGCTTTACGAAACCGCGAAAAAACTGTTCTTGTGGGACAATTACCGCGAAATCGGGATCGACCACTTCGCCCGCGCCGAGGACGGGCTGGCGGTGGCGCTGGATGCCGGGAAGCTGCGCCGCAACTTCCAGGGCTACACCGACGACACCGCACCGGTACTGATCGGGCTGGGGGCGTCTTCGATCTCGAAATTTCCACAGGGCTACGCGCAGAACCTGTCGGGAACGTCTGATTATACCGCCCGTATCCGGGATGGGCGTTTTGCAACCGGTCGTGGCCATACCTTCACAGAAGACGACAACCTGCGCGCCCGGATGATCGAAGCCCTGATGTGCGACTTCCGCATCGACGCCGCCGAGATCACCGAAACTTTCGACATTTCCAAGGCCAGGCTGAACGAGATGTTTCAGGAGGTGGCCGACGGCTTCCCCGGCTTCATCGACCTTTCGAACGAGGGGTTTGCCATCGTTGAGGAAGGCCGCCCGCTGACCCGCATGATCGCCCGCGGGTTCGACGCCTACGACCTGTCAAAAGCAGGACACAGTTCCGCGATCTGATCGCTCATGTCCCGGCTGTTTCGACAAAGTCGATCAGCCGGGGCAGGCATTTCGACTTCAGGTCATAGGCGTTAAGGATTGTCCGCCGCGCGGCCTGGCGCAGGGGGCGGGTCTGGTGGGGATTTTCCAGCCCAGAGATCAGCGCCTGCGCCCACCCGTCGACATCGAAGAAATCCACCAGCCGTCCGTTCGAACCGTCCTCGATCACTTCTTCCACCGGCCCGGTACGGGATCCGACCACATAAGCCCCGGCACTCATCGCCTCCAGCATCGACCAGGACAGAACAAACGGATAGGTCAGGTACGCATGCACCCGGCTGACCTGTATCAGGGACAGGAATTGCGGATAGGGCACCCGGCCCACGAAATGTACCCGCGAGAGGTCCAATCTCCCGCCGACTTCTTGCAGCAACACCTGTTTCCAGCTTTTTCCGCCGATGGGCGTGGCCCCGTAGCCACGCTCCTGCCCGCCGATCAGCACCACTTGCGCCTCCGGCCGTGCCTTCAAAACCGCCGGAAGGGCCCGCATGAAAATGTGAAACCCGCGATAGGGCTCCAGGTTACGGTTGACGAAGGTCAGCACCTCATCCCCCGGTGTCAGCATGCGTCCGTCCGGCAAGGCAAAACGCGCCTGCGGATCGGGGCGTACCCGTTCAGTATCTACCCCGTCGTGGATCACGGAGATCTGACGACGCAGCAGTTCCGGAAAGCTGTTTGCCTGCCACTGCGTGGGCGACAGGGACGCATCCGCCAGCGCCAGCCCCTGGATCAAGTGCGTTTGCCGGGCCACGATACGCATCCGGCCTTCAAGGGTATCCCCCTGGAATTCAGGGTCGAACCCCGCATCCAGCCCCTCGGAGCGGTAAAGGAACTCGGCATAATTCAGCAGCCGGGCCGAAGGCCAGACCTCACGCAGGAACAGGGTCTCCCCCCATCCGCTGTGGCCGAATATGACATCGGGTGTAAAACCGTGTTTGTCACGCAGCCCACGGGCCGCCCGTGCGGCAGCCGCACCCCGCTCGGCAAACTCGTGATAGCCCCCCCCCCAGCCTGTAACCTGCCGGTGTTTGAAACGGTACTTGGCAAACGGCAAGCCCAGCTTCTGTTTGTTTTCCATCCGGGTCAGGGCCACGCAGTCATGCCCGCGCGCCGCCATCGTCGGCGCGAGGTGGCGAAACTGGCCGGGAAAATTCTGGTGAACAAAAAGAATGCGCATCTGCCCCCTATGCCTCGGGCGCTCCAAAGGCCGCCTGCATCAGTTTCCGTGTGTAGTCGGTTTGAGGGGCCTCGAACACTTCGCCTGCTGCCCCCGCCTCCACGATATCGCCTTGCTTCATAACCACAACCTTGTGGCTGAGGGCCCGTACAACACGCAAATCATGGCTGATGAACAGGTAGGCCAGATCGTATTTGCGTTGCAGGTTGCGCAACAGGTCGACAATCTGCACCTGCACGGTCATATCCAGCGCCGATGTCGGCTCATCCAGAACCAGCAGCCTGGGGCGCAGGATCATCGCGCGGGCCACCGCAATGCGCTGACGCTGACCACCGGAAAATTCATGCGGGTAACGGTGCATCATCTCGGGGCGAAGGCCGACCTCGGCCAGGATTTGCGCGACCGCCTCGCGCTGTGATACTTCCCCTCGCAGCGCGTGTACGCCCAGCCCCTCGGCGACGATCTGCTCCACCGTCATGCGGGGGCTCAGACTGCCATAAGGGTCCTGAAAGACAATCTGCATGTCGCGCCGCAACGGACGCAGCTGACGCGATTTCCAGCCCTGGATATCGCGCCCCTGATACAGGATCCGCCCTTCGGATGAAATGAGCCGCATGATCGCCAGCGCCAGCGTCGTCTTCCCCGAGCCGCTTTCACCGACGATGCCCAGCGTTTCCCCCGCACGTACGGAGATGTCGGCCTGGTTCACCGCCTTCACATGCCCCACGGTGCGGCGCATCAACCCACGCTGAATCGGGAACCACACGCGCAGCGCGTCGGTGCGCACGACCTCCTCCGCCCGCGGGGCAACCGGGGCAGGGGCGCCGGTGGCCTCGGCGGCCAAAAGCTTTTGTGTGTAAGGGTGCTGCGGGGCGGCAAATATCTGCGCCGTGGGACCGGTTTCGACGATTTCCCCGTCTTTCATCACGCACACCCTGTCGGCAATGCGGCGCACCACGTTCAGGTCGTGGGTGATGAACAGAAGGCTCATGTTCTCATCACGCTTGAGATCGGCCAGAAGGTCGAGAATTTGCGCCTCGATCGTCACGTCCAGCGCGGTGGTCGGCTCATCCGCGATCAGAAGGTCCGGGCCGTTTGCCAGTGCCATGGCGATCATCACCCGCTGGCGCTGCCCGCCTGAAAGCTGATGCGGATATGCGCCCAGACGGCTTTCCGCATCACGGATTCCGACCTTGTTCAACAACTCCAGCACCCGCACCCGTGCTTCGGCGCCCTTCACCCCCTGATGCAGGGTCAGGCTTTCGGACAACTGCTTTTCCACCGTGTGCAGCGGGTTGAGCGATGTCATCGGTTCCTGGAAGATAAAGCTGATGTCATTGCCACGCACGGACCGCAGGCGGGCCTGCGAGGCATTGACCATCTCTTCTCCCTCATAGGTGACCGAGCCCGTCACCGTCGCCGACCCCGGCAACAGCGACACCGTCGACAGCGCCGTCACCGACTTGCCCGACCCGGATTCCCCCACCAGCGCCACGGTTTCCCCCCGCCCGACCGAAAAGCTGACGCCGCGAACCGCCGGATGGTCCCGCCCGTCCTGCCGGAAACTGACCGAAAGGTTTTCGACTTTCAGCACCGCAGTCATTGGAAGGTCTTCCTGGGGTCGAACGCATCGCGCACCCCTTCAAAGATGAACACCAGCAGCGACAACATGATCGCAAAAGTGAAAAACGCGGTGAAGGCCAGCCAGGGTGCCTGAAGGTTCTGCTTGGCCTGAAGCGTCAGTTCCCCCAGCGAGGGCGCCGAAGAGGGCAACCCGAACCCGAGGAAATCCAGACTGGCCAGCGTACCGATCGTGCCGGTGATGATAAAAGGCAGCATCGTCAGCGTGGCAACCATGGCATTGGGCAGCATGTGCCGGAACATGATCTTCCGGCTTGATACCCCCAGCGCCCGCGCCGCGCGCACGTATTCGAGATTGCGGGCGCGCAGGAACTCCGCCCGGACCACGCCCACCAGCGCCGGCCAGCCGAACAGCGCCGTCAGGAACACCAGCAGCCAGAAACTGCGCCCCAAAATGGCAAACAGGATGATGATGACGTAAAGCTGTGGTGTTGACGTCCAGATCTCGATCACCCTCTGGAATACCAGATCCACCCAGCCTCCGAAATAGCCCTGCACCGCCCCGGCGATGACCCCGATGGTGGAGGCAATTCCAGTGACGATCAGGGTAAACACGATCGACAACCGGAAACCGTAGATCACCCGCGCCAGTACGTCGCGCGCGGTATCGTCCGTTCCCAGAAGGTGCTGCCCGTCCGGGGGCGAGGGCGCGGCCCCGTCAATCTGGTTCACCGTGTCATAGCTGTAGGGAATCGGCGGCCAGAGCATCCAGCCCTTCTGAATCTCCCGCCCGTCTATCTCACCGTCCTCAGCGTCTGCGATCAGCCCTTCGGGATCGTCCCAGCAGGCATCCATGCCCCCGGTGACAATGAGGCATTGTACCTCGATATCGCGATAGACGGCCTCGGTGCGCAGGTCGCCACCAAAGGCGGTTTCGGGGTAGAAACGGTAGACAGGAATGAAATGCTCACCCCGGTAGCTGACGTAGATCGGTTTGTCATTGGCCAGCATTTCGGCAAAAAGCGACACCCCGAACAGCAGGGAAAACACGATCAGCGACCAGAAGGCGCGCCTGTTGCGTTTGAAATTGCGCCAGCGACGCTGATTGAGCGGCGAGAGCGTGACCATCGTTACGTCTCCCGACTCTCGAAATCGATCCGGGGATCGATCAGTACATACATCAGGTCCGACAACAGGCCGACCAGAAGCCCGATCAGGCCGAAAACGTAAAGCGTGGCGAAAATCACGGGGTAATCGCGGGCGACCGCCGCCTCGAACCCCAGCCGGCCAAGACCGTCGAGTGAGAAAATCGTCTCGATGATGATACTGGCACCGAAAAACACCCCGATGAACATCGCCGGAAACCCGGCGATCACGATCAGCATCGCGTTGCGGAACACATGACCATAAAGAACCCGCGCTTCCGTCAGTCCCTTGGCGCGCGCGGTGATGACATATTGCTTCTTGATTTCGTCGAGGAAGGAATTCTTCGTCAGCAGCGTCAGCGTTGCAAAGCTGGAAATCGTCGTGGCCAGCACCGGCAGGGTAATATGCCAGAAATAATCCGCGATCTTGCCCCACAGGCTGAGCTGATCGAAATTGTCCGAGGTCAGCCCCCGCAACGGAAACCACTGAAAATAGGACCCGCCGGCGAAAATCACCAGCAAGAGCACCGCGAACAGGAAGCCGGGAATGGCATAAGCGGTGATGATCGCACCCGAAGTCCAGGTATCGAAGGGCGTTCCCTCCCTGACCGCCTTGCGGATGCCCAGCGGAATCGAAACCAGATAGGCGATCAGTGTCGACCAAAGCCCGAGCGTGATGGAAACGGGCATCTTTTCCAGCACCAGATCCACCACGCTGACCGAACGAAAGTAGCTCTCTCCGAAATCGAAGCGCATGTAATTCCAGATCATGTTCAGGAACCGCTCGACCGGGGGTTTGTCAAAGCCGAACTCGCGTTCGAGGTCGGCAATAAATTCCGGCGGCAGGCCGCGCGCGCCCAGATATGCTTCATCGCCCGAAGGGGAGGCAGCCACGTCCGATCCGCCCCCGGCAAAGCCCTGAAACACATCGCCGCCGCCTTCGAGCTGGGCGATGATCTGTTCGATCGGGCCGCCGGGCACGAACTGGGTCAGCGTGAAATTGATGATCATGATTCCCAGAAGCGTGGGAATGATCAGCGCAAGTCGCCGGAGAATATAGGCGCCCATCTGGTATCTGCCTGCGTTACCTCAACGCCCCGGACATGCGGAGCCGCTCTGCCTTTTCGGCGTTATACCACCAGAAATCGAGATGTCCCAAATCATAGGGCGGCAGGTTTTCGGGATGGTCGTACATGTCGAAATACACGACCCAGTGCTGATCCGTATACCAGGTGGGGATGACGAAACGCTCGGCCCGGAAGATACGGTCAAGCGCGCGCGAGGCGGCGCGGAACTCCTCTTGCGTTTTGGCGGCAACCTGACGCTGGATTACCCTGTCCGCCGCCGGGTTCGCGAAACCGGCAGGGTTGAACAGGCTGTAGGCCGCATCGGCCGAACCGAATCTCTGGGCCATCCCCAACCCCGGCACGCGGGCGGTCAGGTATTGGCTGTAGATGATGTCATAGTCGCGGTCGCGGCGGCGGTTGGTGAATTGCGACGGGTCCACGCGGGTGAAGCTCGCATCCACCCCCAGGCGGCGCAGGTTGTCCACGAAAGGCAGGGTCAGGCGCTCCATCTCCGGGCTGTCATCAAGAAACTCCATCCGCAGGATCTGGCCTTCGCCGTTGCGGCGCAGACCGTCTTCTCCCGCCAGCCACCCGGCCTCATCCAGCAGGGCCGAGGCCCGGCGGAGGTTGCGCCTGTCCAGCTGGCGCGCGCCAGAGCTGTGCGCCATCACCGGCGGCGCGCTCAACAGCGCCGGGTCGATCAGGTCGCGCACCTCTTGAAGCAATTCCAGTTCCCGGCCTTCGGGCACACCCCGGGCGGCGAGGTCGCTGTTTTCCCAGAAAGAGTGGCGCTGCTTGAACAGACCGTATTGCAGCGTTTCGTTGGTGAATTCGAAATTGTACATCAGCGTGATCGCCTCACGCACACGCAAATCCTGAAACTGTGGCCGGGCGAGGTTGAATACCCATCCCGCCGCAGGGGGCAAATCGCCTTTGGGCAGGGCTTTTTTCACCACGGCCCCCTTCG
Source organism: Rhodovulum imhoffii (assembly GCF_003046545.1). Taxonomy (GTDB): domain Bacteria; phylum Pseudomonadota; class Alphaproteobacteria; order Rhodobacterales; family Rhodobacteraceae; genus Rhodovulum; species Rhodovulum imhoffii. The sequence goes on along the minus strand of NZ_QAAA01000020.1, from coordinate 19,950 downwards.
AAACCGCAGGGAAATCATACCCCGTCGCCCAGGTCTTGGAACTGTTTTCCAGCCGGAACGTATAGGCCCCGCCCTTGAACCCCTCCAGCGCGGCGATGGTGTCGGCGAAATACTCCACCCTGATGGTGTCGAAATTGTACCGCCCGCGGTTCACCGGCAGATCCGCGCCCCAATAATCCGGGTCGCGCTTGTACACGATACGGCGGTTGATGTCATAACTGTCCAGGACGTAAGGCCCGGTGCCCATGATCTGGGTCAGGCTGCCTTCATCCAGCCGCGCGCCGGTCTCCTCGAACCACGCCTTCGACATCACCGGCAATGCGCCCATCTGTGAAATCAGCCCCTCGCGCGGGATTCCGGGTTTGAATGTGAACTTCACGCGATGCGGGTCCAAAACCTCCGGCGAATGGACCAGTGGCTCCACCCCGGCGCGAAAAGACGGCAGGGCCTGCTCCATCAGCAGGTCGAAGGTGAACTTCACATCCTCCGCCGTGGCGGGCGTCCCGTCGGAAAAACGGACCTCGGGCCGGAGGTTGAAAATCACCCAGTCCTCGCTTTCAGGGTATTCGAGGCTCTCGGCGATCAGCCCGTAGGAAGAGCCCGGTTCATCCGCGACATCGGCCATGAGCTGTTCGATGTTGCTGCTGGCCAGCGCCCCGGCCCGGCCCTTTCGGGTGAACGGATTGAAACTGTCGAATGTGCCAGGCGCCCAGACAGAGATCTCCCCCCCCTTTGGCGCGTCAGGGTTGACGTAATCTAAATGCATGAAATCCGAGGCGTATTTCAGACTGCCCAGCGGCGTATACCCGTGCGAGACGATGATCTTTTCCCCCGCCGGCGCAACACCGGCCAGGGCAAGCAGCCCCAGAACGGCCAGCGGGCGGAGCAGGAAACGGGTGAGCGTCATTCAGGATCTCCCGGTCGGCGCATTCGCGCGGTTTGCAACGTTTACAGGCTAGTTTCCCCGCCCCGACGGGATCAAGTTCCGTTTGCGTGAGCCAAGGCCCACAACCCCGCACGGTAATCGGGATAGGTGAGCGCGACCCCCAGATCCTCGCGGATGCGGCGGTTCGAAACCCGACGGGACTCCGCGTAAAAACTGCGCGACATGGGCGACATCGCAGCCTTGTCGAAAGGCACTTCCGGAGGCGGCGCCACCCCTAACAGGCGCGCGGCCTCTTCCAGAACGTCCTGGGGCGGCGCAGGCAGATCGTCGGCAACGTTGTAAACCGTGCCGGGCGCCGGTCGCGCGATCGAGGCGGCCAGAACGTTCGCAATATCTTCGACATGGATGCGGCAGAACACCTGGCCGGGCTTTATGATCCGCTGCGCTCGCCCCGAGGCCACCCGCGTCAGCGGCGACCGCCCCGGCCCATATATTCCCGCCAATCGGAAGATATGCAGCGGCAGGCCCAGTGCGACCCAGGCGGCCTCGGCCCCGACGCGGGCGCGCCCACGGGGGGAGGACGGCGTCAGCGGCGCGGTTTCATCTACCCAGCCCCCATCCTGATTCCCGTAAACCCCTGTGGTGGAAAGATATCCCGCCCACTCCAGGCGCGGGGCACGGGCCAGGTCCGCCGCCAGTGCCGCCACCACGGGATCGCCCCCCGACCCTGGCGGAACGGAACTGAGTACATGGGTCGCTTCCCCAAGCAGGGGACGCAGATCCGTTCCGGGCCAGATTACCGCCGCGACTCCCTGATCACGCAAAACCCCGGCCTTTTCCGGGCTTCGCGTTGTCCCGACGATCCGCCACTCTGCACCCAGCTTGCGGCCCAGCGCCTGCGCGGAGTACCCGTGTCCGAAGGAAAGAAGCGTTTTAGTCATTGCGCGAAGATGGGGCCATGGCGCGGAAGACGCAAGCATATCGGCCTTGCATCATCCCCCCAACAAGCCACATTGAGCCGAAGGACCGAAAGGAGCGACCATGCAAGATGCCGCCGACCTGCCCCTTGAAATGCCGGGCCAGCCCGACCCCGAAGCCTTCACCGACGCGACGGCGGCCGTTGCCCGGCTGTGCGAACTCTATGAAAACTCCACGACCTTTCTGCGCCGGAAATTCAGTGAGACGATCCGCCAGGGCGCGCAAGGGCGGCGCTATCGCGCGATGTACCCGGAGATTCGCCTGACCACCACAAGTTATGCCCAGGTGGACAGCCGGCTCAGCTTTGGCCACGTGGCGGAGCCGGGTACATTCGCGGCCACCATCACCCGGCCGGACCTGTTCGCGCATTACCTGAAACAACAGATCGGCCTGCTTTTGGAAAACCACGGCGTACCGGTACTGATCGGTCCATCCCAGACCCCGGTTCCCGTCCACTTTGCCGTGGCCGCCGGGGGTGCGGAAGTTACCGTGCCACAGGAAGGCGTTCTGGATTTTCCCCTGCGCGATGTGTTCGACGTGCCGGACCTCAACATCACCCATGACGATATCGTGAACGGGCTGAGCTTCACCTACCCCGACGGCGCGCGTCCTCTGGCACCTTTCACTGCGCAACGGGTGGATTACTCCCTGGCACGGCTCAGCCACTACACGGCCACCTCGCCCGAGCATTTCCAGAACCACGTTCTGTTTACCAACTATCAGTTCTACGTGGAGGAGTTCGAAGCCCATGCCCGCAAGGTGCTGGCCGATCCGGAAAGCGGGTATACCGCCCTCGTCGGCCCCGGCAACGCAAAAATCACTGCCCCCGACGCGCCCCTCCCCCTGCCGGACAAGCTGCCCCAGATGCCGACATTTCACCTCAAGCGTCCAGACGGGCAGGGTGTGACGCTGGTCAATATCGGCGTCGGGCCATCGAACGCCAAAACGGCAACGGACCACATTGCCGTCCTGCGCCCACATGCATGGCTGATGGTGGGGCACTGCGCCGGGCTTCGAAACTCTCAGCGGCTGGGCGATTTCGTCCTTGCCCATGCCTATCTTCGCGAAGACCATGTGCTGGACGACGACCTGCCCGTATGGGTTCCGATCCCGGCACTGGCCGAGATCCAGATCGCGCTGGAACAGGCCGTGGCGGAACTGACCCGGCTGGAGGGCTACGGGCTCAAGCGTATCATGCGCACCGGCACCGTAGCGACGATCGACAACCGCAACTGGGAACTGCGCGACCAGTCCGGCCCGGTACAACGGTTGTCCCAGTCGCGCGCCATCGCACTTGACATGGAAAGTGCCACCATCGCCGCCAACGGGTTTCGCTTCAGGGTGCCTTACGGCACGCTTTTGTGTGTTTCCGACAAGCCGCTCCACGGAGAACTGAAGCTGCCCGGCATGGCATCGGATTTCTACCGCACACAGGTTTCGCGCCATCTTGCCATCGGAATCCGTGCAATGGAAACCTTGCGCGACATGCCACTTGAACGTATCCACAGCCGGAAGTTGCGCAGTTTCGAGGAAACAGCCTTCTTGTGAGGCGAAAAATCGCTTCAAGATACGTAAAACAAGGGTTCGGACGCTACAAATCGTTGTGTCCTTCCCCAATATACCGTTAGACTGGCCTGATAAGCCCCAATGGGCAGGAACGAGGAGAGTTACATGGCGAAACCGATGACCAAGACCCAGCTGGTTGCGGCCCTTGCCGACGAAATGGGCGCCGACAAGAAAACTGCCGGGGCCGCGCTGGACGCGATCGTTGGTGTCATCACCCGCGAAGTGTCGCAAGGCGGCGCGGTCACGCTGCCCGGCGTGGGCAAGATCTACTGCCGCGAACGGCCCGAACGCATGGTGCGCAATCCCGCGACCGGCGAGCAGATCAAGAAGGAAGCCGACAAGGTCGTGAAAATGACCATCGCAAAGGCCCTCAAGGACAGCGTCAACAGCTAAGTCCGACTTGTGCCTTTCCGGCAGTGTATTAGGGTCGCCTTGGGCGGCCCTTTTCGCTGGCCGGAGGAAAGCATGGATATTCGCGCACTGGCGATGGGGGTAACCTTTGCCTTTATTTGGGCATCGGCGTTCACCTCGGCACGAATCATCGTGGCCGACGCCCCGCCATTGGGGGCTCTGGCACTGCGGTTTTTCATCTCCGGAACGCTGGGGGTCGCATTGGCTCTGGCCCTGGGGCAAAGCTGGCGGCTGACAGCCGAGCAATGGCGCGCCACGATCATCTTCGGGTTTTGCCAAAACGGCCTTTACCTGGGGATGAACTTCGTCGCCATGCAAACGATCGAGGCCGGGATGGCTGCCATCATCGCTTCGGCCATGCCCTTGCTGGTGGCGCTTTTCGGCCGGATCATGGGCGAACGGATGCGTCCGCTGGGAATGGCCGGGCTGGCCGTCGGCTTCGCCGGGGTGGCGCTGATCATGGGCAGCCGCATTTCGGGCGGAGTGGATCTCTATGGGTTGGGCCTGTGTCTTATCGCCACCATCGCACTGGCGGTGGCGACGCTGGTGGTAAGGGGGGCGTCCGCAGGGGGGAACATCCTGATGATCGTGGGGCTGCAGATGCTGATCGGCGCGGGGGCGCTGGCGGTGGCATCGCTGACACGCGGCGAGATCTGGCAGGTCACGCCATCATGGCCGCTGGGGCTGGCCTTTGCCTACACAATCCTGTTCCCCGGCCTCATCGCCACACTGATCTGGTTCCTGCTGGTTCGCCAGGTAGGCGCGGTGCGGGCGGCAACGTTCCACTTTCTCAGCCCGTTTTTCGGGGTCGGCATCGCCGCACTCCTGCTGGGGGAAACATTCGGCCCGGTGGACATGATCGGGGTCGCCATCATCATGGCCGGCATTCTGGCGGTGCAGCTTTCGAAACGGGCCTAGCCGATCCGGCCCCGGTTGCCTCCCACCTGGCCGCGATGCAGCAAAACATGGTCCAGCAACACGCAGGCCATCATCGCCTCCGCCACGGGAACGGCGCGAATCCCCACGCAGGGGTCATGGCGGCCCCTGGTGATGATCTGCACCTCTTCGCCCGACCTGGTAATGGTCTGCCTTGGCGTAAGGATCGAAGAGGTCGGCTTCACCGCGAACCGCACGACGATGTCCTGTCCGGTGGAAATACCCCCCAGAATGCCCCCTGCATGGTTGGATGCGTAAACAGGCCCCTGCGGCCCCATGAATATCTCATCGGCATTCTGGCTGCCCGTCAGGGTGGCCGCGGCCATGCCCTCACCGATCTCGACGGCCTTGACGGCGTTGATGCTCATCATCGCGGCGGCAAGGTCGGTATCCAGCTTGCCGTAAACCGGTGCGCCCAGCCCGGCGGGCACGTTGCGCGCCGTTACCTCGACGACGGCCCCGACGGAATCGCCCGCCTTGCGCAACCCGTCCAGATAATCCCCCCAAGTTTCGGCGGCCTGCGCATCGGGGGACCAGAACGGGTTGCGCCCGATTTCGTCCCGGTCGAAGCGGGCGCGGGCAATTCCGTGCGGGCCGACCTGCACCATGTAACCGATGATCTCCACCTCCGGCGTCAGCACGCCCAGCGCTGCCCGCGCCACGCCGCCCGCAGCCACACGCGCCGCCGTTTCCCGCGCCGAGGATCGCCCGCCCCCGCGATAATCCCGGATTCCGTATTTTTGCCAATAGGTGATGTCCGCATGGCCAGGGCGAAACTTTTCCACAATATCGCCGTAATCCTTGGATCGCTGATCCGTGTTGCGGATCATGAGTTGAATCGGCGTACCGGTGCTTTGTCCATCGAATACGCCGGAGAGGATCTCCACCGCATCGGGTTCCTTTCTTTGAGTGACAAAGCGGCTCTGGCCGGGTTTGCGCCGGTCAAGCCAGTGCTGAAGCGCCGCCGCCTCGACCGGAACGCCGGGCGGACAACCATCCAGCGTCGCCCCCAGAGCGGGCCCATGGCTTTCGCCCCAGGTGGTCACGCGAAACAGGTGGCCGAAACTGTTCAGGCTCATGAAAATCTCCTTTGCCTTGGAAATACCGGGCGGGGGCGCACCTCTCAAGGGGTTTCGCTTGCCGCAGGCCCCCGGGCGGGCTAGGGTCGCGCCACCTCGGGGTGCCCGCCGGGCTGAGACGCGAACGCGAACCCGTTGAACCTGACCCGGTTAAAACCGGCGGAGGGAAGGTGCATGGAAAGCCTCCACCTTCCCCGCCTGATGGAGGATGACCATGAAAACACCCATCTTCGCAGCGGGGGTTCTGGGCGCCGCGATGGCCGTGGCGGAAACACCCGTTCTGACCGTTTACACCTATGACAGCTTCATTTCCGAATGGGGCCCCGGCCCGAAGGTCGAAGCCGCGTTCGAGGAAACCTGCGGCTGCGACCTGCAATTCGTCTCCGGTGGCGATGGCGCGGCGCTTTTGGCCCGTCTGAAGCTTGAAGGTGCGCGCACCCGTGCCGACGTGGTTTTGGGGCTGGACACCAACCTGACCGCAGCCGCGCGGGACAGCGGACTTTTCGCAGCGCACGGGCAAGGCGACATCGCGCTGGACCTGCCCGTGGCGTGGAAGGACGATACGTTCCTGCCCTATGACTGGGGGTATTTCGCCTTTGTCTATGACCGGACGCGGCTTGAAACGCCGCCCACCAGCTTCCGCGCCCTTGCCGCCGCGCCCGACGACCTGAAAATCGTGATCCAGGACCCACGCTCCTCCACCCCCGGCCTGGGGCTGCTGATGTGGGTCAAGGCGGCCTATGGCACCGAGGCTCCTGAAATCTGGGCCGGCCTTGCCCCCCATGTGCTGACGGTCACCAAGGGCTGGTCGGAAGCCTACGGCATGTTCCTGAACGGGGAGGCCGACATGGTGCTGTCCTATACCACATCGCCCGCCTATCACCTGATCGCCGAGGACGACGATACCAAGGCCGCCGCAGAATTCGAAGAAGGTCACTACATGCAGATCGAGGTCGCCGCGAAGACCGCCACCACCGATCAGCCCGAGCTGGCCGACGCCTTCCTGCGTTTTGTGCTGGAAGAGGCGTTCCAATCGGTAATTCCCACCACCAACTGGATGTACCCGGCGCGCCTCCCCGCCGCCGGTCTGCCCGAGGGGTTCGGGACCCTCATTTCCCCTGCCCCGCTGACACTGCCCGCAGAGGACGCCGCCCGTCTGCGCGACGCGGCGCTGGAGGAATGGCGCACCGCGCTCAGCCGGTAGCGGCGGGGCTCGCCGCGGCGGCGCTGATTCTGGCGCTGGCTTTCGGAACGCTGGGCGCGGTGGCCTGGCGAGCCGAAGGGTTCGGTGCGCTTGCCCCGGCGGATTGGGCCGCCATCCGCTTTACCGTCTTGCAGGCCGTCCTGTCGGCGACGCTGTCCTGTATTCTGGCGATCCCCGTGGCGCGGGCCCTGGCACGGCGGAATTTTTGGGGCCGGGGGCTTCTGATCACCCTGCTGGGCGCCCCCTTTCTCCTGCCGGTCATCGTGGCGGTACTGGGGCTTTTGGCCGTATTCGGACGCAGCGGACTGATCTCGGAGGGGCTGACTTGGGCCGGGCTGGATCCGCTGGACATCTACGGCCTGCCCGGCGTGGTGCTGGCGCATGTCTTCTTGAACCTGCCGCTGGCGACACGCCTGGTGTTACAGGGCTGGCTTTCCATCCCGGCAGAGCGGTTCCGCCTGGCCGCGGCGCTGGGATTTACCCCCGCCGATACGCGCCGGGTGCTGGAGGCCCCGATGCTGCGGACGGTTCTGCCGGGCATTTTTGCCGTAATCCTGCTGATCTGCATGACGAGCTTTGCCGTCGTCCTGACACTCGGCGGCGGGCCAAAAGCGGCAACTGTCGAACTCGCAATCTACCAGGCCTTCCGGCTTGAATTCGACCTTGCCCGCGCGGCCAAGCTGGCGCTGGTCCAATTCGCATTGTGCGGGGCTGCGGCGGGGCTGGCATTTGCGGTATCGTCCCCCGCGGGGATGGGGGCCGGGCTGGACCGGGCCGTTGCCCGCTGGGACAGCGCAACCCGGCACGCCCGGCTGGCCGACGGTTTCTGGCTGGGGGGAGCAACACTGTTCCTGCTGGTGCCGCTGGGGATGATCGTGGCGCAGGGACTTGCTGGGCTGACCGATCTGCCCGCCAGTATATATGCCGCCGCCGGCCGGTCGCTCGTCACGGCGCTCGGGTCCGCCGCCCTGACCGTGGGGCTGGCCCTGCCGATGGCAATGGCAGCATGCCGGTTGGGTCCCCGCCTGGGCGGGGCGGTCCAGGCGGCGGGCACGGTCTCCATCGCGGCCTCACCGCTGGTGATGGGCACGGGGTTGTTCATCTTGCTGTTCCCGGTCGCCGACCCGGTCGCCCTGGCGCTGCCGGTGACGGCCCTGGTCAATGCGGCCATGGCGCTGCCCTTCGCTCTGCGCGCCCTTGCCACGGCCGTGGCGGAAATCGAAGCCGGGTATGGCAAACTGGCCGACAGTCTGGGTATGAGCGGCGGTATACGCCTGCGGCTGGTGCTTTTGCCACGGCTCAGACGGCCCCTGGGGTTTTCACTGGGGCTGTCGGCCGCACTTTCAATGGGGGATCTGGGCGTAATCGCCTTGTTCGCGGACTCTTCCCAGGCAACCTTACCCCTGCAACTCTACCGCCTGATGGCCGCATACAGGATGGAGGCCGCGGCGGGCGCGGCGCTGTTGCTTCTGTGTCTCAGCCTTGGGGTGTTCTGGATTTTTGACAGAGGGGGGCGTGCCTATGCTGAGGCTTGAAACGCTTGAGATCGTCCTTGATGGGTTCCGACTTGCCGCAGATTTCAGTGTGCCCACCGGACAGACCGTGGCGATCCTTGGGCCATCGGGAGCGGGAAAATCCACGTTGCTGGATGTTATCGCCGGGTTCGTGCCTGCGGCCTCCGGGCGTATCCTGTGGAATGAAACGGATCTGAACGGCCTGTCTCCGGGGGCGCGTCCTGTCTCGGTCCTGTTTCAGGACAACAACCTGTTTCCTCATCTTACCGTGGCCCAGAATGCCGGGCTGGGGCTGCGCTCCGATCTGCGCCTCGGACCGGAACACCACCAGAGCGTGATGGACTCACTGGCGCGCGTTGGGCTGGCCGGAATGGAACGCCGCAAGCCCGCCACCCTGTCAGGTGGACAGCGCAGCCGCGCCGCCCTTGCACGGATGTTGTTGCGCGGACGACCCCTGATGCTGCTGGACGAACCTTTCGCGGCACTGGGGCCGGCGCTGAAAGCCGACATGCTGGCGCTGGTGGCGGATCTGGCAACTGAAACCGGAGCAACGGTTCTGATGGTCACCCACGACCCGGAAGATGCCCGCGCCATTGCGCCGCTCACATGTCTTGTGGCCGAAGGGCTGGTTCAGCCCCCACACGGAACGATACAGCTTTTGCGAAACCCGCCCCCGGCACTTCGCCGCTATCTTGGATAGCAAACGCGCCCCCGGATCGGGGGCGCGTGCCTGATTCGGGGAATCCCCTCAGCTTTTCTTGCGGCCTTTGATCGGGGCCCAGAGACGCTTGTTCGTCAGGTACAAAAGCACCGTCAAAACCGTCAGGAAGATCACCGAGATGAAGCCGGCCTGTTTCCGGGCCATCATTTTCGGTTCAGCCGTCCACATCAGGAAAGCGGACACGTCCTTGGCGATGGAAACCCGGTCATTCGGGGCGCCATCGGCATATTCGACGTCTTCCCCGTAAAGGACTGGGGCCATCGCGCTCCAGCCTGTCGAGAAGACGGGGTTCTCATAGTAGACGGACCCGGCCTCTTCCTTCCACTCATCCGTAAAGGCGAGCAGGTAGCTGGCGATGTATTCCGGCCCCCCCATGCCATTCAGAAGCTGGTTGAGACCGGTCCCCCCCGGACCATGGAAGCCCGCCCGCGCCTTGGCCATAAGGCTGAGGTCCGGTGCCTGTGCGTCCGTGCCTTCGGGGAAGTGGTCGGTCGGCTTGGCGGTCCGCCAGTCTTCCAGTTCCGGGTCGAAGATCTCCCACTGTTCAGTGTACTGAATCATCGCCTCTTCGCTCAGCGACGGCCCACCGGGATCGGCCAGCGACCGGAAGGGGACCCGCGGGATCCCATGGCAGGCCGAGCAAAGCTCGGTAAACACCTGCAAGCCGCGCTGAAGCTGAGCCTGATCGTATTTGCCGAACGGACCCTCGAAGGGAAACTGGAAATTGGTCACATGCCCGCCGCCTTCGGCGGCCAGGGCGCCCCCCGTCCCGAGGGACAGGGCGGCAATTGCGGAAATCGTAAGTTTCTTCAGCATCTCTTCGATCCCTTCACTCTGCCGGGGTTGCCTTGACGGCGGAACCCGCGCCGGCGTCACCATAGTGAGCGTTGAAGTCTTCCTCGATCGTGGCCGGCAGCGGCAACGGCTTCTCGATCACACCCAGAACCGGCAGGATGATCAGGAAGTAGGCGAACCAGTAGGTCGACCCGATCAGGGCGATAACCGTGTATACCCCTTCAGCCGGCATCGCGCCCGCCCAGGTCAGGACCACGAAATTCAGAGCAAAAAGCCAGAACGCCCATTTGAACATCGGGCGATAACGGCCCGACCGAACCGAAGACGTATCCAGCCAGGGCAGGAATACCATGACCAGAATTGACCCGAACATCGCGATCACGCCAAAGAACTTGGCATCGACGATCCCGAAGGTCAGCCAGTCAGCCAGCATCACAACCCAAACATCGGCGGTGAAGGCGCGCAGGATGGCGTAGAACGGCAAAAAGTACCATTCGGGCACGATATGGGCCGGGGTCACCAACGGGTCGGCGGGGACGTAGTTGTCCGGATGGCCAAGGTAATTGGGCATGAAGCCCACGACCGCGAAGAACACGATCAGGATGACGCCCAGCGCGAACAGGTCCTTGATAACGAAGTAGGGCCAGAACGACACGGCATCCTTTTTGGCGACTTCCTTGGACTCGCGGCGCACCTCGACCCCGGCCGGGTTGTTGTTGCCGGTCGCGTGGAAGGCCCAGACATGCACGATGGAAAGGCCCAGGATCACGAAGGGCAGCAGGTAGTGCAGCGAGAAGAAGCGGTTCAGCGTTGCGTTGCCCACCGCGGGCCCGCCCAGCAGCCAGGTCTGGATCGGTTCGCCGATCCACGGGATCGCGCCGAACAGGCCGGTGATCACCGTGGCGCCCCAGAAGGACATCTGCCCCCATGGCAGCACGTAGCCCATGAATGCGGTGGCCATCATGGCCAGATAGATCAGCATGCCGATGATCCAGGTCACCTCGCGCGGGGACTTGTAAGACCCGTAGTAGAGCCCGCGGAAGATGTGCAGATAAACGGCGATGAAGAACAGCGACGCGCCGTTGGAGTGCAGATACCGCATCATGTGACCGGCATTGACGTTGCGCATGATATGCTCGACCGAGGCGAAGGCCATGTCGACATGCGGAACATAGTGCATCGCCAGGATGATTCCGGTTACAAGCTGGAGCACCAGCGCGAAAAACAGGATCACGCCCCAGATCCACATCCAGTTCAGGTTCTTGGGGGTGGGGATCATGAGCGTGTCATAGATAAGGCTGACAACAGGCAGGCGCCGGTGCAGCCATTTCTCCAAGCCGGTTTTCGGCTCGTAATGATCGTGAGGAATACCGGACATCGGCGTCTCCCTTAACCGAGTTTGATCGTCGTTTCGTCAACGAAAGAGGCGACCGGGATATACAGGTTCTCCGGCGCGGGGCCTTTGCGAATCCGCCCGGCCGCATCGTAGTGCGATCCGTGGCAGGGACAGAACCAGCCGCCGTAATCGCCTGCGCCGTTTCCGATCGGCACGCAGCCCAGGTGGGTGCAGACACCAATCATCACAAGCCACTTGCCTTCATCATCGAGCGTGCGGTTCTCATCGGTGGCGGGACCGGGCTTGTTGGGGTTGCGCGAGTCGGTGTCGACGAGATCGTCGAGATCCACGCTGCGGGCCAGGTCGATATCGGCTTCGGTCCGCAGGCGGATGAAAACCGGCTTGCCCAGCCATTTGATCGTAAGCTGCTGACCTTCCACCACGCTGGACACGTCCACCCGGATCGAGCTGAGCGCCTGAACGTCCGCCGACGGGTTCATCTGATCGATCAGGGGCCAGGCCGCTGCCCCAATCGTGACCGCACCGGCACCCGCCGTGGCGTAGTAAAGGAAATCGCGGCGGGAGCCGTCGTGATCTTCTGCGTGTGACACGAGAATTCTCCTTTCCATGACCGCGATGCGGTCGATTCGAAAACTGGCCAAGAACTCCCCGGCCTTTTCCTCCGGTTACCTAGCCCCGACAAACGATTGCGTCCAGCGGACATACCCGCGCAGGAACGGCCTGCGGGGCACGCACGACAAGATGTCGGAAGTCATATACCCGTGACACCCTGTACCGGCCAGCGCAATTTCAAGGCTCAAGCGTTATTGGGACCTTCTAGCGCAGCATTTACCTATTGTTCCAGATACATTCGCACCGCTTTTGCAGGGAATTTGCCATTCTTGCCATGCTGCAACACCCACCGCAAAAGGGGCACAGCCGGCGACCCGGATCAGACCCGGCGCAGCCGAACCCGCCCGAACGCCGTGGCGTCGACCTCCACCCCCGGCCCGTCGGGGCCAAGGCGGATGGTCCGTCGCAGCCGGGCGCCACCGCTGACCTGACCGGGATCGCGCCGCAGGCCGACACCCTCATCCAGATCGTCGAGCGCATCTTCAACACGCTGGTCGCGCGGAGCCGGAGACATTCGGCTGCGCAGCGCGTAAACCGCCAGCGCAACTGCGCCATAGCGCAGAGCCGCACCTGCAAACGGGGCAAGAGGCAGTGGCATCGGGTCTTCCTTCCTGCAATGCGGTCAGGATAGGACAGGCGCATGGGGCTGTCTATTCACGAACCTGCAAACGCGCGCCATCCTGCCCCGCAATCACGGCGGAAACGATTTTCCCTTCGGGGCGGTCAGTGGAAAATTCGACCTCGGCGAACTGTTCCGTCCGACCCATGCGGGGCGACTCCATCAAGATATTGTGGCTCTTTCCGATCTGCGCCGCGAGATGCCGCACTACTTGCGCCTCACCGGCCGCGCGCAGACGGGCCGCCCGCTCCCGGACGGTGCCGCCGGCAACCTGGGGCATACGCGCCGCCGGCGTGCCCGGGCGCGGGGAATAGGGGAAAACATGCAGCCATGTCAGGTCACATTCCGCCACCAGGCGCAGGGAGTTTTCGAACATCGGCTCCGTCTCGGTCGGGAAACCCGCGATGATATCGGCGCCGAAGGTAATCTCCGGGCGCAGCCGGCGGGCCTCCCGGCAAAAGGCTATGGCATCCGCACGGGTATGCCGACGCTTCATCCGTTTGAGGATCATGTCGTCGCCCGCTTGCAAAGACAGGTGCAGATGTGGCATCAGCCGCGCCTCCTCCGCAAGAGCCCGCATCAGCGCCGGGTCCGCCTCGATTGAATCGATCGAACTGATCCGCAGGCGCGGCAACTCCGGCACAAGCCGGAGAATACGCCCCACAAGGTCCCCCAGCCGGGGCTGTGCGGGCAGATCCGCGCCCCAGCTTGTCAGGTCTACGCCGGTCAGGACGACCTCATTATACCCGCGCGCGACAAGGCGGCGGATCTGCGCCACCACCACGCCCGCAGGGACAGAGCGTGAATTGCCACGTCCAAAGGGAATGATGCAAAAGGTACAGCGGTGATCGCACCCGTTCTGAATCTGTACATAGGCACGGCTGCGGGTCCCGAAGCCGTCGATCAGGTGCCCGGCGGTTTCGGTGACAGACATGATGTCATCCACCTGCACCTTCTCCGTCTCGCCGATGAAATCCGGCTCCCTGGCAAGGGCGCTCCAGGTTTCCGCCCGCATCTTTTCGGCATTGCCGAGTACAAGATCCACTTCCGCCATCGCCGCGAAACGGTCCGGCTCGGTCTGCGCGGCACAGCCGGTCACCACGATCCGCGCCCGCGGGTTGTCCCGGCGCAGGCGGCGGATGTCCTGACGCGCCTTGCGCACGGCCTCCGCGGTAACGGCACAGGTATTTACCACCAGCACATCTTCCACCCCGGCCTCGGCGGCGAGTGCCTTCATCGCCTCGGTTTCAAAGGCATTCAGGCGACACCCCAGCGTGGTGAAGCGCGGTGTCACAGAACGCCCCTCAGAAAGTCTGGTGTCAGGGTGCCGGCAAATACATGTGCGGTCGGGCCGGTCATCCAGACACCATCGTCTTGCCAGTCGATATCGAGCCGACCCCCATCGAGGTCGATACGCACCCGCCGTCCCGTCAGCCCGCGCCGCGCCGCTGCCACCGCCGTCGCGCAAGAGGACGACCCCGAGGCGAGCGTCACCCCCACGCCGCGCTCCCAGACCCGCATGCGCAGGTGATCGGGCGCCACCAGATGCGCCACCTGAACATTCGTGCGTTCCGGGAACAGGGGGTGGTGTTCATGGGCGGCACCGAAGACTGGCAGATCGACCGCCTCGGCATCCTCCACGAAGAAGGTACAATGCGGGTTACCCATGCCAGTGGCGACCGGATCTCCCCCGATCGGCACATGCAGGCTGTCCATTTCTTGCGCCAGGGGGATGTCACGCCAGTTCAGAAGCGGCAGCCCCATGTTGACGGAGGTCCCCCCCCCCCCGGCATCACGCACGGCGATAATCCCGCGCCCGGTTTCCAGTGTCAGATCCGTCTTGCCGCTTTCTTCCATCAGGTAGCGGGCGATACAGCGCGTTGCATTGCCGCAAGCCGCGGAAAGAGACCCGTCTGCATTGTAGAAAACAAGGGCGGCCTCCGCCGACTGCGAGGAATCGATACAGGCAAGCTGATCGAACCCCACCCCCCGGTGGCGGTCCGCGATGGCCGTAACCAGCCCCCCCGTCATGGGTACCGCTGCCACGCGCCGGTCGATCACCACGAAGTCGTTGCCCAGCCCATGCATCTTGAGAAAGGGAAGGCCGTTTTTCAGCACCAAATTCTGCATGACCGCGCATATAGACCGGCTTCAAACACAAATCCAGAAGCGGCATCGAAAAACGCATTTTTTCCCCTTGACCCCACCGCCACTGTTTTCTACGAAGCAGGCCTCGAGTGGGCCGTTAGCTCAGTTGGTAGAGCAACTGACTTTTAATCAGTGGGTCGCAGGTTCGAATCCTGCACGGCTCACCACTGCAACCGATTGATCGGAAACGAAAAGCCGCTAGGCAACAGCTTGGCGGTTTTCGCGTTTTTCAAACATTTTTCAAACATGCGGTTCGGCTGACACGCGACGCGCCTGTTAACGCTTTGGTAAGCATGGTTGGTAGAGCGCTATGGCCCGCCCTCAAAACGCGACGGAAGCAGCGCGACCTGGGCGTGGGGCGAGGATGGCTTCATCCCCGATCTCGACGGCCAGCCGCTGCATGAGATCACCACTGTCAGCCAGTTCGGGGCGCGCAAGACGATCCAGTATCGACCCTGCACAACGGGCTTCAGTGCCGATGCCGAATACCGTTTTCGCCAACACCGTGAAACGCCGATCATGCCGGGTTGCACGGCGCTGTTCACGGTTGGGGTTAGCGGCGGCGCGCAGCTCTCATCCGTCAGCTTTTCGCTGACCGATTTCGATCTGATCCGCCAGCATGTCGCCGAGGTGGATCGTCAAATCCTCGAAGCCTTGACCACCAACGCGCCGGTCGCGCCCGCCGACATGGACCTGTGACGCCATGGCTGACATCGCACCAGATACCCAGACATGCCCGTTCTGCTACACAGAGATGGACGCGCGGGCAGATGTTTGCCCCAGTTGCCAGGCAACCAAGGACACGACACCCGAATGGGCCAAGCGTCTGAAAATCTACAAGATCGGCGCGTTCACTCTGATCATCGGTCTGGGCCTGATGTTTATCGACGGCAAAGGTATCTGGTGGTGGGGGTCCCCTTTCGTTCTGATCGGAGGCTTCTTCCTGTTCAGGGCGCATAAATTCGATGTCTCCGAAGTGCTTTGGCACCGCAAGGAATAGGAAAGCCGCCATGGAAACTCACTGGATCGACAGCCCAAAGTACCAAGCCGACCGCAAGGAACTGGCCGACCTCTGCGGGCGCAACCGCACCCCGACAGAAGACGCTCGACTTGCCGAACTGAAGGCGCGGGTGCGGGACTGGGCGCGGCTCAATCGGGCCGCAGAGGATTTCGTGAACGGCGCGCCGTAGGCGACTGGCCAAAACTGTGCAAACCGGCTATGAGGCCCACATGATCACAGTACGCGCACATATCACCCTGATTTAGCGCCCGCAAAACGGCGGGCGGCTACGAGCTGTTCGCCGATAGATGATCCCCTATCACCGCAACGCCTCCGACGCCGCCGCCACTTGGCATGACGGAGGCAAGGACATGACCAACTGGTATACAGCAGACACCCATTTCGGGCATGAGAACGTCATCGCGCTGTGCGGACGGCCCTTTCGCAATGCCGGCCACATGGACACGGTGCTGATCGAGAATCTGTGGTCCAGGGTGCGGCCCGAGGATGATCTCTGGATCATCGGTGACTTTGCCTTCGGCCCAAAGGCCAAAGAGGCCAACTATCTCGAAGCCATCTTCGGGCAGCTTCCCGGCGCCCGCAAACATCTGGTGATCGGCAACCACGATCTGGAACCGACACTAGCCTTGCCGTGGGACAGCATTTCGCACATGGCGGAGGTCAAGGATGGCCCCGACAACCAGGCGCATACCCTGTGCCATTACCCCATGATCACCTGGAACCGTGCGCGGCGCGGCGCGCTTCAGATTTTCGGCCACGTCCATGGGCAATGGAAAGGGTCGCGCAACAGCGTCAACGCGGGCGTCGATGTCTGGGATTTCATGCCCGTTCGCTTTGAGGATATCGCTCGCCGCGCCAAAACCCTGCCCGTGAACCGGCACTGGGCGGATGTCGAACACAATGCCAAGGAGTTCTGATATGCTACAATCTGGTCAAGTCATCGCAGGCCATCATGACATCAAGGCCGTCTGCTTTGATGTTTTTGGAACCATTGTTGAAATCACCGACAAGCGCAAACCCTACAGACCCCTGATTGACGCGCTGCAACCTGCCGCTGCGCGGGCGCTTCGGCACAGGCTAATGCGCGAAGATCGGGCGCTGGATAGTTGGGCTGGCGCACTTGAAGTTGACCTGCCCGAGGGGCTGCTTGATCAGGTCGCTTCCGAAATCGCATCGGAATTGCTGTCGGTACGCCTGCGCCCCGGCGTTGACGCGATCTGGGCAGACCTGCGCGCCCAAGGGGTCAGGATTGCAGTATGTTCCAACCTGGCCACGCCCTATGGTGCTGTTCTGCAAAACCTTTTGCCAGACCCGCCCGACGCCATGATCCTGTCCTACCAGGTGGGGTTCTTAAAACCCGAACCGGATATTTACGGCTGCGTGGCCAAGGCGCTTGGGCTCGATTGCGCGGAAATTCTCTTTACCGGTGACACCCCGTCTGCAGATGTGGAAGGTCCAAGAGCCGCTGGAATGAAAGCGATGCCAATTCACATCTTCGAAGCCGCAATGACCGAGCGAGGTCGGTGAAAGCAAGCAACAGTATAGGTTCCAAATGGCTCGTTTTCTGGTCTGGAGTGACCTGCACGACGAATTTTGGGAAGGTTTCGATCTGCCTGACCTGTCCGCGCCAGTGGACGGGGTGCTGATCGCGGGCGACACGCATACCATGGGCCGCCATCTGGATATCCCTGCACGGGCCGCGCGCAAGTATGGCTGCCCGGTTGTGGTGATCTGGGGTAACCACGAACCCTACGGGTCGATCTGGTCGAAATTGTTAGCCGAAGAAGAACGGCAGCTTGCCGAGCTGCACGCCCAAGACCTCGATATCCGAGTGCTGCATGGCGCGGCCACCGAAATCGCTGGCGTGCGCATCATCGGCGCGCCGCTCTGGACGGATTTGAAGCTCTTCCCCGAACTGGAGGGCCTCGCATGGGGCATGGTCGGGGAATGTCTGATGGATTATCAGCGGATCGGCGTCACGCCCAGGCGCATGTTCTGCGTGCGCACGATGCTCGACCGTCACGCGATGGACAAAGCGGCAATTTGGGACGCGCTGCGCCAGTCCCATGACGGGCCGACCATCGTCATGACCCACCACATCCCGGTGCGCCAACTGGTTCACCCTGCCCGCGAAGTCGGCAATGACAGCAAACGCGCCCTCTGTGCAGGGTTCGCCAGTGATCTATGGGCCGAGATCAGGAGCTTTGACATCCACACCTGGATCTGCGGCCACAGCCACGACAACGAGGTTTGGATTGGCAAGGGCAAACATGGCCCTATCCGCTTCGTCATGAACGGGCGCGGGTATCCGGGCGAAGAGGTTGAGTTCGATCCGGCATTCGTGCTGGAGGTCTGAGCGTGGCAGTATAGGGCGATAGTGCCATGTCGCTATCATCCTATCGCTCTACCGAAGCCGCCGAAAACCCCACAATCGCTCGATACTTGGCGTCTCGCTCATGTGGATTTTCCGGCTCCCGTTGGGTACCCAGCCCCACCTGACATCGCCCCCCAAATGGCAGGGGAAGGTGGGGCTGGCTCTGGACGCCATACCCTTGGTGTCTCTGGACTGCTGATTAAGAATAGGTATCGTGGCATCGGGCTAAGTCCTCCACTCTTGCACATTATGCGAAAAATACGTATATTACGGCAAAACAGGAGGGTTCCATGTCCGACATTCAGAATTTTCCCGCCGCCGATCTGGCGCGCAAGACGGGTGACATTCTCGACGCGGCCAGTCGCGCGCCGGTGGCGATCACCAAGCATCGCAAGCCACGGTTCGTGCTGATGAGCCTTGAGCGCTACGAGGCGCTGACAGGCACAACGGATCAGCAGGCGCACACCTTGGAGGATATGCCCGCCGAGATGAAGGCCATGATGATCGCCGCTCTGGAGCGAGACCTTGCCAATGGCGCGACGCCAGATGCGTAAGCCCGCCGCCGGTGATGTCTTCACTTATCCATTTCTTTGGAAGCGCCAGCAAATTCAGGGCGAAACAGAAGGCCGCAAGCCTCGCCCGGTCTGCATGGCCGTCACCACTGCCAACGCGGACGGCAACACATTGCTGTTCATTGTTCCCATCACAACGCAGCCTCCAATGGACGGGCGGATTGCTATTGAAGTTCCTGAGATCGAGGCCAAACGCGCTGGCCTCGACACCGAAAAGCCCTGCTGGGTCATGCTGGACGAGTTCAACAGCGATGTGTTTGAGCGCTCCTTTGTCTTTGAGGATCGAACCCCGCTTGGTGCTTTCAGTTCGAAATTCACCGCGAGACTACAAGGCACCCTTCTGGCCGCCGCCAAAGACGGCAAGGCCCGTATCGTGAACCGGCAAGACTGATCGGCTGGAATTTGAAATCCACCGTCTGAAAAGTCGGAGCGGTTCAGCCTGTTTGATCTGTTTCCGAGGTATTTTTTGGCGCTGGCGGTTCGGCCTTTTCCCCTATTTTTTCGGCGTTGTTAACCAGCTCATCCAGAAAGCCTGTGTCTTCCATTTCGCCCAAGGCGTCCTGAATCCGGTCGATGATGCTTTGTCCGGTCTTCATGGTTGTGTCCTTTCGTTTCCTTAGAATTTCGGGCCATACGAAAACGACGCGGGGGCCGTGCTTCTCGGCTTCGGCTTGCTCTGCTCAGCTTCTTCCCGGAGCGCAGATCGCCGGGTCAGCCAGCTTCCAACAGTTGCCGTAATTCCGCCTGCTGCCGCTCCAAGGCGGTCAAGCGTTTCTCCAAGTCGGTCGCGAAGCGATTGAATGCGCGATGCAAAGTCTCGAACTCGCTCGGCGAGGCGCTGGCGCTTTTCAAACCAGCCTCGAATGTCGTGTTCAGTTCTTCGACAGGGTAAACCTGAGATGGGACGTGACCGCGGGAATCGACAATCTGATGTCACACTCGAAAGAGTGCAGTGTCTTCATCGAGGAGCGCTGAGCCCAACTGCTCATGTGGAAGCACGAAGGACTTCGGCCCCTCTTGCTTCCACAGTGCTTCCACGGTGGTCCCAAACGCAAACGCCGCCCCGGAGGGCGGCGCTTAAGCGTTTGATAACGCGAAGGAATTTGGTTGCGGGGGCAGGATTTGAACCTGCGACCTTCAGGTTATGAGCCTGACGA
>NZ_QAAA01000019.1 GCF_003046545.1 Rhodovulum imhoffii | reverse complement strand
ATCTGCTCGAGGCCGTCCCCTACCGCATCCACACGATCCTGACCGATAACGGCATCCAATTTGCCGAACAGCCCAGGAACCGGAATGCCGCCTACTCACGGCAGATGCGCTTCGACATGATTTGCGAAGCCAATGGGATCGAGCATCGGCTCACCAAACCCAACCATCCCTGGACCAATGGCCAAGTCGAGCGGATGAACCGCACGATCAAGGAGGCCACCGTCAAACGCTTCCACTACGACAGCCATGATCAGCTCCGCACCCATCTCGCGGACTTCATGGCTGCCTGCAACTTCGCTCGTAGGCTGAAGACGCTCAGCGGCCTCACGCCATACGAATATGTCTGCAAAGTCTGGACTTCAGAGCCGGACAGATTCATCGTCGATCCGATCCACCAGATGCCGGGACTGAACGGCTAACGAAAACAGGTGGGTCAATTCTACTCGCTCATAACCCACCAAAGTGGGTCAATTTTGCATGCCGATTCACACTCGCAGGGTGTATACGTCAGTTTGCAAGGTCCAGCAGATAGCCAAGCCGGTGAACCGTGACGATGCGCGCGACGGTTTTCGGCAGCCGTTTGCGCAAGCGCGCGATCAGAACGTCCACCGTGCGGTCGCCCGGACTCCAGTCGCGACCGCAGGCCGCCTGTGTCAGTCGGTCCCGGTCAAGGGCTTCCCCGGGATGGCTCAGCAGCGCTTGAAACAGGCGTGCTTCGGCGGGGGGAAGGAAGCTTTCCCTGCCGTCGACGGAAAGCCGCCGCGAAAGCGGAAACAAGCAAAGACGCCCGGCCGAGATCGGTTTGCCAAGGTCCTGGGCATCCTTTTCCGGGCGATTGAGAAAAAACCGAATTCGGCTGCTCAGTTCTGCGGGGTTGAAGGGTTTGGAAACATACTCCGTCGCGCCAAGCCCCAGGCCAAGCAAGCGGTCATGGGAGCCGTCGAGCTCCGAGAGAACGATCACCGGGCAATCCCCAAGCCGACGGATGGCCTCGATCAGTAACAGGCCATCGCTGTCGGGCAGGCGGCGGTCCAGCAGAACCAGCGCGAAGTCTTTCTCCGCCAGAAGGCGCTCTGCTTCTTGTGCGCTGCACGCCGCTTTGTAGCAGCCACCTGCCAGTCGTACGACTTCGGCCAGCATGATCTGCACGACTTCGTCATCCTCGACGCCAAGGACAAGGTTGTTGGAAGGGGGACGCACCACCATTACGGGTCGCACCCAAAGTTTGCCTCGTGCCACTGAAGCCAATCCGTGACCGGGTAGTCCAGCCGGTTGACGACATCAGCAATATCCGAGGGGTCTGTCTCGCAGCGGCGCTCCAATTCGTTCAGGAGATGTTCCAAGTCGTGCAGTCCCAGTTGCGCGCTGCTTCCGGCCAGACGATGTGCGATATCTCCAAGCTCTTTGCGATGAGTGTCCTGCCGCAACCGGATGCGAAAACTTTCCCACTGGGTAATGAACGCCTTTGCCATGGCGGATATGGTTTCCCCGGAAAGCCCATCGAGATTGGATCTGCCGGGGGGAGAGTTGCGGACCGGTTTTGCCGCGAAGGGAAGCAGCGCCTGTGCCAGCGTCGCCCCGTCAGCGGGCTTGGCAAGGATCACGTCGAAGTCCTCTCCAAGATCGGCGGAGGCGCGCAGCGCTTCTACATTCGCCGTCAATCCGACCACCCTCGCACAGGCACCGGCGTTGCCGCTGCGCAGGTCGCGGACGAAATCCGGGCCTTTGCCGTCAGGCAGAAGGTAATCGATCACAAACGCGTCGTAGTGTGAGGTTTCTAACGCCTTGCGCGCTTCGGCAAGGCTTCCGGCATGGTCAGTTTCGAAACCGATCCGTTGGAGGTGGTGGGAGGAAATGATCGCCCCGATCCTGTCGTCATCGATCAGAAGACATCGCCACCCACGGCGGCCATGCGGGGCGGTTTGGGGGGGTGTGCTGTCGTCGCGATCGTTCAGAACGGGAGTGCAGGGCACGTCGAACCAGACCACCGCCCCGATCCCGGTATTGCTGAACCCGATCTGCCCGCCCATTGCCCGGACCAACTCGCGCGAGATCGCCAGCCCCAGCCCTGCGCCTCCTTCGGCCGTATGGCGCGGGCTCGTTTCGCTGAACGGTAGAAAAAGCGCCCGTGCCTCGCATTCCGGCAGGCCGGGTCCATGATCGGCGACTTCGAACCGCAATCTTTCCTGCGTTCTTGCGACCCGCAATTTGACCCCGCCGCCCTGATCGTGGCGCAGCGCGTTCGTGACGAGGTTGGTCAGCACTTGTCGCACCATGGCCCAATCTATTCGGACGTGGGTGGGGACATCTCGTGCGATTTCCAGGGACACGGAAGAACGCGCCGCGTCCGGTCCGACTGAGGCGATGGCGCACAATGTCTCCAGCGCGGCCAGCAGGTCGGTATCGGCGGGGCGTGGTTCGGGCAGGCCGCTTTCGAGCTTAGAATAATCCAGCACGTTGTTGAGTGTTTGCAATAGGGACTGGCCCGCGCTCTGGATCACGTCGAGGTAGCTTTCTTGTCCGTTACGGTCACCCCGGCGCAGGAGTTCCGCAGCACCAAGCACGCTGTGGAGCGGGGTGCGGATCTCGTGGCTCATCGTGGCGAGAAAGCGTGACATCTGGCGCTCGGCCCGTTGTGCGGTTTCAGTGGCGTGGCGGTGGGCGGTAACGTCGTAAAGCTGCAGCAGGTAGCCAAGCGGTATGTTTTCAACCGCGTCGTGCAGAACCCGCAGGCGCAGGTCGAAACAGCGCCGCCCGGCAAGCGTGTCGATCCAGAGAGTTTTCTCTGCCCCCTCGTCGAGCTTCAGCGCATCGCCGAGTCGTGCGGTCATCCGGCTGCGTAGGGTTTTGCGTGAACGCAAGTATATGCTATCGCCGACCTCGGTTCCATCCACGAACAATTCCACCGCGGCGTGATTGCCGTGAACGATGGCGCGGTGCCGGTCGAGCAGGAGCGCCGGGTTGCGCAGGCTTTCGAAGATGGCGAAGTAGCGGTCTTTCTCAAGGATTAGGCGACGGGTCCGGTCCTGTAACTCGCGTAGTCTCTGGTTATCCCCGGTGGTTGTCCAGTCCGCAACGATGCTGAGTTCGCTTTCATCGAAAAAGTCGCGCACTTGCTGGAGGAGGGCGTCGGTTCCGATCGTGGCGCTTTTGGACAACGCGTCCAGATAGACCCGTCGAAAATGCTTGAACAGGCCGAGGTAGAGTTGGAGCGAAACTCCCTGAGAGCGGTGCTGTCGTGCAATCTGGCGCATTCGGGCCAGTCTTGGATCCCGCGCGTAGTCGACAGTTGCAAGAGGTCCCGACGTGTTTGGACGATCATGGCCGAGATAACCGAGAATCGCCTCGTTAAGGCTGAGAATCGCCTCCAGCCATGCGGCGCGGATGGTCGTTGTGAAGGGCGCATAGGCATTGCGCTTGGCAAACAGGATGGACTGGTGCAACAGCTGATCGGTGACCTGTTCCAGATACGCCGTCAAGGCGGGTATCTTGGCCGAGGCTCCGGATGGGCTGGCTTTGATACTGGCTGACATACGTTCCCGGCCTGTGCCGCCTCCCACGGTTCCGCTCGCTTGGGATATTGAAACAGGAATAATGAATTTGCAAAGCGGCAGCCCGAGCTGTTTACAACCCGTTTACACTTTTTAACAAGTTTGCAGCCTTTGACCGGGTTCCGGTCGCTATCCTTCTTTTGTCCGCGCCGCCCCAAAATGCGTGGTACGTCACGAGGGAGGACAACCATGTTGCGCATGAAGCGTCGGGATTTCCTGAGAACCAGTTCGCTGACGGGGGCGGGGGTTATCGCCGCCAACCGCGCCTGGGCCCTGAACCGGCTGGAGCCGCTGGAAGATACGCTGGGTGAGGAATATCCCTACCGTGACTGGGAGGACCTCTATCGCCGCGAGTTTACCTGGGACAAGATCGGCAAGTCGGCCCATTGTATCAACTGCGTGGGGAACTGCGCCTTCAACGTCTATGTCAAGGACGGTATTGTCCTGCGCGAAGAACAACTGGCGGCTTATCCGCAGATCGCCCCGGATGTGCCAGACCCCAACCCGCGCGGATGCCAGAAAGGGTCCATCCATTCCGCGGCGATGTATGAAGGCGACCGCTTGCGCTACCCGCTCAAGCGGGTGGGCGAACGCGGCGAAGGCAAGTGGCAGCGTATGTCCTGGGAAGAGATCACAACCGAGATCGCCGACAAGATCATCGACATCTACGAAACGTACGGTCCCGGAAAGCTGATGACCCATACTGGCTCGGGCAATCTGTCGATGGTCCGTTTTGCCGCGCCTTACAGGTTTGCGTCGCTGGTAGGGGGGGTGCAACTCGATATCTTCACCGATGTTGGCGACCTGAACACTGGCGCGCACCTGGCCTATGGCAACCCGCTGGAAAGCTTTACCTCGGATGCGTGGTTTGATGCCGATTACATCATGATGTCGCTGTTCAATCCGAACGCGACGCGCATTCCCGATGCCCATTACATCTGGGAGGCCAAGTGGAACGGTGCCCGAGTCGTCTCGGTTGCGCCGGACTATAATCCATCCTCGATCCACGCGGATCTGTGGATTTCGGTCAAACCCGGTACCGACCCGTTTCTCGCGATGTCTTTCGTGAACGTCATTATCGCGGAAGAACTCTATAAACCCGGTTTTATGAAGGAACAAACCGACCTGCCGGTGCTGGTGCGCGCCGATACCGGCAGGCTTTTGCGTGAGGCTGACATCGTCGATGGCGGGTCGGATCAGGTGTTTTACCACTGGGATCTCGTTTCGGGAGCGGCGGTGCCGATCAAGGGCTCGATGGGCTCCGATGAGAAGACCATCGCGCTCGCCGGCGTGGACCCGGCGCTGGAGGGCACGTTCGAGGTCGGGGGCCTCCCGGTGACAACCGTATTCGAAAAGGTCAAGACCGAAGCGGCCAGGTACAGCCCCGAGGACACTGCCGACGTTACCGGCGTGGCTCCTGAAACTGTCCGGCAAGAGGCCCGGGCCTTCGCCAGAGCCCGCAAGGCGATTCTGATGCACGGGTTCAATATCGGGCGCTATTCCAACGGAATCTACACAGGCTGGGCGCAGGCGCTGATGCTGGGTCTTACCGGTCACGGCGGCAAGGCGGGGGGCATCGATACATCCTGGATTGATTGGAACCATCCGAAATGGCTGGAATTGGCCCTGTTCGGGTTTCGCAAGCTTCCGCGACTGGAGCCGGGCGGCATGGGGGAATTCGTCCGCGGCCACATGATCGACCACGCGCGTGCGCATTACGATCCGGCCAAGCTGAAGGAACGCGTGGGCTTCGATCTCGACGAGCTTCAGGAGATGATCGATGAAAGCGTCGGTCAGGGCTGGATGCCTTATCACGGAGAGATGAAGGGCCTGATCTCTATTGCCGACAACAAGTTCCGGCGCAACAAGTTCGCCGACAAGTACCGCGCGCGAATTCTGGAGGAAGTTTCAGAACTCTTTGTTGATATCAATGTACGCATGGACAGTACCGCGCAATGGGCCGACTACTTGCTGCCTGCCGCCAGCCATTACGAAGCGTGGGATTTGCGCACCGTCGGGTATCATCGTTTCATGAATGTCTTTTCCAAGCCGGTCGATCCGATCGGCGAGGCCAGGCCCGACTGGGATATCATGGTGCTGTTGACGCAGAAGATTCAGGAGCGCGCCATCGCCCGCAGCATCACCAGTTACGAGGACGGCGCTGTAACCCGGGATTTTCATACCATCCATGACGACTACACCATGGGTGGGATGCTTATGACCGACTACGACGCGACGAAGTGGCTTGTCGACAACAGTCCGGAGATTGGAGGAGTCAGTCTCGAGGAAGGGGCGGAGCGCGGCTTTTTCGTGATGACCGCCGAAGCCGGCGCCAACCAGCCGCTCCCCCCCGACGAACCCTATAATCCTTTCGTTGCCCAGACTGAGGGCAAGAAGCCGTACGATACGCTGACGGGGCGCATAACTTTCTTTTGTGATCACCCGACCTTCGTGCGGCTTGGCGCTACGGTTCCCACCGCACGCCTGAATGCTGGGCCCGAGGCCTCGTCCTATCCGCTTTCGTTTTACTCGCCACACACGCGCTGGGGCATTCATTCCAACTGGCGGTCAAACAAGTTCATGATGCGCCTGCAAAGGGGTGAGCCCAACATCTACATCAACCCCAGGCTGGCGGCGCGCAAGGGCATCGCCGATGGATCCAAGGTGCGAATCTTCAACGGTGCGGGCGAGTTCTTTGCCCAGGCCAAATTCTACCCCAGTCTGCCCGAGACCTCGATCATGATGGAGCATGGCTGGGAACCGCACCAGTACGACCAGTGGAAACCGATGAACAACGCCATGGCGACACTGATTCAGCCGCTCGAGCTTGCGGGTGGCTGGGGGCATCTGGGCTTCAAGCTTTTTAAATGGAACGCAAACCAACTGGCGCATGAGAGCGGCGTGGACGTGGAACCCGTATAAGGAGTCCATTCGGTGAGTTTGTCGCCGTCCCGGGAACCAAGGGAGATAGAATATGGCCGTCAAACGTCAGCTTTGCATGGTGATGGACCTCAACAAGTGTATCGGCTGTCACACTTGCACCTCAGCCTGCAAGCTCCAGTGGACCAACCGGAACGGGCGGGAATACATGTACTGGAACAACGTCGAAACGATGCCCGGTACCGGGTACCCGCGTAATTACGCCCAGATGGGCGGGGGGTTCGATGCTGAAGGGGCGCTCAAGCTTGGTATTACGCCCTCGGCCGAAGATTACGGTATCCCGTGGGATTATAACTACGAAGAGGCCCTGATGACGGGGACCGACCCGTGGCTGCGCCCAAACGTCAAGCCGACATGGGGTGCGAACTGGGATGAGGACCAGGGGGAGGGCGACTATCCCAACAGCTATTACTTCTACCTGCCTCGCATCTGTAACCATTGCACCAATCCGGCCTGCCTTGCGGCTTGTTCGCGCAATGCGATCTACAAGCGCCAGGAAGACGGGATCGTTCTGATTGATCAGGAACGCTGCCGCGGGTACCGCTACTGTGTGACCGCGTGCCCCTACAAGAAGGTGTATTTCAATGAGGAAATTTCCAAGTCCGAGAAATGCATTTTTTGCTATCCGCGCATCGAAAAAGGTCTTGCAAACGCCTGTGCGCGACAATGTGCGGGCCGTATCCGCTGGGTGGGTTACCGCGATGACGAGGAAGGGCCGATACATACGCTGGTAGACCGTTGGAAGGTTGCGTTGCCGCTCCATGCCGAATGGGGAACGGAGCCGAACGTTTTCTATGTTCCGCCGCTGGCGCCCCCCAAATACGACGAGAACAGCGTCCCCACCAACGAAGAGCGGATTCCCCAAGGCTATCTGGAAAGCCTGTTCGGCGATGGCGTTGCCGTAGCACTCAAAACGCTGGCGGCAGAGCGTCAGAAAAAGGCAGACGGCGGTGACAGCGAGTTGATGGATACACTCATCGGTTACCGTCACGCAGATATGTTTAAGCTCAGCTGATGTATCCCGTTGCGCCCTCCACCCGCTGTGGCCCGCCCCGCGCCCGAGAAACGCTATGGCGTCTTTCAGCTCTGGCCTTTGCTCATCCTTCTAAGGAGTTTCATTCTGCGCTGGGTGCGGGTACGTTCAATGCCGCCTTTGGGGCCGCCTGGGCCGAAACCACCGGCCAGCCCTGGCCTGCGCCTGCGCCCACGGATGACTTTCAGGTGTTCGAGGCCGGCTATATTGCCGCCTTCCTGCATGGGCGCGGAGGTAAACCCTTCGCGTCACTCCTCGCTGGCGATCACCTGGCGCTGCTGGCGGGGTTGTCCCGGCCAGTGTTCATGCTGAACGTGGCCAGGTTCTATGGTCATTTCGGCCTGCGAGCTGCCACCGGTGACGAGGGCCGGACCGATGAACCCGATCACCTGAGCGCGATGCTGGAGTTTATGGCGGTCCTTTGCCACCTGGAGGCGCGCGCGCAGGAGCGGGGGCGCGATTGCGGTTCGTTTCAACGCGCGCAACGGGACTTCCTGTCCCGGTTTCTTGCGCCCAGCCTGACAGAGATCTCGGCTTGCCTGGGCGCGTGCGCACCCGGTATGCCCGACCCGACACTGGCTCAGCTTGTGCAGGACCTCGCCCGGTTGGCCGATGGCCAGATTAAAGCTCTTGAGGCGCGAACGGGCCCGTATCGCGATCCCGAAATTGCCGCTGCGCCGGCCTGTTCCGTGCCGCAGACCCTCTGGGGATAAGGAGACATCCCATGCAACATCTTCCAAGCACACTCGCTTTCCTGGTTGCTTTCATCGCTCCATGGGCGGCTCCCGCCGAAACGGTGGTGGAAGCCAACGTGCTGCGTCTGGAGGCCGGGGATATCGTTGCCGCAGCGAAGATCCCCGAGGGGGTCTATCTGCGATCGGTCAACGATCCTGACGACATCATATGGGAGCGCCTGCCCGAATACCGCGTGCGGATGGTTCCGGCACCGGCCGTCCACAGGTCGGTTGAATTGCGGGTGAACTACGATACCCCTGATCAGGATTTGTACGTCACGTTTGCCCATACGTCAGAGCGGTTCTACGTGCGGCTGCGCTGGCGTGACGACACGGCTGACCGCCAAACCGGGCGCGACAGGTTTCGTGATGGCGCGGCGGTGCAGTTTTCGCTGGGCGACGACACCACCTCCTACCTTATGGGGACCGGGCCGGATCAGCCGGTCAATATCTGGTATTGGAGTGCCGATGGCCACCAGATCCAGAACCTTGCCGCTGGCGGCTATGGCAGCCTGACCCGGTTGCCGATACAGACGGTTTCCGGAGATGGGCTTTACACTGATAACCCCGGCGACCCAAACGAGTGGACGGTGGTAATGTCGCGCCCGCTGGCGGTGCGCGACGAGTATGAGGTTGCGCTCAACCGTGCCGTGGTGCCGATCGCTTTTGCACTCTGGCAGGGCAGCGAGGCTCAGCGGGACGGGCTCAAGAGCGTTTCCGAGGGGTGGGTTCTTGTTGAGCCGGGAGCGATCCCGTGAACGCCGAATGCGGTCTTGGGCACGCCTGTCAATTCTGCCCCCAAGAACAAACCTGCCATCGGGACAAGTCCCGGCACAACAAGGCGTTGATCTCTGCGCGGCTGGAGAAAATCGGGCAGGTGCTGCTCGTTCTTTCCAACAAGGGAGGTGTAGGCAAAAGCACCGTCGCGGCCAATCTTGCGGTGGGGCTTGCGGCACAGGGGCAGCGCGTGGGCCTGGCGGATGCCGATATTCACGGGCCGAATCAAAGTCGTTTCTTCGGTCTGCTTGAAACGCGTTCCCGCCCGGCTCCGTCGGGCCTGACGCCGGGGGTTTTCGGTGGTGCAGGGGGGGCGTTTCCCCTCCGGGTGGGGTCTTTGGCGTTCCTTTTGGCGGAGGACAGCGTGCCGATTGTCTGGCGCGACGCTTACAAACATGACTTTCTGCATCACCTAATCGGCAGTTTCGACTGGGGACCGCTGGACACGATGGTGGTCGACATGCCTCCCGGTACCGGCAACGAACTGATCACCCTGTGCGACCTGCTGGAAGGATACAATGCTTCGGCGGTTCTGGTGTCTACGCCTCAGGCGGTGGCGCAGATGGACAGCCTGAAAGCCGCGCGCTTTTGCCAGGAACGGGGGCTGCCGATACTCGGTGCGGTGGAGAACATGGCAGGTGTTACCTGCCCCCAGTGTGGCGGCGAATTTCATCTGTTCCCCGACGCGGGATTTGGGGACGCGCTGGAGGCACTTGGAATCGCCCGGCTGGCGAGGATTCCGCTGGTTCCCGAACTGGCGCTTGGCTCCGACACCGGGGTCCCGGTGGTTGCCGCGCAGCCGGACGGCGCAGCAGCACACGCCTTCCGGCCTTTGATCAGGGCGGCGGTGGAAGCCGCGCGTGCCGCTTTTCAGGAGGGGCTCGCCGCAGAGATGTCCGGCCTGGGGATGCGAGCCCTTGTGGACGGGTTGCCCGTGGACATAGCCGGAGAGGCCGCCGCATTGCTTGTTGACGAAGCCGCGCGCCTTTCCAGATTGGCCAGAGCAGACAGATGACCACCGTCGCCGTCAGCCGCCGGGCTCTTTTTCGGGGCCGCTTTGCCGGGAACTCACTATCCCATGCCTGGCACCCGGTTGGGGGAGAGACGCCCACTGTCGACGGCGTTTTCTGGGGCGGATGGGCGGATAAAACCGGGACGTTCCTCGTGGGAGACAAAGGCACGGTGTTCCACTTCGACGGTACCGTCTGGGCGCGGATGAACGTGCCCGTCCCCGTGCCGCTTCATGCTCTTTGGGGCAATAACCGCAACGAGCTTTGGGCGGTGGGCTGGATGGGAGCGATCCTGCGCTACGATGGCCGGGCCTGGCACCGGGTACGCGGTTGCCGGGTCGATGGGGCGGGCAAATATGCAGCCCATCCAGAGAATACGCCGCTGTTCGCAATTGATGGGCAGACGGGCGGCACCGCCTTCACGGTTGGGGATGACGGTATGATCCTGCGCTGGTCCGGCGTGTTGTGGGAGGCTGAAAACTCGGGGACTCGCGCCCATCTGCGCGCGGTTCTTTGCTTGTCCGATGGGCGGGTCCTGGCCGCGGGGCACGGGGGAATAGTGTTGCTCCGATCGCTTGAGGGCGATTGGAATTCGCTTGCCTGCTCTGTCTCGACTGGCTTCACGGCCGCGCTGGAGATCGCGCCGGGGACGGTTCTACTGGCGGGCGGGCGTTACTTCGCGGCGGAGAACGGATTTCGCGGGGATCTCGTACTGCTGGAGGAAGATCGGTTCGAGAGGCTTTTCCCGGATGCCTCCCTTCCCCGGTTGCGGGATCTGGCAGTAATGGAGGATGAGGACGGTGTGCTTGTCGCCGGTGACCGGGGTATGATTCGGCGCCTGACCGAAGAAGGTCCGGCCCCGGTAGAGAGCGGAACCTCCCACGACCTGCACGGGTTGGTTCCTGCGCCTGGGGGAGGTGTACTGGCCGTGGGAGATTTCGGGACGATCCTTTCGAACGGCCCTCCCCCGAAGGAGGCTCCGGCAATCTGCGGCCTGGAAAAGACCAGCTCTTGGCGGAGACTTGACAGCGGAACCGAGCACACATTGTGGGGGGTGTGGCGGGACCCGAAAAGCGGCACAGCCTATGCCTGTGGCGAATCCGGCACCGTTCTGGTCGAGGATCGGGACAAGTGGGTGCCCCTGCCCAAGGTCGGCCCGGTTGGGCTGCGTGCGCTGGCGCGCGCGCCGGAGGGCGGGCTTCTGGCCGCGGGGGAACAGGGCAAGGTGTACCATTTTGACGGCCGATCCTGGCGGTGTGAATTTGATCTGATGCCAAATACGACGCTGCTTGCGTTGTGGTCGGATGACGCGGGAACGGTTTTTGCTGCCGGGGACGAAGGGCTCATCCTTCACCGGGATTCTGCTGGCTGGCGGCGGGCGGTTTCGGGGACGAAAAATGCGCTCTACGGTCTGTGGGGGCCGGATGACAGGCATCTTCTGGCGGTGGGGGATTTCGGTCTTGTGTTGCGGTGGAACGGCACGGACTGGAAGGCGTTCAACGCTGGGACCGAACGGTTTCTGTTCGGTGTCTGGGGGCGTGGCCTCAATGACATTTTCGTTGTTGGCCTTGCGGGAACATTAGGCCATTTCGATGGAACACGCTGGCGCATTTCTGCGGCCAGGGCGCGGCACGATCTGCTTGCGGTCGCAGGTACGGAAGATGCCGCTTTCGCAGTTGGGAGTTCCGGCGCGGCCATGTCCCATGACGGGAACCGCTGGATTTCGGAACCAACCGGGGTCGAGAGCGGTTTGCGCGCGGTTACTGCTGTGGGGGGGGTGGTTCTGGCGGCAGGCGACGGCGGGTGCCTCCTCCGGCGGGAGGCTGCGGATTGAGCGACCAGAACCGAGGCCAAAACCTCATGGTAAATCCGCTTGGGCGCCACGGGATCACTCGTGCGTAGGCTTTTAGCGATCTCGCGCTTGCCAACAACAGGGCGCAAATCCTCGTGCACCCGCACGCGAATACCGTACTTGTTGTGCCGTTTGGTGACATAGTGAAGGCTATCGAACACGTCCTGCTGCATCCTGTTTGTGTAGCAGGTTTGTGGTGCAAAAGTCTCTATCTATCAGTGACTTGCTTTGAGATCAATGGATTAAACCAAATTGGAGCGGGCGATGAGATTCGAACTCACGACCCTTACCTTGGCAAGGTAATGCTCTACCCCTGAGCTACGCCCGCCCCGTTTGGTGAAGCATGATTTATAAACTCCCGCCGGGGGGCGCAAGAGGAAAAGCGTGTTTTCCCGAAAAATTTTTCCCATAATCCGAAGTCTCTAGAAGATTGATACTGAATGAAAAAATGGCCGGGCCAGAGGTCCGGCCATGGGGTCAGGCACGGCGTTTTCGGGCGCGCAGGAGGTTCAGCGCCTCGACCGCGCCGGCAAAAACCATTGCCGCATAGATGAAGCCACGTTCCACGTGGAAATGCAGGCCATCGGCCATCAGGGCCATGCCGACCATCACCAGGAAGGCCAGTGCCAGCATCTTCGTGGACGGGTGTGCTTCCACGAAAGCGGCGATCGGTTCCGCGGCGACCATCATCACTCCGATGGCGAGGACCACGGCGGCGATCATCACCTCCAGGTGATCTGCGATGCCGACGGCGGTGATGACGCTGTCCAGCGAGAACACAAGATCCAGCACCATGATCTGGACGATCACCGCCATGAAGGTGGTCCCGGGGGTGTTTTGCCCTTCCTCCGTGTCGCCTTCGACTTCGTTGAATATCTCGGTGCTGGATTTCCAGATCAGGAACAATCCGCCAGCCAGGAGAATTACGTCGCGCCAGGAAAGATCAAAACCGGCAATCCTTGCGAAGGGGGCCGACAGGCCGATGATCCATGTGATGGAAAACAACAAGGCGATGCGCAGGATCAGTGCGCCGCTTAACCCGATCAGCCGTGCCCGGCGGCGCTGGGCCTCGGGCAGACGGGCAGAGGCGATGGACAGGAAGATGACGTTGTCCACGCCCAGAATGATTTCCAGAACCGTGAGCGTCAGGAAAGAGGCCCACACCGCCGGGTCCGATAAAAGGTCAACCATATGGCATCTCCTGAAACAAGACATGCGCCAGCACCACCAGCGCGCTGAGCCCCATCATGCCCCAGGTCAGGACCGTGCCGCCACCGCGTCCGACAGGGGCCTGTTTCGGGCGTGACATTCCCCACGCATGCAGCACGCGCCCGGCAAGAAGCATCAGGCCCAAAAGATGTACGAGCCAAAGCGGCGCCCGCTGCATTTCAGCCAGTAACAGCAGAACCAGCCCGAGGGGCACATACTCGTTGAAATTGGCGTGCACGCGCATGCGCCGGGCCATTTCAGCGTCCCCGCCGTCGCCGTTGAAGATCTTGCCGCTGGCACGTCGCTGTACGACGCGAACGCTGAGATACAGGTAAAGCAGTGTCAGAAGTCCGGCGTAAACGGGGGTCGCATGTGGCATGTTTGTTCTCCATCACCAGGAACGGCGCAGGCAGGACCTGCGCCGTGGGAAAGGCTGTGTGCCGGAAGGTCCCGGCTATCCAGCGACGTTATTCGAACTCGATCAAAAGATCTTTTGCGTCGATCTGGGCGCCCGCGCTGACATGTACCGTCTTGACGGTGGCGTCGTGTTCCGCGTGCAGGCCGGTTTCCATCTTCATGGCCTCGATGGTCAACAGCAGATCGCCTTCCTTGACCTTCTGGCCAGCCATCACCGCCACGGAGGATACCGCCCCCGGCATCGGCGCCCCCACATGCCTTGGGTTGCCCAGTTCCATCTTCAGGCGCTTGGCGACGCTGGCCTTGGCCTTGCGGTTTGCCACGCGGATTACGCGGGGCTGCCCGTTGAGTTCGAAGAATACCTTGGCCTCGCCGTCCTCGTTGGTGTCGCCCACAGCCTGAAGGCGTATCTCCAGCGTCTTGCCGGGGTCGATCTCGGCTGTGATTTCGTCCCCCGGCGCCAGCCCGTAGAAAAAGGTGCGTGTGGGCAAGGTGCGCACGGGGCCGTATAGCTGGTGGCGCTCGGTGTAGTCGGAAAAGACCCTTGGGTACATCAGGTAGCCGTTCAGATCTTCGTTATCGAGCGCAAGGTCGGGGAACTTCCGGGCCAGTTCCGCGCGGGTTTTCTCCATGTCCACGGGGGGCAGGTGCTTGCCCGGCCGTTCGGTCGAAGGCGTTTCATCTTTCAGCACCTTCTTGACCAGCCCGCTGGGGAAGCCCTCCGGCGGCTGGCCAAGGTTGCCGCGCATCATGTCCACGACAGAGTCGGGAAAGGCGACCTCACGCTCGGGGTCTTCGACCTCGGCACGGGTAAGCCCCTGGCTGACCATCATCAGGGCCATGTCCCCCACGACTTTCGACGAAGGCGTGACCT
Organism: Rhodovulum imhoffii; assembly: GCF_003046545.1. Taxonomy (GTDB): domain Bacteria; phylum Pseudomonadota; class Alphaproteobacteria; order Rhodobacterales; family Rhodobacteraceae; genus Rhodovulum; species Rhodovulum imhoffii. The sequence goes on along the minus strand of NZ_QAAA01000019.1, from coordinate 31,340 downwards.
TCACGATGTCTCCAAACATCTGGTTCACGTCCGCATAGGCACGGGCGACCTCTGGCCAGCGCTCCTCCAGGCCGAGCGCGCGCGCCTGTGCCTTGAGGTTGGTGAACTGGCCGCCGGGCATCTCATGCAGGTAAACCTCGGAGGCGGGGGCCTGAAGGCCGGATTCGAAGGCCACGTATTCGCCGCGGACCTGTTCCCAGTAGTTGGAAATCTCGCGAACGGCGGAAATATCCAGCCCGGTATCGCGATCGGTGTTGCGCAGGGCCTCGACGATGGAGCCGAGGCAGGGCTGCGAGGTGCCGCCCGAAAATGCATCCATCGCGGCATCCACGGCGTCCACACCGGCGGCGCTGGCGGCCAGGATGGTCGCCCCGGCGATGCCGGAGGTATCATGGGTGTGGAAGTGAATTGGCAGACCGACTTCGTCCTTCAGCGCCGTGACCAGAACGCTGGCGGCCGAGGGTTTGAGCAGCCCGGCCATGTCCTTCAAGCCGAGAATATGGGCGCCTGCGTCCCGAAGGGCCTTGCCCATGGTGACGTAGTAGGTCAGGTCGTATTTCGCGCGGTCGGGGTCGAGAATATCGCCGGTATAGCAGATGGTGCCTTCGCAGACCTTGCCGGATTCGATCACCGCATCCATCGCCACGCGCATGTTCTCCACCCAGTTGAGACTGTCGAACACGCGAAAGACATCCACGCCGGTCTCGGCGGCCTGCGCCACGAAGCCTTTGACCACATTGTCGGGGTAGTTGGTGTAACCCACGCCGTTGGAGCCGCGCAGCAGCATCTGGGTCATCAGGTTGGGCATGGCTTCGCGCAGGTCGCGCAGGCGCTGCCATGGGCATTCCTGCAAGAAGCGGTAGGCGACGTCAAAGGTGGCGCCGCCCCAGCACTCGACGCTGAAAAGTTGCGGCAGGTTGCGGGCATAGGCGGGCGCAACACGGATCATGTCGATCGAGCGCATCCGCGTGGCCAGCAGAGACTGGTGCCCGTCGCGCATGGTTGTGTCGGTCAGCAGCAGGTTCTTTTGCCCGGTCATCCACGCGGCAAGCCCTTCTGCCCCTTTTTCGTCAAGGATCTGGCGCGTGCCGGATGGAATTTCCTTGCCGCGGGCTTTCGGCGGGCGCGGGTCTCTGGCTTCGGCGGGCGGGCGGGCGCGGCCCTCGGTCTCGGGGTGCCCGTTTACGGTGATGTCGGCGATATAGGTCAGAATCTTGGTCGCCCGATCCCGACGCTTCTTGAATTGGAACAGCTCCGGGGTCTGGTCGATGAATTTGGTGTGGTATTCGTTGTTCAGAAATGTCGGATGCTTGAGCAGGTTCTCGACGAAGGCGATGTTGGTCGATACGCCGCGGATGCGGAATTCACGCAAGGCACGGTCCATCCGGGCGATGGCTGCCTCGGGTGTGGGGGCCCAGGCGGTGACCTTTTCAAGCAGGCTGTCGTAGTAGCGGGTGATGACCGCGCCGGAATAGGCGGTGCCGCCGTCCAGCCGGATACCCATGCCGGTAGCACCGCGATAGGCGGTGATGCGGCCGTAATCGGGGATGAAGTTGTTCTGGGGGTCTTCGGTGGTGATCCGGCATTGCAGGGCATGGCCACGCAGCATCACATCAAACTGGGAGGCGGTGCCCGTGGCCTCGACCAGCGATTTCCCCTCCGAGATCAGGATCTGTGCACGGACAATATCGATGCCGGTGACTTCCTCGGTGACGGTGTGTTCCACCTGCACGCGAGGGTTCACTTCGATGAAGTAGAACTCTCCCGTCTCCATATCCATCAGGAATTCGATCGTGCCGGCACATTCATAGTTCACTTCCTCGGCGATCTTCTTGCCGAGATGGCACAGATGCTCACGCTGGGCCGGGGAAAGGTAGGGGGCCGGCGCGCGTTCCACGACCTTCTGGTTGCGCCGCTGGACGGAGCAGTCCCGCTCCCACAAATGGTAGATGCTGCCCCGGTTGTCGCCGAGAACCTGTACCTCGACGTGACGCGCGCGAGTGATCATCTTTTCGAGGTAGCCCTCACCGTTGCCAAAGGCGGCTTCGGCCTCGCGGCGGCCTTCGCGGATCTTTTCCTCCAGCTCCTCTTCGGAGTGAATCGGCCGCATGCCGCGCCCGCCTCCGCCCCAGCTGGCCTTCAGCATCAGCGGATAGCCGATCTGCGTCGCTTCCTTGCGGATGGCATCCATGTCGTCGCCCAGAACCTCGGTCGCGGGGATCACGGGCACACCGGCCTTGATGGCGACTTTGCGGGCGCTGGCCTTGTCGCCCAGGGCGCGCATCGTGTCCGCCCTGGGACCGATGAAGGCAAGCCCGTTGGCCGTACAGGCTTCCACGAAGTCCGGGTTTTCCGACAGCAACCCATAGCCGGGGTGGATCGCATCCGCCCCCGACATTTTCGCCACGCGGATGATTTCGTCGATCGACAGGTAGGCCTGGACCGGGCCCAGCCCCTCACCGACCCTGTAGGCTTCGTCGGCCTTGAAGCGGTGCAGCCCCAGCTTGTCCTCTTCCGCGTAGACGGCGACGGTGCGTTTGCCCAACTCGTTGGCGGCACGCATGACGCGGATGGCGATCTCGCCCCGGTTCGCGATGAGGATCTTTTTGAACTCGGCCACGGTGTGCCCCTCCAGCTTGGCAGTTGCGATGGTTTTCATGTGCTAGCGCCTGTTTTGTCGTGCCGTAAAGCGCCGTGCCATAAAAACATAGCAAACCAGCAGGAATTTCTGCACCTGCAAAGTTCCGCTTGGCAATTCGTTCGCCGCGGCCCCCCGGAGGGAAAGGAAATTTCCCTTCCGTCGTGGGACCCCGTGTGTCCCGACAGGGGGCCGGGTGCGTGCATCCTTTTACCTGCGGGCGGGAACATTGCCCGAACACTTCTTTAACTCGGATGCGGCGCGCGCTAATCTGCGGGCATGACCGGATTTGATGAAGATGACGCCTTCGAGGCCGCCGCCCGCCCGCTATCCGCCCGTGCCATGGCCGCGCGGCCTGCGCCCTATCTTGACACCCTGAATTCCGCCCAGCGGCAGGCGGTGGAAACCCTGGAGGGTCCGGTTCTGATGCTGGCCGGGGCGGGGACCGGCAAGACCAAGGCGCTGACGACCCGCATTGCGCATCTGCTCAATACCGGCCGTGCCCGGCCTAATGAAATCCTGGCCGTGACCTTTACCAACAAAGCCGCACGAGAGATGAAAACGCGGGTGGGGGCCCTGATGGGCCACGCGGTCGAGGGGATGCCCTGGCTGGGAACCTTTCACGCGATTTGCGTCAAGCTGTTGCGGCGCCATGCGGAGCTGGCGGGGTTGAAGCCGAATTTCACAATTCTGGACACGGACGACCAGGTTCGTCTGCTGAAACAGTTGGTCGTGGCGTCCGGCCTGGATGAAAAACGCTGGCCCGCGCGCCAGCTGGCCGGGCTCATCGATCGCTGGAAAAACCGGGCCTGGGGGCCGGGCGCGGTGCCGGTGGCAGAGGCCTCTGCCTTTGACGGGCGTGGCGTGGCGCTTTACGCGGCGTATCAGGAGCGGTTGAAAGCCCTTAACGCGGCCGATTTCGGGGATCTGCTGTTGCATGTGGTCACGATCTTGCAGACCCATCCGGATGTGCTGGAACAATACCGGCGCTGGTTCCGCTATATTCTCGTGGATGAATACCAGGATACCAATGTGGCGCAGTATCTGTGGCTGCGGCTGCTGGCCGGGGGGCATCACAACATCTGTTGCGTGGGCGACGATGATCAGTCGATCTACGGCTGGCGCGGGGCCGAGGTGGGCAACATCCTGCGCTTCGAAAAGGATTTTCCCGGTGCGCAGGTGATCCGGCTGGAGCAGAACTACCGCTCCTCCCCCCACATCCTGTCGGTGGCCAGCGGTGTCATTGCCGCCAATACGGGACGGTTGGGCAAGACGCTGTGGACGGACGCGGAGGAAGGCGAAAAGGTTCGCCTGATCGGCCATTGGGATGGAGAAGAGGAAGCCCGCTGGATCGGAGAGGAGGCCGAGGCCCTGCAACGGGGAACGCGCAGCCTGCGCCCCTTTTCGCTGGACGCGATGGCGATCCTGGTGCGGGCCAGCCACCAGATGCGCGCCTTTGAAGATCGTTTCCTGACCATCGGTCTGCCTTATCGGGTAATCGGCGGACCGCGTTTTTACGAGCGGCTGGAGATTCGGGATGCGATGGCCTATTTCCGCCTCGCGGTCAGCCCGGCGGACGATCTGGCCTTCGAACGTATCGTGAACACCCCCAAGCGGGGTCTTGGCGACAAGGCACAGCAGAAAATCCAGACGGCGGCGCGCGATCTTGGAACCCCGCTGGTCGAAGCGGCCCGGCGGGTGCTACAGGGGGGCGGCTTGACCGGTAAGGGCGCGGCGCAGTTACGGGTTTTGCTGGAGGCCCTTGATCGCTGGCATGCGGAGGTGCTGAATCCCACGCAAAGCCATGTCGAACTGGCGGAGATCATTCTTGACGATTCCGGTTATACGGCCATGTGGCAGGCCGACAAATCTCCCGATGCGCAGGGACGGCTGGAAAACCTCAAGGAGCTTGTCAAGGCGCTGGAGGAATTCGAGAATCTTCAGGGGTTTCTGGAGCATGTCGCGCTTATCATGGACAATGAGAGCGACGCGGAAGAGCCGAAGATATCGATCATGACGCTCCATGCGGCCAAGGGGCTGGAATTTGCCGTCGTGTTCCTGCCGGGATGGGAAGACGGGTTGTTTCCCTCTCAGCGCGCGATGGATGAGAACGGCCTGAAGGGGCTGGAGGAAGAACGCCGCCTTGCCTATGTCGGGATCACGCGGGCAGAGGAAATCTGCACGATTTCCTTTACCGCCAACCGCCGGGTCTACGGCCAGTGGCAGTCGGCGCTGCCGTCGCGTTTCATAGACGAGTTGCCAGAGGATCATGTCGAGGTGTTGACCCCTCCCGGCCTTTACGGCGGGGGGTATGGCGCTTCTGCGCCGGGGGTCGAACAGCGCGCGGCGCGGGCGGATGTATATAATTCTCCCGGTTGGCGCCGGATGCAGGCCCGTGCCGGCCAGCCCGCCCCCCGTGCGATGGTGATCGAGGCGCAGCCCGTCGGGTTCACCGCCGGGGACCGGGTGTTCCACCAGAAATTCGGCTACGGCACCGTTATGGGGCTGGAGGGCGACAAGCTGGATGTGGAATTCGACAAGGCCGGGGCAAAAAAGGTCGTGGCGCGGTTCGTGACCGCCGCCGACCGTGCCGGGGATGTCCCGTTCTGAGGCAGGCGGAAACAAGAAACGGCGACGCCAGGGAGGAGGGGCGCCGCCGTCTTGTCAGCAGGGGGGCCAGGGAGGAGGAGGGCACCCGCTGCATTCCGTTGGGGCCTTTTGCCCCGAATAAAGGGCGGCGACATCAGGGAGGAGGAGATGTCGCCGCGAGAATAAGGAAACCCAGGGAGGAGGAGGGGCTTCCTTAACCGTTTATTTCTTTGCTGCCATAGACAGCTTCAAGGGCGGCGCGACGAAGTGTCGGCCTGCTCAGCCCGATATCCGCCAGTTCAGCATTGGTCAGACCGTTCAATTCGCGCAGCGTCTGCCGGTAGCGGGCGTACTTTACAAGGGCTTCCAGCCGCAATGCGACAAAGGCTTCCAACCTCTGGAGGGGCCGGATTTCACCGGATTGTACAAGGTTTGCTTGTGCCATTTGCGTTGCGTCCTGTGGTGTCGCCGAGACGGGAGTGAAGCCCCGTTTCCGTTGATGCTTCCAAGATAATACTATGCTGCATCTGCACAATGGGTGTTTTCGGATTTCTGCCATGCAGAAAACGCATAAGTTAATTTAACCCCTTTCCCGAGAATCCCGGTTTTGCGTTATGGCTCTTTTCGCTTGCTCTTGCCCGCTCAGGCGCCAAGTTAGGCCCAGAGATGGAGGTGCCGATGCCCGTAACCCGTAACGAGGTTCTTTCCGTATTGTCCCGCCTGGAGATACCCGGCGGCGGGACCCTCATCGATCGGGACATGGTACGTGCCCTGACGGTTGAGGGGACGACCGTTCGCTTCGTCATCGAGGCGGCAGACGCGACCCAGGCGGAGGCGCTGGAAGATGTGCGTGCCCGCGCCCAGGCGGCGCTTGCCGCGCTGGAGGGGGTCGGGACGGTGTCTGTTGTGCTGACCGCGCCCGCAGCGTCAAGGCCCGCGCCCGGAATCAGGATCGGCCGGCATCCGACGCCGGAGGAGATTCCGCTGACCGGGGTGGAGCGGATTGTCGCCGTTGCATCCGGCAAGGGCGGGGTGGGCAAATCCACCGTCGCGACCAATCTTGCAGTGGCACTTGCACGGCAGGGGCGGCGCGTGGGGCTTCTCGATGCCGATATCCACGGGCCGTCGGTTCCGCGCATGATGGGGGTCAGCGGACGCCCCGGTGCCACACCCGGTGGCAAGACCATCCTGCCGCCGCAGGCACATGGCGTGACGTTGATGTCCATCGGCCTGATGCTGGAGGATGGGCAGGCGGTCGTCTGGCGCGGGCCGATGCTGATGGGGGCGCTTCAGCAGATGCTGGGGCAGGTGCATTGGGGGGAACTCGATGTGCTGATCGTCGACCTGCCTCCCGGTACGGGGGACGTGCAGTTGACGCTTTGTCAGCGCACGAACCTGACGGGGGCGCTGGTTGTGTCCACGCCGCAGGATGTGGCGCTGCTGGACGCTCGCAAGGCGATCGACATGTTCAACAAGCTCAAGACCCCGGTTCTGGGCCTGATCGAGAACATGTCCGGCTATATCTGCCCCAATTGCGGGCATGAGGCGCATATCTTCGGCCATGGCGGCGTGCGTGCGGAGGCCGCAAAAATCGGTGTGCCGTTTCTGGGGGAACTGCCGCTGGCCCTGGAGGTGCGGCAGGGCGGGGATGCCGGTGCGCCTGTCGCCGCCGGCGACGGCCCGTTGGCGGAGGCTTATGCCCGCCTTGCCGAAGGGATGGTACGTGGCGGTGTGGCCTGAGCGGGATTTCATGGAACGGGGCCGTTCCGGGCAGAACGAATCACTTCGTGGGTCGGGGAAATGTGGCCGGAGGGGGTAGGGGCGATTTTTCCGAACCCCCGGCCAAATTACACGCTTAGATTGTTTTCCCCCACATATTGAAGGTTTTCTGGCGGCATCACCTAAAAGTGGTGCCGTTAGCGCGACTCGAAACGGGCGTTTCGGGAATCGCCATTTCACGGAAACAGTAAATTCCACTGGGTGCCATAAAATTCCATTGATTTCCATGTCTCCCCATGGCACAACTTTCCTATCGGATGAGACGGGTTCAACAGGGGCGCAAAGACCCCGATCAGGCACTGGCAGGCTTCATACAGGCCCCGCTTTCATCGACGACAAGATCCGGCGCGCGGGCGAGCAGACATCCCCCCAGATGGCGCGCGTAGCCGGGCACCCAGAAATGGGGCGAGGGCGGCGGATCGGGCAAATGCAGCAGCCCGATCCGCCGTTTTCCTTCGGGGGCAGGCAGAGGAGCGTCAGGACCGTGGCGCATATGTTCAGAGGCGATTTTCAGCAAAAGCTGGATTCAAAAGGCCGGGTTTCCGTGCCAGCCTCTTTCCGCCGCGTCCTGGAGCAGGGCGATCCGGACTGGCAGAAGGGTTTGCGCCCGCGCCTTGTCATCGTGTACGGGGACAAGCTACAGAAATACCTTGAATGTTTCACGATGCGGGCCGTCGACGAAATCGACGACATGATTGCCCGCATGCCGCGCGGGTCCGTGGACCGGCGGATGATGGAGCATTACTTTCACGGTCTTTCCCATCCGACCGAGATAGATGCCGACGGACGTCTGATCCTGCCGCAGCGCCTGCGTGACAAGATTGGCCTGATGGATGAGGCTTATTTCTTCGCCACGTCGGATACGTTCAAGATCTGGAATTACGAGACCTTCGAAGCTGAGCAAAGTGCCCCGTTCGATGCCTGGCGTGCTGCGCAGGGACCGGATTTCAACATCTTTTCGCTGGCGGAAAAATACGCCCCGCCACGGGAAGAGGGGTGAACGATGGCCGGGTCGGACAGCCATGCGCCGCACATCCCGGTGCTGCTGCGCCCGCTGCTGGAGGCCGTCTCGCCGGTTTCGGGCCTTTGGCTGGACGGGACTTTCGGTGCCGGAGGGTATGCGCGCGGTCTCCTGGATGCCGGGGCAGACAAGGTCATCGGCGTGGACCGCGACCCCAGTGTTTTCGCCCTGGCGCAGGGGTGGGCCGGGGTGTATGGCGACCGGCTGATGCTGGTTGAGGGCACCTTCTCGGATATTGACAGCCATGCGCCGGCCCTACTTGACGGGGTTGTCCTGGACCTTGGGGTGTCTTCGATGCAACTTGACCAGGCAGAGCGGGGCTTTTCCTTCACGCGGGATGGGCCGCTGGACATGCGCATGGGCGGGGCGGGGCCTTCGGCGGCGGACCTGGTCAACACGGCCGAGGAGAGCGTCCTGGCCGATATTCTGTTCCAGTATGGGGAAGAGCGCGCCTCGCGCCGGATCGCACGGGCCATCGCCAAGGCGCGGCGCGGCGCTCCGATCGTCAGCACCGCGCAACTGGCCGATATCATCGGCGGCTGCCTGCCGCACCCGAAACCGGGGCAAAGCCACCCCGCGACCCGCAGTTTTCAGGCGTTGCGTATCGCCGTGAATGACGAGCTTGGGCAGCTCGTCTCCGGGCTGATCGCCGCCGAGGCCGCGCTGAAGCCCGGCGGGCGCCTCGCGGTGGTGACGTTTCATTCCCTTGAAGACCGTATCGTGAAGCGGTTCCTTCAGCATCGGTCGGGGCGGGCGGCGGCAGGCAATCGCCACGCTCCGGAGATCGAGGCGGAGCCCTCCCGGTTTCAGGTGCTGACCCGGCGGGCGGTCGGACCCGATGATGCCGAGATGGGGGCCAACCCGCGCGCGCGCTCGGCGAAGCTGCGTATCGCCCGACGTACCGGCGCCCCGGCCGGGCATCCCGACCTCCGGGCGCTTGGTCTGCCTGAACTGGTGGAAAGGGGCGGTTGATGAAAAGTGTGCTATATATCCTGTCCGCGCTTGCGGTCGTGGCGCTTGCGATCTGGGCATATCGCGAAAACTACCGCACCCAGCAGGCACTGGTGGAGGCCAGCCGGTTGCAGGGTGAGATCGGCGCGATGCACGAAACGCTGGCGCGGCTGAACGCCGAATGGGCGTATCTCAACCGCCCGGACCGGTTGCGCGATCTGACCTCGCTTGGGTTCGAACGGCTCGGGTTGCTGCCCTTGAGGCCTGAGCAGTTCGGTCAGATCGAACAGGTCGCCTACCCGGATCCGGAGTTCCCGCAACACGACCCCAAAGCGGAGGAGCTGCAATGATCCGGACCCCGTTGCGCCCGCTTGCCCGTATCCTGGCAGCCCGTGACCGGGGGGAAAGCCCCGCAGCCATCGAACGGGAAAACCAGCGCCTGCGTCAGGAACAGCAACGGGATCGTGCGCGTCAGCGGGCAGAGGGCCGTCTTTTGGTCCTGGGGGTGTTCTTTTTCAGTGCGTTCGCGCTTGTCGGGTTGCGGATGGGGGCTCTGGCGACATCTGAGCCGAGCGAACCCCGCGCCGCCGCGCCGGGCGCGCAGATCGTGGCGCAGCGGGCCGATATCGTGGACCGCAAGGGCCGGGTGCTTGCCACCAACCTCGCGACGCATTCGCTTTACGCTCAGCCCCGCCTGATGGTCGACAAGCTGCGGGCTGCGCAGGAACTGGCGCGAATCTTTCCCGATCTCGAGGCGGAGAAACTCCAGGCGCTGTTCACCGGTGACCGTACCTTCATCTGGTTGAAAAAGCGCATCAGCCCGGAACAGATGCAGCGTGTCCACGACATCGGGGAGCCGGGGCTTCTTTTCGGTCCGCGTGAGATGCGTTTTTATCCCAACGGCAAGCTGGCGGCGCATGTGCTGGGGGGATACAGCTTCGGGCGCGAGAGCGTGCATGCTGCCGAAGTGATCGGCGTGGCCGGGGTGGAGCGGGCCTTCGACGATTTCCTGCGCGATCCGGGCAATGGCGCCGCCCCGTTGCGCCTGTCGCTGGATCTGACCGTGCAGGCCACGGTGGAGCAGGTTCTCGCGGGGGGGATGACGCTCATGAACGCCAAGGGTGCGGCGGCGGTTCTGATGGATGCGAAAAGTGGTGAAGTCCTTTCGATGGTGTCTTTGCCGGCCTTCGATCCCAATGACCGCCCGGCGCCGTTGACCACAGGAGATGCCGGCGACAGCCCGCTTTTCAACCGGGCGGTCCAGGGGGTGTATGAGCTTGGCTCCACCTTCAAGATTTTCGCCGCCGCGCAGGCGCTGGATTTGGGGCTGGTTGCGCCCTCGACGATGATCGAAACCAAGGGGCCGCTGGTTTGGGGACGCTACAAGATTCGTGATTTCCACGATTACGGGCGTGAACTGTCGATGACCGACGTCATTGTGAAAAGCTCCAACATCGGGACGGCCAGGGTTGCGCTGCAGATCGGGGCGGCGCGTCAGAAGGCGTTTCTGAAACAACTGGGTTTTCTGGATCCGACGCCGGTCGAGATGGTCGAAGCGCCGGGGGCGCAGCCGCTTTACCCGGCCAACTGGTCAGAGATTTCGACCATGACCATTTCCTATGGCCACGGCCTTTCCGCCAGCCCGCTGCACCTGGCGGCAGCGTATGCTTCCGTTGTCAATGGCGGCACGCGGGTGCGGCCGACCTTGCTGGCGGCCCCCCCCGCCCAACCGGGAGAGCGGATTGTGTCTGCCGGGACGTCGGCCAGGATCCGCTCCATGCTGCGGGAGGTGGTGACACGGGGCACCGCCAGTTTCGGCGAGGTTCCCGGCTATGCCGTCGGGGGAAAGACGGGCACGGCCGACAAGCCCAGGCCCGGTGGCGGGTACTACAAGGACAAGGTGATCGCCACTTTCGCCAGCGTTTTCCCCGCCCATGATCCAAAATATGTGCTCATTGTGACGCTGGACGAACCCGAGGAAACCTCTGGCCCGCGCCCGCGCCGCACCGCTGGCTGGACGGCCGTGCCCGTCGCGACAGAGATCATCCGCCGCGCCGCGCCGCTTCTTGGCCTGCGTCCCGAGATTGAACCTGCCCCCGGCTTCGGGGTAACAGAGGTCTCGAACTAGGCAAGGAGCATCGGCCCATGGCTGATCCGGCGAAAATCACTCTTTCTGCCCTCGGGTTGCAGTCGAGGGGCGGCCATGACGTTCCGGTGACGGGGCTGTCGGTGGATAGTCGCGAGGTCCGGCCGGGGCATTTGTTCGGGGCGCTTCCGGGTACGAATATCCATGGTGCGGAGTTCATCACTTTCGCCTTGCGCATGGGCGCATCTGCCATCCTGACCGACCGGGCAGGGGCGGAGATCGCAAGGGACGAACTGGCCGGTAGTGCCGCGGCGGTCGTGGTGACCGAAGATCCGCGACAGGCGCTGGCCTGTGCGGCGGCGTTGTTCTTCGGGCGCCAGCCGGGCACGGTCGTGGCGGTGACGGGGACATCGGGAAAGACCTCGGTGGTCAATTTCACCCGCCAGATCTGGGAAGGGTTGGGGCGCAAGGCATGCAGCATCGGCACGATGGGCGTTCAGGGGGCGTGGCAGGCGCCGCTGACCCACACCACGCCGGAGCCGATCGCCCTGCACCGTGCTCTGGCGGAGATGGCTGCGCATGGCGTTACCCATGCCGCGATGGAGGCCTCGAGTCACGGGCTTGCGCAGCGGCGGCTTGACGGGGTGGCGATCAAGGCGGCGGCATTCACGAATTTCAGTCAGGATCACCTCGATTACCACAAGGATTTCGACGATTACTTCAATGCGAAGGTCGGCCTGTTCGATCGTATCCTGCCCGAGGACGGCGTGGCTGTCGTCAATACGGATGACCCGCGCGGGGTGCAGATGCTGGGGCATGCGCGTGCCCGCACGCGGGGCCTGCTGACCATCGGGCGGGGGCAGGATTGCGACCTGCGCATCCTTGCCCAGGCCTATGATGCGACGGGCCAGACCCTGCGTTTTGCGTGGCAGGGGGCGCCACATCAGACCCGGCTGGAACTTATTGGTGGGTTCCAGGCAGAAAACGTTCTGGCGGCGGCGGGGCTGGCGATCGGCGCGGGTGAGATACCGGAACGGGTTTTCCCGGTGTTGTCGGAGCTGGAGACCGTCCGGGGGCGGATGGAACTGGCAGCGACGCGGGGCAACGGCGCGGCGGTGTTCGTGGATTACTCGCACAAACCCGGCGCGCTGGTTTCCGCGCTGCGATCTTTGCGTCCGCATGTCATGGGACGGATCGTGGTCGTGTTCGGTGCGGGGGGCGACCGTGACCGGGGCAAGCGCCCGTTGATGGGGCAGGCGGCGGCGAAGAACGCCGATCTTGTCATCGTAACCGATGACAACCCCCGGACCGAGGATGCCGCCACTATCCGCGCCGAGGTTATGGCGGGCTGCCCAGAGGCGACCGAGGTCGGCGACCGGGCGGAGGCCATATTGCGCGGTGTGGATGCGTTGGAGGCAGGCGATGCGCTGCTGATTGCGGGCAAGGGACATGAAACCGGGCAGATCGTGGGGGAGAACGTTTACCCCTTCGATGATGTGGAGCAGGCCAGTGTCGCAGTCGCCGCTTTGGACGGGGCGGTGTCATGAGCATACTCTGGACAGCGGCGGAGGCCATGGCGGCCACCGGCGGTCAGTCCACGACAGCTTGGAAGGCGCAGGGGGTCTCCATCGATACCCGCAGCCTGACACCGGGGGATCTGTTCGTCGCCCTCGCGGATCGGCGCGACGGACATGATTTTGTCGCTGAGGCGCTGGCAAAGGGCGCGGCTGCGGCACTGGTTTCCCGGCGGCCCGCGGGGGTGGCGAAGGACGCGCCGCTTCTGATCGTTTCCGATGTTCTGGCGGCGCTGACGGCTTTGGGGCGCGCGGCACGGGCGCGTACGGCGGCACGGGTGATCGGGGTGACGGGCTCTGTCGGCAAGACCTCGACGAAGGAGATGTTGCGCGCGGTCCTGGCCCGGCAGGGGCATGTCCATGCCGCGGAGGCAAGCTACAACAATCATTGGGGTGTGCCGCTGACATTGGCGCGGATGCCGCGCGATGCCGGGTTCGCTGTGATCGAAATAGGTATGAACCACCCCGGTGAGATCGCCCCCCTCTCGGCGATGGCCCGGCCCGATGTGGCGCTCGTTACCACTGTCGCGGCGGCGCATCTGGAGGCGTTTGAGGATATCGCCGCCATCGCGCGGGAGAAGGCCGCGATTTTCCGTGGCCTGGAACCCGGCGGCATCGCGGTGTTTCACAATGATCTGGACGTGACACCGATTCTGGCCGGGGCCGCGCGGGCCGCCGGAGCTCGTGTGCTGCGGTTTGGGGAGTCGACGGGAAGCGACTACCGCCTGACACGTGTGACCCTTGGTGACATCGCCACGGTGGTCGAGGCCGAAGCCCATGGCAAAGCGTTTCTGTTCAAGATCCGGGCGGTGGGGCGCCATTTTGCCTCCAACGCGCTGGGGGTTCTGGCGGTGGCGGACGTTTGCGGCATCGACGCGGCGGTGGCGGCTTGCGATCTTGGCGCCTGGCGGCCTCCTGCCGGGCGCGGGGCCCGTGAACGGCTGGTGCTGGATGTTGTCGATGACCATCTGATCATCGACCTGATCGACGATGCGTTCAATGCGAACCCGGCCTCCATGGCTGCGGCGCTGGAGGTTCTCGCCGCCGCGCAGCCGCGGGACGGACTGGGGCGTGTGACCTCGGGTCGCCGGATCGCGGTGCTGGGGGATATGCTGGAGCTGGGCGAGAACGAAGAGGATCTGCATCGTGCGATTGCGGATGTGCCCGCATTCAGGTGCGTGGATGTTGTGCACTGTGTGGGGCCGCGGATGCGGGCGCTCTACGCTGCATTGCCTGCGCGTCAGCGCGGCCAGTGGCAGGAGCGGGCCGAGGATCTGGCCGCGCGCGCCCATGTGCTTTGCGACGCGGGCGATGTCGTACTCGTGAAAGGGTCCAAGGGCAGCCGTGTATCCGTAATCGTCGATGCGATACGCAAACTGGGACAAGCGGTTTCAACCGATTAACAAGGACTTTTACAGATGCTGTATTGGCTGACCGAGTTCTCCGACGGTGGTGATGTTTTCAATCTGTTTCGCTATATCACCTTTCGTGCAGGCGCGTCCTTTTTTACGGCGCTGATTTTCGGTTTTCTGTTCGGCAGGCCTTTGATCAACCTTCTCAAGAGACGGCAGAAAAACGGACAGCCGATCCGTGAGGACGGCCCCCAGAGCCACCTTGAAACCAAGTCCGGCACTCCCACGATGGGGGGGGTTCTCATTCTGGGGGCGCTGGTCTTTGCCACGCTGTTATGGGCGCGGCTGGACAATGCCTATATCTGGATATTGCTTTTCGTGACGGTATCCTTCGGGGCGATCGGGTTTGCCGACGATTATGCGAAGGTATCGAAGAACAACACCAAGGGCGTGCCGGGGAAGGTTCGGTTCGGGTTGGGGTTGCTGATTGCCGCCGTTGCAGGGCTTCTGGCCTCTTGGGCGCATCCTCCGGATCTGAGCTTTCAACTGGCGTTCCCGGTGTTCAAGGACGCCCTCATCAATATGGGGATTTTTTTCGTGCCCTTCGCGATGTTCGTGATTGTGGGGGCTGCGAATTCCGTGAACCTGACCGATGGGCTTGATGGTCTGGCGATCATGCCTGTGATGATTGCCGCCGCCACGCTGGGCGTGATCGCTTATGCGGTGGGGCGCGTCGATTTCACCGAGTATCTTGATGTGCATTACGTGCCCGGCACCGGGGAAATTCTCATTTTCAGTGCTGCGCTGATCGGGGGTGGGCTGGGGTTCCTGTGGTACAATGCCCCACCTGCCGCGGTTTTCATGGGGGATACCGGCTCACTTGCGCTGGGGGGCGCGCTGGGGGCGATTGCCGTTGCCACCAAGCATGAAATCGTTCTGGGGATCGTTGGCGGATTGTTCGTGATCGAGGCGCTGAGCGTCATCATTCAGGTCGCATACTACAAGATGACAAAAAGGCGCGTGTTCCTTATGGCTCCGATACATCATCATTTCGAAAAGAAGGGGTGGGCCGAGCCGCAGATCGTCATTCGATTCTGGATCATTTCCCTGATCCTTGCTTTGATCGGGTTGGCCACCTTGAAAATTCGGTGATGCCGATAGGAGGACAGATGAAGACTGAGGCGACTGAAAAAAAGCAGTTTGACGGGGTGCCGCCGTATTCCGTCATGGCCTTTTTGGCCTATCTGCTGATCCTGGCGGTGCTGTTTTCGGATGAGATCGTGCCGTATTGCCAGAAGAACTTCACCCAGCCGGGCAATTGCGTCCCGATCTTTCACACGTTTTTTCCGTTGATGATCGCCGCCGTGATGGTGGCACCCGCGCTTGCGGGCGCGATGCGCTGGATGGGCGGGAACCGGACCGCATCGTTCCTGTTTGCGCTGGCGATTCTGGTGTTGCTGCCGCTGATCGTGGGGTGGCACTACCTGGTCTGACATTACGCCCGCGCAGACAGTTCAGGGGGCCGGCGCGCGCTTGACATTCCTTGCGCGTCGGTCCCCAAGCTGTGGGAAAAGTCAAGACGGGGTTACGCATGATTCCGGTTCAGGGGTATCGTGGGAAACGGGTTGCCGTTCTCGGGCTCGGACGGTCCGGGCTGTCCGCCGCAAGGGCGTTGCGCGCGGGTGGGGCGGATTCTGTTGTCTGGGATGACAACGAAGCGGCCCGGATCCGCGCGCAGGAGGCCGGCTTTACCCCCGAAGATCTGGCCCGTTCGGGTGCGATGGATGGCCTTGCCGCACTGATTGTCAGTCCGGGGATTGCACATCTCTACCCCGCCCCACACCGGGGTGTCGCCGCAGCACTGGAGGCGGGTGTGCCGGTCGACAATGATATCGGGTTGTTCTTCCGCTCTCTTGCGACGGCGGAATGGGAGAATTTCGACAAGACACCCCGGGTTGTTGCGGTGACGGGATCCAACGGGAAATCGACGACGGCGGCACTGATCCATCACGTTCTGTGCATGGCGGGGCGGGAAAGTCAGCTTGCGGGAAATATCGGTCGGGGTGTGCTGGATATCGACCCGCCCGGAGATGGGGGGGTGGTGGTGCTGGAATTGTCCAGCTACCAGACGGATCTGGCCCGCGCGCTGACACCTGATATTGCGGTTTTCACGAACCTATCTGCCGATCACCTGGACCGCCATGCCGGACCGGGGGGGTATTTTGCGGCCAAGCGCCGGCTTTTTGCCGAGGGGGGGCCGGACCGCGCCATTATCGGTGTCGATGAGCCGGAGGGGCGCTTTCTGGCCAATCAATTGTCCGAGGGAAGCGGAGACGACCGGGTGATCCGGGTGGCTTCGGGGCATGTGCAGGATCGGTCCGGGTGGCTGATCCTGGCGCGCAAGGGGTTTTTGAGCGAGTGGCGCAAGGGGCGCCAGGTGGCTTCGGTCGACTTGCGCGATATCGCGGGGCTGCCCGGCGTCCACAACCATCAGAACGCCTGTGCGGCCTATGCCGCCGCGCGCTGTTTAGGGATTTCCCCCAAGGTGATCGGACAGGCATTCCACGACTTTGCCGGACTGCCGCATCGCAGCCAGCCGGTGGGGGAAAAGAATGGCGTCCGGTTCATCAACGACTCCAAGGCCACCAATGCTGCCAGCGCGGCCAAGGCGCTGTCCGCTTTTCGCAACATCCGCTGGATTTGCGGCGGGCTGGAGAAAGAAGGCGGCCTGGACCCGGTGGTGCCGTATCTGGGGAACGTGGCCAAGGCCTATGTGATCGGTCGTGAGGCCGCGGGTTTTGCGCTGCATCTGGCCGCGATCCCCCATGAGGTCTGTACGACGATGACCGTTGCCGTCGACCGGGCGGTGGCCGAGGCCTGCCCCGGTGACGTGGTGCTTCTGGCCCCAGCGGCGGCGAGCTTCGACCAGTATGACAATTTCGAGGTTCGCGGTATGGACTTCATCGCCGAGGTGGGCAGGCACGTGAACGCTTAGGCACTGGTTTTGCGACCTGTTCCACGCTAAACTGTCCCCAGACCCGGAAAACGGGCGAAGCAGAGGCAGCGCAAGGCAGTTAACCATGACGGAAATGGTCTATGGCTCCGTACCCATCCGGGCGGGGGAGCCGATACTCCCACGGTGGTGGCGCACGGTCGACAAGCTCAGTCTGGTTTGTATTCTGCTGTTGTGCTGCATCGGCTTGTTGCTGGGCATGGCGGCCTCTCCGCCGCTGGCGCGCGACAACGGGTTCGCCCCTTTCCATTACGTTGAACGGCAGGCGCTGTTTGGAGGCGCGGCACTGGTGGCGATGTTTGTGACCTCGATGATGTCGCCGACGCTGATCCGGCGACTGGGCGTGATCGGGTTTTTCGCAGCCTTTGTTGCCCTGGCGTTGTTGCCGGTGCTTGGAACGGATTTCGGCAAGGGTGCCGTGCGCTGGTACAGCCTTGGCTTTGCCAGCGTACAGCCGTCGGAGTTTCTCAAGCCTGCATTCGTCATCCTGACCGCATGGTTCATGGCCGCCGCACAAGAGCCGAACGGCCCGCCGGGGCGATTGATCTCGCTTGGCGTGGCGGTCGTGATCGTCGGGTTTCTGGCGCTGCAACCCGATTTCGGGCAGGCGGCGCTGGTGCTGTTCACCTGGGGGGTAATCTACTTCGTGGCGGGGGCGCCGATCCTTCTGCTGCTGGGGCTGGCGGGGGCGACGGTTTTTGCCGGAACCGTGGCTTACAGCAATTCCGAGCATTTTGCCCGAAGGATTGACGGGTTCTTGTCCCCCGAACTGGACCCGCGCACGCAGCTTGGCTTTGCCGCCAACGCGATCCGTGAGGGGGGGTTTTTCGGCACCGGCGTGGGGGAAGGGCAGGTCAAGCTGTCCTTGCCCGATGCCCATACGGACTTCATCATCGCCGTCGCGGCCGAGGAATACGGGCTGGTCCTGGTGCTGACGATTCTGGCGCTTTATGCGATCATTGTAATCCGGTCGCTTTTCCGCTTGATGCGGGAACGCGATACCTTTACCCGGCTGGCAGGCGCGGGGCTGGCCTGTATCTTCGGGATTCAGGCCTTCATCAATATGGGCGTAGCGGTCCGGCTGTTGCCCGCCAAGGGGATGACTTTGCCTTTCGTCAGCTATGGCGGTTCGTCGCTGATCGCAGGGGGAATCACCGTTGGCGCGCTTCTGGCTCTGACGCGGGTCCGTCCGCAAGGCGAAATCGGGGATATCCTGCGCAGAAAGGGGTGGGGATGAGCCAATCCGACCTTCTGGTCATCGCTGCGGGCGGCACAGGCGGTCATATGTTCCCTGCCCAGGCGTTGGCCGAGGAAATGCTTGAACGCGGCTGGCGTGTCGTGCTGTCGACCGATGTTCGGGGCGCCCGTTATGCAGGGGGCTTTCCGGATGAGGTTGAGATCCGCCGGGTTCCTGCCGCCAGTTTCGCCCGCGGCGGAAGGCTGGCCAAGGGTGTCGTGCCGTTTCGTCTGGCGGCCGGTGTGACCTCCGCCATCGCGCAAATGGGCCGGGACCGCCCGGCGGCGGTGGCCGGGTTTGGGGGTTACCCGTCCTTTCCCGCGCTTGCCGCAGCTCGCATCCTGGGCATTCCGGCGATGATTCACGAACAGAACGGCGTATTGGGCAAGGTGAACAGGCTGTTTGCCCGGCGTGTTTCCGCCGTTGCCTGCGGGACATGGCCGACGGACCTGCCCACTGGCGTGGAGGGTGTTCATGTCGGCAATCCGGTACGCGCGGCTGTGCTGGGCAGGGCGGGTGCGCCCTACATTCCGCCCGGCGACTATCCGATGAGTTTGCTGGTCATCGGTGGCAGCCAGGGTGCGCGCATCCTGTCCGACACCGCTCCGAAGGCGATTGCGCTTCTGCCCGACCCGCTGCGTCGCAACCTGCGGGTTGCCCATCAGGCCAGACCAGAGGATGAGGCGCGCGTTGCCGAGGCTTATGCCCGCGCCGGTGTCGATGCCGAGGTCCGGCCCTTTTTCGACGATGTCCCGGCCCGGCTGGCTGAGGCGCAGCTGGTGGTTTCGCGTTCCGGCGCGTCTTCGGTTGCAGATATCTCCGTGGTGGGGCGTCCGGCGATCCTGATTCCCTTTGCGGCGGCCACCGGAGATCACCAGACGGCGAATGCGCGCGGGCTGGTCAAGGCCGGCGCGGCGGTGCTGATCCCCGAGTCGAGGCTTGATTCCGCAACGCTCTCACAGCAGATAAACGCTATTCTGTCGCAGCCGGGGGCGGCGACTCAAATGGCCCATGCCGCGCTGGCCCAGGGCCGGCCGGAGGCGGCCCAGCGGCTTGCCGGGCTTGTCGAGGCTTTATCAGGTAAGGTCCGAGTATGAACGCCGCCACCAAACTTCCCACCGATGTCGGACCCATTCATTTCATCGGGATCGGTGGAATCGGTATGTCCGGTATTGCCGAGGTGCTTCTCAACCTTGGCTACTGCGTTCAGGGATCGGACCTGAAGGCGAGCAAGATTACCGCGCGGTTGAGCCGCCTGGGCGCGACAGTGTTCGAGGGGCAGCGCGCGGAAAACCTGGACGGCGCGGCGGTGGTGGTGATTTCTTCGGCCATCAAGCCCGGCAATCCGGAGCTGGACGCCGCGCGGCGGCGGGGGATGCCGGTGGTGCGCCGGGCGGAGATGCTGGCCGAACTGATGCGCCTGAAGTCCAACATCGCGGTCGGGGGAACGCATGGCAAGACGACGACCACGACCATGGTCGCCACGTTGCTGGATGCGGGCGGGTTCGATGCGACGGTCATCAATGGCGGAATCATTCACGCCTACGGTTCCAACGCGCGCATGGGTGCCGGGGAGTGGATGGTCGTCGAGGCCGATGAAAGCGACGGAACCTTTACCCGCCTTCCGGCGACGATTGCCATCGTCACCAATATCGATCCCGAACACATGGAACATTGGGGGGATTTCGAGTCGCTCCGCCAGGGGTTCTACGACTTCGTGTCCAACATTCCCTTCTACGGTCTGGCGGTGTGTTGTACCGACCATCACGAGGTACAGGCGCTGGTCGGCAAGCTGACGGACCGGCGTGTGGCGACTTTCGGGTTCAATGCGCAGGCGGATGTGCGGGCCATCAACCTGCGTTATGAAGGTGGCGCGGCACATTTCGACATCGCGTTGCAGGCCGAGGGCCGGGTGATCGAAGGCTGCACTCTGCCGATGCCGGGGGACCACAACGTGTCGAATGCGCTGTCGGCGGTGGCCGTGGCACGGCACCTGGGCATGAAAGCGGAAGAAATCCGCGCCGCTCTGGCCGGGTTCGGCGGAGTGAACCGGCGTTTCACCCGCGTGGGGGAGGTTGGCGGTGTGACCGTGATCGACGATTATGGCCATCATCCGGTGGAGATTGCCGCGGTGTTGAAGGCGGCCCGGCAGGCCACGCAGGGGCGGGTCATCGCCGTTCACCAGCCGCACCGCTACAGCCGCCTGTCGGCGCTGTTCGAAGATTTTTGTTCATGTTTCAACGATGCCGATGTCGTTGGAATTGCAGAAGTTTATGCCGCTGGCGAAGACCCGGTGGAGGGGGCCAGCCGGGACGACCTGGTCGCCGGGCTTATCCGCCACGGTCACCGTCACGCCCGCGCCCTGTTGTGCGAAGACGACCTGGAGCGGCTGGTCCGTGAGCAAGCCGGGCCGGGGGACATGGTTGTCTGTCTCGGTGCGGGGACGATAAGCGCGTGGGCGAACAACCTGCCCGCCCGGCTGGCCGGAACGGCGAAGGCCGCCGGAGGTGTGGCATGAACCTGACACTCGGTCTTGCCATCCTGTGGGGCCTGGTCGCCTTGGGTGTCGGCGTGATGCCGGAACATTTTCAGGCGCCGCTGGCCTTCGGGTTGGTGGTAGTGGGGGTTCCGCTGATCGGTTTGCTGACTTACCAGATGGGGCCTGTCTGGGGGCTGGCCGTCCTGATTGGCGGCGTGGCGGTCCTGCGGCTTCCAAAGCGCGATTTCATCGCGTGGATACGCCAGCACGGGCCGGGGGCCGGACGTTCGCGATGACGGGGTCGGCGATCTTGCTGGCCTATGCAAGCTGGGCTGTGGCCCCGGTCGTGGCCTATGCGGTGCTTTGCCATGGTCTGCGCGGTGCCTGGAGAGGGTTTTTGGGATTGTTCGGCGTGTATTCTCTGGCAGTTGGCGCGATCGCTTTGTCCTTGCCGGCCAAGGGGCCCGCCGTGGTTCTTCGCCATGATGTGATTTTTCCCTGGATGGGTGCGGCGGCTCTCTCGGCGGGGCTCTATGCGCTGGGGGCGATGGCGGGGAGGCGCGAATGACGCTTCCGCAGGTGCGTGGCAGCCTGGTTCCCGGCCGGGCGCTGTCAGACCTGACCTGGCTGCGGGTGGGCGGACCGGCGGAATGGCTGTTTCAGCCGGAGGATTCCCAGGACCTGGCCTCCTTTCTGGCGGCGCTGGACCCGGCCGTGCCGGTTTTCCCGATCGGGGTCGGATCGAACCTGATCGTGCGCGATGGCGGGATACGCGGGGCCGTGATCCGGCTTGGCCGCGGGTTCAACGGGATTCGCGTGGACGGGTTTCATGTGCACGCCGGGGCTGCGGCGCTGGATACGCATGTGGCGCGACGTGCGGCGGCGGCAGGGGTCGATTTGACATTTCTGCGGACCATTCCCGGTGCGATCGGTGGAGCGATCCGGATGAATGCAGGCTGTTACGGCAGTTACATCGCGGATGTGTTTGTCGAGGCGCAAGTCATCACCCGAGAGGGGCGGCAGGTGACGCTGCGCGCGGAAGATCTCAATTTTGGATACCGTCTGAGCGATCTGCCCGAAGGCTGGGTGCTGACGGAGGCCGTGTTGCAGGGCAAACCGGGGCGGCCGGAGGATCTGGAGGCCCGCATGGCCGATCAGATCGCCCGCCGCGATGCCAGCCAGCCCACCGGGGAACGTAGTGCGGGGTCGACGTTCCGCAACCCTTCGGGGGCGTCTTCGACCGGGCGGGCGGATGATGTGCATGACCTCAAGGCGTGGCGCCTGATCGAGCGTGCGGGACTGCGAGGGGCGCGTCTGGGGGGTGCCCAGATGTCTGAAAAGCATGCGAATTTCCTGATCAATACCGGTTGCGCGACCGCCGCGGATCTCGAGGGGTTGGGCGAACTCGTCCGAAAAAGGGTTTTCCAAGACAGCGGAATCCAGCTAGAGTGGGAGATCATGAGGGTGGGCCAATCCGCCCCGGACAACGAATAACACTATCGCGAAAAGCGATGTGAGGCACAGGTGGCGGGCATGTCGAGCAGGGCATCCCCCAAGGTTGCGGTTCTGATGGGCGGCCTTTCCGCAGAGCGGGAGGTTTCCCTGTCATCAGGGCGCGAATGCGCTGCGGCGCTGCGGGGGCAGGGTTTTGATGTGATTGAGATCGACGCGGGGCGGGATCTGCCCGCGCGGTTGTCCAGGCTTGGTCCGGACGTGGTTTTCAACGCGCTTCACGGTCGCTGGGGGGAAGATGGCTGCGTGCAGGGGCTGCTGGAGTGGATGGGATTGCCCTACACCCATTCCGGGGTTCTGGCCTCGGCGTTGGCGATGGACAAGGAATGCACCAAGACCGCTTACCGGGCTGCCGGGCTGCCGGTGATGGAAAGCGTACTGGCCCGTGCCGATGAGGTTCGTGCGCGCCATGTGATGTCTCCGCCCTACGTGGTGAAGCCCTATAATGAGGGCTCGTCGGTCGGGGTGTATATCGTCCGTGATCCTGTCGACGGTCCGCCCGAGCTATCTGCGGATATGCCTGAAACGGTCATGGTGGAGCGTTTTGCGCCGGGCCGGGAACTGACCACCACTATTGTGGGAGACCGGGCGCTGACCGTGACGGATATCCTGACCGATGGCTGGTACGATTACGATGCCAAGTACAAGGCGGGAGGATCGCGCCATATTCTGCCTGCGGACCTGCCGGCGGAGGTGTTCGAGGCCTGTCTTGACTATGCTCTGCGTGCCCATCGCGCGCTGGGGTGCCGGGGGGTAAGCCGCACCGATTTCCGCTGGGATGCGACGCGGGGGCTTGCGGGGCTGATCCTGCTGGAGACAAACACCCAGCCGGGCATGACGCCCACCTCCCTTTCACCGGAACAGGCGGTGTCTTGCGGCATGTCTTTCGGACAGTTGTGCCGCTGGATGGTGGAGGATGCGTCGTGCAACCGCTGAAACGCAAGCATGCGCCGGGGGCGCCGTCACGCTGGGCCTATCGGGCGGAACGGCTGTGGCTGACGCCGGTCGTGCGCAACGGTCTGCGCTTTGGGGTGCCCGTGCTGGTACTGGGGGGGCTGGCGGCGTTTTACCTTGGCGACCCGGCGAACCGCGCGGTGTTGTTGAATGCGGGGCTCGAGTTGCGCCGTTCGATCGTGGAACGGCCCGAGTTCATGGTGAGTTCGGTTTCCATTGTCGGGGCGTCCCCCGAGGTGGCCGAGGATATCGGCGATGTGATGGGGCTGGATTTTCCCGTCTCCTCTTTCGATCTTGATCTGGATCCGGTGCGGCAGGCCGTTACCGGGCTGGATGCCATTGCACGTGCGGATTTGTTCATCCGTCCCGGCGGAGTTCTGGAAGTCCGTGTCGTGGAGCGTACCCCGCGCATCCTGTGGCGGAGCGAAAACGGCCTGGAGC
Source organism: Rhodovulum imhoffii (assembly GCF_003046545.1). Classification (GTDB taxonomy): domain Bacteria; phylum Pseudomonadota; class Alphaproteobacteria; order Rhodobacterales; family Rhodobacteraceae; genus Rhodovulum; species Rhodovulum imhoffii. The sequence continues at coordinate 7,714 of NZ_QAAA01000019.1, read as the reverse complement.
TTCTGGACCGTGAAGGCCACCGGGTCGGGGCTGTGACCCGCCGGGGCGCACGGGCCGATCTGCCGCTGATCGTGGGGCAGGGGGCCGAGGTCGCAGTGCCCGAGGCGCTGGCGTTGCTGGCGGCGGCCCGTCCCGTCGAGGCGCGGTTGCGCGGGCTGGTGCGTATGGGGGAGCGGCGCTGGGATGTCGTTCTTGACCGCGGGCAGCGTATTCTGCTGCCCGAGGAGGGGGCGCTTGCGGCGCTGGAGCGTGTGATGGCGCTGGACCAGGCGGAGGACTTGTTGTCCCGGGACGTGGTCGCCGTCGATCTCAGGATACCCGCGCGGCCGACCCTGCGAATGGGGCCGAACGCGCAAAAGATATTTCAGGAAATCAAAGCTATGGAATTGGGGGCGACAAGCGGATGAGCAATCTGTACCAGTCTCAGCGTGCAATGCGCCGGATGCGCAAACAGGCGATGGACAGGGGCGTTGTCGCGATCCTGGATGTCGGGACGTCCAAACTGGCCTGTCTTGTCCTGCGCTTTGACGGCAGCGACAGGCTGCGCGATTCCGAGGGCGTCGGCCCGCTGGCCGGGCAGTCGAGCTTTCGGGTGATCGGGGCGGCGGCGCTACGGTCGCGGGGGGTGCGGTTTGGCGAGATCACCGCGATGCAGGAGACCGAGCGTGCGATCCGCACTGTCGTGCAGCGCGCGCAGAAGATGGCGCGCCAGCGCGTGGACCACGTGATCGCCTGTTTTGCGGGGGCGCGTCCGCGCTCATACGGGCTGGAAGGCGGTGTGGATCTTTCCGGCCATGTGGTCAAGGAGGAGGATGTCGCCTCTGCGCTGGCCTCTTGTGAAATGCCCGATATCGGGCCGGGCCGGGAAGTCTTGCATGCCCAGCCGGTCAATTTCGCGCTGGATCACCGTACCGGGCTGAGCGACCCGCGTGGCCAGATCGGCAAGCGGCTGTCGGTGGACATGCATCTGCTGACCGTCGAGGGCAGTGTGATCGAGAACCTGATATATTGTATCAAGCGTTGCGATCTCGAATTGGCGGGGATTGCGAATTCGGCCTATGTGTCGGGCGTTTCCAGCCTTGTCGAAGACGAACAGGAACTGGGGGCGGCCTGTATCGACATGGGAGGCGGAACCACCGGCGTTTCGGTTTTCATCAAAAAGCACATGATTTATGCCGACAGTGTGCGCATGGGCGGGCGGCATGTGACCTCCGACATCTGCCAGTGCCTGCAGGTGCCCTTCGATACGGCGGAGCGGATCAAGACGTTCAACGGGGGCCTCGTCGCCACCGGCATGGACGACCGGGAGATGATCGCGATCGGCGGGGAGACCGGAGATTACGAACATGACCGCCGCACCGTCAGCCGGGCGGAACTGATCGGTATCATGCGCCCGCGGGTGGAAGAGATTCTCGAGGATGTGCGCGCGCGCCTTGATGCTGCGGGGTTCGAATACCTGCCGGGCCGCAAGATCGTGCTGACCGGGGGGGGCAGCCTCATTCCGGGACTGGATGCGGTGGCCAGCCGTATTCTGGGCCAGCATGTTCGGCTGGGGCGGCCCTTGCGGGTTCAGGGATTGCCGCAATCGGCAACGGGGGCCGCGTTTTCCAGCGCCGTGGGGTTGTGCCTTTTCGCGGCGCACCCGCAGGACGAATGGTGGGATTTTGCCGTTCCTTCGGAACGATACCCGGCGACATCGCTTCGGCGCGCGGTGCGTTGGTTCCGGGATAACTGGTAACGCAATATAGGGTGGAGTGCGGCGGGATGTCGCCGAATGACAGCTTGCCGGTGCCATATTTCGTAGGTTTTGGCAATTTTTTCGTGACCTCCCCCCCCTGAGTCGGTAAGATTGATGGCGAGTAAGTAAAAAATCCGGCGCATACCGGGAAAACAGGCGGACCTATCCATGACTTTGAACCTCAATATGCCCGAGCAGACCGAGCTCAAGCCACGGATCACGGTATTTGGCGTCGGTGGCGCTGGTGGCAATGCTGTGAACAACATGATCGAGAAGCAGCTTGAAGGCGTCGAGTTCGTCACCGCGAATACCGATGCACAGGCGCTTCAGCAATCGCGCGCCCCGTCACGGGTGCAGATCGGCCTCAAGGTGACCGAGGGGCTGGGGGCCGGGGCACGGCCTTCCGTCGGGGCTGCTGCGGCCGAAGAAAGCATCGAGGAAATCGTCGATCACCTTGCGGGATCGCACATGTGCTTCATCACCGCCGGGATGGGGGGCGGAACCGGGACCGGGGCCGCTCCGATCATCGCCCAGGCTGCACGGGAGCTTGGCGTTCTGACTGTTGGGGTGGTGACAAAACCCTTCCAGTTCGAAGGGGCAAAACGAATGCGGCAGGCCGAGGAAGGTGTCGAGGCGCTGCAGAAGGTCGTGGATACCCTGATTATCATTCCCAATCAGAACCTGTTCCGGCTGGCGAATGAGAAGACGACGTTTACCGAGGCCTTCCTGATGGCGGACGACGTTCTTTATCAGGGGGTCAAGGGCGTCACCGACCTGATGGTGCGGCCGGGGCTGATCAACCTCGACTTTGCCGACGTTCGTGCGGTGATGGACGAAATGGGCAAGGCCATGATGGGCACGGGCGAGGGCGAGGGCGAGAGCCGTGCCGTGATGGCCGCCGAGAAGGCGATCGCCAACCCTCTTCTGGACGAGATCAGCCTCAAGGGCGCCAAGGGCGTTCTGATCAACATCACCGGAGGCTACGATCTGACCTTGTTCGAACTGGACGAGGCCGCGAACCGCATCCGCGAAGAGGTCGACCCGGACGCCAACATCATCGTCGGGTCGACGCTCGATCCGGAGATGGATGGAAAGATGCGCGTTTCCGTCGTGGCAACGGGCATCGACGCCAGCACCGATATGCAGGAAACCCCTGTGCCGCGCCGCCGCCTGGCAGAGCCGCTGAGGCCCGCGGAAACCGTGGCCGAAAGCGTGACGGAGGACCCAGAACTGGTGGGTGAGGAACCCGCGTTCCGGCCCGAACCGGAGGAGCCGAGCTTTTTCCCGGAACTCGAGAGCGAGCCGGCGGCCGCCTTCGTGGAGCCGGCGGTGCAGGCGCAGGACGACGATCTGCCGCCACCGGCCTATCGGCCGGAGCCGCAGGAGGCCGTACGCGCGCCCGGCACGCCCTCTCCGGAGGCGCTTGCACGGTTGCAGAAGGCGGTCAGCAAGGTCCCCAACCCCGGCACTTACAACACGCCGCAGGCCGTCCCCGATTTGCCTGAGAAAGCGGCGGACCGCCCACGTTTCGGCATCGGATCCCTGATCAACCGGATGGCCGGGCATGGGCACGAAACCCATGATCGCAACAGCCAGGCGATGCGCCGTCAGCCGCCGGTTTACGGCTTCGATGACGAAGAGGAGCCGGAGGCCGAAGACGAGCGTATCGAAATTCCGGCATTCCTGCGTCGTCAGGCCAACTAGGCGAACACGACTCCAGAGTGGAAGGGGCCGTTTTCGCGGCCTCTTTTTCATTTTTAAACAGAGTCTTACGAGGGGTTTTGCCGGGTTTGGCGGAAACCCGCCGCCCCGGCCGCCGGGATGTTTCACGATGTTGCAAAGATTGAGTTGAGGGAACGTGGTGCGACAATTAAGTCAGGGTCAGCGGGTCACAGAAGCCCGACCGGATAACAGGTGTTGCATTGCAGACGACGGTTAAATCTTCGATCGAATTCAAGGGTGTCGGGCTTCACTCCGGGCGCCCTGTACGCATGGTGATCCGGCCTGCGTCGGCGGAATACGGGATCTGGTTCCGTCGCACGGATCTGGCCGGGCAGGGGGGCATGATCCCTGCGCGCTGGAGTTCTGTCGAGCCGTCACGCCTGTGCACCCTGCTGCGTAACGATTCCGGGGCCAGCGTTTCGACCGTGGAACATGTGATGGCGGCGCTGGCGGGGTGCGGGGTGAACAACGCGCTGATCGATCTCGATGGCCCCGAAGTGCCGATCATGGATGGCAGCGCCGCCCCCTTTGTGCGCGCGGTCCTTACCCGTGGGCTCCAGCCGTTGGCTGCCCCTGTAAGGGTGCTGCGCATTCTGGAGCCGGTCGAAGTTTGCGAAGGGGCCGCCCGCGCGCGCCTGGTGCCTGCGGAAGGGTTCGAGATCGACTTTCAGATCGATTTCGAAGACGCCGCCATCGGGCGCCAGCATCGTTTCCTCAACATGGCCAATGGCGCTTTCGTGCGGGAACTGTGTGACAGCCGGACGTTCTGCCGGCAGCGGGACGTGGACATGATGCGCGAGAATGGGCTGGCCCTTGGCGGAAGTCTGACCAACGCTGTCGTGGTGGAAGGTGCCGCGGTGCTCAGCCCCGGGGGGTTGCGCCATGCCGATGAGCCCGTTCGCCACAAGATGTTGGATGCGCTGGGCGATCTGGCGCTGGCCGGGGCGCCGATTCTCGGTCGCTACGAAGGGGAGCGGGCAGGCCATGCGCTGACGAACAAATTGTTGCGAACCCTGTTTGCAAGCCCCAACGCTTACCGGTTGGAAACCTGTAGCGGCGCCCTTGGGGCGCGGCTCCCGGGGGCGGGGGTTTGCCCGGCGGACTTTCCGGCTGCTGCGTAACCGGGAAATTCCCGTCCAAAGACGTTTTGCCCCAGATATTTCTGTGCTAGAGGACAAAACAACCCGGCCCCAGCCGGGATGTTTTGGCGATAAGATAGGTCTTTCGATGACGGGACGCAGCGGGCGATTGGTGCAATTGGCTTTTTCGACGCTGGTTCTTGCAACCGCCTGCAGCCCGATTGGCAGTCGGCGTGAACCCGCGTTGGAAAGCTATACCGCTCAGCAGATTTATACCCAGGCGGAGCGGGAACTCGAGGTTGAGGATGACGCAGAGGAAGCCGCCCGGCTTTTTGGAGAGGTGGAGCGGTTGTACCCCTATTCCGACTGGGCCCGGCGCGCGCTGATCATGCAGGCCTTCGCCTATCACAAGGAGCGGGATTACGAGAACAGCCGCATTGCCGCGCAGCGCTACATTGATTTTTACCCAGCCGATGAGGACGCGGCTTATGCCCAGTATCTGCTGGCACTCAGCTATTACGACCAGATCGACCTTGTCGGGCGTGATCAGGGGCTGACCTTTCAGGCGCTTCAGGCCCTTCGGACCGTGATCGAACGTTATCCTGAAAGCGAATACGCGAAGTCGGCAATCCTGAAATTCGATCTTGCCTTCGATCACCTTGCCGCAAAGGAGATGGAGATCGGGCGCTACTATCTCAAGCGCGGCCATCACACTGCTGCCATCAATCGGTTCAGGGTCGTGGTTGAAGACTTCCAGACCACCACGCATACCGCTGAGGCGCTATACCGCCTTGTCGAAGCGTATCTGGCGCTGGGGCTGGATGAGGAAGCCCAGACAGCCGGAGCGATTTTGGGTTTCAACTTCCAGTCGACCGACTGGTATCAGGATGCCTTCAACCTGTTAAAAGGACGGGGACTGGCCCCCGAGGCGCGCGGCACGAGCTGGCTGCGCACCGTATATCGTCAGATGATCAAGGGCCAATGGCTCTGACAGACGCGGAGAGCGCGCATGCTGCGCAGTCTCGAAATCCGGGACATGCTTATCATCGACCGGCTGGATCTTGCCTTCCAGCCGGGCCTGAATGTCCTGACCGGAGAAACCGGGGCGGGGAAGTCGATACTTCTGGATTCGCTGGGCTTCGTTCTTGGCTGGCGCGGGCGTGCTGATCTGGTGCGCACGGGCGCCGGGCAGGCTGAGGTCACGGCGGAATTCGACCTACCAGCCGGGCATGCGGCGCGGGCGGTTCTGAAAGAGGCCGGGGTCCCCGAGGGCGAGACGTTGATTCTGCGCCGTATCAATACCCGCGATGGCCGCAAGACCTCCTGGGTCAATGACCGGCGTGTCAGCGGTGAGATTTTGCGCGCACTCTCCGATACGCTGATCGAACTGCACGGGCAGCAGGACGATCGGGGGCTGTTGAATCCGCGGGGCCACCGTCAGCTTCTGGATGATTACGCTGCCTTGTCCGGCGATATCGCCCAAACGCGCGCCGCGTGGCGGGCCCGTGCCGCAGCGCAGGCCGATATGGAACGTGCGGAGGCCGCGCTTTGCGCGCTGAAGGCGGAGGAAGAATTCCTCCGCCACGCGGTTGAGGAGCTTGATAGCTTGTCTCCCGTGCCGGGTGAGGACGCGGTCCTGGACGCCCGCCGCCGTGCCATGCAGGTTGCGGATCGGGTCCGCGAAGATATCGTCCGCGCCCATGCGGCGCTTTCCGAAGGGGGCGGGGCGGAGGCGCGTATGGGCGATGCTCTGCGTTGGCTCGAAGGTACGGCGGATATTGTCGAAGGTACTCTGGACCCGGCGATCGAGGCGCTGGGGCGTGCGATGGTTGAACTGGGCGAAGCCGTACAGGGGGTGGAGGCGTGCCTCGGTGTACTGGAATTCGACCCGGCGGATCTTGAAGCGACCGAGGAGCGACTGTTTGCCCTCAGGGCGCTGGCGCGCAAGCATGGGGTGCAGCCCGACGATCTGGGGGGACTGGCGGAAGACTTGCGCCGACGCCTTTGCGCGCTGGATGGCGGTGAAGCAGACTTGGCGGCGCTGCGTATGACCCTGGACACGGCCCATGCCGCCTATGAAGCCGCTGCCCGGAGATTGACGCAAAAGCGCCACGCAGCGGCAAGGGCGCTGGACGCGGCCATGACGGGGGAGCTTGCCCCGCTGAAAATGGAACGGGCCGTGTTTACCACTCTGGTTACCTCTGCCGATCCCGGCCCCGAGGGGGGGGATACGGTAACATTTCAGGTTGCAACGAATCCGGGTGCGCCGGCCGGGCCGTTGAACAAGATCGCCTCGGGCGGGGAACTGAGCCGCTTCCTCCTGGCGCTGAAGGTTTGCCTGACGCAGCAAACATCGGGGCAGACCCTGATTTTTGATGAGATCGATCGCGGGGTGGGCGGTGCAACGGCGGATGCCGTGGGGCGTCGGCTGGCCGCGTTGGCCGGGGGTGGGCAGGTTCTGGTGGTGACCCACTCGCCGCAGGTGGCGGCGCTGGCGGCGCATCACTGGCGCGTCGAAAAGAAAGTGCGTGCGGAAACGACTCTGTCTTCCGTGACGCCATTGACCGGCGCGGACCGAATTGATGAAATTGCCCGCATGATTTCGGGAGATACGATTACGCCTCAGGCCAGGGCGGCCGCACAGGCGCTTTTGGAAGGGTAATGCGATGAAAAACGCGGTCTCCGCGGGGGTAGTCTATTTCGTTCTTGTTTTTGGTGTGGGATTCCTGCTGGGCCTTGTCCGGTTCATGATCGGCGGCCCGCTTGGAACGGTCGGTTCCGCGCAGGCGCTGGAAATTCCAATCCTTCTGGTTCTGTGCTGGGTCGCGGCGGGGTGGCTGGTGCAGAAATTCGATGTGCCCGCCAAGGTGACCCACCGCCTGGTGATGGGGAGCGTCGCCTTTGTGCTGCTGCTGATCGCGGGTCTTACCGTATCAGTCTATGGTTATGGCCAAGGAATCTTGGGGTACCTTGCTGCTTATGCAACGCTTTGGGGCGGGGTGGGGTTGGCTTTGCAATTTGCGGTGGCGTTTTTCCCGATGATCCGTGCCTAGGTGTTTGATCCCAAGGTTTGATGGCGCGATCCTTTCGCTGGAATGGAAGGAAGCCCTATGGGACAGATACGTCACGGCAGCGCCACGACCACGCACGCCATCCGAGCGGCAATACAGCGATC
>NZ_QAAA01000018.1:44722-46695 GCF_003046545.1 Rhodovulum imhoffii | reverse complement strand
CTCACACCCTACGAATACATCTGCAAGGTCTGGACATCAGAGCCAGACAGATTCATCCTAAATCCGATCCACCAGATGCCGGGACTGAACACCTACACACTTTGCGGCATGGGAACACTTCCCCTGTATGTCTCGATTTCGAGCTGTGCGGTTTGCGCGGCCTGATTTCGGTGTTGAGGTCGCACCTCTGCGATTTCACGCGAAAAGCCCTCAAGGGAATATGTGGGTATCAAAGCTCTTGAGTGGGATTATCAGTGGCTCCAGGAATTATCGACATCCTCAAGTATTTGTAATTATGATATTATTTTTATATATGGTGCCGGTCGAGGGACTCGAACCCCCGACCCCCTGCTTACAAGGCAGACGCTCTACCAACTGAGCTAGACCGGCGCCGCTGTGTGGGTACTTCAGTTTGGGCCGAAAGGGCAAGTCCGTTTTGGACGCTTGCGGCTACAGGCGTGACTGATAGTTTCAAGCGAAACAAGGAGGAAACGCAATGCCTCTGCCTGTGCCGCTGAAAATGCCCGCCATACCGCCCGGAGGGCGCGAAAGAGAGCCGTCGGGGACAGGATCGTGACCACGAAGACGACAGGAAAAGACGCTTTGATCGCGAACACGGGGCCGGGCAAGGGAAAATCGTTTGCAGCCTTGGGAATGACCTGCGTCGTGTCGCCCACCGGAGACCCTGCGCGGGGATGCAGTTCGTCAGAAGCCCCTGGAACATGGGGCAGTGACGCCCGTGGGGGCGGACCATGGCGCAAAGTCTGATCCGCAATCCGGAAATCCGTCCAGGGCGGCTGGACCCGGCGAAGGTCGGTTTGCGGGGTGGCCCTCTCTTCCTGGAGGGGGCTGCATTTCCTGCACTTCGCAAAGCCGTGCCACCCCATATGGGGCCGCCCGGCCGCAAGGCCCCCGGAACTTTGATCGGAGCTGCGAAACCCGTAACCGGAATGGCCCTGACCGGATACCGGTTCCGCTCGGGCATCGAAGGCCAGCCCGGAGCGGCGTTCCAGGCCTTGACTTCCCCACGCCCCCGGCCCATCAGGCGCGCAAGGATGCCCCGATGACCGATCTGCCCCCCAAAGACACACCGCCACCGCTGCCCGAAATCGATGTGCCGATGCTCTCACCCCGCCCCAAGCGGCGCGCGCGGGCGCTGATGTTCCAGGGGACGTCATCGGACGTGGGCAAAAGCCTGCTGGTGGCGGGCCTGTGCCGCGCCTATGCGCGGCGGGGGCTGAAAGTCGCGCCGTTCAAGGCCCAGAACATGTCCAACAACGCCGCCGTCACCGTGGACAGCGACCTGCCCCCCGGCCCTGACGGAAGGGCCGCGCCACGGGGTGAAATCGGTCGTGCGCAGGCGTTGCAGGCGCAGGCGGCGGGGCTTGCCCCCTCGATTCACATGAACCCGGTGCTTCTCAAGCCGCAGGCATTGGTGGGCTCGCAGGTGGTTTTGCGCGGGCGGGCGCTGGGCAACTGGCCCGCACGCCATTACCACAATCTCAAACCGTTGCTGATGCCCGCAGTTCTGGACAGTTTTCACCGTATTGCCGCCACAGCCGACCTTGTGCTGGTCGAAGGCGCGGGCGCGGGGACCGAGGTCTATCTGCGCCACTGCGATATCACCAACATGAAACTCGCCGAGAAAGCCGGCCTGCCCGTGGTACTGGTCACGGACAATGACCGTGGCGGGGCCATCGCGGCAGTGGTAGGAAGCTGGCTTTTGCACACGCCGGAGGAGCGCGCCCGCGTCAAGGGGTATCTGGTAAACAAGTTCCGGGGGTATTTCTCCCTCTACCGGCCGGGCTGCGACGTGATGACAGAGACCACCGGCTGGCCGCTGATGGGGGTGGTGCGGTGGTTCGAAAAGGCCGATGACCTTCCGGCGGAAGATTCCCTTGCGCTGGAGCGGCCTCAGCGCAGTGCGGGCGGGGGTCTCAGGGTGGCGGTGCCGCAGATTTCGCGGGTCGCGA
>NZ_QAAA01000018.1:0-44161 GCF_003046545.1 Rhodovulum imhoffii | reverse complement strand
CCGGACTCGACTACGCCGCGCAGGTCGAAAATGCCCTCGACAGGCTCGCCGACCAGTTGGAAGAGGATCTCAACCTCGACGCACTTCTGGCGCTGGCACACTAACCCCGGAAGGCGGGCGCGGACGCGCGGTAGGCGGTTCGGTCTGGGCCCCGCCCTTCCACGGCACCGGGTATTCCAGCCATTTCTGGATGAAGTTCCACGATTGCTGGTAGCCGTCATGGGGCAGCGTGCAGGCAGAACAATCCTTCCGCGTCAGGCCGTTGCGATCAGTATACAGCCTGTAAGGGCCAGGGCACTCATAGGCAATCAGCGGGCAATAGCAAAACAGGCAGTTGAATTCGCGCTTCACACCCGCATGGCAGGGATGAAACGGACAGGCCGTGTTGGTAAAGCCTTTGAAAGCCTCGTTCCCGGTGGTGTCCTTTGGCTGCATGTCCGTCCTCTTTTCTACGGCAATCATGGCGGAAACCGGCGGGAAGAGGCAGGCCAAAGTCCCCTGCCGGGCCCACCGCCCGGATTTGGTGCACGGTTCTGGCAGGTCTCCTGGCTTGCGGATCGACCCCCTTGCCACCGTCCCGGATGGTGACGCATGGGCAGGGCTGGCCGCTGACAGTTGCGGGGGCAGCGCCGGAATCGCACCGGCTTCCCTTTTCACCCCTTTCGGGGCACCAGAACCGCCCCTAGAGGTAGCCGCACCGGCACCGCTGTCAAGCGTTCACTTGACCCGCAGGGGCAGACCAGAAACGACCAGTTCCACCTCGTCGGCGCAGGCCGCGATGCGCTGGTTCAGCCGCCCCTGGGCGTCGCGGAACGCGCGGGCCAGGGCGTTTTCGGGAACGATGCCCATGCCAACTTCGTTGGAAACCAGAACCACGGGGTTTTGGCGGGCCTCCAGCGCGACCTCCAGCGCGGCGACGTTTGCGGCCCAGTCCCGCTTTGCCCACATCAGGTTGGATAGCCACAGGGTCAGGCAATCCACGAGGCAGGGGCCCCCATCACCGTCCGTGTCGCGAAGAGCGCCTGGCAAGTCCAGCGGCTCCTCGACGGTACGCCAACCGGGGCCGCGTTGCGCCACATGGGCGGCGATTCGGGCGCGCATCTCGTCATCCTCCGGGCGCGACGTCGCGATATAGACCCGCGGTCCGCCGAACTCACGGATGCGGGCCTCGGCCCGGGTGCTTTTTCCCGACCTCGCACCGCCGGTAATGAAAATGATCGGGGCCATGGCCACCTCCTTGCTGCGCCCCTGATAGACGGACGCACGGCGTGGCGCAAACCAAAGCGCCGGGCCCGAAGGCCCGGCACGGAGGCGGATCAGCGATGTTTTGTGATCTCGCCCGATTTCAGACGCGAGAGGTAGCCGTTCACCTCATCCCGGACGATCGGCATCAGCATGTAAAGTGCCGCGATATTGACCACCGCCATGGCGAAGATCGCCGCATCCGAGAAGTCGATCACCGGGCCAAGACTGGCGGCGGCCCCGACGACCACGAAGGCGCAGAAGATCAGCTTGAAGATCAGTTCCTTTATGTGACCTTCGCCGAACAGGTACGTCCAGGCCTTCAGCCCGTAGTAAGACCAACTGATCATGGTCGAGAAGGCAAACAGGATCACCGCCAGCGCCAGCACGTACTTAAACCAGCCGAATGTCGAGGAGAACGCCGCCGATGTCAGCGCAACACCCGTATTGCCGTCGACGGTGGCGATCATCTTCCCACCTTCGGCCAGAACGTAACGCCCGGTCTCCGGATCGCTGACCAGTTGCCCGGTGATGATGATCACCAGTGCGGTCATGGTACAGATGACCACCGTGTCGATAAATGGCTCCAGCAACGAAACGAACCCTTCGGTGGCGGGCTCCTTGGTGCGCACCGCCGAGTGGGCGATGGCCGCCGAGCCCACGCCGGCTTCGTTCGAAAACGCCGCCCGCTTGAACCCCTGGATCAGAGCCCCCACCATGCCGCCGGCAACGCCCAGACCGGTGAAAGCCCCGGCGAATATCTGCCCGAAAGCCCAGCCAATCTTGTCATAATTCGCCAGCACGATTACCAGCGCCACACTCACATACATAACCCCCATGAAAGGCACGACTTTCTCGGTGACACGTGCGATGGATTTCAGCCCGCCCACGATTACCGCGAAAACGATCGCCGCGAAGACAACCCCGGTGATCCAGCCGGGATAATTGCCGACGACATTGGTGATCTGCGCGTGCGCCTGGTTGGCCTGGAACATGTTTCCGCCCCCCAACGCCCCCAGGATACAGAAAACGGCGAACATCACCGCCAGAATCCGCCCCCCTGGCAGGCCGCGCTGGGCCATCCCCTTGGTCATGTAATACATCGGACCGCCGGAGACGGTGCCGTCAGGGTATTCGTTGCGATATTTAACGGCCAGCGTGCATTCGGTGAACTTGGACGCCATGCCCAAAAGACCGGCAAGGATCATCCAGAACGTCGCCCCCGGCCCCCCGATGCCGACCGCGACCGCGACCCCGGCGATGTTGCCAAGACCGACCGTCCCCGACAACGCCGTGGCCAGGGCCTGGAAATGGCTGACTTCGCCCGCGTCATCGGGATCCGCATAGTCGCCACGTACCAGCGCAATGGAGTGGGGAAAGGCCCGAAACTGGATGAACCCGAAATAGATCGTAAACACCGTCGCCGCCACGACCAGCCACGCCACGATCCACGGGAACGACGTCCCGGGAAACGGACTGAAGATGAAGTCTACGAACCAGCCTGTCGAACTGGCGAATATTTCGTTGACCTTTTCGTCTAGGGTTTGCGCCAGCGCCGGGGACGACGCCCCAAGCGAGAGCGCGGCGACAAAAGCCGCCCTTGTCATTGTGTTTGTCATTTTCTGTCCCTGTTGGAAGAGTGCGCGCTCAGGGCACGATGGTGACCGGAACAGACGCCGTCTGCGCCAGCCGCCCCGCGACCGAGCCGAAAATCCGCGATCCCATTGTGGAATGGCCGTTACGTCCGATAAAGATTTGCGTGCCCCCCGCCTCCCCAGCGATGTCGCACAGCGTGTCGGAGATGTTGCCGTATTTCAGCGCCGTCTCGACAGGCACACCGGCGTCCTTCAAACTGTCCAGGAGCGGTTTCAGCAGGGCTTTTTCAGCGCGCTGAAGCTCCTCCCGGCGGCGCTTGTGGCGCTCTTCCAGTTCTGTCGGCGTCAAAAAGGAATAAGGTGACCATTCGAGAACATGGGCGACGACAAGCCTGCCATTCTGGTCGCGTGCCCGGTCCAGCGCAAACTGAACCGCACGACGGGCTGCGTCGCTGCCGTCATATCCGACGACAAAAGTTTGGGACATGGTTTCCTCCCGTTGATTGCCCTCAAGGCGGCAAGGGTAAACCGGAGGGGGGTGGGCCGTCTTACAAAAACGACTATGTTGCCCTTGATTTCGCCTTTAAAACAGAATCTTAACAACAAATAGTTGTAAAATACAACTATTAGGTGCGTCGCCTGAAGACCCGGGCCAGGGTCTGCCAAAGCAGCACCGCGTCATAGCAAACCGACTGATTCCGCTGGTAGATCAGGTCCAGCCGCGCCTTGCGCGGAACACAGGCACGGGAATAGACGGCATCGGTTTCTTCGGCCGTACGGCACGGTGCCAGAAGGCGCTCCTCATGGGCGTGATAAGTCAGCGTCGCCAGCCCGGTGATCCCCGGGCGCGACCTCAGCACTCCGGCATAGAGATCGGGGAACCGTTCCACGTAAAGACGCAGAGGCGGACGCGGACCCACAAAGCTCATATCGCCCTTGAGCACATTCCAAAGCTGCGGAATTTCATCCAGCCGGAACCGGCGCAAAATCCGGCCTGTCCGGGTGATGCGGTTGATCTTGTCGCCCCCCGAAACGCCGCTGTCCCGCGGGGCCGGGCGCATCGTGCGCAGCTTCCACAGCGCAAAGGGGCGGCCCGGCGCTTTCATCCGCTCGGAGACATAAAACAGCGGCCGCCCGTCCAGCATCCACATCGTCCCAAGGATCAACAGCAAAAGCGGCAGCAAAAGCGCGCCAAGAACCAGTGCCAGCAAAACATCGAACAGACGCTTGGCGCTCATGCTCCGAACCTTTCCCAATCCCTTGCCATCTGCGTGGCATGACTGTCCTCGGGCCTGAAACGGTGCAGGCTCTCAAGGAGTTCCACATTCATCACCGCCCTCTGCCGGGCTTCTGGCGGGGCCGGACGCCAATCCCAGCCGCGCCCCCAGCTTCTCAGCAACTCCGACATGGCCGTGGGGGTGGGGGCGGCGACATTCAGAACCTGCGGAAGAGGCGTGCCGTTTCGGGAGTGGCGCACCAGGCTTTCCAGAACCCGTGCCAGGGTTCCCACCCCGATATAGGAACGCACCGGCCCCGCGCCATCGGCAAAGCGGTCCAGCCGCACAGGACGCCCGGAGGCCACCGCCTGCCCCAGAAGCTCGGCCCCTGCCACGTTGCCGATGCGCAGGCAGGTGACCGGCGGCATGCCGGCGGGAACGTTCAGTGCAGCATCTTCCATCGCCGCCTTGCTATGGCCATAACCGCTGAGGGGGGTGCGGGGCGTGTCTTCGCGCGCCGCCGCATCGGTTGCGCCATAGACCGCCTGCGACGAGGCCAGGAACACATGCCGCGCACCCCCTGCCTGGGCCGCCTCCAGTGCTGCCCGCGCCAGCGGCGCGGCGTCTTTCATATTGCCCTTGCCCGAGGGGGTTGCCCCGGCCAGCAGCAGGACGGCCCACAGCGGTGGCACGTCCGGCAGGGCTTCATCCAACGGAGACCACCGCACCCAGCCCCGCCCGGAAAGCGCCTGGCGGGTTTGCCAAACCGGGCGCAGTCCACATATTTCCCGCCCGCCCCAGTATCGCCGAAGCGCCGTCCCCACACGCCCTGTTGCCCCCACCACCAGGAGGTGGCGGCCGGAATATGGACTGGAGACAGGGCACGGCATGGCAGGCTTTGGCAGATGACATTGATCGTCTGACCTGCTAAGCCAAAACCGATTGAAAGAGCAAAGGATATTTCAGTGCAGGTTCAGGAAACATCCCTTTCCGGCGTGAAAATCCTCACCCCCAAAAGGTTTGGCGACACACGCGGTTTCTTTTGTGAAAGCTGGACGAAACGGCGCATGGAAGAGGCCGGAATCTTCGCCGAGTTCGTACAGGACAATCATTCCCTGTCCCGTGTGGCCGGGACGATCCGGGGGCTGCATTACCAAAGTCCGCCCCATGCCCAGGGCAAGCTGGTGCGGTGCGGACGGGGTCGTCTGTTCGACGTCGCCGTGGACATCCGCAAAGGCGCGCCCACCTACGGCCACTGGGTCGGGGTGGAACTGAGTTTCGAGAACGGCAGGCAGCTGTGGATTCCACCGGGATTCCTGCATGGTTTCATCACCCTGGAGCCCGACACCGAGATCGTCTACAAATGCACCGATTACTACGCCCCCGACTGCGATGGTGCCGTGCGCTGGGACAGCGCCGGGGTGGACTGGGGGTTGGCCGAGGCCCCGCACCTGTCGGAAAAGGATGCCCGCGCGATCCCGCTGTCGGATTTCGACAGCCCGTTCACATGGGAGGCGTCCCAATGAAACTTCTGGTGACAGGCGGCGCAGGTTTCATCGGTTCGGCGGTGGTGCGCCTGGCGGTGCAGCGGGGCCACGCGGTTGTCAACCTCGATGCACTGACCTACGCCGCCAACCTTGCGAACGTGGCCCGGGTCGCGGACAATCCGCTCTACAGCTTTGAGCGGGCCGATATCAGAGACCGGGCGGAACTGACCCGCATCCTTGCGCAGCACCGGCCCGACGCGGTCATGCACCTTGCCGCCGAATCCCACGTGGACCGCTCCATCGACGGGCCGGCAGCGTTCATCGAAACCAACGTGACCGGCACCTTTAACCTGCTGGAGGCCGCCCGCGCCTTCTGGGTAGAGGCCGGGCAGCCCGGAACGTTCCGGTTTCACCACATTTCCACCGATGAGGTCTATGGCAGCCTTGGCCCAACGGGGGCGTTTTCCGAAGAGACCCCCTACGACCCTCGTTCCCCTTATTCGGCGTCCAAGGCGGGCAGCGATCACCTTGTGCGGGCCTGGGGGGAAACCTACGGCCTGCCGGTTCTGGTGACGAACTGCTCCAACAATTACGGGCCGTACCACTTCCCGGAGAAACTGATCCCGGTGGCGATCCTCAAGGCGCTGGCGGGCCAGCCGATACCCGTTTACGGCGATGGGCAGAACGTGCGTGACTGGCTGTTTGTCGAAGACCACGCCGATGCCCTGCTCTGCGTTATGGAAAAGGGGATTGCGGGTCGAACCTACAATATCGGCGGAGAAAACGAGGCCACGAATATCGATCTGGTGCGGCAGATCTGCGCCCTGCTCGATGAGATGCGCCCGGACGGCGCCCCCCACGACCGCCTGATCACGTTCGTGGCCGACAGGCCCGGCCATGACCGCCGCTATGCCATCGACCCCGCGCGTTTGCGCGATGAGCTTGGCTGGCGGCCTTCGGTAACGTTGCAAGAGGGGCTGCGCCGTACCGTCAGCTGGTATCTGGACAATGAGGATTGGTGGCGCCCGCTGCTGAAGCGTGAGGGCGTCGGCCAAAGGCTGGGGGTGGCATGACGGTACTGGTCTTCGGGCAAACCGGCCAGGTTGCGACCGAACTGGCCCGTATCGCACCGCAGGCCCGGTTTCTCAGCCGGGCGGATGCCGACCTGACCGACCCGGCCGCCTGCGCCGCACAGGTGGCGGAAAGTGGGGCCCAGGCCGTGATCAACGCGGCCGCTTATACCGCCGTGGACAAGGCCGAAAACGACGAGACCATCGCGATGGCCGTGAACGCCCACGCCCCCGGCGCAATGGCACGGGCCTGCGCACAGCGGGGCATTCCTTTCGTTCATATCTCGACCGACTATGTCTTCGACGGCTCCGGCACGCGCCCGTGGCACCCTGGCGATCCGACCGCCCCCCTTGGCGTCTATGGCCGCAGCAAGCTGGCGGGGGAGGAAACCATACGCGCCGCGAACGGGCCGCATGTGATCCTGCGCACCTCTTGGGTCGTGTCCGCGCACGGGGCCAATTTTGTCAAGACGATGCTGCGCCTGTCCGAAACCCGCGATGCCCTGACTGTCGTGGCTGACCAGGTCGGCGGCCCGACCCCTGCGGCAGCGATCGCCCAGGCCGTGTGGGCCGTCTCGGGGCGGCTTTGCACGGACGGGCCGTCGGGAACCTATCATTTCTCGGGGGCGCCCGATGTCAGCTGGGCCGATTTCGCACGCGAGATTTTCGCGCAGGCGGGCCGACGGGTAAGGGTTACCGACATCTCCACCCGCGAGTACCCCACCCCCGCCAGGCGGCCCGCCAATTCCCGGCTGGACTGCACCGGCCTTGAGCACGACTACGCAATTGCCCGCCCGGACTGGCGCGCCGGACTGGCCGATATTTTAAAAGAGCTTGGCATAAAATGACAAATCGCAAGGGCATCATTCTGGCCGGGGGGTCCGGCACGCGGCTTTACCCGGTGACGATAGGCATCTCGAAGCAACTTCTGCCCATCTATGACAAGCCGATGGTTTACTATCCGATCTCGGTCCTGATGCTGGCCGGTATCCGCGAGATCGCCATCATCACGACCCCACAGGACCAGGATCAGTTCCGGCACCTGCTGGGCGACGGCAGCCAATGGGGCCTTTCTTTCACCTGGGTGGTCCAGCCCGCACCGGATGGGTTGGCGCAGGCCTACCTCCTTACAGAGGATTTCCTGGCCGGGGCCCCGTCGGCGATGGTGCTGGGTGACAACATCTTTTTCGGTCACGGCCTGCCGCAGCTTCTGCAACGGGCGGATGCCAGCGCGGGGGGCACGGTATTCGGCTACCACGTGTCTGACCCGCAAAGATATGGCGTGGTGGATTTCGCCCCCGATGGCACGGTGCGCGAGATTATCGAAAAACCTGCCGTTCCGCCTTCGAACTTCGCGGTGACAGGGCTTTACTTCCTTGATGAAACCGCGCCCGAGCGCGCCCGCAGCGTGCGCCCGTCGGATCGGGGGGAGTTGGAAATCACATCCCTGCTGGAAATGTACCTGCACGATGGCGTCCTCCGGGTGGAACAGATGGGCCGCGGGTATGCGTGGCTGGACACGGGCACCCATGCCAGCCTGCTGGATGCGGGCAATTTCGTGCGGACGCTGGAGGAACGGCAAGGGATGCAAACCGGCTGCCCGGAAGAGATCGCCTTCAAGCAAGGCTGGATCAGTGCCGAGGATGTCCTGACCCGCGCAAGGATATATGCCAAGAACGCCTATGGCGATTACCTGCGCGGCCTGATCCCTTAACGCGTCCAGCAGCTTGTGGGCACAGGGTAAAGCCGCAGCGTCTTGTCCGCGTAAGCACCGGTCTTCGGGTGGAGTGTAGCAACCGGAGCGACACCGCGGGCACAATCGGGCGGCGCGGCCTCGAACCCGGCATAGAGCGCGGAGCCACTGCCGGGGAAAGCGAAGACCATTTCGTAATGGTGCATCGGGCGGCCCTCGGGCGGCACGGCGAAAAAACGCAGCCCGCTGTCCCGGCCGGTGTAGAACAGGTCTGCCAGAACGTCCCGGGAGGCGGCCACAACCGTATCGGCCCCCGCTTCCCGTGCGGCGGAAAGGATCTCGCGGCTCATATCGTGGCGGCCCAGGTAACGCTCCACGGCGGACCCCGCCGGAGTATTGCCCAGAAAGGGCGCGGCGATTGCCAGAAGTGGCAGCAGAACGCACACCCCTCCGTTAAAGACAAAAGACCCCAGCAACCACCGCCTGGAAAGCCAGGGCAGCACCGCTACCGCGCCGGCCAGATAGGCCGACGCCGCCCAGTTGGCGTAAGCGCGTGACACCAGGGCCTGCCCCATCACCACCGCAACGATCGGGAGCGCGAACGACAGCAGCAGCCTTTGCCGTACGGTCAGTCGCCCTGCCCGCACCAGCATCCCCAGAAGCCCGCCGAAGATCACCGGCCCCGCCACGGCAAACTGGGCGAAAAAGAATTCCGCCAATCCCGGCAGATTCAGACCGGCCCGGGCGGAAGGGTCGCGCACCCAATCGGCGTTGTCCAGAGTGTGGGAAAGCGTCGGAAAGCCCTGCGTCGCGTTCCAGATCAGATTCGCGGATATAACCGGCACGAATGCCGCCAGCACCAGCCCCGCCTTTTGCCAGCCGATACGTGCCTGGGGTATCAGCCCCGCCGCCAGGAGCGCGCAGAAAAGGTAGTAAATGGCCGCATATTTCGACAGGAAGGCCAGCCCCAGACACACCCCCGTGGCCACAGCCCAGCCACGTCCCGCGCCTTCGGTCAGGCGGAGGTAGCCCAGACCTGCCAGCGCAAGGAAGGGAAACATGATCGTATCGGTTGAGATCAGGATCGACGCCAGGCCCACCATCGGCAATGTGACAAACCCCACCGCCACTGCCACCCCGGCACGTGCCCCGAAACTGCGGGCGGCGATATGGCCCAGGATCAGTGCCGTGGCGGCGTGAAACAGTGGCCCCGGCAGGCGTATCCAGAAAGCGGTATCGCTGCCCAGTTCGGTAAAGACGCGGATGACCCAGCCGATCATCGGTGGCTTGGAATAATAGCCGAACGCCGGATCCTGCCCCCAAAGCCAGTACTGAGCCTCATCCACGAACAGGTCGATCTGTACGAAATTCAATGCCAGAACGCGCGCTGCGGTAATGGCCAGAACAAGCATCCCGGCCGGGAGCAGCCAGCCGCGTATGTCAGGCATTGCGACGCTCTTCCCGGATCAGCCAAAGATTGCGCAGATAGATGAACAACCCCATCGACTGCCCCAGGATGAACACCGGATCCTTTCGATACACCGCGTAGGCAAACAGGACCGCGCCCCCTGCGATCGAAAAGTACCAGAACGCCAGCGGCACCACCGAGCGCCCCGCGCGTTCCGAGGCGATCCATTGCACCAGGAAACGGGCTGTGAACAGCAACTGTCCGCCAAGTCCGACAACGACCCACCAGAATTCGACCCAGTTGGCGACATGCAGCCAGCCGAACACCGTCTCCATCAGGCAGCCTCGGGCTCTGGCTGGACCTTCTTGCGGCGGCGGATCAGCCACGCGACCCCGACCAGGTCATAGGCGCCGACCATCGCACGCTGGAGGTTGTTGTAATTCGACCGCCCGGCCTGGCGTTCCCGGTGGGCGACATCCACATGGGCCACCTGCCAGCCCCAATTCTTGAACAGCGCCGGAAGGTAGCGATGCATGTGGTCGAAATAGGGCATGTCCAGAAAGGCCTCCCGGCGGAAACCTTTCAGCCCGCATCCCGTATCCCGCGTGCCATCGCGCAAAAACCAACCGCGCAAGGCGTTCGCCGCGCGCGAAGCCAGCCGCTTGGATAAAGTGTCCTGGCGGTTGACCCGCTGCCCGGCCACCAGGCCCAGCTTCCCGGTCGTGTCTTCCAGAAGGGGGGCGTAAAGTTTCGGGAGTTCCGCAGGCGGATTCTGCCCGTCGCCGTCCAGTGTGCAGATGATCGGCGCGCCCGCCGCCCGAACCCCGCTGTGAACCGCCGCGCTCTGCCCGCCGGACCGCGCATGCCGCAGCAGCCGCAGCCCCGGCATTTCCGTCCGCAGGGCCATGACGACCGCGGCCGTGTCATCGGTAGAGCCATCGTCGACGACGATGATCTCAAGCCCGTCCCCCAGCCCGGCGCAGGCCTGGGAAATTTCAGTCAGAACGGTTTGCACGTTTCCGGCTTCGTTCTTCATCGGGATGACGACGGATACAGCAGGCATATGCGCCTCTCGTAAAATACAGACAGGCTGGGTTAAACACCAACCGGAGAGTCCTGTCCACCGCCGAGCGCACCGCGCAAGAGCGTTTGCCCAACCGACAATCGCGGCGCAAGGGCGATACGTTCGGGACGGGCCGCAGGGCCGGCTTCTGCCGCACGGGCGATGATGGCGGCGGCCTTTTCGCCGATTTCACGACGGCAGGCATCCGTGGTGGCCAGCGCAAGGGGCAATCCGTCCAGCAGTTCGATCCCGTTGAATCCTGCCAGACCGATCCGGCCAGGCACATCCAGCCCCGCGTCGACACAGTGCAGAAGTCCGCCCGCCGCAATCATATCATTGGAATAATAAAGAAAATCGAGATCAGGTGAGCGACGAAGGATGGCGCGGGTCATTTCCCGCCCCTTCAAAAGTCCCGAACCGCCAGAGTAGAATTCCTGATCTGCCACTTCCAGACCCGCACGGGCCAGCGCCCCGGTGAAGCCCTCGAACCGTTTGCGGGCGCGGTGAT
Source organism: Rhodovulum imhoffii (assembly GCF_003046545.1). GTDB lineage: Bacteria > Pseudomonadota > Alphaproteobacteria > Rhodobacterales > Rhodobacteraceae > Rhodovulum > Rhodovulum imhoffii. Next base: position 32,878 of record NZ_QAAA01000018.1, on the reverse strand, counting down.
CCATTGGCATCGTCGTTCCCAGAAAACCGATGCGCCTGTAACCCGCGCGGGCAATGGCCTGCGCCATTTCCGCTCCGGCACGGCGGTGCGATATCCCCACGACCGAATCCACGGGTTCCCCATCGACGTCCATGATCTCGACGACGGACACATCGGCGGCGCGCAACATCGCCCGCGCGGCCTGGCTGTGTTCCAGGCCCGCAATGATGATGCCAGAGGGCCGCCACGAGAGCATTTCATAAAGCACCTTTTCCTCGTGGGCGGGATCATAGCGGCTGACCCCCACGACAGGCTGCAGGCCAGTGCCCTCCAGACCGGCATTGATGCCGTTCAGCACCTCGGGAAAAACCATGTTCGAGAGCGACGGTATGATAACCGCAACCAGGTTCACGCGCTGACTGGCCAACGACCCGGCAATCTTGTTGGGAACGTAGCCGAGCGCCTTCGCGACGGCCAGAACCCTTGCCCGCGTCGCACCCGAGACATCGCCGGTATTGCGCAAGACGCGGCTGACGGTCATCTCGCTGACACCCGAAGCCTCGGAGACGTCACGCAAAGTCAGCGGGCGGCGGGGACGCGGAGAAGCGTGTGTCACCGAAGAGCCTTTCTTTCCCAGTTTTACCCCAGTTAAAACCTTCCGTACGGAAATTCAAAGCGCCCCACCCTTGCCATCGCGGGCATTTCCGGGAAAAAGAGGGCAACGGCCCCGTGGCTCAACTGGATAGAGCAGCCCCCTCCTAAGGGGCAGGTTGCAGGTTCGAATCCTGCCGGGGTCACCAATACCTTCTTAAGCATATGTTTATCCTCATTTTTTCTGAAGGTTTGGAACTTTGGTCGGTTGAGTTGGAACTTTTTGTTCCATTTTCGTGCTGCTGAGCACCTTCCGCTTGTTGAAGTTGCGGATATATCGTTCGATCTCGGACAGGCTTTCATGTCCTGTCCAGGCCCCGATTTGAGCCGAGGTTCCTTCGGCTTCGGCTAGCGCCCGCGCCCGACTTTTCCGCAAACCATGCGCCGAGCGGCCATAGACGCCCGCTGCTCTTGCTTTGGCGGCAAACCATTGGCCTGCGGCCTTCACGCTCCGGGATTTTCCGTGCACGGTCGTCATCCATGTCATGTGCTTGTCTTTCCGGGCGTCCAGTGCCGCATGAAGACAGGCGAGATCCCCTTCCATGCCTTCTGCGAAGTCCGGAAGCGCGCGATCATAGGGGATTGCGACTTCTCCGCCGGTCTTCAGCTGGCGGAACACGATCCAGCCGTCCCGGTCCACGTTGCCGTGCCCCAACCGAACTGCATCCGAAATGCGCGCGCCGGTCCAGAAGATCACCTCGAACGCCAGACGTTCCGGCGTGTCGATCGACCAGTGCGCGCGAAAAGCCTTAATCTCGTCTTCTGACCACGGGGGATGCCCATCTGACTGCGCGACGGGCGCTTTCCTGGCGTCTGTGGTCGGATCAGCAATCTTGTATGTCTCAGCGAGCCATTTTCCGAAGCCCCGCCATGCTTTCAGGTGGTTGTTCCGTGCGTGTCCCGTGAACCGGTTCAGGTCAGCTTCGATATGCTTGGTCCGAAGGTCGATCACCCGGCCATGCCCGTATCGCTCACGAATTTCATCCAACATGCGCCGACGAACAGCCCGTGTGCCTTCCGCCAGCCCCACGAGAAAAACATCCGATTTCAGGTATCCCTCAACTGCCAACGCAAGACTGCCGGAGTTGGCCTTTGCCCGCACCGGTTGGTGCTACCAGCAGCCTCTGCATAGGCCGCAAGGAAATCGGGGTGATCCGGGGGACGGTCGGGCATTGCGATGCCCTTTTGCCCCTTTGGGCGGTAGTAATAGCGAACATTGCCACTGGGGAACCGCCCGGATGGGTTGAGATGTTTCATCCTTGTCAGCAACCGAACGCCTCGTCACAACTGTTTCCTTCGCTCCATACTTGTCCCCCAATGGTAGGCAAATCGGCAAGCGCGGAATCCAGCTCCCACCGTAGCCACACAGTGACGCCATCAGCATTTCGTCCGGGCGGGTAGATTCCGCTTCTCACGAGCTTATCGAAGTGCCCCGGAGAATGCCCGCAGTATTGGGCTGCCTCAATTCGCCGCAAGGCCGCGCCCCAAGGCCAGCTTCTGTCGGTGCGCCTCATGTTCGCCGCCCTTGTCGCTTCGTCTCCAGGCAAGACTGCTGAGAAGCCAAACTCCATGTGCCTTCAAGGGACTGAACAATCAAATCCGACATGGTCAGACCAGTGTTCAGTGAAGCTATACGAAGGGAAGTGTGGATCTCTTTCGGCAAGTAAACCGAAGTGTGCTGTATTGTATCTCGATCACGCATGACAACCTGCCCGTTTCAAAATGAAATCGGCACCGGTTTCGGATTCAAGGTTGATGGCTTTTAGAGAGACAGGCTCTCACTACACAAGGTCTGGTACCTTGCTTGGTTGAATACTGAATTTCAGACTGAAATTCAAGCACCTGAACGCTTAATCCCTGTGCGCTCGCCCTGGCCGACCGGGCTGTCTGTGCCAGGGCTTTCCGAATATCCAAGGCCTTTCCCCGGCCAGATCCGGTTCGCTTTCCGTTTCAAGTCGCGTGATCCGCGACTCACGCCACATTCTCTGGCGTGAGCCCCGAGATCGCCTGGATCAGTTTGTCCTCGGTCACTTCCTCCGCAGTGAACGTGCGCATGATCCGGCCGGAATACATGGCGACAATCCTGTCCGAGACATGCAGAATTTCCGGCATTTCCGAGGAGATGACAATCACCGCATACCCCTGTGCCGCCAATTCCCGGATCAGGTTGTGTATCTCGGACTTGCTGCCCACATCGATGCCGCGGGTCGGTTCGTCGACGATCAACACATTGGGATGCATCGACAGCCATTTTCCGATGACAATCTTCTGTTGGTTGCCGCCGGACAAGTTGCCGGCCAACTGCTTCCATCCCGGTGTCCGGATGTCGAGCCGGTCGCGGTATTGGTCGAAGATGGCCACCTCCGCCCCCTCGGCCACGAAAGGGCCAGCCCTGAGATCGTCGACCTGGGGCAGGGTCATGTTGTCCCGGCAGTTCATGCCCAGAACCAGCCCTTGCCCCTTGCGATCTTCGGGAACCAGGGAAATCCCCAGAGCGATTGCAGCGGCCGGCGAGCGGATGACGGTATCCCGCCCATCCAGCAGAATCTGGCCGGCACTCGGATCGCGCAGACCGAACAAGGTTTCGGCAATTTCCGTCCGGCCTGCGCCGACCAGCCCGTAAAAGCCCAGAACTTCTCCGCGCCGCACTTCGAAGCTGACATCCGTATACAGGTCCGCGCAGCTGAGCCCCCGGACTTCAAGCGCCACATCGCCCAGTGCGTGGTGAATTTCATTCCGGCTGAGGTCCAGCTTCCGGCCGATCATCAACTGCGTAACGGATTCCTCGTCGGTTTCGGCGGTTTTCACCGTGCCGCGATAGCTGCCGTCGCGCAGCACGCTGATGCGGTCGGTGATCTTGAATATTTCTTCCATCCGGTGCGAGATGTAAATGATCCCCACGCCCTGCGCTTGCAGCCCCGCAATCACATCGAACAGCACCACCTTTTCCGCATCGGTCAGCGAAGCGGTGGGTTCGTCAAAAATCACCGCCTTGGCTTCGACGGTCAGCGCGCGGGCAATCTCCACCATCTGCTGATTGGCGATGGACAGGTCGCCGACCCGGGTTTTGGCGTCAAAACCGACCCTGAGCTTGGCAAGGATCGCGTTGGTCTGCTGCTCAAGCCTGGCCCAGTCGACCAGCCCGAAACGTTTGCGGGGCAACTCCCCCAGGTAGATGTTTTCGGCGACGCTCAATTCCTCGGCGAGGCTCAGTTCCTGGTGGATGAAAACGATGCCCTTGGCCTTGGCCTCCAGCGGCGATGTCATGACTGCCGGGACTTCGCCCACGAAGATCCGGCCCTCGTCAGGCTGGTAGATTCCCCCCAGAACTTTCATCAGCGTGGATTTCCCGGCACCGTTTTCCCCCATCAGGGCATGCACCTCACCCGGCATCACGTCGAAAGACACGCCGTCCAGAGCGCGCACGCCGGGAAAGGTCTTGACGATGCCTTCGAGGCGCAGGGCAGGGGTTCGATCACTCATACCTTCAATTCCTCCTTCCCCTTGACGTTCAGTTGCCGGTCCAGAAACAGCACCGCGATCAGGATCAGTCCGATGACCAGATTGACGGTTTCGGTATCGGCCCCGATATGGGTCAGCCCTTTGCGTAACAGCTGGATCGCCAGGACGCCGCCGAATGTCGAAACAATGGAACCCGCGCCGCCGGTCAGTTTCGTGCCGCCCAGAACGACCGCAGTGATGACCCACAATTCATACAATTCCCCGTCATTCGGGTTCACGGATCCGCTTTCGGAATAGAAGACCACAGCCGACAGGGCTGCCAGGAAACCGATGATCATGAAGTTGATCATCATGTGCGGCCCGACGCGGATACCCGCATTGACCGCCGCCGACCGGTTATTCCCTATGGCATAGGCGTTGCGGCCGTGCACCGTGCGGTTCATCAGAAACCAGATTGCGGCCGTGACACCCAGCAGGAACCAGGTCGACGTGTGCAGGCCCAGCCATTGCGCCTCGGCGAAATCGACAAGGGTCCAGTTCAGGTGGCTGGTGGGTTGTTCTCCGTTATACATGAAGACCAGCCCACGATAGCCCAGCATCGAACCCAGCGTGACGATGAAGGCATCGACGCCCGTCTTCCAAACGATCAGCCCGTTCAGCGCGCCAAGCGCCACCCCGCTCAACAGTGCCAGCCCCCATGCGACCGGGATCACCCCATCGCCGAGACCGGCAAAAACGGGCCATGTCAAACTGTCCAGCAGAACGATCGCGCTGATCGCGTAGATGGCCCCGACACTCAGGTCGATATTTCCGTTGACCATGATGATGGTCATGCCCATTGCGATGATCCCGATGGGGGCCGACTGCTTGAACAACAAAAGCATGTTGTCGATATCCATGAAGGTCTTTTCGCTGACCGACAGGAATTCGCCCGCAACGGTAAAGAAAACCAGTTCGGCCGCGATGAACGCCCAGATCGCGCCGCGTTTGAGGAAACTGGAAAGAGTTCCGGGTTGCATTTTCTTTCCTCCTTCAGGCGATCGGAGACCAGAGCTTGCCACGCTTGGCCGCGATATCGAGCCAGACAGCAAGAATGATGATGACCCAGGTCACGACAAACTGGACATAGAATTGCAAGCCGACCAACAGCAGGCCGTTCTGGATGAACCCAAGGATCAAAACGCCGATTACCGTCTTGAAGATTGTGCCCGAACCGCCCAGCAGCGAGGCTCCGCCCAGAATCACAGCGGCCAGAACTTCGAGTTCCAGACCCTGACCGACGGTATTTTGCGACCCAAGGGATCGGCTTGCCTGGATCAGTCCGGCTGTCGCAACGCAGAAGGCGCTGATGAGGTAGCAGATGAAAACAACCCGTGCCCGGCGGATGCCCGAGAAGGTCGCCGCCGTAGCATTGCCCCCCACGGCATAGACTTTGCGCCCGAATGGCGTCTTGGCCAGGGCGATCCCCAGCAAGGCCGCCAACAGCACGAAAAGCAGGATCGGCACGGGAATTCCCAATGCGTCACCCTGGCCAAAAACCTTGAACCAGGTGCCCTCCTTGTCGGCGATATCCATGTTCTTGCCGCCCGACCATGTCAGTGTCAGCCCGTGAATGGCCGAGAGCATGCCAAGTGTGACGATCAGGGAATTGAGTTTCAGGTACCCCACAAGAAAGCCGATGAAGGCCCCCAGGCCCAGGGTCAGCGCGAACATTGCGGGGATGGCCAGCGTCGGCCCGATCTTGTCGTGCAGATCCAGCACCACGATGGTCGAAAACGACATCATGGAGCCGACAGAGAGATCCAGATTGCCGCTGATCACGACAAAGGTCACGCCCAGTGCCATCACGCCCAGAATGGCCGATGAGCGTATCACGCCCATGATGTTGTCCGGGTCGATAAAGCGCGCATTGGCCATGGAGAAACCGATCATGAACAGCACGAAGGCGACGATAATGCCCTGTCGGGCCAGAAATCCGCCCACCTGTTCCTTTGTTGGTGCTGTCATTTTTGCCTCCCCAGTGTTCGCCCGTAGTAAATGTCAGGCCGGCGTCATGGCTGCGCCCATCATGACGACTTGTCCGGCATGTCATCGCGGTTTCCAAGACCAGGAACGTTCCTGATCCGGTGATCTCCGTCGGGGTAGCCACGCGTCGCTTCCCGCGTTCCGATCGGGGCGCCCACTTCGGTCACATCGTTGGGGAAATGTCCGTTTTTCTCAGCCATGCCAGGTAAATTCATCGGTTTGTTCATGTCGGGGTTTGTTCATGCCGGCGTTGTCAGTCTTCGTGGCCTGTCGGCCCGGTACCGCCTGGCCGATCCTGGCCCGCATCCGGTCGCCCCTGGTCGGGTCGACAATTGCACAGGCAGTCCTTGCCGCCCCCGCACCGAATCCGCCTCTGCCGGGCCGGGCAACCTCCCCCGTCTTTGCCCCGTCGGGACCGGCAAGGCAGATATCGGCACCCTCATCGGAAAGAGCGCCGCCCATACCCCGGACTGCGCCAACGATACAGGACCGACCGGGAATCCGGGCCATGGCATCCTCCCCCGAAAGAGACGCTCTTGAATGAAGGCCGGGCACGACCTGCGCCACGCCCGGAAATGCTGGCCTCAGAAGACCGGCTTGGAGAAATCGCCCATGTTGTCCTGGGTGATCTTCGGTGTGTCGAAATAGTTCAGGAACGGAACGTCCTTGCCTTGCAGCACGTCGACAGCGGTTTGCAGCGCAGCTTTGGCGTCATCAACCGGCGACTGGTAGATCGACCCCCAGTATTCGCCGCGCTCCATGGCTTCGTAACCCACCGCGAAGTTGGTGGCCCCTACGAAGATGATACCCTCACGACCGGCGGCCTTCGCGGCGTTCAGCGCCCCCACGCCCATGTTGTCGTCACCCGCATAGACACCGTCGATATCGTCATACTTGACGAGGAAGGCCTCCATGACCTTTTGACTTTTCTCGCGATTCCAGTCGCCCGGCTGGGTGTCCACCACCGTCACGTCCGGGCAAACCTCGGGCAGGCGATCCTCGAACCCCTTGGCGCGTTCGATCGCGGTGGTGTAACCCGGCTGGCCGGTGATGTGTACAACCTGCGCTTCTTTCTCGATGCCCATATCCTTGAACTTGTCGCACATGATTTCAGCCGAGCGCGCACCCTGATTGATGTTGTCGGGGCCGGAGAACGACGCGACGAAGTCAAAGCCGGCCTGGGCAATGTTGGAGTTGGTCACGACCACCGGAATGCCGGCCTTATGCGCCTTGCGGACTGCGGGGATCACCGCTTCGCCATTGGTCGGCCAGATGATGATGGCGTCGACTTCCTGCTGGATCAGGTCCTCCATCTGGGCAATCTGGCGCGCGACGTCACCGCCGGCGTCCAGAACCACGGCGTCAACGGTTGCGTTGGCGTTGGCCGCTTCAATGAACGCCTTTTCATAGGTGGTCTGATAGCTGTCGACGCCCACATTGTTCTGGGTAATGCCGATCGTCATCGTTTCAGCCGAGGCCGCGCCCGCGCCGGCAAGGGCGACGGATGTGGCGGATGCGCAAAATATTCTGCGAATGTTCATTTTGAACTCCTCCCGGATATTCCCTGTTTTCGAGTGCCCCCACACCTCCGGCAGGGGAATCATCTTTCGGCAAACCGAATGACTTCAGCAAACCTGCCGATAACGGGCTTTCAGGAATGCACCAAAGTTATCCATATTGGATGTCGAGATGTTCAATATGGATCTTTTCAGACTACGCTTATTGGGCCGTTTTGATCAGTTTGCGGGGAGCGGACGCAATGCCGAAATCCGATTCGTCCAAAATGAAGAAATCGACGATCCCGAATTCGTCGCCAAATCACAGGATGCCAGCACATCCCATGAATGCGCTGAGAGGTCATAACGAAAGCCACCTGGTTTCGCCGCGCGCGAAATCGGAAATGCTTCGCATCGTGTCCTTTCTCGAAGAATTGGGCGGAGAGGTCGAAAGCACGCTCGAAGTATTGACGGGCAATCCCCATCTGCGCATGACGCTGCATCTGATCCGGGGCCATCTGGAGGCGAGGGTTGTTACGCCGACATCGCTGATCGGGGCCAGCCAGGTTCCCTATGCCACGGCCAACCGCCGGCTGAGGGAGATGATCGAGGCCGGGCTGATCGAACAACGCCCGCGCACGAAAAGCGGCAAGAGCTTTTCCCTGCACCCCAGCGAAGAACTTCTTTGGCAATGGGCGCAAATGTCCACGCGGGTCGAACGGCTGGCCGAAAGGTATTTTGGCGGTCGCAAGCGCGCTGCGGGCAGCAGGGATTACTATTTTGGCGGGTCGTACATGTCCGCGCGGTCGATTCCGCCGCTCAAGCTGGTGCCCGAACCGCTGAAAGTGCCGGGCGGGATTCGCGTGCTGGTCCATGGCGATCCAACCTTCATGGTCATGGAAAACCTCAAACGCCAGTTCGAACAGGCGATCGGCACTCAGATTCACCAGCGCGCCTTTTCCATCGACCGCCTGCGCGAAGAGGGTAAGCGCAATGCCGACCGCAAGGTCAGCCGCTACGATATCATTGCACTGGATTTGCCATGGGTCGGGGAATACGCCGAAAAAGGCATCCTCATGCCTCTGGACGAGATCATGGACATCGCGCGGCTCGATCCGGCGGATTTCCACACGGCGGGATGGAAGGCGGCGCATTGGGGGGGGCGTCCCTATGGGGTGCCGGCCCAGACAACGCCTGAGCTTTTGTTCTACCGTCGCGATCTGTTCGCCCAGGTGGGGCTGGAACCTCCGTCGACGACAGAGCAACTTCTGCACGCCGCCTCGGTTCTCCATGCGCCGCAACGGGGCCGCTATGGCGTGGCATGGAATGCGGCGCGCGGGACGGCCTTGGGGCACACGGTTCTGCTGACCATGGCCGATTTCGGTCAACCGGTCCTGAACCTGCCCGAAATTGCAGGCGGTTTCGAAACCGATCACCTCTCCCAAAAGGACTACCGGCCTACGATCGATACCGAGCGGGGGGAACGCGCTGCCCGGTTTCTCATGGAACTCCTGAAACACTCTCCTCCGGATATCCTGTCCATGTCCTGGTATGAACGGATCCGGCCCTATGCCGCAGGAAATGTTGCCATGGCGTATGGTTATACCCTGCTGGCGCCGTATTTCGAACTGGACGACTCCTCCCCCGCATTCGGGCAGACCGGGTATCTGCCGCATCCGGCGGTTCCCGGAGTCGCCCCTGTGGCACCTGTCGGCGGTTATGTGATGGGCATTCCCGCAAATCTGCCGGCAGAGAGGGTGCCCGCAGCGGTCGAGGCGCTGTTGATCTTCACCTCGCCCGAAGCCCAGAAGCTCTATGTCCAGAATGGCAGCCGAACAAACCCGCGCTATTCGGTCGGCTCCGACCCGGAAGTGCGTCGGGCCTCTCCGATTTTCGAGGCCGTGGACACGATGTCCTGGCGCGACGAGCTTCAGTTCTGGCCACGCCCTCCGGTCCCCGAGATCAGCGACATCATCCGGATCTGCGGTGAGGAATTCCACGACATGCTGCGCGGTATCATCGCGCCGCGCGAGGCTTTGGTCCGCGCCCAGGCCCGGGCCGATGCGTTGATGCGACCGACCTGATGAAACCCATAGGAGGAGGAAAACCCATGGATCCCAATCGCCTGAAAGGAAAGAACATCCTGATCACCGGCGCCGCACGCGGCATGGGGGCCGCGAATGCGGAGGCATTTGCCGCGCAGGGAGCCAATGTCTGTGTCGGCGATCTGGATGGAGATGAAGCGCGAAAAGTCGCCGACGCCATCAATGCGTCGGGCTACGGCAAGGCGATCGCTGTCAGGATGGATGTGAGCAAACGCGAAGACAATGCCGCCGCGGTGGCCGCCACGGTCGAGGCCTTCGGCTCGATCAATGTGGGGCTGTTCAATGCCGGCCTCAACAAGCCCCGGTTCTTCATGGATATCGACGAAGACAACTGGGACATGATCATGAATGTCAATACCAAGGCGATGTGGCTGGGCATGCAGGAAACCGCCCGTCAGATGATCGCCCAGGGCCCGATGAAGGATCACCCTTACAAGCTGATCAACGTGGGCTCCATCGCCTCGCGCAAGCCGCTGGTCGACGTCACCGTTTACTGCACTTCCAAATACGGTTGCCTCGCGCTGACCCATTGCGGTGCTGTCGGGCTGGCTGAGCACAACATCACCGTGAACGGCTATGCGCCCGGCGTCGTGGTCACGCCGCTTTGGGAGCAACTGGACAAGGACCTGGTCGACATCGGCTTCAAGGAGCGCGAAGGCCAGGCCTATGACGACATCGTCCGCGATGCGCTTCAGATCAAGCGCGTCTCCTACCCCAGGGATATCGTGGGTACCGCGACCTTCCTGGCCAGCGACGACAGCGACTACATGACCGGCCAGATGATCCACATCGATGGTGGCTGGTGCATCCAGTAACCGTCCGGCCAACATACCCTGCCTCAATACACGGGTGTACGCCGTTGCACCCGAAAGGAGATACCCATGTCACGCGCCCTCATGCCAAATCTGCTGACTCCGCAAGATCTCGAACCCAACTGGGAATGGCGTGACCGCCTGCCCGCCTGGGGACACAGCTCGGTCGATTTCGAACGCCGGATCGACCATGACCGCCTGCGCCGCTACCGCCTGGCCCGCACCCGGCAGGCGCTTGAGAACTCGAACGCGGGCACTTTGCTGCTGTTCGATGTGAACAACATTCGCTACGTCTCCGCGACGAAGATCGGCGAATGGGAGCGGGACAAAATGTGTCGCTTTTGCCTCCTGACCGGCGACGACAGTCCTTATGTCTGGGATTTCGGGTCCGCCGCGATGCATCACAAGCTTTATTCCGACTGGCTGGAACCCGATCACTGCCTTGCCGGCGTCGTCGGCATGCGCGGTACCATTCCACCCGAATTCGGATTGATGAAAAAATACGCCAAGCAGATTGCCGGGCTGATCCGCGATGCCGGGATGGCCGACATGCCGGTCGGCGTGGATTATGCCGAAACGGCGATGTTCCACGCGTTGCAGGAGGAAGGCCTGCACGTGGTGGACGGTCAGCAGATCATGCTGGCGGCGCGCGAGATCAAGAACTGGGATGAAATCCAGCTCCTGACCCAGGCAGCCAGCATGGTCGATGGCGTCTATCACATGATCTACGAAGAACTGAAACCGGGGGTGCGCGAAAACGATATCGTCGCCTTGTCGAACAAGATGCTTTACGAAATGGGCTCCGACGATGTGGAGGCGATCAACGCCATTTCCGGCGAGCGGTGCAACCCGCATCCGCACAACTTCACCGACCGGCTGTTTCGTCCCGGTGACCAGGCGTTCTTCGACATCCTCCAGTCCTATCAGGGCTACCGCACCTGTTACTACAGGACCTTCAATATCGGCCGCGCGACACCGGCGCAAAACGATGCCTATGTCAAGGCACGGGAATGGATCGACGCGTCGATCCAGGCGATCAGGCCGGGCGTCTCCACTGACCAGGTGGCCAAGCTGTGGCCCAGGGCCGAGGAGTTCGGCTTCCCGAGCGAGGACGCGGCATTCGGCCTGCAATTCGGGCACGGTCTGGGCCTTGCACTGCACGAACGTCCGATCATCTCGCGCGCCGTGTCGCTCGACCATCCGATGGAAATCCGGACCGGCATGGTTTTTGCGCTGGAAACCTACTGCCCTGCGACAGACGGGTATTCCGCGGCCCGGATCGAAGAGGAGGTGGTCGTCACCCAGACCGGGTGCGAGGTCATCTCGCTCTTCCCGGCCGAGGATCTGCCGATCGCCAATCGCTACTAACCTCCCTGAGACTGCCCGGGCATTTGCCCGGGCTCCTTTCAAAGGAAATCGTTCATGAGCTCCGCCAAGACGTCATCGAATGCAGAGGACTATCTGCGCATGTATCGCCAGATGGTGCGTATCCGTACCTTCGAGGACAATGCCAACCAGCTCTACCTCTCTGCCAAAATGCCGGGATTGACGCATATGTATTCCGGTGAAGAAGCCGTGGCCGTAGGGATCTGCGAGGCGCTCAGAGTGACGGACAAGATCACCTCGACCCATCGGGGTCACGGCCATTGCGTGGCCAAAGGGGCCGAGTTCAAGGAAATGTTCTGCGAGCTTCTGGGCAAGGAGGAAGGATATTGCCGGGGCAAGGGGGGCTCCATGCACATCGCCGATCAGTCGAATGGCAATCTCGGGGCCAATGCGATTGTCGGCGGCTCCATGGGAATTGCCACCGGGTCGGCCTATACCGCCAGGCTCCTGGGTCGTGACGATGTCACGGTTTGCTTCTTTGGCGACGGCGCGACGGCGCAGGGGTTGATGTACGAGGTCATGAACATGGCCGCGCTATGGAAACTGCCTGTTATCTATGCCTGCGAAAACAACGGCTATTCCGAATACACGCGCACCGATGAAATCGCGGCGGGGTCCATCATCGCCCGTGCCGAGGCCTTTGGCATCGAGGCGCACCAGGTGGATGGGCAGGACGTGCTTGCGGTGAATGAACTGGCCCAGAAGCTGGTTGCAAGGGCGCGCAAGGGCGAGGGGCCGTTCTTCATCGAGTTGATGACCTATCGCTATCACGGCCACCATGTGGGCGACATCAACCGCGAATATTACCGCTCCAAGGAAGAAGAGAGGGAGTGGAAGCAAAATCGCGACCCGATCATCAAGTTTCGCGGTTGGCTGGTCGCGCAGGGGGTCGTGTCCGAAGGGGAGATCGACGCGATGAATGCCGAGATCGAGAGGGACGCCGCCGCGGCCGTCGAATATGCGCTGAACGCCAGCTACCCGGACGTTTCCGAGGTCGACATGCACGTTTTCACCGACGTCGAACACGCGCTTTCGCAGCCCACCGCCTGAGGAGAACAACATGCGAGAGATCACACTATCCCAGGCCGTCAACGAAGCCCTCGCCGAGGAAATGCGCCGTGATGAGACCGTGTTCATCATTGGCGAGGACGTGGCCGAAGCCGGCACGCCCTTCAAGGTACTCAGCGGTCTGGTCGAAGAGTTCGGCACCGATCGCGTGGTCGATACACCGATTGCGGAGCCCGGTTTCATGGGGTTGGCCGTCGGTGCGGCAATGACGGGGACACGGCCCGTTGTCGACCTTATGTTCGGAGATTTCATCTATCTGATCATGGATCAGTTATGCAATCAGGCGGCCAAGACACATTATATGTCCGGCGGCAAGATGAGCGCGCCGCTGGTCGTGCGTACCAACCTTGGCGCAACACGCCGCTCTGCGGCCCAGCATTCGCAGTCGCTGCATGCGCTGGTTGCGCATATTCCGGGGCTGAAGGTTGCGCTGCCGTCCTCTGCCTACGAGGCCAAGGGTCTGTTGAAGACCGCGATCCGCGACAATAACCCTGTCGTCATCTTTGAAGACAAGCTGATGTACAACGACAAGGCACCGGTCCCGGAAGAGGAATACCTGATCCCCTTCGGTGAGGCGCATATCAAGCGCGCAGGCACGGATGTCACCCTGATCGGCACTTCCTCGATGGTGCAGGTCTGTGAGAAGGCCGCCGGGAATCTGGCCGCCGAAGGCATCAGTGCCGAGGTGATCGATCCGCGCACCATCGTACCCCTGGATGAGGCGGCGCTGCTGGCCTCTGCGAAAAAGACCAGCCGCGTAATCGTGGTGGACGAGGGCCACCAGAGCTTTGGCATCACTGGCGAGATTGCCAGCCGTATCAACGAAAAGGCGTTTTATCATCTCGATGCGCCGGTATTGCGCATGGGCGCGATGGACGTGCCCGTGCCCTTCACGCCGGTGCTGGAGGATCTGACCGTGCCGACGCCGCAAAGCGTTGCGGAAAACGCGCGCAAACTCGTGTCCGGGGAGATGATTCATGCCGCATGAGGTGCTCATGCCCGCCCTCGGGATGGCGCAGGACACCGGCCTGATCGTGTCCTGGCTGAAAAGGCCGGGCGATAAGGTCAGGCAAGGCGACGCACTGTTCGAGGTCGAAACCGACAAGGCGACAATGGAAGTTGAGGCGGCTGCCGACGGCTACCTCACGGATGTACAGGCCGATGCCGGGGCAGAGGTGCCGGTTGGCCGGGTGATCGCGCTGATTTCGGAAACGGCCGAGGACAGCGGCACCGTTGCTCAGGCGGCGGAAGCGCCGAAACAGGCTGCCGATACTTTGCCCAAGGGGGCCGAGGTGATCATGCCTGCGCTTGGCATGGCACAGGATACCGGGTTGATCGTTGCATGGCACAAGGCCCCGGGAGATGCCGTGGCCGCAGGTGATATCCTGTTTGAGGTCGAAACAGACAAATCCACCATGGAAGTCGAGGCAGGCCAGGACGGTTATGTCGCGGCCCTTTTGGCGGAAGCGGGCGAAGAGGCCCCGGTGGGGGAAGTGATCGCCGTCATCTCGGCCGGAAAGCCTGCCGTGCCGGTCCAACGCAGCCTGTCGGTCAGGTCCGCGCCCCGGTCCACGCAACCGGCAAAGGCCGACCGGAGGACGCCGCTTGGCGTACCGGCCCCGGCCTCAGGGGGGGCGCCCCGGCGCGGGGATGGCCGCATTCTCGCCTCGCCCAAGGTGCGGCGGGTGGCTCTGGCCGAAGGCCTCGACCTCACCCGCCTCGTGGATGCGGGCCATTCTCAACCGTTCCACATGCGTGACCTTGAAACCCTGCGCGCGATGAAGGGCGCAGGGCCGGCTGTGGCCGCCGGTCAGGCCGCCGTATGTCATTTGACGGCACAGGCTGACGACGGGATCACGGCCTTTGCGGCCTGGGCATCCGGGATCGCCGGGATCACCGATACCGCCGCATTGCTGGCCGGGCTGGCCGCCGGCAGCCTTGGGCGCGATGCGGTGATCGTGGTCGAACGGTTCGGTCGGGATCGATGCTACAAGGCCAGCGCGCTGCTGGGCGAGACGGTGCCAGCCGATGCCAGGCCGGTCCTGCGTCTGCGCGACCTGCGCGGCAGCCCGGTCCGCACGGTCCATATGGGGGCCGAAGACCTGCCGGTGCTGACCCTGACCGGCGCGGGTTCCGATCTGACGGTCACGCTGGAATGTGCCGCCGGCCATCTGGAACCTGGCGATGCGCTGGTTCTTCTTTCCAATTTCGCAGGGCGGATCTCGGAACCGCTCCGTCACCTGCTCTGACCCTGAGGAAGACCGACATGGATTATACCGACCTGTACATCAACGGTGAATGGCGCAAGACGGCGGAGCGTTTCGACGTGATCAACCCGGCAACAGAGGCGGTGCTTGCCTCGGTTGCGTCGGCCGATATCGCCGATGCCGATGCCGCGCTGGATGCCGCCGAGACCGCAATGAAGAGCTGGGCCGCCCGCACCCCGCGTGCACGTTCGGAAGTGCTGCGCAAGGCGTGGGAACTGATGGCCGCGCGGCTGGAGGAGTTCGCCCATCTGATCACGCTGGAAAACGGCAAAGCCCGGGCCGATGCCATGGGGGAAGCCGCTTATGCCGCCGAATTCTTCCGCTGGTTTGCCGAAGAGGCCGTGCGCGCCGACGGGCTGATCACCCATGCGCCTGCCTCGGGCGCCAGGATCATGGTGCGGCACAAACCTGCGGGGCTGGCGGTACTGGTCACGCCCTGGAATTACCCCGCCGCCATGGGCACACGCAAAATCGCCCCTGCGCTTGCGGCCGGTTGCGCTGTCATCATCAAGCCGGCCTCGGAAACGCCGTTGACCATGCTGGCTTTGATGCCGCTGCTGGAAGAAGCTGGCGTTCCACCGGGGCTGGTCAATGTGTTGCCATCACGCAAGACCGGCGCGTTGGTCAATCACATGCTGCACGACCCGCGCGTCCGCGTGATCAGCTTCACCGGATCGACGGGTGTCGGGCGCAAGCTGCTGCATTCGGCTGCCGACCAGATTCTGAAACCCGCGATGGAACTGGGCGGGAATGCGCCTGTCGTCGTTTTTGACGATGCCGACATGGACACGGCCATCGAAGGGACAATGCTGGCCAAGATGCGCAACCTGGGCGAAGCCTGCACCGCCGCCAACCGTATCTATGTGCATGAGGCCATCGCCGAAGACTTTACCCGGCGGCTGACCGGAGCCATGAGGGCGCTCAAGGTGGGTGACGGCACCGATCCAACCGTTGACGTCGGTCCCCTGGTCAATGCCGACACGCGAAACAAGGTTGCGGAATTCGTCGCCGATGCGGTGGCCAAAGGCGCCCGGATCGAATGCGGCGGCACCATGCCGGACGGACCGGGGTTTTTCTATCCGCCCACTGTTCTGTCCAACGTGCCCGAGACCGCCGACTGTGTCCACGACGAGATCTTTGGCCCGGTCGCCGCGATCCAGACCTTTACCCACCAGGACGACGTGATCCGACGCGCCAACGATACCGAATACGGTTTGGTCGCTTATGTCTTTTCCGAAGACATGAAGCGCGCGCTACAGGTCTGCGAAAGACTCGAATACGGTATGGTCGGGCTCAACCGCGGGCTCGTGTCTGACCCGGCCGCACCTTTTGGCGGGGTCAAGCAATCCGGGCTGGGTCGCGAAGGGGGGCATGAAGGCATGCTGGAATTCATGGAAACCCAATACATCTCGGCGGCATGGTGAGCGGTATGGGCCATGTGATCGCCGCCCCGTCCGTCCGGGCTCTGGCCCTGCGCAAGGGGATCGACCTGGAGCAGCTTGCCCGTGAACTGGGCCGCACCACAATCGCGCACGAGGATCTGGACCGTGGCAGGCCCGCCCCCGGCGGTGCGGCGGCGGGCATCTCATACTGGGAGGTCGATCACGCCGCTTATGGTCCGGTCAGAGAAGAACCCATGAGCCGATTTGCCCAGCTCGCCAGCGCCAATCTCGCGGCGGCCAATGCGTTGATCCCGCAAGTCACACACCATGACCGCGCCGATATGTCGGCCATTGAGGCGTTTCGCGCGAAACTGAAACCGGAGGCTCGGGCGCGCGGTGTCAAATTGACCGCGCTGGCTTTCCACGCCAAGGCCCTGGGGCGGGCGTTGCGGAAATTCCCCCGTTTCAATGCCTCACTTTCCGGA
Source organism: Rhodovulum imhoffii (assembly GCF_003046545.1). Lineage (GTDB taxonomy): Bacteria > Pseudomonadota > Alphaproteobacteria > Rhodobacterales > Rhodobacteraceae > Rhodovulum > Rhodovulum imhoffii. The sequence continues at coordinate 15,760 of NZ_QAAA01000018.1, read as the reverse complement.
GATGGCAAGCGATTGATCCTGAAGGACTATGTTCATCTTGGCATTGCGGTGGACACGGCACATGGCCTGATGGTGCCGGTGGTGCGGAACGTTGACAAGAAGGGGCTCTGGCAGATTGCGGAGGAGATCGCCGATCTTGCCGCGCGCGCGCAGTCCCGCAAGGTTGGCCCGGATGAAATGGGTGGCGCATCGATGACAATCACCAATTTGGGTGGTATCGGCGGCATCGGTTTCACGCCCATCGTCAATCCGCCCGAGGTGGCGATCCTCGGTATAACTCGCACCAAAACCGTCACAACCTGGGACGGCGACACGCCCTGCCCGGTTCCGATGGTGCCACTGGACCTGAGCTATGACCACCGCGCGATCAACGGCGCAGATGCCGCGCGCTTCATGTCCTGTTTGGCGGGGTTGATTGCGGACCCCCGCCGGATCATGGTCTGAGGGGAAGGCATGCCCGATACACACGCCGATTTCATGGTTGTTGGCGGGGGTCCGGAGGGCCATGCCTGCGCTTTGCGTGCCGCCGACCTAGGGCGGGATGTCGTTCCGGCCGATCCGCGCGCGACCTTGGGCGGAGCCAGCCTGAACGAGGGGGGCATTCTTTCCAGGGCGGTGCTGCATGTCGCGGAACTCCTCCACGAGGCGCGCCACGACAACGATTGGGGGATGTCGACGGGACGGGTGCCGGGCGATCTTGTCAGGCTGCGTGGCAAGAAGGACGAAATCGTTGCCTGTCTGACCGGCGGCCCGAACGGTTTGGCCCAACGGCGCAAGGTCCGCGTCATACGCGGCCCCGCATCGTTCACCGGGGCGGCGTCTGTTGACATCGACGGCAAGGGATGGACATTCAAGCAGGCCGTGATCGCTGTCGGATCGTTCCCTGTAAAACTGGAAGGGTGGTCCAGGGACCACCGGGTCTGGGATTTGACCGATGCGCTGGAACTTCGCGATGTCCCAAAGCGGCTGGCTATCGTCGTCGGCGGTATCGTCGGGCTGGAATTGGCAACCGTCTATACCGCTCTGGGAAGCAAGGTCACCGTGATCGAGTGCGTGGATCAGATTGCCCCCGGCGCCGATGCCGAGGTGGTTCGCATCTTGCGCGCGGCGCTGGGCGCCGCCGGCCTCACCGTGCACACGGGCACGAAGGTCGTTTCTGTGAATGCCGGCGGCCCGGCGCTTTTGCTGAGATACGAAGAAGATTTTGTCGGGGAAATCAAGGCCGGCGCGGCCATCCGGGCGGTCGGGCGCACTGCCGGGGAACTCCTGGGTGAATGTGTTCTGCCTATGGAAATGAGGGTAACATCTGGGGATATCGCACGGAGCATTCATGCCGATCCGATACTGTCCGAAACGGTTGGCTTTGCCGCCGAAAGGGCGCTTGGGACTCTCACGGGCCTATGACCCATGCGCATCCCAAAATCGACCTGCGGGGCAAGACGGCCCTGGTGACCGGGGCCAGCCGGGGCATCGGGCTGAGCATTGCCCACATCATCGCGCAATGCGGGGCCGATGTGATTGGCGTCGGCACCCGGATCACGAAGCATGCTCCCACCGATCAGTTCGAGGGGCTGTCCGGTACATTCGAACCGGTCGATTGCGACCTTTCGGACCGGGGCCGGATCGAAGCCATGATCGCCGGGCTGGATGCCGCGGGGCGTCCCGTCGATATCCTGATCAACAATGCCGGGATCATCCGCCGTTCAATGGCTGCGCAGCATCCCATTGAAGACTGGGATGCGGTCATGGCCGTCAATCTGGATGCGGTTTTCCTGCTGACCCGTGAACTTGGGCGCCGCATGCTGGACAGGGGACATGGCAAGATTGTCAATGTCGCGTCCGTGCTGTCCTTCCAGGGGGGCATTCTGGTGCCGGGCTATGCGGCCGCCAAGGGCGCGGTCGCGCAGCTGACCCGTGCCTTTGCCAATGAATGGGCGGCACGGGGCGTGAACGTCAACGCCGTGGCGCCGGGGTATATCGCAACCGACAACACCGCCGCTTTGCAAAAGGACGCAGACCGGACCCGCGACCTGATGGCCCGTATTCCGGCCGGCCGCTGGGGAACGCCCGAAGAGATTGCCTGGCCGGTCGCATTTCTGGCCAGCGAGCACGCCGCGTTCATTCACGGGACGATCCTGCCTGTCGACGGCGGTTGGCTGGCCCGCTGACAGCCCCCGCGGTGGGTCAAGGAGCCTTTCATGTGTAATCTGGCGTCACTGCCTGCCCGGTTTTCGCTGATTTCGCACAGGCCAGGGCAATGGCCAACGCGGCCTGCCCATCCTGCGCGGTGGCGGATGGGGCCCGGCCGGACGTGAGTGCGGCGTGGAACTCGTCCAGCGCGTTGTAGAATGACTGGTCATAGCGCTCCAGAAAGAAGTGCCTGAGCGGCGCGCGGGCGACAGTGCAACGATCGTTCCAGCGCACCAGGTTGTCATCCCTGTGATTCAGGGTCTGTACCATGCCCTTGTCTCCGAAGGCTTCCAGGCGCTGGTCGAACCCGTAGGAACAGGCACGGGAATTGTTGATGTGCGCAAGCGCGCCCGAGGGCATTTTCAGCGTTGTCATGGTCAGATCGAAATCGCCCTGGGCGCCGATCTCAGGGTCGAACATGCACGACCCCGCAGCCTGCACTTCGACTGGGTGTTCCCCTGCGATCCAGCATAACAGGTCGATGTCATGAATGGTCGCATCCACGAAATAGCCGCCGGATGCACGCACATAGCCGATCGGCGGCGGGCTCGGCTCCCGCGACCAGCTCATCACCATGGTCAAGCGACCGATCTCGCCGGTCTGCACGGCATTGCGCAAGGCAAGGTTATCGGGGTCAAAACGGCGGTTGAAGCCCAGCATGAACGGAACCGGGTGTGTTTTGAGCGTCGTCAGGGCCTGCTCCACCCTCTCCAGAGAGTGATCCAGCGGTTTCTCGCAATAAATCGGTTTTCCGGCACGGGCCGCCTTGTCGATATACTCAAGATGCGTGTTGGTCGGCGTTGCGATCACCACCGCATCGACCCGAGGGTCGCCCAGGACGGCACCCAGGTCGTCCATCGCGCGTCCGCCATAGCGCGCGGCCGCGTTTTCGGCGGACGACATGCGCGGGTTGTAAACAACTTCAAGGCGCAGCCCCGGATGCGCGTTGATCTTGGGCCCGTAGACATGCGCCATGCGCCCCGTGCCCAACACCGCTATCCCAATGGTACCCATCATGCGAATGTCCTTGCATCTTCCAATATCAACGCGGCCGCCTTTTCGCCAATCATGATCGAGGCCGCGTTGGTATTGGCTGTCACGATCCGCGGCATGATCGAGGCATCCGCAACCCGCAGCCCATCAATCCCATGTACCCTGAGCCGTGGGTCGACCACCGCATCCACGCCAATCCCCATCTTGCAGGTCCCGACCGGATGCAGCAGCGACAAGCCGTTCGCCCGGCAATAGCTCAGAAGCTCATCCTCGGATTGCACGTCCTTGCCAGGCGAAAGCTCATATTCAACGCATTCTGCCATGGGAGATGTAGCTGCGATCTTGCGCGCGAACCGCAGGCCTGCGATTGCCGCATGCTGATCGGCGTCGTCGGCGAAGAAGTTGAATTGGATCTCGGGTTGCCGATCCGGATCTGGGCTGGTGATACGCACATGACCGCGGGAATTGGGGCGCATATGCTCAGCCAGAATGGTGAAGCCCGAGAAAGGATGCGGCTTCAGGTGCTCGTCCGTGCACCACGCCATGAAGGTTACCATCATATCCGGTCGGTCGATCCCAGGGTCCGACCTGATGAAGGTATTGGAGTAGTTGCCATTGTCCGCAAAGGGACCGGTCCGGGAAACCAGATGTCGCAACAGTTGCAGCCCGCCTTTGAGCTTGTTGTTGTAAAGATCGTTGACCGTGGAACGCACGGTCGAGCGGTATTCCGCCCCGATGCCGAAATGGTCTTGCAGGTTTTCACCCACTCCGGGCAAATCGTGTTGCACACCGATCCCGAAGGAACGCAGCAATTCGCCAGGCCCAATGCCCGAAAGCTGAAGCAATTGCGGTGAATTGAAGCTGCCGCCGCTCAGGATGATCTCGCGCCGTGCATTTGCCGTATGTTTACCACGCTTGTCCCGCCACAACACGCCGGTGGCACGCCGCCCGTCAAGCGTGATGCGCTGGACCATCGCGCCCAGTTTCAGGGTGATATTCTGCCTGGCCGTGCCGCGCAGATAGCCGGCGGCGGTGCTCCATCTGAGGCCATTCCTGGTCGTTGTCTGGACATAGCCCGTGCCCTCTTGTTGCGCGCCGTTGAAATCGTCGTTGCGTGGTACGCCCAGCGCCTCGGAAGCCGCGTGAAAGGCCTCTCCCAATTCGTGTCGGGTGCGAATATCGGAGACCGCAACAGGACCGCCCGCACCATGATATTCATCTGCGCCGCGCTCCTGATCTTCGCAGGATTTGAAATACGGCAGGACGCCGTCCCAGCCCCAGCCGGTACATCCACCGGCCGCCCATCCATCGAAATCTTCCGGTTGGCCGCGCATGTAGATCATTCCGTTTATCGCACCCGTGCCCCCAAGCACCTTGCCGCGCGGCTGGAACAGGCGGCGATTGTTCAAATACGGTTCGGGGGCGCTCTCGTAACACCAGTTCACGCGGGGGTTGGCGTAAAGCATCGAATAGCCCAACGGGATGTGGATGAACGGATTGTAGTCGCGCCCGCCGGCTTCGAGCAAAAGCACCGAATGCCCCGCTTCGCCCAGGCGTCCCGCGACCGCGCATCCGGCCGAGCCCGCGCCGATCACGATGTAGTCGAATTCAGTTGGCGACATCGTTTCCCCCGCCTGAAAATGGTCCGGTGCAAGCGTTGCACGGCCAGCCGTTGCGACAGAACACGCAAAATGTCAGATTTGGACTAACCTTGACTGGTTCAGCCCGCCGGATTTGGGAACGTGGCTGGGCGCATGGAAACGAATGACAGGACCCGCCCATGACCCGAGAGGAGCTTTTAAGAATTCTGACATTCGTGGATTCCAACCGTGAATTGTCCGAAAAGCGGACCAGCCTGGCCACGGTGGACCCGCGCTGGAATATCGTCTCCTATGCCATGCGCCGGCATCTCGAAGGAAAGCTTTTGACCGTGACATCCGCCGCGATGGCTGCGGATGTCCCTTACGGCACGGCGATGCGCCGTATTTCGGAACTGATCGAGGAAGGGTTCCTGCACAAACGCCCCAAATCCCGGACGGGGAAATCGTTTTCGCTGCATCCGACGCGCAAACTGATTTCGGAGATCGAGAGTTTTGCCACGCAGTTGAAATCAACGGTCGGAAATACATTCGGTTTCACGACCGGCGATGGCGAAATCAGCGATTTCTACTTCGGCGGTTATTACATGGCATCCCGTACATTGCCCTACCCGAGCGCAATGCGCGCAGGCGTCGGCGTGGAGCAGACCTTTCGGATTCTCAGTCCGATCGATCCAACGTTCAAGACCCTCAGCGAGTTTTCATCGAATCTGGATGAGCTTTGCGGAACGAATATCGAAATCGTCAACTTGCCGCTCGATGAACTCCTTGGCGAAATCATGAACAATGCCCAACGGGAGATTTCGAAATACGATCTCATGGCCGTGGATCTGCCGTGGATCGGCCAACTCGCCACCGAAAACGTGATTGAGCCGCTTAACGAGATCATGAGCGAAGAGCGTTACAACCCTTCAGATTTTCATAACGCGGCCTACCGGGGGTCTTCCTGGAATAATTGCCAATACGGTTTGCCGATTCAGCCGACTGCGGAGCTTTTGTTTTGTCGTTCCGACCTTTTCGCCGAAGCAGGATTGACCAGTCCAAGGACGACCGACGAACTGCTTCTGGCGGCCCGGGTGCTACATCGTTCGACCCTCAATCTTTCGGGGATCGTTATGAATTTCGGCCGCGGAACCCCGGTCGCACATACTTTTGTCCAGACACTGGCGGATTTCGGGCAGCCGGTCATAAACCTCGATCCGCTGGGAGTTGAATTCAACGTGAACGAGATTCGGGGGGAAAATTACCGCCCCCTTCTGAACACGGACGTGGCCCGGGAGACGGCCGAGTTTTTGTTGGAACTGTTGGCGTTTTCGCACCGTGACAGCCTGAGTTGCAATTGGGATCGTCGCATCAGCATTTTTTCGAAAGGCGAGGCGGCCATGACATATGGCTGGAGCATTCGCGCGGCAGCCTTTGAACTGAACGATTCCTCCCCGGCACATGGCAATGTGCAGTTTGTGCCACATCCGCACGGGCCGGGCGCGCGCACTGTCTCCCCGATCGGCGGCTTCTCTCTGGCCATGCCTTCCGGGCTTTCAACCCAGCGCAAGGCGGCCTCCTGGAAGGTGATGGAATACCTGACGCGCCCGGAAATGCTGAAATGGTACGTGCTGAACGGCAACCCGACCAGCCCACGCTTTTCCACCAGCGCGGATCCGGAGGTTCAGGCCAGCAGTGCCATGATCAGCGCGGTCGATGCCATGGAGCGCCGCGGCGAGTTGCAGACCTGGCCGCGTCCTCCGATCCCGGAATTCAGCGATCTTCTGAGTGTTCTTGGGGTCGAAATCCACATGATGCTACAAGGTGTCCTGACCGTGGAACAGGCCCTGTCGAATGCCCAAAACCGCATCGACGCCCTGATGCGGGAACGTGGCCGCTATTGAGCCGCCTCCCCGGAGGGGCCGCGTCTTTCAACGCGGCCCCGATGTCTTGGGGGCGTTGGCTTACCAGCTCGGGCGGTCGAACTCATCCACGTTGTCCGGCGTGACCTTCGGCGTCTCGATGCCCTGCAGTGCCGGCACCTCGATGCCGTTGGCAACCTTGACCGCCGTCTGGATGGCCAGGATCGCATCGTCGATGGGCGACTGTTTGTTCGAGCCGGAATGCCAACCGGCCTTCATTGCATCCCATCCTTCGCCAAACTGGTTGCATGTTACGACCTTGACTTCGCCGGGCTGCTTTCCGGCACCCTGAAGCGCACTGATCACCCCAAGGCCCATTCCGTCGTCAAACGCGTAGACGCCATCGATCTGGTCGCCGAATTGGGTCAGGAAGGTTTCCATCACGGTCTGAGCCTTTTCCCGGTTCCATTCCGCGGTCTGGCTGGCCAGAATGTTGATGCCGGGATAATCGTCGGCAATCTTGTCGAGGAAACAGTTCTTGCGCAGGATCGAGACGCTATAGCCCGGTGTGCCCTCCACAACCACAATATCGCCGTCGCCGCCAAGCGCATCCCCCAGCATTTCCGCCGATTGTTCGGCCTGTGCGCAATCGTCCGGCCCGGTGTGGCCGACGATATAGCGCCGCCCCGCTTCACCGATCGGCGAATTCGACGTAACAACCGGAATACCATCGCGCGAGGCGTTGCGAATTGCCGGAATCAGCGCGTTCTGCGACGTCGGCCAGACGACCAGCGCATCCAGCTTCTGCGAAGCCATGTCCTGAATCTGATTGAATTGCACGGCCGGGTCGCCCTGAGGGTCCATCACGGTGGCCTGAATGCCAAGCTCCTTGCTGTAGGCTTCCGCAGTCTCGGCATATTTCGCCTGGTAGGCATTCGAACCCGGATAGAGTACGGTAATGCCGATGCGGGTTTCCGACAGCGGTTTCTTCAGCTCACCCCCCAGCCATTCAGGGGCATCCTGGGCCGGCGCTGCGCCTGCCGCCAGCCCAATGACAGATGTCGCAATGGCAATTGCCTTGGTCAATTTGGTCATGGTTTCTCCTCCAAATGCCGCCAGTATTTCTCAGTCCTCCCCGTCGGCAGCGCTGCGGGTGACTTAACTTCAATTTTCGGCAGACCGCATCCGCGCTCAATCGTTGAAATATCCAAATCGGTTTTTTGCCTGGCGGTGAAGAAACAGGGCCGCGCGCCAAGAAGGCCGGGGTCCACGCATAAAATCCATTTCGGATATAACCGGCGTTTTGTGTGCCATTTTCCCCGCATATCGTCATTGGGGGAGGACGTTTCTGAATGGGCCAATTGATTAAGAATGTGCTGCGACGCCATGGGCTGCTGCTGGCTTTTCTGGTGTTTCTCGCGGTCGTTGCCGTGAATGCGGAGGCGTTTCTGACACCTGGCAACATTCTGGACGTGCTGCGGCAGGTTTCCATCACCGGGATGATGGCGCTGGGCGTGACCTTTGTCGTTCTGACGGGGCGCCTGGACCTGTCCGTCGGGTCGTTGCTGACCTTGCTGACCGTCATCGTGGTGGATCAGCACAATATCTCGGGGCCGTTCCCCGCTATTGTCATGACGCTGCTTGCGGGCGCCGCGATAGGGGCGTTCAACGGCCTGCTCATCGGTTTCGTCGGGCTGAACGCGCTGATCGTCACATTGGCGATGTTGTCCTTTTTGCAGGGGCTTGTGCTGTTCTATTCCGGGGGCTCGAACGTCAATGTGCAAAATGCCCAGGACACCTGGTTCGCCGTGTTCGGGCGTGGCAGCTTTCTGGGACTGCCGGTTCCGGTTCTGCTGTTTCTGTCAGGGGCGATTGTCGCGGGGCTGGTACTTGCGTTCACGACATTCGGGCGCCGCATATACGCGGTGGGCGGCAACGAAACGGCCAGCATCTTCTCGGGGATCAATGCGCCCTGGACTGTCTTTTGGACGTATGTCGTGTCCGGTCTGACAACCGCCATCGCGGCAGTGATTATGGGCAGCCGGGTCATGGGGGCCCAGAACACTATCGGGCAAGGCTATGAGTTGACAGTCCTCGCGGGGGTGATTCTGGGCGGGACATCGCTGCTGGGGGGCTCCGGCAGCATCTGGCGCACGGTGATCGGGATCTCAATGCTGGGCTTCATCCAGAATGGACTGCTTCTTTTGGGGTACCCCTACTACGTGCAATGGCTCGTGACATGGGCTGTCATCATCATCGCGGTCTGGATTGACCTGGGCGCCAAGCGCGGGAGGATCTTCGCATGAGCCACGCAACCGAAACCCTGCCCCCGGCATCGCTTGGCAAAGCCTTGTCCTGGCTCCTGAGAAACCATATCTGGGTGTTTCTGGGGCTGACCGTGTTGGTGTTTTCCTTTGCCAGCCCCTATTTCCTTACTGTCAACAACCTGGGCAACATCCTGACCCAGGGCGCGTTCATCGGCATTCTTGCGATCGGAATGACGATGGTGATGATTGACGGGGAAATCGACCTGTCTGTCGGCGCGATCCTGGCCCTGGCGTCGGCGCTGGCCATCGGATTGCAGGATGTCGTGGGCGTCTGGCCTGCGGTGATCCTGGGCCTTCTGTCTGGTACTGCGCTGGGATTTGTGAACGGAACGCTGGTTGCCTTGTCCGGCATGCATTCCTTTATTGTGACCCTTGGCGCGTTGATCGGCATCCGCGGTCTGGTATTTGTCTACACAGGTGAGAACGCGCTCATGGTGCAGGATTTCACCTACACCGAAATCCCCGAAATCTATCTTGGGCCCATCTCCCTGACGGCAATGCTCTTCTTCGTCCTTGCCCTGTTTTTCCAGTGGATCCTGTCGAGCACCCGTCATGGCCGCGAAACCTATGCCGTGGGCGACAATATCGAAGCGGCCCACGACGCCGGGATCAACGTGAAGCGGCATAAGATCGTCAACTTCACCATCTGCGGTACGCTGGCCGCGGTCTGCGGTATCCTTCTGTCGATGCGCCTGGGAACCGCCGAGCCGAATGCAGGCCGGATATGGGAGTTGTGGACGATCATCGCTGTGGTGCTGGGCGGCACGCGGCTTCAGGGCGGGTTTGGCAGCATGTGGATGACTGTCGGGGGCGTGCTGACGCTGGCGGTCCTGCGCAACGGCCTGCGTTTGCTGAATACCCCGAACTATGTGGAACTCATGGTGATGGGGGTTGTTCTCGTCCTTGCCCTTGTTCTCGACAAACTTCTGAACCATCGGAAGGTTACGTGATGCAAGACGTCATTCTCAAGGTCGACGGCATTACCAAGACATTCCCGGGCGTCAAGGCGCTGGACAATGTCAGCTTTGATATTCGGCCGGGCGAGGTCCACGCGCTTGTCGGAGAGAACGGGGCCGGAAAATCGACCCTCATGAAGGTGCTCGCCGGGCTGCATCAGCCCGACGGTGGAGAGATCGTCTATCTGGGGGAGCCGACAAACGTGTCGAACCCGCTGGATGCACGGCAAAAGGGGATCTTGCTGATCCACCAGGAATTGTCGCTGTCACCCGAGCTTTCCGTGGCCGAGAACATCTATCTCGGGGCCTGGCCGACAAACCGCTTCGGGGTACTCCGGAAGAAGGAATTGCGCAGGAATGCCTCAGCCGCACTTGAGGCCCTTGGATGCGGTTTCGGTCCCGATGTCCGCGTGGGGACCTTGTCGGTCGCGATGCAGCAGATGGTCGAAATTGCCCGGGCCGAGGCGTTCAGGGCAAATGTCGTGATCTTCGACGAACCGACCGCCTCCCTGACGGACGCGGAAAAGGAGCAGCTTTTTCACACCATACGGGGCCTTCAGGCGCGCGGGGTCGGGATCGTCTACATTTCGCACAAGATGGACGAGATCTTTGATATCACCGACCGCATCACGGTGCTGCGCGATGGCCAGGTTCAGGGCACGATCGATACGGCCGATACCGACCTGAACAATGTCACGCGCATGATGATCGGCCGGACGCTGGACGCCTATTTCGTCAAGGCGAAGGCGGAATTCGGCGCGGAGGTATTGCGGGTCGAGAATTTGACCAAAACGGGCCTGTTCCGCGAGGTTTCCTTTTCCGTCCGCGAGGGCGAGGTCCTGGGTCTTTACGGCCTCGTCGGTGCCGGGCGCTCCGAAGTCGTTGAAACGGTTTTCGGGGTGCGCAGGGCGGATGCTGGAAAGGTCTATTGGAAAGGGGGCGATATCGGCTTGCCGACGCCGCGCCAATCCATAGACATGGGCATGGCGCTGGTCCCGGAAAGCCGCAAGGAACAGGGTCTGGTTCTCATGATGGGGGGGCGTGAAAATACGTCCCTGCCGCATCTGAGCATGTTTTCCGAGCTTTCGGTCATGAACAAATCGAAGGAACTGGCGGCCTTCGAGAAATACCGCTCTGCTCTTTCCATAAAGACCACGGGGCCCGATCAGGCGGTGTCGCAATTGTCGGGCGGCAATCAGCAGAAATTCGTATTGGCCAAATGGCTTTGCGCCGATCCCAAACTGATCATCCTTGATGAGCCGACACGCGGGATCGACGTCGGCTCGAAATCAGCCATCCACGAGTTGATCGCGCACCTGGCCGAACAGGGGCTCGCGGTGGTCGTGATCTCTTCGGAAATGCCGGAAGTTCTGGGCGTCAGCCACCGGGTTCTTGCCATGTCCGAGGGTGCCGTGGTGGCAGAGTTCGGGGGCGCGCAGATGACCGAGGAAAATCTGATCGACGCGGTCTCCCATCATCGTGGACCAATGGTGGCGGAGTAACCAGCCATGACACACAGAACAGAAAAACCACGGGTTGGGGTCGGTCTGGTTGGATCCGGCTTCATGGGCCGGTGCCACGCCAATGCCTTTGGGGCGGTCTCGGGCCTCTTTGATCTGCCGGTTCAGCCGATCAAGGCCATTCTGGCCGATGCCACCCGACAGGCCGCGGAGGCCGGTGCCGCCGCTCTGGGCTTTGCCCGGGCCACGGAGGATTGGTCCGATCTTGTCTTTGACGACGCGGTGGACATTGTCGCGATCACCGCGCCAAATGTGCTGCATGACCCCATTGCGATGGCAGCCATCGCCGCAGGCAAGACGGTATATTGCGAAAAGCCGCTTTCCACGACAGCCGCCTCAGCCCTCAAGATGACCGAGGCGGCCGAGGCCGCAGGGGTTGTAACCTCTGTCGGTTTCAATTTCCTGCGCAATCCCATGGTACGTCTGGCCCGGGAACTCATCGCCGCAGGCGATATCGGTGTGATCACGGGGTTTCGCGGACGCCACGCCGAGAACTATATGATCAATCCCGATACGCCGCATTCCTTCCGCACGGACCCGCAGGGTGGCGGCGCGCTGGCGGATATCGGCAGCCATATCGTGTCGATGGCCCGCTACCTGTTGGGGCCGATCGCTGAGGTGCAGGCCGATTGCACGACGATCCACAAAAACCGTCCTGCCGCGCCCGGAAGCGGTGTTCGCAAGCCGGTGGAGGTCGATGACATGACCCATGCCCTGATCCGGTTCGAAAACGGGGTGTCGGGCAGCCTTGAGGCCAACTGGGCGGCCACCGGCCGCACAATGGATTTGTCCTTCGAGGTGACCGGCACGAAAGGTGCGATTGCCTTCACCCAGGAGAACATGAACCAATTGTTGGTCCAGGCGGGGGACGGTCCCGGTTTCACTCGCATTGAAGCGGGCCCCTCTCATCCGCCCTACGCGCAGTTCTGCCCGGCGCCGGGTCACCATCTTGGTTTTAACGATCTGAAAGTCATCGAGGTGGCCCAGCTTCTGATGGCGCATGCAGGCGGGCCGGCCTGTTTTCCGGACTTCCGGGAAGCCTACGAGGTGCAGCGGACCATTGAGGCGATGCAAAGCTCGCATGCAATCCGCAGTTGGGTTTCTGTGTGACCATCATCGCGGTGTGAGATGACCCTGGATTTGCAGACGCTGAACCGCGCCGGGTTTTCCGGAGGCTGATTGATCTTAGTTACGCGGCCATGTCTGATCTTTCCAGAGCCGCGCAGAAGTCTGCTTCGGCTTCTGCCGGTGGAATGTTCCCGATGGGTTCGAGAAGGGGGCGGTTGTTGAACCAGTCGACCCATTCGAGGGTGGCGTATTCCACGGGATCGTCTGCTGCGCCCTCCCGCAACCAACGATTTCTGCGAAAGCAGGTTGTCCAAAGCCTCGGCTTCCGAAAGGAAGTCGGGGTTTTGCTTTCCGGCTGCAAAGCGCAGGATCGCTCCCAGGTCGCCGCGAAGAACGATGGAGAGTTCTCCGTTCTGCGGCACGAGGCTGATTTCATCTACCAGTGATCGAAGCACGTCGACGGCGGCGCCACGATCTTCCTCGGATTGCAGGTTCTCGCAGAGCTTGGCGATCCGATCCTGATACATCTGTGCCATGTTCGGGTGCAGCAACGGCGGCGGCTGTTCGAGGGAATCCGAGTTCGGAACTAGGGATCGACGACCTGCGAAGTCGGCACACCGCGCCGGATTGCTGCCTGCCGGAGGCGGGGCCACGTCGCGTCTGAGATCGGCGTGACCATGTAGCCGTGATCGACGTCTCCCAGCATTGCCGAGTGGGCAGTGGGGCCCGCTCGCCAGAAGAGACCAATCAGCGCACAGATGGCAGCATCAAGCTTGTCCTGATTGGACTTCCGAGGTTGAGCGGCGTTCCGCATCTGATGCGCCCATTCGGCAAGGCCCGGCACATTGAACCGCTCAGCTGAACGCTCGACCACGCGCGCCACCGCCTGCCAGTCTTCCAAGCGGAATTTCTTCCGGTTCTGCGGATTGTACTTCGGAGCGCGGAGCCGCTGAGCAAAGCCGTCGTCAAGCGCGGGCAGAGCCAGCGCGGGGAATACTTCGATAAGGAAGTGGCCAGCAGACGCAGTGCGCGCCTGAATAGGATCCTCCGTCGCTTCGAGACCGGAAATGAAAGACCAAATCGGCGAGTTGTCGCAGAACATGCCGATCTTGCTGCGGTTGGCTGGCTGAACGCCACCGCCGACAAAAGAAACGAGGGACGCAGCGACTTTGTCCACCGGGCGGCTGCCCGCGGCATTGGGCACTACCGTTGGCTGATCAAGCGCAACGAGGCTGACAGCGAAATTCTTGCGGAACTCCTCAATCAACCTGCGAGCCTGCGCGAACGAGACCAGTTGCGGTTCGTGGAACTGAACTCGGCCGTGGTCATCATATGCCACGGCGCAGATCGCGCCCGGCGCCTTCGGGGCATCGGTCCACGCCGAATCGAAACCGAAAATGACCGTGCTGCTTTGCGGGTTCACGAAATCCATGTGGTCCTCCGCAAAGCAGCATAGTCTAAGGATGCAAGGAATGCAGTCGCTTACTTGCTTAGCTTGTACACCCTTCCGCGGCCCTCGACTTTCTCTGAGGTGACTTCGAGCCCGAGCTTCTTCTTGAGCGCGCCCGCGAATGCGCCTCGGACTGTATGCGGCTGCCATCCCGTTTCGCCGACGATCTCATCAATGGTCGCGCCGCCCTCGGCGCGGAGCATCTCGATCAGCTTGGCCTGCTTCGTGCCCGCGCGCGGTGCGCGTGCCTTGGGCGTGGGAACGGCATCGGCGGGAGCGTTCTGCGGGACTTCCGCACTCGGCGCCTCGTCGGGACCCGTGGGCGCGCTGTCGCCACTCTCCGGCTCGACGCCGATGGCCGCGAGGCCCGCGTTGTTGATGTGCAGGAGGATGGCGTTGCCGTCCTCGTCGTTACGCCAGATGCGGTTGAGCGCGGCGTCGGCCTTGGCCCGGCTGTCGGTCCTGGTCTCGGCGATCAGCGCGCGCTTCAGCAGCGCGCCAACCACCTTTGCGGCGGCGCCGCCGCGAAGGGAGCCGGGGAGCGGCAGGACGTTGCGGTCCTCGCGCTGAGCAGCCGCGCTGAGGATCACGAGCTGGGTGTCGGAAAGCTTGGTCATCTGGGATCTCCGGTTTCGGGGCCGCAACCGTCGCGACCCTCCTACGACCCCGAGCCGCGCAGGGCGCGGCAGGAGTTCCGGCGGTGCCGGAGATCAGATCAGGCCGAGTTCGCGCAGGAGCGTGGCGGCGGCGGGCAGCCGATCCGTCGCCACGTCGATGGCGATGCTCATGCTGTCGGCGGTGAGGCGCGCGGGAATGCTCGCCTCCTCGCGGAGCGCACACTCTATCTCGTCGAGGACGGCGGGGATGCGGCGGGCATCCCAAGGCTCGTTCAGGCCGCGGATGGCTATGCGGATGGTGCTGGTTTCCATGGTGCGCGCTCCCGTTACTCGGCGTGCTCGCCTTCGCAGAAGGCGCTGTCGGTGATGCGCTTCAGGAGACTTGCGTAGTTTTCGAGGGTGCCGACATGGCTCCAGTTCACCTCGTCGGGGTGGGTGTTGAAATGGTCGTCGCTGAGCGCCTGCAGCCGGGCGAGCATCTCGTCGACCTCAGATGGGGTGGATGCCGCCCTTCCTCGACGGCATCGCTGTGTGCCAACGTCGTGGTTGTCTAAAGCCACGAAAGAGAAAGGGAGACATCCATGGAGGAGGTTACAATCGTCGGCGTCGATTTGGCAAAGAACGTTTTTCATGTGCACGGCGCCCGTGCCGACGGGCACCCCGTGTTCCGAAGGAAGCTCTCGCGCTTGCAATTTCACAAGTTCATGATGGACCTGCCGCCGTGCCTGGTTGTCATGGAGGCTTGCGGCGGAGCGCATCACTGGGCGTGCGAGATGATCCGGCTCGGCCATGAGGCCAAGCTGATCGCGCCGCGTTATGTCAAGCCGTTTGTCAAACGCCACAAGAACGACGCCAACGACGCAGAAGCCATCGTGGAGGCGGCCACGCGTCCGACAATGCGTTTCGTGGAGGTTAAAAGCCCGAAGCGCAACAGGAGCGCGCCATCGTCTTTCGTGCCCGCGAGCAGCTGGTTAACCAGCGCACCGAACTGGTGAATACGCTGCGCGCGCATCTTTATGAGTTCGGCTATATCGCCCCATACGGCATCCATCACACGGGCCGGATAGAAGAAATCATCGCGGATGAAACCACGGACATACCAACCGCTGTTCGGGAAATCTGCCGCGGCTTGATAGAGCAGATCGCCGATCTGACCGCCCGTACAGATAAATTGAAGAAGCACATCGACGCCATGTC
>NZ_QAAA01000017.1 GCF_003046545.1 Rhodovulum imhoffii | reverse complement strand
GAACCCCTCAGGATCCTCAACAGAAAAACGGTACATCTCAGAATAACGAGGCGCATCAATGTGCGAACTCAAAGCAAAATCCGCCAAAGGCGGGTAGACCGGGTTCTTCATTTCCATATCCTCCCATCGTGCATGACCTGACGGCCCTCCAGACGTCAGATGGCCAGATACTCGGCACGCAGGGCTGCATCCTTGAGAACTTCCTCTGCGGAGCCGTCAAATACGATCTGGCCGGTGTCCAGAATAACGGCGCGATCGGCCAGTTCCAGTGCGCGAATCGCATTCTGCTCCACGAGGATCGTCGTGATCCCCTGTTCCTTGATATGGATGAGCGTCTTTTCGATCTCGTCGACGATGACCGGCGCGAGCCCCTCATAGGGTTCGTCGAGCAGCAGCACCTTGATGTCGCGGGCCAGCGCGCGGGCGATGGCCAGCATTTGTTGCTCCCCGCCCGACAGGGTTACGCCCTCCTGCTTGCGGCGCTCCCCGAGGCGGGGGAAGAGGTCGTAAAGGCGCTCCAGCGACCAGCCGACCGGCTCCACGATCTGGGCCAGTTGCAGGTTTTCCTCCACTGTCAGCCCGGCAATGATGCGCCGGTCCTCGGGCACCAGCGCCAGCCCGTGTACGCTGGCCTCATACGAGGTCATCGTATGCAGGTGCTTGTGGTCGAGCCAGATTTCCCCGTGGGTAACCTGCGGGTCGTCGAGCCGTGCGATGGCACGCAGGGTCGAGGTCTTGCCTGCCCCGTTTCGCCCGAGCAGGGCAAGGATCTCGCCCTCATGGACATTGAAGCTGACGCCTTGCACGATATAGCTTTCGCCGTAATATGCGTGCAGGTCATAGACCGACAGGTAGGCCGGTGCCGTGGCCGCCTGGTTGGCGTGTTTGTTGAAATCGGGTTTGACGTTCATGTCCGCGCCTCCTCAGTGCGCTTGTCCAAGATAGGCTTCCTGTACCTTCGGATGCCCCTTGATCTTTTCGGGCACATCTTCGACCAGCGGTGTGCCTTGCGCCAGAACGGTGATCCGGTCCGCCAGGCTGAACACGACGTGCATGTCATGTTCGATGATCGCCATGGTGATGTCGCGCGTTTCCTTGATCTGCTTGAGCAAATCGATCGTGTTGTTGGTATCGGCGCGGGCCATGCCGGCGGTCGGTTCGTCCAGCAGCAACAGGCGGGGCTCCTGTACCAGGCACATGGCCATTTCCAGCCGCCGCTTGTCCCCGCGAGACAGGCTGGCGGCGTGCATGTGGCGCTTTTCGGCCATGTTCAGGTCTTCCAGCATCTGTAGGGCGCGCTCATTCAGGGCGCGCTCATTCGCGACGGTTTCGAAGGGATGCAGGCGGAATGCCCCGTCACGCTTGGCGAAACAGGGGATCAGCATGTTTTCCATCACCGTCAGGTCGCCGAAGATTTCCGGTGTCTGGAACACGCGGGATATCCCCATCTGGTTGATTTCATGTGGTTTTCTTCCCAGAACGGACTGGCCGTCGAACATGACGCTTCCGGTGTCGGGGATCAGCTTGCCGACAAGGCAGTTCAACAGCGTCGACTTTCCCGCCCCGTTTGGCCCGATGATGGCGTGGACGGTGTTTTCCGCCACCGAGAGGTTCACATCCCCCAGTGCCTGAAGTCCGCCGAACCGCTTTCCTACGCCTTTGACTTCGAGGATACCCATGGCTTCGTCCTTTTCATTCGCCGACATGAGGCGCGGGTTTGGGCTGATGCCGGCTATCGCTGTCGGGGCGGCGACGGAACAGACGCGCGATCCGCTGACCGCCCTCGATCAGGCCGCCGGGCAGGAAGATCACGACCAGCATGAACAGGATCCCCAGGGTCAGGTGCCAGCCCTTGCCCACGAAGGGATGCATCAATGCCACCAGGAAGTTTTCCAGCCCGTCGGGCAGGAAGGCGAACCAGGCGTGCAGGACATTATCGTTGATTTTCGAGAAGATGTTCTCGAAATACTTGATGAAACCCGCCCCCAGTACCGGCCCCATCAGGGTTCCTGCGCCGCCGAGGATGGTCATCAGAACGACCTCTCCGCTGGCGGTCCACTGCATGCGTTCGGCGCCGGCCAGAGGGTCCATCGCCGCCAGAAGCCCGCCGGCGAGACCCGCGTAGATGCCCGAGATCACGAAGGCCGCCAGCGTATAGGGCCGCGGGTTCAGCCCCGTGTAGTTCAGCCGCGTCTGGTTGGTCTTGATTGCCCGCAGCATCATCCCGAAGGGGGAGCGGAATATCCGCAGGCTGATATAAAAGGCGAGGATCGCGACGATGGCGCAGAAGTAGTAGCCGATGTTGAAGGTGAAAAGCCAATCCCCCACCGGCAGCTGCACCGAGTCGCGCATCACGAGCCCGAAGATGTGCGGGCTGGTGGGGGCGTTGGCGCCCATCAGCACCTGCGGGTCATTGCTGTAGACCTGAAGCCCGGTTTCCCCGTTGGTGATCGGGGTCAGCACCGAATAGGCGAGGTTGTAGCTCATCTGCGCGAAGGCCAGCGTCAGGATGGAAAAGTAGATGCCCGAGCGGCGCAGCGAGATGAAACCGATCAGCAGCGCGAACAGCCCCGAGATCACCATCGCCAGCACAAGGCCCGGCAGAATGTTGTATCCCAGCAGCTTGTACATCCAGACCACGGTGTAGGAGCCGACCCCAAGGAAGGCCGCGTGTCCGAAGGACAGATACCCCGTCAGCCCGAACAGGATGTTGAAGCCTATGGCAAAGATGCCGAAGATCGCGAAGCGCTGCATCAGGTCCGGGTAACCGGCATTGAACTGCGCCAGCCCGGAGCTTTCGGGGAACGGTTGCAGCAGCAGCGGCGTGGCCAGCGTCAGGAAGACGACGATCAACAGGAAACGGGTGTCTCGTGGGTTCAGTCCGAACATGGGTCAGTCCTCCATCACGCCCTTGCGACCCATCAGGCCGCGGGGCCGGGTCAGCAGGATGATGATCGCGATCAGGTAGATGATGACCTGATCGATTCCGGGGATGATGCTCTTGATTTCGTTCATCGAGGCAAAGCTTTGCAGGATGCCCAGAAGAAACCCCGCCAGAACCGCGCCGGGCAGGGACCCCATGCCGCCCACCACCACGACGACGAAACTGAGCACGAGAAAATCCATTCCCATGTGATAGTTGGGGGCGAGGATGGGGGTGTACATCACCCCGGCCAGCCCCGCGACGGCCGCCGCCAGCCCGAACATGACTGTAAAGCGACGGTCGATATTGATGCCCAGCAGGCCGACGGTTTCGCGGTCTGCCATGCCGGCCCGTACCACCATGCCGAAAGTGGTGAACTGCAGGAAGGAAAAGACCGCGCCGATGATCGCCAGTGAAAACAGGAAATAGACCATGCGCCAGTAGGGATAGATGATCACGTTCGGGTCGAAGCCCAGTATCGCGCCGAAATCGAAGCTGCCTGAAAATACCGAAGGGGCGGCAACCTGAATGGGGTTCGCCCCGAAAAAGTACTTGATGATCTCCTGGAGCACGATGGCAAGCCCAAAGGTGACCAGGATCTGATCGGCGTGGGGCCGCTTGTAGAAATGTTTTATAAGTCCGCGCTCCATCGCGTAGCCCAGCCCGATCATGACGGGGATCGCCAGAAAGATCGACAGCGGCACCGACCAGTCCAGCAAAGCGCCGCCGGTTTCCGGCCCGAACCAGCTTTCGATGTAAGGCACCTGCACCTTCAGCGGGTTGCCCAGAAAGTCGGTACGGCTTGGGTCGACCTGTTCGAAGGACAGGTTCAGAATCCGCTGCATGGTTACGGCGCAGAAGGCCCCGATCATGAACAGCGCGCCATGGGCGAAGTTCACCACGCCCAGCGTGCCGAAGATCAGTGTCAGCCCCAACGCGATCAGGGCGTAGGCCGAGCCTTTGTCGAGCCCGTTGAGAATTTGAAGAATGATGGCTTCCATCGTCCCTTCCCCAGGAAAGTTCCGCTCCGCCCGACGTTGCATCCGGGGCCGGTCCTGCCGCGCCGGCGTGGCGCGGCAGGCGTTGCGTTAGGTTTCAGGCGCCGCTGTTGCACTCGCCCAGGGTGGCCTCTGCCCCGCCGAACATCGGATGTTCGGGGGCGTATTCGACCTGGGCGCGCGGTGTCACCTCGACCACCTCCAGAACATCGAACTGGGTGGTGGGGTTTTCCGCGCCTTTCATGACCAGCACATCCTTGAAGCACTGGTGATCTTCGGCACGATAGGTGGTCGGACCGTTGCCCATGCCGTCGAATTCGAACCCTTCCAGCGCCTCGACCACGGCGCAGGGGTTGAACGACCCCGCCCGCGCCACCGCGTCGGCATAGAGAAGGACCTGCACATAGCAGGTGTGCGCCGAGTTGGATGGCGGGCGGCCGTATTTTTCGCCGAAGGATTTCACGAAGGCCTTGGTCCCTTCATCCTGAAGCTGCCAGTTCCAGTTCATCGAGCCGTAGACGCCCTTGATGTTGGCGCCCGCGCCCTCGGCCATCAATTCGGAATAGAGCGGTACGACGATCTCGAAGTTCTTGCCGTTTACCTGCTTGTCGCGCAGGCCGAACTGAACCGCCTGAGTCAGCGAGTTGACCATGTCGCCGCCATAGTGGTTGAGCACCAGAACATCCACGCCCGCGTTCAGCACCGGCGCGATGTAGGACGAAAAATCGCCTGCGCCGACCGGCGTCAGCACGTTGTTGGCGGTTTCCCAGCCCAGCGCCTCGGTCGAGGCCTGGATGGATTCCTGCTGAGTGTAGCCCCAGGTATAGTCGGCGGTCAGATGATAGGCGCGCCGGTCGTTGCCATAGGCCTTCTCCAGCACGGGCGCCAGGGCGGCACCGGACATGTAGGCATTGAAGAAATGGCGGAAACCGTTGCGCTTGCGGTCTTTGCCGGTGGTGTCGTTGGAATGGGTCAGGCCGGCCATGAAGATGATACCGGCTTCCTGGCACAGGCCCTGCACCGCGACGGCCACGCCCGAAGACGAGCCGCCGTTGATCATCACCACGCCATCCTTCTCGATCATCGACTTGGCAGAGGCCCGCGCGGCATCGGACTTGGTCTGGGTGTCGCCGGTGACGAATTCGACTTTCTTTCCGAGAATCCCGGTTCCGTCCAGCGCCTTGGAACTGAAGGTGTTCAGCATCCCGCCATCGCCCATGCCATTGAGATGCTCAACCGCCAGTTCCTGGGCGCGGAGTTCATCAAGCCCTTCTTCGGCATAGGGCCCGGTCTGGGGGACGTTGAAGCCCAGTTTGACAGTGCCGCCCATGGGCTCGTTGGTGAAGGCCGAGGCGCGCCCGGCCGTGAAAATCGTCGGAAGCGCAACGCCGGCACCGGCGACCGCGCCGGTTTTCAGCACGCCGCGGCGCGTCAGGTACGAGTTGGTCATTTGATCCTCCCGTTGGTGGGTGGGCCGGGGCTTGCGCCCGGTTCCCGTTGCTTTACAAAGCGCCCCCAGTATCCGCGAGGGTTCGAAAATCTTGCAACAATCCCTTTTCTGAAAAAGATTTTCTTGTAAAATTTTCGACTATGGCGATGCAGAAACTGTAAAATCCTTCTCCTGCACCCGCAGAAAGTCATTGAGAGGATGGAGTTTTCCAGATGCCCCGCAACGTTTTGACAGGCACCCGGATTCGCGAAAGACGCATGATGATGGGAGTTCGGCAGGCCGACCTGGCCCACGCGGTGGGTATTTCTCCGTCCTACCTGAACCTGATCGAACATAACCGTCGCAGAATCGGGGGTAAGCTGCTCAACGAGATTGCCCGCCGGCTCGAGGTCGACGCCGCTGCGCTGACCGAGGGGGCGGGGGCGGCCATGCTGGACCGTTTGCGCGTCGCCGCGGTGGGCCATGACAGCGCGGAGCAGGACCGGATAGAAGAATTTGCCGGCCGCTTTCCCGGCTGGGCGCAATTGCTGGCGGACACACAGCGCCACATCCGCCGGCTGGAGCGCACGGTGGAAATGCTGACCGACCGCATGACGCACGATCCGTTCCTGTCGGCGTCGGTGCATGAAGTGCTCTCCACGGTGACGGCGATCCGTTCCACCGCGGCGATCCTGATCGAGACCGAGGATATCGACCCGGAGTGGCGCCGCCGCTTTCATCGCAACATCGGGGATGAAAGCACGCGGTTGGCGGAAAGTGCCCAGGCGCTGGTGAATTATCTGGACAATTCCGGCGGGGACGACCTGTTGCGCAACTCCCCGCAGGAAGAGGTCGAGGTGTGGCTGAAGGCACAGTCCTACCACCTGGCGGTGCTGGAGGGGCCGGATCCGCCGTCGCCCGAAACGGTCATCGCGCAGGCGGGCGCGTTGGATTCCGCATCCGCACGGGACCTTGCGCTGGCCTATCTGCGCCGCTACAGGGCCGATGCGCTCAAACTGCCGTTGGAACCGTTCTGTGAGGCGCTGGAGGTGCTCGGCCCCGATCCCGGCGCGTTGGCGGACCGGTTCGCGGTGTCGGCGACGGCGGTGTTCCGGCGCCTTGCATCCTTGCCGCCGGAACGGGCGCCGGGGCCGGTGGGACTGGCCATATGCGACGGCTCCGGCACGCTGACGTTTCGCAAGCCGGTAGAGGGTTTCAACCCGCCCCGCTTCGGCGCAGCCTGTCCGCTTTGGCCGCTGTACCAGGCGCTGTCGCGGCCCACGATGCCTGTGCGCGGGGTGATCGAACTGGCCGGCCGGTTGTCCGCCCGGTTCCTGACCTACGCGCTTTGCCTGCCGCGTCGCGTCGGCGGATTCGGGGGGCCGCAGGTGTTCGAGGCGTCGATGCTGATCCTGCCCGCTCCGCCCGGAGAGCAGGGACAGCCGGTCGGTGCGTCGTGCCGGATCTGCCCGCGGGAAGATTGTGTCGCCCGGCGCGAACCCTCCATCATCGCGCATGGGTTTTGACAGCACGGACCAATCCGGTGATAAAATGGCGCAAATGCCGGGTGCGGCCAGGGGGGAAACGGATGGGCAAGCATGTCCTTCTGATCGAGGACGAGCCGAATATTATCGAGGCGATCCGCTTTATCCTCAGCCGGGACGGCTGGCGGGTGGATACCCATTCGGACGGTCAGAGCGCACTGGATGCCGTGCTGGACCGCCGCCCCGATGTGGTGATTCTCGACGTCATGCTGCCCAATCGTTCCGGTTACGACATCTTGCGCGAGATCCGCGAACAGGATGAGATTGGCAGCCTGCCGGTCCTGTTGCTGACGGCAAAGGGGCAGGCCAAGGACCGCGAAATGGCTGAGCGTCTGGGCGCCAGCCGCTTCATGACCAAGCCTTTCTCCAACACCGAGGTGCTTGCCGCCCTGCGCGAGTTGTTCCCCCAATGACCCGCCGTACGCGCCTGTTCCTGGAGCGGGAAGGCTATCGCCGACGCCGCCTGCGGGACATGGCGCGGCTGTTGCCGGTGCTGGGGATCGTGTTGTTCCTGTTGCCGCTGCTGCATGGCCGCCCGGAGGCGGGGGTGATCGCCTACCTCTTCCTGGCCTGGGCGGGGCTGATCCTGCTGGCGGGGCTTTTGTCGCGCCGGCTTCAGGAGGATCCGCCAGCGCCCCCCGGCGAGTCCGGGCCATGATCACCTATGACCTGCTTGTGGCGATCTGCCTGGCCTACGTGGTCGTGTTGTTCGCCGTTGCGTTCTGGGCCGAGCGCCGGGCGGCCGCCGGGCGAGACAACTGGCTGCGGGCGCCGCTGGTTTATACGCTGTCGTTGTCGGTCTATTGCACGGCCTGGACCTTTTACGGAGCCGTCGGATACGCGGCGCGCTCCGGGCTGGAGTTCGTGACCATTTATCTGGGGCCGACGCTGGTCCTGATCGGCTGGTGGTGGACGCTGCGCAAGCTGGTGCGTATCGGCAAGACCCAGCGGATCACCTCGATCGCGGACCTGATCTCATCGCGCTACGGGAAGTCGAACACGCTCGGCGTGATCGTGACGCTGCTGGCGGTGGTTGGCACCACGCCTTACATCGCGCTTCAACTCCAATCGGTTACGCTGTCCTTTGCGGTCTTCGTGCCGCAGGGGGCAGGGCGGTGGTCTTCGATCGACCCGAATGCCACGGCGGTTGCGGTGGCGGCGGGGCTGGCGCTGTTCACGGTGTTGTTCGGCACCAGAAATCTCGACGCGAATGAGCGTCACCACGGTGTCGTCATGGCCATCGCGGTGGAGGCCGTGGTCAAGCTTTTCGCTCTTCTGGCGGTGGGGTCTTTCGTTGTCTGGGGGTTGGGGGGCGGACCGGGTGAGATGATGGCGCGGATCAACGCCTCACCCGTCGCGCAGGATCAGATCCGGGCCGGAAGGTGGATCGGGCTGACCTTCCTGTCGGCGGCGGCGGTGCTGACGCTGCCGCGCATGTTCCAGGTCCTGGTGGTCGAGAATGCCGATGAAAAGCATCTGGCGACTGCGTCCTGGGCCTTTCCGCTGTACCTGATGCTGATGAGCTTGTTCGTCGTGCCGATTGCCGTGATCGGGCTGGAGGTCATGCCGCCGCAGGCCAACCCGGATCTGTTCGTGCTGACCGTGCCATTGGATCAGGGACGTGAGCTTTTGGCCACCCTGGCTTTCCTGGGGGGGTTTTCCTCAGCCACGTCGATGGTCATCGTGGCGGCGATCGCATTATCGACGATGGTTTCGAACCATATCGTGATGCCCCTGTTCCTGAACTGGAAAAGCGAAGGCGCGACGATGTCCGGGGATGTACGCAAGCTGGTCCTGCGGGCGCGGCGTTTCTCCATCGCCGGGGTGCTTTTCCTGGGATATCTTTATTACCGTCTTTCCGGCGGATCGGAGGCGCTGGCGGCGATCGGGCTGATTTCCTTTGCCGGTGTGGCGCAGGTGCTGCCGGCGCTGTTGGGGGGCATCTTCTGGCGGGGGGCAACCCGGCGCGGGGCGCTGGCGGGTCTGGTCACGGGGTTTGCCCTTTGGGCCTACACGCTGTTCCTGCCCAGCTTTGGCGAAGGCGCCGTGATGAGCGCCCGGTTGCTGGCCGAGGGCCCCTGGGGAATCGGCTGGTTGCGCCCTCAGGCGCTTTTCGGGGTTCAGATGGATCCGGTCGTACACGCTGTGTTCTGGAGCCTGATCCTGAACGTACTGGCCTTTTTCAGCGGGTCTCTTGCGGGGTTTCCCGGCCCGATGGAGCGATTGCAGGGGGCGCAGTTCGTGAACGTGTTCGAACGTTCCGCCGAAGGGCGCGCCTGGACCCACGGGCAGGCTGAGGCCGAAGATCTGCTGTTGATGGCCCAGCGTATTCTGGGCCCGGCCGAGGCCCAGGCCCTGTTTCACCGGGTGGCAGCCGACCAGGGCAAGGGGGGCTACCTGCCCGATATTACGCCCGAGTTCTTGCAGCATCTTGAACGGGAACTGGCGGGGTCCGTCGGGGCGGCGACGGCGCATGCCATGGTGGGGCAGATCGTGGGCCGGTCTTCGGTTTCGGTTGGGGATCTGATGGCGGTGGCTGACGAGACCGCCCAGATGATGGAGTATTCCAGCCAGCTTGAGGCCAAGTCCGAGGAACTGGCCCGTACCGCCCGCCAGTTGCGGGAGGCCAATGAGAAGCTCACTGCTCTGTCGATCCAGAAGGATGCGTTCCTGAGCCAGATCAGCCATGAACTGCGCACGCCGATGACTTCGATCCGCGCGTTCTCCGAGATTTTGATCGAGACGAAAAATCTCGCCCCCGAGGAACGCACCCGCTATTCAAGGGTGATCCACGAGGAAGCCCTGCGCCTGACCCGCCTGCTCGATGATCTTCTGGACCTGAGCGTTTTGGAAAACGGGCAGGTCACCTTGCATGAGCAGGCGGCCGATTTGTCCGATTTGCTGGACCGCGCGGCGGCGGCGGCGGGATGCAGCGGTCCGGGGGGAATCCGTATCCGGCGGGACCCGGCGCGTGAGAGGATTCGCATATTTACCGATACGGACCGGTTGACGCAGGTCTTCATAAATCTGATTGCAAACGCCCAGAAATACTGTGCCGCGGAGGTCCCCGAACTGCGTGTCGAGGTGCGCGAGGCCGGGGGACGTCTGGCGGTGGATTTCATTGACAACGGCGCCGGTATTCCGCGCAAGAGCCAGGCGTTGATCTTCGAGAAGTTTTCCCGCCTCACGGATCCGCGTTCCGCCGGCGGCGCAGGTCTTGGTCTGGCGATTTGCCGGGAGGTGATGTCCAAGCTGGGCGGGTCGATCATCTACCTGCCGGGCCAGCGCGGCGCGGCCTTCCGGGTGACCCTGCCCCAGGCCTGCCGCCGCGCGGCCTGAAAGCGCAACCATTCGTAAACTCTGCCCAGCTAAACCGCCCCAAAGATCGTTGTGGAGAGGTGGATGACAGGCAGGACGCATCAGCAAATCTTGCGCGCCAAGGCCGGGGCGGGCCGGCCGGAACGGTCCGACCTGCCGGTGGCGGCCCTGGCCCGTGCGTTGGAGCGGGGGGCGAAGGCGCTTTTCGGGTTGGAATTGGGCGTCAGCGACAAACAGATCAGCGTACAAACGCCGGAAAGTCTTGCCCGGCTTGTGCCGGAAACCGCACTGATGTTCGAAGTCGAAGGGGGGGAGGCCGGGATCGGCCTGGCCGGCATGTCTGCGGACCTGGCGCTTGCGCTGATCGAACAGCGTCTGACCGGGGGCCTTGGCACGACGACCGCGCCGCGCCGCTCCACGCGGGTTGAAACCGCCCTGTTGCGGGAGGGGCTGACACCGCTTCTGTGTGAACTGTCCCCGGTTTTGCGCTGCGGCCCGGTGGTGGAGACCCCGCGCCTGCTGCCCATGCTGATGGGGGAGGCGCGCCTGCGTTTGCTGGAGTTCGGCGTTTCGATTGCGCTTGGTCAGCGCCGGGGGGTGCTTTGGCTGGCGGTACCGATGGCGGGTCGGCCCGCCCTGAGACGCGATGATCGGCGCGGGGAGTGGCGTATGTTGATGCGCAACAATCTTAATGCCGCGCCGATGGCCTGCAAGGCCATCCTTTGGCGTGGAACCTTGCCGTTGGCGCAATTGCGCGGTCTCGATGTGGGGGATCTTGTCCCGGTACCGGCCCGCGCGCTGCAGGCGGTGCGTCTTGAAACCGTGGAACGGACCCTGCTTGCCACAGGCCGGCTGGGGCAATCGCAGGGGCAAAAGGCGATCAGGCTGGACGCGGGGGGGGGAATGGCCGCGCAGGTGCCGGAACCGGCTGCGCAGGGCGTGGTGGGAGAACTGGCTTTCGCGGAGGAGGGGCTGGGGGAGCCTGAAGGCGGGTGATGACCTCCTTGGCGAATCGTGGGGGGGCGAAAGCGGGTATGGACTTGTACGGTGTGGTGGAACGCGCCGGCGCATTGCCGGAAGGTCTGTGCAGCAGTTTGTCGCGTCACATGCCGGTCATGCCGTCCTGTTCCCTGGAACTCCTGACCGGACGTTCCCTTCGGTTGGATCGGGGTCGGGGCGTTGTTCCTGTCGGCCGCCGTCTCGCGCATATGCGGATATGCCGGGGGGAGATGGCGCGTTCGAAATCCGTTTGGGTTCAGGCGTCTGCCCTCCTGCCTGCGGTTCATGGCCATGCGGAGGGAATACGGAGCCGTGTATCAGGAAAAAAGAGAAAGAATGCCCCCTTTTCAAGCGGTTTGTTACAGAGACTTCATCCCCGGCGTGTGTAGTGGCGGGCACGTTGCAACTTGACGTAAGTCAAAGATGAGAGGGCGGGGAGAGTGCAACCTGCACCGCAGGTGAGTGGAGTATGCGATATGGCCCCTTCAGATGTGCGTCGAGATGCCCTGCTGACTCGGCTGCCCGAATTGGAGCATCGCTTGCAGGATGTCGGGCGAGAGCTGGATGCACATTGCGCACGCGATTGGGAAGTTCTCGCGACCGGACGGGAAGACGACGGAGTTTTGGAACAGATGGAATCCGCGGGAATGGCAGAAATCGAACAGATTCGCGCAGCCCTGCGCTGTGTCGATGACGGCATGTATGGGGTGTGTGTACAGTGCGGGGGCGCCATTTCCGAAAGCCGCCTGGATGTGTTGCCCGCAACACCAACCTGCCGCCACTGCGCCAAGTGATCTGGGGAAAGACAATGGCAGACCACATCAACCGTCAGGGCCTTCGCGCCTCGGGGCTTTATCAGAACGCAGCTTCGCGCGATCAGATTCGCGCGCATATCGAATCCGTCCTTCGCTCCGGCTTGGTGGCGGAGCGCGTGCAGCAGGGGCTGGCGCGCGGAGCGGTGGGCCGCGGCGGGATACGGCACACCACCCCCCGCGGCCGGTCCCCCTGGGCGCGGGACCAGCGCAGCACAGGGTGAGAGCCGGAACAGGGGGAGAGATGACAGTCGAGAATTTCAGAGCCGGAATCGACCGGCTTCTGCGCGAAGTCGAGGAGCGTCCCGCGGACCGCCATGCGCTGTGGGACCGGATCCACGAAAAGATCGCACAGTACCAGAGCCTCGGCCAGCCTCTTCCCGAAGACATCGCCCGCCTCTACGCAGAGTTGGACGATGACGATGTCTTCGACAATTTCCCGGTCTAGGCGTCAGCCCAGCGTGATCCCGATCACGACCAGCATCAGGCCAATGGCCGACAGTCCCAGCGCGGCCATGTTCAGCGCCACCAGCTTTTGGAGCCGCGCGCGCATCCGGTCCTCGGGCAGGGCTTCGCGCCGGACGCGCACTGCCTGCAGGATGCACCACACCAGCCCGGCCAGTCCTCCCAGGGAAATCGCCGCCCCAAGCCAGATCATCCATTCCATGATTGCGCCCTCTTGTTTCTTGCGCCGGGCGTAGCCCAAGCCCCCGCCCCATGCAAGGGTAGGGCTTGCGGCAGACGGAGCAGGCGGCTACCACGTCGCCAGACCTGAACAAGAGGCAGACGATGGACGAGACCAGCATCGAAAGCAGCTACCGTGTTACCGCCGACGAATTGCGTCAGTTCATTGAGCGGTTCGAGCGGCTGGAGGCCGAAAAGAAAGACATCGCCGATCAGCAGAAAGAAGTCATGGCCGAGGCCAAGGGCCGTGGCTACGACACCAAGGTGATGCGCAAGGTCATTGCCCTGCGCAAGCGCGACAAAGATGACATCGCAGAGGAAGAGGCAGTGCTTGAGATGTACAAGCAGGCGCTTGGCATGGCCTGATCATTCGGGCTGAAACCCGGCGATCAGCCGGCGCAGCCCGACCAGAGCCCCGGCATAGATCGCGGCGACCGTTACGGGGGCCGACCATGCCAATGTCGCGAAGGCCGTGGCGCCTTGCCCGATGGAACAACCCAGCGCGATGACACCGCCGACCCCCATGAGCGCGGCCCCCGCCACTTGCCGGCCCAGTTCACGGGGGTCTTCGCAGGCCTCCCAGCGGAAGCTGCCCTTGCGGAGGGAGCCGATCCACGCCCCCAAAAGCACCCCCAAAACCGATCCGACCGAGAAGGACAACCCCCCGGCCGAGGATGTCATCAGCCACATCAATGTGCGCCCCAGCGGGGCGGTGAAGGTGTGACCCTCTACCGGAATCGCGTCGAAACTCATGTCATTCAGTGCCGATGTTCCCCACAGGGCCGC
The DNA here is from genome assembly GCF_003046545.1 of Rhodovulum imhoffii. Lineage (GTDB taxonomy): Bacteria > Pseudomonadota > Alphaproteobacteria > Rhodobacterales > Rhodobacteraceae > Rhodovulum > Rhodovulum imhoffii. The sequence goes on along the minus strand of NZ_QAAA01000017.1, from coordinate 33,334 downwards.
GCTGATCGCCAGCCCTGCGGCTACGCCCCAGCCGATTCGCCGGCGGCTGGCCCGCAGCGGCGCGTGGGAGAGCGCCCAGGCAAAGAAGCCTGTCGCCACTGCCATGGCCCAGATCAGGGGCGGGATACCCGTTTCCTGTTGCAAGAGATGGGCAAACCCCTGAAACCCGCCTGACGGCACTTGGGGGAAGGCCCAGTCGCGCAGCGGCGACAGTGGTCCGGAAAGGGTTATGAACCCGAAGATGGAAACCACCACCACGATCACCAGAGACCGCAGGTCCCCGCCGCCGAACCGCGCCAGTGCTCCGAACCCGCAATTGCCAGCCAGTGCCATGCCATAGCCGAACACCGCCCCCCCCAGGATGCTGGCGGCGGGGTTCCAGGAAATGGCGTGATAGGGCGATTCGGCCAGGGCGATGTGCCCCAGCGCGGCCAGCAGATAGGTCGTGGAAATCGCCGTGCCCAGAACTATGCCCCACATCCGCAGGCGGCGCTGGTCATGGCCATACGCGGCGCTTTCGATCGCGCCAAGCGTACAGAATTCCCCCAGGCGGGCCGCCAGCCCAAGGATGCACCCTGTTGTCAGCCCGATCAGTGCGGCCCAGATTTCTGCCGGGATGCTGTCCATGTGTTCCCTCCCTTGCGCATGCCCGTCCTTGCCGGGGACCTTGCTACGCCTTTCTCCCCGTAGGCGGGGCGTTCGGACTGCAGAACATGTCATACATCAGTTCCAGAAGACGCCGTGCGCGTTCATCGGCCAGAGAATAATAGATCGTTTTGCCTTCGCGCCGGTATCCGACCAGCCCCTCCAGCCGGAGCCGCGCCAGTTGCTGACTGACCGCCGCCTGCCGTGAGGAGAGCAACGTTTCCAGTTCGGTCACCGATTTCTCACCGGTGGAGAGGTGGCACAGAATCATCAGACGCCCTTCATGGGACAGCGCCTTGAGAAAGCCCGATGCGGTCTCGGCGTGCTGGAGCATGTCCTCCGGCGGGATTTCGCCCTCTTCGGGGGGGCGCCCCGGATCGAAGGGCTGCACTGTGTCTGCACTCATATCGTATCGTTCAGATCGGTGGGCCGGTCTGGTCCTTCTTGTTCCCAGGCGCCCAGCAGGCGCAGGTCTGATGTATAGCAGGGACCTGCGTGCATAAAGTCTCTTCTGCGGTGACGGTTCACTGCGCGGTCTCCCGCCATTCGGGCTGGGTGTGCAGCATCTGCCCGAGCAGCGTCCAGAAGAAGGCTTCTCCGGGGTAGCCTTCCAGCCGACCGATTTCCGACCCGTCGCGCAGCAAGACGAAAGTCGGTGTGTAGACCGGACGTGAGATCAGCACCATCCCGGCGGGCAGTGGGGTGGTGATGTCAATCCTTTGCAGTGGAGCGGTGCGGCCCTCGTCCGTTTTTGGCCAGATCGGGCCGATTTCCTGTCGCCACTGATCGCAATACCCGCAGCCCTCCTGTTCGAACATCGCAAGGCGTAAATCCGCCCTTGCCGGTCCTGACAGGGCGCCCAGGGCCCCAAGGCCCGCCAGGGTCAGGAAAAAACGTTTCATTGAAACCTGTCCCGTTACATATAAAAATCTTAATATGTTTTTGCATTCACGGCAAGGGAGGGCCCCGATGCTTGAAATTTCCTACGGTGGTGCCGCGATTGCCGGTCTTCTGTCGTTCCTGTCGCCCTGTATCCTGCCGATTGTTCCTTTTTACCTTTGCTACATGGCCGGCATTTCGATGAACGAGTTGCGCGGCGAAGACCGTATCGCGCCGGGAGCGGTGCGGCGGCTGGGTGTTTCCGCAGTGTTTTTCGCCCTTGGGGTGACGTCGATCTTTGTACTTCTGGGGATGGGGGCGACGGCGCTGGGGCAGGGATTTCGGGCATGGAAGGAAGAACTGTCCTATCTCGCGGCGTTGATTCTGTTCGTTTTCGGGCTGCATTTCCTGGGCATCGTGCGCATCCCGTTCCTGTATCGGGAGGCGCGGATGGAATCGAAGGCTGAGCCGACGACGATTTTGGGGGCTTACATGATGGGGCTGGCGTTCGGCTTCGGCTGGACGCCCTGCGTCGGACCGGCGCTGGCGGCGATTCTGATGGTCGCCAGCGGCATGGGTGATGTGTGGCGGGGGGGGCTTTTGCTTCTGGTCTACGGATTGGCGATGACGCTGCCCTTCGTTCTGGCGGCGCTGTTTGCCAAACCGTTCCTGCGCTGGATGCAGCGCAACCGCAGATATCTGGGCCATGTCGAAAAGGCGATGGGGGTCATGCTGATTCTCTTCGCGGGTCTGATCGCCACGAACTCCGTGGCGGTTATCGCCCAGTTCATGATCGACAATGTGCCGTGGTTTTCAAAACTCGGCTGAATGAAGGGAGGACAAGCATGAAGAAGATATCACTGGTTTTTGCTGCACTCATGGCGCTGGCTCTGCCGGGGCTGGCGGTGCCGGTCGGTGACGACGGCCTGCACAAGCCCGACTGGCTGCACGACACCTTCAAGGACATGCGTGAGGACCTGGCCGAAGCCACGGCCCAGGGCAAGCGCCTGATGATCCTATGGGAGCAGCGCGGCTGTATCTACTGCAGCCAGATGCACGAGGAGGTGTTCACCGCCCCCGAGATCGAAGCATTGATCCATGACAACTATCATGTGATCCAGATGAATCTCTTCGGAGATGTGGAGGTCACGGATCTCGATGGAACGGTCTTGCCGGAAAAGGAAATGGCAAAGCGATGGAATGTCGTTTTCACGCCAACCCTGATCTTCCTGCCCGAGTCGGCGGAGGGTTTCGAATCGGTGTCCGATGCCGCGGTGGTCGCGATGCCCGGCGCCTTCGGAAAGATCACCACAAAGGCGCTTCTGACATGGGTTCTGAATAAGGGCTACGAGGGGGAAGAACACTTCCAGAAGTATGTCGCCCGCATGGCAGAGGAGGCGCAGGGCAAGAATTGATTTCAATATCAGCTCTCTGCGGGGTGCAAACATAAATATGCAAAAAATTATATTTGTTGTTGCATGCAAAGGGGGCTGTTCGCTACGCTGACGGAAGGGAAAGACACTGGGAGGAGTCTTGACGATGCAACAAGCCGCATGTGCTGCGGCCTGTCTGGTAGCCAGTATGGGTTTGGTCCAAGCGGCCGAGCTTGCCCCCGCGGATCTGAGCTATGACGAGGCAGGCCATCTGCAGGCCCCACTGACCGACATGCCGGGCGACCCTGCGAACGGGCGCAAAGTGATGGCGACGAAAAGCCAGGGGAACTGTATCTCCTGTCATGCGATCAGCGAAATGGCCGATGTGCCTTTCCACGGTGAGGTCGGCCCGCTTCTGGACGGGGTCGCCAGCCGTTACGACGAGGCGATGATCCGCGGGATCGTCACGCATTCCAAGGGCGTGTTCGAAGGCACGGTGATGCCCAGCTATTACAAGGTAGACGGGTTCATCCGCCCCGGCGAGGGTTTTACCGGCAAGCCCAAGGACGGCCCGGTAGACCCACTGCTGACGGCGCAACAGGTTGAGGATGTCGTCGCTTATCTGATGACACTCACGGATTAACGGCCTGCACGGGTCAGGGAGGAAAACATGACTTTCACAAGACGACAGGCGATAGCGACCGGCACGGGGTTTGCCGTAGCCCTGGCGCTGCCGCTGCCCGCGCGCGCCGCGCTGGAGGATACGATCGCCGAATTCACCGCCGGCGCGGCGGTGGGCGAGGGGGGGATTACCCTGACGGCCCCGGAAATCGCTGAGAATGGCAACACCGTGCCCGTCGAGGTGGATGCCCCCGGCGCGGTTGCGGTGATGCTGCTGGCCTCGGGCAACCCCAGTCCCGATGTCTGTACCTTCAGTTTCGGGTCTCTGGCCGGGGCGCAACGCGCCTCAACCCGCATTCGTCTCGCGGGGACGCAGGATGTGATTGCCATCGCAAAGATGGGGGATGGCAGCTTTACCCGTACCCAGAGCACCGTGAAAGTCACCATCGGCGGCTGCGGCGGCTGAGGATAAAGGGAGGACCAGAACATGGCAGAAGGTGTCAGAGCCCGCGTGAAGGCGCCCGCGACTGCGGCGGCGGGAGAATCCGTTACAATCAAGACCCTCATCAGCCATCCGATGGAATCGGGACAGCGCAAGGATGGCGACGGAAATCCGATTCCGCGGGCGATCATCAATCGTTTCACATGTGTGTTCAACGGTGAGACGGTGGTGGATGTGATGCTGGAACCGGCAATTTCCACCAACCCCTATTTCGAGTTCGAGGCCACGATTCCGGAGGCGGGCGATATGGTATTTACCTGGTATGACGACGATGGGTCCGTCTACGAGGAGACCAAATCGATCGCCATCGGCTGAGCCTTGCATGTTTCAAAGGGAGGGAAACGCATGAGACAGGCCTGGCTTGGCATCGTGGTCGGCGTCGCGTTCGCGGGGGCGGCGACGGCGGACGAGTTTGCGAAACTCGTCGTCAATGGTGAAATCGAAATGGTTACGCGCACGCAGGCGCCCGACCACATGGAGGCGATCGACGAGATCCGGTCCGGCTGGACGTTTCGCACCGGCGAAACGCAGACTCTGCAAATGGACGACTTTGACAACCCCGGCATGGTTTTCGTCGAGCAGGCGGTCGAGGCATGGGCCGTCGCCGAAGGCGGTATGGGCAAGTCCTGTGCCGATTGCCATGGCGATGTGGCCGATGGCATGAAGGGCGTGCGGGCCGTGTATCCGAAGTGGAACGAAACCGCAGGGGAAGTCCGTACGCTGGAAATGCAGATCAACGATTGCCGAACCACCCGCATGGGGGCCGACGAATGGAGCTATGCGGGCGATCCCATGACCAACATGGTGGCGCTGGTTTCCTCGGTTTCGCGCGGCATGCCGGTCAACGTGGCAAACGATGGCCCCGCTTCCGAAACCTGGGCGCTGGGTAAGGAAATCTACTATACCCGTTATGGCCAGTTGGAACTGTCCTGCGCGAACTGCCACGAAGAGAACTATGATAACTACATCCGCGCCGACCATCTCAGCCAGGGCCAGATCAACGGCTTCCCCACATACAGGTTGAAGAATGCCAAGCTGAACTCGGTCCATTCCCGGTTCAAGGGGTGCATCCGCGATACGCGGGCGCACACATTCTCGCCCGGGTCGCCGGAATTCGTGGCGCTGGAGCTTTATGTCGCCACACGCGGCAACGGGCTGTCGGTCGAAGGGCCGTCGGTGCGGAACTGACACATCCCCGCGCGGGTGGCCGCGCGGGGACGGATTTTAACGCAGATACAGGCGATACCGCTGCCCGGCAGCGACCGGGGAAGATTTGCGCAAAGGAAAAGTTGCCATGATTTCAAGACGCGATTTCTTGCAAGCCAGCGTGGCGGCCACGGCGCTGTACGGGGCTTCGGGCGCAGGCAACTGGGCGCGCATCGCCGCGCAGCAGGCTTTGACCCAGGACCAGCTTTTGCAATTCGACACGTTCGGCAATGTCACGCTGATACATATCACGGACATTCACGCACAGATGCGCCCGGTCTGGTTCCGCGAACCTGAAGTCAACCTTGGCGTGGGGGCGGCAAACGGTTTGCCGCCCCATGTGACGGGCCACGATTTTCTGAACCTTTTCAACCTGCGCCCTGGCACCCCCGAGGCTTACGCGCTGACCTATCAGGACTTTTCCGCACTTGCCCGCACCTATGGACGCATGGGCGGACTGGATCGCGTTGCCACGGTTCTGGCCGCCATTCGCGCCGACCGGCCAGACGCACTTCTGCTGGACGGGGGGGATACGTGGCACGGGTCTCTGACGGCCCACCGCACCGCCGGACAGGATGTGGTGAACGTGATGAACGCGCTCGCCCCCGATGCGATGACCAGCCACTGGGAATTCACTTTCGGCCTCGCCCGTGTGAGCGAGATCGTCGACAGCCTTGCTTTCCCGTTCCTTGGCGCCAACATCTTCGATGCGGAATGGGACGAACCCGCCTATGACCCCTTCAAGATGTTTGAGCGCGGCGGCGCTAAGATCGCGGTGATCGGGCAGGCGTTCCCCTATCTGCCGATCGCGAACCCGAAATGGATGTTTCCAGGCCTGTCCTTTGGTGTCCGGGAGGACCGCATGGCCGAGGTCGTGGCCGAGGTGCGCGCCGCAGGGGCTGACCTTGTCGTGCTGCTTTCCCATAACGGGTTCGATGTCGATCGCAAGCTGGCGGCGCAGGTGCCGGGGATCGACGTCATCCTCACCGGGCACACGCACGATGCCCTCCCCGAACCGGTGCAGGTCGGCAAAACGATGCTGATCGCCAGTGGCAGCAACGGCAAGTTCGTGACCCGGCTGGATCTGGATGTGCAGGGCGGGCAGGTGCGGGGATTCCGTCACAAGCTGATCCCGATCTTCGCTGACGTCATCTCGCCAGATCCGGAGATCGCCGCCCTGATCGAGGCCGAGCGGGCGCCCTTCAGGGACGAACTGGAAGAGGTGTTGGGCACGACCGACAGTCTTCTTTACCGCCGGGGCAATTTCAATGGGACCTGGGACGACCTGATCTGCAACGCCCTGATCGATGAGCGTGAGGCCGATATTGCGCTTTCGCCCGGCTTCCGCTGGGGGCCGAGCCTGCTGCCCGGTGATCCGATCACGCGGGAGGACCTGTTCAACGCGACTTCGATGTCCTACCCGCAGGCCTACCGCACCGAGATGACGGGCAAGATGTTGCACACGGTGCTGGAAGATGTCGCCGACAACCTGTTTCACCCCGATCCCTATTATCAGCAGGGTGGCGACATGGTGCGCGTGGGGGGCATGGGCTACCGCATCGACGTGTCCAGGCCCCAGGGCCGGCGCATCACCGACATGACGCTTTTGAAGACGGGGGAGGCGCTCGATCCGGCGAAAAGCTACGTCGTCGCGGGTTGGGCCAGCGTGAATGAAGGCACCGAGGGGCCGCCCATCTGGGAGGTCGTCGAAAACCACATCCGCCGGCAAGGTACCGTGCGGGTGGACCCGAACAAGTCCGTCCAGGTGACGGGGGCGTAAGCGCCAACAGGGAGGACACAGATGAACGACACGCCAAACACCACGCGGCGCGGGTTTCTCAAGGCCGGGCTTGCCACCGGGGGGGCGCTGGCCGCTGGGGGGGGCGGGGCCGCGGCGAACCCCGATCCGCTGATCACCGAGGTTCAGCCCTGGGCCACCGGGCTGGGCGCGGGAGTGGACGCCACCCCCTACGGTCTGCCGATCGAATACGAGGCTGACGTCATCCGTCGCAACGTGCCTTGGCTGACAGCCGATGTGATCAGTTCGATCAACTTCACGCCGATTCACGCGCTTGACGGGACCATCACGCCCCAGGGCTGTGCATTCGAACGCCATCACTCCGGCGCCATCGACATGCGCAAGGAAGATTACCGCCTGATGATCAACGGACTTGTCGATACGCCGCTGGTCTTCACCTACGCGGATCTCGAACGCTTTCCGCGTGTGAACCACACCTATTTCCTCGAATGTGCCGCGAATACGGGGATGGAATGGGCGGGCGCACAGTTGAACGGCGCGCAGTTTACCCATGGCATGATCCACAACATGGAATATACCGGCGTGCCCTTGCGCACCTTACTGGAGGAGGCGGGAATTCAGCCCTCCGCACGCTGGATCTATGTCGAGGGGGCGGATGCGTCCTCGAACGGGCGCTCGATCCCGTTGGAGAAGGCGCTGGACGATGTGCTGGTTGCCTTCAGAGCCAATGGCGAGGCCTTGCGGATGGAACATGGTTATCCGGTGCGGCTTTGCGTGCCGGGTTGGGAAGGCAACATGTGGGTGAAGTGGCTGCGCCGGGTCGAGGTCATGGACCGCCCCGTCGAAAGCCGCGAGGAAACCAGCAAATACACCGATACGCTGGCCGACGGCACCAGCCGGAAATGGACCTGGGTGATGGATGCGAAGTCGATCATCACCTCACCCAGCCCGCAATCGCCCATTGTCCACGGACACGGGCCGCTCGTCATTGCCGGGCTGGCCTGGTCGGGGCGCGGCGCAATCGAGCGCGTCGATGTTTCGCTGGATGGCGGCAGGAACTGGCAAAGCGCGCGGCTGGCCGCGCCGCCGCAGCCGATGGCGCTGACGCGCTTTTACCTTGAGATCGAATGGGACGGCTCCGAGATGCTGCTGCAATCGCGGGCGATCGACAGTACCGGCTATGTCCAGCCCACCAAGGCGCAACTGCGCGAGGTCCGTGGGCTGAATTCGATCTACCACAACAACTGTATCCAGACCTGGTGGATCAAGCCGGACGGGGAGGCCGAGAATGTCGAAGTTTCGTAACCTTTTGGTCTGCACGGCGCTGGCCAGCCTGGCCGCGGCCCCGGCACTGGCGGAGAAGCTGGGCCTGGGGCGCCCCGCCCTGCCTGAGGAAATTGCCGCCTGGGATGTGGATGTCAGCCCCGATGGTGCCGGCCTGCCGCCGGGGTCCGGATCGGTTGCGGATGGAGAGGTGCTGTTTTCGGAAAACTGTGCTGTCTGCCATGGGGAATTCGCCGAGGGTGTGGACAACTGGCCCAAGCTGGCCGGGGGCGATGGAACACTGGCCCGTGAAGACCCGCTGAAGACCGTGGGATCGTACTGGCCGTACCTGTCTACGGTTTGGGATTACGTCCATCGCACCATGCCGTTTGGGGGCGCGCAGACGCTTTCCGATGACGAGGTATATGCCATTGTCGCGTATATCCTGTATTCCAATTATCTTGTGGACGATGAATTCGTGCTTTCGCAGGAAAATTTCCTGGAGGTCGAAATGCCCAATGCAGGGGGCTTCATCGTCGATGACCGCGATGGGGTGGAGGTGCCGCGCTTTAGCCAGCCTCCGTGCATGAACGACTGCAAGGACAGCGTCGGGATCACGATGCGCGCGGCGGTTCTGGATGTCACCCCCGACGAGACCGCAGCCGGGGAAACAGCATCCGAAGCTGTGCAGGTTGCCGTGGCCGAGACCACGGTGCCTGCCGCGGCCAGTGCCCCGGACCCGGCGCTGGTCGCTCAGGGGGAAAAGGTTTTTCGCGAATGTGCCGCCTGTCACCGTATCGGCGAAGGGGCGACCCACCGCGTCGGCCCGATCCTGACCGGCGTTTACATGCGTGCGGCGGCGCAGGCGGAAGGGTTCCGTTACTCCCCTGCGATGACCGAGGCGGGTGAGGGCGGACTGCTTTGGGACCAGACGACGTTGGACGCCTATCTCGAACGGCCTGCCGATGTTGTGCCGCGCGGGCGGATGTCTTTCCGCGGGCTAAGCGAGCCCGGCGACCGGGAAGCCGTCATTGCCTATCTGCGAAGCTTTTCCGAATAGGTGGGTTTGTCTTGCCGGCGGCGATCATGATCCACGCACTTCGCCTTATGGGGGAGAGGGGTGTCACAGGCCTGGCGCTGTGTCTGGCCTTCGGCGCGCAGGCGCAGGAGGCCCCGCGCGCCGTGCCGATCGGGGATGTCGCGCGTGGCGCCGAGGTCTGGGTTTTTTGCAGCGGCTGCCATCAGATCGGGGCCGGGGCCGAAAACGGCATCGGCCCGCATCTCAACCGTATCTTCGGGCGGCGTGCGGCGTCGGTGCCGGAGTTTCCCTATTCCCGTTCCATGCAGCGGGCCGGGCGGGATCAGCTTATCTGGACCCTGGAGACGCTGGATGCCTACCTGGAGAATCCCAAGGCGCTGGTTTCCGGAACGCGGATGAGCTTTGAAGGTTTGCCCGACCCGGAGGAACGGGCCGATCTTCTGGCCTATCTGCGGGATTTTTCGGCCAGCCCCGCCAATATCCCCGAGGCCGCGCCGACCGCGCGTGCGCTTGTACCGGCGCTTGCGCCGGAGGTGCTGGCGATTGCCGGGGATACCGCCTATGGCGAGTATCTCTCCAGCGAATGCAAGACCTGCCACCAGAGCGACGGATCCGACGAGGGCATCCCGTCGATCGTTTTGTGGCCCGAAGAGGATTTCGTGCTGGCCATGCACGCCTACAAGCAAAAGCTGCGCCCGCATCCGGTGATGCAGATGATGGCCGGTCGGCTGAGCGACGAAGAAATCGCCGCGCTGGCCGCATATTTTGGTAAGCTCGGTCTTTAAGGAATTTGGAAGCGCGCATTGAAACCCAAGGGAGGAGAGAATGGCATTGAACAGACGGAGTTTCCTTGGCGCCGCGCTGGCAGCCGGGGCGGCAGTGTCTGCGCCGGCGGTGCTGGGGCAGGGCAGGCCGAAGGTCGTCGTCATTGGCGGCGGCGCGGGCGGGGCGACCGCCGCGCGCTATATCGCCAAGGACAGTGCAGGCGCCATCGATGTGACGCTGGTGGAGCCCACGCGCACCTATTTCACCTGTTTCTTCTCGAACCTCTATATCGGCGGTTTCCGGGAGCTGTCCTCCATTGCCCATTCCTATGGCACGCTGGCCTCCGATTATGGCATCAACGTGGTCCATGACTGGGCCGTGGGCGTGGATCGCGATACGAAGACCGTCACGCTGGCTTCCGGGCACAGCCTGGCCTACGACCGGCTTGTCGTCGCGCCGGGGATCGACTTCGTGGATGAGTCTGTGCCGGGCTGGGATCTCAACGCCCAGATCAAAATGCCCCACGCCTGGAAAGCGGGCAGCCAGACCCAGCTTTTGAAATACCAGGTCGAGGCAATGCCCGAAGGCGGCACTTTCTGCATGGTCGCGCCGCCGAACCCGTTCCGCTGCCCGCCGGGACCGTATGAGCGGGTTTCGATGATCGCGCATGTGCTGAAGGCACAAAACCCGACCGCGAAGATTCTGATCGTCGACCCGAAGGAGAAGTTCTCCAAGCAGGCACTGTTCGAGGAGGGCTGGCAGCGCCACTATTCCGGCATGATCGACCGCATCGGTCCCGATTTTGGCGGCGGCAACGCGGAGGTGCGCCCCGATGCGATGGAGGTCGTGATCGACGGCGCAGTAGAAAAGGTTGATGTCTGCAACGTGATCCCGGCGCAAAAGGCGGGGCATATCGCGCATCTTGCCGGGCTGGCCGACAGCAGTGGGTTCTGCCCCATCGTCCCCGCCACGATGCAAAGCCGGATGGACGAGAACATCCATGTGCTTGGCGATGCCTGCATCGCAGGGGATATGCCCAAATCCGGATTTTCGGCCAACAGCCAGGCCAAGGTTGCCGCGATGGCGGTGCGGGCCGCCCTGACCGGCAGCCGTGCCTTCCCGGCGAAATATTCGAACACCTGCTGGTCGCTGATCGAAACCGACGATGGCGTCAAGGTGGGGGCGTCCTACCAGCCGACGGAGGAAAAGATTGCGAAGGTGGACGGGTTCATCAGCCAGACCGGAGAAGATGCCGCCCTGCGCAAGGCCACCTACGAGGAATCGCTGGGCTGGTATGCGGGGATTGCCATGGATATCTTCGGCTAAACCCCGCGCGCGGGCGAAAAGGTCCCGAAATGGCCCGCGGAAAAGACAAGCGGTGCGCCCTCCCGCTGGGCGCATTGCTCCACCCGGCCGATGACGATGGCGTGATCGCCGCCGTCATGTACCGCTTCGCGCTGGCAGATGAACCGCGCCAGCCAGCCGGTTGACAGCAATGGTGGTTCCGTTCCTTCAAGGTCCAGCCCTTTCATCTGAGCCGATCTTGCGAAATGGGCCGCTGTGTCCCGGCCCTCGGCAGAAAGCACATGCACTGCGAAGCGTTTCGCTCCGGTCATGGCTGTGAACCGGGCGGAGGCGCGCGCCGGCGACCACAGCACCAGCGGTGGGTTCAGCGAAACCGAGGCGAAGCTGTTCGCGGTCATCCCCAGAGGCCCGTCCGGCCCCCGTACCGTCACCACCGTTACACCCGTTGCAAAGGTGCCAAGCGCATCGCGGAATGCGCGCGCGGTATCGGGGCCGGGGGAGAAAATAAGCATGGGAATCCTCACGGTTGCGGCGGGCACAGAATGAGCCATCCGGGCGGGCAGGGCAACCGGGCCCGGTCGTCACGAAAGCTTCAAGATTTTGCCACAGTTCCGTCGTGGCAGGGGGATAGCCACACCGCGAAGCAAGATGAGGATGAGCATGCTGCTGAGTGTGGAGAACGTGACCCGGATATTCGGGCGCAACGTGGCGGTGGACAACGCCAGTTTCCGGGTCGCAAAACCCGCTATGATCGGCGTCATCGGGCGTTCCGGTGCGGGGAAGTCCACCCTGTTGCGGATGATCAACCGCCTGACCGATGCGACCGAGGGCGCGATTCGATTCGAGGGTTGCGATGTCCTGAAACTGACCGGCGCGCAAAAGCGCGCCTGGCAATCCGACTGCGCGATGATCTTCCAGCAGTTCAATCTTGTGCCACGTCTGGATGTGGTCTCGAACGTGCTGCACGGGACGCTCAACCGGCAATCGGCGGCGGCGACGTTTTTCAACCTTTACCCGCGCGCGGATATCTATCGCGCCATCGACATCCTTGAACGGCTGGGGATCGCGGAACAGGCCGCCAAGCGGGCCGAAGCCCTTTCGGGCGGGCAGCAGCAGCGCGTGGCGATTGCCCGTGCCCTGATGCAGGATCCACGCATCATCCTGGCCGATGAGCCTATCGCCAGCCTCGATCCGATGAACGCGCAGGTGGTGATGCAGGCCCTGCGCCGTATCCACGAGGAGGACGGCCGCATGGTCATTGCCAACCTGCACACGCTGGATACGGCGCGCCGCTACTGTGACAGGGTGATCGGCATGCGTGACGGGCGGATCGTGTTCGACGGCACGCCCGGGCAACTGACCACCGGTGTCGCGCGCGACATCTACGGCGCGGACGCCTCTTTTTCGGAGGCGGCGACCTCGACCGCGATCGAAACGCTCGACACGCCCCATCAGGTGGAAGAACCCGCCTGATCCTTCCCCGGCCCCGCAGGGCCTTCCCAACCGGAGAGAAACGATGAAAAATCTTCTTGCCACGCTTGCTGCGGCGGCCTTCCTGGCCACCCCCGCCCTGGCCGACGACATCAGGGAGTTCCGCATCGGAATTCTCGGGGGTGAAAATGCCCAGGATCGCCTGAATTCCTATGAATGTCTGCGCACCAAAGCCGCCGACCTGCTGGGCGTCGAGACCAAGCTCTTCGCCCCGGCGGATTATAATGGGGTCATCCAGGGCCTGCTGGGCGGGACCATCGACATGGCCTGGCTGGGGGCCTCCGGCTATGCCAAGACCTATCTGGAAAACCCCGAAGCGGTGGAGCCGGTCTTGGTCAAGGTCAATAACGATGGCGGCTATGGATATTTCTCGGTCGGGTTTGCCCGCAAGGACAGCGGCATCGCCTCGCTTGAAGACATGCAGGGCAAGAAGTTCGGTTTCGGGGATCCGAATTCCACCAGCGGCTACCTGATCCCGTCCATCGAAATCCCGCAGGCCACCGGTGCCACCATGCAGTCGGGCGACTATTTCGGAGAGGTCGTCTTTACCGGCGGGCATGAGCAGACCATCGTGGCCGTTGCCAACGGCGATGTGGACGCCGGCGTGACCTGGGCCGACGGTCTTGGGAACTGGGAAGACGGGTACAATTCCGGCGCCTTGCGCAAGGCGGTGGATGCCGGCCTGGTGGACATGAACGACCTGGTGGAGATCTGGCGCTCCAAGCCCATCCCGGAAGGTCCGATCGTATTGCGCCGTGCGTTGCCGGAAGGTGTCAAGGTCAGGGTGACTGCGCTGATGGCATCGTTGGAATCCATGGACAAGGAGTGCTTTTACAACGTCGCCGCAGGTGAGGCGGCGGGCTTCATGCCCATCACCCACGCGGCCTATACCTCGATCGTCGAGGCCCGCAAGGCCAAATCCAACTAGGCGCTGCGCCTGTCGTGCGGTCCCGCGTCGTTCGGGGCCGCCTCTTGTTTCCAAAGGACAACATCGATGGCAGACATGATCTCTCCCGCCGTGTCGGGAGGCCTTGACATACGCGCCCGCTACATGGCGCTGGCCCAGCGCAAGCGGATGTATTCGGGCCTGACCCTGATTGTCTTCCTGGCATTGATGGCGTCGGGCTTCGTGATCGCGAACGATCGCAACGCCGGGGGGTTCTGGGAAGGTCTGCCGAACATTTTCGCCTTTCCCGCGCAGGTCGTTTCCGAGGCCGGCGAAAAGGCTGCCCTTCTGCCCGGTCATCTGGTCGCGTTCCTGCCCGCGCTGTTGGAAACGATCAACATCGCAGCCGTTTCCACGCTGCTGGGGGGAGTTCTGGGTCTTGTCCTGTCGCTTCTGTCGACGCGGGGTCTGGCGCGGTTTCCCCGGCTGATCCCGCTGTTTCGCCGGATCATGGACGTGATGCGTGCGATCCCGGAAATCGTTATTGCGCTGGTGCTGATTTTCGTTATGGGGGGCGGGCCTGTTCCGGCGATGATCGCCATTGCGTTTCATACCGCGGGGGCGCTGGGCAAGCTGTTTTCCGAGGTCAACGAGAACGCGGATCTCAAGCCCGTGGAGGGGTTGCAATCGGTGGGGGCAAGCTGGGCCCAGCGTATGATGCTGGGGATCATTCCGCAGGTTGCACCCAATTACATCAGCTATGCGCTGTTGCGCTTCGAGATCAACATCCGTGCCTCGGCCATCCTTGGTTTCGTAGGGGCGGGGGGCATCGGGTATGAACTGAAAAACGCCATGTCCTGGGGGCAGGGAAAGTTTGACGAGGCCGCCGCGATTTTCATTCTTCTGTTCGGGGCCATCGTGTTTTTCGACCAGATATCAAGCCACTACCGAAACCGCCTGACCGGGGGGGCGCATGATGTCTGATACCGCATTCTACAAGGCGCAGGCAGAGGCACTCTTTTCCCGCAAGCGGATGATGGCCGCCGGGTTGCCGCTTCTGGTGCTGTTTTACCTGGGCTATATCTTTTTCGCCTTCGATCTGCCGGGCCTGATGGAACGCGCCCGGATGGATAATGCCCGCGCGCTGGTGGCCGACAGCTACAGCTACAAAACCCATGTTACCCGCGACAACGCAACCCATGATGTGACCATTGCCATCGAGGGGGAGCGCAAGGGCACTTATGCCAAGGGCACTGCGCCGGGCTGGGTCACGTTTGATGGGGAAATCACGCGCATCGACCTTGGGCGGGGACATATCGTCACTTACACCCCGGAGACGATTTTCTACGACATGCCCGGTTTTGGCCTGATCGAGGCTACGCCGACCCGCGACGGGGGTGTCGTGACCAACCTGGAGGGCGACCTGCCGGACTGGATCAACAAGTCGAAGAACCGTCTTGCGATAACCACGGAGGCCGGGCGCCTGACCGTGACCCGCAACCGCACGGAGGTGTTTCGCTATGCCATGGGCTGGGAGCTGTTTTTCTTCACGCTCGACAGCCCCTACCATGGCCACGGGCCGGGTGAGATCCTGTTCGGCAGCCGCATCGATCCGGCACGGTCAAACCTGCAAGGCGCATGGCATGATTTCTGGTCCAACAGCATGTGGCGCCACGGCGATGTCGCATGGGCGATCTTCGAAACCATCCTGATGGCGTTTCTTGGCACGATGGGGGCGGCGCTGGTGGCCTTGCCGATGGCGTTCCTTGCGGCGCGGAACTTTACGCCGGTCATGACCGTGCGCTTTGCCATACGCCGCGTGTTCGACTTCGTGCGCGGGGTCGACGCCCTGATATGGACGATCGTGTTGGCGCGAGCCTTCGGGCCGGGGCCGCTGACCGGGGCGCTGGCGATCCTGCTGACCGATTCCGGAAGTTTCGGAAAGATGTTCTCCGAGGCGCTGGAGAACGTGGATCAAAAACAGATCGAAGGTGTCCAGTCCACCGGCGCTCCGGTGGTGGCGCGCTATCGTTTTGGTGTCATTCCGCAAATCACTCCGGTGCTGTTGAGCCAGGTGCTCTATTTCCTCGAATCCAATACCCGCAGCGCCACGATTATCGGGGCGATCACGGGGGGCGGGATCGGGCTGCTGCTGACCCAGGCGATCATCACGCAGAAAGACTGGGAAGAAGTAACCTATTACATCGTTCTCATCATTCTGATGGTCATGCTGATGGATTGGTTTTCGGGCATTTTGCGCCGCCGTCTGATAAAGGGGGAAGGGTCCTGATGTCCCGCCTTTCCGAGGCGGAGCCTGTCCTTCACCCCGATTGTGAGATCACGAACAGCCAGATGGGGCGCTTCGTGGAGATCGGCCGGGGGACGCGGCTTCTCAACAGCGAGATGGGGGATTATGCCTATACCGACCGCTACGCGGACATCGCCAATACGGCGGTCGGCAAATTCGCCAATATCGCCAGCTTTTCGCGTATCGGCCCCACCGATCACCCGATGCACCGTGCCAGTCTGCACCATTTCCTTTATCGTTCTGCCGACTACTGGGCAGGGGCACGGGATGACGCGGCGTTCTTTACCGCCCGTGCAGCCCGTCGCACCCGGATCGGCCACGACACCTGGATCGGTCATGGGGCCATCGTGCGCCCGGAGATTGCCGCGGGCGATGGGGCGGTGGTTGCGGCCGGGGCGGTGGTCACCAAGGACGTGGCCCCCTATATGATCGTCGCCGGGGTTCCCGCGGCCCCGCTGCGTGCCCGCTTTCCGGCGGAAGTGGCGCAGAGGCTTCAGGCGCTTGCGTGGTGGGACTGGCCCCATGACAGGCTGTGTACCGCACTGGAGGATTTCCGGCACCTAGACATCCATGCCTTCCTCGAAAAACACTGCGGGTAAAAAAGGGGTGAAAAGGAAGGTGCCATCCTGCGCGCCTCAAATGGCCGCTCGCCGCAGGGGTGTGGCGCGGTCAAAGGCGGTCCCGGCTCCCCATGAGGTGGCGTTTTATTCCGCGGCCATGTCCAGAAGATGAATCCGCTGTGCGAAACGGTGTGCGGCCTCACCTGCGAGATAGCTCAGCCGCCCGCCCGAAATGGTCATTTCAACGGCGCGGGTTTGGGCGTTGACAACGCACAGATCGGCCCGGCGACCGAAATCCAGACGTCCCCGGTCTGGCAGGCGCAAAATTTCTGCCGGTTTTTCCGAGATCAGTGCCCAGGCCCGTGGCAGGGTCAGGATGCCGTGATCCACGAGACGCCAGACCGCATTTGTCAGGGCCGGGTAATAGTAATCGGAGACCAGCCCGTCACAAAGCCCCTGCGCAATCAGGTCCGATGCGGCGACGTTCCCGGATTGCGACCCGCCCCGCACCACGTTCGGCGCACCCAAAAGCACCGGGTCCCCCATGGCGCGGGCCGCCGCGGCGGCCTTGCGTGTGGTCGGGAATTCCGCAATCCGCGCCCCGATCATCGAATACCGCTCACGGGTTTCGCCGTCCGGATCGTCGTGGGAGCCATAAAGCACCCCAAGTTCGTCGAAGGCTTCGGCCAGCTTGCACAGGTGGCGGGGAACCTCTGTGGCGCGGGCCTGTGCCTGGTGAACCAGGCGCATGTGTTCCCGCACCGGGCGCCCGGCCTGACGCGCCCAAAGCCGAATCAGGTCGGGGCGGGAGGCCGCGTAATCCAGCGCCTCGTCGAGATGGTTGTTGAATACCACGTAGCCGACCCCATAACGGCGTATGGCCTTCAGAAGGCGGGGGGCGCTGTCGACCATGTGCGTTTCGCACCGTATCTGGAGCCGCAAATCCGTCAGCATGCGGGGGCGGTAGGCCTCCAGCGCGGCCATCATGGCGCAGGCCTGGTCGGGGCTGCGATGGCCGCCTTCCCAGGACCAGGCCTGCGCCAGCCATGCGGTCGTCACCCCGTTGGCGGCGGCATCGCGATCTGTCGCCGCAAGGCCCGTCGACAGGTCGAACCGCGCCGAGGGACGGGGCGCGATGTGGCGTTCGAACGCGTCGCCATGCAGGTCGACGATTCCCGGCAGAATCTGGTACCCCGACATGTCCACCTCGGGCAGGGGGCCTTTGGTGATGCGCCCTTCGGCGATGGAAAGCGAGCGTCGCTGCATCTCTCCGTCTCGCAGGATCGTCGCGCCGGTAAAGCGCAAAGGCTGTAGCGTCCGGGTCATGGTGGCTCTCGCCGTTGGCGTGGAAACTGCCCGAAGGGTATTGCGTTTCTGTATCGCCAGTGTGACAGCCCTCCGGGCTTCAAACTATTCCGGGGCGATCGTAAGGCTGATCCGGTCTCCCGCGAACCAGGTGTGGCCGTATTCGACAGGCTGGCCGGTTTCATCGACGTTGATGCCGATGGTCCGCAGGATGGGCGCGCCCTCACGTATGCGCAGATGCAGGGCCTGGGTCGCGGTCGCGAGTTTCGCCGTCAGCCGGCTTGACGCGCGCGTGTAATCGGCCACGCCCCCGCGGGACAACGCAGCCGTGACCGAGGGGGTTTCTTCCAGGTCCTGCGGCAAGGTTGGGAAGCGGGCTGCCGGGAAGACGCTGCGAAACAGGGCCAGCGGGGTGCCATTGGCCAGGGAAATCCCTTCATAGGCGTGGACCTGTGCGCCGTCCCTCAGGTGCAGGGCCGTGGTTTCCGCGCGGTCGGGCAGGCGGGTTTCGATCAGCAGTATGGTCTTGTCCGGGGTCTGGCCTGCCGCCCGCAGATTCTGGTGGAACCGGACCCGCCGCCCCAGTGGATAATCGGTAGGGGGTGCCGCCACGAAAACCCCTGCGCCGCGCCGTGGGTGTACCAGCCCGCTTTCCGCCATCCCGGCCAGGGCGCGGCGCACGGTATGGCGGTTGACGCCGAAACGACGGGACAGTTCGGCCTCGGTGGGCAGCTTGTCGCCCACGCGATACCGGCCCGTGCCGATCTCGGCGCGCAGAGTGTCCAGGATGGATTTCCAGATCGCGGTGCGGGGCATGTCAGAAAAACTTCACATCAGGGTGTCTTGTGCGACTCGGGGATATCCGGGTATGACTTGTCTAGTTGTATATTAACATAGACAAATCGGCAAGCTGTCCAAATGGAAAACCTGACAACCCGAAAAGGCTGGATGAGCCTTCTTGCAAAAGCCCCCGCGCCGGCGCTGACCGCGCTGTGGGAAACCCAGAAGGCGCCACCCGGATTCGAATGGCTGCGCCCCCCGGAAACCGGCGGTGTGATGATACGCGGCCGCATGGGGGGGACCGGCGCCCCCTTCAACGTCGGGGAAATGACGGTGACACGCTGCGCCCTGCGTCTGGAAAGCGGCGAGGTGGGGCATGCCTATGTCCAGGGTCGCGACAAGGCCAAGGCCCGCATCGCCGCCCTGATCGATGCCCTGATGCAGACCGCCCGCGCCGATGCCTTGCGGGAAGCGGTGTTGGAACCGCTGGCCGAGAGTCACCGGGCCGCCCGTTCTGCCCGTGCCGAACGTGCGGCGGCCACCAGGGTCGATTTCTTCACCATGGTTCGCGGGGAGGACTGACAATGGCCTCCCAAATCCTTGACGGTGGTTTCAGCGATGTGCCGGTGCAATCGGCCCGCGCGTTTCGTGCCGCGCTGAGCGCGATGGCGCGTCCGGGCCGTGTTTACGATATTTCCGGCGCCATGCCGCCCGCACCGCTTTCGCCTGCGGCGGGGTCATTGTTGCTGACCCTGGCCGATCCGGGGACGCCGGTATTCCTGGCCGGGGCTCATGACACCCCTGAGCTTCGGGCGTGGCTGATCTTCCACACCGGCGTGCCGATTGCCCCGCGTGAGGAAGCCGCCTTTGCGGTTGGGACCTGGACGGAACTCCTGCCGCTTGAACCTTACCGCAAAGGCACCCCCGAATACCCAGACCGGTCTGCGACGCTGATCGTGGAGGTCGCGACGCTGGCTGCCTCCGGGGCGCGGCTGACCGGGCCGGGGATTGAAACCGCCCGGATGCTGTCCTTGCCGGAGCTGGAGCCGTTTCGCAGGAACGCGGCGCTTTTTCCGCGGGGGCTGGATTTTTATTTCACCGCCGGGGCGCGGCTTGCCGCGCTGCCCCGCACCACGAAGGTGGAGGCCGCCTGATGTATGTAGCCGTCAAAGGGGGCGAACGCGCCATCGACAACGCCCATGCCTGGCTGGCCGAGGAACGCCGGGGCAGCCCCGACATCGCGGAACTGACCGTCCCGCAAATCCGCGAACAGCTTGCACTGGCCGTGAACAGGGTCATGGCGGAAGGGTCGCTTTTTGATCCCGATCTTGCCGCGTTGGCGATCAAGCAGGCGCGAGGCGATCTGATCGAAGCGATCTTCCTGATCCGTGCCTACCGCACCACGCTGCCCCGGCTGGGGGTTTCGACCCCGGTGGATACGGGGGAAATGGCCTGTGACCGGCGCATTTCGGCCACGTTCAAGGATGTC
The DNA here is from genome assembly GCF_003046545.1 of Rhodovulum imhoffii. Taxonomy (GTDB): domain Bacteria; phylum Pseudomonadota; class Alphaproteobacteria; order Rhodobacterales; family Rhodobacteraceae; genus Rhodovulum; species Rhodovulum imhoffii. The sequence continues at coordinate 13,158 of NZ_QAAA01000017.1, read as the reverse complement.
CCGGGGGGGCAGGTTCTGGGCCCGACCTTTGACTATACCCACCGCCTGCTGGACTTCAAACTGGCCGCAGAGGGGGAAACGCCCACGGCCCCGCAGGCCCCGGCCCAGGGGGAGCCGACGCCGCGCGTGACGGATTATCTGAACCGCGATGGCCTGATCCAGCCCGAACCCGCCAGCGACACCACCCCCCCGGACCTGACGCGGGAGCCGATGGAGTTTCCGGCCAATCGTGCGCTTCGGTTGCAGTCCCTGACACGCGGGGATGAAGGCTTCGTGCTGGGGATGGCCTATTCCACGCAACGGGGCTATGCCCGCAACCACCCCTTCGTGGGGGAGTTGCGCATCGGCACCGTCCCGGTGGAGATGGACGTCCCCGAACTGGGATTTGCCGTCGGGATCGGGGAAATCACCCTGACCGAGTGCGAAAGCGTCAACCAGTTTACCGGGTCAAAAACGGAGCCGCCACAATTCACCCGTGGCTACGGACTGGTCTTCGGCCAGAGTGAGCGCAAGGCCATTTCCATGGCGCTTGTCGATCGTGCCCTGCGCTGGAAAGAACTGGGCGAGGACAATGTCGGGGCACCTGCGCAGGACGCGGAATTCGTACTCAGCCACGCCGATAACATCCAGGCCAGCGGGTTTCTCGAACATATCAAGCTGCCTCACTACGTCGATTTCCAGTCGGAACTGGAACTCATCCGTCGCATCCGCGCCGAGGCGCAAGCTGCACAAGCGCAGGAGGCCGCAGAATGACCGACAAGAACCAGGCCATGACCGACACCCATTACAACTTTGCCTATCTCGATGAGCAGACCAAGCGCATGATCCGCAGGGCGCTGCTGAAGGGGCTGGCCATCCCCGGATACCAGGTGCCCTTCGCCAGCCGGGAAATGCCCATGCCCTATGGCTGGGGCACCGGGGGGGTGCAGGTCTCGGCCGCCGTTCTGACACCCGAGGACAGGATGAAGGTCATCGACCAGGGCGCGGACGACACTACCAATGCGGTTTCCATCCGCAAATTCTTCGAACGGACCGCCGGGGTGGATACGACCGAGCGAACCGCCGAGGCCACCGTGATCCAGACACGTCACCGTATCCCGGAAACGGAACTGACCGAGGATCAGATCCTCGTCTACCAGGTCCCGATCCCGGAGCCGCTGCGCTTTCTGGAGCCGCGCGAAACCGAAACCCGCAAGATGCACGCGCTGGAGGAATACGGCCTGATGCACGTCAAGTTGTACGAAGACATCGCCCGCCACGGCAACATCGCCACCGCCTATGCCTACCCGGTAAAGGTAGAGGGACGTTATGTCATGGATCCGTCTCCGATCCCAAAATTCGACAACCCGAAGATGGAGATGGCCGCTATCCAGCTTTTCGGCGCCGGGCGGGAGCAGCGCATCTATGCGGTGCCGCCCTATACCCGTGTGGTCAGCCTCGATTTCGAGGATTATCCCTTCGAGCCATCGAAGGCCGATCATGCCTGTGATCTGTGCGGGGCGCAGAACAGTTATCTCGACGAGGTGATCGTGGATGATGCGGGAGGCCGGATGTTCGTTTGTTCCGATACCGATTTCTGTACCACCCGCCGGGACGGGGGCCATGTGGGCCGCCTGGGCGCCCCCGGAACGGAGGACGCGGCATGACCCCGCTTCTGAAAGTCAAGGATATCGCCAAATTCTATGGGGGGCGGATCGGTTGTACCGATGTCGGCTTTGACCTGTATCCGGGCGAGGTGATGGGCATTGTCGGCGAAAGCGGGTCGGGAAAGTCGACGTTGCTGAACTGCCTTGCCGGGCATCTGGCGCCCGACCGCGGACAGGTCCTGTTCGACACCCGCACAGACGGCCTCAAGGATATCGTGACCATGTCCGAACCCGAACGCCGCATGCTGGCCCGGACGGATTGGGCCTTTGTCCATCAGCACGCCCGCGACGGGCTGCGCATGGGCGTCAGTGCCGGGGGCAATGTCGGGGAACGGCTGATGGCCGTGGGGGCGCGCCACTACGGGGACATCCGCGCCCAGGCGATCGACTGGCTTGGCAGGGTCGAGATCCCCGAGGACCGGGTGGATGACCGTCCTGACGCGTTTTCCGGGGGCATGCAGCAGCGGCTTCAGATTGCGCGCAACCTTGTGACCGGCCCGCGCCTTGTCTTCATGGATGAGCCTACCGGAGGGCTGGATGTTTCGGTACAGGCGCGCCTGCTGGATCTGTTGCGCGGCCTGGTGCGGGAAATGGGCCTGTCTGCGATCATCGTGACCCACGATCTCGCGGTGGTGCGCCTGTTGGCGGACCGGCTTATGGTGATGAAATCAGGCCATGTGGTGGAAACCGGTCTGACCGACCAGGTGCTGGACGACCCCCAGCACGCCTACACGCAGTTGCTTGTCAGCTCCGTTTTGCAGGTCTGAGGAGAAGCGGACATGATCGAGATCGAAAACGTTGCCAAGCACTTCGTTCTGCATAATCAGGGCAGTGCGGTCATCCCGGTAATGACCGGAGCGGAACTGTGCGTGGCCCCCGGCGAATGCGTGGCTCTGACGGGCAGTTCGGGGGCGGGGAAGTCCACGCTGATGCGGATGATCTACGGGAACTACCTGACGCAGGCGGGGCGTATCATGGTCGGGGGCGTGGATGTCGCCCGGGCCGAGCCGCGCGAGATCATCGCGCTGCGCCGCCACACGCTGGGCTATGTCAGCCAGTTCCTGCGGGTGGTTCCCCGTGTCCCGACACTGGACGTGGTGGCCGAGCCGCTGCTGGCGGTCGGTCGCCCCGTGGACGAAGCCCGCGCCCGCGCCAGGGCGTTGTTGTCGGGGCTCAACATTCCGCGGCGGCTCTGGGCGCTCAGCCCCACGACCTTTTCGGGGGGCGAGCAGCAGCGCGTCAACATTGCACGCGGTTTCGCCTACGATTACCCTGCGATGTTGCTTGACGAACCAACCGCCAGTCTCGATGCGAGAAACCGCGAGGTCGTTCTGGGCCTGATCGAGGGCGCAAAGACGCGTGGCGCGGCGATTGTCGGCATCTTTCACGACGAAATCGCGCGGGACCGTGTCTGCGACCGTCAGGTGGACGTGTCGGCCTTTGCCCCGAAGGCGGCATGATGGGGCGGGTGTTTGCCATCGTGGGGCCATCGGGCGTGGGGAAGGATACTTTGATGGCCGAGGCTGCGAAAAGCCTGCCGGCCCTTCACCTTGCACGGCGAGTCATCACCCGACCCGCCGAGGCCGGGGGGGAACCTTTCGAGAGCGTGACCGAGGACGAGTTCCATACCCGCCGCGCGGCCGGGGCCTTTGCGCTGCACTGGCAGGCGCATGGGCTGTATTACGGCATCCCGGCGCAAATCGACACGGTTCTGGCCGAAGGGCGCGACGTGCTGTTCAACGGCTCCCGCGCGATACTGGCGGCGGCTCAGGCGCGCTATCCGGGGTTGTCGGTGCTGAATGTCACCGCCCGGCCTGAAACGCTGGCCGCCCGCCTTGCCGCCCGCGGCCGCGAAAGCCGCGCGGACATCGTGGCGCGGCTTGCCCGTGCCGGCCACGATTTGCCCTTGGGCCTGAACGTGCGCGAAATCTCCAATGACGGCCCTCTGGATCGGGCTGTCGCGCAGCTTGTCGCCGCGCTTCAGCCGGTGAGGGTATAGCGATGAAGATTGTGGAAACACCCGTCCCTGGCCTCTCCGAACAGGCACAGGCTGCGGATGCGCAGCGGTGCCTCAAGCAGCGTTGCAAGGCGCGGGGCCAATATTGCACGCACGCTTTCGGCCTCTGCCTCGGGCAGTTTTCCGGTAAGCGTCATGTGAAAGCGGTATTCCTCCATGACATAGGGGTAGCCCCAGCGTGTCAGAAGCCGGGCCTGGGTTGCGCTCAGCCGGTCGGGGTTGCGGCGGGCAAGCTCGGCCTGCGTCGGAGGGGCCCGGAACCCGTCCAGCGCCTCGACCACGCTGCCGGCCATCGCGCTCAGCGCCGATATGTCTCCGCGTGGTGTCAGCGCGAGAAAACCGCCCAGGCGCGACAGCGCCAGCCCTTCCACGAGCACCGGGCGCAACTGCCCGGCCAGAGCGATCACCGCCTCGTGCAAAACGCTGATATCGCTGCCCTCCACCAGACGGAAGGGGGGCTTGACCGTGGCGTGAAATCCGTATTTCCGGGGTGTGTCCGTCAGTCGGGAAACCGGGCGGGGCAGGCCGGGTACTTTTGGGTGTGCGATCTGCCGGGCGGCCTTGGCGTCCCAGCCCAGCCAGCTTGCACCGAATTGCGCCAGCGGCCCCGGCTCTGGCGTGTAATAGATCGCGTAACGCTTGTAGCCTTCCATGGGCTGCTCCCTAACCGGCGCGCACGACAAGTTTGTGACAGTCCTGCCGTAAACCGCTCCTCGTATCAAGGAGACGCTGAATGAGCGAAACCATCCTGGCAAATGCGACACTCGTATTGCCCGACGAAACCGTAACCGGCGCGATGGTTTTGCGCGACGGGCATATCGCGGGCATAAGCACGGGGAAATCGGTCCCTAAAGGGGCCATCGACTGTGATGGCGACATGGTCCTGCCCGGCCTGATCGAACTGCACACGGATAACCTTGAACGGCACATCCAACCCCGCCCAAAGGTGGACTGGCCCCATGCCAGTGCCATCATCGCCCATGACGCAGAGCTGGCGGGGGTAGGTATCACCACCGTGTTCGATGCGATGCGGGTGGGCTCCATCCCGACGGGCGCGGGGCGTTATGCGATGTATGCGCGTCAACTGGCCAGCGAGATGCTGAGCCTTCGCGAAAGGGGCGCGCTGCGGATCAGTCATTATCTGCACCTCCGGGCGGAGATCTGCTCCCAGACTTTGCGCGAGGAAATGGCCGCCTTCGGTCCCGAAGACCGGGTGGGGATCGTCAGCCTGATGGATCACACGCCAGGGCAGCGGCAGTTCCGCAATATCACCAAGTACCGCGATTACTTCATGGGCAAGAACCATGCCACGCAAGCCCAGTTCATCGAACACGTCGCCGTCTTGCGCGAGCTTCGCGACCAGTTCGGCGATGCCCATGAGCGCGCGGCCGTGGCCGAGGCCGCCCGCTATGGCGCGGTGCTGGCCAGCCATGACGATACCACCTCCGCGCATGTGCAGGCCTCGGCTGCGCTGGGGATCCGGCTGGCGGAATTTCCCACGACGCATGAAGCGGCCCGCGCTTGCCATGCAAGCGACATTGCGGTGATGATGGGGGCGCCGAACCTGATCCGGGGCGGATCCCATTCCGGCAACGTGGCGGCCAGCGATCTGGCGCAGGCGGGGGTGCTGGATATCGTGTCTTCGGATTACGTGCCCTCGTCTTTATTGATGGCGGCGGTGATGCTGGGGGATCTGTGGGACGACATGGCCCGCGGCATCGCGACGGTCACCCGCACGCCGGCGGATGCGGTGAACCTGCCGGATCGCGGGCGGCTGGAGACCGGCGCGCGCGCCGATGTGATCCGCGTGACGCGGGTCGATGGTACGCCCGTTGTGCGAGGGACCTGGGTACAGGGGCTTCGGGTGGCCTGATGCCCGTCTGCGCCGGGATGTGGTATGGTTTTACCCTGGCTGCAAGGAGAATCGCCATGGCCCAGACAGATTCGCAAGACCCGTTCGAAGTGTTGCAGAAAGCCCAGGCAGAGGGGCTGGGCATTCTTGCATGGCTGGGGGGGACGATGCTCAACAACATGGCCCGGTTCGGGACCGAGTTTACCCATTTCGCCGCCGATCGGCTGCAAAAGGATCTGGAGGCTCAGCAGGCACTGATGGCCTGCCGCGATCCGCAGGAGCTTGCCCGGTTGCAGGCCGGGTTTCTCGAAGCCGCCATGACAGATTACGCAGGGGAAACCGGCAAGGTCTTACAGATGGGGGACCTGATGCTTCGCTCCGCCCTGCGCGACATGGGCTAGGCGGCGTCTGTTTTCCGGGCCGTGTCCGGAATTTGCTCCGGGATTGAAAGAAGGGTCCCGCGGATGAGGGATGTGCCGGTCCCGGCGGGATGCCATCATGCCGAGTGCGGGCCGGAAAGGCGGTACGGCTGCGGGGTGATATGGCGGTCTGACAAAAGGTGCCGTTCAGGGTTTGACGTACATCGCGCGTGGGCGGTTGCAGAGCGTTTCCGCCGGGCCGCTCTCCCGGATCAGGATCGGCTCGGTGATTTCGAGGCCCCAGTTTTCCATCCACAACCCCGGCATGAAGTGAAAGGTCATGCCCGGTTGCAAAACCGTATCGTCCTCGGGCCGAAGGGAAATCGTGCGCTCGCCCCAATCGGGCGGATAGCTCAGCCCGATCGGATAGCCGCAGCGGGCGCCGCGCGCGATCCCGGCCTTTTCCAGGGGGATGGCCAGCGCGTTGGCGATGTCGCAGGCCCGGTTGCCTGCGCGGGCCGTCTCCAGCCCGGCTTCCAGCCCGGCGATGAGCGCTTCCTCCGCCCGGCGCAGGAAATCCGGCGGAGCGCCCAGAAATACCGTGCGGCAGAATGGGGCGTGATAGCGCCGATAGCAGCCGGAAATTTCGAAAAACGTCGCCTCGCCAGTCTCGAAAGGTTGCCCGTTCCATGTCAGATGGGGGGCGGCGGCATCGGCCCCCGAGGGCAGCAAAGGCACGATCGCCGGGTAGTCCCCCCAATCCTCCGCCAGCCCGGTCAGGGCGTCGCGGTAGATCTCGGCCACGAGACGGTTCTTGGGCAGGCCGGGTTCGATGCGCGCCACCACGCCGTCAATAATCTTTTCCGAAATCCGGGCCGCGCGACGCATGAAGGTCAGTTCCTCGCCGGATTTCACCGTGCGCTGCCAGTTGACCAATGCCGTCGCGTCCTGAAGATCTGCATGTGGCAGGGCATCGCGCAAGGTCAGGTAGGCCTTGGCGGTGAAGTAGTAGTTTTCCAGTTCCAGCCCGATGCGTTTCTCGCCATAGCCAAGTTCATCGACAATCCGGGCGAGGTGCTGCATCGGGTGGCAGGTGTCGGATTGCACGTAGTGGTCGGGGTAGTGAAGAACATGCGCCCCGGCCATCCAGACCGTGCGTACGGCACCGTTCGCATCCTGTGCGCGGCCCCACCAAAGTGGGTCGGCATCGTGAAAAACCAGGACCCCCTGGTGCACGTAGAAAGACCAGCCGTCATAGCCTGTCAGCCAGGCCATGTTGGACGGGTCTTCGACGAATAAAAGATCCAGTCCGCGCGCGTCCATCGCGGCGCGGACAAGGCCGAGGCGGCGGTCGTATTCCACCTGCGAGAAGGGCGCGCGCCCCTCGGTGGCATAGCCGAACTGAACGATCTGATCTTGCATCGCGGGCCTTTCCTGCCCACACAGGGGACAGGATGGTACCGGCCGGCGTCAAGCCTTTGTCGTATCGGTTCGGGATGCGGCCCTGTGCAGGGCTTCAAGATGCAGGCGCAGGTCGGAAAGATCGTAGCCCGCCCCGGCCGTCATCTGCAAAAGGGTGGTGGGCGTGTATGTCTGTGCCTGCGCGAGCGACCAAAGCGCCGCAGAGCGCGTCCCCGACCGGCAATAGGCCAGCACCGGGGTTTCGCTGTGGCTCAGCAGATCCCGCAAGGCTTCGACAAGGTCTGCCGTCACGTTGCCCGGACTGAAGGGCAGGTTGTGAAAGGCAAGCCCCGCGGCCCTGGCCCGGGCCGCAATCCCGGCCACTGGCGGTTGTCCGTCAGCTTCGTCGTCAGGCCGGTTGCAGATGAGCGTCCTGAACCCCAGTGCGGCGATCTCCGTCACATCCTGCGGTGCGATCTGAGGCGCCACGGCAAAGCCGGGCATGATCGGTCTGATATCCATGTCGTGTCCCCAAGGCGGCTCCCACGCCGCTTTGGGAACAATACCCACATGGGTTGTCAAGGCAAGGGCAGGCCGGAGAGTTCCGCCGGAAGGTGCGCCGCTTCGAGCGAGGGCACCCGCCAGGCGGCGCCTTCATGGGGTTCGTGATCCGTATAGGCGCTGGGGGTCATCAGGACCCGAAGCCCTGCGCCGCGGGCGGCGCGCAGGCCGTTCTCGCTGTCCTCGAACGCGAGGCAGTCCGCAGCCGGCAGACCGAGGCGGTGCAGTGCGAGGACATAGACGTCGGGAGCGGGTTTTTTCGCGGCCACCTCATCACCTGCGGCGATGACGTCGAAAATTTCCCGTGCGGGCCGGCGCCAGCAGCACTGGGCCAGTGCTTCGACATTGGGCAGGTTCGTGGTGGTCGCGACCGCCAGTTTGAGCCCCGCCTTGCGTGCGGCGGCGATCAGTTCCCCCACGCCGGGGCGTAAGGTCAACCCGCCCGAGGCAATGATCTCGCCGTAACGGGCGGTCTTTTCCCCATGCATCCGGGCGATGTCCGCATCGGTCAGCGGCGCGATGGGCAGCGCCGCCTGATAGGTGCGGATCCGCTCTTTCCCGCCGGTGATTTTCAGCAGGTCGCGGTAATCCGCCTGTGTCCAGTGCCAGTCCAGCCCCCACGCAGTGAAAGTTTCATTGAAAGCCTGGCGGTGGGCCTCCTCGGTTTCGGCGAGGGTGCCGTCCACGTCGAAGATCAGGGCGCGGATCATGCCGTCTCCGCCAGCAGGCGGGCGATGATTGCGGGAAGTTCGGCAAAGTCGTCGAACCGGGCGGATTGTGGAAGTTCGTCCAGCGGCTGACGGTGATAGCCCCCGCTGAACAGCGCGAAGGGCAGCCCCGCGCGCTGGGCGCATTCGGCATCGACCTCACTGTCGCCGATATAGATGACATCCGTCACCCCAAGACGGTCGCGCGCGGTCAGCAACGGCACCGGGTCCGGCTTGCGGGCCGATGTGCTGTCGCCTCCGACGATGCTGTCGAAGGCCCCGAGGAAGCCGAAGCTTTCCAGAATGGTACGGGTTGGAGCTTCGGGCTTGTTGGTACAAATCCCAAGGGGCAACCCCATGGCGTGAAAATGCGCCACGGTTTCGGCAACGTTGGGGTAAAGCGTGGTCAGCGTTGCCGGGTCGGCGTCGTAATGACGGCGAAAAATGCTGAGCAAGGACGCGTGCGCGTCCTGGGACAGCCCTTTGGCGGCGATCACACGCTCCATCAGGACGCCGACGCCGTTGCCAATGAATCCGCGCACCTGTTCCAGCGGCAATCCGCCTGTGCCGATTTCCTCCAGAGTTTTGTTCACGGCGGCGTGGACATCGGGCGCGCTGTCGATAAGCGTGCCGTCAAGGTCGAAGATCAGGCCACTCATGTGCGTTCCTTCCACTTGATGGAGCAGCCCATGGAGGGGATTTGCTCTGCCGGCCCCTGGCCGGTTTCGGCCACCTGCTTCATTGCTTCGTAAAGGTCGCGGCGCAGGTCCGGCGGGCCGGCTTCCTTGCGGGAAGCATCCAGCCGCCCGCGGTATTGCAGGCCAAGCCCCGCATCGAAGCCGAAGAAATCCGGTGTACAGGCGGCCCCGTAGGCGCGGGCAACGGCCTGGTCTTCGTCGTAAAGGTAAGGGAAGGGCAGGCTGAGCTCGTGCGCGAGTTCTTTCATCTTTTCGAAGCTGTCCGCCGGGTAGGCGGTCGCGTCGTTCGAACTGATCGCCACCACCCCGATGCCAAGGCCCTGAAGATCTCGGGCATCGCGCAATATACGGTCACGCACGGCGATCACGTAGGGGCAATGATTGCAGATGAACATCACCAGCGTGCCCTTTGCCCCGGCAATATCGGCGAGCGTCCGGGTCTTGCCATCGGTGCCGGGCAAGGTGAAAGCGGGTGCGGGCCAGCCGAAGTCGCACAAGGGGGGCGATACTGCCATGTCCGTCCTTCCCTGGTTCAGGCCGCTTCGCGGGCGCTTTCTGCGGCGGATCGGATGGCGCGCATGTTCTCGCCATAGACCTCGGGCTTGTCGACCGAGCCGCCCTTGAACACGGCGGATCCGGCAACCAGAACGTCGGCGCCGGCCGCGGCAACCAGCGGTGCGGTTTCGGGGGTTACACCGCCGTCGATCTGGATATGCACCGGGCGGTCGCCGATCAGTGCGCGCAGACGTCGGGTTTTCTCGATCCCGGAGCGGATGAAGTTCTGTCCGCCGAAGCCGGGGTTTACGGTCATCAGCAGCACCATGTCGATTTCGTCCAGAAGATGTTCGATCGTATCCAGGGATGTCGCGGGGTTGAGAACCACGCCCGCCTTGACCCCCTGGGCACGGATCGCCTGCAGGGTGCGGTGGATATGGGGTCCGGCCTCCACATGGGCGGAGATCATGTCCGCCCCGGCCTCGGCGAAGGCTTCGATGTAGGGATCGACGGGAGCGATCATCAGGTGCACGTCCATGAAGGTCTTCACATGCCTGCGGATCGCCTTCACCAGCGGCGGGCCAAAGGTGAGGTTCGGGACGAAGTGCCCATCCATCACGTCCACATGCACCCAGTCGCAGCCCTGCGCCTCAATGGCCTGGATTTCCGCACCGAAATTGGCAAAATCGGCGGACAGGATAGATGGCGCGATCTTGATGGAACGGTCGAACATGTCGTGCTCTCCTTGTGGTTGGTCAGGGGCGCGGGCGCCCCTGACGATCAGCGACTCATTCGGCGGCAATGATGCCATTCAGGTTGCCGCGCCAGCCGGGGAAGAAACGATCCGCATCGGCGGGGAAGCTTTCGAAGGCCCGGGCCAGTTCGCGATGCTCCCTGGCGTATTCCACGAGGCCGATGCCGGATTTCCATGCATCGTGTGCCTGACGCAGGGATTTCGCCCCGGCAGTACCGCCATCCACATGGCCGAACGCGCCGCCCCCCGAAGTCTGGATGACGTTCGAGTGGCCGAGATTGTCGAAAAAGCCCGGCAGGCGCAGGGCGTTCATGCCGCCCGAGATGATCGGCGTGGTGGATTTCATTCCCAGCCATTCCTGATGGTAAAACGGGCCATCGGCGCTGTCGCGTTCCAGCATGAAGGCGATGTTCTTGTCGGCAGCGTCGCCTTCCATCTTGCCAAAACCCATTGTCCCGGTATGGATGCCCGAGGCCCCTTGCAGGCGCGACATCTTCGACAACACGAAAGCGGTGTAGCCGCGCTGCGACTGCGGCGAGGTCACCGCGCCATGCCCTGCGCGGTGATAGTGCAGGAACTGGTGCGGGAACTGGCGCCGCGCCGTGGTGATGGCTGCCGGGCCGGTTACGTAGCCATCCACGAGGAAGGCGACATGATCGGCATTTTCACCGAAGGTTTCGAGGATGTATTCCCCACGGGCGATCATCTCGAACGGGTCGTCGGCGGTGATGTTGGCCGAGAACAGCTTGGCCTCGCCGGTTGCATCCTGGGCCCGCTTCATCGCGTCGGCAACCAGGCGGATCGTTTCCTTCAGCGGCGCGAAGACCTGGTTGCCCTGGGGTTCGTCGTTCTTGATGAAGTCGCCGCCCAGCCAGAATTCATAGCAGGCATCGGCAAAGGGTTGCGGCCGCAGGCCCAGCTTGGGCTTGATGATCGTGCCCACGACCATCCCGCCGTCATTTACGTCGCGGCCCAGAACGCGCCACATATCGGAGATATTCATCGACGGACCGTCGAACAGGCGCAGGTAGGCGGGCGGCATGTAGAAGTCGTGCATCTTGGCATGTTCGACGTCGCCCATGCCCTGGTTGTTGCCGATCGTCAGAGTCAGGAAAGAGCACAGCATCGCCCGCCCGTCGATGATGTTGCGGTCGAAAAGTTCGACCGGGTAGGCGATCTTCATGATCTCCCTGGCCGGGTCGATTTCGTAAACCAATGCATCCACGCCTTTGGTGAAGTCATCGGTCGTGCAAACCTCGACATTGGTGCCGGTGGAGCTTTCGGCGGCAAAGTGGGCCGCAGTAGCCAGGTAATCCCCGCCATCCCTGGGTTTCATGGTGTAGGCGCACAGAACGTGACGACCGCCCTCGATCAGGGTGTTCTCGTCAAGATCGAGACGTGCGTAGCGGTTTGATTGGTCCATGGTTTGAGTCCTTTCGACCCGTTCCGTTCAGTTGGTTTTCGGGTCGAGGCTGCCGCCGGCATAGCGCCTGGCCATGTCGTCGATCGGGATGACCTTGATCTTCGAGGCATTCCCTGCGGTTCCGAAGCGTTCCAGACGATCCTTGCAGAGGTCGCGCATGGCGTCCATCGCCGGCTTGAGGAATTTGCGGGGGTCGAACTCGGCCGGGTTTTCCTGTGCGATCTTGCGGAACTGGCCGGTCATCGCCATGCGGCAGTCGGTATCGATATTGACCTTGCGCACACCGTGCTTGATGCCGCGCTCGATCTCTTCGACCGGAACGCCGTAGGTCTGGGGCATGCCGCCGCCATATTCGTTGATGATGTCTTGCAGGTGTTGCGGCACCGAGGAAGATCCGTGCATCACCAGATGCGTATCGGGCAGCTTCTTGTGAATTTCCTCGATTACGCTCATGGCAAGGATCTCGCCATCGGGCTTGCGGGTGAACTTGTAGGCGCCATGGCTGGTACCGCAGGCGATGGCCAGTGCGTCGACCTTCGTTTTACGCACGAAATCGACGGCCTGATCCGGGTCGGTCAGCAACTGGTCATGGCTCAGCTTGCCGACAGCGCCGTGGCCGTCCTCGGCCTCGCCTTCGCCGGTCTCAAGGCTGCCCAGAACGCCCAGTTCCCCCTCGACCGAGGCCCCGACCCAGTGTGCCATGCGTGAGACACGTTCGGTGATCTCGACGTTATACTCATAGGACGCCGGGGTTTTCGCGTCGGCCTCCAGCGATCCGTCCATCATCACAGAGGTGAACCCGTGGCGAATCGCCGACATGCAGGTGGCTTCGTTGTTGCCGTGATCCTGATGCATGCACAGCGGAATGTCGGGGTAGATCTCGGCGAGCGCCTCGATCATCTTGGCCAGCATGATGTCGTTGGCGTAGTTGCGCGCGCCACGGCTGGCCTGGATGATGACCGGCGCGTCGCAGGCCTTCGCGGCCTCCATGATTGCCAGCCCCTGTTCCATGTTGTTGATGTTGAAGGCCGGTACGCCGTAGCCATTCTCGGCGGCGTGGTCCAGAAGTTGTCTCAGGGTGATCAGTGCCATGTCGTAGCCTCCGTCAGGCAGAAACCAGGTGGGCAGCCCCGTTTTTGGGGCTGCCTTGTTTTTTTTCAGATGAGTTTTCCCATGGCGACGGCGGTGTCTGCCATGCGGTTTGAGAAGCCCCACTCGTTGTCGTACCAGGTGAGGATGCGGACC
>NZ_QAAA01000016.1 GCF_003046545.1 Rhodovulum imhoffii | reverse complement strand
TCAAGGATCTGCGTCGGGAGGCCCGCGATCTGAAGGAGGTCGTGGCCGAGCAGGCCCTCGAATTGCGGCTGCTCAAAAAAAGCATGATCGCGGATGGGGGCGACGACGAATGCGCCACCAACCGGGTGCCGCAATTCAGCTATGACGACACCGTGCCGCCGCTGCCGGCGCCGCCCGCGGCCTCTGCCGAGGATCGTCCCCGACCGCTGCATGTTCCACCCACCTGGACCGTGGCGCGCGGCGGCGAGAGGGCGGGCACACCCATTGGCCGCGTCGAGAACGCCAATGCCGCCGCGCGGGTCGAGCCGCGCCGCGAGGGCTATTACAACGCCATTCAGATCTATCCCTGGTCGGAAGGCGCGCTCTATCAGGTCTATGCCGCCCCTGGTCAGATCACCAATATCGCATTGGAACCGGGCGAGCGCCTGACATGCGCGGGACCGATCGCGGCCGGCGATACGACGCGCTGGATCATTGGCGGTACCGAAAGCGGTTCGGGCGCGAACACACGCGTCCATATCCTTGTCAAACCGACCCGCGATGACATCTCGACCAATCTCGTGATCACCACCGACCGGCGGGTCTATACGATCGAGCTGCGTGCCCGCGAGGCACTCTACATGCCCTCGGTCGCCTGGGCCTATCCGGCACCGCCCGCCGGGCAGCGGCGGTCGGTGACCGCCTCGCCGATCCTTCCCGCACCGTCTGCGCGCAATCATCGCTATGGCTTGCAGATACAAGGGGACAGCCCGCCCTGGCGTCCCGTCTCGGTCTTCGACGATGGGCGCCGCGTCTATGTAGTCTTCCCTGCGGGCATCGCTCAGGGCGAGATGCCGCCGCTCTTCGTCCTGGATGCCGATGGCGAGCCGCAGATCGTGAACAGCCGCATCCACCGCAACGTGCTGATCGTGGATCGCCTCTTCGGTGCGGCGGAACTGCGCCTCGGGTCCGGGAGACGTCAACAGGTCGTGCGGATCGCACGTATGGAGGCAAGGCAGGCAGCTGCCGAGCCGGCAGCCGGAAGGGGAGGCGCGTCATGAGCGAAACCGATACCGCAGCCCCCATGCGCCTGCGCGCCGATCCGCCCCGCGTCACGCGCCTGTCCCGCAGGTTTCTGGCCGGCGTCGGCGCGGTCGCCTTGCTCGGCATCGGCGGGACGCTCATCTACGCGCTCCAGACCCGTGAGGCCGGGCCGGGAGGGGGAGTCTACTCCATCGAAAACCGACCGGCAGCGGACGGGCTCGAAGGGCTTCCCTCCGACTATACCGGCCCCGCCCTGGGGCCGGAACTGCCCGGCGATCTCGACCGACCCATCCTCGACGCGCAGGAGCGGGGGCTGCCGGTGGCGCCACCACCAATCACCGACCCCGCCGTCGATCCTGAGGAGGAACGCCGCCGCGCCGAGGAAGAAGCCGCGCGCTTGAGCAACGTGTTCTTCCAGACCGGCCCGCGCCCCGGATCGGCGCCGGGAACGACCATGCCCAGCCTTGCCGATCTCGGGGGGCAACCAGAGGGAACGGCCGGTCAGAACCGTCATGCCGCCTTTCTGGGTGGCCCGGTGGACCGCCAAACCGTCGCCCCGGATCGTGTCATGCCGCCGGCATCACCTTATATCCTTCAGGCCGGGGCCGTGATCCCGGCCGCGCTCATCACCGGCATCCGCTCCGACCTACCGGGTCAGATCACGGCTCAAGTGACCGAGAACGTCTATGACAGCCCGACCGGCTCGCTGCTCCTGATCCCGCAGGGCACCCGCATCATCGGCCAATATGATGACGGCGTGAGTTTCGGCCAACGCCGCGTGTTGCTGGTGTGGAACCGCCTGATCCTGCCGGGCGGCCGTTCCATCGTCCTTGAGCGCCTGCCCGGCGCGGACGCCAGCGGCTATTCCGATGTTGGAGAGGTTCATTGCGACTGATCGCGGTTTTGCGAAGGGGCGGAGACGGGGAAACTCTGCATAAGCATCGCCATCGGGAGCCTCGTCGGTGAGGGCATGATCAGCGATGCCGGGACGGCCCCAAGGGCCAACCCGTTCAGGATGAAATTTCTGCGTTGCATGGCTGTTTCAGACCAGGCGGACCTGTGTTCCGACGGGGCACAGGCTGTAAAGTTCCTCGATCATCTCGTTGTACAACCCGATGCAGCCGTCCGAAGATTTCCGTCCGATCTTTCGCGTGTCATGGGTGCCGTGAATAAGATAGGCAGGCCAGGACAGGTACAACGCATGTGTCCCGAGCGGATTGTCCGGTCCCGGAGGCATATAGTGCAGGTCCGGATTACGCTCCATCATGGATTGGGTGGGCGTCCAGTCAGGGCCAATGCGCTTCCGCACGATACGTGTGTAGCCGCGTTTGGTGAGTTCTTCGGTCATCGGCACCGATGTGGGGAAGATACGATAATCTGTTCCGTCATGGTTCCAGTAGTGGAGCGCGCGCGACACGGTGTCCGCGACGATCGTCGCCTTGCCCAGACTGTCGAAATGATCGCGCCAGTCCTGCATCTCGAAGCTTGACGTATTCCGGATGGTCGTCCGTGCAAGAGCCAGCGACGGAGCTGCGAGCCCCGCTCCCGTGGCGAGGCCGAGCGCGAGCGCGCGACGACGTGTCAGGAGATGTTTCATCGGGATTTCCTTTTCCTGTCAGTGCGTGTTTCGTGTGGACGCGTGTCACCTGACAGTTGCAGCTTAAGTGACGCTTAAGACTCGGCGCGGGCTTTTGCGATGGCGTTGACCAGGGTCTGACGCCCTTGCGCGCCGCTGTAGAGCGTCTTTTCGATGGCAAAGCCGGGTGTTCCTCGGAAACCAAGCGCAATGGCCTGATAGTCATTGCGGCTCAGCAGGCCATCCCAGGTATCGCGCTCGGCCCTATAGGTTTCGTCGGCCTTGTCCACGTCGATAATTGCTCCAACCGTGGATTCCACGTCTTCGATGCTGAGACGAGCCTCGGTGGCCATGAGTGCCCCGTGTACTTCCTCGTAGGCACCCAACGAAACGGCGCCAAGAGAAAGCTGGGCTGCCCTGACCGAAGGAGCGCCGAACAGCGGCCAGTCTTTCATAATGAGGCGCAGATTTCCGTCCTCGGCCACAAGATCCTTCAACATGGGGTGCATCCGTTTGCAGAAGGGGCACTGATAGTCGAAGTATTCGACCAGCGTGACATCGCCATCAGGGTTGCCCTGCACCGGTGCATCAGGGTCGTCTAGGACGGCATCAACCGTTAGCTTTTGCGCCTGGCCAGTCTGGGGCCAGAAGGCAATGGCACCGGCCCCCATAATCAGGCTGCCGGTACCGGCCATGATCAGGTTGCGTCGTGTTAGGATCATTTTGTGTCTCCTATCTGATGGGTTTCTGAGATGCCGCTGTCGCCCATGCCGGGCGCGGCAGTCTTGATCGCGGCGATCTGCGACGTCAGCGCGGCCCGCGAGATTTCCCCGAAATGCACGTATTGAAGGCTTCCAGAGGCATCGAAGAACAAGGTTGAGGGCAACCCCATTGCGTCGAAGCGGGACATAAGGCTGGAGGTCGGGTCGAGAGAGACATGGCGGTTGCCAAGTTCAAGTGTGTCGAGGAATCTGGTCACCTGCAGGCGCGTTTCGCCCTGGTTGGCAAAGATCAGTTCTGCGCCTTCAACGGTGTTTGCCACGTCCATCATCATCGGCATCTCTCGTCGGCAAGGCGGGCACCAACTGGCCCAGAGGTTCAGAACCAGGGGCGTGCCGTTGCGTCGATCCAGTTGAACGGTGCCGCCGGCCATGGTGGGAAAGCCGGTTTGCGGCAGGTGGGCGGTTTCTCCCGGATTCTTTAGGGCGAGTACACCGAGGCTTGTCATCCAGCCGGCAATGGCCGCCGCAAGCATGGGCGCCATGGCCGCCCGTCGGCGCAAAAGCGCCACGGCGGCGACGGCGGCCAGGCCGAAGAAGCCAGCGCCGACCGATACGCCGCCTTGCCAAAGCTTCAGGATATCAAGCGGATGTTGAGAGAACACATCCCATTCTTGCACGACGTATCCCGCACGGGCGGCCAGCAGCCATGAGACCGCCGCTGGAAACGCCCAACTGCGCAGTTGTTCCGCGGTCTCGGGGCTGCGCCGGATTGTCGCCAGATGAAACACCGCGAAAAAGACCAGCGCAGCGATCAAGAAGGCGAAACGCTCTGTTGCGAAGACGAAGGGGCCGAGTTCGATGGCATTCATCTTGTCACCATGCGCAACGAGCGCAGCATTTCCTCACGCCCGGTGTCGCCGACGATCCGGCTGCCGGGGGCTTCGGCGCGGTCTGCATCGAAGAAAACCATGGTCGGAGGGCCCGCTGCGCCAAGTTGATCAAGCAGCGCCTGGCTTTCCGGGCCAAAATCGGTGACGTCAACCTTAAACAGCGTGAGTTCATCGAGCGCGCCACGCACCTCGGCGTCAGCCATTGGGCCGCGTTCGATGCTTCGGCATGTGGTACACCAGTCTGCAGTGACGTATGCCAGAGCAGGCTTGTCGGTATCTGCGAGGGCAGAGTGCAAAGCTTCGGTCGTAAGAATTTCGGCAAACCCGCCATCGGTCTCGGCCGGGGCGACCGCCCGTCCGGCAAAGGGAGCCAGCGGGCGCAGGGGATCGTTTGCACCGACCGCTGCGCCGATCCCCTGAAGAGAACCGGCGAAAAGGATAATCACGCCGACCGCGCGACCCAGACGTCCCGCCATTCCTTCCGATGTTATCTGTGTCAACATAACACCGAGGCCGATCAGCAGGACAGCCCATAGCGCCAGCGTCAACGGACCTGGCAGGACACGCGCGGCGAGCCAGATTGCGAAACCGAGGAAGAGTACACCAAAGAGCGTTTTGGCGGATTCCATCCACGGCCCCGATTTAGGCAGAACGCGGGGGCCGAAGGCTCCGATTGCAAGAAGCGGGACGCCCTGACCAAGGCCAAGCGCGAAGAGGGCCCAGGCGCCCAGGGCCACGTCACCGGTCTGCGCGATGTAAAGCAAAGCGCCCGCCAGAGGTGCAGTCACGCAGGGACCTACGATGAGGGCGGAGGTGAATACCAGCCGGTACGCCCGCTTTTCTGTACACGCTGCGCCATATCGGGCACATCGAACCGCAGATTGAGCTTCCAGCAGGGTTGCCGGCCCTGCGAGACCTGAAGCAGCGCGCCCCCCAGCCGAAAAATATCCCCGACTGCCACGGTGGTTTCGGTCAAGCCGGTGGAGGACAGGTTTTCGCCGAACGCACCGGGTGGCGTGAGGGGCGCCAAATCGCCCAATTCCTTGCGCCATGTTGCGTAATGCTCGAAGGGATAGTGGTGCACAGCCTTCTCGACCCCGCCATGCACCCGCCGGTCGGCCTGCTCATCGCCCTCAAAGCCCTCGAGACCAAGAGCCAGCGGGCGGGTCACTGGCGTCTTGTCGATGCCGCTATGTGCATCGCCGCCGGGCAGGGGGGCAATTGAACCAGTCAGCAGGACAATCGGAGAAGGGTGCATCGGGACCTCTTGTGCTTTTCGCCTCATTGGCAAATTACTGGTCTAGGTAAAAGTGCCAGTATTAAAGAGACAGATAGGCCGGTTTGATAGGATGCGCGCGCTACTCGCCCTTGAACTTGAGCCGGGTCATGGGGGTCCGCTCTTCCTTGCGATTGCTGAGGCGATCGCCGGTGACATCATGCGCGGGCGGTTGCGGCCCGGTGTCCGACTCCCTGGCACCCGTGCGCTGGCGCAAGAGCTTGGCGTGCATCGCAATACGGTGGATTCTGCCTATCAGGAGTTGATTACGCAGGGCTGGCTTCGGGCCGAACCAGCACGGGGCACCTTCGTCGCGCAGGATCTGCCGCAAGGGTTGATGGCGCGAACGGTGCGTCCTGCGCCCGTAGAGCCGGTCGTGCCACCGCCGGTGTTGACCTTCTCCGAGGGCGCTCCCGATCCCAAGCTGGTGCCTGCCAAGGCGCTTGCGAGGGCCTTTGGCCGAGCACTTATGTCACCGGCATTTCGAGCCGGTGCTGATTACGGTGACCCGCGCGGCATGCTATCGCTACGCCAGACGTTGACCACCTATCTTGGGTCTGACCGTGGCGTCGTTACCGATCCGGCGCGGTTAGTGATCACGAGAGGCAGCCAGATGGCGCTGTTCCTCGCGGCAAAGGCGGCGCTCTCTCCTGGTGAGGTTATCGCCGTAGAGAACCCTGGCTATCCACTCGCTTGGGGTGCATTCCGTGCGGCCGGCGCCGTATTGCGCGGGGTGGCTGTCGATGCAGGTGGGTTGAACATAGACGCGCTGGAGGCTGCACTATCCTGCGACCCGCGCATCCGGGCCGTTTATGTGACGCCACATCACCAGTACCCGACGACAGTGACCATGGGGGCGGCACGGCGGCTTCAATTACTGGAGCTGATGAAGCGTCATGGCCTCACGCTGATCGAGGATGACTATGACCACGAATACCGTTTCGAAGGCCGCCCGGTGCTGCCGCTTGCCGCCCGCGCACCGGTGGATCTACCGCTGATCTATGTTGGTTCGCTGTCCAAGCTACTCTCTCCCGGTATCCGGATAGGTTATGCCTTGGCACCGGAGCCTCTACTCTCCCGGATGGCCGAGGCGCGGGCTGCCATCGATCGGCAAGGTGATGCGCCGCTGGAGGCAGCGTTGGCGGAACTCATCCGCGATGGCGACCTCGGGCGCCATGCCCGCAAGGCGCGCAGGGTCTATCGCGCCCGCCGTGACCTGCTGGTGGAGATGTTGTCGGCGCATCTGGGTGACCGGGTCTCCTTTGATCTGCCTGCAGGGGGGCTCGCGCTCTGGCTGCGTTGCGAAGGGGTGTCGGCTGAAGTCTGGGCCAAGCGTGCGGAACAGGCAGGGCTAGCCCTCTTGCCCGGTACGCGCTTTGCCTTTGACCTCTCGGAGACGCAGGCCTTTCGGCTGGGTTATGGGGCTCTGGAAGAGGGACAAATCGCCAGGGCGGTGACAATCCTCGCCCGAAGCTGGCCGGGCTGAGCTACTACGCTGCGATCTGCGCAACTCGACAAAGGCACTACGCATTCCGAGGCGCGCCAAAGAGATTCGATTAGTTCTGACAGGGGGGCATTGTCGAACGACGCGGGAACCAGAATGTCCCCGCGATACAACAGCGGGCTGGGATCAGAACTCGTACGTTCTCATATGCTGCGCGCTCGAGTGTTCCAGATGCGCATCAGCACGGCTTCCAGGGAGGGCGCCCAGCTTAGTCAGATTTCTCTGCCATCGCCCGTGTCGTGGCGATCTAACGCATTCTTCTAGCGAGGCGACGGTGTTGTGGGTGTGTAGAGCGCGCGCCTGACCAGGAGAAGACGCCGCGCCAGAAATTGTTCCATGAGACGTCAATTGCCGCCTCTCATCACTTAAGCATATGGGCCTGAACTGGTGCGAAACGCTCTGGGGTCAAACGGTGTCAATGGTTATCTGGAAGCCCGGCCAGTCTGCATACTTGTCACCAGTTTCGCGGATGTGGGTGTAGCGTTTCAGACTGACCCAGGAACTGTGCCCGCTTACGGCCGCAACGTGGGGAATATTCCAACCCATCTCGAACAGACGTGAGATGCCTTCATGGCGCAGGTCATGAAAGTGGAGATCTTCAATTCCAAGGAGCTTGCAGGCGCGGGTAAAGTTGGCTGTTATTGCATCAGGAGAGTAAGGAAAAATCTCTGACTTGCGCCTAGGCATGCTATCTATGATCCGAATGGCTTCCATCGGAAGGTCGACCCATTTATCGTTACCATGCTTTTCGCCCGGGTGCTTCATGTCACGAACCAGCACCCGATTGTACTCTTTCTGAAAACCGTCCCATGTGAGCCTTGTGATCTCCGCTTGTCGACGTGTCGAGAAGAGCGCGAACATGATAACCTTGTGCATGGGAAGAGCTTGAGGCGTTCTTTTGCGGCGTTCGATGAAGTGCGCGAGCAGGCGGCTGAGTTCATCCAGAGTAGGTCTGCGATTCCGCTGCGCTGAACGCGCTATAATACCCATACGGCGCGCCACCGTGATTGCGTCTCTCATCTCCCGGTCGTCCAGCCGGAAGTCCCACATTGGTCGTGCAATGGCGAATATGGAGGCAAGGTGGCTCGCATAGTTCCCGACGGTTTGAGGTTGTCCGGGCAGAGACTGAAGGAACTCAATGATGTCCTTCGACTTGATGGTGGAGCACGGCAGATCGGCGATAGGGTGGGTTTTGATGGCCCTGAGGACCTGTGCTTTCGTGCGGCCGATCTCCTTCACGGATTCTTCGGTGTAGCGCTCGATCGCTTTGGATAGCGGAGGGTCGGACGCGTTCAGTTTCTCCAACGCCCCAGGTTTGGCAAGCTCTTTCTCGCGCTTCTTTATCCATGCTGTTGCGGCGGGGCGTCTGTCAAAGGTCTTTGTCTCATGATAGGAAGTTCCATCACGCATCACCCGCACGCGTGCAAGGTAGCTGCTGCTGCCATCCTTTCGTTTGCGTGTACTGATTGATCCCGCGACGACCTCCTGATTTGGTACATGGGAATCCTATTTGGTACATTGTGCCAAGTCCAGCGTCGGAAACGGCGTATTTGGTACAGAACGAGCTGGAATGAGACGAAGATGAGATTTTGGTAAGTGACTGAAAAAAATAAAAAACAAGAATTATCAACCGCCTCCCGCCTGTCGATTGCACCCATGATGGATTGGACGGATCGCCATTGCAGGTATTTCCACCGGCTGATGTCCCGGCATGTTCTTCTTTATACGGAGATGGTCACCGCACCTGCGCTGGTGCGCGGGGGGGCTGGGTATTTGCTGACATTCGATCCGGCGGAGCATCCGGTCGCGGTACAGCTTGGCGGATCCGACCCGAAGGAACTGGGGCGCGCCGCGCGGATGTGCTGCGCGGAAGGCTACGATGAGGTGAACCTGAATGTCGGTTGCCCGTCCGACAGGGTACAGTCCGGAACTTTCGGGGCGGTTCTGATGCGCCAGCCGGAACTTGTTGCAGACTGCGTGGATGCCATGATCGCGGCATCCTCGGCGGAGGTCACGGTGAAGTGCCGCATTGGCGTGGACGATCAGACCCCGCAGGAGGTCTTGCCCGCGTTTCTCGAAACTGTCGCCAAAGCCGGTGTGCGCCGGTTCACGATCCATGCGCGCAAGGCGTGGTTGCAGGGGCTTTCCCCGAAGGAAAACCGGGACGTTCCGCCGCTCGACTACGATCTCGTGCTTGCCATGAAACGCGCCTTCCCGCAGCTTCATCTGTCGATCAACGGCGGTATCGCATCGCTGGAGCAAGCGAAGGCGTTGCTGGAGGCGGGGATGGATGGCGTGATGATCGGGCGCGCGGCCTATCATCGACCCGCGGACATTTTGCTCAGGGCGGATGCGGAAATCTTTGCCCGGCCCGGTGCCAGGACCGCCCGGCAGGTGGTGGCAGAGATGAAACCCTATATCGCCCGCCATCTGGCCGACGGGGGGCGCCTGCACAATGTGACCCGCCACATGCTGGGGCTGTTCTCCGGACAACCCGGAGCACGCAAGTGGCGGCGGGTTCTTTCCGAGGGGGCGACACGCCCGGGCGCCGGCCTCGAACTCCTGGATGCTGCACTGGATCAGATACCTGCGGCGGCCTGAAGGTACTGGCCCCCTTGGCGTGGCTGCGCTATGGCTGCCAGAAACTGACGGAGCCTTCGATGCCCGAGACCGCACTACTTTTGCAACTTACGGCCCTTCTCATGTCGATTGGCGCTTTCGCCGGCATTCTGGCGGGGCTTCTTGGCGTGGGGGGCGGCATCGTTCTGGTCGCGGCTTTCTTCTACAGCTTTGGCGCGTTGGGATATGACAGCCCGTCTCTGATGCAGATCTGCCTTGCGACATCTCTGGCCACGATTGTCGTCACCTCTGTGCGGTCGGTTCTCAGCCACAACAGGAAAGGTGCTGTGGACTGGGCGGTTCTGCGGGGTTGGGCGCCGGGGATCGGGGCCGGAGCGATGATCGGGGTGGTTGTGGCCTCGATGCTGGATTCGGTCGTATTGCAGGGCATCTTTGGCGTGCTTGGCGCAATGGTCGGGCTTTACATGGCCTTCGGTCGCGATGGCTGGCGGCTGGGTGCGGTCATGCCCACCGGGCTTCGGCGGGCACTGATTTCTCCGGGTATCGGGTTTCTGTCGGTGCTGATGGGAATCGGAGGCGGGTCGTTCGGGGTGCCGTTGATGTCACTTTACGGCAAACCCATCCATCAGGCGGTGGCGACGGCGTCGGGTTTCGGTGTTCTGATCGCGTTGCCTTCGGTTTTGGGGTTCTTGCTCGTGCAGATCCCGCCGGAGGTTCGTCCACCGCTGACCATGGGGGCGGTGAACCTGCCGGCTTTTGCGATCGTCATCGCCATGACGCTGCTGACCACGCCCCTGGGTGTGCGGATGGCACATGCGATGGACCCGAAACCGCTCAAACGCGTCTTCGCGCTCTTCTTGGTTCTGGTGGCGCTGAACATGCTGCGCAAGGCGGTGGGGGGCTAGGCGTTTGCAATCCGGACCGCGCGGGCAGGCAGGGTTGCCATGATATCGGCGCGTTCGGCGTTGCTCAGGCGTGACCACGCGGCGATTTCGTCGATGGAGCGGTAGCAGCCTTCGCACAGCCGGCTTTCCCGGTCGATTTTACAGATGTCGATACAGGGGGTCAGGGGGGCGGTCATTTCGGGCCTTCCAGATGGCGCATTCGGTCCAGAACCCCCTGAAGGATATATCCGGCGGCGACGTGGTCAATGACCTCTGCCCGCCGACGGCGGGAGGTGTCGGCCTCCAGCAGGGCGCGTTCGGCGGCGACGGTGGAAAGTCGCTCATCCCAGAAGGTGATGGGCAACTCCGTCAGACGGGACAGGTTGCGGGCAAACGCCCGGGTGGACTGGCAGCGCGTTCCCTCGGTGCCATCCATATTGCGCGGCAGGCCCAGGACCAGCCCGCCCGCCATGCGCCCGCCGGCGATTTGCAGCACCGCCTGCGCATCCTGTGTGAATTTCGTGCGGCGGATGGTTTTCAGGGGGGAGGCCACCGTCCAGAACGTATCCGACGCTGCGACGCCGATGGTTTTGGTGCCGAGGTCCAGGCCCAGAAGCGGGCGGGTCCGGGGCAGGGCGGCGGCGAATTCCGCGATGTCTCCGAAAACGCTCATTCAAGAAGACCGGCGGCGCGGGCGGCGTTGCGCAGCGTTTCCATCGCCTCGGGGCTGGCGGAGAAGACCTGCTGCGCCTCCATCCAGATGCCGTTGGCGCGCGCGGTATCGTTCAGGGTCCCCAGTGCGCGGATCAGTTGTGCCCATTCCTGCGGGGTGCCCCCCTGGGTCGCAAGCCGGTCCGACAGGCTGGCAACCATGCCTGCGATCATCTGCTGGCGCTGCTCGGGGGTCATGTCCCCGGCGTTCTCGATATCCGCCGCGCTGGGGCCGCGCAGCGTGGGTTCGGGCGGGAGGGTATAGTTTACGCCAGCGCGCAGGGCGAGATCCTCGATCTGACCGCGGATCGGGCGCACCCACGGATCATCCGGTCCGGAGTTCTGCAAGAGTTGCCGCCAGACGCGGAAGGTGACGTCGGGCCGCCCTGTCTGGGCATGCATAAGGCCCCAGTAATAAAGCGCCGTGCCGTTGTTCGGGTTGCGGTTGAGCGCGTTTGACAACGCCCCTTCCGCCTCGGGAGAAACATAACCCCCGGCTGCCAGTACCATCATGTCCGCCAGGGTGGCGTAATCCATTGCCGTGGCCTCATCCCCCTTGAGCGCGATCACGCGGGCCTGCGCCGCATGGGCGCGGGCGAAATGACCCAGTGCGGCCTCGTTGCGGGCCAGCAACTCGAAGCCGCGCTGATCCTGCGGGCGCTCTGCCACGATGGCACGCAGGCGTTCCAGCATCTCGACATGCTTGGGGTCGGGCCGTTCGGGGGCGGGGGCGGGATCGTTTTCGGCTTCTGCCTCGGTTTGCGAGGGGCGGGAGGCACGCATTTCCTTCGCCATCTCGATGCGCTTGGCCAGTGGCAGGTCCGGGTAGCCCGGCGCGCCCTGATGGGTATAGCCCCAGTAACCGACACCCAAAATCGTAGCCACAACCACGCCCACCGCGCCCAGCGTCAGCGCGGCAGGAGCATCCTGTGAGATTTTTTGCGTTTTCAGGGCGCGGTCGGCTTCCAGAACCCGGCGCGAAACCTCCACCCGCGTACGCTGGGCCTCGTCCCCGGCAATGACACCGCGGGCGAGGTCTTTCTCTATCTCGCGCAACTGTTCGCGATAAACCCGGAGGTCATAGGCTGCCGCTGGCTGTGCCGGCATCCGTCCGCCCCGCAGCAGTGCCAGCACCACGAGCACGGCCACCAGTACCGCAAGCCCCATTGCAACAGCCCAGAACACCATTTTCCGCCCTCTTTCATGCCTTGCCCGTCGATTTATTACGCCAGAGCCTCCGGCGAAAGGGCAAAGCCCGCTTTTCCCTTGCGGCGAGGCGGGTATGTCGCGTTCCCTTTGTGATATGCCGCTGTCGGTCATGGGGGCGTTCCGGTCGCGGCGCATGAATCGGGAAAGCCCGTCAGAGAAGGGGATTCGCCGTGCCGACGAAAAGATACTCGGCCTTTGCCATCGCGCGGGAGGCGTTGCGCCATCACGCCGGATGGGCGCGGGCGTGGGGCAATCCGGTACCGAAGTCTCACTATGATGTGATTGTTGTCGGGGGCGGCGGGCATGGGTTGGCGACCGCCTATTACCTGGGCCGGACCTTCGGCATCGGCAATGTCGCGGTGCTGGAAAAGGGCTGGCTGGGGGGGGGCAATACCGGGCGAAACACCACGATCATCCGGTCGAACTATTTGCAGGATCCTTCGGCCGCGATCTACGAGAAAGCGCGGACGCTTTATGAGACTCTCAGCCAGGAGTTGAACATGAATGTCATGTTCAGCCCCCGCGGTGTGATGATGCTGGCCCAGACCGAACACGAACTGCGCGGCTATATCCGCACCGCCCAGGCCAACGCCCTGCAAGGGGTGGAAACGAAAATGATCCCGCCCGAGCGGGTACGGCAACTGTGCCCGATCCTGAATACCGACGGCCCGCGCTACCCGGTTCTGGGGGCGCTCTGGCAGCCGCGCGCGGGGACGGCGCGCCATGACGCCGTGGCCTGGGGCTATGCGCGGGGCTGTAGCGGGATGGGGATCGACATTCTCCAGAATTGCGAGGTCACCGCGATCCGGCAAAAGGGCGGGCAGGTCACCGGTGTGGAGACCTCGCGCGGCGCGATCACATGCAAAAAGCTGGCGATCGTGGTGGCCGGCCATTCCGGTGTGCTGGCCCGGATGGCGGGGTTCCGTCTGCCGGTGGAATCGGTCGCCCTTCAGGCGATGGTCAGCGAGCCGGTCAAACCCTGCATGAATGTCGTGGTGATGGCCAACACCGTGCACGGCTACATGAGCCAGTCCGACAAGGGAGAGATGGTGATCGGTGGCGGGGCGGATGGGTTCAACAACTACACTCAGCGCGGCAGCTTCCACCATATCGAGGAAACCGTGCGTGCGCTGTGCGAAACTTTTCCGATCATCAGCCGTCTCAAGATGCTGCGCCAGTGGGGCGGTATTGTGGACATGACCGGGGACCGGTCGCCGATCATTTCGAAAACGCCCCTTGGGGGCTGTTTCGTCAATTGCGGCTGGGGGACAGGCGGATTCAAGTCGATCCCCGGTTCCGGCTGGGCCATGGCGCAGATGATTGCCCGTGGAGAACCGGGGCCCCTTGCCGCGGAGTTCGGGCTGGAACGTTTCCGGGAGGGGCGCTTCGTCGACGAAAGCGTGGCCGCGGGGGTGGCCCATTGATACGGACGCCTGGGATATCCACATTTAGGCACGGCATGGGGTCCAGTGTCGCAGCAGGGCCCCTGGCACGTTTCGTCGTCTTGACCCGGGATGCCTATCGCCTAAGTTGCCGCAAGCCAAGTGTGGAGATTTGCAAATGTCTGAACAGGATTCGACCGAATTCGAGCTTCTGCCGAAGAATGCCCCCATCTATCTGGGTCTGGCCTTCGGGCTGCTGGTTCCGCTGCTGCTGGGCCTCTTTGGCGGTGTACTTTACAGCGGCCATGGCGTCGGGTCTGATCCGGCCAGCAGTGTGGCTGTCTACCCGCAGCCGGAGTAACGGCGCCTTTCCGGCCCTCCTCCGGCGGTTTTTCGATCCGGCCGGAGGGGTGCGATGCTTTACCTGAAATGCCCGTATTGCGGCCAGATGGCCGATGAGACGGAGCTTGCCTCCGGCGGGCAGGCCCATCTGCGCCGCGAGGGGCCGGACAGCTCCGACAGCGCGTTCGAGGCGTATCTTTTCCTCAGAGACAATCCCAGAGGCGTTCATTTCGAGCGTTGGCGCCACGCCTATGGGTGCGGGAAGTGGTTTCATGCTGCCCGCTGTACCCGCACGCTGGAGGTCTTTGGCACCTATCGTGCACAGATGGGTGCCCCCCCGCAGGATATCCTGGCCGCCATCGCCGCCCGCCGGGGAGAGACAGCATGAGCCTGCGACTGGATACGGGCGGGCGGTTTATCGACCGCGCCACGCCCGTGCGCTTTACCTTCAACGGCCAGCCCCATGAGGGCTTCGCGGGCGATACGCTGGCCTCCGCCCTGATGGGCGCGGGGCGGCTGATGGTTGGACGGTCGTTCAAGTATCACCGCCCGCGCGGGGTCGTGGCCTCCGGTGTGGAAGAACCGAACGCGCTTTTCGCCCTGGGGGCGGGTGGGCGTCATGAACCGAACCAGCGCGCCACGACCACCGATCTGGCCGCGGGGATGCAGATCCGAAGCCAGAACCACTGGCCTGGCCTCGGGTTCGACATCGGCGCGCTGAACGCGCGGTTGGCCCGGTTCTTGCCTGCCGGGTTCTATTACAAGACGTTCCTTAGCCCGCCTGCCTTCTGGAAGCATGTCTATGAGCCGCTGATCCGGCAGAGCGCGGGGCTGGGCCGTGCCCCGCAGGCCGCCGACCCGGACGGGTATGAACACTTCCATATCCATGTCGATGTACTGATCGCCGGCGGTGGCGTGGCTGGCATACAGGCGGCGTTGCTGGCCGGGGAGGCCGGTGCGCGTGTGCTGATGATGGAGCAGACCGCCCATTGGGGCGGGCGGGCCCCGGTCGATTCCGTAACGGTGGCGGGCCAGCCCGCGCAAGACTGGCTGCGTGCCGCGCTGGCCCGTCTTGACGCGATGAAGAACGTCACCCTGCGGACGCGCTGTGGCGTGGTGGGGGTTTATGACCATGGCTATGTTCTGGCGGATGAGCAGCCGCCCCCCCCCGGACCGCGCCACCGTTTGTGGAAGATCCGCGCCCGTCAGGTCATTGCCGCCACCGGCGCGCTGGAGCGCCCCCTGGCCTTTCCCGGCAACGATGTGCCGGGGGTTCTGCTGGCCTCTGCGGTGCGGGATTACGTGGTGAACTGGGCCGTTGCGCCCGGTCGGCGCACGGTGATCGTCACCAACAACGACGATGCCTACCGCACCGCGATCGCGCTGGTCGAGGCAGGCCTGGAGGTGCCCGCCATTCTCGATGCCCGCGGGCAGGCCAACGGCCCCTTGCCGGAGCGCGCCCGCGCGCTGGGTCTTCGGGTGGAAACGGGAAAGGGGATCGGAAAGGTGCGGGGCAAGACCCGCGTCACCGGCGCGGGCCTGTGCAATCAGAGGGGCTCGGGGTTGGTGACGGAGGTCATTCCCTGCGATGCCGTGGCAATGTCGGGGGGCTGGTCGCCGGTGGTTCACTTGTGGTCCCATTGCGGGGGCAAGCTGATCTGGGATGAAACGCAGGCCCATTTCCGCCCCGATCCGGCGCTTGGGCCGGTCTCTCATGATGGCGTGGCCTTCGTTCATTGCGCCGGTGCCGCGGCGGGTGCATTGCAGGCCGGCCCGTGCCAGACGACGGCGGGGCAGGCCGCCGGGGCCGTGCTGAAGCTGTTGGGCTGCAAGGCCGGCGCCCCCGACCACGCGACGGCCGAGGCCGAGGCCCCCCTTGCCCCGGTCTGGGTCATGCCGCAGCGCGCGGGGCCGGCGTTGCGGGCGAAGATGTGGCTGGATTTTCAGAACGACGTCAAGGTCAGCGACGTTCAGCTTGCCGCCCGTGAGGGCTACGAAAGCGTCGAACATACCAAACGGTATACGACGCTGGGCATGGCAACGGATCAGGGAAAGCTTTCCAACATCAACGGGCTGGCGGTGCTGGCCGAAAGCCTTGGCGCCGGGATCCCGCAGGTGGGCACCACGACCTTCCGTCCGCCTTATACGCCGGTTCCCCTTGGGGCCATCGCGGGACAGGCCCGGGGCAAGACGTTTCAGCCCCTGCGCCGGACCCCGATGCAGGACTGGCACGAGGCCGAAGGCGCGCGGTTCGAGCCCGTCGGCCAGTGGCGGCGCCCCTATGCTTATCCGAAGGGTGAAAGCCTGGCGCAGGCCGTTCGGCGCGAGGTACGCAACACCCGTGAAAATGTCGGGCTTCTGGATGCCTCGACCCTGGGCAAACTGCTGGTGAAAGGGCCGGATGCGGGCCGGTTTCTCGATCTTCTTTATACCAACATGATGTCCAGCCTTAAGGTGGGGCGTTGCCGATACGGGCTGATGTGCAACGAGAACGGGTTTCTCATGGAGGACGGCGTCGTTGCCCGGCTGGGAGAGGACAGCTTCCTGTGCCATACCACCAGCGGCGGGGCTGAGCACATTCACCAACATATGGAGGAATGGCTGCAAACCGAGTGGTGGGACATGCGTGTCTACGTGGCCAACCTGACCGAGCAATATGCCCAGATCGCGGTTGTCGGGCCGAAGGCCCGGCAGCTTCTGGAGCGCCTTGGCGGCATGGATGTTTCGCCCGAAAGAGTGCCGTTCATGGGCTGGGCGGAGGGGGTGCTTGCCACCATTCCCGCGCGGGTGTTCCGCATCTCGTTTTCGGGGGAGTTGAGCTTTGAGGTCGCCGTGCCCGCCAAGCGGGGGATGGCATTCTGGCAGGCCTGCCTTGAAGCCGGGGCGGATCTGGGCATCGCACCCTATGGCACTGAGGCGTTGCACGTCATGCGGGCCGAAAAGGGCTTTATCATGATCGGGGATGAGACCGACGGCACCGTCACTCCGCAGGATCTCGGGCTGGACTGGGCCGTTTCAAAGAAAAAGGACGATTTCATCGGGAAGCGCGGGCAGGCCCGTTTGCATCTGTCCGGCCCCGACCGCTGGAGGCTGGTTGGCCTGGAAACGACGGATGGCAGCGTGCTGCCCGAAGGGGCCTATGCGCTTGCGCCGGGGCGGAACGCGAACGGGCAACGCAATGTACAGGGGCGCGTGACCTCGACCTATCATTCCCCGACTTTGGGGCGGGGAATCGCGATGGGTCTGGTCCGCCGCGGGCCGGAGCGCATGGGCGAGGTGTTGGAGTTTTCCAGCCTCGATGGCCCGCCGGTTCCCGCGCGCATCGTCAGCCCGGTATTTTATGACCCGGACGGGGAGAAACAGAATGTCTGAACCCGGCTTCGTATCCGTTTCCGAACTGGGTGCCGGGATGATCGCCCTGCGTGGGGATTTGCGCTCCAAAGTCTTCCGCAAGGCCGCCGAGGCCGGGACCGGTCTGAAGCTGCCTGCGCCCTGTACGATTGTATGGGATGGCGCGCGGGCGCTGGGCTGGATGGCGCCGGACGAACTGCTCCTTGTGGTGCCGGAGGGGGAGGGGGCCGTCACTGTCGCGGCACTGGAGCATGCGCTGGCCGGCCAGCATGCGCTGGTGGCGGATGTGTCGGACGCGCGGGCGATGTTCCATATTTCCGGCCCCGGTGCGCGAGAGGCGCTTGCCAAGCTGACGCCTGCCGATCTGTCCCCCGCCGCGTTTCCTGTCGGAACGTTGCGCCGTACCCGGCTGGGGCAGGTGGCGGGGGCGCTCTGGGCGGAAGAGAGGGGACTGACCGTGTTATGCTTTCGTTCTGTCGCGGTGTACATGCGTGATCTTCTTGCGGACGCGTCCCACCCGGATGCCGCGTTGCGTGTGTTCTGAGGGGAATTTGCCCCGATCGGGTATCCAACTCTTGACGTTTTGTCGCAGGGCTATCACTTCTGCCCCATCAATCCATTCCAAGAGACGAGGTGCTGACAATGGCATTCGAACTTCCCGAGCTTCCCTATGCCCATGATGCTTTGGCCGATTTGGGCATGTCGAAGGAGACGCTGGAATACCACCATGACCTGCACCACAAGGCGTATGTCGACAACGGAAACAAGCTGATCGAGGGGACGGAGTGGGCCGGCAAATCTCTCGAAGATATCGTCCGCGGTACCTACCAGCCCGGGACCGTGGCCCAGAACGGGATTTTCAACAACGCCAGCCAACACTGGAACCATACCCAGTTCTGGGAAATGATGGGGCCCGGAAAATCCGCCATGCCGGCAGAGCTTGAAGCCCGGTTGAAAGATGCCTTCGGTTCGGTCGAGAAGTTCAAGGAAGAGTTTGCCGCCGCCGGGGCGGGGCAGTTCGGATCCGGGTGGTGCTGGCTGGTGGCGGAAAGCGACGGTACGCTGAAAGTGACCAAGACCGAAAACGGCGTGAACCCGTTATGTTTCGATCAGGCCGCACTTTTGGGATGTGACGTGTGGGAGCATTCCTATTACATCGACTTCCGGAACAAACGCCCGGCCTATCTGACCAATTTCCTGGAAAATCTCGTGAACTGGGAAAACGTGGCCAGTCGCTTGCCGGGGTGAGAAAAAAAACAGGCTCGCCCTTTGGGCGATCCGATGACAATGTAATCACCTCCTGTTATAAGTCTCCCAGCAACAGCTGGGGGACATATGACCGGGAAACTTTCTGAAATCGTGGCATCTTTTCTCTACCGGGCGATCACGCTGGGGGAAGTGGACGTTGTGGAAGAGGCTTTTGGAGATTTTGCCAGATTGACCGGCTTGCAGGCGGAAGCCCTGCACGGCAAGCGCGAAATGCTGCGGTTTCAGCGCCTGCTTCTTTCGCAATACAAGAACATCGGTTTCGAAGTGCAGAAAAGTATCGAAGAGGGGGATTGGGTTGCCTTGCGGTGCGTCTTTACCGGCACCTATCGGGAGAGTCCCTACCAAATGGAAGCGCAGTGCATGGCACGGATCGTGGCGGGAAAAATTGCCGAGATGCATTTCCAGGGCGATTACATGCGCCTTTTCGAACAAACCGGCCATCTGCCCCATAATAGTCGGGACATGTGCCTTTTGGGGGCGCAGTTCCGCCTTGCCGGCTTCGTCGATCAGAAGGCGAACTGACGGGGGTGTACTTTTGTGTTATCGCTGATAATGCAAAAGGAGGCCTCAATGAAAAACCTTGCTGAAGTTGTCGAGAAATTCCTGCATCGCGCGTGGTATTTAAAGGACTCTTCGGCGATTTCCGAAATGTTCATCGAATTTGCCAAGGTTTCACGGCTGGAAGACGGAACGGCCGAAAAGATGCAGGAATTTCTGCGATTGCAGCAGATGGTGACCGCGCAGTTCGATGAAATTCGTCATGTCACCCTGCGCAGCATACAGGAGGGGGAGTGGGTCGCGATGCGCGTGCTGATCACGGCGCGGCACCAGGCCACGGGGGTTTCGGTTCGGACCCGGACCCATATCATGGCGCGTGTCGTCGGTGGCCGCATGGTCGAAGGACACGACCAGACAGATTTCCTTTCACTTTTTGAGCAAGTCGGCCTGATACCCCCCCGCGCGCGTGAGCATTGCCTTCTGGGGCGGGCTCTCATACCCGCTCCCTGATCTGGTTTTCGTCTCCGCCACGCGCTAAGCCGGACCGAAAATGGAGATTCCTCATGTCAGATCCGGCCCGGGGCGTTCTGGCGATTGTCGCAGCCTGTGTCATCTGGGGGCTGTCTTCGATCTATTACAAGCTTCTTTCTCATGTGCCCGCGCCGGAGGTTCTGGCCCACCGCACGCTTTGGTCATTGGTTTTCTTCGGGTTCGTGCTGTCGGTGCAGGGACGGTTGGGACAGGTGTGGGGGCTGGTGCGCTCGCACCGGGTGGGGTGGGTGGTTCTGGCGGCGCTGGCGATCTCCTTCAACTGGTTCCTGTTCATTTCTGCGGTTCAGACGGGCAAGGCGATGCAGGCCAGTCTTGGCTACTACATCTTTCCGCTGGTCGCAGTGGTGTTCGGGGTCCTGTTCCGTGGGGAACGGCTGACCCCGGTGCAATGGCTGGCGGTCGGATTGGCGGCGCTGGCGGTTCTGGGGCTGACGCTGGGGTTGGGGGTGGTGCCGGTGATCTCTTTGGCGCTGGCGCTCAGTTTCGGGGCCTATGGCTTGCTGAAAGGGCGGGTGGAGGCCGGGCCGGTTCTTTCCGTGACGGGGGAGGTGCTTTTGCTCACCCCTCTGGCCCTGATATGGCTGTGGGCCGGCCCGGCGGAGACTTTCGGCCAGGACTGGCGTGACAGCTTGCTGTTGGTCTGTTCCGGTCCCCTGACGGCAACGCCGCTGATCCTGTTCTCCTATGCCGCGCGGCGGATCAGCTACGCCTCCGTAGGGTTGATCCAATACATCAACCCGACCCTCCAGTTCCTTGTTGCAACTTTTGTTTTCGGAGAGATCTTTACCCAATGGCACGGGTTGGCATTCGGGGGAATCTGGACGGCGCTGGCGCTCTATTCGGTCTCTGCGCTGCGTCAGGAAAGGGCGCTGCGCAGGGCGGCCTCCAGCGCGTCGACGGTGGGGATCACGCGGATGTAATCGCGCAGGTCTGCCTCTGCAAAGCCTTCGGCGATGAAATGATCGACCAGATCCACCAGAGGGGTCCAGAAACCGTCGGTGTTCAGCAGGAATATCGGTTTGGCGTGCAGGCCAAGCTGGCGCCAGGTCAGAACCTCGAAAAACTCATCCAGCGACCCGGCGCCGCCCGGAAGTACCACGACGGCATCGGAGTTTACGTACATCACCGTTTTGCGTTCGTGCATGTTGGAGGTCATCACGAAGTGGGACAAATCGCGTTTGCCGACTTCACGCTCACACAGGTGGCCGGGGATGACACCGAAGGTTTCCCCGCCCTCTTCCTGGGCGCTGCGCGCCACGCGCCCCATCAGGCCGACATCGCCCGCCCCGTAAACCAGCCGCCAGCCGCGGATGGCGATCATGCGCCCGGTGGCCTCGGCCGCCTCGGCATAGGCGGGGTTTCCCCCATCGCGGGAACCGCAAAAGACGCAAACGGAAGACTTGAAACGAGTCATGGCTGTCCCCTGATCAAAACTTTTCCAGTTTTGTTAGCCCCCCTGTCCGAGTCCCGCAAGCGGTGCGGTTCTGGTGTTTCCCTCCCGAACGGATTAGGCTGAGACGTTCAGCAAAATCCAGGCCGTTTCATGCCGCCCAGACCAACCACCGCCGACCTTTCCCGCCTTGACCGCGAAAAAGCCCTGCGCACCATCCGGCGGGTGGGGCCCTACCTGTGGCCCAAGGGCGAAAGCTGGGTAAAGCGGCGGGTGGTTCTGGCGCTTCTGGCGCTGGTGCTGGCCAAGGTGGTTTCCGTCCTGACCCCGTTTCTCTACAAGGCTGCGGTCGATCGCCTGACCGGGCAGGACGACCCGGCCACCATGCTGGCCGTTGGGGCGATCGGGCTGACGGTGGCTTATGGAATGGCGCGCCTGATGAATGTCGGCTTTCAGCAGTTGCGCGATGCCATCTTCGCCCGCGTCGCCCAAAGGGCGCTGCGGCGTCTTGCACTGGTGACGTTCACTCATATCCACAACCTGTCCCTGCGGTATCACATGACCCGCAAGACCGGGGGCCTGTCCCGTATCATCGAACGTGGCGTGAAAGGGGTGGAATTCCTGCTCCGCTTTCTGCTGTTCAGTATCGGCCCGTTGGTGCTGGAACTTACGCTTGTCGCCGGGATCTTCTTCTTCGTGTTCGATATACGGTATCTGGCCATCGTGGTGGTGACGATTGCGCTTTATGTCTGGTTCACCTTCAAGGTGACCGAATGGCGTGTGCAGATTCGCCGTGAGATGAACACGCAGGATACCGACGCCAACCAGAAGGCCGTCGACAGCCTGCTCAATTTCGAAACCGTCAAGTATTTCGGCGCCGAAGCCCGCGAAGCCGCCCGCTACGACCGGGCCATGGAAGGCTACGAGAGGGCGGCGCTGAAAACGTCCTACTCACTGGCATTTCTTAACTTCGGTCAGTCCTTCCTGATTACCGCGGGGCTGGTAGGGGTCATGGTGCTGGCCGCGCGCGGGGTGGAGGCGGGGGCTTTGACCGTCGGGGATTTTGTGATGGTCAACGCCTATATGATCCAGATCACCATGCCGCTGAATTTTCTGGGGACGGTATACCGCGAGATCCGCCAGTCGCTGGTGGACATGGCAGAGATGTTTGACCTGCTTGAACAACCCGCCGAGGTCACCGACAAGCCGGGCGCCCGCGATTTGCAGGTCAGGGGCGGCCGGGTGGATTTGCGCGACGTGTGCTTTGGGTACGATCCCGAACGCCCCATTCTGCGGGGCATCAGCCTGAGTGTCCCGGCCGGGCGGAAGGTGGCCATCGTCGGGCCTTCGGGCGCGGGGAAGTCCACCATCGGGCGGCTGTTGTTCCGGTTTTACGATGTCACCGACGGCGCACTTCTGATCGACGGGCAGGATCTGCGTGATGTGACACAGGACAGCCTGCATGCCGCTATCGGTGTGGTGCCCCAGGACACGGTGCTGTTCAACGATACGATCCTCTACAACATCGCCTACGGTCGCCCCGATGCCACCCGGGCCGAGATCGAGGCGGCGGCGAAGGCGGCCAAGATCCATGATTTCATCGTCTCGCTTCCGCAAGGCTATGACACGGCCGTCGGTGAGCGTGGCCTCAAATTGTCGGGGGGTGAGAAACAGCGCGTCGGAATCGCGCGGACCTTGCTGAAAAACCCGCCGATCCTTGTTCTGGACGAAGCCACCAGCGCCCTTGACAGCGAAACCGAGTCCGTCATCCAGGATGAGTTGAAGGCGATGGGCGAAGGGCGCACGGTGATTGCCATCGCGCATCGCCTTTCGACCATCGTGGATGCCGATGAAATCGTCGTTCTGGAAGCCGGGCGCGTGGTGGAAAGCGGCACCCACGATGCGTTGATTGCACTCAACGGACGCTACGCGGCGATGTGGGCGCGCCAGCTTCGCGGAGAAGACCTGGAGGCGGCCTGATCATGCCCGATCATTCCGCCGCGCGCACGGGGGAGGTTGCCGGGCGCGGGGCTTCGTCTGTCCAGATCATCTCCGGTGAGTCGTGGCGACGCGCCGCGATTTCAAGGTCAAGATCGCGCCTGGTTCGCCCCTGCGGCCCTTCCAGCCAGATCAGAATCCGCCTCAGCCCCCCATAGGCGCCCTTGGTTGCCCAGACCCGTAACGCCAGCAGGGACGGCGTGACCAACAGCGTCAGGACCGTCGCCAGCCCCAGGCCGAACACCACCGCCGTGGCCAACTGCTTCCACCACAGCGCCGAGGGGCTGTCTATGGTATAGCCGCCGTTGAAATAATCGACGCTCAGCCCCAGCATCATCGAGGACAGGCCTGCGATCGTGGTGACCGTGGTCAGCAGGACCGGGCGCAGCCGGGCCTCTGCCGTGCGGGTAATGGCCTCAAGCTTTGGCATGTAAGAACTGTATTCCTGGTATGTGTCGATCAGGACGATATTGTTGTTCACCACGATTCCCGCCAGCGCGACGATGCCCGTCCCCGTCATGATGATGGAGAACGGCTGCCCCATCGCCATCATGCCGATCAGAACGCCTGTCACCGACAGGACAACCGCCAAAAGCACCAATACTGCGTTATAGAAGCTGTTGAACTGCGCCAGAAGAATAAGGAACATCAGCGCCAGGGCCGCCCCGAATGCCTGTTTCAGGAAGGCCCCGGATTCTTCCTGGTCCTCCTGGTCGCCGGTCCATTCCCAGGTGACGTCCGGCGGCAGGGGGCCGGTTTCCAGCCACTCTGTCAGGGTTTCGATACGCTCGGTCGCGGTGATGCGCACGCCGTCCTCGCGGTACAGGCCGTCGCTTACGGCGGCCTTGATGTCGAAATAGCGGTCGCCGTCGACACGGTTGATGCGCCCGATCTGTGCCACCGGCGTGCGGGTGATGAAGTTGGCCAGCGGTACAAGCCCCTGCTCGGTGCGCACCTTCATTGTATCCAACGTGGACAGCACGCGATCCTTTTGCGGCAGGCGCACCCGGATATCGATTTCCTCATCCGAACTGGGAACGCGCATCGTGTCCAGCAGGATTCCACGGGTTACAAGCTGCACCATCGCGCCCACGGTTGCCACGTCGGCGCCGTAGCGCCCGGCCTGTTCGACATCCACGTCGATCTGCCAGTCGATGCCGGGCAGGGGCATGGTATCCTCGATATCGGTCAGCCCCTCGGTTTGCGCGAATTGCCCGAGCGCCGTTTGCGCAGCCTTTTTCAGGCTGTCCCAGTCGTCTCCGCGCAGGCGTAAATGGACCGGCTTTGCCGAGGCCGGCCCCCGCGCCTGGACGAGGATTTCCGTCTTGATCCCGTGCAGGGTGGAAAGCCGTTCCTCAATCTCGGCCAGGATAACGTCCCCGTCCAGTTCCGCGATTCCGGCACGATCTTCCCACGGGATCAGTTCAAGTTGCACCTGCCCGATCGTATCCAGCGGCGGTTGCGCGCCGCCGGTGTTTTGCGTCAGGCCGCCTTCGCCGGCAAAGGCGAACACGTTCATGACCCCCCGGTAGCCGATTGCGATGTCTTCGACCTGCCGTACCAGCGTGTCCTTTTCTTCCAGCGAAAGATTCCCGCGCGCCCGTACGAAGATGATGGCCTGTTCCGGTTCGCCCTCCACGAAAAATTCGACACCGTTGTTGTTCTTGCCGTAAATCATGAAAACAGAGAACACGAAGGCGATGACCACACCTATCGTGACAACCGGCATCACAGGGTTTGCGGTAAGCATCCGAATAAACCGCCCGAAGGCACGCAGGGGCCGCCCGGCCTGAACCGGCGCGGGCATCGGTTCCGGTTTGAGCGCATTGACCGCGATCGATGCCCCGACCGCCCCAAACCCGAACAGAATCGCCCCAAGGAAAACGCCCCCGACGGGGAGCAGGTAAGCGGGGTTAAGGATTTTCATCATCCCGACGAACATGGTCCCCAGCGCCAGCGCGAACATCCCCGCGCGCAGGCTGACCGGCAGGGGCCGGACCCATGCCGTGGCCCGCCACAGGATGCGTGAGAAGCGCCCGGCAAGCCCCCCGATCACCGGCAGGTAGATCAGGGCCACCAGCAGGCTGGCGGACAGTACGAAAATCAGCGTTACCGGGAGCATGCCCATGAATTCTCCGGGGACGCCCGGCCAGAAAAGCATCGGCAGAAAGGCACAAAGCGTAGTGGCTGTCGAACTGACGATGGGCCAGAACATGCGCTTGGCGGCCTCGGTGAAGGCGTGCATCGGGCCGGTGCCTTCGCCAATGCGCTTGTCGGCGTATTCAACCACGACGATGGCCCCGTCCACCAGCATGCCGACCGCGAGGATCAGCCCGAACATCACGATGTTCGAAACCGCCACATCCATCAGCCCCAGCAACACGAAACACAGCAGAAAAGATGTCGGGATCGCGAATCCGACCAGCAGCGCCGAACGCGTTCCCAGAAAGGCGAGCACCACGACCATCACCAGTGAGATTGCCGTCAGGACCGACCCTTCCAGCTGGCGGACCATCGAATCGACCGTGGTGGACTGGTCCAGAGAGAAGTCCACCCGCACCGCCTGCCGCAACTCCTCAGGCCAGCGGTCGCGTTCCTCTCCGACAAGGGCGCGCACGGCGGTTGAGGTGTCGATAATGTTGAAGCCCTTCCGCTTGACCACCTGCACCGCCACGGATTTGTGACCGTTGAACCGGGCGGTGGAGGCCCGATCTTCGAAGGTCAGGCGGATTTCAGCCAGTTCGCCCAGTGTAACGACCCGGTCGCCATTGGTCTTCACCGGCAATGCGTAGACATCCTGCGCGGAACTGAAGGAAGACGGAATCTTGACCGCGAAGGCCCCGGTGGCGGTTTCCACCTCTCCCGCGGCGATAAGCTGGTTGTTGCGGGTCACGATGCCGATCAGCTCTGCGGCGGTGACGTTATAGGATTCCAGCCGCAGCGGGTCGATAACCACTTCCACCATCTCGTCCCGGTGCCCGGCAAGCGGGGCTTCCAGGACCGCTTCCATGCCCTCCAGCCGGTCTTGCAGATCCTTCGCCAGCCGCAGCAACGTGCGTTCCGGCACATCGCCCGAAAGCGTCGCCACGATAATCGGAAACTCGGAAAAATTGATTTCGTTGACCGAGTATTTCTCATACCCCTCCGGGAACTTGCCTTCGGCTGCATTCATGCGGTCGCGGACATCGGCCATGATCTTGGTCTTGTCCCAGCCGAATTCGAATTCCAGCGCCACCCCGGCATAGCCTTCGCGTGCGGTTGCGGTGATATCCTTGAGACCTTCGAGATCGGAAAGCTCCGTCTCCATCGTCTTGATGAGCAGCTTCTCCGCATCCTCGGCCGAAATGCCGGGGAAGGGGACCGACACGAAGAGCGCGGGAATCTCGATGTCCGGCTCCCCTTCCTTCGGCAGGCTCGTGTAAGCCGTCCACCCCGCGACAAGCGAGAGCACGACAAACGCCAGAACCATCCGCGCGCGGGCGGCGGCCCAGTCTATCAGACCGGTCATCTGGCCGCCTCTCGCAGGCTTACGCTGACCGGCACGCCATCGGTCACGAATTCCTGCCCGACGACGATGACCTGCACGCTGTCGGGCAGTCCGCTCAGCCAGATACCCTCTGCGGTGTCGTGCAGGATTCGCACGGGGGCAAAGCGGGCCAACCCCCCCCGCACCAACCGGACGCCCATGCGGCCGTCATCGTCGATCGTCAATGCCGACTGGGGCAGCAGATGGGCCGTTTGGCCGGGGGCGGAGATGGTCATTTCCACGGTTTGCCCGTCGCGCAGGGTCAGGTCGGGGTTGGGAATCTCGGCCTCCACCCGGAATGTGCGTGTCACGGGATCGGCGGAGCGGCCGATGAAGCCGATCCGCCCGGTAACCTCGTCGCCGGTGGACAGCCGCGCGGCAACGAACGCCCCGGTTTCGACCTTGGCAACCTCGGTTTCAGGAACGTATCCGACCAGCCTGACCGGATCGAGCTGGATCAGCGTGGCGCAAAGCCCGCCGTTTTGCATGAGACTTCCCAGCTCCGCGGCATCGGTTTCCAAAAGCCCGTCAAAGGGGGCGGCGATGGTCAGGTTTTCTACCTCCCGGCGTGCGGCGGCCATTGCGGCTTCGGCGCTGCGCAGCGCGGCTTGCGCGCGCTCCAGCGCAGCGGCGGTTGCGGCGATGCGGGTCTGCGAG
The DNA here is from genome assembly GCF_003046545.1 of Rhodovulum imhoffii. GTDB lineage: Bacteria > Pseudomonadota > Alphaproteobacteria > Rhodobacterales > Rhodobacteraceae > Rhodovulum > Rhodovulum imhoffii. Next base: position 23,557 of record NZ_QAAA01000016.1, on the reverse strand, counting down.
GCGAACCCCTCCTTGGACAACTCACGCGCGGCGATGTCGTTGATCCGAGCCTCGGCAAGGGTCGCTCGCGCACCGCTGACATTGGCCTCGGCCTCGGCCAGGCGCGCGTCGCGGGTGCCCGGATCGAGCCGGCACAACGGATCCCCCGCCTTGACGAAACTTCCCTTGCGCAGGGGTTCGGAAATCACCTGTCCGGCAGTCTCGGCGCGGATTTCGACGCTGCGGGCGGCTTCGGTCTGGCCGCGCACCCGCAGGGCTTCCCGTACGGTCTGGGCCTGGCTTTGCAGGGCGACCACCGGGATCTGCGCCCCGGCCCGCGGTTCGGCAGGCGGCTTGGGGGCGGGCGGTTCCGCCCCTGCGACGGCCATGACCAGATCGCGCTGCATAACCATCAGGTACAGCACGGCGAGCACGGTCAGGGCGGTCAGCATCGGAATCTTGCGCATGGGGCCTCGTGTCGCTTTGGACAGAACGTATGTCAAATGTTCCGTCCTGCAAAGATACACAAGGGATGCACGGATTTTTCTTCTGTCGCAAGTCGGCACCGGCGGGGCTTGGCATTTGCATATTCCTTGCGTTACATGGGGCAAATCCCGAAGAGGCCGATATGAGCAACCCTGACAGTTTCATCGAGGAAGTTACCCAGGAGGTGCGCCGGGATCGCCTGTTTGCCCTGTTCCGCCGCTATGGCTGGATCGGTATCTTGCTGGTGGTGGCCCTGGTTGGGGGGGCGGCCTACAACGAATGGCGCAAAGCCGGCGATACCGCGCAGGCACAGGCGTTCGGCAATGCCCTGGGGGCCGCGTTGCAATCCGCGGATCCGGTGGCCGCGCTGACGGCCGTGCAGCCCCCGCCGGACGGTGCCGCCCTCAAGGTGCTGCTGCTTGCGGGGGAGCAGGCCGGGGCAGGGGAGGAGGACAGCGCCCGCGCCACGCTTTCGGCGCTGGCGCAGGATATGGGTGTGCCCGAGGTTTATCGCCATCTTGCGTCGCTCAAGCAGGTGTTGCTGATGGACGGAACGCCGCCGCAGGACCGGCGTGCGCTGCTTGCGCCTCTTGCGCGGCCCGGTGCGCCGTTCCGGCTGCTGGCGGAAGAGCAGCTTGCCCTCATCGACATAGAGACCGGTGACGCCGGGGCCGCCCGTACCCGGCTGGAGGCGTTGGCGCAGGATGCGGAAGCCACGGCAGGCTTGCGTCAGCGCGCCGCGCAGTTGATGTTGGCGCTGGGACAGGCTCCCGACGCCCGCTGACGTAAAAACTGGGGGACGATACGTGAATTTCAAGAAAAGCGCCCTGGTCTTCACCGCCCTTGCACTGCTTGGCGCATGCACGGAGAAAGAGCTCATCCTGCCGGGGGAGCGGGTCGGCGTGCGCGAGGCGCTGGCAGGGGTTTCGGGTGAGGCGGACGCCCCCCTTGCCGCCCGGTCCGCCCCGGCGGTCGTGCTGCCCGCGGCACGGAATGTGACGGATTGGCCGCAACTCAACGCAACCGCTGAAAATCTGTCGCCTCACGCGGCCCTTGGCAGCAGCCTGACGCAGATCTGGGCCGCCGATATCGGCGCGGGGAACACTCGACGCAACCGCATCACCGCGGCCCCGGTTGTCGTTGGGGGGCGGGTTTTCGCCATGGATGCGCAGGCCACGGTGACGGCGATTTCGATCTCCGGCGCACGGCTTTGGGCCACTGACCTGACCCCCGCGCTGGAACGCGGGAAGGAAGCCAGCGGGGGTGGTCTTGCCCATGGAGAGGGCAAGCTTTTTGTCTCCACGGGCTTTGGGGCCCTGGTTGCGCTTGACCCGGCCACGGGGCGCGAGATCTGGCGTCAACGCACCGGTGCCGCCGTGACCGGTGCGCCCACCTATCGGGACGGGCTTGTCTATGTCGTCAGCCGCGACAACACCGCATGGGCGATACGGGCCGGCGACGGGCGCATCCAGTGGCAACTTCCGGGCGCGCCGTCGCCCTCGGGGGTGATCGGTGGCGCGGCCCCCGCGATTTCGGACCGCTTGGCGGTATTTCCCTTCGGCTCCGCCGAACTGGCCGCCACGCTCCGGCAAAGCGGGGTGCGCGTGTGGGCCGCCACCATTTCCGGCCAGAGACGCGGGACCGTTTACGCAAAAGTCATGGACATCACGGCGGACCCGGTGATCGACGGGCAGGTCATCTATACCGGCACCCAAAGCGGGCGCGTCGTGGCACTCCGGGCCAATTCGGGAGAACGGATCTGGACTGCCGAGGAAGGCGCGCTTGGCCCGGTGCTGCCGGTCGGGGGGGCGGTGTATCTCATCTCCGACCAGGCGCGGCTGGTGCGGCTCGATGCGCAGACCGGTGCGATCGTCTGGGCGAAGGAGATGCCTTACTACACCAAGGAGCGTGTCCGGCGGCGCAAGGCGGTTTATCCCCATTACGGCCCGGTTCTGGCGGGGGGGCGGCTGGTCGTGGCGTCGGGAGATGGGGTGATCCGCAGCTTCAGCCCGCAAAGCGGCGCGCTTCTTTCCACAGTGGACCTGCCCGGCGGGGCGGCTTCGCGCCCGGTGGTGGCGGGGCGGATTCTTTATGTCGTGACGGCGAAGGGACAACTGCTGGCGTTCCGCTGAGCACGCGTGTACGGCAGGGGTCTTATCGAAGGCGGAGTCGCATATGAGTTTCACCCTTGCCATCGTGGGGCGGCCGAATGTCGGTAAATCCACGCTGTTCAACCGGCTTGTGGGCAAGCGTCTTGCGCTGGTCGATGACCAGCCGGGCGTGACCCGGGACCTGCGCGAGGGTGTGGGGCGGCTGGGGGATTTGCGTTTTACCGTAATCGATACCGCCGGATTGGAGGACGCCACCGACGAAAGTCTTCAGGGACGGATGCGCGCCCTGACGGAGCGCGCCGTGGAAATGGCCGATATCTGTCTGTTCGTGATCGATGCGCGTGCCGGGGTTCTTCCTGCTGACGAAGTCTTTGCCGATATCCTGCGCCGCAAATCCGCCCATGTCATCCTTGCCGCCAACAAGGCCGAGGGCGCGGCAGCCGATCCCGGCGTGCTGGAGGCTTACAGCCTTGGTCTTGGCGAACCTGTTCGCCTTTCTGCCGAGCATGGGGAGGGCATGGCAGACCTGCATGCCGTTCTGATGCCGCTGGCGGATATGTTCGAAGCCCGTGCCGCCGACGCCGAGGCCCCGGAAACCGATGTCGCGGTGGATGAGGAAGGGGAAACAGACGGTCCCCGTCTTCCCACGCGGGAACGCCCCTTGCAGGTGGCGGTTGTGGGGCGCCCCAATGCAGGAAAATCGACCCTGATCAACACCGTCCTTGGTGAGGACCGTCTGTTGACCGGCCCGGAGGCCGGGATTACCCGCGACGCGATTTCGCTGAGCATGGACTGGCTGGGAACGCCGGTGCGCCTTTTCGATACCGCCGGGATGCGCAAGAAAGCCAAGGTCCAGGACAAGGTGGAGAAGCTTTCCGTTGCCGATGGGCTGCGCGCGGTAAAATTCGCCGAGGTCGTCGTTGTTCTTCTGGATGGCCAGATCCCTTTCGAACAGCAGGATCTGCGCATTGCCGATCTGGCCGAGCGTGAGGGCCGCGCGGTTGTCGTGGCCGTAAACAAGTGGGATCTGGAAACGGACCGTCAGGGAAAACTGCGCGAACTGAAAGAGGAATTCGCCCGCCTGCTGCCGCAATTGCGCGGTGCACCGCTGGTGACCGTATCGGCAAAAACGGGTCGGGGGCTCGATCGCCTGCACGGGGCCGTGTTACGGGCGCATGAGGTCTGGAACCGCCGCGTCTCCACCGCGCGGCTGAACCGTTGGTTGGCGGGGATGCTGGAGATGCACCCGCCTCCGGCACCGGGCGGACGCCGGATCAAACTGCGCTATATCACGCAGGTCAAGACCCGGCCGCCGGGCTTTGTCGTCATGTGTTCAAACCCGGAAAAACTCCCGGAAAGTTACCGCCGGTATCTCATCAACGGTTTGCGGGAGGATTTCGACATGCCGGGGACGCCGATCCGGCTGACCTTCCGCAGCCAGGCGGACCAGAACCCTTACAAGGGGCGGACGAAATCAACGCCTTCGCGGCTGCGCAAGCATCTGGGCAAGAAGCCCTATGCCTGACGGCGCAGGATCACGGCGACCATCATCCCGATGCCCGCCGTGGCGAGCGCCGCCAGCGGCATATGAGTGGGTGTGTTGGCAACGACGATTGCGAGCAGGGCCCAGATCACCGTAAGCCCGTATTCCGGTGTGCGCCGCAGCACCGATTGTATCGCCGCTGCACAGATCAGCACCCCGGCCAGTGCGATCAGTGCCCAGCCGTTTTTCCCTGGCCCAATGTCATATCCCGCGCCGAGAAACCCGACGGAGATCCAGCTTGCTGCGGTCAGCCAGCCGGCGTAAATCGCCAAAGGCGCGCGTAACAGCCAGCGGTCTTGTGCGGGGCTTTGCAAAAGGGCCAGAAGAGCGAAAGCGAACATCCACCATAGCAGAACTGTTGCCCAGACAGGGGAGAGCGCGGCGACCGCTATCCAGACCGCACCGGGCACAAGCGATGATATCAGCGGCACGCGAACCCTGTTCCAGCCTCTATCTGTGCTGCGCGCGACCAACCCGTAAAGGGCTGAGGCCAGCAAGGTGGCATGGATCAGCCCCCAAATCGCAAAGGCGTATCCGGCGGGCTGAACCGGGGGGGCGATCCGGAAATTTGGAAACAGATCATGTGCAAAGCCACCAAGGCCGCCCGAGAACAGCGGCGCCAAAGCGAAGGCGATCGCGGCAGTGACCAGAAGAATGGCCTTCATGCGCATCGAATCGATATCTTGAGCGGGACTCATCTGGACTCCTTTTCCGTTGAGGATAGACACCGCGCGCGGTTCAACAACGGCGTTTTTCAGCCGGTCAGGTCTGGCGGAAAGAAAAGATCTTTTCCCCCTCTTGCAGTTGCCGCGTCTTGAGATCAAATCAGCGATCGAAAGCAATTACGCTTTCGATTCGGCGGTCGCGTGCCGCCATTGGAGTGAGCAAACATGAAGAAGTTCGTTCCCGCCCTCGCCGCGGTTGTTCTGGCTGCCGGCGCAGCCGTTGCCCAGGTGGAAGACGTTGACGGTGATGGCGTCTATTCTCTGGACGAGATCCTGGCCGTCTATCCCGACCTGACCGAGGAAACTTTCGCCGAGATCGATACGAACGCCGATGGCGTTGTCGACGCTGACGAAATGGCCGCCGCGGTTGAGGCTGGCCTTCTGGGCGCCTGAGTGCCCGCTTTGCGAAACGCAGGGCCCCCGGAAAATCCGGGGGCTTCTTGATCAGCCGAACATGCCTTCAGCGGTGATACGCCCCGCCCCGCCAAGATAGGGGGCCAGACATGCCGGCAAGCTGACCGAGCCGTCTTCTTCCTGCCCGTTTTCCAGGACTGCGATCAGGCACCGCCCCACTGCCAGCCCGGACCCGTTCAGAGTATGCACGAATTCCGGTTTTCCACCGTCCGCGGGGCGGAAACGGGCATTCATGCGCCGCGCCTGGAAATCGCCGCACAGCGAAACCGAGGATATTTCACGGTAGCTATTCTGTCCGGGCAGCCAGACCTCAAGATCGTGGGTACGCCGTGCGGCAAAGCCGATATCCCCCGTGCACAATACCATCGTACGATAGGGCAGGCCCAGCTTTTCCAGGATTCCCTCGGCGCAGCGGGTCATGCGTTCCAGTTCCGTCCGGCCCTGTTCGGGGGTGGTGATCGATACCATCTCGACCTTCTCGAACTGGTGCTGGCGTAGCATCCCGGCTGTGTCACGCCCTGCGCTGCCGGCTTCGGAGCGAAAGCACAGCGAATGCGCCGTCATCCGCCGGGGCAGGGCGGTGGCGTCAAGGATCGTGTCCGCCACGATATTGGTCAGGCTGACCTCGGAGGTCGGGATCAGCCACCAGCCTTCGCGGGTCTGGTAGCTGTCCTCACCGAATTTCGGCAGTTGCGCGGTCCCGTACATGGCCTCTTCGCGCACCAGGACGGGGGCGTTGACCTCCGTCAGGCCGTTCTCGGTGATATGCGTATCGAGCATGAATTGGGCCAGGGCCCGGTGCACCCGCGCGACCGCCCCCCTGAGCACCACGAAGCGTGATCCCGAGAGCCTGGCCGCGGTTTCGAAATCCATGCCGGCCTGTACGGCGGGCAACTCATAATGTTCCTTCGCAGCAAAGGCGAAGCTGCGCGGGGTGCCCCAGCGGCGCAACTCCACGTTCCCGGTTTCATCCGCACCGTCCGGCACGTCGTCCAGCGGAGTGTTGGGCAGGGTCATCAACAAATCACGCAGGCGCGCATCCTCGGCTTTTGCCTCTTCGTTGAGGCGCGCGATTTCGATTTTCTTTTCGGCTACCAGTGTCCGCAGGCGCTCGAACCCGTCCGTGTCGCCCGAGGCTTTCGCCTTGCCGATATCCTTGGACGCACGGTTCTGCTCCGCCTGCGCGGTTTCAGCGGCAAGGATCTTTGCGCGTCGTGCCTCGTCGACCGCCAGAATCTCCGACGACATGGGGGCCACACCCCGGCGGGTGAGAGTGGCGTCGAACGCCTGCGGGTTTTCGCGGATGGCGCGGATGTCGTGCATGGTTTTCGTCCCTGAGGTTTCGGAGTCTCGGGCCGGTTATGCCTGATCTTTCCCGCAGGTAGAAGGGTCAGCGCGCGGCGTTTTCCATTGCGGGGCGCAGTTTTTCGGCCACGATCTGTTGGGTCAGCGGGCCGGCATGGCGCAAGACGATGGTTCCGTCTTCGGCCACGACATAGGTTTCCGGTACGCCGTAAACGCCCCATTCGATCCCGGTGCGCCCGGTTTCATCCGCCGCCAGCGCGGCGAACGGGTTGCCAAGCTCGGCCAGGAATTTCAGAGAATCGGTGGCTTTGTCCTTGTAGGCGATGCCGTAGATCGTGAGACCTTCGGCCGCCAGATCGCTCAGGACCGCGTGTTCGATCCGGCAGGGGACGCACCAGCTGGCCCAGAAATTGACCAGGACCACCTTCCCGCTGCGCAGATCGGCATCGGTGAAGGGTGCGTTTTCACCAAGCTGTGTCACCATCAGGGCCGGGGCCGGTTTGCCCTCCAGGGTGGAAGGCAGGGCCTCCGGGTCTTCGCGCATCACGCCGATGTAAAAAACCGCCGCCAATGCCGCGAAAATCAGCGGAGGCAAAGCCATGAGCAGAGAAAAACGTTTTTCAGCCATTGCGGGTCCTGCGGGCCTCCAACTGGTCGAGATGACGGCGCACACGCGCGCCACGGATCAGGGTCAGAGCGATCAGACCGGCCAGCAGCAGGAGCGTGATCCCGTAGGAAGACAACACAGCCGCCGCATATTTTCCAAGGTCGATCATGCCATTCTCTCCCGCGTGATCAGGGCCCTGACGCGACGGGCGCGAACCTCTGTCCGGGTGCGCAGCAAGACCAGTGTGATGAAAAGCAGCACGAAGCCCGCGATGCAGACAAGCAATGGCAGATAGAAGACATCCGCCACATTCTCTTCCTTGTCGAGGCTGAGGGACGCCCCCTGGTGCAGTCCCTGGTTCCAGAAGTTGACCGCGTAGCGGCTGAGCAGGGCGAAAACAGACCCCACAAGGCACAATACACTGGTCAGGTCGGCCGCGGCATCCGGATTTTCGATGGCTTCCCAAAGGGCGATATAGCCGAGGTAAAACAGGAACAGGATCAGAAACGAGGTCAGGCGCGGGTCCCAGGCCCAGTATGTGCCCCACATCGGCTGCCCCCAGATCGCCCCGGTGATCAGCGCGATCAGAGTCATCGTCAGCCCGACCGGCGCCGCGGCGCGGGCGGCCAGTGCACTGACATGGTGGCGGCGTACGAGCCAGATCAGGCTGGTGACCAGCATCATCAGCCATGCGTTGATCGCCATCAGCGCAGCCGGGACATGGATATAGATGATCTTGACGGTTGAGCCGAAATTCACCGCCTCGGGCGTCAGGAAGAACCCCCAAAGAAGGCCTGCGGTCAGGCAAAGCACCGTCAGGACCGTCAGCACGGGCAGCACCATCTGAGAGGTGCGCATGAATTTCTGCGGATTGGCGTATTCCCAAAGAGACATGATCATTACCTAGACAGCTTTTCGGGGGGTCTCAAATGAACTGCATGTGAAAACCCTACCGCAGATTGACACGAATTGCCGCAGCCGCCGCGAAGGGCAACAGCGCCACCGATGCCAGCGTCAGACCGGCCAGCAGCAGCAGCGGCGTGGTGGTGGCCATGCCTTGCGCGCCGCGCCTGACGCTTTCGGCCCCGAAGATCAGCGTGGGCACGTAAAGCGGCAGAACCAGCAGCGACAGAAGTAATCCGCCCCGCTTGAGCCCGACGGTCAGTGCCGCACCGAACGCCCCGATCATCGATAATGCCGGAGTTCCCAGCAGCAGGCTCAGGACAAGCCAGCCAAAGCCTGCTCCCTGGAGGTTCAGCAAAACCGCCAGGACAGGCGCGGCCAGCGTCAGCGGCAAACCCGTTGTAACCCAATGCGCCAGGGCTTTCATCGCAACGACCGCCTCCAGCGGGATCGGCGCCGTTGCCAGAAGGTCCAGGGAGCCATCCTCGTAATCCAGCGCGAAAATCCGGTCGAGCGACAGAAGACAGGCCAGCAGCGCGCCGACCCACAGAATGCCCGGTGCGATCAGGCGCAGCGTGTCGCTTTGCGGGCCGACGCCAAAAGGAACCAGGATCGTCACGATCAGAAAAAATGCCAACCCCAGGCCGAAACCGCCGCCCGCCCGGATCGACAGTGACAGATCGCGTTTCAGAAGCGCAATCACAAGAATGCCTCGTCGAAATCGTTGAGCTTTTGCGGTGCTGCGCGGAAGGGCGTCAGATCCAGAGACTGTGCCGAAAAGCCGAGATCGATATGAGTTGCGATCACCGCCGCGCCGCCGGTCTTCAGATGTGCCGCCACCGCCCGTCCGAAAAGAGCCACGGATGCCGTGTCGAGCGACACGGTCGGTTCATCGAGCATCCAGATCGGGCGGCCGGTCACCAAAAGCCGTGCCAGCCCCAGCCGTCGTTTTTGTCCGGCAGAAAGGTTTTGCGCCTGACGACCGGCCAGGTCCACCAGATCAAACCCTTCCAGCGCGGGCGTGATATCATTAGTGTCGAAGATGCGTGCCCAGAACAAAAGGTTCTCGGCTACGCTCAGGGTGGCTTTCAGGCCGTCTGCATGGGCGGCGTAAGCAATGCTTTCGGGCGGAGATGAAATCTGCCCCTCCAGTGCCGGTTGCAGACCCGCCAGGGTGCGCAACAGGGTTGTTTTGCCGATCCCGTTCGGGCCACGCAACATCAGCGCCTGACCGGCGGTCAAGCGAAAGCCGACCCGCTCCAGCACCGGCACGCCGCCCCGCGCGCATGACAGGTTGTTCACCACCAGTTCCATTGCGGTTCCGAATAGCCCATTGCACCCCGACCCGAAAGGCAAAACGCTACACCGGCAGCAAAGCAACGGCCACGCGCCGTTTTTCGGACAAAAGCACGTTGTAGGTTCGTGCCGCGGGCGGGGTGGCCATCGCCTCCACCCCCAGCCCTGCCGCTTCCAGCCGGTCGCGCAGTTCCGTGGGTAACGGCGATATCTCGGCCCCGGTCCCGATCAGAAGCACATCGATCTGCCCGGCCAGCGCCATCAGTGCGGCCCCGTCGGACAGGCCTTCCCACGGAAGAACCCGGTCGCCCGCCACCAGGACAGGTCCGTGATGCACCTGCCCGGCAACGCGGAAAAATCCGGGCCCGTAGCCGTCGACCGGCAGGCTGCTGGAAAAGGTCAGTTCCGTGATCTGCATGGGTGTCAGGCATCCACATTGGCAAATTGCGTACCGGCACCGCCATCGTCGTTTTTCGACCAGTCGCGCTTGACGCCCAGCATCAGCAGGATGTTCGACGCGACAAAGACCGACGAGTAGGTCCCGACGAGAATGCCCCAGATCATTGCGAATACGAAGCCCCGGATCACGTCGCCGCCCAGAACGAACAGCGCAAACAGTGCCAGGAGCGTGGTCAAAGAGGTCATGACCGTGCGGCTGAGGGTTTCGTTGATCGACAGGTTGAGAACCTTTTTCAAAGCGGGTTTCTTGTACTTGCGCAGGTTTTCCCGCACCCGGTCGAACACGACGACGGTGTCGTTGAGACTGTACCCGACGATGGTCAGCAGGGCGGCGATGATGGCAAGGTCAAACCTGATCTGAAATGCGGCGAAAACCCCGATCGTCAGGATCACGTCATGCACAAGTGCGGCCACCGCGCCCAGGGCAAACTGCCATTCGAACCGCAGCCAGATATAGAACAGTACCGCCGCCAGTGCCAAGGTCACGGCCATGATGGCGGTGCGCACCAGTTCGCCGGAGACCTTCGGCCCCACGCTTTCGATCGAGGGAAAACTGATGGAGGGGTCTATCTGCTGCAACGCGGCTGCGACCGCGGCGATCGTTTCGGGGGTAACGCTTTCCTCCCCCGTCTGCGCCTGGATGCGCACCTGTGCAACGTTCTTGTCGGGGCCGAAGCCCGGATCGAACACCTCGGAAATCGACACGTCGCCAAGATCGAGTGCGGCAAGCGCATTGCGGTAGGCGCCCACATCCACCGGCCGGATGCTTTCCGTGCGGATGGTCGTGCCGCCCCGGAAGTCGATCCCGAAGTTCAGGCCCATCACGAAAAACAGGGCCACAGACAGCACCATTGCGACCAGCGAAGCGCCGAATGTCACCCTGGCGGCGGCAAAGAAGTTCCAGTCGGTTTCGGAGGGAACAAGTTTCAATCGCATTTTCTACACCTCCAGCGTCCGCGGGCGGCGGCGCTCCATCCACATCACGATCATTATCCGTGTCACGAAGATCGCCGTGAAGACCGAAGTGAGAATCCCCAGCCCCAGCGTCACCGCGAACCCCCGTACCGGCCCTGCGCCCAGCATGAACAGGATGGTTGCGGTAATGAAGGTGGTGATATTCGCGTCCAGGATGGCCGAAAGTGCCTTTTCGTAGCCAAGTTCGATGGCGCGGGCCGGGCCTCGGGCGGTTTTCAGTTCCTCGCGGATGCGCTCGAACACCAGCACGTTCGCATCCACCGCCATGCCGATGGTCAGCACGATCCCGGCGATGCCCGGCAGAGTCAGCGTGGCCCCGATGGCCGAAAGCAACCCGAAGATCAGCCCCACATTGATGAGCAGCGCGATATTCGCCAAAATCCCGAACCAGCCATAGCTGAGCGCCATGAACACCAGAACCGCGGAAAAGGCGACGAGGCTGGCGATTTTTCCGGCCTCGATACTGTCGGCGCCCAATTCCGGGCCGATGGTGCGTTCTTCGAGGAAAACCAGTTCGGCGGGCAGGGCGCCGGCGCGCAACAGCACCGCAAGCTCGGTGCTTTCCTCGATGGTGAAGTTTCCGGTGATCTGACCGGAACCGCCCGGTATCGCCTCTTGAATGACGGGGGCGGAAATGACCTCGTCATCCAGCATGATCGCGAAGGGCGATCCGACGTTTTCTGCCGTGTACTGGCCAAATTTCCGGGCGCCCGTGGGGTTGAAGCGGAACGTGACCGAGGGGCGACCGTTCTGGTCGAAGGCGGGCTGGGCGTCGGTCAGTTCCTCGCCCGAGACGACTGCCGTCTTTTCCAGAATATAGAATACGCCTGTGTCGGTCATGTCCGGCAGGATGAAATTGTTCGGTCCGGCCGGCTGATCCGCGCTGTCGGCGCGTCCGACAACCGGGTGAAAGGTCAGCCGCGCGGTGGTGCCGATCAGGGATTTCAGTTCATCCGCCGACCCGATGCCCGGTACCTGGATGAGAATCCGGTCATTTCCCTGCCGCAGGATCGTGGGTTCTCGGGTGCCGACCTCGTCCACCCGGCGGCGTACGATTTCCAGAGACTGCTGGAGCGTGCGGGAATCCGTTGCGGCGCGCTCCGCCTCGGACAGGGTGATGACGACCTCGTCGCCCTCCCCGCGCACTTCGATATCCGAAGACCCTACTCCGGTCAGTGTTGTGATCGGCCGGGCCAGCGCCCGCACGGTGACAAGCGCCGTCTCCATCCCTTCGGGGCGGGAGATGCGGACACGCAATTCATCCGGGGCGTCGCTGTCCTGGCGGCGAATGGTGCCGATGGAGGCGCGCACCTCTCGCAGCGCGTCGCGCATTTCGGGCCAGAGCGCATCCATCCGCTCGGCATAGACATCCTCGACCTGTACCTCGGCCAGCAGGTGCGCCCCCCCGCGCAGATCCAGCCCGAGATTCACCAGCCCGGAGGGTAACCACTCCGGCCAGGCGGCTTTCGCGGACAGGCGGTCGGGTGTTTCCCCCGCAAGCTCAATCGCTTTTACGGCGTCGTTATGGCCCTCAACCCGCGAATAAAACGCGTTGGGCATGGCCAGCAGCAGCCCCAGGACGCAAAGCGCCCAGATGACCACCCGCTTCCAGGTCGGGATGTTCAGCATTGGCGCGCTCAGGCTTTCTCGGCCGGCTCGGTCTTGTTGAGGACCTGCGAAATGGTGTGGCGAACGACGCGCACTTTCACGCCTTCGGTCAGTTCGATCTCCAGTTCGTTGTCTTCCTTGATCTTGCTGACCTTGCCGATCAGCCCACCCGCGGTCACGACCTGGTCCCCACGGCGGAGGCTATCGACCATCGCCTTGTGTTCCTTCAGTTTCTTCTGCTGAGGACGGATGAGAATAAAGTACATGATCGCAAAGATCAGGATCAACGGAATGAAGCTGGTGAAGGCGCCCGCGGCGCCCCCGCCGGCCGCTTGCGCGTAGGCAGGCGTGACAAACATGGTGATTTCCCCGTGTTAAAGGGCGGGACTCCGCCCAATTCGCGCCGCACCCTAGCGACGGCCCCGTTTCTTGGCAAGGCGAAGCAGGCGCGATGAATTGACGGTCCACGCCTGCGTCCCCCGCCTCAGGCCAGCATGGCCATCGGGCTTTCCAGATTGTCGACGATGGCCTGCAGAAGTTCCGCCCCAAGCGCCCCGTCGATCACCCGGTGATCGACGGAGAGCGTCACGGACATCACCGTCGCCACGCCGAGGGTGCCGTCTTCCCGTACGACGGGTTTCTTCACGCCCGCGCCCACCGCGAGGATCGCCCCGTGCGGGGGGTTGATGACCGCGTCGAAATTGTCGATCCCGAACATCCCAAGATTCGAAATCGCGAAACTGCCGCCCTGGTATTCATGCGGGGCGAGCTTGCGCCCCCGCGCGCGGGCGGCGAGGTCTTTCATTTCCGCCGAGAGACAGGAGAGCGATTTTGTCTCCGCATCCTTCAGGACGGGGGTGAAGAGGCCCCCTTCCACGGCCACGGCCACCGCGACGTCCGAAGGGGTGAGCTGGAGCACCCGGTCGCCTGCCCAGACGGCATTTGCCGCAGGCACCTTTTGCAGGGCCAGAGCGCAGGCCTTGATGATGAAATCGTTGACCGAAAGCTTGACCTCCCGCGTGGCGAGCTGCGTGTTCAATTCCGACCGGAAGGACAAAAGCGCATCCAGCCGGATCTCGCGCCGCAGGTAGAAATGGGGAATCGTCTGTTTGGCCTCGGTCAGGCGCGCGGCGATGGTCTTGCGCATCCCGTCGAGCGCAATCTCCGTATAGTCCCGGTTTGCATAAAGTGCGGCGACGGAATCCGCGGACGGCCCGGATGCCGCTGCCGGGGCAGGGGCCGTTGGCGCCGCCTGGGGGCGTGGCGCGGCACGCGCGGTCTCCACATCGGCTTTCACGATGCGTCCGCGCGGACCGGACCCGGCGATCTGTGTGAGATCCAGCCCCTTTTCCGCCGCGATTCGCCGCGCCAGAGGCGAGGCGAAAAGGCGCTCTCCCGCCGCTTTTGCGGGGGCGGGCGGGGCGGCGGGCGCCGCCGGGATGTCCCGGGGGGTCTCCGGGGTGGGGGCTTGCGGCGCGGCTGCGGAGGCGGCGGGGGCGACGATGTCACCGGCGCTTTCGCCCTCTTCCAGCAGCACGGCGATGGGGGTGTTGACTTTCACCCCCGCCGTGCCCTCGGCCACAAGGATCTTGCCGATCGTGCCGTCATCGGTGGCCTCGAATTCCATCGTGGCCTTGTCGGTTTCGATTTCGGCGATCAGATCGCCGGCGGCGACGGTATCGCCCTCTTTCACCAACCACTTTGCGAGGGTGCCTTCCTCCATCGTGGGGGAGAGCGCGGGCATCAGGATTTCAGTGGGCATGCGCGGGCCTCCTCAGCGATAGGTGACGGATTTGACGGCTTCGACGACCTCTTGCGTAGTCAGCAGGGCCAGGCGTTCAAGGTTGGCGGCGTAGGGCATGGGCACATCCCTGCCGGTGCAGTTCAGGACCGGCGCATCCAGATAATCGAACGCGTGAGTCATGATGTAGGCCGACAGGTGGTTGCCGATAGAGGCAACGGGGAACCCTTCTTCGACGGTGACGCAGCGGTTGGTCTTCTTCACGGATCCGATCACCGTGTCATAATCCAGCGGGCGCAGGGTGCGCAGGTCGATCACCTCGGCGCTGATGCCGTCCCCGGCCAGCGCCTCCGCGGCCTCCAGTGCGTAGGTCATGCCGATCCCGAAGCTGACCAGGGTGACATCGCTCCCCTCGCGCCGGATCCGGGCCTTGCCGAAGGGAACCGTGTAATCATCCATGACCGGAACATCGAAGGTCTTTCCGTAGAGGATTTCGTTTTCCAGGAAGATCACCGGGTTCGGGTCGCGGATGGCGGTTTTCATCAGGCCCTTCGCATCGTCGGCGGAATAGGGCTGGACCACCTTGAGCCCCGGAACATGGGCGTACCATGCGGCGTAATCCTGGCTGTGCTGGGCCGCGACGCGTGCCGCCGCGCCGTTGGGGCCGCGAAAGACGATGGGGCATCCCATCTGTCCGCCGGACATGTAAAGCGTCTTCGCCGCCGAATTGATGATGTGGTCTATCGCCTGCATGGCGAAGTTGAAGGTCATGAATTCCACGACCGGTCGCAGGCCGCCAAAGGCCGCCCCGACACCGATGCCGGCAAAGCCGTGTTCGGTGATCGGGGTGTCGATGATCCGGCGGGCGCCGAACTCATCCAGAAGACCCTGGCTGATCTTGTAGGCGCCCTGATACTCGGCCACTTCTTCCCCCATCAGGAACACGGTGTCGTCGCGGCGCATTTCCTCTGCCATCGCGTCGCGCAGGGCCTCGCGCACGGTGGTGGCGCGCATCTCCGTGCCTGCGGGAATGTCCGGAGCGGAGGGGGCCGGGGTCCGGGGCGCAGACGGCGCGGCCGGCGCTGTCTCTTGCGGCGGTGGTGCGGCCTTGGGGGAATCGGCGATGGCATCGGTGCTCTCGCCTTCGGCGACCAGCACGGCGATGGGAGTGTTGACCTTCACCCCCGCCGTGCCCTCGGCCACAAGAATCTTGCCGATCGTCCCGTCATCGACGGCCTCGAATTCCATCGTGGCCTTGTCGGTTTCGATTTCGGCGAGGATATCGCCCGAAGCGACGGTGTCGCCCTCTTTTACCAGCCACTTGGCGAGGGTCCCTTCCTCCATCGTCGGGGACAGGGCGGGCATAAGGATATCAATTGCCATTCTCGTTTCTCCCCTCAGGCGGTGTGCGCGTCGGCGTAGATGTCGGTGTAGAGCTCATCGACGGAGGGTTCGGGGCTTTCTCTGGCAAATTCGGCGGCCTCGTTGACGATACTCTTGATTTCCTTGTCGATGGCTTTCAGCTCATCTTCGGTGGCATGCTTGCCCTGCAAAAGAAGCTCCCGCACATGTTCGATGGCGTCACGCTCCTCGCGGATCTTCTGAACCTCCTCGCGGGAACGGTACTTGGCCGGGTCCGACATGGAATGCCCCCGGTAACGATAGGTCTTGATTTCGAGAATATAGGGCCCCTTGCCGGAGCGGCAGTGGGCGACGGCCTTCTCACCGGCCGCCTTGACCGCCAGCACATCCATGCCGTCAACCTCTTCGCCCTTGATGCCGTAGGCGGCACCGCGTTCCCAGAGATTCGGCGATTTGGTTGACCGGGCCACCGCAGTGCCCATGGCGTATTGGTTGTTCTCTATCACGAAAACGACGGGCAGATCCCACAGCTCGGCCATGTTGTAGGTCTCGTACACCTGGCCCTGGTTGGCGGCGCCATCACCGAAATAGGTGAAGGTCACGCGGCCGTTGCCAAGATATTTGTCGGCAAAGGCCAGCCCCGCGCCAAGGGGAACCTGTGCGCCGACGATGCCGTGCCCGCCATAAAAGTGTTTCTCCCTGGAGAACATGTGCATGGAGCCGCCCTTGCCCTTGGAATATCCCCCCGCGCGGCCCGTCAGTTCCGCCATCACGCCCTTCGGGTCCATCCCGCAGGCCAGCATGTGCCCATGATCCCGGTAAGAGGTGATGCGCTTGTCGCCGTCCTCGGCCACCGCCTCCAGCCCGACGACGACGGCCTCCTGGCCGATATAGAGGTGACAGAAGCCGCCGATCAGCCCCATGCCGTAAAGCTGGCCGGCCTTTTCCTCGAACCTGCGGATCAACAGCATCTCGCGGTAAAAGGACAGCAATTCCTCTTTCGAGGTGTTGGGGGTCTTGGCTGTGCGTCTCGTGGCCATCTTCGCCCTCCCGGCTTCGAGGATAGTTTAACGTTAAACTATCCATAGCAAAACAAGGCCCGGATTGCGAGACCAAAATCGGATCAGCGGATCACCACCTCGTCGGCGCGTACGAGGCCAAGAACCTTGCGCGCCTGTTCGTCAACGAGATCGAGGTCGAGATACCCGTCGGACATGCGGCGGGTCTTGTTGCGCATCTCCTTCAGGTCCGCCGAAAGTTTCGTGTGGCGGACGCGCAGGGTATCGATTTCCGCCTCGATCTGGATGCGGCGGAAAAGCCCGTAATCCCCCTGCACGGCGGCGAAGGTGAAATACATCCCCAAAAGAAATACCACCGCAACGTAGAGCACGGCGCCGAAGGGGGGGGAATTGCGCGATGATGCCATTATCTTGCCTGATCTGCGCCTCTGCGGGCGTTTGGCGGATCATGGCACAGGTGATTCGTCTTGTGAATCCCCTTTGTGGAAAAAGGCCCGCGCGGTGACGCGGGCCGGGATGTCAGGCCTTGCCCTTGTAGATGTCCACCAGTTTGTCGAGCATCGCCAGGGCCTCTTCGCGCGGGCGCTGGAAGGTGTTGCGCCCGATGATGGAACCGTTGCCCCCGCCATCGAGGATGGCGCGGGCATCGTCGTAGACGCTGTTCTCGCCCTTCTTCGCGCCGCCGGAAAAGACCACGATCCGCCGTCCGTTGAAGGCCGCTTGCATGCAATGGTGTACCCGTGCAGCCTGACTGGCGATATCGATCTGGCGATTTTCGTAAACCTTCTTTGCCTCGGGCAGTTCAAGATGGTCGGTGGACAGCTTGATCTTGATCACATGTGCCCCCAAAAGCGCAGCGATCTGAGCGGCATAGGCGGCGATGTCGATGGCGGTTTCGCCATCCTTCGTCAAGGCCTCGCCACGCGGATAGGACCAGATCACCGTGGCAACGCCTTTTGCGGCGGCTTCTTCGCGCATGGCGCTGATTTCCTCGAACATCTCCAGCCCCGCCGAGGACCCCGGATAGATCGTGAACCCGATCGCCGAACAGCCCAGCCGCAGCGCATCGTCGACGCTGGCGGTGATGGCCTGATCCTTTGCTGCCTCCGCCGGAATCAGTGCGTTGGCGGAGTTTGCCTTCAGAATCGTCGGAATCTGCCCGGCGAAAGTGTCGGCCCCGGCCTCCAGCATGCCCAATGGGGCGGCATAGGCGTTCAGTCCGGCGTCGATCGCAAGCTGGTAATGGTAATGCGGGTCATAGGCGGGCGGGTTGGGGGCAAAGCTGCGGGCCGGGCCGTGCTCAAACCCCTGATCCACGGGCAGGATGATCATCTTGCCGGTGCCGCCCAGTTTGCCGTTCATCAGCATGCGGCACAGGTTGCCTTTCACGCCGGGGGTGTCGGCTTCGTAGCCCGAAAGAATTTTCTGGACGATTCGCGTCGGCTTCATGACCCTCGCTCCCAACTTACATAAACGTTAACGTCATGGGCTTAGAGGGGCGGGCGGCGGGGCGCAATGTCGTTCGCGCTAACAGCCCGGGGAAATGGCGCAGGCGATGTTCGCCCGCGCCGGTCAGGTCATTGTGCTTGCAGGACCGCGACGCCGGGGAGCGTCTTGCCTTCCATCCATTCCAGGAATGCACCGCCCGCGGTCGAGATATAACTGAAATCATCGGCCACACCGGCCACATTCAGTGCCGCGACGGTATCGCCGCCCCCGGCCACGGTGATCAGGCTGCCGGCTTTGGTCAGGGCCGCGGCCTTCGCTGCGGCGGCTTTTGTGGCGGCGTCGAAGGGGGGCAGTTCAAACGCGCCCAGCGGACCGTTCCAGATCAGGGTCTTGCAGGTTTCGAACACCTCCTCGATCAGCGTCACTGTTTCCGGTCCGGCGTCTAGGATCATGGCGTCGGCCGGACAGGCGTCTGCCGCAACGGTTTCATTCTCGGCGTTCGCCTTGAATTCGCGCGCCACAACCACGTCGGTGGGCAGGATGATGCGGCAGCCGGCATCGTTGGCCTTGGCCATGATGTCGCGGGCGGTACCGGTCATGTCGTGCTCGGCCAGGGATTTGCCCACATTGATTCCCTGCGCGGCGAGGAAGGTGTTTGCCATCCCGCCGCCGATGACAAGGTTGTCCACCCGGCTTACCAGGTTTCCGAGAAGGTCCAGCTTGGTCGAGACCTTCGCGCCGCCGACGACGGCCACGACCGGGCGCTCAGGGTGGGCCAGCGCGCCTTCAAGGGCCTTCAGTTCGGCTTCCATCAGGCGCCCTGCGGCGGAAGGCAGAAGCAGCGCGATGCCCTCGGTCGAGGCATGGGCCCGGTGGGCGGCGGAAAACGCATCATTCACATAGACGTTGCCCAGCGCCGCCATTCCGGCCGCCAGTGCGGGGTCGTTCTTTTCTTCACCCGCGTGAAAGCGGGTGTTTTCCAGCAACAGCACATCGCCATCCGACAGCGCCGAGACGGCCTGTTTGGCAGGCAGGCCGATACAATCCTCGGCAAAGATCACGCCCCGCCCCAGCGCGGCTTCCAGCGCGGGCAGGGTGATCTTGAGGCTCATTTCCGGCACGACCTGTCCTTTCGGGCGACCGAAATGGGCCAGCAAAACGGGCTTGCCGCCCTTTTTGAGGATATCCCTGACTGTCGGTACGATGCGTTCGATCCGGGTGGCGTCGGTCACCTTGCCGTTTTCAACCGGCACGTTGATATCCACCCGCACCAGCACCACCTTCCCGGCAATATCGAGGTCGTCGAGCGTTTTCCAGGCCATGTATTATCCTTCTTCGAAGAAATTGGAGCGTTGGGTGATAATTCGCCTGAACCATGGGGTCAGGTCAATGGCGTTCGCAAGGCCCTCTTTCCTTCGGGCGTGCGTCGCACTAGTGTCCGCCCGAACCGGATATCGACAAGGAGCCTCAGATGGCCGAAATCAAGGACCCCGAAAATACGATCCTGATGGACCTCAAGGATGGTCAGGTTGTGATCGAACTTCTGCCCGATGTCGCCCCCCGGCACGCGGAGCGGATGAAGACCCTGACCCGTTCGGGCGCCTATGACAACGTAGTTTTCCACCGGGTGATCGACGGCTTCATGGCCCAGACGGGCGATGTGGCGCACGGCAATGCCGAAAACGGCTTTGACCTGCGCCGGGCGGGCACGGGCGGGTCCGACCTGCCCGATCTGCCGGCTGAGTTCTCGCGCCTGCCGCATGACCGGGGCACGCTGGGTGCGGCGCGGTCGCAGAACCCAAATTCGGCCAACTCGCAGTTCTTCATCAACTTCACCGACAATCACTTTCTTAACGGGCAATACACCGTTTATGGCCGTGTGATTTCCGGGATGGAACATGTCGATGCCGTCACCCGTGGCGAACCGCCCGCACAACCCGACCGGATGCTCAGCGTCAAGGTGGCCGCCGATGTATAAATCCGCACTGGCCTTTTGTCTGCTGGCCGGCCCCGCACTGGCCACGGGGCTGGAGATCCAGGTTGCGGGCGAGGCCAATGGTACCATCACCCTCGACCTGTTTGAGGATGTCGCCCCCGAACACGCCGCCCGCCTGACGGATCTGGCTGGGCGTGGCGCCTACGATGACGTGGTGTTTCACCGGGTGATCGACGGATTCATGGCGCAGACGGGAGATGTGCAATACGGCAAGATCGGGCAGGACATGCGGCGCGCCGGGATGGGCGGGTCCGACTTGCCGGACCTGAAGGCCGAATTCTCCGACCGGCTTTTCACGCGCGGGACTGTCGGCATGGCCCGTTCCGCGAGCCCGGATTCGGCGAATTCCCAGTTTTTCATCATGTTCGCACCCGCTCCGCATCTGAACGGCCAATACACCGTTGTGGGCCAGGTGACAGACGGAATGGATGTTGTCGACGCCATCAAGCGGGGGGAGGGGCGCAACGGTGCCGTCCTGGGCCAGCCCGATCGCATCGTAAAGGTGACTCTCACCGAATGAAGAAGGGACCGGACGGTCCGGCCGTATTTGGTCGTGGCCGCGACGTTCGCGTCGCGGCTGAATTTCATTGTCAGGCCGTAAGGTCAGCGGGAAAAGTGATGTTGAGGAATGGCCAGCGGTAAAAGCCGCAGGCCGGGCCCCCGGGTTTCCTTTTTGGGGCCTGTTGGCAGGGCAGTGTCCTTGGCATGCCTGTCGCCGGGAGAGGTCGCGGCTCCAAAATATGAATGCCGTCATTTCGGCGCCATGGGCGTGAAACGTGACGGGCCACTGGAAAGCAGCGCCCTGATGCGTCTGATCGGCATGCGGCGGCTCCTCTCCTTGACCTTCCCGAAGGGAATCCCCGTCTTGAGGAGTGGAAATTTTCCCGATCATCTTTGCCATTCTGATGCTGGCCGCCGAACCCGTCATATCCGCGCGCCCGACCGGTTGTTCGGGAGTGGTTTTGGCCTGCCGGAGGGCTTTCATGTCAATTCCGCTTATACCCTCATCCCGGATTTCCCAGGTGATTGCATGATTTAGCTTCGCCTGATTTGCTTTCGGTTTATATTTCAGGGTGTTGAGTGGTGATGGAGGTTGGAATTATGATCACCCTATGGGTCGGTTTTCGAGGGCGATTTTCGGCTCGATTTTGACCGTCGCGTTCGACTTGAGTTCATGGCTCCAGGATCAGCTCTGACGGTGGCTTGTTGCTCTTTCGAGAGTTGGATGACACCCTCGGCTTACACGATCTGGCGGGGCGGGTTCTGCAGGATACACGGCACGGGAAGAATGGTTTTCACACGCTCATTGGCCTTTTGCGTCAATCCACCTTCGGCGGCTGGCAGGATACCCGGATGTCAATGATGCAGAGCGATTGGCCCATGATCCTGTCATGCGCCAGATTGTCGGGGGTCGCGCGGTTGATGGTCAAGCCGCCTCAACCAGCCAGATGGCGCGGTTCGAGACGGACATTCTGACGTCACCGCATAATCTTGCCGCCTTGGCTGACCTGCCCGGCCAGTGGATCGACGCCATGCACGATGCGCACCCACCCAAGTGGATCACCTTGGATATGGACAGCTCGGTCAGCCTCACCCACGGCGATCAGGAAGGCACGGCCTGGAACGGCCACTTTTGCTGCAAGTGCTACCACCCGCTCTTCGTGTTCAACCAGTTCAGCGATCTTGAGCGCCGCGCCATTCGCAAGGGCAATGTTCACAGTGCCGATGGCTGGAAAGAGGTTCTGACCCCGGTCATCGCCCACTACAGAAAGCGTGATCTGATGCGCTTCTTCCGCGCCGATGCTGCCTTTGCCATCCCCGAACTGTACGAGATGTTGGAAAAGGAAGGGTATTTCTACACCATCCGCCTCAGGGGCAATGCCGTGCTGCAACAAGCCGTTGCACACCTGCTCAAGCGCCCCGTGGGTCGCCCTCCCAATTATGTTCGCCGCTTCTATCATGACTTCGAGTATCAAGCCACGTCATGGAGCAAGGCGCGTCGTGTCATCGCCAAGGTCGAATGGCATCCCGGTGATCTGTTCCCCCGTGTGGAGTTTGTCGTCACCAACCTGCCGATGGACCCGGACTGGGTCATCCGCGTCTACAATCAGCGCGGCACCGCCGAACAGCACATCAAGGAAGGCAAATACGCGGTCAACTGGACACGGCTCTCCTGCAAGCGCTTCCGTGACAATGAAGTCAGGCTCCAGCTTCATGCGCTGGCCTACAACCTTGGCAGCTTTCTTAAGCGCGCCGACCTACCGGAAGAGGTTACCGACTGGTCGCTCACCAGCATCCAGAGCCGCCTGATCAAGATCGGGGCGCGTGTCGTGCGCCACGCCCACAAGATCACCTTCCAACTGGCCGAGGTCGCCGTATCAGGCAATATCTTCGGACAAATCCTTGCTGCCATCCGCGCCCTCAGGCCACCGCCGAGGCCAGCGTGACGGCCATCGCGGTCAAAACCAACAAAAGCGGCTCGACACCTGTGTCTTGAGACAGCCAAAATCATCCCATCTGCCCGCAAATTCTCGCTCCCGGCGCTTCCACCGCCGAAAATCGCCTCGACACTCACCCTGCGAGCAAGAACACGCTTGAGAACCGGGAGGAACCGTCCAAACTCGCCTCAAGACAACGTCACTTGGAAAATGTCGGGTCAGATCAACGGCTCAGAGCGCAAGGGGGTATGGGCGAGATTAAAGGGTTGAGTGTGTTGAATTTTGTAAAAATATCGTTAGCTGTCGCGCTTTCATTTTTCACTATGTTCGTGCCAGCAAAGGCAGAAACTCTTTTTGATACTTTTGTAAAAGTATGTGCCGATGATCTGCATCATAGACAGGCTGCTTCCGAATACCTTCATCGGCTTGGCTGGCAGGAGAAGCCATTCAAAAGTTTTAAAGATATTTCTATTTTGGGAAATATCTTAGATCATGGATTAGTTGAAGATGAGGCCCATCTTTTTGTTTCCAGGGATGGGAAATCAGCATTTCTCTTTGGTCGCAAAGATAACGACTTAAACCCAAATAATGTCTGCCTTTTATCTACGACCGAACAAAGATACCGTGACTTCGTGAACTGGATGGAAAGCCAGTTTGAAGGGCAGGAGTATAGCGAGATAAAGGGTAAGAGATTTGGAAATACTAAGATGTCGTGGAGATCGAGGAGCTTTCCACGGAACCTATCAATTAGCCAACCATATACTGCCGGAAACATGCATATTGGCTTAAGGCATACGCCATTTACAAATGCCCGATTTCAAGTGTCTGTTACAGGCTTGATACCTTAAACTTTGTAAGCGGTGTCGCCGCCCCACATTGCCGACGGGATCAGCCATTGCGAGTTGATACGCATCCGAAGAGAAGGAGTGCGTTTCGCAATGTTCGCAAAGAGTTCGTTCCTCACGGCGCTTGGTGTTGAAGTCTTCGCCTCGGGGCAGAGGCGTTGGCCGGATCATGTGAAGGCCCAGGCTGTCGCCGAGACCTTGGTAAGCGGTGTCGCCGCCCCACATTGCCGACGGGATCAGCCATTGCGAGTTGATACGCATCCGAAGAGAAGGAGTGCGTTTCGCAATGTTCGCAA
>NZ_QAAA01000015.1 GCF_003046545.1 Rhodovulum imhoffii | reverse complement strand
GATCCAGTTCATCCGGTAACTCTTCCAAGACGCCGGGTAATCAATGGCATGTCACGGCATCACCCCGCCTCAAGGCAATTAACGCAACAGTCCCGCAAATATTGCCCTTGTTCTTGGTCATTTGGATCGGTAAAAGCGTCGCCGGAGATGTGGCCGAGTGGTCGAAGGCGCTCCCCTGCTAAGGGAGTAGGCGGGAAACCGTCTCGAGGGTTCGAATCCCTTCGTCTCCGCCACTTGCCCCCGCGAAAGCGTTCTCCCGATCCGGCTGCGACCGGATTTTTCCGTTGTTTTCGAGGGTTATGCGGGAGGGGCTGACCACTGGCCCCGGTGCGCGGTGGCCCGGAAGCGTTCTCTCAAGGCCGATATTCTCTGGACCTCATGACTGCCGTGCTTTAGTGAATAGCTTGTAAGAACCTGGCAATACGGCGTTTTTCTGAGGCCACCCCGAACACTTCGACGCCGGTGGCAACCGTCAAGAAGGAACGGGCGTCAAACGTTCTACGCTTGAAATCCGATGCACCTTCTTCTCTGCATAGCCGATCAGATTGTCTGCCAGAGATACCGCTCGAATGAATTTTTAGTGATTTAAAACCGGCACTTGCGTATTTGTCCATCGGCCTTTGCCGCTATCAGCGGGAATGTGCGGCACAACGTCAGCGACCGTGCGCTCAACCAGATGAGGCGGATCCTGCGTCATATCCCAGACGTGAAAGCGATAGGAGTCGCCAGCCTGCTCTGCTTTTTCCCACTCGTTGCGAGTAAGGATGAAACGCAGTGGTGAGGCGGTAGTCGATTTCACCTCGATCAGCTTGTTTTGGATTCCATGTGGGCCATGGTCGTAGGACAGCACGTCGTAGCCCGCGAAGTTGTCATCGAAGCCAGGCCATTCGGGTTCCAGGTCGATCCCGAGGGCCTTAAGCCGCTCGCGCTCATATTCCAACGTCAGGACCTCCGCCGCTCGCCCTTGTTCCATCTTTTCCTGATCGGTCAGAACGCGGGCATAGCCGGAGACAGAATCCCACCATTTAACGACGTGGATAGGCGTCGGGCTCTCCATGAGGCCAGCGGCGGCAAAGATATCCTGATCGTTGGGATCGAGCTTTTTGACGAAGCGTTGACGACCCTGGCGCATGAGCTTCGCCCAGATCGGTTGATGCTTCAGTAGAACACCCCTTATGCACGTTTGATAGAAGGCATGGCCGTTGAGCGGGCAGTCCTTTTCGACGATCTCGGAGAGATAGACCGAGGCCTCCATATCGAGGCTGTGCGCGTCGGCTTCGACACGATCGATTAAGGACAGAAGATCGGGGGTCGTCAGATCGGGATGATCGGCCATGTATTTGCGAAGAAGACGCAGCCCTTCAAAGCAGGGCAACGAGAAAAGCCGCTCAGTCGAGATCGTTCCGCTCATACTTCCTCCGACGGAGCGGCTGGCGCGGTACCCTCCAGCTCTGCAATGAGGTCGATAATGTCCTTTAGTTCGACATCATAATCGAGGGGATCTGCGGCTTCTTCTTCGTCAAAGGCGATCTCATGGAGATCGGGATCGTCGAGGAGCTGCTGCATATTGCGGATTTTCTCGACAAGGCGGCGGCTCACCGACATATCGATGCTGCCGATTACGGGCGGCGCTTTCGAGCGATAGATGCGGATGTGGGTTTCTTCGTCCGGGCCGAGGCCGAGGCGATGAATCCGGTCGATGGACTGAAGATAATGCGTCGAGACATAGCTGCGGTCGGCATAGATCGCGTGGTGACACACGGTATGAAGGCTGATCCCTTCGCCTGCGGCAGCGGGGTTGGCGACAAGGACGAAGCAACCTGAGTCTTCATGAAAGCGGCGTATACGCCCCTCCCTGCATTCAGGATCATCAGGAAGACCGGACGGCACGCCGCCGTGGATGTAAACGGGGTTAAGATCGGCCAGAGCCGACACAAAGCTATGGATCGTGTCAGTGAAAATCGTCCAGATCACGCACTTCTTGCCCTCCCTAGCAAGAGAATAGGCGTGGTCCATGACCGCCCGCATCTTGGCAGAATGGCCTTCGTCGAGGACGAGATCGACGATATTTGAGTCTACCTTGACGTCATCGTTGGCCATCGCGCTCAGCGCCAAGGCCGGATTGATGGAAAGCTGAAGAAGGCGCATGACCGAGCGCCGCGCGCGCAAGAACTGCGCGTCACCCATGCCGCGCGAAAGCTGTTTGGAGTAGTCGCGGATGAATTCGTTGCGAACGATGGAGTACAGCGCGAGTTGCCCTGAATCCATTCCGACATCGATGAAATGCCGCTCCGCGGGTGGAAGGCCAAGTTCGGTCTTGGTGGTGCGGACATAAAGATTGCCAAGCACTTCGCGCGGCGACTTCCCGTGCGAGATTTCAAGGCCATAGCCGTGCCCTGGCCACAAGAAGTCGAGCTGGGATTCCATGTCGGACGCTGCCTGCGGCATGGGCGTCCCGGTCAGGATATCGCGCCGCACGGGATCATCGGCCGTGCGCAGGAAGAATGCGCCGCGCTGCGACTGCCAGCCGGCTTTCATGCGGTGAGCTTCGTCGAGAACAAGATGGGTCGGCGTAGTGGCGAAGTGTGCTGCCAGCATTCCCTGCTGACGGATCACCATGTCGTAGGAAATGATAAACCGTGTCGCGCCGGAGTGAAGCGCTCTACGGTTTTCGTCTTCGCTGCCGACGAGAAGCGTGAAGGGTTCAGCGCCGCCATAGGGTGCATCGTCTTCCATGCACTCATCAACGATGTCCATCCATGCTTGGAAGGCGGCTTTCGGGGCGACAACGATGAAGTGTTGACCTGGTTGGCGCGTCAACATATGCAGCGCGAATGTCACGGTGGTCTTGCCCGCGCCAGGCACGGAGAAATTTGCGCCGTTGCTTAGGGCAAGAAGGTGAGAGAGATCGCGAAGCTGAAAGTCACGAAGCTCACGCTTTGTAAAGCCCGTGGCCTTTAGCTTTTCTTCGATCTCATCGGGCGAGAGCACTTCGGTGATCTCGCCGCGTTGTTCGCGCGTTTTCTTTATCTGCGCTGTGAAGGCACGGAGCTTGTCGGCGGCTTCGCCTTCAGGTCTGAAGCGGAAGTGAAGGCTTTTCTGGTTAGCTTTGCTGCCAAGCTCGCGAACCACGCCTAGCGTATCAGGCCATGAGAGATTGATCTCGCTGCCAGCAAGAGTGTGGTCGAGCTTCTTGGTACGGATCGCCAGCTTCAGGCGTGACCAGATGGGGGTTTCGAGCGCGTCTTCAGGCACGGAAAGCGTGCCCGTGTGATCGGGGTTATACCGAACAGAAACGGCAGTCGGGGCATCGCTCACGCAGGCTTACTCCTCCCCTTCAGTGTCGGACGCGCCGCCTTGCTGCCGAGCCTTTACAGTCGTCTCGATCTTGTCGAGATTTTTGCGGATCGATCCAATTTGCTTGAGGATCGCTGGCAGTGTCGATGTGCCCGCGGCGCTGATATCGATGCCCGTCACCTTGGAATTGACCTGTGCAAGTGTTTTAAGCGCCGCTTCCTCGTTCTTCTCGCCTTTGTCGAGTTCGATAGCCGTTTCGCAGGCATCGATTAGGGTCATGATCCTGTCGTCATTACCGTCGGCGTCGCGCAACGCGTCGATAATCGGCGTGTAGTCTTTGCTAATGCCGTCATCATCGATGTCGATGGCAAAATCATCATCATCGACGAGGTCTTCATCGTCATTGAAAGGAAGTTCGAGCCGCTCATCGAGGATTTCCAGCACTTTTGGCGCGAGCTTTCCGAAAGCGGCGTTGAGGCGGTAGACGCGCCCACTAATTTTATCTCGGTTCTCGTAGATCGACCAGGCAATCGCGCGGCTAGCATTCTGGAGATTGACGTCTTTTTTGGCTATGGCCTTCGGGAGATCGCCAAAGATTTGTTGCCCGTCTTGAAGCAAATCGTACTCGCCAGGTTTCTTGACCCACTCGCTCAAATACAAATCTGCCTCATCGAGAGCTTGCAGGACGTTCTCGATGTCAGGCTTGCTTCGGCGCAGGCGGTCGGCGACCTCCTTGGTGGAACGACCTTTTCCCACCTGGCGGCGGATCAGGCGTGCATCACCGATCCAGTCGTAGTCGAGCTTGGTCTGCGGACGAGCCTGGAGGTCAGCTTCGATGTCATCGATCTCATCTCGCGTCACGTCAGGGGGTAGGACGGCGCATTTGATGTTTGTAAAACGTTCATCGACCGCGCCGTCTTTGCGGGTCTTGAGTTCGCGCATAGCGGCAAGCCTGCGGTTGCCATTGATCACGACACCCGTGCTTGTGATGAGGATAGTCTCGCGCTGTCCATCTTTTTCGAGAACCGAGATGATGGGGGTAACGGACTCCGTCCCTTGCTTGGCAAGTTTGGCAAGAATTTCATGCTGTGCCTGCTGGGCCGTCGTTAGTTCCTGCCCCTTTTCAAAGAAGTCTTTTGCCAGACCCTCGCGCGCGATCTCGGTTTGTTGCGCGCTGAATGTGCGGCAGTTTTCCATCCGATAGACAGGCACGTCTATTGGTAGCGAGATGACCTTGGGCGTGAATGACCCGCTGCGAAAATCGTAAATCGTCTCGCCAAATTCATCCGAGGCTTCAAGGCGCTTGGCGATCATGGCTTCGCGTTCGGCGCGGGGTTTGAGAGTAATCTTGTAGGTCATAGAAATCCCCTTCACTGAAATGCGACGACGAGGATCGGTACTGTGATTACACGGTCGAACAGCTCCAGTTCCTTGATGACGCGCTCGGCATTGGCGATGTTGTCTCCAATTATCTTCGCAGCTTCCCTCGTCGGCAAAGCGAGCGCGGCAGCCTCAATGCGCTCGCTCTGAAAGAGGTATTGAAGCTTCAGAAGATCATACGGCGCGCGACTCATGTTTCCGGTCTGAAGTTGAAACGCCAGATCGTCCTGCATGGCAAAAACACTCAGACCGTGCGCCTGATCGAGATTGACGTTTAGCGCCCATCCCTCGTTAAGGAATTCGTTTTCAACATGCTTTCGTATCTGCGGCGTACAGCGTGGCTCAATCTTTACGGCCGGCGCTTCGAAGACGTCAGTGAGCCACTCCTTTAGGTCGCGCCGTTCCCATTCGGCTCCTGCGCTATGATGATCTTCGTATGTGTAGGCAAGCTTCATAGATCCCCCTATGCTTTGGGATCATAGACAGGTTTGTTCATAGGGCGGGTTCTGAGTGTGCCGGCGCGTAGCTCGTGAATCCGCCTCCAGGCAATGTCGATGTAGGCCCTGTCAAGATCGCATCCGTAGGCGTGGCGGCCATGTTTCAATGCCGCGATCGCAGACGAGCCCACACCGAGATATGGATCAAGCACGCTCTCACCTTCATTCGTCAACGCCAAGACCAAGCGCTCTACAAGTCCTATAGGGAACTGGCAGGGATGATCAGTCTTTTCCACGTGGTTGGATTTGACGTTGGGAATGTCCCAGACATCGGAGGGATTCTTCCCGAGGGGATTGCTCGATAGCTCCCCCTTGTTGGGCCCTTTAAAATGCTTCTTGTTTGGATACTTTGATGGGATGCGAACAGGGTCTAGGTTGAACGTATAGTCCTCAGATTTTGTAAACCAAAGAATTGTCTCGTGCCGGCCCGAGAATCGCTTCTGGCAGTGCAAGCCGTGACCGAATGTCCAGACGATCCGGTTGCGAAGCTGAAGCCCGTGGTTTTTGAAGAGCGGGTAAAGTAGAATATCGAGCGGGAATATCTCGCCGCTATCGATGTGATTGCCAACTTGCCAGCAGATGGATCCCTTAGGCGCGAGGAGGCGAACTGCTTCTGCGATGCACGCGGCTTGGTCTTCGACGTACTTGTCCTGCGACGTGCGCTTCTCGTAAGCCTTACCAATGTTGTATGGCGGGGACGTGACTATCAAGCTCATGGACTCGTCCGGCAGACGACGCATGAACTTCAGATTGTCCTCGCAGGCAATCTCGGCGTTACAGTCCCTTTGTAGGCGATGAACGTCGCTGCCACGATCGTCATCTGTATGAAGCACAGCGATGGCGTTATCTTGCATCATAGAAGAAGTCTCGGTGATTTTGGGCCGCAGCGATGCTGTGGCAAGACGTCGATGTGGGCAGCATCGTCATGATATCTGGTGCCACCCATGAAGAGCAACCCTAGATATGGCGCGGGTTAGGGCGCGCGGGGCCATCGAGAGGACACCCAAACATCCTTAACAGCGCCCAAACAGTGAGGAAGCACTCCTGCCGCACGTGATGATGTGGTTTTGCGGAGTGAGAACGAGGCGCGCACCGTACTGAGTTCAGCTGGTGCCATCGTGCTGCCGCGCCCAGTCGGCTGGAAAGGGTTCAAGCAGCCGCCCCAGTGTCACCTCCGGTCCCTGCTTCCCGTCCAGGATCGCCTCGACGATGCGAGGCGCGAGCAGCGTGAGCCGCAGAACGCGGGTCGTGTAGGAGGGCGCTATGCCCTCCCGTTCGGCCAGTTCGGCGATGGTGGCGTATTCGCCCGATTCGAGCATCCGCTTCCATCGGAACGCACGGGCCAGCGCTTTGACCAGCGTGTTGTCAGTCCGCTGCGATTGCGTGGCGCCGTCGGGCAACTGCATCTCTTTCTTCCCGCCACGCTTCACGATCCGGAACGGAACGTGGAGCGTGACCGTGTCGGGGACCGGGGCCCCGCGGGTCATGCCGCTGCTCCGATGCTGCCAGACAGCATCTCGCGCGCGAGCCCTCCGAGGCCGTCCATCCGGAGCCGGACGTTCAATCCGCCTGTGCCGACGTCGACGCGCTCGACCAGCAGCGCCGCGATGCGGGCCTGTTCTGCGGGGAAGAGTTCGTCCCACAGCGGGTCGAGTTGCTGCAGGGCCGCACGGGCGTCGGCCTCGGTGATGTCGTCTGCGTGGGCGCGCGCGGCCTTCCATGTCCCAGCCACGATCTCGGGTTGGCGGAACACGGCGCGCAGCTGGTCGATGACGGCCGCCTCGATCTCACCGGCCGGCACGCGGCCCACCGGGCACGAACCGGCACCATGTTTCAGCACAGTCTGGCTGACGTAGTAACGGTACAGCCGCCCGCCCTTGCGGGTATGCGTCGGCGAGAATGCTGCACCATCGGGGCCGAACAGCAGCCCCTTCAGCAGCGCGGGCGTCTCGGCGCGGGTGCGCGCGGCGCGCTTTCGCGGGCTCTCCTGCAGGATGGCGTGGACGCGATCCCACGTCTCGCGGTCGATGATCGCGTCGTGCTCGCCGGGGTAGCTCTCGCCCTTGTGGACCGCCTCGCCGATGTAGGCGCGGTTGTTCAGCATCCGGTAGAGGTATTTCTTGTCGACCCGGTTGCCGCGGGGCGTGCGGATGCCGCGCTTCGCGACCTCCCGCGCCAGTTCCGTCCCGGAGCCGATCTCGAGGAAGCGGGCGAAGATCCAGCGGACGTGTTCGGCGTGCTCCTCGTCGATCACCAGCTTCCGGTTCTCGACGCGGTAGCCGTAGGGCGGCACCCCGCCCATCCACATGCCCTTCTTCCGACTGGCGGCGACCTTGTCGCGGATGCGCTCGGCCGTAACCTCCCGCTCGAACTGGGCGAAGGACAGCAGGATGTTCAGCGTCAGCCGCCCCATGGAGGTCGTCGTGTTGAACGACTGCGTCACCGAGACGAAAGTTACGCCGTTCCGGTCAAACACCTCGACCAGCTTGGCGAAGTCCGCGAGCGATCGGCTGAGGCGGTCGATCTTGTAGACCACCACCACATCTACCAGCCCGTCCTCGATGTCCTCCAGAAGGCGCTGAAGGCCGGGCCGGTCCAGCGTGCCGCCCGAGATGCCGCCGTCGTCATACTGATCGCGGACCAGCACCCAGCCCTCAGAGCGCTGGCTTGCGATGAACGCCTCGCAGGCCTCACGCTGGGCGTGGAGCGAGTTGAACTCCTGCTCCAGTCCTTCCTCGGAGGACTTGCGCGTGTAGATCGCGCAGCGCAGTTTCCGGACGATCGGTTTCGTCATGTCCGCGCCCTCCGGTTCTTGAGGCCAAAGAACACCCAGCCGTTCCAGTGCGTCCCGGTGATGGCGCGGGCAATGGCGGACAGCGACTTGTAAGGCCGTCCCTGCCATTCGAAGCCGTCCGAAGTGACGGTGACGACATGCTCCACGCCCTGCCATTCGCGGATCAGCCGCGTGCCGGTGATGGGCATCGTGTCGGCGCGGATGCGGCTTTTCTTCCGGTCGCCGCCATCGAGGTCTTCGCCCAGCCGCTCCAGCCGCCGGATCGTCTCGGGCTTCAGCCCGCCATAGGCCAGCTCCTGGATGCGGTATGCCAGCCGGCTTTCCAGGTAGCGGCGGTTGAAGGGTGGCGGTTCGCTGTCGAACAGGTCGCGCCACTGCGCCTTCAACTCCTGCGTCGTGGCGGTCTTCAGCGCGGCCAGGCGCGCGGGGATGGGATCATGGGTCGTCATGCGGTTCTCCGGTGAGTTGGAGTTGCATGACGGCATGCGCTCGCCGGAGAGTGTAGGCGATTTTCTCCAGTATCATCAGAAGGTTCGCCGCGCTCGCGTAGCTGCAACCGGACCAGCCCGAGCGCCAGCAGGCCGCACAGTTCGGCGCGGCGCTCGGCGGGAGTCATCTGGTCGGGTGGTAGAGGATTGGGGCGTTTCATGAAGGGCGGGTCCGTGAGGTCTCGCCCTTCTCCTACTCACCGCATTCGCGAACCGTCCCACGTGGCCGGGACAGGCACGGGTGGAGGCGCCATGGACTCGACTCTCGGTTGTCCCGTCGGGTAGAACATTATCGGAACACAGATCGCGCTCGCGCGGTGACTCGGTAGTATCGCTTCGGCCAATTTCGGCAGCGCATCGCATCGCGCAAGATGAAGCGGATCGCCGGAAGGCGTTCGGGCTTCCGCCCGTCCGCAGGACCTTCAGGACCAAGAGGAGATAATATGCCGAAGAGGATCAGAAATTTCGTCGATCGTGCTTTTTCGAGAACCGTGGATATCGAATTGCTCCACCGACTGCTGAGCCCCTATTTCGGGCAGATCGAATTCGA
Organism: Rhodovulum imhoffii; assembly: GCF_003046545.1. Taxonomy (GTDB): domain Bacteria; phylum Pseudomonadota; class Alphaproteobacteria; order Rhodobacterales; family Rhodobacteraceae; genus Rhodovulum; species Rhodovulum imhoffii. Next base: position 49,976 of record NZ_QAAA01000015.1, on the reverse strand, counting down.
TTGGAATGAGCTTCCCGACGATGACAAGAAACGCCGCGAGGCGATCTTCAACCTCTTCGCGAGGGCAGACACGCGGTTTCCGGCCAAGCTGCAGTTCGCCCTCTACAACATTTCCACCTTGTCGACCGATGCCGGCGCCCGGATCATCCTGGAGATCGCCACGGAGGCCGGGGTCGACGTTCTGGCGCCCCATCGTGTCGAAGGCGGCGACGACGATTTGCGGTTCACCCCTCGCTTCATTGCGCTGGTTACATGGCTTGATCACGGGGCGATCTTCGATCGGGCGCTCAGTGCCGCGGCATTCCTCGCACATTCCTCCAAGCTCGAGCGCGATGCCGACCGCGAGGATGTCGAGCCGCGCCATCACGAGGCCGGTGTTCAGAGCGACTTCACCGAGGCCGTGCGGCGGCATTTCGCGAGCCGCTACAACGGCCACTATTGCGACGTGCGGTGGTTCGAGGAGGAGGATCTGCTGCGCGTCCTGATCCTGCACGGCTCCAAACCGGAGACGAAGAACGTCGACCAGGAGGGAATCGAGGACACGCTGAAGTTCCGCGAAATCGTCCAGTCGACCATCGAGTATGATCCCCGGCAGGGCTCCATCGCCGTCGGCTCGAAATCGGCCGCCGATGCCAAGAAGCTGGTCAAGTTGTTCGGAGAGCATGTCCTGGGAGACAAGGACATTTTCGAGGCGTCGGCGAAGGAGCAGCTCTACACGCTCGAGCCGCTGCAGAAGTTGGGCGCCGCGTTCAGGTTCCACTTCGACCCCGATGGAGATATCACGCATGTCGCCTTGCGTGAGGTGCGCGTCGACGAGGCCCAAATCACGACGACGGGGCGTTTGCGCCGCTCGCCATGGTTCCTCACGCTTGGCGATTCCCAGAATGCCCTCAAGCGTTTGAAGGACGTCGCGTCGGACCTCGACATTGCCGACCTGCGGATTGTGCATGCCAAGGTCGATGTGACCATCGAGATGGACGACGCGGAGGTGGTGGTTCCTGTCACCATCCGGCCGCCGCGCACCGTCAGCATGCGCGACCATTCCCACGAACGGCTCATTCTCGAGATGCTGGAAGACAATGACATTCGCAAACGCCGCAGAACTGGTCAGGCTGCTGCTGCGGCAGAGTGATCGTCATCCGATCCGCGCCGTCGGCGCTGCCGACCTGAAGCACTACGAGCCCGGTATCGTCCGCTCGCTTCGCAACCGCGGGATCCTCGTGGAGCGGGAGGACCTGCGCGACGACGGCGCTGTGGTCTTCCATGTCGTCGATGATGGGCTGGTCGTCGTCGATCCGGAAACCAGCGAGTGCGAACGCTACGAAGATGCGCTGGATGTCCAGACCTTCGACATCGACATCGCCGCGCTCTGCCGTGCGATCCGCGAGCAGTCGGGGCTGGGCGGGCCCGGCCCAGCGGCGCTCTCGGCCCGGGTCTGGCGGCTCGGCAGGCATGAGGGCCACGGTCGCGCTGCAGAGATCTGCCTCGTGCGGCGGTTGCGCGAGGACGCCGCACAGGAGATCGTTGATCACGTGCGCGGCGCCATCGACGGCGAATCCCCCGTCGCCCTCATCAGTCTCGGCAGTTGCGATCTGCCCACGGCAGTAGCCCGTCAGCTCGAGGCTCTGCGCATGACGGTGGCCCGTGCCGAGGACCTGCTCCGCGACGATCCAGATCTTCCCTTCGCGCTCGATCTCGGCCGGATCCGTGTGCCTACGGGATCGCAAGCGTCGGATGCACGCCTCCAGATCGACCGTATCGGTCGCCGTGTGATCTTCGAAGGCATCGAACTCGGCGTCGAGCCGCGGGACTTCGACGCGTTCGTAATGCTCGCGGAGGAGGCCGTGGCTGCCGGCGGCTGGGTGCCGAAGGACAGTCTCTCGGCCACGCTGCAGGCCAGCACGGGACGGGAGAGCAATCCCGAACAGGTCGACCGCTGCATGAACAGGCTACGCGATGCCTTCCGGAGGAACACGCGTCTGACTGCGGTTCCGGACAACGGGTTCATCGAGCGGAAGTCCAAGGTCGGCGCTCGTCTCACCCTCTCGCCGTCCGAGATCGCGTTCATAGCGTAGACCCTTTCTCCGGCGCCGGGAGGTTTTCGGGAGGTTTTCAGGAGAAGTCCGAGAGATAAACGATTTCAGCATGTTGCACGGTCGGGTCGTGAACGGAAACGACCAGGATCGAACGACATGCACCCACCGATTTCCCCCTCCGACCTTGCCACGCTGATCGACGAGACAGACGTTGCGGCGCGGCGTCTGCACCGTAAGCTGGCGCTCCCTGCCGCCGACCTCGATGATCTCCGCCAGGACCTCCTGATCGATCTGATCTGTCGGCTGCCGGGCTTCGACAAGCGCCGCGGCGCCATCGGCGCCTTCGCCAACATCGTGCTGCGCAACCAGTGCTCGCGCCTCGCGATCCGGCACCACCGGCAGCGCCGAGCGCAGGGCGGCACGATGCTTTCCCTCGACGCGCCTATCGCCGGCTCGGTCGAACCGCTGGGCTGCATCTTGGCGGAATCGGATGGGCTGACCGCCTGGCACGGCCAGGACCGCGATCCGCAGGCGGACATCCAGACCCGCGAGGCTGTGCAGTCCGCACTGGCGCGGTTGCCCGAGGCCGACCGCCGGTTCTGCTGCGCGCTCGCCCATCGGTCCGTGACGGCGCTGGCCTCCGAGGGCTTCGGCAGCCGCTCGGCGCTCTACCGGCGCCTCGCCGATCTCCGTCACGTCCTTACCGCCTACGGGCTCGGTCCCTCCTGGGACGATCTCGCTGCGGCGTGAGTAGAGGCGAAAGGAGGAGATCATGTTCATGGGCAACACCCCCTTCATCACCGTCCGCGCCAGCCGCCCGCTGAGCGAGATCGAGTTCTGCGCGTGGGTGGCGCAGGCCGCGCCCGGCGACCGGCTCGAATACCATCGCGGTTTCCTCGTGCTCGACATCTTCCCGATGCTCGGCCGCCTCGCGGACCGCGAGCGGGAGGAACTGTCGCGGCTCGGATCGCGCGCCTTCTGGGCCGCCGAGCAGGGCCTCGTCCACCTCGTGCAGGAGCGCGTGGGCCCCGACCGCTTCGCCTACATCGCCGTCGCGCGCCCGAAGCCCAAGCATGCCGCCGCTTCGCTGTCGGCGCGGCTGCTCGAGGAGCAGGCGGCGTGACCTCCCACATCCAGACCCCATTCGCCGATCACGGAGACCCGTTCATGCCCTGGCCGAACAACAGCCCCACGCCCGAAGACCTGCCGGGCATCCCCGACGCCGAACTCGCGCAGTTTCCCGTCGAACTGCTCGCCATCCTGCAGCGCGAGACCGAGGAGGCGCTAATGCGCGCCAGGGCGGCGAAAGCCCGGCTCGATGCCGCGCTGACCGTCCGATACGCCACCCGCGCCGCCGAAGAACGGCAGGTCCGCGCCAAGGACACCGGCACCGTCCGCTTCGACGACGGCGATTTCACCGTGGTGGCCGATCTGCCGAAACGGGTGGATTGGGACCAGGACCGGCTCAGCGAAATCGTCGAGCGCATCCGGGCCTCGGGCGACGACCCCGCCCAGTATGTCGACATCGCCATCAAGGTGCCCGAGCGCAAATACGCCGCCTGGCCCGACAACATCCGGGCGGTGTTCGAGCCCGCCCGGACCGTGCGCACCGGCGCGCTGAAGGTCGAGCTTCTGCCGCAGGGAGGCGCGGCATGAGCCTCCGGATCGTCACCGCCGACGAGCGGCTGCGCGAGGCGCAGGGCAAGACCACTATGGCGCTGTTCGGTCCGAGCGGCGCCGGCAAGACCACGCTGCTGAAGACGCTGCCGGCCGAGGAGACCGTCTGCCTCGATCTCGAAGCCGGGCTGAAGTCGGTGCAGGACTGGCGCGGCGACAGCCTGCCGATCCGCCGCTTCGCCGACGCTGTGGACATCGCCTGTCTGATCGGCGGCGCAAACCCCGCGGCCCAGCCCGACGAGCATTTCTCGGAGGCGCACCATGCGCATCTCCGCGGACAGCACCCGGAACTCGCTGCACGGCTCGACGCCAAGCGCATCGTGTTCGTCGACAGCATCACCGACCTCACGCGCCAGGCAATGGCCTGGGCCAAGACCCGGCCCGAAGCGATGTCGGAGCGCACGGGCAAGCCGGACACGCGCGGCGCCTACGGGCTGCTCGCTCGCGAGGTGATCGGGCTCCTCAAGCACCTCCAGCACGCGCCCGGCCGCACCGTGATCTTCGTCGGCATTCTCGAGCGGATCACCGACGAGATGAACCGGACGATCTGGCAGCCGCAGATGGAGGGCGGGAAGGCCGCGCGCGAGCTGCCCGGCATCGTCGACCAGGTGATGACCCTCGGCCTCTTCAGCCCCGAGACCGGCCCCGATGGCGCCACCGCCTGGCGGCACGACCCCGAGAAGGGCGAGACGCGTCGCCTCGTCTGCCGCTCCGGCAACCCGTGGGGCCTGCCCGCGAAGGACCGCTCGGGACGCCTCGACCTGACCGAGCCGGCCGATCTCGGCGCGCTCCTCTCCAAGATCAACCACGCATCGAAAGGATGAACGAGATGACCTTCGACATGAACGACGTGGCGCCGCAGCAGTCCGGCGACCTGATCCCCGACGGCACCTTCGCCAAGGTGACGATGTCCATCCGCAAGGGCGGCACGGACGGGGCGAGCGAGGTGGACTGCGGCCTCCTGAAGCCCTCGAACCAGCCCGGCAGCGACGTGCTGATGCTCGACGCCGAGTTCACGGTGGCCGAAGGACCGCATGCCCGGCGCAAGTTCTGGCAGAACTTCACCGTGCAGGGCGGCAAGCTCGACGAGCAGGGCCAGTCGATCGGCTGGAAGATCTCCAAGAGCCAGTTCCGGGCCATGATCGACAGCGCGCTCGGCCTGAACCCGGAGGACATGAGCGAGGCGGCCAAGGCCAAGCGCGTCCTGCGCGGGCTCGCCGATCTCGACGGGATCACCTTCGTCGCGAAGATCCAGATCGAGCCGAACCGCAACCCCGCCTACAAGGACGCCAACAAGCTCGACCATGTCGTGCTGCCCACCGCGCCCGAGTGGCAGAAGGTGATGGCCGGCGAGACGGTGCCGGCGCAGCCCTCGAACAAGCCCCGGCCGGCCGCCGCGCCCGCGCAGCCCGCAACCCCCGCCTGGGGCCAGTCGCAGCCCGCCGCGGCCCCGGCCGCGCCCGCGTGGTCGTCGCCGGCCTCCCAGCCTGCCGCCCAACCTGCGCCCGAGCCCGCCGCGCCGAAGGCTGCGGGCGGCCCGGCCTGGCTGAACCCGTGAGCCCGGACGAATGGCAGGCGCATGTCACCACGGAGGCGGCCCTTGCGATGGGGCGCTGGCTCGAGGCGCGGGGGCGGCTCGACCGCCCCATCGCGAGCCTCACCCGGCGCGACCTGGAATGCATGGCCTCGAACGCCATCAGCCGCTTCATTGTGCTGGCCTCCGAGCGCCGAACCGCCGCGCCCGACGAGGAGGAGCGAAGCGCGCTCGACCTCCTGCTCATGGGCTGACCCGGGCCGAACTCTGCCGCCGCGTGCCTTGCGCGCTCTGCGGCCGGGAGGCCCGGGGCTTCGGCTACTGCCACGGCCTGCGCTGGGACCGCCACCCCCATCACCGCTTCTGCTCCATGGCCTGCCTCACGGCGGGTTCGGCCAACGCCAAGAGGAACCACGGCATGATCGACAAGACCGACATGGAAACCCGCGCGATCCGCGACGCGCGCCGCGAGCTGGCCGAGGCGCTGACGGAGATGGGGCTGATGGAGCCCTTCTTCGACCGGCCGGCCGAGGACATCGACCGCCTGATCGAGGCCTGCGTCGACGGATTTCAGGCGTCGATGCAGCGCCAGTCCGACGCCGGCGACGTGCCGTTCTGAGGGGGGCGCGGATGCTGGTCGATCTCAACCACCGCTCAGGCTTCGTCTACGGCCGCGCCGCGGATGCCCCGCCGCCGCTCGGCGCCCGGATCAATACGCTGCTCGATGACGCGCTCGTGGCCGAGCGCGCTGGCCAGCGGCCCCGTGACTATCTCGGCGCCAGCCGGATCGGCGAGCCCTGCGCGCGCCGCCTCGTCTATGAAGTGACCCATACGCCGCCCGATCCCGGCAAGGAGATCGAGGGGCGCAGTCTGCGCATCTTCGCCGCCGGCCATGTCTTCGAGGATCTCTCCATCCGCTGGCTGCGGCTGGCCGGGTTCGACCTGCGCACCCAGACCCGCGAGGGCGGCCAGTTCGGCTTCGAGACTGCGGGCGGCCGGATCCGCGGCCATGTCGACGGCGTCATCGTCGCCGGCCCGGAGGTGGGCATCGCCTGGCCGGTTCTCTGGGAGCACAAGGCGCTGAAGGCGTCATCCTGGTCGGACACCGCGAAGAAGGGCGTCCGGCTCTCAAAGCCCGTCTATTTCGGGCAGATGCAGATCTACATGGCCTACATGGGCCTCGGTTCGGCGCTCTTCACCGCGCTGAACAAGGACAGCTGCGAACTCTACCAAGAGCACGTCCACTTCGAGCCCGCGACCGCGCAGGAACTCTCCGACAAGGCGGTCGCTGTGCTGCGCGCCGCGGATGCGGGCGAGCTGCTGCCGCGGATCGCCACGCGCCCCGACTTCTATCTCTGCCGGTTCTGCCCGTTCTCGGCGCGTTGCTGGGGTGAGCCGCGTCTAGGAAACGCTCCGGTGGAGCGTTTCAGCGGCGAACGGCCGGAGGCCACAGCATGACCGTCACACTTTCCGACATGCAGAGCCGCACCATCGCGGCGATCCGCGACTGGTACGAGACCCGCCGCCACGAGCAGCAGGTGTTCCGCGTGTTCGGCTATGCCGGGACCGGCAAGACCACGACCACCGCGCAGGCGATCGAGGCGCTGGAGCTGGCGCCGATGACTCCCGGCGCCCCGGGCGGCGTGCTCTTCGGCGCCTTCACGGGCAAGGCCGCGCTCGTCATGACGCGCAAGGGCACGCCCGCGCAGACGATCCACAGCCTGATCTACCGCGTCTCCGAGGCGACGCCGGAAGAGATCGAGCGGGTGACCGAGGACCTGGCCGAGTTGCGGCGCGAGCTACCCCGCATGGGGCCGGCCGAGCGCGACTTCGCCATGACCCGGATCGCCCAGCTCGAGATGCGGCTTGAGGACATCCACCAGCCGAAGTTCCTGATCAACGAGCAGTCGATCCTGCGCGACGCGGATCTCCTCGTCCTCGACGAGGTGTCGATGGTGGGCGAGGACCTTGGGCGCGACCTTCTCGCCTTCGGCAAGCCCATCCTGGTGCTGGGCGATCCGGGCCAGCTGCCGCCTGTGAAGGGCGCCGGCTTCTTCACCGAGGCCGCGCCGGACGTGATGCTGACCGAGGTGCACCGGCAGGCCGAGGACAGCGCCATCCTGCGGCTCGCCACGCTCGCGCGGCAGGGCGCGCCGATCCCGATGGGCGCGCATGACGACCACGTCTGGAAGATGTCGCGCTTTGATGTCGGCCCGGCACAGATGCTGCGCGGCGGACAGGTGCTCTGCGGCACCAACGCGACGCGGCGCTGGCTCAACACCGCCATGAAGCGCGCGGCCGGGTTCGAGGCCGACTATCCGACAGGCCACGGCGAGAAGATCATCTGCCTGAAGAACCGCCACGATCTCGGGCTGATCAACGGCATGTTCCTGACGCTGAGCGACGTGCGCCAGGATCCCGACGACGCCTTCGCCTTCAGCGCCATGGTCGAGACCGAGGACGGTGAGACCATCGCTGGACGGCAGAGCTTCTGGCGCGGCGAGTATGCCGACCACATCGCCTACAACCCCGAGCGCGGGCGGCGGGAATGGCAGATCAAGCGCGGCCTCATCGAGAGCAGCTGGGGCTACGCCATCACCTGCCACAAGGCGCAGGGCTTGCAATGGGAGAACGTGGTCGTCTTCGACGATGGCTTCGGTCGCTCGGCGGCCGACAGGAACCGCTGGCTCTACACCGCGATCACGCGGGCCGAGCGGGGGCTGGTGATCCTTGCTTGACCTCAACGACGCCCTCCCGCCCGCAACAGAGGCGCCGCGCTACGATCTCGACCTGATCGTCGAGCGCCTGCGCGAGACCGCCGCGCACTGGGTGCCCGACCTCTTCCCGCGCGGCCGCCGCTCCGGCGACGAGTGGCGGCTCGCCAACATCCGGGGCGACGCGCCACGGAACACCGGCTCCTGCGTCATCACGCTGCGCGGAACGCATGCCGGGGACTGGATCGACTTCGACGGCAACCATGGCGGCGGGCCGATCAGCGCGATCGAGGAAGCGACCGGGCTCGATGGTCGCGCACTGATCGCGCGCGCTGCGGAGATTGCGCGCGTCACCCCCGGCGCGCCCGAGCGGCGGGCGCCAGCAACGCCGCCGACGCCGAGGCGCGACGCCACCCGAGAGGTCGCGCATATCCTGTCGTCGGCCCAGCCGCTCGCGGGGACGCCGGCTGCGAACTACCTCGCGGGACGCGGTCTGGATGTCCCCACTGGGGCTGATCTGCTCTTCCATCCCGACCTGGCGCATTACGAGACGAAGGCTGGCTATCCGGCCCTCGTGGGCCAGGTGCGCGACCGGAATGGCGACGTCATCGGGCTGCATCGGACGTGGCTCGCGGCAGACCCCGACGGCGGCATCCGCAAGGCGCCGCTCGACAAGGCGAAGAAGATGCTGGGCCGCGTGGCCGGTGGCGCCGTGCGGCTCGCGCCCCTCGGCGACGGCGAAAGGCTGGCGCTCTCGGAAGGCATAGAGACCGGCCTCGCGGCCATGACCGCCTGTCCCGATCTGCCGGTCTGGGCCACGCTCTCGACCTCGGGCCTCGAGCAGGTCGAGCTGCCGCCGGCCGCCACGCGCATCGTGATCCTCGCCGACAACGACGCCTCGGGCGCCGGCCTGCGCGCCGCGGATGCCGCTGCGCGACGGCTGCGCGCGCAGGGGCGCGACGTCGCCATCGCCGTGCCGCCCGAAGAAGGCCAGGACTTCAACGACCTCCTGCTGAGCGACGGCCCCGCGGCCGTGGCGCGGGTGATCGCCGCCGCGGAGTCGGTCGTCGAGGCCGAGACGGTGATGCAGATCGGGCAGCACCGCCCGCTCAACTATCAGGGCTCGGGCGACACGGTCCCAACGCTGCGCGCCGACGAGGGCGATCTGGCGCGTGCGAACGAGCAGGTCTGGAGCCTGCTCATGGCCTCGAACCGCTGTCCATGGCTCTTCCGCCTGGCAGGCCAGCCCACATGGGTCGTCCCCGACGACGAGGGCCGGCCCGTCGCCACCGCGCTCAACGAGGAGAAGCTCCGCCACATGCTTGCGCGGCTTGCCCGCTGGGTGCGCGTGAACGCCAAGGGCGAGCCGATCCCGGCGCCGCCGCCTTTGCCAGTGGTCAAGTCGGTCCTCGCCACGCCCGATCCCGCGCTTCCCGTGCTGACTGGCATCGTGAACACGCCGGTCTTCGGCCGGAACGGCACGCTGCTCACCACTCCCGGCTATCATCCTGACGCGCGGCTGCTCTACGTCCCGGCGCCCGGCTTCGCAGTGCCGGACATCCCCGCCAAGCCAACCCCGGCCGAAATCGCCGCGGCGCGCGCGCTGATCTGCGAGGATCTGCTCGGGGACTTCCCCTTCACCGGCGATGCCGAGCGCTCCCACGTCGTGGCGCTCCTGCTGCTGGGCTTCCTGCGCGGCATGATCGACGGGCCCACGCCGCTGCACCTGATCGAGAAGCCCGCGCCCGGCACCGGCGCCACGCTGATGGTCGACGCCATCACGGGCATCCTGACCGGCGCGGGCGCCAGCGTCATGACCGAGGGGCGCGACGACGAGGAATGGCGCAAGCGCGTGACCGCGAAGCTCCGCCAGATTCCCTCCATCGTGCTGATCGACAACCTGCGCACCACGCTTGACAGCTCGGCGGTCGCCGCGGCGCTCACGGCGCCCTTCTGGGAGGACCGCATCCTCGGCCATTCCGAGATGGCGCGCTTGCCGATCCGCTGCCTCTGGATCGCCACCGGCAACAACCCGGAGTTCTCCAACGAGATGGCCCGGCGTCTCGTGCGCATCCGGCTCGATCCGCACACCGACCGCCCCTGGCAGCGCTCCGACTTCCGCCACCCCGACCTGATGGTCTGGGTGCGCGCCAACCGTGCCCGGCTCGTCGCGGCCTGCCTGACGCTCTGCCAAGCGTGGATCGCCGCCGGCCGGCCGCGCGGCGGGCGCAGCATCGGCTCCTTCGAGAACTGGGCGCATGTGCTCGGCGGCGTGCTCGAGGTCGCAGGCATCCCCGGCTTCCTCGGCAATCTCGAGGAGATGATGGAGTCCTCCGACAGCGAGGGCTCCGCTTGGAACGCCTTCATCGGCGCCTGGTGGGACAGGTTCGGCACCGCCGAGGTGACGGCCGCCGAGGTCTACGACATCGCGCTCTTCTGCGATCCGCCGCCGCCGATGAGCGGCGCCAACGAGCGGGCCCGCAAGACGAGCTTCGGGATGTCGATCGGGCGCATGCGGGACCGCGTGTTCCGGCTCGGCGATCTCCGCGTCCGGCTGGTGAAAGCCGGCACGTACCGGCGCGCCACGAAGTGGCAGCTGAAGGTGACCGAGGAGGAAAGATCCTCGGCAGCAGCCCGCCGCAGCGCCGAAGCGTGTGAGGCTCGGGCCGGTGGTGTGAGCCTCGAAAACGAAGGCTCACACGCGCAAGGCCCTGATACCAAACAGAAATGTGAGCCTTGTGAGCCTTGTGAACCTTTTTCCACCCTTACGCGTGCGTGCACGCGCGTGCGCACGAAAGGAGATGCCGGAAAAGGTTCACAACCCTCACAAGGTTCACAAAGCGGCGTCGTTTCAACGGGTTGCGGGTGTGAGCCTTCATGTGAGCCTTCCGCGGCAGGCTCACAGGCCTCACCGCGCCCCGACTGGCTGCGGGAGCTCGACCGATGAGCCTCGCGCGCCGCCCCCATCCCTCCATCGAGCAGCAGACAGGAAAGGAGCCCCCGATGGCCCATGCATCTCTCACCCCATCGCCCGCGATCACGCCTGCCGGCGGCACGCCGGTCCTTCTCGCCCTCGACCTTGGCACGACCACGGGCTGGGCGCTCCGCGCCGCGGACGGGCTGATCACCAGCGGCACGGTGTCGTTCCGGCCGAGTCGCTATGACGGCGGCGGCATGCGCTATGTCCGTTTCCGCGCCTGGCTGGAGCGTCTGGCCACGGATGCCGGGCCCATCGGCGCGATCCACTTCGAGGAGGTGCGCCGGCATGTGGGGACGGACGCGGCGCATGTCTTCGGTGGCCTGCTCGCCACCCTGACCGCATGGGCCGAGACGGCTGGGGTGCCCTATCAGGGCGTCCCGGTGGGCACGATCAAGCGCCACGCAACCGACAAGGGGAACGCGCCGAAGGAGGCGATGATCGCGGCGGCCCGCGCCCGGGGCTTCAGCCCCGCGGATGACAACGAGGCTGACGCCATTGCCATCCTGTTCTGGGCGATCGAGACGGCGGGAGGCGTGGCATGAGCAGGATGCGCTACACGCCAAAGGGCTATGGCGGCCGCCGCCGCGACCCGGAGCAGGTCAAACGCGAGGGCTGGCACGAGCAGCGGATGCTGGCGGTCTCGCTGGACGACCAGCGTCTCACCTGGCCGGAGCGAGAGTTGATCCGCCAGCTCGGGGACAAGCTCTACGGCAAGCCGCCCGCGGTTCGGGAGGTGCGCCATGACTGACTGGACCACCGCGCAGCTGCAGGACCGTCTCGAACTCGCGGCCGACGTCTTCGCCCAGATGCCCGCGGTGAAGCCGCAAGGCTACTTCAACGCCTGGCCCGAGTACTTCCACAGCTTCGCCGATCAGGTCGGCCAGGAGCCGCAGATGCGCCGGCCCCGGCCGAGCCCACGCCAGATCACCGAGGCCGAGGAGGCGATGCTGTGGCTGCGCTGGCTCGAGAAGGACGATGCACGCCTCGTCTGGCTGCGCGCCAACCGGACGCCGTGGAAGCCCATCTGCTGGGAGTTGGGCATCAGCCGCGCCACGGCGAACCGGCGCTGGCAGTACGGTATCGCCGTGATCGTGTGGCGGCTGAATGGAAAGCGCGTGCCCCGGAATAGGTCGATGGCCCACGTGGTTGATGGCGCTCCAGGCGGTGCCCGCCAACAATAACTTTGGCCGCCGTTCTAGTAGTCGAAGATATCGTCGAGATCGGAGTAGAAACCGTATTTTGGAGCTTCCACATTCTCGAGGCCGAAAGTGTAGAAGTGCTTTCGGGCGGCGCGCCAGCCGCGAACGAGGCTGGGCATTCTCGCTTCTGGCTTTGGGTCACCCCTCCACGCAGCGGGATCCAACCATTCGCCGGTTGCGAGCTGCCGATTTGAAGGTGTTGGGCAGTTCAAACCGTACTTCGAAGACAGGATGTGGTTGCGGGTTCGCGTGGCGCGACGAACCATGCTCAGTATCCAGCCATCCATTTGCTTCAGCGGGGCGGGGTCGTCGAGCAGGCAATAGAAACCCATCAATCCTTTCATCTTCGGAAGACGCTTCCCCTGGTGGATGAAGGCCTCAATCTCTGCTTCCGCCAGTCCGCCGTAGAGCGAGCGCCGTAATTCATAGATCAGGCCGAGCAGATCCCAGTCATAAACCGGGGCACTGGTGCTGCACCTACTCTTGTCAAAACCCGCAGCCAGATACTGGATGAGATAGATGTTCGCCAATCGCGAAACACGCGTCTTGAGCCGTTTGATGGTCTTCTCGGGAACGGTCAGTCCAGCGGGCGCGAACCGATAGCCAAGGTAGTCGAAGTGTGGGAGTGTCCTAACCTCCTGCGCTCTTTCCGAAATCACGGCAATACCAGGCGACTTCTCGGAGTTCACCTTGAGACCGCTGATCCTGCAATGGTCGAAGAAGCACTTCTCGATCAATTGGGCCTGCGAATAGTCGGAACAGAGTGCCACGACGTCGTCCGCAAATCGCACAAACCGTCCGGCCGCTGCGGTCAGTTCGACATCGAGGTCGTGGTTGGCGAGGTTCGCCAAGAGCAGCGACACGGATGATCCCTGCGGAGTACCCTTGTGTCTTCGTTGAAATTTACCCGTTCCATATTGAGCATGGTCCGCAAACTGGTGGTGCATGAAACGCTCGAAGATATGCCGCTCGTGCGGCGTAAGGCTAACTTGCCCCGAATCCGCAACCTTTCCCTTGAGATAGCCTGCGGGAATATTGTCGAAGTACTTCTCGAAATCGATCTGGACGGCAAAGAGCTTCCCGCGGTGGTCGAACTCACGGAGCGCGAGAATGGCATCGAAAACGTTCTTGTCAGGGTGATAAGCGAAGGACGCAGGAGACAGTCGTTTCAGATTTCTGTCACGCGCTCGCCGGAGCACCACGTTGGCCAACGCGGCGTCGGGGATCGCGAAAGCCATCACCTCACGCTTGGAGCCGTCAGGTTTCGGGATCTGGTAGCAGACGGCCGGAATGGGTTCGTAACAGTTGTTCAGCACCTTGTGCCAAATGGTCTTGGCAAGGAAGTTCGCGTTCCTCGAGCAGTACTTCGGGTCGAAATGCTTTGAAATTGGAGCCTTCGGTTTCCTCGAGGAAGGACCTGCTGGGAGCCCGGTACGTTTCGTGAAGCGCTGCTGATACTGCGCTTCGAGTTTCTTCGACTTCTCTTCCTTTTCAAACGCTCGCTTCGCAAGCCTTTTGATTTCAGCCTTAATCGCGTTCTGCATCAATCTTCCCGGCTAGGTCGGCGGCGAGGGCGGAGAGTCAGGGAGTCCGACAAGAAGATCGATCCCATCGTCGCGCTCATCTCTGCTGTCTTGGACAGGAAATTTGCACGCCATCAGCGACACGGTCGCCCGGTACTTTGCCCTCGCCGCCTCGGCTACTACGCCAGTACAGCAAGGGTTAACTGCCGATCGAAGCAGCGTCAACGTCGAGAGGATTGCGCGGTGCGATTTTTGACAGACCTGTCAAGGCCGTATGGCTCTGTGAGACAAATTCTTGCGAGACACCGGACGGCGAGACGGATCGCACTTCTGAAGGTATCCATGACGATATACTCGGGGTCGTGCGCTCGGGCGAACCGACGCTGATCTCGAGGTGGCCACCGGGGCTGGCTTCCGGGGTCCAGTCGGGGTCCATACCGCCAACCCATTGAATTCAATGGTTCCTTCCTGGCGACTATGTATGCTGGCGGGCTTGGCGCGATAATTCGCCAGCGACAGGGTCGAATTTTTGGGAAGCCACCCGGACCCCGGATCCACCCGAACCCCGCGCAAAACCCAATGAACGCTGGCCTCTGGGCCGGATGCCCCGGACGTCGCTGGACCCCGCCTGGAGTCCAGCGCGGCATCCGGAGTCCGGACTCCGGCCGGCATCCACCTCATCGACGGAAACCACCCGCCCATGACGCTGAGCTTCGCCCCCGAGCGGATCGAGACCTGGCCGCTGGCCAAGCTCCAGCCCTACGCGAAGAACGCGAAGGTGCATGGCGCGGACCAGGTGGCGAAGATCGCCGCCAGCATGGCTGAGTTCGGCTGGACCGTGCCCTGCCTTGTCGGCGAGGACGGCGAGCTGATCGCGGGCCACGGGCGCGTCCTGGCTGCGACGCAGCTCGGGCTGACCGAGGCGCCGGTGATCGTGCTGGGCCATCTGACCGAGGCGCAGCGCCGCGCCTACCGGATCGCGGATAACAAGCTCACGGAACTCGGCAGCTGGGACGAGGCGCTGCTCTCGGCCGAGCTGCAGGACCTGCTCGCGGACGACTACGACCTGTCGCTGGTCGGGTTCTCGGACGGCGAGCTGGACAAGCTGCTGGCCTTCGATCCGGACGGGGGCGGTGAAGAAGAAGGTGGCGCCGGGGGCTCCGTGCCGCCGGTGACCATCCCCGAACCGCCGCGCAACCCGGCGTCGCGCACCGGCGATCTGTGGATCCTCGGCGACCACCGCCTCCTCTGCGGGGACTCGACCTCGCATGACGACGTACGTCGCCTGATGAACGGCGAGCGGGCGGTGCTCTTCGCGACCGACCCGCCATACCTCGTCGACTACGACGGTTCGAACCATCCGACCCGGAACAAGGACTGGAGCCAGTCCTACGGCGTCACCTGGGACGACAGTTCGCAGGGCGCGGAGCTCTACGACGGCTTCATCTCGGCGGCCGTGGCGGAAGCCATCGCCGAGGATGCCGCCTGGTACAGCTGGCACGCCTCGCGCCGCCAGGCGATGCTGGAGGCTTGCTGGGAGAAGGCGGGCGCCTTCGTCCATCAACAGATCATCTGGGTGAAGGACCGGGGTGTCCTCACCCGGTCGCATTACCTGTGGAAGCACGAACCTTGCTTCATGGGCTGGCGTCGCCCGAACCGGCCGCCGAAAGTCGCCGAGCAGACGCTGCCCTCGACCTGGGTGATGCCCAGCTTCGCCAAGGACGAGCGCCCGGACCACCCGACGCCGAAACCGCTCGATGCATTCGGCATCCCGATGCGCCAGCACGTGGCGCGCGGCGGCCTCTGCTACGAGCCGTTCTCGGGATCGGGCTCGCAGATCATGGCGGGTGAGGCCAATGGCCGGCGCGTCTTCGCGATGGAGATCAGCCCAGCCTATGTCGATGTCGCCGTCGAGCGCTGGCAGGCCGGGACCGGCCGCGAGGCGATCTTGGACGGCGATGGCCGGACCTTCGCCGAGGTGAAGGCCGAGCGGCTGGGCGAGCCCCCGGCGGCGGCCGAGGGGGCCCACGCGGCCTGACGACGTGGATGGCGTGGCTCTATTTTCCTCCGGCCTGCCTGCCGGGGACGACGACGCGTGCCTCTTCGGCCTCTCGCTCTGCTCCGGCGCCGGTGGCCTCGACCTCGGGCTGCACCTCGCGCTCCCCGGATATCGCACTGTGGGTCATGTCGAGCGGGACGCCTACGCCGCGGCCATCCTCGTGGCGCGGATGGAAGACGCGGCCCTGGATCCGGCGCCTGTCTGGGACGACGTTGCCACCTTCGACGGCCGCCCTTGGCGCGGCGCGGTGGATATCGTCACTGCGGGCTATCCGTGCCAGCCGTTCTCCGTCGCTGGCAAGCGCCGGGGCGCGGACGACCCGCGCCACCTCTGGCCCCATGTCGCCCGGATCGTCGGCGAGATCGATCCGCCCTTCGTGTTCCTCGAGAATGTCGCCCATCATCTCCGCCTCGGCTTCCCCGAAGTCGCCGGCGGACTGGTCGGCATGGGCTACAAGCTTGCGGCAGGCCTCTTTACGGCGGCGGAAGTCGGCGCGCCCCACAAGCGCGAGCGGCTCTTCATCCTCGCCCACCGCGAGCGCGACCACCTGGCCGACCCCTCGCGCCTGCTCGGGGACGCGCTCGAGTGGCGGGAACCGGACGGAGATGATGCGTCTCTGGCCGACGCCGCTGGCCGGCGACAGCAAGGGGACGCGGAACCGGACGAGCCATCGCAGCGCGACGGCGCGCCCGCGCAACGACGGGTCCACGCTCTGCGACGCGACGCGGATGTGGATGACGCCGACGGCGCGGGATCACAAGGATGGCGCGACGAGCCTCGCGAACACGCCGGTGAACGGGCTGCTTGGCCGCCAGGTCCTGGTGACGCCGATGGCTGGCGAGAATTCCTGCGACACGCCCCGGACCTTGAACCCAGCCTTCGTCGAGGCGCTGATGGGCTGGCCCACCGGGTGGACCGGCTTCGGCTCTGTGGCAACGGCGTGGTCCCGCTGGTCGCAGCGCATGCGCTCCGAACTCTCGCTGCTCAACTGTTGGCCGATGGATGAGGACGTGGCATGAAGCAGAGCCGGGGCATGTCGCTGGTCGAGGCCGCCGCCAACGTGGCGGTCGGCTATGGCGTTGCGGTGGTGACGCAGATCCTGATCTTCCCTGTCTTCGGGCTGCACACGACGCTGGCGCAGAACCTGAAGATGGGCGCGGTGTTCACGGTGGTGAGCATTGCGAGATCCTATCTTCTGCGACGACTGTTCGAAGCGATCCGGGTCGCGTCGAGGAACGACCGAGCCACCTAGCGGGGAGCCGACGGTCAGTTTCGAAGTTGTCGCTATCCCGTTCATATCCTATGGTTTCTCGAAGTGTAGGATGGGCATGAGGAACAGTTTCCCGTCCAGGCCAATCGACGGGATCGAGATCTTGAAGGATACAGACGACCAGACGCCGAATACCGACACCTTGCCGGATGGCCTTGAGGCCCTGCGGCGGGAACTGAGCTTGTCGGACGTGATGGGTCTGATCGAGCGCACCGCGCAATGGGTCGACCTGAAGACGTTCAGGTATCTTCCAGTCTGGTACCCGGAGCATGCGCGACGTGCGCTGTTCTACAAAGCCAACTGGTCCGAGCCGCAGATGAACCGAAACCGCCAGACCGGTGTCACTATCCACAAGTCCGAAGGAAACGTGCATGCGAACAAGGCGCTGACGCTTGCCCTCGGCCTTCGGGCCGGAGAACGGCCAAACTGGTCGTGCTGCCATATCTGGGGCATCGACGACGCCTTCTACCAGGTCAGCAACGCAGTGGTTCAGGACCGACGCTTCTTCTCCTGCGTCGCGAACATGGTTCTGCTGCCGACGCCCTTGAAGGCGTTCACGGACGTCATGACCGACGTAAAGATGATGCTTCGCGTCTGTGCGCTGCACCTCTACGGCTGGTCCTGCGACCACGACGACGTAGCGGACATCGCGGGTCAGGTTGCCGACTGGGCGAATTGGGACGCCTATCCGGAGAGCTGGCCCAAACCGGGTCGGACGACGCTCCCGCTGGGCACGGCCAAGTTCTCGCCTCGGGTCAAGGCGGCGGCAGACCGCAGGAAGGCCGCAATTCGTAAGGATCTGGCATCCGCTGGTCCGCACTATCCGCGGGAAGAGGTCCGCAAGGTGTTCGATTACTGGAACATCTCGCTCTGAGAGAAGGAAGCCGCCGCCCCAAGCGGGACGGCGGCATCGGGCCGTGGTGTTCTGCGGCTCTAGTCGCTGGGCAGGCTGTAGACCCGACCGCGGCCCTCGACCTTCTCCGAGGTGACTTCGAGTCCGAGCTTCTTCTTGAGCGCGCCGGCGAAGGCGCCTCGGACCGTGTGCGGCTGCCAGCCCGTTGCGGCCACGATCTCGTCGATGGTCGCGCCGCCGTCGGCGCGGAGCATTTCGATCAGCTTCGCCTGCTTCGTGCCCGTGCGCGGCGTGCGCGCCTTGGGCGCGCGGTCGTCCCCGGCGGGGGTGTCTAGCGGGGGCTCTGCACTCGGCGCCTCGTCGGCGCCCGTGGGCGCGCTGTCGCCGCTCTCCGGCTCGACCCCGATGGCGGCGAGGCCCGCGTCCGTGATGTGCAGGAGGATGGCCCGCCCGTCCTCATCGTTGCGCCAGACGCGGTTGAGCGCGGCGTCGGCCTTGGCCCGGCTGTCGGTGATGGTCTCGGCGATCAGTCCTCGGGAGAGCAGCGCGCCGACCACCTTGGTGGCGGCGCCGCCGCGGAGCGAGCCGGGGAGCGGCAGAACGTTGCGGTCCTCGTTCTGGGCAGCGCGTGACAGGATGATCGTCTGGGTGTCGGAAAGCTTGGTCATGGGGTCGTCTCCATATTCGGGCCCGCGACATGCGGCGCCTTCTACGACCCCGAGCCGCGCAGTGCGCGCGGCGGGAGTTCCGGCAGTGCCGGAGATCAGCGGGCGTGTTCGCCCTCGCCGAAGGCGCTGTCGGTGATGCGCTTCAGGAGGCTCGCGTAGTGTTCGAGGGTGCCGACATGGCCCCAGTCCACGTCGTCGGGATGGCAGTTGAAATGGTCGTCGCTGAGCGCCTGCAGGCGGGCGAGCATCGCGTCGATCTCGGCCTTCTTACCGATGAAGGCGCTCAGCGCGGCTTCCTTGTTGCGCCGGGCCTTCTCGGCGCGGAGTTCGTGGCGCGGGGTGGTGATCGGGTTCAGGCGAGTCGTCATCGTTGTGGCTCCGTGGTGAGTTGCATCGTCCTTGTGGGAGGGACGTTCGCTCTGTCGCGGAGGCTTATCAACTCGATAAGCACCTGACTTTGAATGATAATCGGGGCTGGCGATGCAGGGCATGAGCGAGCGCCAGTACGCTGCCCATGTCGGGCTGTCGCGCGGCGCGATCCAGAAGGCGAAGGCCGCCGGCCGACTGGTCATGAACGAGGATGGTAGCATCGACGCCGCGGCCTCGGACCGGCTGCGCGCGGAAGCGACCGATCCGTCGAAGACCAGGAAGGCGCCGAAGGAGCCGAAGCTCAAGCCCGTGCCCGAGGCGGCTGTCTCGGCCGTCGGCGACACGCTGCGGGAACAGGGCATGGCCGCGCCGGTCACCGGCGGCGGCACGACCTTCCTGCAGGCGAAGACGGCGCACGAGGTGCTGAAGGCGCAGGAGCGGCGCATCCGGCTCGCGAAGCTGAAGGGCGAACTGGTCGACCGCGACCGCGCCACGGCGCTGGTCTTCCGGCTCGCGCGCGAGGAACGCGACGCGTGGGTCAACTGGCCGGCGCGGGTGGCTGCGCTGATGGCGGCGGAGTTGGAAACGGAGACGGCGGCCATGCAGAAGGTTCTGGAGGCCCATGTCCGCGCCCATCTCGAGGAACTCGCCCAGCCCCGGATTGCCCTCTGAGGATATCGCGGCCTTCGATGGGGCGGAGGCGCTGCTCCGGGCTTGGGGCCGCGGCCTCACGCCCGATCCCTGGCTGACCGTCTCGGAATGGTCTGACACGCACCGCTGGCTGAGCTCGCGCGCGAGCGCCGAGCCCGGCCGGTACCGCACCGAGCGCACGCCCTACATGCGCGCGATCATGGACGCGCTCTCGCCCGGCGATCCGACGCAGCGGGTGGTGTTCATGAAGGCCGCGCAGGTCGGCGCGACCGAGGCGGGCAACAACTGGATCGGCTTCGTGATCCACCACGCGCCGGGGCCGATGCTCGCCGTCCAGCCGACGGTGGAACTGGCCAAGCGAAACTCGCGCCAGCGGATCGACCCGCTGATCGAGGAGAGCCCGGCGCTGAAAGAGCGTGTCCGCCCGGCGCGGGCGCGCGACAGCGGCAATACGCAGCTGTCGAAGGATTTTCCCGGCGGCGTCCTGGTGATGACCGGCGCCAACTCGGCCGTGGGCCTGCGCTCGATGCCCGCGCGCTACGTCTTCCTCGACGAGGTCGACGCCTATCCGGCCTCGGCAGACGAGGAAGGCGACCCGGTCGGGCTCGCTGAGGCGCGCTCGCTGACCTTCGCGCACCGGCGGAAGGTGTTCCTGGTCTCGACGCCGACGATCCGCGGCGTCAGCCGGATCGAGCGGGAATACGAGGCGAGCGACCAGCGGCGCTTCTTCGTGCCGTGCCCGCATTGCGACACGATCCAGTGGCTGCGGTTCGAGCGGCTGCGCTGGGAGAAGGGCAAACCGGAGACGGTGGCGTACCACTGCGATTCCTGCGAGGAGCAGATCGAGGAACACCACAAGCCGGCGATGCTGGCCGCGGGCGAATGGCGGGCGACCGCAGAGCCTCGCGACGCGCGGGCGGTGGGGTTTCATCTCTCGGCGCTCTATTCGCCGCCGGGGTGGAAGAGCTGGGCCGACATCGCGCGCGACAAGGAGACGGCGGCGGGGTCGGACGAGGCCGAGCGGGTGTTCCGCAATACCGTTCTCGGCGAGACCTGGACCGAGACCGGCGATGCGCCGGACTGGCAGCGGATCGCCGAGCGGCGCGAGGACTGGCCGGCGGGGACCGTTCCCGCGGGTGGGCTGTTCCTGACCGCCGGCGCGGACGTGCAGAAGGACCGGATCGAGGTCGATGTCTGGGCCTGGGGCCGTGGGCTGGAAAGCTGGCTGGTCGATCACGTCGTGATCGAGGGCGGCCCGGCGCGCCCCGAGGCGTGGGAGGCGCTGACCGATCTGCTCGGCCGCGGCTGGCGACATGCCGGCGGCGCGGAGTTGGGCCTTGCAAGGCTCGCCATCGACTCGGGCTACGAGACGGCCGCGGTCTATGGCTGGGCACGTTCGGTCGGCTTCGCGCAGGTGGCGCCGGTGAAGGGACTCGAGGGCTTCAACCGTTCGAGCCCGGTGTCGGGGCCGACCTTTGTCGACGCGACCGCGGGCGGCAAACGCCTGCGCCGGGGCGCGCGGCTCTGGACCGTGGCCACCTCGACCTTCAAGGCCGAGACCTATCGCTTTCTGCGGCTGGCCCGGCCGACCGCGGAAGAGCTGGAGGAAGGCGCTGCGTTCCCGCCTGGCACGGTGCATCTGCCCGGCTGGGCGGACACCGAGTGGATCCGGCAGCTGACGGCCGAGCAGCTGGTGACGGTGCGCAACCGCCGCGGCTTCGCCAAGCTCGAATGGCAGAAGCTCCGCGAGCGCAACGAGGCGCTGGACTGCCGGGTCTATGCCCGCGCCGCCGCCTGGATCGCGGGCGCGGATCGCTGGCCCGAGGCGACATGGGCCGATCTGGAAGCGCAGCTGGGCGTGCCGAGCGGGATGGACAGTCCGGCCGGTCTGATCGGGCGGCCCGAAGCGGGCCCGCAAGGCAAGCGCCGCTCCGACTGGCTCGGGCGGCGGGAAGGATGGTTCTGAACATGGCGGACTGGACGGAAGCGGAGCTCGCGGCGCTCAGGCGCGCCTATGCGAGCGGCACGACGCGCGTCAGCTATGACGGCAAGACCGTGGACTACGGCTCGGCCGAGGATCTGCTCGGGCGCATCCGCACCATCGAGCGCCAGATCGCCGGGACCACGGCGCGGCCCATCGCGGGCTTCGCCGGCTTCTCGCGCGGGGATCGCTGATGGTCTCGTGGCTCGACAGGGCCATCGCGAGCGTCGCCCCGCGCACGGCCACGCGTCGCGTACTGGCGCGGCAGGCTTTCGAAGGGCTCGCCCGCTCCTACGAGGGTGCGGCGCGCGGCCGACGCACCGATGGCTGGCATGCGCCGGGATCGTCGGCCGACGCCGAGATCGGCCGTGCCGGGGCGCTGCTGCGGGACCGGATGCGGGACCTGGTTCGGAACAACCCGCATGCCGCGAAAGCGGTCTCGGTGCTCGTGAACAACATCGTCGGCGCGGGCATCATGCCGCGCGCCGCGAGCGGCGACGCCGCCCTCGACCGCGAGGTGGACCGGCTCTTTGAGATCTGGGCGCGGGGCTGCGATGCGGACGGGCAACTCGACTTCTACGGGCTGCAGACCCTCGCCTGCCGCGAGATGGTGGAGGCCGGCGAGGTGCTGGTCCGCCGCCGCCCCCGCCGCCCCGGCGACGGAATCATGCCGCCCGTCCAGCTGCAGCTGCTGGAGGCCGACTTTCTCGACGCGACCCGCAACGGCGCGCTCGGCGCGGGCCAGGCGGTGCAGGGCATCGAGTTCGACGCGCTCGGCCGGCGCCGGGCCTATTGGCTCTTTGGCGCGCATCCGGGCGACGCGAGCCTCAGTCTGACCGGCGGTCTCACCAGCCGGGCGGTGCCCGCGACCGAGATCGCCCATGTCTACGAGAAGCAGCGCACGCAGGCGCGGGGCGTGCCCTGGGGCGCGCCGGTCATCCGTGCCTTGCGCGATCTCGACGACTACGAGGTGGCGGAGATCGTGCGGAAGAAGACCGAGGCCTGCGTCACCGCCATCGTCTTCGGCGACGAGGAGGCGCAGCAGGGCATCGCGCCCGCGGTGGTCGACGCTGACGGCAACCGCGTCGAGCAGTTCGAGCCGGGCCTCATCGCCTATGCCCGCGGGGGCAAGGACATCCGGTTCAACCAGCCGGCGGCCACCGGGGGCTATGGCGAATACAAGCGGGCAAGCCTGCACACGATCTCTGCCGGCTTCCGGGTGCCCTACGAGCTGCTGACCGGCGATCTCAGCCAAGTGAACTACTCGTCGATCCGCGCCGGCCTCGTGGAGTTCCGCCGAATGATCGACGCGGTGCAGTGGCAGCTCTTCATCCCGATGTTCTGCGCGCCCGTCTGGCGCTGGTTCACCGAGGCCGCATGGGCGGCAGGCCAGATCCCAACGCCAGACGTACCGGTCGAATGGTCGCCGCCGAAGTTCGAGGCTGTCGATCCGCAGAAGGACGCCATGGCGAACCTCTTGTCGATCCGCTCTGGCACCATGACGCTTGCAGAGGTGATCGCGCGACAGGGGCGCAACCCCGACGCCGTGCTGGCCGAGATCGCCGCCACGAATGCCAAGCTCGACGATCTTGGTCTGGTGCTCGACAGCGATCCACGGCGTGTCACCAAGACCGGCAGCACGCAGACAAGCGACCCGACAAACGAACCGGCCGACGACGAGCCCACCGCCGATCCGGAAACCGACCCGGCACAGGCCGAGCCCGACCAACAGGACTGACCCATATGGACACGATGATCGAAATCCCGGCCTTGCGCCGGATGGCGGAGCTTGCGCCGAACTCAGCCGATATCGACGCTCGCACCGTCGAGGTGATCTGGTCGGCGGGTGCACGGGTCCGCCGGTCGACCCTGTTCGGGGAACCCTATGACGAGGAACTGAGCCTCGAGCCAGACCATGTGCGGCTCGACCGTCTGAACGCCGGCGCGCCGTTTCTGAAGGTGCATGAGGTCGACACGCTGGATGCCGTTATTGGCTCGGTCGTTCCCGGCTCGGCCCGCATCGAAAACGGTCGCGGCGTTGCGCAGGTGCGCATCTCTGAACGCGCCGATGTTGAGCCGATCTGGCGTGACATCCAAGCGGGCCACATCCGTGCCGTGTCAATCGGCTACCAGGTTCACCGCTTCGAGGTGTCGAAACCAGAGGCCGCCCGCGAGCTTTGGCGCGCGGTGGATTGGACGCCCTTCGAGGTCTCCGCCGTGCCCGTTGGCGCGGACCCCGCCGCGGGCTTTCGCGCGCAATCCCCCCTTCACGACTGCGTCCTTTATCGCCGGGACGTCCCATCCACCCAAACAGGAGCCATCCCGATGACGGACAAATCCAATGATCCGGCGAGCGACGCCGAAACCCAAGCGCAAAAGCCGACCGAGCCAGTTGAAACCGAGGGCACCACGATGACTGAACCGAAACCGGCTGCGCCTGATCCGAAAGACGCTGCCGCCCAGACCCGCGCGCAGCCCAAGCCGCAGAAACCCGATGTCGCTCCTGCACCCGACACCGAAGCGGTCGCGACCCGCGCGCGCGAAACCGAGCGTGACCGCGTTTCCACGATCTACGATCTGGCGGGTCGCCTGAACCTCGAGCGCAGCTTTGCCGAGGAGCTGGTGAAACGCGGCACGGACGTCGATGAGGCCCGTCGCCTGATCCTCGAGCAGGTCGCCGCCAAATCCGAAGAAACCCGGACCTTTAGCCAGGTGTCGATCCCGCTCGGCGGCCGCGATGAGCAGGTCACCCGCCGCGATGCCGTCGCGAACGCGCTGCTGCACCGCTACAGCCCAACGCTCTTCCAGCTGGAGGATGCAGCCCGGCAGTATCGCGGCATGACACTCATGGAACTGGCCCGCGAAAGCCTCGGCAATGCGGGCGTGAACACCCGCGGCCTGTCGCGCGACGAGGTGGCCACGCGGGCGCTACACTCCACCTCGGACTTCCCCGAGATCCTCTCGGCCGTCACCAACAAAACCCTGCGACAAGCCTACGAGGCCTATCCCCGGACCTTCATGCTGTTCTGCCGCCAGGTGCTCGCCACCGACTTCAAGGCCATGCATCGGGTCCAGCTCGGCGAAGCGCCGCAGCTGCTGGAGGTGAGCGAAAGCGGGGAGTTCAAGCGTGGGACGCTCGGCGAGAGCAAGGAGAGCTACCGGGTCAAGACCTATGGCCGGGTGGTCGCGATCACCCGCCAGACGCTGATCAACGACGATCTCGACGCCTTCACGCGCATCCCGGCGATGTACGGCAACTCCATCGCACAGCTGGAATCCGACGTGGTATGGGGCATCATCACAGCCAACCCGGCGATGGCCGACGGCAACGCGCTCTTCCACAACAGCCACAAGAACCTGGCCGGCACCGGCGCCGCGCTCGATGTGACCAGCGTCGGCACGGCCCGCGCCGCCATGGCCAAGCAGACCGGGCTCGACAAGAAGACGGTGCTCAATGTCCGGCCCGCCTTCCTGATCGTTCCCGCCTCGCTGGAACTGAAGGCCGAACAGCTGGTCGCCCAGAACCTGGTGCCCGCCGCGACCGCGAGCGTGGTGCCGCAGTCGATCCGCACGCTCGCGCCGATCAGCGAGCCCCGCCTCGACGCCGCCAGCGAGACCGCGTGGTACCTGGCCGCGAGCCCAAACCAGATCGACACCATCGAGTACGCTTATCT
The DNA here is from genome assembly GCF_003046545.1 of Rhodovulum imhoffii. Classification (GTDB taxonomy): domain Bacteria; phylum Pseudomonadota; class Alphaproteobacteria; order Rhodobacterales; family Rhodobacteraceae; genus Rhodovulum; species Rhodovulum imhoffii. The sequence continues at coordinate 24,788 of NZ_QAAA01000015.1, read as the reverse complement.
CGAGGGCCAGCAGGGTGCCTACATCGAGACCCGCAACGGTTTCGATGTCGACGGCGTCGAGATCAAATGCCGCCTCGACTTCGGTGCCAAGGCCATCGACTGGCGCGGCCTCTATAAAAATCCTGGGGCATAGGATCGGCGACCCCCATGACGATCGATGATCGACAGGGCGCTGTGCCGGTGCCGGGGTTCCCCGGATATCACATCAACCGCACCGGTCAGGTCTGGAGCGCGCATCGCAAGGGTAGGATCCCACGCGGTGCGCGCTCTCGCTGGCTGGACCAGAAAGACTGGACTGTTCGACAGCCGTGGTGTGACCCCGAAGGCTATCTGCACCACACACTGGTGCGTGGCGGCAGAGGTGCCCGGCAGCGGATTGCTCTGCATATTCTCGTCGCGGCTGCCTTTCTGGGGCCGCGACCAGACGGGCTGGTCGTCGCTCACCTCGATGGCGACAAGTCGAACAACTGCGCCCAGAACCTCGCCTATGTTTCGCAGCGCGAGAACATCGAACACAAGCGTGAGCACGGCACGATGCTGTGCGGAGATCGCTCGCATCTGTCCCGCATGACCGACCACCAATGTCTGCGCATGCTTGATTGCCTGGACGTTGGCTATTCCCGGCGAGAGGTCGCCGGGGCTTTTGGCGTCAGCGTCGCGCATGTGGCCGCGCTGAAAACCGGCCGCATTCGAAAACACCTCAGAGCCAAACGGCACCTATGAGAAAGGAAATCTCCCATGGCCAAAAACTACGTCCAGCCGGGCAACACCATCACCCTGACCGCGCCTTATGCCGTGACCTCCGGCGACGGCCTGCTCGTTGGCTCCATCTTCGGCATCGCATCCGGGGACGCCGCCCTCGGCGAGCCCGTCGAGACCTCGCTCGTCGGCGTATTCGACCTCACCAAGGTCGGTTCGCAGGCCTGGACCGTCGGCGCCAAGGTCTATTGGGACGACACCAACAAGCGCACCACGAGCGTGGCCACATCGAACACGTTGATCGGCGTGGCGACCGAAGCCGTGGCAGGCGGGGCCGGTGACACCATCGGCAGGGTGCGCCTGAACGCGGCGTTCTGATGACAGCGTTTGACGCCATCGTTGATACGCTCTTTGCCGATCCGAACATCGGTCGTGAAGCAGTCTACATCGCTGATGGCGGCGCGCCTGTCCTAATACACGTCGTCTCCCGTCAGGCGGATGCGATTACCGACTTCGCCGATGCCCGGCTCTGGTCCGAGACCACTCGGATTGACCTGCGCGTGGCCGATGTCGCGAACCCGCGCCCCGGCGACCGCTTGGAGATCGACGGGGACGCCTTCCTCATACATGGCGAGCCCGTTCGCGATCGCGAGCGGTTGGTCTGGACTGTGGACCTGCGCCCAGCATGAAACTCAAGCTCGACATCACACCCGATCTCATCGCCGCAATGGCCGCAGAGGTGAAGGCGGGCGAGAAGGCCGTCACCGCCGCCATGCGCGAGGCCGGGACCGGGTTGAAGTCTTCGTGGCGCATGCAGATCACCGGCGCGGGGCTCGGGAGACGGCTCGCCAACTCGATTCGCAACCAGACCTTCCCGCGCGCAGGCGAAAGCCTCGATGCCGCCGCGCTGGTCTGGTCGAAAGCGCCGGTCATCGTCGGCGCCCACGACACTGGTCCGCTGATCCGCTCGAAAGATGGGTTCTACCTCGCGATCCCGACCGAAGCCGCGGGCCGAGGCCTGCGCGGTCGCCGGATCACCCCGGGCGAATGGGAGCGGAGGCGCGGGCTGCGCCTGCGCTTCGTCTATCGTCGCCGAGGACCCAGCCTGCTGGTCGCCGACAAGGCCCGCATCAATAAGCGCGGTCAGGCGGTGGCATCGCGCTCAAAGACCGGCCGCAACCAGGTCACCGCCCCAATCTTCTTGCTGGTCCCGCAGGTCAAGCTGCCGAAGCGCCTGGACTTAGATCGCGATGCCGAGCGGGCCCTCGATGGCGTGCCGGGGTTGATCGTCGCGAACTGGGTGGAGGTGCGGACTTGATGCCGATTGGCTCTTCAGCCCAGCGTTGCGCGCACATTCGCCATTGGGATGAAGACGCGCTCGGGGTTTTCAGGGTCGCCGAGCGGCTGGAAGCCGAGTTCTTCGTAGAAGCTCCAGCGGCGTTTGAAGTGATCGTCCTTGAGCACATCGAGGACGATGGCTGCGGCTCCCATCTCCTCAGTTATTTGCAAACTGCGCCGCATGGCGTCGACAACAAGGGCGGTTCCGAGCCCTTTGCCTTGCATGTCTTCGCGCACGGCAACCGCGCGGATGTAGATGACCGGGATGTCGGGCACACAGGCGCGCTGCCACTTCTTGGGTCCAAGATCCGCTCGGACGGCCATCGCGCCGAGAGTGTAGAAGCCCAACACGGCAGGATCGTCGCCAGCTGTGGCAATCCATGCGGCGACCATTCCGGTCTTGATCTGGTCCGAGAGTGACGACTTCAGGAAGTTATCTATTGGGCCAAAGCCACAAGAGAAGGCGCTGCGGTCATGCAGCGCCTTGTCGAATTTGGCGATTGTGAGGGCGGGCGTTTCCGCCCCCGTTCTGTCAGCGGTCTCAGTCGGCATCCTTCAGGAGGCCCTTCGACGCTTCCGCAGCACGTGCCAGACCGGGCACAACCTTTCCCGGTGCCTCTACAGCGGCCTTGAAAGATTCAAACGCGTCGATGGGCAGAATGGAGAGAGACATGCGCTGTTCCACTTCATGCGCGCGCGCGAGCGCCGCCTGACGAATGAAGTCAGCTTCCTGCAGGCCAGTGGCAGCAGCTGCAGCCTTGATGCGCTCTTCATCAGCACGGTGCATGCGCAACTCTTTGCGCGCTTCCATCTTGCCCGGCGTAGGTGCGGTGGTTTCGATCGCAAACATAATCGGTCTCCTTCGCCGATTTATGTACGGTATAACGCCGTACATGTCAATGATCATCCTGGGGATGATCAGCATCGGTCGCACCGGAAAGATCATGTTCACCACGATGATCAACATGATGATGATCGCCTCGATCATCCCAAGAAAGCCCGAATAGCATAATGCCCACCCCCCGCGAAACCATCCTCGCCGCGCTGCACGCACGGCTCTCGGCGCTGGCCGCTAAAGTCCTGCGGGGCGACGTACTGCCCGAGCGCGTCCCGGCCGACGGCCTGCTGATCCTGCGCGATGGCGAGCCGGGGGAGCCGGAAGTGACCCTCTCGCCGCCCGCCTACCACTACGAGCACCGGGCGGAGATCGAGGCGGTCGTCCAGGGTGATGACCGCGATGAACTGTTCGACAATCTCTGCGCCAGCGTTGGCGCGGCGCTCGCCGCTGACCGCACGCTGGGCGGGCTCTGCGACTGGGTCGAAGCGGAAGCGCCGCGGCCGGTGGACTTGGCCGTAGAGGGCGCAGCGAGCCTCAAGGCGGCGGTCATTCCTGTCGTCTTGCATTATTCAACTGACGACCCGCTTGGCTGACGCCACCGCCGTGCGGGTGCTGCGTTCGGCGGGACGACAGTCCACTGGACTGTCGTCTGATCCGCCTCACTCCACGGCCGACCCGCTCGGCTGATCCCGACAACCCGAGGAGAACACCATGGCACGAGCCCAGGGGGCGCGGGCGCAGATGGCGCTTGCGTTCGAGACAACCTATGGAACACCGCCGGTGGGCGGTTTCACCAAGATGCCCTTTGCCAGCACCTCGCTCGGCGCAGAGCAGCCGCTGCTGAACTCGGAGCTTCTCGGCTACGGCCGTGACCCGCTGGCGCCGATCAAGGACGCGGTCACGGCCGACGGCGATGTCGTCGTGCCGCTCGACGCCGAGGCCTTCGGCTTCTGGCTGAATGCGGCCTTCGGCGCGCCCACCACCACGGGCACCGGCCCCTGGACGCACGAGTTCCAGTCCGGTGCGTGGACGCTGCCGAGCCTCTCCATCGAGACCGGCATGCCTGAGGTCCCGCGCTACGCGATGTATTCCGGCTGCGTTCTCGACCAGATCACCTGGCAGATGCAGCGCTCGGGGCTCCTGACCGCGACCGCCCGGCTGGTGGCGCAGGGCGAGACGGTGGGAACAACCACAAATGCCGGCACCCCGGCTGCGCTAGAGCTGAAGCGGTTCGGCCATTTCAACGGGTCGATCACGCGCAATGGCTCGGCCCTCGGCAACGTGGTCTCGGCCGAGATCACCTATGCCAACAACCTCGACCGAATCGAGACGATCCGCTCGGACGGGCGCATCGATGGGGCGGATCCGTCCATTGCGGCGCTCACGGGTAGGATCGAGGTGCGCTTCGCCGACCAGACGCTGGTGACGCAGGCGATCAACGGCGAGGCGTGCGAGATGGAATTCGCCTACGTCCTGCCCTCGGGCGAGAGCTTCACCTTCACCGTGCACGCCGTCTACCTGCCGCGCCCGCGGATCGAGATTTCCGGGCCGCAGGGGGTGCAGGCCACCTTCGACTGGCAGGCCGCCCGCGACAGCGTCGTCGGCCGGATGTGCACCGCCACCCTCGTGAACGATGTGGAGACGTATTGATGCTCACGCTCGATCTGACCAACGCGCCGCGCTGGCTTGACCTCACTCCCGGTGTCCGGGTGCAGTTGCGCCCGCTGACCACCGCGCTGATGGTGGCGACGCGCAGTGATCCGGCCCTCGAGGCGGTACCGGAGGACGCCTCCGACGAGGAGCGCGCCGTCGCTTTCGCGAAATCACTGGCGCGGCGTGCCGTGCTCGCCTGGGACGGCATCGGCGACGCCGACGGCAACCCCATCGACCCAAGCCCGGAGGCCATCGACGCGCTGCTCGACGTCTGGCCGATCTTCGAAGCCTTCCAGTTGACCTATGTCTCCAAGGGCCTGCTGCTGGAGCAGGAAAAAAACGCCTCCGCGCTCTCGCCGAATGGTCCTTTGGCGGGGGCGAGCGATACTGCCAAGCCTGCGCGCAAGCGTGCAAAGACTGCCCGGCGCGGCTGAACCGGCCACTGACCCATGAGGGCTGGCAGGTCTGGGACCTGGTAGGCCGCCTCGGCGGTCAGCTGCGTGTGCTGCCCGGCGCGGTGATGGGCTGGGACATGTCCGCCGCGCTGGCGCTCGGTGACGCCCTCGGCGTGCCGCCGCTCGCCACTGCCGAACTGCTGCCCGTCATCGAAGCGGTGATGGTCGCAAAACTCAACGAACAGATGGAACGCCCCAATGGCTGAAAAGCGTGTATCCGTCCGCCTCGCCGCGGTCGGCGGGCGACAGGTGCGCGCCGAACTGGAAGGCGTGGGCGAAGCTGGGTCGCGCGGTTTCGGAAGGCTGAGCCGGGAGATGGAAGCGGCCAACGCGAGGCTCGTAGCCTTCTCGCGGCGTGTGAGGGTCGCGGCAGCCGCGGCCGTCGCCGCAGCCACGGCCGCGGGCGTCGCCATGGTGCGTTCCGGCCTGCAGACGGTGGATGCGCAGGCAAAGCTCGCGCAGTCGCTTGGCACCACCGTCGCTTCGATCCAGACCCTCGAGCGTGCGGGCGAGCTGGCGGGCGTGTCGATGTCCGGCATTGAACAGGCCACCAAGGATCTGACGCGTCGTCTCAGCCAGGCGGCGGCCGGGACCGGTCCCGCTGCCGACGCGCTGGATCGGCTGGGTTTGTCAGCGAGTGACTTGATTGCCCTGCCGCTGGACCAGCGCGTGGCTGCTATCAACGCCGCTATCGAGAGCTTCGTGCCCGCCGCCGAGCGCGCGGCTGTCGCGGGCCAACTCTTCGGCGAGGAAGGCTCCATCGCCATGAGCCGGATCGACACCGCGACGTTGCGCCAGGCGACGGAGGACGTGCGCGCTTTCGGTGTGGTCGTCTCCGAACAGGATGCCGACCAGATCGAGCGAACCAACGATGCCATCTCCCGGCTCGGGCTGATCTGGCGCGGGCTGTCCAACCAGCTCGCCGTCGCAGCGGCGCCTGCGCTCGAAGCCGTCGCCGACGCCATGGCGGCGGTCGCCAGCCGGACCGGGCCCCTCGGCATCGCGATACGCGGTCTCTTCGACAACATTGGCCGCCTGACCACCTACGCCGCCACCTTCACGGCCTTCCTCGCGGGACGCTGGGTCGCCGGGATGGCCGCTGCCGCGCTCTCCGTCCGTGGCCTCGCCACCGCTCTCGTCGTCCTGCGTGGCGCATTGATCCGCACCGGCATCGGCGCGCTGATCGTTGGTGCGGGAGAGCTTGTCTATCAGTTCACCCGCCTCGTCTCCCGCGCGGGCGGCTTCGGCGAAGCCATGTCGCTCCTGAAGGACCTCGCGGTCGAGGTCTGGGAGCGGATCAGGATGGGCGCCGCTGCAGCGGGTGCCGCGGCCACGGCGATGTTCTTCGACCTGAAGGCCGACTCCGCATCCGGCATGCAGAGCGCCATCGAGAGCGTCGTCGGTTTCGGCAATACGGCGGCGAACACGTTCGAGGGCGCCTACGAGGCGATCAAGGCGATCTGGGGTCTGCTGCCCGCCGCCATCGGCGATCTTGCGTTCCAGGCGGCCAACAGTCTGGTCGACGGTGTCGAGGCCATGCTGAACGGCGTGGTCTCGCGGATCAACACGTTCATCGGCGGGATCAATCAGGGCCTGGAAGCGCTCGGGTCTGAACGAAGGATCTCGATTATCCCGGATCTTGAGCTGGGCCAGATTGAGAACCGGTTTGAGGGAGCCGCGACCGCCGCAACGACAGCCGCGCAGACGGCGTTCGACCGGGCCTTCGAAGACAACCCGCTGACCGCGCCCGATCTCGGGCTCACCCAGGCGGCCAATACTGCACTGGCCACAGCCAACAGGTATCGCGGTGCCGCACGGGATTTGGCCGAAGGCGCGCGTGCGCCACTCGCGAGCTGGCAGGCCCTCCGTGATGCGGTGCAGGGTAGCGCCGAGGGTGGCGCAGACGCGCTGACTGAGGCCACGACCGCGGCGGAGCGGTTCGAGACCGCGCTTGATGGTGCCGGACAGGCGGCGACCGATGCCGGCGCTGCCGCCGGGGCTGCAGCTGCTGCGGCCGAGCCCAATGTGGAGACCGCAGTCACTGGCTGGCAGGCGGTCACGGCCGCGCTGTCCGACTACGCCAGCAAGGCGCGTGAGATCGGCGGTGATATCGGCCAGAGCCTCGTCGGCGCCTTCCAGTCCGCCGAGAACGCCGTGGGCGAGTTTGTTAAGACCGGGAAGCTGAACTTCCGCGACCTCGTCACCTCTCTGCTGGCCGATCTCGCCAAGCTGGTGGCGCGGCGGTTCATTCTGGGACCGATCGCCAATGCGCTTTCCGGCGCGCTTGGGGGTGCGGGCGGGATTTTCGCGAACATCTTGCATGCAGGCGGCATGGTAGGTGCCTCCGCGCCAGGCCGGATGGTCCCGGCCATGGCTTTCGCCGCTGCGCCTCGGATGCATGGCGGCGGTATGGCTGGACTTCGCCACGACGAGGTGCCCGCGATCCTGCAGCGCGGCGAGCGCGTGTTGTCGCGCCCTGAGGCCCAGAGCTACGGCGCGGGCGGCGGGGTCAACGTCACTATAATGGCGCGCGACGCCGAGAGCTTCCGGAAATCGCGCACGCAGGTTGCGGCCGACATCGCCCGCGCCGTGTCGCTCGGGCGGAGGGGCATGTGAGTGCGACCCCGCAAGTGGGAACCGGTTGCGGGTGCCAGAGCACGAACCAAGGAGAAACTTGATGGCGTTTCACGAGGTCCGGTTTCCCGACAATATCAGCCGGGGCGCACGCGGCGGGCCGGAACGCCGCACCCAGATCGTCGAACTGGCCAGCGGCGACGAGGAGCGCAACGCCAGCTGGGCCAACTCGCGCCGCCGCTACGATGTCGCTTACGGCATCCGCCGCGCGGACGATCTCGCGGCCGTCGTGGCGTTCTTCGAGGCGCGGAACGGCCGCCTGCACGGCTTCCGGTTCAAGGACTGGGCCGATCACAAGTCCTGCCTTCCCTCGGGCACGCCGTCGCCCACCGATCAGTCGATTAGTACAGGCGACGGCACCACGACCGCCTTCCAGCTGATGAAGCACTACACGTCCGGCGCGCAATCCTGGACGCGCGCCATTGCGAAGCCGGTGGTGGGAACCGTGCGTATCGCCCTCGGTGGCGTCGACCAGCCCTCGGGCTGGTCGGTCGACACCACGACCGGCGTCGTCACCTTCAGCGCTGCGCCGGGCGCTGGCATCGCCGTCACAGCGGGCTTCCAGTTCGACGTACCCGTCCGCTTCGACACCGACGTGCTCGACGTGACGCTTGATCTCGAGCGGCTGGGCTCGATCACCTCCATCCCGCTTCTGGAGATCCGGCGATGAAAAACATCAATCCCGATCTGCAAGCGCATCTCGACGATGGGACAACAACGCTCGCCTGGTGCTGGCGGATCCTTCGCGCGGACAGCGTGACCTTTGGTTTCACAGACCACGACCGGACACTCAGCTTCGATGGTAGCGACTTCGAGCCGGAAAGCGGCCTGACCGCGTCCGAGGTTCGCTCCGGCTCCGACCTGTCGGTCGACGCGCAGGACGCGGAGGGCGTGCTGACCTCGGACCGGATCACCGAAACCGACATACTCGATGGCCGCTGGGACAACGCCGAGGTCGAGGTCTGGCGGGTCAACTGGGCCGACACCGGCCAGCGCGTGCTGATGCGGCGGGGAGCCATCGGGCAAATCCGGCGTGGGCGTCTGGCCTTCGTCGCCGAGGTCCGCTCGCTCGCGCATGTGCTCGGTCAGACAGTCGGGCGGACCTTCCAGGCGACCTGCGACGCGGCGCTCGGGGATCCGCGATGCGGCGTCGATCTAGAGGACCCCGCGTATAAGGCGACGGGCGCCGTGATCGACCTACTGCGGAATCGGGCCTTCACCGCCTCGGGGCTCAGCGGCTTCACCTCCGGCTGGTTCACCTTCGGCACCATCGAATGGACGAGCGGCGCGAACGCGGGGCGTCGAGCCGAGGTTCTCGGCCATGACGTGACCGACGGCATCGCAGTCCTCACACTGCTCGAAGCCCCGGTTCGTGCGATCGTCGAAGCTGACGCATTCACCATCCGCGCGGGCTGCGACAAGCGGATCGAGACCTGTGGCGCGAAGTTCGCCAACACCGCCAACTTCCGCGGCTTCCCGCACATCCCGGGCCAGGACGCAGTTCTCCGCTACGCCACGAAGGATGGCGGCCACGAGGGAGGTGTGTTGTGACGCAACTCCTCGCATCGGCCGACCCCGCAAGCGTCGTCGCCGTCGCACGCTCCTGGCTCGGCACGCCGTACCACGACCAGGCGAGCCTGCGCGGCGTCGGCTGCGATTGCCTCGGGCTGGCCCGGGGCGTCTGGCGCGAAGTGGTCGGACCCGAGCCGTTCCCGATCCCGCCCTACAGCCGCGACTGGGGCGAGACCGGCCCGCGAGAGGTGCTGGCGGAAGGCGCGCGCGCCCTGATGATCGAGGTACCTTCCGCAGATGCCGGTCCCGGCGCGCTGGTGCTGTTCCGCATGATGCCGCGCGCCATCGCCAAGCATGTTGGAATCCTTACCGGCCCTGACAGTTTCCTCCACGCCTACGAGCGGCTCGGCGTGATCGAGGAACCGCTCACCCAATCCTGGCGGCGGCGCATCGTCTTCGCCTTCCTGTTCCCGCTGCGCTGAGACCCCGACATGGCCACCCTCGTTCTCGGTGCCGCAGGTGCCGCCATTGGCGGCAGCATCGGCGGCGCAATCCTTGGCGTCAACGCTGCCACCATTGGTGGCTTCATCGGCTCCACCATCGGATCGGTCGTCGACAGCTGGATCATCTCGTCACTGGCGCCGACCCAACGGATCGAAGGCGCGCGGATGGACAATCTGCGCATCACCTCGGCCACCGAAGGAGCGGTGATCCCGCGCCTCTATGGCCGCATGCGGATCGGCGGCAACATCATCTGGGCGACGGATTTCCGCGAAGAGACCAAGACCACCACGCAGGGGGGCGGGAAAGGCGGCGGGGGTGGCGGCAAGGTCAAAACCACCGAGTATTTCTACTATGCTAGCTTCGCGGTCGCACTCTGCGAGGGGCCGATCACCGGCATTGGTCGGATCTGGGCCGACGGCAAGCTGCTGGACACCGCCGGGATCACCTGGCGCTGGTATCCGGGCGACGAGAGCCAGACTGCCGATCCGTTTATGTCCGCGAGGATGGGCGCGGCGAATACACCAGCCTATCGCCGCACCGCCTATGCAGTGTTCGAGGATCTGCCGCTCGGCAACTACGGCAATCGCATCCCGCAGCTGAGTTTTGAGGTCTTCCGCCCGCTCGCCGATCCAGACACGGCAGAGGGCCTGACGCGAGCGGTCACCATGATCCCGGCATCAGGTGAGTTCGCCTATGCCACGCAGGGCATCCGGAAGGGCGGCGGCGGGTCGTCCGAGCCCGAGAACCTCAACGCACTGACTGACACCGCCGACATGGTGGTGGCGCTGGACCGACTGAAGGCCATGGCCCCAAAGGTCGAAAGCGTTTCGCTGGTCGTGGCTTGGTTCGGAGACGATCTGCGCGCGGGAAACTGCAAGGTGCGGCCCGGCGTCGAGGTGACCGCGAAATCGACCACGCCGTCGACCTGGTCCGTGAATGGCGTCAGCCGGGCGAAGGCCTTTCTGGTCAGCCGCGACGATCAGGATCGCCCCGTCTATGGCGGCACGCCCGCTGATTTCGCGGTGGTCCAGGCGATCCAAGAGATGAAGGCGCGCGGGCTGCGGGTCACTTTCTATCCGTTCATCCTGATGGACGTTCCGCCGGACAACGCGTTGCCGAATCCGTATTCCGACAATGCCACCGAGACCGGCCAGCCCGCGTTCCCTTGGCGAGGCCGGATCACCTGTTCCCCGGCTGCTGGCTACACCGGGACCGTGGACAAGACTGCCACGGCCGCAAGCCAGGTCGCGGCTCTGTTCGGCGCGGCCACGCCCGCGAGCTTCAACGTTTCGGGTCAGTCGGTTTCGTGGACCGGGCCATCCGACGACTGGGGTCTGCGCCGCATGGTGTTACACTATGCTCATCTCTGCGCGGCGGCGGGCGGGGTCGACGCGTTCCTGATCGGCACCGAAATGCCTGGGCTGACGACGATCCGCTCGGGCGCGGCCACCTATCCGGCCGTGCAGGCATATCGGGACCTTCTCGCGGATGTGCGGTCGATCCTTGGGTCCGGCACGAAGATCGGCTATGCGGCCGACTGGTCGGAATACTTCGGGCACCAGCCGGGTGACGGCAGCGGTGATGTGTTCTTCCATCTCGATCCGCTCTGGGCCGATCCGGAGATCGATTTCATTGGGATCGACAATTATATGCCGCTGTCGGACTGGCGGGACGGGTTCGAGCATGCGGACGCGGCCGAGGGCTGGCCCGCGATCTACGACCGGGCCTACCTGCAGGGGAACATCGTGGGCGGCGAGGGCTTCGACTGGTTCTACGCCAGCGCGGTCGACCGCTCCGCGCAGGTCCGTACGCCGATCACAGACGGTGCGGCCAGCAAGCCGTGGGTCTTTCGCTACAAGGACCTCCGCGCCTGGTGGTCGAATGCGCATTACGATCGCCCCGGTGGGGTGGAGAGCGGCACGCCGACGGCGTGGGCGCCGCAGTCCAAGCCGATCTGGTTCACCGAGCTGGGCTGCCCGGCCATCGACCGCGGCACGAATCAGCCGAACGTCTTCTTCGATCCCAAGTCGTCGGAGAGCTTCACGCCGCATTTCTCGCGGGGCTGGCGCGATGACGCCATCCAGCGCGCCTATCTCGAGGCGACATACCTCTGGTGGGGCGAGGCTGCGAACAACCCGGTCTCGTCCGTCTACGGCGGGCGCATGGTCCATGTCCCCGAATGCGCCGCCTGGACCTGGGACGCGCGGCCCTATCCGTTCTTTCCGGCGCTGACCGACGTCTGGACCGACGGCGCGAACTGGCGGCTGGGGCATTGGTTGACCGGACGCCTCGGGGCAGTGTCTTTGGCGGCGCTGGTCCGGCATCTCTGTCTGCGCGCAGGATTGCCCGAGGAACGGATCGACGTTACCGGCCTCTGGGGCGCGGTCGAGGGCTACGCCATCGGCGCGCTGGAGAGCCCGCGGGCCTCGATCACCACGCTGTCGCACCATTTTGGCTTCGACGCGGTCGAGACCGAGGGCGTGATCCGCTTCGTCATGCGCGGCAGGGCGGCGGTGGCGAGCGTTTCGCCGGACGATCTCGTCGCCGCGCGCGAAGGCGAGGTTCTCGAGCTGACCCGTGGCCAGGAGACGGAGCTGCCGCAGGCCCTGAAATGGAAGGTCGCTCGCGCCGACGAGGATTACGAGGCCGCGCAGGTCGAGGCCCGGCGCATCACGGTCGACACGAAGCGGATCGCCTCCGAGTCCTTCCCCATGGCAGTGCCGCCCGAGGAGGCCGAGCGCCGCTGCCGCCGCGCGCTGATGGAAGCGTGGACCGGGCGAGAAACAGCAGCGTTTCGTCTGCCGCCGTCGCGACTGGCGCTTGATCCGGCCGATGTCGTGACGCTCGCCCATGACGGGCAGCACACCCCGCTGCGGTTGGTCTCCATTGCGGATGCTGAGGCGCGAGGCATCGAAGCCGTCCGCCAGGATCGCGAGGCCCACGACCTGCCACCCGGATCGCCAAGACCGTCCTCGCTCTCAAAGACCGTAGTGTTCGGCGCACCCGAGGTGCTGTTGATGAACTTGCCACAGCTCACGGAGGATCAGCCCCAGCACCGGCCGTTGATCGCTGCCCATGCCGTTCCCTGGCCGGGCGAGATGGCCGTGTTCCGCAGTCCATCGACGGACGGGTTTGAGCTGCTGACCACATTTGGCGGTCGTGCCCGGATGGGGACACTGGTCTCGGACTTCTACGCAGGGCCGACGTCGCGCTTCGACCTCGGCAACGTGCTTAATGTCGATCTGCTCACCGGCACGCTGGAAAGCGTCACTGACCTGACCCTGTTCGGCGGGGCGAACGCGCTCGCCATCGAGAGTGCGTCAGGTGTTTGGGAGATCGTCCAGGCAGGCGCGGCGGAACTGATCGGCCCAGGCCGGTATCGCCTGACCAGACTCCTGCGGGGCCAGCGCGGCACCGAAGGCGCCATGGGAAATCCGACGCTCGCTGGGGCGCAGGTGGTAGTACTCGACGACAGCCTTGCCTCCTTGCCGAGCGCCGAAGCCGATCTCGGCATCCCGTGGAACTGGCGCGTCGGCCCCGCAAGCCGGTCGGTCAGCGACGAGACCTATGTCGCGCAGGCCTTCGCGCCGGCGGGCATCGGGCTGCGGCCGTTCTCCGTCGCCCATGTAGCGCAGCCTTGGCGCACGCCGCACTCGCCCGGCGATTTCACCATCCGCTGGACACGCCGGTCTAGGGCTCTTGCTGCCGACAGCTGGGGTGCGGTCGAGGTGCCGCTGGCCGAGGAATCCGAGACCTACGAGGTCGAGATCCTCGACGGCGCTGCCGTGAAACGGCCGCTGAGCACCGCCACCACCAGCGCCATTTACACCGCCGCCCAGCAGACCGCCGACTGGGGCGCGCTGCTCCATGCCGGCGACACGCTCGACATTCGCATCTTCCAGCTCTCCGCCCTCGTCGGGCGAGGCGCGCCCAAGACCGTGACGCTGAGCTTCTGAGGTGGCGCAATGAGTTCTGGCCGGTTGCGCACTCTCCGGCGTAGGCTCGGGACATGCGCCCCGAAGACGAAGACAGGATTGCCGCCCAGCTTGCCAGAGTGATGGCCGTGGCCTGCGTGCGCAACACACAGCTCGAGACCCTGCATGCCGGCCTGACGCCGGTCTCGCAAGCTGGTGACGGCAGCGACGTTGTCGTGGTGGACGCTGCAGGAAGACGCATTCCGTGGTCCGAGGTCTCGCGGATCAGTGACGACGAGATGCGCGCGCTGATGCGCGAGATCGTGGACCGGCTCTACACCTTCCATCTGCGGATCGACGATCCCGCTTTTCGGGCCGAGATTGATCGCTGGGCCGCGATGACCGCGAAGTGGGACGCGCCGAAGCCTGACCCGGTTCTCTCGGCCATTCCGGCAGACAAACCCGAACGCGGGTAGCCCACCACCGCCCGCCGCCGCGCCACTGTTCGCCGCCTGCCATGCAGGCGGCGTTCCTCGTTCTGGAGACCGCCCATGTCCGACGCCACGACCCATCTCCTGCTGCCCTACATCCTGGCGGCGCAGGCCCAGAAGCATGTCACCCACAACGAGGCGCTGCGGCTGCTCGACGGGCTCGTCCAGCTTTCCGTTCTCGACCGGGACCTGACCGCGCCGCCCGGCTCGCCCGCCGATGGCGACCGCTACATCGTCGGGTCGGGCGCGACCGGCGACTGGGCGGGCTGGGACCTGAACGTCGCGCTCTGGACCGACGGCGCCTGGCTGCGCCTGCCACCGCGCACCGGCTGGCGGGCGTGGGTCGAGGATGAGGGCCTGCTGCTGGTCTACGACGGCGCGGGCTGGATCGGGACCACGCCCGCGGCGCTGCAGAACATGGCGTTAATGGGGCTGGGGACGACGGCAGATGCGTCGAACCCGTTCTCGGCCAAGCTGAACGCCGCGCTCTGGACGGCGAAGACCGTGGCTGAGGGCGGGACCGGCGATCTCTTCTACACCATGAACAAGGAGGCTGCGGGCGACGATCTCGGCCTGACGCTCCAGACCGGCTTCGTGACCAAGGCGCTGGTCGGCCTCTTTGGCTCGGACAGGTTCCGGCTGGCGGTCTCGGCCGACGGCAGCACCTTCTTCGACGGGCTCAGTGTCGACAACGCCACCGGCATCGTCGACCAGCCCCGGCTGCCCCGGTTCAAGGCGTATACCAACTACGACAACTACGTCGGCGTCGGGACGTGGACGAAGATCGGGCTGAACAACACCGACTATAACGATCAGGGGGCGTTCGACGCCGCGAACAATCACTTCGTCGCCCCAGTGGACGGCACCTACCTCTTCGGCGCGACGCTGCTCTACAAGATCAACGCCAGCGCCACGGCCCGCATGCGCGGGCGGCTTGTGCTGAACGGCACGACCGAAATCCGCGGCTCCCTCGGCGAAATCTCCGCCACCCATGTCTCGCTCGCCACCGCGATCTGGCTGCAGACGATGGTCCCGCTAACAGCGGGCGATACCGTCGAGCTGCAGGGGTATTTCCGGGTCGCGGACGGCTACTTCGCGGCCGACCACACGTCCTTCTGGGGCTGCAAGATCGGCTGAGCGGCGGAAGGAGAATCCCGATGACACCACCCCGATCCGAGGGCTTCGTGCGCATGCCGGACGCCGAGTTCGAGGCGATCCTGACGAGGGCGGCCGAGGAAGGCGCGAAGCGCGCGCTCGCCGATGTCGGCCTCGACGGCGACGAGGCCGCGCTCGACATCCGTGATCTGCGCTCCCTGGTCGACTGCATCCGCCTGGTGCGCCGCACCGCCATGCAGACCGCCGTCCGCATGATCACCACCGGGGTCATGCTGGCGCTGCTCGCGGGCATCGCCATCAAGCTCAGGATCTTCGGCGGCGGCCCGTAGTCGCTCACCATTCCGCATTCATCAATTCATCAGCCCGCAATGACCCGCCCTCGAGGCGGGTTCTTTGTTTTCGGAGGACCCCGTGAACACGACCTTCCACCGTCACTGGCGCGACGTGCCTGAGGGCACCTGGCGCTGGCCCAACTTCTCCCCCGCCGAGATTGCCTGCCGGGGCACAGGCAAGCTGCTCGTCAACGGGCCCGCGCTCGACAAGCTGCAGGCGCTGCGCGACCGGCTGGGCAAGCCGCTGATCGTCCGCTCCGCGTATCGCAGCCCCGAGCACAACCGCGCCGTGGGCGGCGCGACCCGCTCCAAGCACCTTGACGGCGCAGCCTTCGACATTGCCATGGCGAACCACGACCCGGTGGCGTTCGAGGCTGCGGCGCGCGAGGTCGGGTTCCTCGGCTTCGGCTTCTACCCGCGCTCGGGCTTCATGCATGTCGACCTCGGCCCCGCGCGGCAGTGGGGCGAGCGGTTCCCGGTACGGGCGACCGCATTTGCATCCGAGACGCCGCCCGCGCGGGAGGTGCTGGCCGACAGCCGCACGATGAAGGGGGGTGGCGCGGCGGGTGTCGCGACACTGGGTGCCGCGGGTGTTGAGGTCGCGCAGAGCTTGTTGGCCGAGACCCAGACCGCCATCCTGCCGCTGGTGCCGTATCTCGACACGTTGCGCTGGGTGTTCATCGCGGTGGCGCTCGGCGGGATCGGGGTCGCCATCTACGCCCGGCTCGACGACTGGAAGCGGGGGCGGCGATGATCGGGGGGCTCCTCGCCGGGATTGCCGCGAGCCCATGGATGCGGGCGGCGCTGCGTTACGGAGCCATCGCGCTTGCAGTGCTCCTGTTCCTGCTTTCGCTTCGGCACTCCGGGGAGCGAGCGGGACGCCTCGCCGAACGCCTTGAAACCATGGAGAAGGCCAATGACGTCCAACGTCGGATGCTGGAAGCGGCGGCTCGCCGTCCTCGCGATCGCAACGAGCTTGCTGAGCGGTTGCGGGACGCTCGGTTTTGAGCCCGGCGTTGCTGCCGTTTGCCCGCCCGTGGTCGAGTATAGCCGCGAACTCCAGACGCGCGCGGCGGACGAGCTGGGACTGCTGCCAGGCGGATCCGCCATCGCGGAGATGCTGAGCGACTATGCCGTGATGCGGGCGCAGGCGCGGTTTTGTGTGGCTGCGTCCAGTCCCTTATCAGGCGTTGGTCCGGCCCGTCCTCACATTGCCGCCACCGGCCGAATAGAGCTACCAAGGCATGTCCCAAACATTGCGTCTTGACCTGACCTTGGGGGGGGGGGGGAGAATAAACATGCAGAGGTTGAAGATTCGTTAACATGCAGCCTGACGTGGTGTTACTCGTGATCGACGGGAAGAAATTTCCAGCGAGCATCGACGAATGCACGGACGAGACCGCCGCCGACGTGCCGCTAGAAGACTTATCCCAATTGGCCAAATAGAAAGCCGCTACGCATCCTCTAGTAATGTGACAGCCAACAAATGAAGGAGTATCTCGCCCATGAACCATATAGGATTGAGCCTCGGCCCTCTGGGCTACAAAGTCATCGAGCTTCCCCCGATCTCTAAAGAAGCCAAAGATCACTTCTCCGAACTTCCTGAGGATCCGTACTACAAGGAACGTTGGCGCCAATTCTCGCAGTACATATTGTTTTTCGAGAATAATCACTGGGCTTGTCGGGTGCTCGAACATCGCCCGTTCATCCAGGCCAAAGCATACAATCAGAAGGTTGGAGGGATCCGCAGAGCATTTGAGCCGATTTCCGGCGTCGATCCGACCCCGCAATTTGCATCGATCGCGAATGAGCTTCAATTCGACACGAACAGTGTTTTCCAGGTAAATCTACACCAATGGCGAACCCGGGTGAGCGAAATTTACCAAGGAAAGACTATTCCTGAAGGACCGCATCGCGACGGCCATCACATTACGAGCGTGACAGTCTGGGAGCGCCATAACATAATCGGCGGTGAGTCAACGCTCTACCAAGTCGGAAAGACTGAGCCGTTCTTCGAGCAAATACTGCAGCCAGGCCAGTGCCTCGTGATGCGTGATGAGGACATGGTTCACGGCGCCCGGGACATCCAAGCGGCATCGCCGGAGGGCGGTTGTCGCGACATCTGGGTCATCTCGATCAATCCTTGGGCGGACCGCCGCTACGGACAGGAGTTCGAGGCCTTCGCTACGGCCGAGACGACGAGCCTCGCTGCGGAATGACGCTTAATTCTCCGGACAAATTCGTCGGCGAAGGTGCGACTGAGCCCTTCGCCGACATCGCCCCCGCAGAGGCGGACACGATCGCCGCACGCCACGGCACGCCAACATTCGTCTACGACGAGGCGCGCTTCTCCGCGTCTGCCGAAGCCCTGCGGCGCACTTGGGAAGCGGCGTTCCCTAATTCGTCGATCTACCTGTCCTACAAGACGAACTACCTGCCGTCGCTTTGCCGAACGGCGCATCTTTTGGGCCTCGGCGCGGATGTCGTCTCGGGCTACGAGCTTGAGCATGCGCTGCTGCTTTGCCAAGGTAAGCCAGTCGTTTTCAACGGCCCTATGAAGCGGCGCGAAGAGTTGGTGCGCGCCGTGCAGGCCGGGGTGGTCGTCAATATCGACCTTCTCGAGGAGGTCGATATCCTGGCGGAACTGCGGCGCGCCGGCGAGATCCCCGAACCGAGGCTAGGGCTGCGGGTGAGCCCGGGCCTGCCCGTCTTCACTTCGGCCGATCAAAGCTTCACCCAGGCTCACAGAGAGCGGCAGCGCACGGGCAAGTTCGGCTGGCCTCTCGATGGCGGGCTGGCGGCGGCAGCAGCAGCCTGGATCGCGGAGAAGGGGTTCAGCATCAGATCGCTCCACGCGCATCTGAATTCGCAGATCACCGAGACGGATCTTCATGTGGCAGCGCTGCGTCCCGTCCTTGACTTCGCCCGCGAGCTGCGCGCTGCGAAGGCGCCGCTGGAGGAGATTAATGTCGGCGGTGGGTTCGGCGTGCCGGGCATGCAGCGGCAGCGCCGCGGGTGGTGGTCGGAATGCAAGGCCCACATGGGAGAGACACCGCCCGAAAGCGACGAGCAGGTCTTCGACATGACCCGCTTCGTTGCTGAGCTGCGGTCGGAGATCGCCGCGCGGAAGCTGGACGATCTGCGTGTCAGCTGCGAGCCGGGGCGCTACCTGATGTCCGACTGCATCGCCCTGCTAAGCCGCGTCGCCGGCATCAAGGACCTGCCGGAACGCCGGTGGGCGGTGCTCGACGCGGGCCTGCACATCATGCCGACGGCGGCGTTCGGCGAGCGGCGCCGACTTCGGTTCTTCCGGGCGGACAAGGAACTGCCGGTCCGGACGGACGCCCCCTTGGCCTCGCTCGGCGGGCCACTTTGTTACGAGGGCGACGTCCTCATGGCAAGCGCGCGCGTTCCCGGCGGCCTCATGGCCGGGGACCTCGTCCTGATTTCAGACGCCGGGGCCTACACCGTCTCCCGGTCGACCAATTTTAACCAGGCCCGAGCCGCCGTGGTCGCCCGAAACGGGGCGGACGGGCGGGAGATCTGGAGGAGAGAGAGCTACCATGACATCTTCACGTTCAACGTTACCGAGTGACGCATTCGGACGTCCGGACGGAGCGCCGGTGTTTCTCTGGGCGACGCCCCGTTCGGTGTCGACCGCATTCGAGCGGGTGATGAAGAACAGTCCCAAGCTTGACGTGGTGCACGAGCCCTTCACCGACGCCTATTATTTCGGACCTGACCGCCGGTCTTCGCGCTACGGCGACCGAGATGCAGCCGAATTCGTGGCCGACCGCATTGAGATCGAGACCTCCATCCGCAACCGTCGGTCGGGCGTGCGGGCCTTCGTCAAGGAGCTCGCCTTCCAGGGCGAGCCGTATGTCAGCGACGCCATGCTGTCAGAGGCGCGGCAGCTGATCATCACGCGCCATCCCGCGGCGGTTTACGCGTCGCTGATCAAGCTGAAACCCGACTTTACCGAGGAAGAGTTCGGCTTCACCGCGCTAAGCCGCCTGTACAGGCGGCTCCGAACCATAGGGGTTGACCCCGTCGTGATCGACGGCGACGTGTTCAGGGCAGAGCCCGAAGCCACGACCAGATGGGTGTGCGAGGCAATTTCCGTGACCTTCGATCCCGACATGCTCCGCTGGTCCGATGGCCGTATCCGCTCCTGGAGCAGCGGCGAGAAGAAGTCACAAGCAATCTGGCACGAAACGCTGGAGCGGAGCCGCACGGTCTTAAAGCCAGACCCGTCACCTCCCGAAATCGAGGTCCACGCGCGACATTCCGCATGGTATGAACGAGCACTTATGGTCTATGGGATTTTGACGAATTGTGTTTCCGGCAGGAGTGAAGCGCCCTATGACAAGAACCCTCTGTCTCTTTCCTGACCTGCACGGAATTGCGCGGGGAAAACTTGCCAATCGCGCGGTCGAAAGCAGTATGACGATCGGGTTTTCTCCCGGAGTGTTTGCAAAAGATATCTACGGCCATCCGCATCTCTTCGACGAGTTCGTGATTCCGGTCGGAGCTTCCGACATGACGATTGACGTGATCGGGACCGAGGTGCGGCCGTTCGCACGGGCGGCTCAGGTTGATCTTTTCGGTGCCGATGCACTGGTCATCGGCCGCGCGAAGGCGACCGATGGAACCCCGCACCGGTTCGATATCAGGGCGGTTCTCGAGCGTCGCCTTTCCGCAAGCCAGGGGGCGCGTGACATCCGCATCGGTGCCGAACTCGAGTTCTATCTCCTCGGAGATCGGGACGACCTGCCCGCCGACGGGCAAGCCTACGCTTTCGGCGGGCTCGCAGGAAATCAGCATTGCATCTCGGCGATCCTCCATGCACTCGATGCCGCTGGCATTGAGTGGCTCGACCTCTCACAGGAGAACGAGGTAGATCAATACGAGATTTCGCTGAGACATACTCCTCCGCTGGAACAGGCTGATCGCGTTTTCCTTGCCCGCATTATCATCCGGCATGTGGCCGCGAGCTTCGGGCTTCGGGCGACCTTTATCGCCGTGAACGCGATGAACCAATCGCCGAGCAATCTGCACCTGCACATTTCCTGCGCGTCACTCAGTGTAGACAAGCTGGCCCATGCAATCCAGGGAACTCTGGGCCCCGCTTTCTCGATCTATCGGCCGAGCAGGAACAGCCGGTACACCGAAGAGATCGAGTCCTTCGCGTCGCGTAAGGCGGATATCGAGGAAGGGAGCCGTTTTGCGGCCATCCGCATTATTCGCGACGGCCCGGAAGAGCGCATCGAGTTGCGGACGCCGACATCCGATACCAACCCCTACTTTACTATCCTCACGGTGGTGTCTGCCATTCTCAAAGCGCAGCGAGGCGCCGCGCCTGCCGGTGCGGCGCTCGATTTCAGCATAGAGTCATCTCTTGCGACGTATCTGGCCAGCGACCTCGCGACGCAAGTCTTCGATCCCGAGGGATTGCGTCTGTACGGCAAGTTGAAGCGTGCGGAGGAAGGCAGTGCCAAAGCTTTCGGCGGGTTCGACGCCGAGCGGGCAGCGCTGCTTAGGGTTCTGTGATGGGTGAGTTCCAGGCGAGTCTTCTTGCTGCTCTCGCGCTTCAGGCGACGGCGATGAGCGTTCCGGGCCAGAACCATTTTCTCATTCTATCGGCCTCGCAGCAGGGAGCGCTCGTACGTGGCCTCATTGTTGTCGGGATCGCGACCGCTGGCGTGGTCTTCTCGAGCGGCGCCGCGGTCGCCATCTATTTCTCCGGACAAGCATTCAGCGACAGGATCTTTAGCATTCTTGGACTGTTGGGGAGCGGTTTCCTCGTCTATTTGGGGGGGAAGTCCATTCGCTCCGCGCTGCGCAGACACACCCCAGAAGGCGGGTCCGCTGCCCCCACTTTGAGCCTGAGTCGCGCCTTCTCCTCGGGCTTTCTAGTGAATATTTCGAATGCAAAGTCAGTCCTCTTCTTTGGTGCGGTCTTTGCCACCAGCCTCCCTCTCGCAACGATGTCATTCGGAGATCTCGCCTTCGTCGTGCTGGCTTTTTTCCTCAACTCGTTGCTCGTTCACGGCGCGGTTTCGGCCCTCCTGGCCACGGGAGCAGTCCGGCGCTTCACCGATCGGCGCCGGCCTCTCATTCTCCTGGCCTCGGGCTGCCTATTTCTGGTGTTCGCTATACTTTCGGCCCTGCACATCATCGGGGCTTGAGCCCGACGCGCAGATTTAGAGCCGGAGGGTACCAGCCGGACTTTCAGCGTTCCTCGCTCTCAACCGTCATGCATCGCTGCAGCGAACGGCGACACCATGGTGTTTGCGCGCCATGATCTTGGGGTTTGTCGCCTGCGACTGCTCGGCGGTTCAGCTCGACGTAATCTAACGGTCCAAACGGATCGCTGCGCCGCTGGGGTTCCGCCAGCCTAGGTAGGTGCCGTACCCAGATTCTTTGACCTTCCCTGAGCGGGGTGCAAAAATGTAGGCGATCCCTATCGCATTGATATTCTGTCGTTATATCGGGTGTCTCGAAACCCGGCAAGATGAAATCAGCGCTATTTCTCCGTTCGGATGTTTTCGCTCAATCATGGCACTCACGCCGCATCGCGGGTGTAGGATGTGATGATGCCGCCAAGCTGGCGGTTGCGGCGGATTGGGCCGTCACGGACGGGCCGGAAATCGACCTGCAGCACATTGTTGCCGATACCGCGTCCACGATGCGGGCGCTCGGTGTTGTAATGGCGCAGCCAGGTCCGCAGGATGTAATCAAGCTGCGACCGGCTGAAGCAAACGAAGAAATCCAGACATTCGCGCTTGATGGTCGCTATGAAGGACTCCGCGAAGGCATTGGCGTCGGGCGCCCTGTGCGGGATCTGGATGACCCTGGCACCTTCCGATGCCCAGACGGTATCAAAGCTGGCGCTGAACTTGGTGTCGGCGTCCCGGATCAGGAAACCCGGCGCGATTTCCTGATTTTCGCACCACATCAAGGTGTTGCGGGCCTGCTGCGTCATCCAGGTCGAGTCCGGGGCATAGGTCGGGGCGCTGCAATAGACGCGGCGGCTGCCAAGATGGATGAAGATCAGCACATAAGCTGTCCTTGGCCCGCGCAGCGTGAACACAGTCTTGGTGAAAAAATCGCAGGCGATCATGGTTTCCATATGTGCCCGGATAAATGTGGTCCAAGGAAGAGCGGGCTTCTTTCTGCGTCGCTCAGGGCTTGGGTGGATGCCCGCCTCGTTCAGGATACGTTTGACGGAATTGGCACCGGCATAAAGCCCCAGCTTTTTCAACTCGCCCGCGATGCGCTTGTAGCCCCAGAGAAGGTTTTCGGATCCGATGCGAAGGACGACATCGCGCAACTCCTGCGTCAGGCGCGGCCGTCCCACGGGCTTGAAGGGGCGTCCGCTGTTCATTTGCGCGAGCCAGCTCCTATAGGTCGCGGGCTTTGCCACTTCCAGAAGGCCATCGATCTCATGCCCGCACTCAGCCCCGATGCGCATGAGTTCAGCTTTTTCGACGGGCGACAGGATAACCCTTTGCGCCGGGATGCGGGCCCGCAAGATCGCGATCTGGGCCTTGAGCAGCCTCAGTTGAGCGTTGTGTCGCGGCAAAAAGAACTGGCTCAGGAAGACCAGAAGGAGGGTGAGTGTCGATTTCATCTTGCCGGTCTTTCCCACGGGCTTTAAAAAATGCTGCTATGCCAACGTGATGGGCCTCGCTTACATTTTGGCACCCCTCTCAGGGAAGGCCCAAAACGCCGAAACCGGCAGGTGGCTGTGATCACCCCGGGTCGAGGATGGGCCACTGCCTAGTCGCAGCACCCACGCACAACGCTTCGAGCGCAGTTGGCTGCCAGTCGCGATTGCACCAAATGACGATTCAACCCATTATTCGCGCCAATGAAAACAATAGCTTAGGCAGTAGAGAAGGTTGGATATCAGGCCCATTCCCTCCGCCACCCACCATTTTCATACAGTTGCGTTCAGACCTATTCAGCGCCATAAAACGCTGTTTTTGTTTGATTATCTGTATTCGTGTTGATCTTCAGATTTCTTCGATTACACTCATTTCTGTTCATTGGGTGGTATAAAACGTGGTATATTCATGGCCCTGCATAGCGGCAAGCTGACCAAGAATTTGGTGCGAACGCTTGGTCCCGGTCGGCATGGCGACGGGAACGGCCTCTATCTCGTGGTGGACCCGAGCGGCGCACGGCGCTGGATTGTGCGCGTCACGGTTAAGGGGCAGCGGAATCGGGAAGGCAAACCCCTGCGCACCGATTTTGGTTTGGGCGGCGCGGACATCGTGACACTGAACCAAGCGCGTGACCGCGCCCTTGAATATCGCCGCATGGCGAAGCAAGGCCTCAACCCGCGCTACAATGTCCGCCAAGAGGTGCCTTGCTTCGAGGAGATCGCCCAGCAGGTTCACATCGAGCGCCTGCCGACATGGAAGAACCCCAAGCACGGGCAGCAATGGATCAACACGCTCGCCGAATATGCCTTCCCGAAGATCGGGCGTTTGCCGGTGTCGGAGGTCGGGCAGCCCGAGGTGTTGCAGGTCCTGCTCCCGATCTGGACCGAAAAGCACGAAACGGCCAAGCGCGTTGCTCAACGGATCAAGGCGGTGCTGGATGTTGCGAAGTCGAAGGGCTTCTACACCGGCGAAAGGCGCAGGCTCTGGAGATTGAGAAGCTGAAGCACCAGCTTTCGGGTCACCAGCGGCACCGTTTCGGGTCGAGATCGGAATCCGCCGACCAACTCAACTTGCAGCTTCGACTTGAAGAAGAGGAAACCGCGGCCGCGTGCACCGCGCCGCCTGAAGAGGTTACTGATCCAGAGCCCAAGCAAAAGCCGAAGCGCAAACCATTGCCACCGTCCTTGCCGCGCAATGAGGAAATCATGAGCCCGGGCGAGACCTGCAAATGCGGCGGTGACCTGCGCACCATCGGCGAGGACGTGACCGAAGAGCTGGAATATATTCCCGGCCGCTTCGTGGTGAACCGGATCGTCCGTCCGCGCATGGCATGCAAGTGCTGCGACAGGATCGTTCAGGCACCCTTGCCCTCGCGCCCGATCGAGCGTGGCCGCCCCGGAGCCGGGCTGCTGACGCATGTGCTGGTCAGCAAATACGCGGATCATTGTCCGTTGTACCGCCAGTCACAAATCTTCGCCCGCGAAGGCATCGACCTGGATCGCTCTGCTCTGGCGGGTTGGGTTGGTCAGTCGACAAACATGCTGGGAAAAGTGGCTGCCAAGGGGGGGCGCCGTCTTGCCGAAGCGCGCACTGACGTCCCCCCACTTTCACATCAGAGGAGTCGAAACATCA
>NZ_QAAA01000014.1 GCF_003046545.1 Rhodovulum imhoffii | reverse complement strand
CGTCGAACGCCGCATCAAACGCATGAATGCGATGAATAAAAACAGTCGGATGAAAAACCTCTGAGCGCCACGCCCAGATGTTCAGTCCCGGTATCGCGGGGATCAGATCGGGAAAGGGTCGATCCGCCTCCAAAGTCCAGACCCGGAAGATGCACCCGTACGGCGTGAGCCCGCTGAGCAACTTGCCTGACGTCAGAACCGATGGGACAGTTTAGGGCGACTTGATAAGGGAGGGTTGCGGCACAGCGTAACCGCCAAGAAGTGGAGATGAAACAGAAACCCTGACCCTAGCAGCCGGGCACGATCCGGTAATCCCGCCGGGCACCATCCCCAAGGGCCTCCACCGCGCTTTGGTAGCTTGCGCTGCGATAAGCGGACAAGGCGGCTTCCGTACTTTCGAACTCGATAATCACGACCCGGTTGTTGTTGGTCCCCTCAAGAATTTCCACGGGTTCCCCACGGGCAATGAAGCGGCCGCCCTCTGCTTCGATCGCCGGCCCGGCGATTTTCGCATAGGCCGCAAAGCGATCCGGGTCTGAGATATTCAGGTAAGTGACAATGGAGTATGCTTTCGTCATGAGCGTTTCCTTTCGGTCTTTCGTGCGGGGGGCGTTGAATATTCAGAGCCTGGAAAGCTCCGACTCCGGTACGCCGATCCCCTTCAGGATAATTCGTTTTATATTTCGCTTCGCTGCCTGCCATTGTTTGTCCGAGAGCGGCTGTGCGTGATTCAGGGTTTCGATCTGATGATTGAAATCCGCGTAGTGCTGCGTGGTCGCCCAAATCATGTAAAGCAGATGCCGGGGATCGATCGGGTCCATCAGGCCAGCCTCCACCCAGCCTTGCATGACCTTGATCCGGTCGTTGGTCCAATCGACCAGTGCGGTTTCCAGGTAGTCGTGTATAATCGGTGCCCGGTGCATCACCTCGGAGGCCCAGACTTTGGAACCGGCCGGGTGACGGCGGGAGATTTCCATCTTGGCGTCGATGTAGGCCCCCAGGCCTTCGGCTGGCCCGGTGGCGCTGTCGAACACCTCGGCAGCCACAAGCCATACGTTGAAAATGTTCTGGACGACCTGTCGATACAGAGATTCTTTTGTCGGGAAATAGTAGTGCAGGTTGGCTTTGGGCAAACCTGCCACATCAGCGATCAGTTGCATTGTCGCCCCCCCGTAGCCGGCTTCGGAAAAAACTTTTTCCGCTGCATCCAAAATGATCTTTTCGTTTTCCTGGCGGACCTTTTTCTTTTTCAAGGGGCGGATGGTTGACGTCATGCAATTCCCTTCCAGAATTTTCTTGATCGGGTGGTCGGGGTGTGCTGCTGTTATCCTGACCATATGGTCAGGATGATGGCCAAGGCAAGAGAGGGCACACTCTCGTACAGACAGCGACAGGGGAATAAGATGACTGCACCTGGTGTAAACCTGAAAATAAATGGCGACCGTTTATGGGAAAGCCTGATGGAAATGGCCAGGATCGGACCAGGGATTGCAGGCGGAAACAACCGGCAAACGCTCACCGATGAAGATGCAGAGGGGCGTGCGCTATTCCGGAAATGGTGCGAAGCGGCCGGCTGCCGGGTGGGGGTGGATACAATGGGAAACATGTTCGCCACCCGCCCCGGTACGGAACCCGATGCCCTGCCTGTCTATGTGGGATCGCATCTCGACACCCAGCCGACAGGGGGCAAGTATGACGGCGTTCTCGGTGTTCTTGGCGGGCTGGAGCTTGTGCGCACGCTGAACGATCTCGGCGTCAGGACGAAACGCCCGATCGTCGTTGCCAACTGGACAAATGAAGAAGGTACCCGCTACGCCCCCGCGATGCTGTCCTCGGGTGTTTTCGCAGGGATTCACACGGAAGCCTGGGCCAAGGACAGGACCGATGCCGAAGGTAAGCGGTTCGGGGATGAGCTCAGGCGGATCGGTTGGGAAGGCGATGAGCCGACAGGGGCCCGGAAGATGCATGCGATGTTCGAGTTGCACATCGAGCAGGGTCCCATCCTGGAAGCCGAGGGTGTCGATATCGGCGTGGTCACCCACGGCCAGGGGCTGAGCTGGACCCAGATCACGATCACGGGCAAGGAGGCCCACACCGGGTCCACCCCGATGCCGATGCGCCGCAACGCGGGTCTCGGCATGGCGCGGATCTTGGAAAGGGTAGACGAGATCGCCTGCTCCCACGCGCCTCATGCCGTGGGGGCGGCCGGGCACATCGATGTTTATCCCAATTCACGCAACGTGATTCCCGGCAAGGTGGTGTTTACCGTCGATCTGCGCAGCCCGGAGCGTGCCGTCATCGAGGACATGGAGGCCCGGCTGGCTGCTGCGGTGAAGGATGTCTGCGAGCCGATGGAACTGTCTTATGAGATTGAAAAGGTGGGAGGATTCGACCCGGTGACCTTCGATGAAAACTGCGTCAAGGCCATCCGCAATGCCGCCGAACGCCTGGGCTACAGCCACATGAACATCATCTCGGGTGCGGGGCACGATGCCTGCTGGATCAATCAGGTTGCCCCGACCGCAATGGTCATGTGCCCCTGTGTCGACGGGCTGTCGCATAACGAAGCCGAAGAGATATCAAAAGACTGGGCCACAGCCGGTGTGGATGTGTTGATGCATGCGGTCGTGGAAACGGCGGAAATCGTCGAATGATCTGCCGCCGGGCCCCAAGCCCGAAAGCGGGGGACGCGGATACCAAGGAAAGCCGGCGCTCAAACGGTCCGGCGAGCGGGGAGAACAACCATGACAACAGTCATCAAGAACGGAACGGTCGTCACGGCTGACCTGACCTACAAAGCCGACGTGTCGGTCGACGGGGGCAAGATCGCTGAAATCGGCCCCGATCTGAAAGGCGACAAGGAACTGGATGCGACCGGCTGCTATGTCATGCCCGGCGGTATTGACCCGCACACCCACCTCGAAATGCCCTTCATGGGAACCTATTCCAGTGACGATTTCGAATCCGGAACCCGCGCCGGCTTGGCGGGGGGAACCACGATGATCGTCGATTTCGCCCTTCCCAACCAGGGCGAAAGCCTGCTGGACGCGCTGAAACGCTGGGACAACAAGTCGGCGCGGGCCAATTGCGACTACTCGTTCCACATGGCCGTGACATGGTGGGGGGAGCAGGTCTTCGAAGACATGAAAACCGTGGTGCAGGAACGGGGCATCAACACCTTCAAGCATTTCCTTGCCTACAAGGGGGCCCTGATGGTGAACGATGACGAATTGTTTGCCAGCTTCAGCCGTCTGGCCGAACTGGGCGCCACACCCATGGTCCATGCTGAAAACGGTGATGTGGTGGCCGAGCTCAGCGCCAGGTTGCTGGCCGAAGGCAATACCGGCCCTGAGGCACATGCCTATTCGCGTCCGAGCCAGGTCGAAGGCGAGGCCACGAACCGTGCCATCATGATTGCAGACATGGCGGGGGTGCCGCTTTACGTGGTGCATGTGAGTTGTGAAGAAGCGCACGAAGCCATTCGCCGCGCCCGCATGCAGGGCAAGCGCGTCTGGGGTGAGCCGCTGATTCAGCATCTGACCCTGGATGAAAGCGAGTATTTCAACAAGGATTGGGACCATGCGGCGCGCCGCGTCATGTCACCTCCGTTCCGCAACAAGAAGCACCAGGACAGCCTGTGGGCCGGTCTGGCATCCGGGTCGCTCAGCGTTGTCGCAACCGATCACTGTGCCTTCACGACCGAACAGAAGCGATTTGGGGCGGGCGATTTCACCAGGATTCCCAACGGGACCGGCGGGCTGGAGGACCGGATGCCAATGCTTTGGACTCATGGCGTGGGTACGGGCCGTTTGACGATGAATGAATTTGTGGCCGTCACCTCGACCAATATCGCCAAGATCCTGAATTGCTATCCGACCAAAGGCGCCATTCTTGTCGGGGCCGACGCGGATATCGTCGTCTGGGACCCGGAGAAGGAAAAAACGATCGCCGCAGGCGATCAGCAAAGCGCCATCGACTACAACGTCTTCGAGGGCCACCACGTCAAAGGCCTTCCGCGCTTCACCCTGACCCGCGGGTATGTCGCGATCCATGACGGAGAAATCCGCACCCGGGAAGGGTACGGCAAATTCGTGGCCCGTGAACCGAATGCCCCCGTGAACAAGGCGCTGTCGCAGTGGAAGGCCCTCACGGCGCCGCGGCCGGTTATTCGCAGGGGGATTCCTGCAACCGGAGTTTGAACGTGCGCAACGCCCCCGTCATCGAAGCAAAAGACCTTAATCTGACCTTTGAAACGAACGATGGTCCGGTACACGCATTGAAGGGCGTGACGCTGACCATCGACAAAGGCGATTTCGTCAGTTTCATCGGTCCGTCCGGCTGCGGGAAAACCACGTTTCTGCGCGTGGTGGCAGCCCTGGAACACCCGACAGCCGGCAGTATAACCGTCAACGGGATGAGCCCGGACGATGCTCGCCGACGGCGCGCCTACGGATATGTTTTCCAGGCCGCCGGGCTCTATCCCTGGCGGAGCATCCGCGACAACATTCGCTTGCCGCTTGAGATCATGGGCTTTCCGAAATCCGAACAGGACACGCAGATCGACCGGGTTCTTGACCTGGTCGATCTGCGCGGCTTCGGCAAGAAATTTCCCTGGCAATTGTCGGGCGGCATGCAGCAGCGGGCAAGCATCGCCCGTGCCCTGGCCTTTGATGCCAATCTTCTTCTGATGGATGAACCCTTCGGCGCGCTGGACGAGATTGTTCGCGACCACCTGAACGAGCAGCTCCTTCACCTGTGGGGGTCGACCGACAAGACGATCGGTTTTGTCACCCACTCGATCCCCGAGGCGGTTTATCTGTCGACCAAGATCGTCGTGATGAGCCCGCGTCCGGGCCGCATCACGGATGTGATCGAAAGTACATTGCCGCGCGAACGCCCGCTGGATATCCGCGACACGCCGGAATTCCTCGAAATCGCCCACAGGGTCCGCGAAGGGTTGCGGGCCGGTCATGCCTATGACGATGAGTGAGGCCGGCTGATGCGATCCTTCCTTCCCATACTCACCGTTGTCACCGCCATCGTGGTGTTCTGGTATGGCGCTGCCGTGTGGATGAACGCGAAATGGGCGCAGGATCAGGCGGTGCGGGCCGGGGTGGAGTTGTCCATCCCCGAATTGGTGGCCGACACCTGGAGCCAGGAGCGCCCCCGTTTGCCGGCCCCCCACCAGGTCGTGGTGGAGCTATGGAATACCACCGCGGACATGGCGCTCCAGGGGCGGGCCATGTCGAAACGGTCTTTGATCTTTCATGGCTGGATCACGCTCTCGGCCACGCTTCTTGGGTTCGTCATGGGGACCGGTGCGGGTATTCTGCTGGCGGTGGGCATTGTGTATTACCGCGTAATGGACATGTCGGTGATGCCTTGGGCGATCGCTTCGCAGACCATCCCGATTCTGGCCATTGCGCCGATGATCATCGTCGTTCTGAACTCGGTCGGTATTCAGGGTCTGATCCCGAAGGCGATCATCTCGGCGTATCTCAGTTTTTTCCCGGTCGTTGTCGGCATGGTGAAGGGGTTGCGCAGCCCGTCCTCCGATCAACTCGATCTGCTGCGTACCTATAACGCGACTCCGAACGCGACCTTCTGGAAGCTGCGGTTGCCATCCTCGACGCCTTACCTGTTCACCTCTTTGAAAATCGGCATGGCGGCATCGCTGGTCGGGGCGATCGTGGGCGAGTTGCCCACGGGCGCTGTCCGGGGCCTGGGCGCGCGCATGCTGACGGGCAGCTATTATGGACAGACAATCCAGATTTGGTCGGCCCTGTTCGCGGCGGCCATCCTTGCCGCCATTCTGGTCGGTGCAATCGGTCTGGCCGAACGGTCCATTCTGAAAAGAATGGGGATGAGCCAATGACCTGGATCGTCTTTGCCCTGGTGTCCTGGGCCGTCGGCTATTGGGCGAATTACAAACTCGCCAACAGCGCCCTCAGGCAGACCCGTCTTGTGAAACTGGCTGTTCCAATGATTTTCGGCGTCACGGTCATGGCGGTCTGGGAAGGGATGGTGCGTGGTTTGGACGTGCCTCATGTGATCCTGCCACCGCCATCGGCCATCGCGGAACGCTTTGCCGGCAGTCTCCCCGTTCTCTGGGTCGATTTCGTTCAGACTTTCGTCAAGGGCGCCCTTTCCGGCTACGTGATCGGATGCGGCGCGGCGTTCCTTGTTGCGGTGCTGATCGATCGCTCCCCGTTCCTGCAGCGCGGTTTGCTGCCGGTGGGCAATTTCATTGCGGCTCTGCCCATTGTGGGCACGGCCCCTATTCTGGTCATGTGGTTCGGCTTTGACTGGCAGTCGAAAGCGGCCGTTGTCGTCGCGATGGTCTTCTTTCCGGTGCTGGTCAACACGGTACAGGGCCTGACCGCGACCGACAGGATGCAGCGCGACCTGATGGCGACCTATTCGGCAAGTTACTGGCAGACGCTGACCAAACTGCGCCTGCCCGCCGCGATGCCCGCCGTTTTCAACGGCCTGAAAATTGCGACAACGCTGGCGTTGATCGGAGCCATAGTCGCCGAATTTTTCGGCAGCCCCATCAAAGGTATGGGCTTTCGGATTTCGACCGAGGTCGGCAAACTGGGGCTTGATATGGTCTGGGCGGAAATAACCGTGGCGGCATTGGCCGGTTCGGCCTTTTACGGCGCCGTCGCACTACTCGAAAAAGGGGTCACGTTCTGGCATCCCTCGCAAAGAGGCTGAGCAACCTGAATCAACCAACCGGGAGGAAGACAAATGATAAGGCAGATGAAAGCAGCCCTTGGGGCGTTGGCGCTGACCGCAGGGGGCGCCTTGGCCGCCGACGATGTGACGCTACAGCTCAAATGGGTCACCCAGGCGCAATTCGCGGGCTACTATGTGGCTCTTGAGAACGGCTATTATGCCGACGAAGATCTCAACGTCACCATCAAACCGGGCGGGCCTGACATTGCCCCCGTTCAGGTGCTCATGGGCGGGGGGGCCGATGTCATGATCGACTGGATGCCCTCGGCTCTGGCCGCACGTGAACAAGGAGCCCCGGTCGTCAACATTGCGCAGCCTTTCAAGAGCTCTGGCATGATGCTGACGTGCCGCAAGGACACGGGCATCACCGGCCCGGCCGATTTCCCGGGCAAGACGCTGGGGGTCTGGTTTTTCGGGAACGAGTATCCGTTCCTGAGCTGGATGAGCACGCTGGGCATCGGAACCGATGGGGGGGACGACGGTGTGACCGTTCTCAAGCAGGGTTTCAACGTCGATCCGATTCTTCAGGGTCAGGCCGATTGTGTATCGACGATGACCTATAACGAATACTGGCAGATCATCGACGCGGGCCTGACCGCGGACGATCTCGTGACCTTCAAGTATGAAGATCAGGGTGTCGCCACGCTCGAGGACGGCCTTTACGTGATCGAGGAACGGCTGGACGACCCGGCATTCGTCGATCAGATGACCCGCTTCGTGCGAGCCTCCATGAAGGGCTGGAAATGGGCCGAGGAAAACCCGGAAAAGGCAGCCATGATCGTTTTGGACAACGATGAAACAGGGGCCCAGACCGAGCATCACCAGATCCGAATGATGGGGGAAATCGCCAAACTGACGGCAGGGTCGAATGGCGCCCTTGATCCGGCAGATTATGAGCGGACTGTTTCGACTTTGATGTCGGGGGGGTCTGATCCGGTCATCACCGCGGTTCCGGAAGGCGCCTGGACACATGTCATTACCGATGCCGCGTTGAACTGAGCGTGCCTGACCGATGGATTCGCCGTTACGCCGGTGTGCCGGCGTAACGGTGAGGGGTCGCCATGCGGCGGTGAATCTGCGGCCTGCGATCCGGGCGGAGGCTTGTGTGGGTCAGAAACTTGCGGATAACGTTCGCCGTTGCCGCCCCGCATCCGATCAGGCGTCTGTGGGGGCGTATTTGACATTTTGTTGCCGTTTGGCCAGATTGCTTGCTACCGGGAATTTTGCCGGACACCCGGCCGGCTCCGATGTTACCTGGTTCAGAACGGGCATTGCATCATCTTGAAGCCGCAGCGCAATACCCGCATCCAGCGGAAGAACTCCCAAGCCATCCTCGACGCCGCGCTCGAGGTGTTTTCACGCCATGGATACCGTGGGTCGACCCTGGATCAGATCGCACAGGAGGCCGGGCTTTCAAAGCCCAATCTGCTCTATTATTTCCCCTCGAAAGAAGACATCCACGTGACGCTTTTGTCCGCGATGCTGGAAACGTGGCTGGCTCCGCTGCACAGGCTCGACCCGGATGGCGACCCCGTTGAGGAAATCCTGAAATACGTTCAGCAGAAGCTGGATATGTCGCGCACCCAGCCGCGCGAAAGCCGCCTGTTCGCCAACGAGGTGTTGCAGGGCGCGCCCAGAATCATGGCTGCGCTCAAGGGCGAATTGCGCATGTTGGTAGAGGAAAAATCAGCCGTCATTCAGGCCTGGATGGATGACGGCAAGCTGACGCGGCTCGATCCGAAACACTTGCTGTTCTCGATCTGGGCAACAACGCAGCATTATGCGGATTTCGATGTACAGGTCAGCGCGATACTCAACAGGTCTGGCGAAGACCATTTCCCGCAAGCCGGGGCTTTCTTGAAAAATTTCTACCGCAGGGCGTTGACACCTTCCTGAGATTGCATGCGGTACGGGCCAAAAGGCAGGCGCCAATTCGTCGGACCAAGGCCGTTATTTTCCGGGGTTCGAATGCCGATTTCCGGCCCCCGGAAATTTTTACTTGTTGATCAAAATTTGATCGGGTGTAAAAATTGCTGGGCCATCAGGGAAGAGAGCAATGACCAATGATCATTCCACTCCGGGTGTTGCGTCCGGGCGGTTGTCCTCCGCGCAGATCGGCTCCAATTTCAGTGAACTTCACCCGCCGCTCAGCGATCATGAGGCCCGTGTTGCGGCGGATCGGTGTTACTTCTGCCACGATGCCCCCTGCATGGAGGCCTGCCCGACCGAGATCGACATTCCATTGTTCATAAGGCAGATCGCGACGGGGCGGCCCGAGGCTGCCGCTCACACGATTTTCGCGCAAAACATTCTCGGCGGGATGTGCGCCCGCGTATGCCCGACCGAAACCCTGTGTGAAAAGGCCTGTGTCCGTGAAGAAGCGGAAGGCAAGCCCGTCATCATCGGCCAATTACAACGCCACGCCACCGACCGTCTGATGGCACAGGGGGGGCACCCCTATACGCGCGCGGCCTCAACGGGCAGGTCCGTTGCGATCGTGGGGGCCGGCCCCGCCGGTCTTGCCTGTGCGCACCGTTTGGCGTTGCATGGCCATGATGTCTCTGTTTTCGACGCGCGCGCAAAAGGCGGCGGTCTGAACGAATACGGTATCGCCGCGTACAAAGCCGCGGACGATTTTGCCCAGAAGGAACTGAAATGGCTGATGGGCATTGGCGGGATCACCCTTGAATACGGAATGCGGCTTGGGGGGAATCTGTCGCTTGAGACGCTCCGGAAAAGCCATGATGCCGTGTTTCTCGCAGTCGGTCTGGCGGGTGTGAACGCGCTGACAATTCCAGGCACTCATGACGCCGATGTGAATGCGGTGGAGTGGATTTCCGAACTGCGTCAGTCACGGGATAAAACCGACATTCCCGTAGGCCGCAATGTTGTGGTGATCGGGGGTGGCATGACCGCAGTGGACGCCGCTGTTCAGGCCAGGCTTTTGGGTGCTGAAACCGTGACAATCGCCTATCGTAGGGACAAGGCCGCCATGGCAGCCTCCGAATTCGAGCAGATCCTCGCGACTTCGAAAGGTGTTCGTATCCTTTACAATGCCGCACCAAGATCTCTGGCTTCGGGCAGCATCACACTTGCACGGACCGAAACCCGCGATGGAAAGCTGGTTGAGACCGGGGCCGAAATCACACTTCCGGCCGATCAGGTGATGCGCGCGATTGGACAGGCGCTTGAAGGTGTGCCCGATATTCTGGCGGTACAAGATGGCAAGATTCAGGTGGGGGAGGCCGGCAGAACCTCCGTTGAGGGAATCTGGGCCGGCGGGGACTGCGCTTCAGGCGGGGAAGATCTGACCGTGACAGCCGTTGCCCAGGGTCGCGATGCTGCCGAAGACATTCACAAGAACCTGATGGGGAAGGGATAAGTCATGGCAGATCTGAGTTCGGAATTCATTGGCATCAAATCCCCGAATCCATTCTGGCTGGCATCCGCGCCACCGACGGACAAGGAGTACAACGTACGCCGCGCTTATGAGGCCGGATGGGGAGGGGTCGTTTGGAAAACTCTCGGCGAAGCCGGCCCGCCTGTCGTGAATGTCAGCGGCCCGCGTTATGGGGCGATTCATGGCGCGGACCGCCGGCTTCTTGGTCTGAACAATATCGAACTGATCACCGATCGTCCGCTCGAGGTGAATATCGAAGAGATCACCCGGGTGAAGAAGGATTATCCCGATCATGCCCTTGTGGTCAGCCTCATGGTTCCTTGCGAGGAGAAGCCCTGGCGCGACATCCTCAGGCGGATCGAAGATACCGGCGCCGACGGGGTCGAACTGAATTTCGGGTGCCCCCACGGGATGGCCGAACGGGGGATGGGATCGGCCGTTGGCCAGGTGCCCGAATACATCCGGATGGTGACGGAGTGGGTCAAGAAACACTCGGACTTTCCCTGCATCGTGAAGCTGACGCCGAATGTCACCAATATCCTCTACCCTGCCAAGGCAGCCTTGGATGGGGGGGCGGATGCCGTATCGCTGATCAATACGATCAACTCGATCACGTCGGTCAATCTCGACACTTTCGCGCCCGAACCCACGATCGACGGCTGGGGCGCGCATGGTGGTTATTGCGGACCTGCGGTCAAACCGATCGCGCTGAACATGGTGGCTGAAATCGCGCGCAATCCGGAGACCGCCAACCTGCCGGTCAGTGGCATCGGCGGCGTCACGACATGGCGGGATGCGGTGGAGTTCATGGCGCTTGGGGCAGGAAACGTCCAGGTGTGTACCGCAGCCATGACCTACGGTTTCAGGATCGTACAGGAAATGATCTCGGGCCTCGGCCAGTACATGGACGAAAAGGGCTTCGGGAGTGTCACCGAGATCGTCGGCCGTGCGGTTCCCAACGCCAGGGACTGGCAGGATCTGAACCTGAATTATGTTACCAAGGCTGTGATCGATCAAAACAAATGCATCAAGTGCGGGCGATGCCATATCGTGTGCGAAGATACCTCGCACCAGGCGATCTGGATGCATCAGGGCCGCGTCTTCGAGGTCAACGATGCGGAATGTGTCGCCTGTAATCTGTGTGTCAATGTCTGCCCGGTCGAAGGTTGCATCACGATGCGGGAACTGGAGGTGGGGGAAGTGGACGAACGTACAGGCAAAAAGGTTGGCCAATATGCAAACTGGACAACCCATCCCAACAACATCGGGGCCGGATGCGGTTAGGGGCAGGACCCGGCCCGCGTTTCACCGGCCTCCCCAAGAGATCTTGATTTTGGTTCTGCGATCTCACGGGGAGGGGACATTCCAGGCCACGTTGTGCGGGCGGTTTTCGCTGGGGTCCTGGCCCCGGTCTCCTGCTGGTGAGACCCATTTTAGGTGCCGTTCCCTGGGCTGTCTGTCAGTTCAGCCTGAGTCTTGCGCTGCCGGCGCCGTGGTCAGGCCAGTTGTCGGGTCGAAATGACCTGTTCATGGGGTGGCCTATCAGGGTCAGGCGCGACGAAAAAACCGTATCCATTTAAGAATTAAACTCAAGAAATGCTCTAGAACTGGTTAAAATTCTGCTTTACGCTCGCCCAGCAAATTGCCCGAGAAATGCGTACAGTACAAGGAGCTCACCATGATTTTGTCCGGCCCTCAACGTGCTCCGAGTTCTCATTCCGGAGGCTTGCGCAGGATAATTTTTTATTTTATAATAGGTATTTATTCGATATCGGCGCCTGTGTCCGCTCAGTCGGATGAGGCGGAGCGGCCCGCGCCGGCGGTTACCGTCGCGATCACGGAGACCAGGAATTTTGAGAACGCAAGTGCGTTCACGGGCCGGGTCGAAGCAATAGAAGCTGTTGAACTCCTTGCTCGGGTCCAGGGGTATCTCGAGGCCAGGCACTTCGAGGAAGGGGCGCGTGTGGAGAAGGGCGATCTTCTCTATGAGCTGGATTCGGAAATCTACCGCAACGCGCTCAATCAAGCTCAGGCCGCGTTGCAGATCGCACAGGCAAACGAAAAGCTGGCACAACAGCAATTCGACCGGCAACTCGAGTTGACAGAACGAAACGTCCAATCCCGCGCGATGCTTGAAGAGGCGCAGGCAAGGCTGGACATCGGCTTTGCGAATGTCGCGGCCGCCAAGGCCAAGGTGGAAGAGGCGCAGATCAACCTGGGATACACAACGATCGAGGCGCCCCTGACGGGGTTGATCGGGCGCTCGACCGTTTCTGTAGGGGATTTGATCAGTCCGCAATCCGGCGTGATGGCAAGCATCGTGCAAACCGATCCGGTATATGTGAGATTTCCCGTCCCGCAGACCCTGTTCATCGATATCCGAAAGCGTGGGGCCCGCAATGAAGACGTCTTTGTCGAGTTGACCCTGGCCGATGGCAAAAAATATGAGCACCATGGGCAGGTTTCATTCGCCGATGTAACCGCGAATGCCTCGACGGATACGATTGTCGTCCGGGCAACCGTTCCCAACCCTGACTATTTTCTGGTGAACTCCGGACTTGTGGATGTCCGCGTGGTTTCGAACGAGGACACGAGTGTTCTGGCCATTCCTTTGCAGGCTTTGCTTATCGATCAGCAGGGATCTTTTGTCTTGACTGTCGATGACGAGGATAAAGTCCAGATTGCGCGTATTGAAGAGGGGCGCCAACAAGACGGTTATCTGGAAGTCAGGTCGGGCCTTGAGCCGGGCGCGCGCGTCATTGTCGAGGGGATCCAGAAGGCATCGCCAGGCATCAAAGTGGCTCCGAATGCCGCTCAACCAAGTAACTAAGGAGCGGCGCCGTGATTTCCGAAGTTTTTATTCGCCGGCCACGTCTCGCGTTTGTCATCTCGATCGTGATCACAATTGCCGGCCTGATCGCGATGCGCGTGATTCCGGTATCGCAATATCCAGAGATTGCCCCCCCAACGGTACAGGTTCTGGCCTCGTATAGTGGCGCATCCACCGATTCTGTCGAGGAGGCGGTGGCGCTTCCCATCGAAAGTCAGGTGAACGGCGTTGCGGGCATGCGTTATATGCGTTCCAACTCGAACAATTCGGGTCAGTATGCGCTTCAGGTCATGTTCGAATTGGGCGAAGATCCCGATATCGCAACGGTGAACGTTCAAAACAGAGTCAAGTTGGCAGAGCCCAAGTTGCCGCAATCCGTGCGTGACCAGGGGTTGTCGATCTTCAAGGCATCTACCGACATTCTTCAGGTTTTCACGTTCCACTCCGACAACAAGGATCATGACCAGTTATTCCTGGCGAACTTTGTTGCGATCAACATTGTGGATGAGTTGAAGCGCATCGATGGTGTGGGGGATGTATATAACTTCGGCCTGCGGGATTACGCGATGCGTGTCTGGATCGATCCGCAGAAGCTGGCCGATCTGGATATTGCGCATGAAGACGTCGTGTCGGCAATCCGCAGCCAGCATTTACAGGCTGCGGCGGGCCGTGTCGGTGCCGCGCCTTTGGTCAAAGGCAGCGATACGCAGCTGCAAATGACCATAACGACGAAGGGCAAGCTCACGGATGTTGGAGAGTTTGAAGACATCATCGTGCGGGCCATGCCCGATGGGTCTTATATCCGGATCAAGGATATCGCCGAAGTCGAACTTGGCGGGCAGTTCTATGATGTCGAGACGCGATTCCAGGGCGAAGCCAACGCGCCGGTCGCGATCTATCTGTCCCCCGGCGCCAATGCCGTTTCGGTAGCCGAGGCGGTTCGTGAGAAATTGCACGACCTGGAAGAGCGGTTTCCGGATGGCGTGAAATACACTTACATCTATGACACGGCCGAGTTCGTTGAGGCGATGATCAAGAAGGTCGAACACACGCTGATCGAAGCCTTCATCCTTGTCGGCATCGTGGTGTTCGTGTTTCTCGGACGTGCCCGCCCGACGATCATTCCCCTGGTCGCCGTTCCGGTCTCGATCATCGGGACCTTTGCCGTGCTTCTGGCGCTTGGGTATTCCGCCAATACGATTTCGTTGCTCGCCATGATCCTTGCTATCGGCATCGTTGTGGACGACGCAATCGTGGTTGTGGAAAACGTCGAAAAGGTGATGCATGAAGAACCGGACCTTTCTCCGGCGGATGCAACCCGAAAGGCAATGAAGGAGATCACAGGGCCGATTATCGCGATCACGCTGGTCCTGCTTTCGGTATTTGTGCCTGTGGCGTTTCTGTCCGGTTCCAGCGGCGTGTTGTTCCGGCAGTTTGCCGTTACGATTTCGGCCGCGATGGTGATTTCGGCGATCAACGCCCTGACGCTTTCACCGGCGCTTTGTGCCGTGCTGATGAAACCCGGTGAGCCGGTCAGTTTCATGAAGAATATCTCTGACGGCATCAACTCCATCAGCCGCGGCTATGGCAGTCTGGTGCGCCGCCTCGCGCGTCTTGCGATTTTAAGTATCGCGCTGACCGCCTTGTTCATGTTTGCCACGGCGCGCCTTGGCGCGATCACGCCATCCGGCTTCATGCCGGCCGAAGACAAGGGCTTTATAATGGCGACGGTGACGCTGCCGCCCGGTGCGTCGCTTAACCGGACTTTCGATGTGATGCAGGAAGGTCAGAAGATCTTCGAAGAGGACGAAGCGGTTGAAAGCGCGGCTATCGTCGCAGGGTTCAGCCTGATCGACGGCGGGCTTGCTTCGAACGGCGGTGTCGCATTCATTCGGCTTACCCCGTTCGAAGAGCGAACGGGCGCAGACATGCATTCTACCGCAATCGTGCGCCGTCTGACGGAGAAGCTTCAGCAGATCCCGAACGCGAATTTCCTGGCCCTCAACCCGCCCGCGATCCCGGGTATCGGAACCACTGGCGGGTTCGAAATGATGGTGGAGGCGTTGCAGGGGCAGGATGCAGGCGAAATGGCGGCCGTAACGCGCAGTCTGATCGTCAATGCCAACCAGAATGAAAAGCTGTCAGCAGTCTATACGACGTTTGACGCATCTTCGCCCCAGATCCGCCTGGATATAGACCGTGAAAAGGTATACGCGCTTGGTCTGACCTTGCCGCAGGTTTTCACGGCCCTGCAAGGCACATTGGGCGGTATTTATGTCAATGACATCACGCTGTTTGGCAAGAACTTCACAGTTTGGGTCAACGGCGCCCCCGAGGCCCGCGACAACATCAATGCACTTTATGATATCAGGGTGCGTAACGCCAATGGCGAGATGGTTCGTGTCTCATCATTTGCAACGGCTGAAATTGATTCGGGGCCGCGGTCATTGGTTCGGTACAATAATTATCGATCCGTGGCGATCAACGGCAGCCCCGCGCCGGGTGTTGGCGACGGCGAAGCCATCGCGGAGATGGAAAGGATCGCGGACGAGGTGTTGCCGGACGGTTTCGCCTATGAATGGACCGGAATGGCGCTTGAGGTGAAAAGCTCTGCCGGGCAGACCACGATTGTCCTTGGGTTCGCGATGTTGTTTGCGTATTTGTTCCTTGTGGCGCTCTACGAAAGCTGGAACGTTCCAATTTCGGTTATGTTGTCCGTTGCCGGGGCGGTGCTTGCGGCAATCTTCGGTGTTTGGGTGGTCGGCTCGTCGCTCGACGTTTACGTGCAGATCGGTATCGTCGTGTTGATTGCCTTGGCCGCGAAGAACGCCATCCTGATCGTTGAATTCGCGCTCATGCGATTGGGAGAGGGCGAATCGATCGAAGAGGCGACAGTGATGGGCGCGCAGGAGCGTTTCCGCCCGGTCATGATGACCTCGTTTGCTTTCATCGCGGGTCTTGTGCCTCTGGTTACTGCGAGTGGGCCTGGCGCAGACAGCATGTTCGCGGTCGGTGTGCCCGTGTTTGCCGGGATGATCGGTTCAGCGGTGATCGGCGTCATCCTGATACCCTTGCTGTTCATAGTCTTCGAACACATGCGGGATTGGACGCGGCCGAAAGACCAGAAAGTCGCCAAAGGATTGGCCGAAAAGGGGGATGCAGCCTAGGTCAGGGCTTGATGGCGGCGGCGGGATCGCAGGCTGAGGGGATGTCTTCCGGGGTCCTCATAACACGTTGCGCTGCGTCGCCGCTCAGAAGATGCTGAAAAACGAACCGTTCTTGATTTCCCGCTCTGCTGTGTCGTGGGCGGATTGAACGGGTGTGTCCCGCGATGAATGTGGTTTCCGGGCGGTGCGCAGGATGGATATATCCCCCCTGAAGCCCACTGAAAGGGTCCGCCATTTTGTTCGGGGAAGCGGAGAACCCTTTGAGTGGGGGATCAGCCCGATCAATACAGGTCAGCCGAGCAGCGTCAGTATTTCTCTGGCGGTCCCGGCAGAAGAAGCGGGGTTCTGTCCGGTGATCAGATTGCCATCGCGCAGGACAAAATCGCCCCAGTCCTCGCCGCGCTCGAATTGTCCGCCATTGGCCTTCAACATGTCCTCGACAAGGAAGGGCACGATGTTTGTCAGCCCCACCGCGGCTTCTTCGGAGTTGGTAAAGCCCGTGACGCGACGCCCCGAGACCAACGGCGTGCCGTCGGCTCTGTACGTGTGGCGGAATACGGCCGGTGCGTGGCACACGGCGCCCATGGGCCGGCCGGCTGCTGCGAAGGCCTCGATAAGGCGCTTGCTGTCGGCGTCTTCGGCCAGGTCCCACAGCGGGCCATGCCCGCCCGGGAAGAAGATCGCGTCAAAGCCGTTTTCGGGAACATCCGCAAGCTTCAGTGTCGTGGCGAGATGCTGTTGTGCGTCGCTGTCGGCCCTGAACCGGCGGGTGTGTTCCGTCTGGGCGGTGTCATTGTCGCTGGACGGGTCGATCGGAGGCTGACCGCCCTTGGGCGAGGCAAGCGTGATCTCCGCGCCCGCGTCCTTGAAGACGTAGTAGGGAGCGGCGAATTCTTCCAGCCAGAAGCCGGTCTTGTTACCCGTCTCGCCAAGTCGGTCATGTGATGTCAGAACCATCAGAATTTTCATTTTCTTGCCTTTCAATCCTGGGCAACGCGGATAACCCGCTTGCCGAAATTCTCGCCTTTCAAAAGCCCGACAAAGGCTTTGGGCGCGTTTTCTAGGCCATCGATGATCTCTTCGCGGTATTTGATTTTGCCAGCTTCGATCCACACCGACATTTCCCTGGCGAATTCGGGGTAAAGATGTCCGAAGTCGTCAAAGATGATAAAACCCTGTACCTTGACCTTCTTGCTCAGGATCTGGCCCATCAGCCAGTTCATGCGATCCGGCCCATCGGGCATTTCGGTGGCGTTATACTGCGAAACCAATCCGCAGACTGGTATCCGGGCATTGGCGTTCAGCAAGGGGATCACCGCATCCAGCACTTTGCCGCCGACATTCTCGAAATAGACGTCGATGCCATCGGGGGTCGCAGCGGCCAGTTGTTCGGCAAAATCATCTGCCTTGTGGTCGATGCAGGCGTCAAAGCCCAGGTTGGTCACTGCGTGGTCGCACTTGTCCGATCCGCCGGCAACGCCGACAACGCGGCAGCCGAGCAGTTTGCCGATCTGGCCGACGGTTGCCCCCACCGGGCCGGTTGCTGCCGCGACCACGATTGTTTCACCCGGCTGAGGCGCGCCAATGCGGGTCAGCCCCGCCCATGCGGTAAAGCCGGGCATGCCGAGGATCCCAAGCGCCCAGGAGGGGTGATCCGGGGACTTTCCAAGGTTCGTCACACCTGTGCCATCCGACACGGCATAATCCTGCCAGCCGTTGAGGCTGAGCACGTAATCCCCCACGGCGAACCCGTCGATATCGGAGGTGACGACCTGCGCGACTGTGCCACCCACCATGACGCCACCGACCTCTACAGGGGCTGCGTAGGAGGGGGCATCGCTCATCCGGCCGCGCATGTAGGGATCAAGCGACAATAACGTGGTGCGGAGCAACATCTGACCTGCACCGGCCGTCGGTATGGGCGTCTCGATCAGTTTCAGCGTGTCTTTTGTCGGTTCGCCCCGGGGGCGTTCCGCAAGTATGAGTTGGCGGTTCGTCATTGTGGTCTGTGTCATGTGCTGTTCCTTTCCTGTGAATGGTTCGCGGGAGTGTCGCACAGTTGCGCGGGACATTCTCCAAAGTTGAACTTTTAAAGTAGACCAGTCGTCTTATCTGCATTCGCAAATGGTCAGAAGGTCCGCCTTGTTTGCTTCCGGGGATCAAGGGGCGGGTATGGCCTTTCTCGTTGTTTTCATCGCCGCTTGCAGGGGGGCGTCGTCATGGGAAAGGCCCGCAACCAGGCTGGCCCCCAGCCACTGGTAGTAGATCGACTGTGCCAGATCGTTTGGGTTCTCCAGCGGTGCGATCGATCCGTCAGCGGTGCCTTGTTCCAATGTTTTCGCCAGCCTCGAGATGATGCTGTTTACGCCGTTTTGCAAAATCCTGCTCATGTCCGGCGACAGATCGGCGACCTCTGCGGATAACTTCACCACAAGGCACCGATCCTGCAACACAGGGCCAGTTTGTTTTGCAAGCCAGCCTTCAAAATACGCCAGAATCCGGCTGCGTGCCGGTCGTTCCGGATTCCCGAGGGTGCTGGCAAGCGTTTCCTGGTATTGCTCGACAAAATCCTCAAGAAGTGCGCAACCATAGGCTTCTTTCGATTCGAAGTAGTGGTAGAACGATCCCTTGGGAACGCACGCAGCTTTCAGGAGCTCATTCAGTCCCACTCCGACATAGCCCTGGCGCGCCGTCAGGCTGCGTCCAACTTCCAGAATATGGCTGCGTGTATCTTTGGCTTGTGTTTTCATGTGGGGGATCTAGGCACGATTAGACCGGTCGTCTAGAGGGGGCGCAAATTTTTTTACCCAATATTTCACATGAGCATTTCGGACCCCGCGAAAACAGCGGCCCACACCAGGGCGATGGCTGCTTTCGGTGAGTCCTGCTGACAAATACGCATCCAAAGGCGGGTCGACATTTTGTCGGTCATTGGCTGGTGTGCGTTTTTGCCTCGCTTCATTCCGGCTGTCGATATCTGCCTCCGGAGCCGGTCATGGTTCGGGGCCGGGCCTGCCGGTGAACGCGTGACCGTTCGCGAATTTTCGGGCGGGTCACCTCATGGGCTCCGGTGTGAGCAGTCCGGAAAATCCCGTCAGGTCCAAGCCGCTGGTTGGGTTGCGCTCGTTCGTGGCAGGGGACGGGCGTGGTGAATCGTTCGGGGCGTCTCCTGCCTCGCCCGACATCGATTCTCGTGCCAAACTGGTCTTCATTGCAGATGCCAGCCCGAAGTACGCCCAAGGCGTTTTGCGACTCCATTTTGTAAACACGGTCTCGGGCACAGGCCGGGCCAATGTGCAGTTACTGGCGACACGGGGCTTTCCCGGTTTGACAGGGCGGGTCCAGCGCCGCATCGTTGACCCAGCTGCAAAAGGAGCGATTATGACCGCCACACTTGTTATCGGCCCTTATAGCGACATCGATACCGCCGCCCTGAAAGAAGCCTTTGATCCGGTGTTCCTCGACCATCCTGAAAAGCTGTCCGGACTTGATGGTGCTGCCCGCGGGGCGATCACGGCCCTGGCCTACAAGGGGCACCATGCCGTTGGCATGACAGAGATGGACCTTCTGCCCAACCTCGCCCTGATTGCCAATTACGGGGTTGGCTACGATGCGATAGACGTCAAAGCCGCAAGCACACGCGGGATCAGGGTGACGAACACGCCAG
Organism: Rhodovulum imhoffii; assembly: GCF_003046545.1. GTDB lineage: Bacteria > Pseudomonadota > Alphaproteobacteria > Rhodobacterales > Rhodobacteraceae > Rhodovulum > Rhodovulum imhoffii. The sequence continues at coordinate 42,068 of NZ_QAAA01000014.1, read as the reverse complement.
ATGTGCTGAATGACGATGTGGCGGATCTTGCCGTGGCGATGCTGCTGATGCAGGGCCGTGAGATGGTGCAGGCCAGCGAATGGGCAAGGTCTGGCAACTGGAAGACCGCGGGCGAATACCGGTTGAACCGCAAGGTTTCAGGCGGGCGCGCGGGTATCGTCGGCCTGGGGAGGATCGGCCGCGAGATCGCCGATCGGCTGGCGGCGTTCAAGATGGATATCCACTATTTCGCCCGCTCCGAGAAACCAACGCCGGGTTGGACCTATCATGCCGATCCGGTGTCGTTGGCGCGGGCGGTGGATTATCTGGTGATTGCCCTTGTCGGCGGCGCGGAAACCGAGAAATTCGTCTCGAGAAAGGTGATCGACGCGCTTGGCCCCCGCGGTGTGGTGGTTAATATCTCGCGTGGCACGACGGTGGATGAGCGCGCCTTGTTGGAGGCGTTGGAAGAGGGCAGGATCGCCGGAGCGGCGCTTGACGTGTTTCTGAACGAGCCGGATATCGACCCCCGCTTTTACAGGCTGGAGAATGTGGTGATCCAACCGCATCAAGGATCCGGCACATTTGAGACGCGTGCCGCGATGGGGCAGCTTCAGCGCGACAATGTGGCAGCCCATCACGCGGGCCGGACGCTGTTGACGGCCGTGAACTGACAGGGGCGGGGTATGAAAGAGAACCGCTTCAAACGCGCCATTGTCCAAGGGCGACAGCAGATCGGCATCTGGAGCATGATGCGCGAGCCGATGGTAACCGAGATGCTGGGGCAACTCGGGTATGACTGGATCCTGCTCGATTGCGAACACACCCCTAACGACGAGCCTGGCGTGATGGCGATGTTGCAGGCTCTTTCAGCCTGCGAGACCGAACCGATGGTACGGCCCAGTTGCCTCAATGTGGCCGAGATAAAGCGCCTTCTGGATGTGGGTGCGCGCAACATCCTGATACCTTACGTGCAGACGGTCGAGGAAGCCGAACTCGCCGCTGCCGCGGTCGCCTATCCGCCGGCTGGCATTCGGGGGGTGAGTAACGTGTCTCGCGCGGCGGGTTTCGGCGCGGCGCCGGACTACTTCGTCACGGCACGGGACGAGATTTGCCTGATCGTCCAGATCGAGACCGGCGCGGCGCTGGACCGGCTGGAGGATATCGCGGCGGTGCCGGGAATCGACGGGCTGTTCATCGGGCCGGCCGATCTTGCCGCGAGCCTGGGCCATCCGGGAAACCCAAAACATCCGGAGGTCCACGCGGCGATCCTGGACGGTATCCGCCGTATTCGTGCCGCAGGAAAGCCGGCGGGTTTCCTGTCGCCGGATCAGGGCCTGTTGGAAGATGTCGTGAGCGCCGGCTGCGTGTTCACCGCCATCGACATGGATTTGAGCGTTCTGCGACGGGGTGCAATGGCGCGATTGGAAGCGTGCCGGACAATCAGGGAATAGGCCCTTACGCGCCCGGCAGATCGTCTTCGAGGAAATAGCGGATATTGTCCTCGAAGCTTGCATCCGCCTCCAACCCCAGGCTTTCGGCCTTGTCGGCGCGGATATCCATGCGCCAGCCATCAAGGATCAGATCCAGCCCAGGCTGCTTTTCCCAGCTGATCAGGCGGGCGGGCCCGGACCCGGCCACCGCTGTCATCGCGTCGATCATCTGCCGGATGGTCCAGACCCGCCCGGGCATGGGCATGCACCGGTTCAGGCCCAGGGCTTCGGCGGGCAATTCGGCCCCTTTGATCAGGTTTTCAACGCATTTGCGCGGCGACAGGTAATAGTGGTTGAAATCGGAAGAAACCGGGCAGTTGGCGGTTCGTCCCTGCAACGGTTCGCGAAAGATCGACGACATGAAACCCGATGCCGCGCGGTTCGGCTTGCCGGGCCGGATCGAGATCGTAGGCAGGCGAAAACCGCGCCCATCTATCAGGCCCCGGCGCGAGAAATCGGTGACCAGCAACTCGCCAATCGCCTTTTGCGCGCCGTAGGAGGTTTGCGGGTTGAGGCCCGTGTAATCGGTGAACGGCTGGGGGACCTCGCCGCCATTTACCGCGATAGAGGAGGTAAAGACCAGAACGGGCCTGGTTCCCAACGCACGGGCGTGCTGTAGGACATTGAGGGTGCCCATCATGTTGATCGAAAGACCCGCGTCGAGGTCTTCCTCGGCATGGGCGGAGACGACCGCGGCAAGCAGATAGATCACATCGACATCCGCCGTAACACATTTTGCGACCGACGCCGGGTCGGCGATGTTGCAGACAACGGTCTTGACCGGAACTGCACTGCCGGGAATCCGCGCCGGATCGACGATGTCGGCGAGGGTGATCCCTGAAATGACTTTCCCACGCAACTCTCCGCGCGCCGCGAGCGCCCGGCCGAGTTTCTGACCGATTACGCCTCCGCCGCCAATGATCAGGATGTTCATGACGTGCCTCCCTGAAATATTCCGGGAACAAGCGCCCCCCGGAATTGAATGACCTTTGCCGCCAGTTCCATGGCGCTGCGACCGGCCGCGTCGGGATTTTTCCCACTGGCCAGTCCGGCCAGGAAGGCCGCGGCGAAACTGTCGCCGGCGGCAGTCGTGTCGACAAAATCCTGCACCATGATTGCCGGTAGTGATCGCGGACCACCACTGTCCCACAGGGTCAGCGCGCGACCGCCGTCTTTGACCGCAACGATCCGCGCGCCGCAGTCGCGGTAGCGCGCTATGGTGTCCGCAGGCGTGGCATCACCGAACAGCCAGCTTTCCTCGTCGAAGGAGGGGAGCACCACATCGGCAACCTTTGCCCCCATCCGCATTCCCGCCCGCATCGTATCGCGATCTTCCCAAAGACGCGGGCGCAGGTTGGTATCGAACGCGATCTGAGCCCCCCCCCGGCGTGCTTCGGCCAGCGCGTCGCAAAGCCTGTCGCGCCCCCGTGACGACAGGATCGCCAGGGTGATCCCGGAAAAATAGACAATGTCGCGTTCAGACAGGATTCCTCTCAGCCAGACCCGGTCCTCTGTCAGCATCCGTGCCGCCGACTGCCCGCGCCAGTAGGAAAAGCTGCGCTCGCCCGCGTCGAGGCTGATCATGTAAAGGCCAACGGTGCGGCTCTCCAGTCGTCGCAGGGCTGTCGTGTCGATGCCCTCGCCGGCCATGAAAGCGCACATTTCGGCCGAGACCGCATCGGTTCCGATGCAACTGCCATAGCTTATGGTCCATTCCGCAGGCAGAAGGCGGCGAGCGTACCAGGCGGTGTTGAACGTGTCCCCCGCAAAACCGCGACGGTAAAGTCCGTTGCCCGCGTCGGACAGTTCGACCATGCATTCGCCAATGGAAAGGAAAGACCCGGTCACAGGATCACCCGATGTTCTGGCTGACGGGCCGCCCCGACGGGCAGGCAAAAGGTGTTTCCTCCACCGCCGGTTTGGGCCTTGGTTTTCTGATGGGCGGGGATGACGAACAGTGACCGCTGCTCTGCCTCACCGAATACCGGGCAGGTCGTATGCGCGGGCAGGAAATCGTGAAGTTGAAGGTCCCCGTCCTGACGGGAAAACACTGCGGATCCGGCGTTTCCGTAACGCGTGCACCACATATCGCCACCGGTATCCGCAACCGCCCCGTCGGGACGGTGGCCGTCTGCGGGCCAGCCCTTGCCATCCAGTGTCTTGTGCCGGAAAAATCCGGCTGGTGTGTCGGTCAAATAGGCAAACCCGCTGTGTGCATACAGACGGTGCGTGGCGCTATCGAAGCAGAAAAACTGTTTGCGTTCGGGATGCATGACTGGACATTCCCCAAGCGGGCCGCGGCTCTTGTCGAAAATTTCATTGGTCTTCATAGCAACCCCCGTCCTGCAAGGTTCCGCATCAGCGCAGCCGTGCCGAATTTCCATTCCGGGCATTCTGTGGAGAGACGCACGGTATTTTGCAAGGTCCCCAGGGATGGCTCATGAATCGTCACCATATCGCCCGGGTGATGGGTAAAGCCCTGTCCCGCCCTGTCACGGTCTTTCACCGGTGCGAACATGGTGCCGAGGAACAGAAAGAAGCCGTCGGGGTATTGGTGATGTGTCCCGATGGTCTGGGCGACGATATCTTCCGGCCGACGGCTGATCCTGGTCATCGAGGAATGACCTTCGAGTACGAATCCGTCCTGCCCCACGACCTGCATGCGCAATACCGACTTGCGGAGATCCTCGAGACCGAAATTGCCATCGAAAAGCCGCAGAAACGGGCCGATGGCGCAAGAGGCGTTGTTGTCCTTGGCCTTGCCCAGCAGCAGTGCCGAACGCCCCTCGACATCGCGCAGGTTGACATCGTTGCCAAGCGTGGCGCCGACGACCCCACCCCTTGAGTTCACCGCCAGCACGATTTCGGGTTCGGGATTGTTCCAGCACGAGATCGGGTGCAACCCCACCGCCGCGCCGGATCCGACGGCGGCCATGGGCTGGCACTTGGTGAAGACCTCCGCATCCGGCCCGATGCCGACTTCAAGATATTGCGACCAGAGACCTTCCTCCTGCAAGACCGCCTTCACCTGCATGGCCTGCTCCGATCCGGGTTCGATCCCCGAGAGGCTGTCGCCGATTACGGATCTGACGCGGGTGCGGATCGTCTCGGCCCGACCGGGATCGCCCGCCGCCTGCTCCTCGATGACCCGCTCGACCATGCTTTCGGCAAAGGTGACGCCCGCCGCCTTGATTGCCTGAAGGTCGGGCGGGGAAAGAAGGCGCAGATCGTCCCCGCCCGCGGTTTCGGTGGAGGCCACCTCAAGCGCGGCCCGCATACAGAACGGGTCGCCGGGCGCGGCACGGGCCGTTGCGGCGGGATATTCCGTCTCCAGAAGCGCCTGCATCGTTGGTATTTGGCGATGAGTGATGTCCGTCACCGCATTCCCGTCCAGCCGTACCAGCGCCGGACCAATACCGGGTCGCCAGACGCGACCGACCAGCAGGGCTTTTTTATCGGCAGGGATCATTGCGGGCTCCTGGGGGTCGGGGCAACGGCTTGCCGGGGTTGAGGATCTTGCGGGGTCGACCCGGTTTTCGCCGCATGACGCGGTTCACCCTTGTTATATCGGGTTTTGGGCCGCCGGAGACAGCCATATGTCGGCTGCCGGGGCCGCTGGCCGCATCGCCCGTCACCGGGGCCCGGCGCGTAATGGATGGGCAGGGTAATCGGGATATCCGCGGTGTTTTCCAGGCAGGCTGGCGCACCGGGCGGCGCATCGGCATGACAGGTCTTGTCGCGCCCGCGCCGGGCCTGGCCTGGCCTGCCAAATGTTCCAGCAACAGTCTGGGCAGCGTTTCGCGCCCTGAATCCGGGGTCAGGAGTCGTTTTGAAAATTCGGCGGGGGCGCACAGGCCCCCAACTTGCTGGCCGCTCATGCAATCGCGCACGGGCTTCATCCCCCGGTATCGATCCTGCCGTCCGACCGGAGCGGAGTGGGGCCCACGGGCCAGATACCGGAACGGATGGAGTGGGTCGCGGGGCCGTCACCTTTTGTCTGGTCGCTTCATTCGGTGCCGTGCGCCATCGACCAGAGCGCAAGCGCCACGACCCCCAGCATCGACAGCGCCATCAGGATGTTGATCGTTCGCTGCGTGCGATCGGTCAGGTCGAGACGGCGCAACGAAACTCCGGCCCAGAGCCATGCCAGATGGACCGGAATCCAGATCGTGTTGAGGATGGCGGCCTTGGTCATCATCTCGAACAGGAAGGCGTCGGGCGCATAGTTGAACCCGGTGATGAGCGAGGTGTTGACCGCGTAGGCCTTTGGGTTGATCGCCTGCAAAAGAACGCCGCCGGCGATGCCGGGCGGCTGTTCCGCCCGTATGAAGGCGACCCGCGCCCCGGCAAAGGCGATCCGCGCGGCAAGGTAGAGCAGATAAGCGACCGAGGCCAGCATAAGCCCCGTCCGCAGCCAGGGCGTCGACAGGATGACCGCTGCCAGTCCGCTCATCACCGCCAGCATGACCAGATTGGTCCCGATGAAGAGACCAATCACATAAGGCAGGGAAGGCGAGAAGCCATAGGCCGCACCGAAACCCGCCGTGGTCATCACCCCGGGACCCGGCGTGATGATCAGGAATAAAACGGCGACGGCGAAGGTCAGCATTCGGCAAAGTCCAGTTGCACCTTCATGGCCTGACTCCGGTCCGACGCCGTGGCGAAGGCCGTGTTGAAATCGCGCAAGGGAAAGCTATGCGTGATAAGGGGTTTGACATCGATCAGTCCCTTGCACATCAGCGCGATGGCCACTGAGAATTCCTCGTGAAAGCGAAACGAGCCACAGATGGACAGTTCCTTGGCCGTGATCTGTACCATCGGCAGGCGCATGTCGCCCGACAGGCCCAGTTGTACCACTGTGCCACGCGGGCGCAGGGCCGCGATGCCGTTGCCAAGCGCCGCATCGGCGCCGGAACATTCGAACAGCAGGTCGAGGCGGCCTTTGCCCTTGGTGTAGGGCGCAAGCGCGTCCGGGTCATTGGCGGTGTTCAGGGTTGCATCCGCACCGGCTTCGCGGGCGAAACGGAGCCCGTTTTCGGCGAGATCTGTGGCGATGATCCGGGCAGCCCCGGCCCGCCGCGCCGCCAGGATCGCCAATACGCCGATCGGGCCGCAGCCGGTCACCAGAACCTGCCTGCCCAGTATTTCACCGCCCCGCCGCACCGCATGCAGGGCAACGGCAAGCGGTTCTGCCATTGCGGCCTCGGCGGCGGAAAGTCCGCCTGCGGGCACACATTGCTCCGCGTCGGCGATGAGCGTTTCGCGGAAAGCCCCCTGGATGTGCGGGAACGGCATGGCAGAGCCGTAAAAGCGCATGTTAAGGCACTGGTTTGCCAGCCCGCGCAGGCATTCGGTGCAGGTGCCACAAGGGCGCGAGGGAGATACCGCCACAAGGTCGCCTTTTGACAGCCCGTCAACGCCGTCGCCCAGGGCATCGATCTTGCCCGCGACTTCATGCCCAAGGATCATCGGCTCGCGCAGGCGCACGGCACCGAACCCACCGTGATTATAGTAATGCAAATCCGAACCGCAGATGCCGCCCCGGATCATCCGCACACGCACCTGGCCCGGGCCGGGTGCGGGATCGGCGCACTCTTCCAGGCGTAAATCCTGCGCTGCATAGGCATAGAGCGCCTTCATCGCCGCTTCTCCTCCGGGCTTGTTCTTGCATCGCCACAGAAATGGTATACCATTTATCAAGGCGGGTTCGGCCGGAAATGTCAATGCCCGGGGATGCCCGCGCAGGGGGAAAAGATGAAGCTCTTCGATCTGACAGGCCGCACAGCACTGGTGACCGGGTCATCCATGGGGATCGGCCTGGGGCTGGCGCGGGGGCTGGCTCAGGCGGGCGCGCGGCTGGTGATCAACGCCCGGAACGCAAAACGGTTGGACGAAGCTGCTGACGTTCTGCGCCGCGGAGGGGTAATGGTGGAGACGTTGCCCTTCGATGTCACCGATGCCGAAGCGGTGCGTGCGGCCATCGACGGGTACGAGGCACAGACCGGTCCGCTCCATATCCTCGTCAACAATGCCGGTATGCAGCATCGCACACCGCTCGAGGCGTTCGAGCCGGAGGATTTCGACCGGCTGATGCGGGTCAATGTCAACTCGGTTTTTTACGTCGGCCAGGCCGCAGCACGGCATATGATCGGGCGCGGGTCGGGTAAGATCATCAATATCGCCAGCGTGCAGGCGCGGCTCGCCCGGCCGGGCATCGCGCCCTATACGGCGAGCAAGGGGGCGGTGGCCAATCTAACCAGGGGAATGGCGACGGATTGGGCGAAATACGGGCTCAATTGCAACGCCATCGCGCCGGGTTATTTCGACACTCCGCTGAATGCCGCGCTGGTGGCCGATCCGGAGTTCTCCGCCTGGCTGGAAAAACGTACGCCCGCAGGCCGCTGGGGCGAGGTCGAGGAACTGGTCGGCGCCTGTATTTTTCTTGCATCCGATGCGGCGAGCTTTGTCAACGGTCACACCCTGTTTGTCGATGGCGGTATCACGGCGAGCCTTTGAAGGAGGTCGGAACATGAACAGGGAACCGGTTGTCGCTTCATCGGCGTGTGCACAAGATGAAGCCTTGATGCCTCTCCTCTGGCAGAGGCCCGCAGCAGAATGACCGTCGGCCTTCTGGTACTCCCGATCATATTGACCATCACGGTCGGCTACCTTGCGAAACGCTTTGGGGCAGTCCCCCGCGATAACTGGACGGGGATCGAGCAGCTTAGCTTCAAGGTGCTCATCCCGGCGATCATCATCCAATCCATTTACCAGTCCGATCTTGCGCTCTCCCAGCTCGGCGAATTTATTTGGGCGCTTCTCATTACAGTTTCCATCACCGGAATCCTGGTTCTGGCGTCCCGGCTCGTAATCCCGCACTCGGCTCTTGGAAACCCTCAGCTCACCACGATCTTTCAGGCGACGACGCGCTGGAATGCATTCATCGCCTTGGCCCTGTCTTCACAGGCCCTTGGGCAACCCGGCCTCGCCCTGATCTCAATCGCGATGGCCTTCATCATTCCTTTCGTGAACGTTCTCAACATCGTGGTCCTGGCGACGTATGGCGACACGCCGATCAATGTCCGCAAAACAGTTCAGAACATCGTCACCAACCCGCTCATCCTCGCCTGTGCCATCGGCCTCTTCCTCAACTTTTCAGGCGTATCGCTAGCCTCCAGTGCCGAAAGCACCCTCAAGACAATCGGTCAGGCCGCCATCGGCATAGGGCTTCTTGCCATCGGCGCTTCGATTGATTTCAGAAAGCTGATCGCAGTGTCGTGGCCGCTGGCATTCGGAACAGTTGCCAGGCTTGTCGTCGGGCCAGCGATTTTCTGGCTGATCGGGCAAGCCTTTGGCCTGGACAACACGCAGATGCTCTGCGGGATGCTGATCTGCGCCGTGCCCGCCGCCTCCAACGGATACATCGTCGCAAAGCAGATGGGCGGGGACGCCGACCTCTATGCCCATCTGCTCATGTGGCAAACCATCCTTGCGATTTTTACTCTCCCGATCATGATCGTTCTCGCCTCGTAAGGCCTCGAATCTACGGCATGAACACATACTGTTCCCTGCTCATTACAGGTCACACCGAATCCGCTGTGAAAGGCTGATGAACATTTTTGCGCAAAACGACAGCGGGGCGCGCAAAATCCCGGTGCAGGGTCAGAATGGGCGGTTCTTCGATCATGGCAGTTTTCCTGTGACCAGAGCATTGGAGATGCGCATCGGGCGAATATCGGCACCGAAAAAGCCAGCGGCATCTTTGGTTTGGAAGAATCCCTCGAATGCCCCGGTATCGGCAAGCTTTGCCCTTGCATTTGGTATACCAAGTGGGAATGCTGTCACAAGGGCCGTGTTCCGCAGGGGCCGCGGTACAGGGCGAACGAGAGGACGATTCGATGGCAGATACCCGTGCTGGCAAACGATTCCGGTCGCAGGAATGGTTCGACAATCCCAATAATCCGGGTATGACGGCGCTTTATGTCGAGCGTTATCAGAACCAGGGATATACACGAGAGGAACTGCAAGGGGGCAGGCCCGTTATCGGCATCGCCCAGACCGGGTCGGATATCGCTCCCTGCAACAAGATCCACATGTTCCTGATCGACAGGATCAAGGCCGGTATCCGCGAGGCCGGGGGGATTCCGATGGAGTTTCCTGTCCACCCGATCCAGGAAACCGGCAAGCGGCCTACGGCGGCGCTGGATCGGAACCTGCAGTATCTGAGCCTTGTCGAGGTCTTGCATGGCTACCCGATCGACGGCGTGGTGCTGACCACGGGGTGCGACAAGACCACCCCGGCAATGTTGATGGGGGCGGCAACTGTGGACCTGCCCGCAATCGCCCTGAATGGCGGGCCGATGCTGGATGGCTGGTGGAATGGCAAACGGTCAGGTTCGGGCATGATCGTGTGGGAAAGTCGCCGCCTGCTGGCCGCGGGGGAGATCGACTATGACGAATTCATCAACCGGGTCTGTTCGTCGGCGCCCAGCCTGGGCCATTGCAACACCATGGGGACCGCCAGCACGATGAACGCCATGGCCGAGGCCCTGGGCATGTCGCTGACCGGCAACTCCGCGATCCCGGCGCCGTTCCGGGAACGGATGGCAATGGCCTACGAGACTGGCAAGCGCATCGTCGGGATGGTTTTCGAGGATCTCAAACCGTCCGATATCATGACCCGCGAAGCGTTTGAGAACGCCATTGTCGTGAATGCCGCCATCGGCGGGTCGACCAACGCGCCGCCGCATCTTCAGGCTGTCGCGCGGCATATCGGTGTCGATCTGAACGTCCGGGACTGGGAGACCATCGGTTTCGGCGTGCCGCTGATGGTCAACATGCAGCCCGCGGGCAAGTACCTTGGTGAGAGCTTCTACCGCGCGGGTGGCGTGCCGGCGGTGATGGGTGAATTGATGAAGGCGGGCCGTATCCACGCGGGCGCGATGACGGTGACCGGTCAAACCGTTGGCGTCAATCTGGAGGGCTGGGAAAGCCGGGACAGGGAGGTGATCACCACCCATGATGCGCCGTTGCGCGCGAATGCGGGCTTCAAGGTTCTGTCGGGCAATCTTTTCGATTCCGCGCTGATGAAGACCAGCGTGATCTCGGAGGATTTCCGTCAGCGGTTCCTGTCGGAGCCTGGCAATGAAGGCGTTTTCGAGGCCCGCGCGGTGGTATTCGAGGGGCCCGAGGATTACCATGACCGGATCAACGATGCCGCGCTTGGCATCGACGAACATACCATTCTGTTCATACGCGGTGTCGGCTGTGTCGGCTATCCAGGCTCGGCCGAGGTGGTGAACATGCAGCCCCCCGATGCCATTATCCGGCAAGGGATCAGCCACCTTCCCACGGTTGGGGATGGCCGCCAATCCGGCACGTCGGAAAGTCCCTCGATTCTCAACGCTTCCCCTGAAAGCGTGGTGGGGGGCGGTTTGGCCTACCTGAAGACCGGTGACAGGGTGCGGCTCGACCTGAATGCCTCGACCATGGACGCGCTGGTCGACGAGGCCGAATGGCAGGCCCGCATCGACGCCTGGCAGGCGCCGGAAATTCGCAGCCAGACCCCGTGGCAGGAGATTTACCGTACCCATGTGGGGCAACTGGCCGATGGCGGTTGCCTTGAACTCGCCACAGCTTATCAGAAGGTCGGTCGCGACCTGCCGCGCGACAATCACTGAGGGGGAGGCCATGAAAACCATCATTATCACCGGTGGTGGCGGCGGTGTGGGCCGTGCAACCGCCCGTGCGTTTCTGAACGCCGGGTGGCGCGTCGGGTTGGCCGGGCGCCGCGCCGGATCGCTGAAGGAAACCGCGGGCGGGAACGCCGATGCCCTGATCTTGCCCTGCGACGTGACCGACGGCAGGCAAGTCGAGACCGCTTTCGACACGGCCATGCAGGAATGGGGGCGTCTCGATGCGATCTTCAACAATGCAGGCGTCAGCCTGCCCGGAGCGCCGGTCGACGAGATTTCCATCGAGGAGTGGCGCAAACTCATCGACATCAACATCACCGGCAGTTTCATCTGCGCCCGTGCTGCCTTTGGCCTGATGCGCCGCCAGAACCCGCAAGGCGGGCGGATCATCAATAACGGGTCCGTCTCGGCATATGTGCCCCGCTGGGGCTCGGCCCCCTATACAACCTCAAAACATGCGATCACGGGCCTGACCCGCAGCCTCAGCCTTGATGGCCGGCCTTTCAACATCGCCTGCGGCCAGATCGATATCGGGAATGCGCTGACCGATATGGCCGAGAAAATGACCAGGGGCGTCCCTCAGGCCGATGGCACGATCGCCGTCGAACCGGTGATGGACGTGGCCCATGTCGCCCGGTCGGTCCTGCACATGGCCGAATTGCCGCTGGAGGCCAATGTGCAGTTCATGACGGTGATGGCGACGAACATGCCTTTTATCGGGCGGGGATGACCCATCCGCAAAATCAACCGCCTGGTTGTGACCGGCGGTGCCGGGACAATGGCTCAGCAGATCCGTCCGGCCTGACTGAATGCGCCGCGATTGGCTGCTGTCGGGCGCCCTCGGCGGGGATGAGCCGGGCAGGGGCAAGAAATGCGTTGCCTGCGATCTGACCGCCCCCGATGCCGCGCAAAGCAAGGTTTCCGATCCGTTTTCGCAAGTCGGGGCCATGTCATCGGGCTACATGGCCGTGAACCGTGCCTCATGACGCCCTCACCGATCCGGCCAGACAGCAACTCCGGCGTGTTGAAAGCCGGTGGCGAAGCGTTCGTACGGATGTATCGGGATAAACACGGTCTCGAAACGCCGGGCCGCGCATCGGTGTGAGTTTCTCCCGGCCAAGGGGCGACGGATGATGGCGACATGGAGGTCCGCCGCGGGCATGCCAAGGCTGGTGGGTGCCATGCGCGGCGCCCAGACCGGAGCCGAACGACCCGGCGGTGCTTTGCCAGGGCAAGAGACATTACGAAGACCGATCGGCTTGCGTATGTGGGGGTGCCGCGCGCCGTTCCCGGTGCCAGATATAAAGCCCCGATGCAATGATGATCAGGCCTCCGCCCAGTGTCCAGACCGTGGGCCAGGTTGCAAAGACCACGATCCCCACGAATGCTGCCAGAAAAACCTGAACGTAGATGATTGGTGCAAGGATCGACGCATCGGCCCAGCGATGGGCGGTCGTCGCGAGAATATGACCGGCCAAGCCGAACAAGCCGATCAGACACAGGATCAGCCATTGCAAGTTGCTCTGGGGCCAGACCCAGACGGACAGGCCGAAGGGCGCCAGGGCAACCGACGCCAGCCCGGCCGACCAAACCTGCTGGGTCGCGTTGGTTTCAACGCCAGCCAGCATGCGCGTCATGATAAAGTATAATGAGGCGATCACCAGCGCAGCGAGCGAATAAAGCATTGCCGGGTGGAACGCGGCCCCCCAGGGCTGGATTACGACCAGAACACCCAAGAAACCGGTGCAGACCGCCACGATCCGGCGCAGCCCGACCTTCTCACCCAAAATCGGGATCGCCAGAAGGGTCACGACGACAGGCCCGGCGAACATGATCGTTGTGGTCACCGTGATCGGCAGGGATTGCAGCGCGAAGAAATTGCAGACTGTCGAGCCGAACAGAAAAAGTGAGCGGAAGAATTGCTTGACCGGTGCCCGCGACCGGAAGGCCTCGACGCCTTCCTGCGGCAGGTAGATGATCGCGGCATAAACGAAGTGCCCGAAATACCGCGCAAAGACCACCTGCAAAACCGGCAGACCGGCAAGCGTAAGCCACTTTGCCGAGGTATCGATGCAGGTGAAAAACAGGACCGCGCAGAACATGCTCAACAGGCCGGCGGCAATGCGGTCCTCACGAGGTCTCGGTGCGCTCAACAGGTCTCTCCGAGGCTGGTTGCAGGGTCATGCCGCCATCGTTGGTTACGCATTGCCCGGGATATGCCGGCTTTCGCCGCTGGCAACATGGACTGCCGCGGTCGCGATCTTTTGCGCGGTCTCCCGACCCGCCCAACGGCCCATCGGCAGGTGGGTCGGGGTCTTGTCAGAGCGCCCGTGGGCTTCGGCCGGCCGTGCAGTGACGAAGTGTTCACGGTGCGGGCCCGCCTGCCGGGTGCCCCGCCGCGGCCGTGACGGTGCGTTTGTCTGCCCGTGTCATGATTGTTCATACTCCAGATGCCGCACCATCCAGTCCACCATTTGCGGGATCATGATCTCGCCATCGCCGCCATTGCTTGCCTCGCGCAGGGTGGCATCGGCAGCACCTGACATACGGCTGAAAAGCCCCAGATCACCGGACATCTGGCGGTAATAGCCGATATCTTTTGCACCGTTGGCCACCGAAAAGGCGAGATCGATCTGCCCGTCCACTGCGTAGTTGCGGATGAAGTCCATCATGCCCGAATGCAGCGGTCCCGCCGACATCACCCCGTAAAGCGCCTGGCGCTCGACCCCCGCCGCGTCGGCCAGAGCAAAGGCTTCGGCCATCGCCATGGCGAGGGTCATGCCGTAGAAATTGTTGATGAGCTTGATGGTGTGGCCATTGCCCGATTTGCCGAGGTGGAAGACGTTTTCACCGATAACATCGAGCACTGGCCTGACTTGCGCATAGGCGGCGTCATCCCCCGCGCACATGATGTTCAGCCGCCCCTCCCTGGCATGGGCCGGGGTGCGTCCCAGAGGCGCGTCGAGATAGGCAGCCCCCCTGGCCTTCAGATCATCGCAAATCTTCAGCGTCGAAGCGGGCAGCGAGGTGCCGAAATCAATCACCACCTGGCCAGGTCTTATCCCCGCCAGCACACCGTCATCGCCATAGATGCGCGCCTCGACCTGGGCTGACGTGCCGACACAAATCATGACGATATCGCAGCTTGCCGCCAGGTCCCGCGCCGTTCCGGCCTCATGCCCGCCACGGGAAAGCGCCTCTGCGATTCCGGTGCGGTCGCGATTGCCCAGCACCGTAACGTCATAGCCTGCGCGCTGAAGGCATTCGACCATGGCCCGGCCCATCAGCCCGAGCCCGATAAATCCGATGGTTGGTTTGGTCATTAGGATCTCCTCATGCTCCCCTGTAATCTGCCGGCACCGCGCCGGCGCGCACCGGATGCCCGGTTTTGGCAGACAGCGCCGCGGCCAGCGTCACGTCCAGCGCCGCGATCCCGTCCGCACCGGAACACAGCACGTCATCATCCTTGCCGGTTACAAGAACGGCAAAACGGTTCAGTTGTTCCAGCAACGGGTCCACTTTCTGCAGGCCCGGCCCGGATCTGCGCCGCAGCGGTTTCGACCATTCGATCTCTCCCGGTGCGGACCTGCCCCAGCGGGTCAGCGATGGAAATGCCAGTGCGCCTTCGGTCCCGGCGATGCGAATATAATCCTCGCCCGAGACGGCGATTGCAGGGTTCTCGCCGGTCGCCGTTTCGAAGCTCCAGGGGGACGCACCGGCATCCGAAACCAGGAACGAGCCCAGCATGCCATTTTCGAACCGGAACGCCATCGCGGCGGTGTCTTCGATTGCCAGCCCGCGCCGGGCCGATGAGGTTAGCGTCGTGACCTCGGCGATCCCTCCGATCAGAAAGTGCAGCAGGTCGATTTCATGGCTCAGATTGGTCATCAGAGGTCCGGCCCCGACGCGCCTGCGCCATTCGGGTTCGTAGTAGGCCGCATGTTTGCGCAGACACCACATTCCCTGAAGCCCGACCAGTTCCCCCATCTCCTGCACCGCTTGCCGGGCGGCCATGACAAACGGGTGGCAGCGGCGATGATGCCCCACGATCAGGGGCAGCCCGCGCGCCTGTGCCGTCGCGAGCAGGGCGCGGGCATCCTCCAGCGTGACGGCGACAGGTTTTTCTATCAGAACCGCGAGGCCACGCTGCAACGCAGCCTCGCCGCTCATCCGGTGAGCGGGTGTCGGAGTGGCAATCACCGCAGCACGCGTATCCGCCGGCACGTCGGCCAGGGTGGCCGCAACCGGCAGGCCCGAATCCGCAAGCCCGCCGCGGCGGGCGGCATCGGACTCAACCACCGCGGTCAGGCGCACGCGGTTCGATCTCTGAGCCATCCCGATATGCCGCATCCCGATTGTACCGGCACCGACAATGCACAGCGGCAGGGGCGCGGCCATCACATCACCGCGCCGATCTGCCAGGGCACGAACTCGTAATCCCCCAGCCCCTGCGCCTCGGATTTCGACGGCATGCCAGAGGCCAGCCTTAGCCATGCCTGATAAATTTCGTGCCCGATCTGTTCAACACTGGCGCCGTCGGTCAGGATGCGTCCTGCGTTCACATCCATGTCCGCGGTCAGGCGCTGGAACATCTCGGTATTGGTGGCAACCTTCAGGGTTGGCGCGGGCTTGGAACCAAAGGCCGAACCACGCCCGGTGGTGAACACCACGAGGGTACAGCCGCTGGCGATCTGGCCGGTTACGCTGACCGGATCATAGCCGGGGCTGTCCATGAACGCGAACCCCCTGGCTGTCACGGGTTCGGCGTATTTGAAGACACCGGTCAGCGGTGTCGTGCCCCCCTTGGCCGCCGCACCCAGCGATTTTTCAAGGATCGTGGTCAGCCCGCCCGTCTTGTTGCCCGGACTTGGGTTGTTATCCATGCTGCCCAGGTTGCGGGCGGTGTAATCCTCCCACCAGCGTATGAGGCCCAGAAGCCTGTCGCCAACCTCTCGGGTCGTTGCGCGGGCGGTCAGCAGATGTTCGGCGCCGTATATTTCCGGTGTTTCGGCCAGTACGCCGGTTCCTCCCTGTGCCACCAGAAGGTCGCAGGCATATCCTACCGCCGGGTTCGCGGTGATACCGGACCAGGCATCCGATCCGCCGCATTGCAGGGCCACCATCAGTTCCGAGGCGGGGCAGGGCTGGCGCTGCACGTCATTGACCAGCGGCAGCATCGCCTCGATTCTGCGGATTCCCAGATCGACGGTCTTGCGCAACCCGCCCGCGTCCTGGATGTTCATGGTCTGAAACAAAGGCCCCGGTGTCAGCCCGTAAGCCTCGACCAGCCAGTCGATCTGGTTCATCTCGCAGCCCAGTCCGGTCATCAGCACCCCGCCCACATTCGGATGCCGGGCATAGCCCCACATCACCCGTTGCAGGGCCTCGAATCCGTCGCCGGACCCGGCCATGCCGCAGCCGGTGCCATGGACGAAGGCAACCACGCCATCGACATTCGGAAAGCCGGCCAGCCGGTCGGGTGAAAAATACGCGGCGATCATTCGTGCCGCCGTGGCCGAGCAGTTTACCGATGTCAGTACCGCGATGTAGTTGCGCGTTCCCACCCGGCCCGAGGCACGCCGGTATCCCATGAACATATCGGCTTGTGCCGCGGGTATGATCGGGGTCACGTTGGTCGAGAACTCGTATTCAGCCTCGACCGGGCGAAACTCCAGATTGTGGGTGTGCACATGCGCGCCCGCTGCGATATCGCTGACGGCATAGCCGATCACCTGCGCGTATTTGCGTACCTTGTCTCCCTTGGCGATGGGCCGCGTGGCGAGCTTGTGGCCGCGCGGGATGTGCTCGACGGCGCCGGCCTCGCCCGGGGCCAGCCGGGTGATCGCTGTGACCACGTTGTCGGCCTTTGACAAGCGAATGGTTTTTTGCATGGGCGACCTCAGGCGCAGGCCGGGCTGTCCGCCCGCCAACGGTGAATGGGATTGTGCGGTTGGTCGGAAAGGTGTGCCCGCGCGACGTTCCCGGTGTTGCACCGGATGTGCCAGCCCTTCGGCTGGGTTTTCGGCTTTTCGCGTGGGCGGGCGAAACGCCGGGGCAAATGTGCCCTGCCGACGGGTTGCCCGGTCACGCGGCGGATGCCCGAGGTCCGGCGGAACCGGTCCGGCAGATCGTTGAGCACGACACAGGGCGTCAGCGGGCGGGACATCACCGCCCCGCCGGCCCCGACCGGCGAAGGCCGGGCCCGGACACGCCCAGGGTGCCCATCGGCAATGGCCCTTTGCCCCCCCGGCAAGGGCACCCGGCCCGCCCGGCGCCGGTCGTCATGGAATGTGGCGGGCGGCGCGGCATATTCTGCGCACCCCGATATCCTCCCCCTAGGCGGCAACAGGTCCGGAACTCCCGGCACACCGTCGCGGGCGAAGGCGTCGATCTGAGCCTGATTGAGCATGATGTCTCTCTCATGGGCGGTTGAACGTCGGGGAGCGGGCATCCGTCCCCCGGAATTTTGTCAGAGGCCGCGCATCACAGGAACATCGTCACGATGGGCGGCCAGATCAGCAGCACTGAAAGCGCCAGAAGCTGCAGCACGATGAAGGGCAGAAAGCCCCGGAAGATTGCCGTCAGCGAAATATGCGGTGGCGCCACCGACTTCAGATAGAACGCGGCGGGGCCGAAGGGCGGCGACAGGAAACTCACCTGCATATTCATGCAGAACACCACGCCGAACCAGATCGCGACGTGGCGCGGGTTCAGTTCTCCAAAAACCCCGATCTCCTGGACGGGCAGTTTGAGTACGATGGGAAGGAAGACGGGCATGATCAGGAGCACGATGCCGATCCAGTCCATGAACATGCCCATGATCAGAAAGATCAGCATCATCACCAGAATGATCCCCATCGTGGGCAGGTCGGCGGCGACGATCATGTTCGCAACGTAGGTCGGCCCGCCGGCCAGCGTGTAGGCGGCCGCGAGCGATGCCGCGCCGATGGTGACCCAGATGATCGTGCCGGTGGATTTCAGCGTGCGTATCAGGCTGTCCCAGACGATTTCGAACGTCATTTCGCGCCGTGCAAGCCCGATGACAAAAACCGCGACAACTCCCATGCCGGCGGCCTCGGTAATGCCGGTGATGCCCATGTAGATAGAGCCCAGAACCACCCCGATCACGATGATCGGCGGCACCAGCCCCTTGCCCATGCGCCACCCCGCATCGGCGCGTTCCCGGCCCACCGCGAACAGGATCAGGAACAGGGCCAGAACGAAGGCCCCCACGATATAGGGGATGTCCGACACCATGCCGAGCGCGATTGGGTCAAGCCCTTCCTGTACCGCGTTTTCTCCGGTCACGGTGAAGAACAGGGCACGGAGGAACAGGAACCCGGTGATCCATAAGGCGAACCGTGAGAGAAAACCGACGAACAGTACGAATTTCTGCACCCCCTTGGGGGTGTCCGGGTCTTCCTCGGGCAGCGGCGCCAGTTTCGGGTTCAGATGGGTGCGGATGACAATGTAGAGAATGAAGAACGATGCCAGCATGAACCCCGGCAGGAACGAGGCGGTGAAAAGCGCCTTGATCGATGTTTCCGTTACCAGCCCGTAAAAGATCAGAACGATCGAGGGCGGGATCATCGTCCCCAGCGAACCCGAGGCGCAGATCGTCCCGATCGCGAGGTTCTGGCTATACCCAAGGCGCAGCATCTGCGGCAGCGCGATCAGCCCCAGAAGCACGACTTCACCGCCGATGATGCCTGACATCGCGGCCATGATGACAGCCATGATCGAGGTGACGATTGCAATGCCGCCCCGTGTGCGAGACAGCCATTGGTTGAGGGAGTCGTACATCTCCTTTGCAATGCCGGAACGTTCGAGCAGTGATGCCATGAAGATGAATAGCGGCACCGAAATCAGTACGTAATTGGTCATCTGCCGGTAGACGGCCTGCGCCAGGACTGACATCGGCCCGCTGCCGAACCGGCCGAACGAGGCCTCCGGGCCAAATTTCATCACGATCACCGCCACGGCCAGAAACGCCGAGGCGAAGCCAAGCGGCATCCCGATCGCCAGCAGCGCAAACATGCCGAAGAGAAGCAGAATCGAAAGGGTCGCGATGTCATCGACCTTCATCCAGGCGAACAGCTCGAAGAATTCCATCTATTTCTTCTCCAGCGTTTCACGGATGTTTTCGATTTCGGATTCGTCGATGTCGTCCAGTGGAGAGTGATGTTCCGGTTGCTTGTTCCAGTCGGCGATCAGGTTTGACACCGCCTGCAATGCGACCAGAACGACGATGATCAGGATCGCCGGTTTGACGATGCCGGGAATCGGCGGATCCCAGGCCGTGCCGAAGGTCTCGAGCCGCAGAAACCGGCGCTTGGCGTCGGCGTAGTTCCCCCATACAAGCGCGACGGTGAAGCCGACGATCAGCAGCACCGACAGGACATCGGCGGTCTTCTGTGCCCAGCGGGGCATGATGTCGTAAATCACGTAGATGCGGATATGGCTGCGCTGCTGCATCGCGTATTGACCGGCGAAAAGAAAAACGAAGGCGGCAATCCAGAGCGACAATTCGTTTGCCCACAGCGTCGGTCGCGAGAACACGTAGCGTGAGACGACCTCGTAAAACATTACGATCACGATCAATGCGGTCAGGATCATCGCCATGCGCGACGTGATCAGGGACAGAAAGTCGAAAAACCCCTCGGGTTCGGTTTCGATCTCACCCTGGAAATCGGACAGGTAGAGCGATGCGAAGACCATCGCGCCCGCAAGGGAGATCAGCATTGCCCAGACAATCGGCCGGCCTGTCGGGCGGATCATCTCATGCATGCCGAGAGCGTCGTCGGACAGGAGGCGGTTGACGACCAGCCATACGTAAAGAAGCGCCACAATCCCAGAGAATACCAGCATGGCGGTACGAACGGGTTGCCGAAACCTGCCCAGCCACACGCTTTTCTTTTCCATGCTGGTCCCCCCCACCGTTCACGGATTTGCGCCGTCTTTTGGCCGGTGGCCAGCCCCGGTGCGGGGCCGCGCCCATTGTTTGGTGTCAATCGGAGCGTGGTTCGCCCTAATCGATCAGGCCCAGCTTTTGCATATAGGCCTTATGGCTTGCCAGGATGGCGCCGGCTTCCGGCGAACGCGTGCCCCAGTCATCCCAGGCAGCCTGTGCCGCCTTGCGAAACTCAGCCCGGTCTTCCGGCGACCAGTCGTGCAAAGTAACGCCTTGGGCCTGCAATTCGGATGCCGCAGCATTGTTGTTCAGTTCGTTCGACAGCGCGATCTGGAACGAAACCTTCTGCCAGGCCGTATCGATGATCCGGCGCTGCTGTTCGGTCAGACTGTTCCAGACATCGAGATTACAGGACAGGTGGTCCGACGGCATCGAATGGAAGCCCGGATAGGTGGCATGTTTCACGATGTCATAGAGGCCAAGGCCAACGTTGTTGTAGAGACCCGAGGCGTCGGCCCCGTCGATAATCCCTGTTTCCAGCGCGGTGAAGATTTCGGTGAAGTCCATCACGATGGGCGAGGCGCCGAGCTTTTCAAAGATTTCGGTTTCCATCCCCGGAGGCGAGCGGAATTTCCAGCCCTTCAGGTCCTCGAAACCGGCAATCGGCTTTGACGAGGACAGCGATTCCTGGCCGTAGATCGACCAGCCGATCAACTGCATGTTCTGCCCGTTATAGAGTTCCTGTGCGGCCGCATAGCCGTCACCGTAGTAAAGCCATGAATACTGCTGCCAGGGCGTTTCATACCCGCCCATGATGTCGCCGACGAACTGGAAGGCAGGGTTCTTGCCGGTCTGGTAGGCGCCGCCGGTGGCATCGCAGTCGAGAATGCCGTTGATCGCGGCATCGAAGGTTTCAGTTGTCGCCACGACCGATGACGAATAAAACATCTCGACGGTGATTTCGCCGCCGGACATGACCTGCACATCATCCGCCCATTCGGCCAGTTGTTTGCCCGTCGGGTGTTCTGTTGCGTAATGGGTCTGAACCCGCAGGGTGACCGGTTCGGCGATTGCCGCCCCGGCCATCAGCGCACTGGCGCCGGCGGCCATGAAAAAGGCATCGAATTTCATATTTTCTCCTCCCTTGGCGGTGTCTGTGCAGCGCCGGTTTGAGTGTCGCGCATTCTCTTTTGTGCGCCGGCGATGGTATACCATCTGACTGACGGTAACCAATGCCGCCTCGACAATCAACAATTTTTGGTATACCAAATTTTAAAAAAGTGAGCTTTACATACCCGAAACCGCGATGTTTAGGGGGTGCTGAATCTCGAACAGCAAGGTGACGACACCACATGGCTGAAAACACGCTGGCAGAACAGATCGCGACGCAGTTGCGCAGGGACATCCTGCGGGGCAAGCTGGTGCCCGGCACCTCGGTCAAGGAACGCGACAATGCCGCCGAAATGGGGGTCAGCCGCACACCGATGCGTGAGGCAATCCGCATCCTTGCCAAAGAGGGGCTGGTGATCCTGCGCCCGGCCCGCAGTCCGATCGTGGCCGAGTTGAGCCTGCATGAGGTTGAAAACAATATCGAGGTTCTGACGGCGCTTGAGATGCTTTCCGGGGAACTGGCCGTGAAGCGCGCCAGCGATACCCAGCTTCAGGAAATCGCGGATATCCAGAGCCGCATGGAACGGCTCTACGACGATCTGAACATGGTCGATGTCTTCGAACTGGACATGGAATTCCACAAGGCCATCGTACGCGCCGCAGGCAATCAGGTTCTGGCTGACACCCACGGCGCTATCCTGGCGCGCCTTTGGCGGGCCCGCTATCTGTCGGCCAGCCGAAAGCGGTCCCGTGATCGGGTACTTGCCCAGCACAACGCGATCGTCGCCGGGCTGCGTGCACGGGATACAGAGATGATCAAGCAGCACCTCCACAGCCATCTGGAGCATCTTGTCATTAACGTGCGCGATTTTTTCGAACAAGATCGGGAGGATCTGCCTCCCGAACCCACCAACCAGACGGTTTCCTGATCCCGGCGATCGCAACAGGGGAATGGAAACTCCATGAAACTTTTGCGTTTTGGCCCGAAAGGCCAGGAAAAAACCCGGCCTTCTGGATGCTGATGGGCAGGTCAGGGATCTTTCGGGCAAGGTGGCCGATTTTGCCGGTGCGGGGGTGTCTCCAGCGGCGCTCGACGCTGTTGGCGGGCTGGACGTAAATAGCCTGCCGGCGGTCGCGGATCCGGGCCGGAGCGGACCCTGCCTGGCCTCTGCGCCAAATTTCTTCTGTATCGGCCTGAACTACGCCAGGCACGCCGCGGAAACCGGAGCGGAACCGCCGAAGGAACGGATCATCGCCTCCAAGGCGAGTTCCGCCCTCTCCGACCCGTTTGATCCTGTTGTCATTCCACATGCATCCGTCAAGTCGGATTGGGAGGTCGAATGTCCGTCGTCAGGGATTTTGGGACAGATGGCTGCCTGAACTAAGAGAGGGTCTGGCGCATCTGGTTGGTTTGATTATGCGGCGGATTTTCGGTGAAGCAAGCGCCGCGCTTCGATGGTCTTTCGTTTGATCCTTTCTCGTTGTTTGAGGATGGTCTTTCCGCGCCCGAAGTAGACGTCGGCTGGCGTGAGGTTCTGTAGGCTCTCGTGGTAGCGTCGGTGGTTGTAGTGCTCAACAAAGGCATCGATCTGTCGCCTGAGATCGCCTGGCAGGTAGTAATTTTCCAGCAAGATTCGGTTCTTCAGGGTCTGGTGCCAACGTTCGATCTTGCCTTGGGTCTGCGGGTGATATGGTGCGCCTCGTACGTGGTCCATCTTTTGATCCTCGAGCCAATCAGCCAGTTCGCCAGATATGTAACTGGACCCATTGTCGCTGAGCAGGCGCGGCTTGTGCAGGACTGTTGCCTGATCACAGCCCGAGGCTTGCAATGCCAGGTCGAGCGTATCAGTCACATCCTCTGCCTTCATCGTCGTGCAGAGCTTCCAGGCGATGATGTACCTGCTGTAGTCGTCGAGGATCGTGCTGAGATAGAACCAGCCCCAGCCGATGACCTTGAGATAGGTGAAGTCGGTCTGCCAGCGCGACGGCAAGCCCAAGCTTGACAGCTTGAACGCCCTCCTGGGTGACGAGCTGGGCAAGATCTCCGGAGCGGAACGCGACCGCGTCTGGGAGGCCATGAAAGAAAGCGGGTTCGAAGCGCCAACCGCTTCGAGCTGACCAATACCTGAGAGAGGGGGCAACTGGTCCGGGCCGCAAGTCCGTCAGCACCCATAGACCGCCGGTTTGAAAGCCCTTCGTGGCACCGGCGCAGGGGACGCCCAGAGCGTAGCGCCAAGCGAAGCCCCCAACACGCCGCGACCTGGGCATGTCAGAAAACTGCCCCTGAATTCAAACCCGGCACGCGGGCGAGCAGACATCCCCCCAGGTGGCGCGCGCGTCGGAAAAGCCCGGTCGGTGGAGTGGCAGCACTGCTGGCCGGGCAACCCAAACAGAGGACGATCATGGCCTACGCCACGCAAGACGATATCATCACGCTCTATTCCGAGGACGCGCTCTATGTCGCGGATCGGGATGGTGACGGCGTGGTTGAGGCGGATGCCGTGGCCCGTGCCCTGACTTCGGCCTCCGGTGAAATCGACAGCTATATCGGTGTGCGCTACGGCCTGCCGCTTGTGGTAGCCGAGGGCGATGCGGCGAGCGAGTTGCTCAAGCAGTTCTGCGTCGATATCGCGATTTACCGCTTGGCACTGGCCCGCGACGTGCTCTCCGAAGAGCATCGCCGCCGCTATGAAGACACGATCAAGCATCTCGACAAGATCGCCAAGGGCACCGCGTCCCTGAACCTGCCTGGTCCCGTGGATCCCGACACCGGCGAAGCCACCCAAACCTCACCGCGCCCGATCGTGGCCGGTGGCCCTGCGCGTGAGTTCACGCGCGGGAAAATGCGGGGGCTTTGAGCATGGCTGGTGTAACCGCATCCCTGACCACCGAAGGGCTTGATGCCGCGATCAAGCGGCTGAGCCGTCTCGAAGGTTTCCAAATGGCCGAGCTGACCGACGCGGCCGGGGCCATTCTGGAAAGCTCCACTCGCGGCCGCTTTGACACCAAGATCGCACCGGATGGCGCGGCCTGAGCGGTCGCGCCGGGCCAGCGGCAAGATCAGCATCGGGCTGGGCGGTTTCTGGGGCGACCTGATGGCGGAGGCCAGGGTCGATCTCCAGGGCATCAAGCCCGAACTGACCGGCGAGTGGTTGATCACCCGCGTCCAGCACCGCCTGACCGACACCCTGACGACCAGCTTCGATGCCGAGCGTGACAACGAGCAGGACAAGGAATGAGTGCACTTCCAGACGTCTCCTGGTGCCGCAAGGGTGGTGCACGTGGCTATGTCACGACGCAACCGATCGAATGGTGGATCGGCAAGAAGGAAAGCGGCTGGAAGCTGACAGTCCCGGTCGACCGCGAGTTTGAAAGCTCGGTGCCGCGCTGGCTGACATGGGTGTTCTCGCCCGACGATCCGTTTTTTCTGAAGTCCGCCGCCATCCACGACACGCTCCTTGAGGAAGGGTTTCGTCAGGCGTTTGCCGACAGCCAATGGTTCGAAGCCGCTCTCAGCGAACACGCACCGGGCCTGCGCACCTGGGTGGCCTATTCCGCCATGCGCGCGCGGCGTTTTCTCCTTTGGGCCACCGGCCGATCACCAGAGTGATCGACTTGGGAGGCCACGGGGCGTGCCAACGCCCCGCAACACGGGGCCAAACTCTCACATCGGACCCCGCCGACCAGCAGAAGCCTTATGGCCGCTCCCACCCCTGATCAGGGAAGCGGCATAGAGGCATGATTCTACACCCCATGAAAAGAGACCATTTACGCCCCGTTAAACCCGTCAATCCCGTCGCTCCGTGGCTGGGCGGCAAGCGCAATCTGGCGAAGCGGATCACAGCCATCCTCGATGGCGTCCAGCACCAGACCTATGCCGAGCCGTTTGTCGGCATGGGCGGCATCTTTCTGCGGCGCTCGATGCGCCCGCGCTGCGAGGTCATCAACGACTTCGGCCGTGATGTCAGTAATCTCTTCCGGATCCTGCAACGGCACTATCCCCAGTTCCTCGAGGTGCTGCGTTTCCAGCTCACCACCCGCGCCGAGTTTCTGCGCCTGGTCGATACCGATCCGAACACCCTGACTGACCTCGAGCGGGCAGCGCGGTTTCTCTACCTTCAGCGCACGGCTTTCGGGGGTAAGGTTTCAGGCCGCAACTTCGGTGTTGCCAGGGATCGGCACGGCCGGTTCAATCTGACCACGCTCGAGCCGATGCTCGAGGATCTGCATACGCGCATGGCGGGGGTGGTGATCGAATGCCTGGATTATGGCGACTTCATTACGCGCTACGATGGAAAGGAAACGCTGTTCTACCTGGACCCGCCATACTGGGGCTGCGAGGGCGACTACGGCAAGGAGCTGTTCGACCGTGAGGCGTTTGATCGGATGGCGGGCCAGCTTGGCCAGATCAAAGGCCGCTTCCTGATGTCGATCAACGATGTGCCCGCGATCCGCGAGACCTTTGGCGCATTCCGGGTGACAGAGGTGGCAACCACCTATACGATCGGCAAACAGAACGACAGTCGTGGCAGCCGATCCGAGCTTTAAATCTCGAATTTCAAGTGGGATTGAACGGGGCGTTAAACAGGCCGCTAACGCTCGCCAAATCACTCAGGAACAGAAAAACGCGCTGCTGCAACTTTCCGTGTCACACACTGAAAAAAATTTTGGCGAGCTACAGAAGAGACTCACGAAACCGCCGCCGAAAAGCCGAATAATCCGGATCAAATCCGGACCGGGCGTGAACGAGGCCCGGAACAACACTTGCTAAGCATTTGATGTCGAGAGTCACCCGACTTGTCCTTTTGACCGCGCGCAACTCTTTGAAAACACGCTGGTCTAATTTGGCTCAGAAACAAAAATGACCTTTTTCGTCAGAAAACATGTTGATAGCCTCTCAATTCACTAATCAGAATGGTCTAGGTTTCAAAGGTCGTTTTCGCCTCGCGGTGCCCCGCAAGCCTCGCGATCTGGTGCATGCCGCCGAGGGTATCGCGCGCGGCGAACTCTTGCCGGATCGCCTCTAGCTGTGCCATCTGCGCATCCCGATCCATCGCCTGCAGGACCGAGCAGACGACCCATTCCCCGCGTGACGCGCGGCCCCGGTCGCAGGACCACGCCTTGGCGAGATCACGCTGTGAGCGGCAGCTGCGCCCATCCCATGTTCTGGGCCTTGCCACAAAGCGCCGCGTCCTGCCCGACCGCAACCGGGTGGCCCACGCTTTCCAACATCGGCACGTCGGAGATATCGTCGCCGTAGGCCCAGCAGTCCGAAGCCCGGGCGCGGCGCGTCGACAGGAACTGCGCGATGGCTTCCGCCTTGCCCTGGCCGATGGTCTGGGGCCTGCCGATCTCGCCGGTCAGGCAGTTGTCCAGCCGGACGTCCAGCCGCGTGCACAGGATGTGGCGCACGCCCAGGTGCTCCGCGATGGGGCGCAGTACCGGCTCGAAGGAACCGGAGACGAAGACCGGGTCGATCGCCTGCCGCATCCGGGCGCGCAGCTGTGCTACGGCGGCTGGAAAGAACAGCGCCTCGCCGATCACGCCTCGGGCCCATTGGCGTCCGGCGGCCTCCAGCCGGTCCAGTTCCACCCCCGCCAAAAAGCGATAGTAGTCGCGGTTGAGCTGCTCGCGCGGCACGCCTCGCGCCCGGGCCAGCCGGAAGTGTTCCTCGAAGCGCCGCAGCAGGGCCGGGTCCTGCTGCCAGTCCTCCGCCCAGAAGCGGAAGAAGGCGAACATGCTCTTGGTGCGGATCAGCGTGTCGTCCACGTCGAAAAAGGCATAGGCCATTACGCCGTCCTCCGAGCTTTTTCGGTCTCCGAAGGCGTGTCGTAGTCCATACGTCGGCTGGCGGTGCGGAAGTCCGGATCCGATCCCACGACCCCGGCGTCGGCCCAGCGGGCGGGCTGGATCTCGGTCAGGTAGACGCTGATCTTGTCGAGCGGGATGCCGGTCACACGATGCATCGTGGCGGTCATCTCGGTGAGTAGTTCCTCGGCTTTTTGCTGGTCGTCCATGGCGAAGGTCGCAATCTGTACAACGGGCATGTTCGTGTCCTTTCAGAAGGTTCAGGAAATGGTGCGCAGGTCGTCAAAGGACGGGCCGCGCAGTTTCAGTTGGGCGTGGATGTCACCGCCAAGGCCGTAGCGGCCGATGGCGCCGCCGTGGCTCTGCTGGTAGCTCATCCACAGCACGACGATGTTGATGACGCGGTTCGCCCCCGGGCGGGCCGGATCCGGAAAGGGATCGGGCAGTCGCGCATGAAAGGTCGCGCGGCCCTCGGCGTCGGTCACGAAGACATTCGGAATGCCCAAGGGGCCGGGCCGTGTCGGACCGTCGGGGTCGAGGTCATGGGCACGCAGCGTCATGATCGTATAGAGCGACCCGGGAAGCAGCCCGGCGAAGGTGCAGTCGAAATCTGCGGCACGTTGATCTTCGGTGACGGTCACGGTGACCTGCCCGCGCGCGGTGGCCCACTCCCGCAGCCGGATCGGGGTCGTCCGTGCCCGCCCGTGTTCCGGCAGTGCATCGGGGATCGGCGTGTCGTGGAATGGGTAGGAGGGCCGGCTCTCGGAATTGGCCTGTGGGTATTGATCCGGCGCAAAGAGCATCGGGTAGTTGGTGCAGGGCAGGGGCAGGGGCAGGGTGTGCAGCACGCTGTCTGCGATGTCCTCGGGAATTTCCGGGCCAAATTCGCGCAAAATGTCATAGGGCGCACGGGCGCCAAAATCGGGCAGGGCGCTGTCCGGCTTCACGATGGCTCCGCCCCAGTCGGTCCGCACGCCGCCTGCGCCGTCATCGCGGTTCAGCGCACCGATAACGATGAAATTGCCGTCTTGGTCCATGACCTCGCTCGGCGGATAAAGCGGCCCCTGTGTCGTGAGGCTCAGGTCGAGTGTCGTCTGCATGGGATGTTTCCTTTGGTCAGGGGAGGAACCCCGCCCGGCGGGCTGCTTGCGCCTGCCGGACGGCCTTGGGCTTCATGCCACGTGTTGCGGCTGAACCGTCTTGAGGACCTGCGCCGTGGCGACCATCGCCAGCTCCGCCTCCTTGGCTGAGATCACCTCCTCTGGATAGGCGGTGAAGCCGAAGCGGGTGCTGGCCCGGACCTCGCTGCCCTGCACCAAGTCGATCTCGACCTGGAATTTCTGCCGGCGCAGATTGATGTCCTTGTCGACGATCCGGTAAATCATGTGCGCCGCCAGCGGGAAGACGAAGCCCAGGAACCGGGTCTGCATGTCGTTGATGACAAAGTAGCTTTTGTGGTTCATCCCTTGCAGGAAAAACTTCTCCGTCACCGCCAGAAACGCCTGGCGGGCGGCTTCGACCAGCACCATGCCCTGCACGTGCTGCCCGGTCTGGTGGTCGTCCATCATCTCGCAGGCTTCGTCGATGCACAGATCGATCCGGTACTGGTCCAGACCGTCGGTGCGCGGGGTGCCGATCAGCGTGTTGCAGGGCTTGCGCTTGTGCGACAGCTTGGCCTCGGCCCGGGAGGGCAGTGCCTTCAGGCCGGTGATGTCCCAGCGGTCCTCATGGCCGCGGGAATTCTCGACCAGGGTGACGATCTCGCTGCAATCATCATCGGACAGGCCCTGGCCCGGCAGCAGCCGGTTGCGATCCTGCAAGAGGTGCGTCGGCAGCGCCATCAGCGCCTTGAGCTGGCTGAGCGTGATGGTCTGCGCGTTGATCGCGAAATCGGCGAACTTGTCGGCCACGATGATGAAGGTCGCAGGCATGACGGTGTCGTTTGCGTGTACGTTCATGGGAGGAGTTCCTTGTGTCGGGGACGATGGGTTAGGCAGCCAGGGCGGTCGGGGTGCAGTAAATCTTGGTGTAGAGGCCGTCGGTGCCGCCGGTGATGTAGGTGTCCCCCGCCTGGCGCACGATTTCGGCGTAGTGCTCGGAGGTGAAGGCGGAGGTGTAGTCCTCCGGCGCGCTGGAGAAGCCAGCCACGAACATCACGCCCGGCTGGCTGCTGATGACGGAGTGGTAGGCGAGAAAGACCTCGGCCGCGTCGTGCCCGCGCACCACTTCAAAGATCGTTTCGTCGCGCCATGTGCGATAGGCCGCCTGCTGTTCGGGCTTCACCTCGACATGGCGCAGCTGGATGTAGGGGGTGTCGGGCAGGACGCCTGCGCAGGGCTTGGGCGCTTCGACATAGCTGAGCAGCTCGCGGCGGACGTCCCCGGCAAGGTACGGAGCGAACTGGCCGGCCTCGGGCGAGAGCAACGCCTCGGTTTCGGCCAGGGTCAGCGTGTCGGGAAGAGCCCGCAGTTGGAGCACCTCGTCAGCCTCCATGGAAGCCAGAACCTGGGTGTCGGCGCTTTCGCCGAGCGCCTCGATCATCTTGGTGGCAAAGCCCGGCTTGACCGGGAAACGGGAAAGCAGAAGGGTCGATGTCGGCATGAGTAATCTCCTTTAAGTTATGTTTCTGCGCTGCAACAAAGAGCGCAAATTCACCTTAACGAGATCTCAAAACCGAAAT
This sequence comes from Rhodovulum imhoffii, assembly GCF_003046545.1. Classification (GTDB taxonomy): domain Bacteria; phylum Pseudomonadota; class Alphaproteobacteria; order Rhodobacterales; family Rhodobacteraceae; genus Rhodovulum; species Rhodovulum imhoffii. The sequence continues at coordinate 12,392 of NZ_QAAA01000014.1, read as the reverse complement.
CTTTGGCTGTTTGGCAGAAGCCATTTTCCGAAAATGGAAGCTGTGGCGGCGGCGGTATCAGCCGCCACTCAGCATGTCCTTGTTGCCCTGAACCAAATTGCGAAGGAAATGCGCCACCACCTCGACCCGTGCCGCCTGGGCCAGGTCCGACTGCACCACGAGGTAGATCGCCTGGTCGAGTCCGAGGTCACCGTCGATGCAGGTCAGCCCCGCCTCGCGTGCGAGGAAATGCGGCAGAGCGGCGAGGCCCAGCCCGGCGCGCACGGCGGCGATCTGTGTCGACAGCGACGTCGTGGTGACCGCGGGGGCGCGGCCTTGTAATATGCGTTCCACCCATTGCGCGGGGCCGAGATGTCCCTGCGCCTCGCCCCATCCGACGAAATCATGCGTGTCGTATCCGGCGGCATCCGGCGCGGCGGTGTGGGCTTCGAGGTAGTCGCGGCTGCCGTAGAGCCCATAGCCCAGCACGCCAAGTCTTTGAAGGATAACGTTTCCACGCTCGGGCCGGACCATTCGCAAGGCCAGATCCGCATCCCGCCGGTGCAGGTTCACCGTAGCGATGTCGGTCACGATCTCCACCGTCAACGCCGGATGAGCCTGACGCAGCGCGGGCAGGGCGGGCAGGATCAGGGCCGTCGCAAGGTTCTCCGCCGTGGCCAGCCGGACCGTGCCGGAGATCGTAATCCGGTCGTCGCATCCGGCCCGCATGGCGTAGGCCGCAGCCTCCATCGCCTCGGCTGCGGGCACCAGCGCGGTACCGTCCTCGGTCATCTGGTAGCCCGATTGCTGCCGGACGAAGAGCGGGGCGCCGAGCGCCTCTTCCAGCCGTTCCACCCGCCGCGACAGCGTGGCAATGCCGACCCCCATCTGCTCTGCCGCAGCGCTGAGCGTGCCCGCGCGGGCGACGGCAAGGAACGCCTTGGCATCGTCCCAGATCAGCCGCTTGTCATTGAGCTTTCCGATTTTGAAAATCCCTTCGCCACTCTTTACTACATCCTTACCGTGCAGAGCCTGCCATGGTGATGCTGCACCCGCAAGGGGATTAAAACACTCATAAGAGTAAGACACTCATAAGAGGAGGAGAACACCATGGAACGCCGCACACTAAGCCCCGGATTCGAGGTCTCGGCCATTGGTTTGGGCTGCATGGGCATGTCCGAATTCTACGGTCCGCGCGACGATGACAGTGCGATGAAGGTCCTGTCCGAAGCGGTCGACCTGGGCGTAGACTTCTTTGATACGGCCGACATGTACGGCCCGCATCACAACGAAAGCCTGCTTGGCCGCTTCCTGGCGGACAGCGGCGCGGACGTGAAGGTCGCCACCAAGTTCGGCATTGTCCGTAACCCCGGCGAATACAAGCGCCGCCTAGACAACTCGCCCGACTACGCCCGCCGCGCCTGCGAGGCGTCGCTGAAACGGCTCGGGCGCGAGCAGATCGACCTTTATTACGTGCACCGCATCGAGCAGGATCGCGCCATCGAAGAGACGATGGAAGGTCTTGCGAACCTGGTGCGCGCGGGCAAGATCGCCCGCATCGGCCTGTGCGAGGTCAGCGCCGAGACGCTGAAGCGCGCTCATGCGGTGCACCCGGTCGCTGCCGTGCAGACGGAATATTCGCTCTGGTCGCGTCACGTTGAGGCCGACATCCTGCCGACCTGCCGGGCGCTCGGCGTGGGCTTCGTGCCTTATTCGCCGCTGGGACGCGGGTTCCTGACCGGCAGCTTCCAGGAGGAGGCGGCTTTCAAGGAAGGCGACTTCCGCGCCAGCCTGCCGCGTTTTCAGGACGAGGCGCTCACCACCAATCGCCGCATCGCCGGAGCCGTGGCCAAGATGGCCGCCGAGAAGGGCTGCACCCCGGCGCAGTTGTCGCTGGCCTGGCTGCTGTCCAAGGGCGATGACATCGTCCCCATTCCCGGCACAAAGCGGTTGGAGTACCTGCGCGACAACGTCGGCGCGGTGCAGGTACGGCTGGACGCGGCTGACGTCTCCCGGCTGGAATCGCTGATCGAGGCGCTGCCCGTCGCGGGCGCGCGCTACACGGCGGAAGGCATGAAGGGGGTGAACGCATGAGCCGCTCTGCCGACGCTCTGCCGACAGCAATGGATCTGTTGGCGCAACTCGAGGCCGGCGCACCGAACAAGGTGCGCGCCAACCTCGACGCCTTTCACCCCGACACCGCCGAACTGGTGCTGGGCTGGTCCTTTGCCGACGTCGTCGGGCGCGACGGGATCGACCTGAAGACGCGCGAGATGCTGACGGTGGCCATGTTGGCCGCCATGGGCACCGCGCCGGGGCAGCTCGATTTCCACATGCGCGCCGCGATGAACACCGGCGTCACCCGAGAGGAGATCGTCGAGATCGTCCTTCAAGTGGCGGTCTATGCCGGGGTTCCGGCCTGCATGAACGCGATCACCTCGGCCAAGAAGGCCTTTGCCGCGGTGGACTGACCGCCGCGTCGCTCCATCGAACTTTATCAAAAGGAATGACACTATGACCGAACACGTCCCTTCGACGTGGCGGCAGTGGTTGGCTGTTTCGGCGCTCGGCGTCGGCAGTTTCGCCATTGTCACCACGGAACTCGCCCCTGTGGGCCTTCTTTCGCCCATCGGCGCAGAGCTTGGCCAGAGCGAAGCCACCGTGGCCCTCGCCGTCACGCTCTACGCCTGGATCGGCGCCGCAGCAGCTTTGGCTTCGGTAACATTGCTTAGCGGGATGCGCAGGCGTCCCCTTCTGGTCAGCCTCATGGCGCTACTGGCGCTGTCGGCGCTGATCTCGGGCCTCGCGAACAGCTTCGGAATGCTTATGGCGGCGCGGCTCGCGGGCGCCTTGGCGCACGGGGCCTTCTGGGCGATGATCGGCACGCTGGGGGCGCAGATCGTGCCGCCCGAAAAGGTAGGTCTCGCCACCTCGATCATCTTTGGCGGGGTCTCTGCGGCGAGCGTGCTGGGCATCCCGGCCGCAAGTTTCATCGGCGGATTGGCGGGATGGCAGACGGCCTTCCTCGCGGTGGCGGCGCTGGCCGCGCTGGTGGCCGTGACCTTGCGGGGCAGCGTGCCGGACCTGCCGGGACAGCCGGGGATCTCTGCGGCGACACTGGGGCGGATCGCCCGCGACGGGCGCTTTGTGCCGATCTTTGCGGTCACCATTCTGTCGATCATGGCGCATTTCATGGCCTTCACATTCGTCGAGCCGTATCTCGCGACACAGCTCGCTGTGGGTCCGACGACGATTGCCTTGTTGCTGTTCGTCTTCGGAGGTGCGGGTCTTCTGGCCAACGTGCTTTGCGGGGCGCTGATCGACCGTCACCTGAAGACGTTGTTGATGGGGGCGCTGACCGTCTCGTCCGTGGCGCTCGGGATGCTGACGCTGCCGGTGACGTCAGGGACTCCGGTGCTGGCGGGCCTGTGCCTCTCTGCCTGGGGCGGCGCGGTGGCGATCATCCTCGTCGGCCTCCAGACCTGGATCCTGAAGGACGCGGGCAAGGATGCCCTCCCGGCCTCAGCGATTTACGTGGCGCTGTTCAACGGGGCGATCGGCCTCGGAGCGGCGCTCGGCGCGGCGATCCTCTCGGTCGCGGGCATGCCGGTGCTCTTTGCGGTGGCCGCGCTGCTGACGCTGGCCTGCCTCGTTGCCTTGGCCGCGCTGGAGACGCCTGGCGTCGCGGTCGAACAACGCGGATGAACGGGCCGGTCTCGGGTACATTAATCCGCATATGCTTCGCCATTCCTGCGGTTTTGCTTTGGCAAACCGGGGGCATGACCTTCGCTTGATTCAGGACTACCTTGGGCATCGCGACCCGCGACATACGGCGCATTACACACGCACTGCTGCGCGTCGGTTTGACGATCTCTGGTGAAAAGCCCGCGTTCTCAGTCACTGGGCGCGCAGCTTCTGCGCGCAGTTGGCGCATCTGCATTTGCCAGCGTCTTCGCGACGAGCTCAGGCTCCGCCTCAATCAAGCGAAGGAGCAGGAATGCGGCACGGTCAGGACGCCGCCGCCCTTGCTCCCAATCGCGAATGGTGCTGACCGGAAGGCAATATCTTTCGGCGAAGCGACTTTGTGAAAGCCCGAGAGACTTTCGGAGCGTCGCAACGTCGATACTCTCAGGAGTGAAGACCGCGCCGGGCTGAGATATGCCCTCCGCGATAGCTTGAGCTTCATGCGCGCTTTCGATCAACTCTTGTCCGAACACCATGATTCACCTGCGCTGCTTTGTTTCAACACACATGACTATACGGCAATGCCGTAGCGTCGCCAATAGTTTCTCTCTGAACGCGATAGAACCGGACCGCCTATCCGACGATGCCTGCGGTTGCCTTCCGCCCTCTTCGCTTGCCGCTGATTTCCCGGAAATGAAGATCTTCAACGATGCGTGGCAAGTCCTTACGCTGGAGGAAACGAGCCCCCCGCTGTCCCGCTGAGAGGAATGGAATGCCCAGCCGGTCAGCTGCGGATTGGATCGCCTGAAAGGGTTCAAAGATCTCATCACCGGCACGGGCAATGGCAACGTACCGAGCTTGAAACGCGTCCAAGCTGTCCTTCTGAACCGTGACAAGCGTATCCCCTGTCATCGGGTGACGCTCCTCCAATGGCTCAAGCTGGCCAAGGCGAAGCAGTCTTGCGACAGTCCGCACCGAGACCCCCAGGATTTGCGCAACCTCGGAACGAAGGAGGCCTTGACCTTCGTAGGATGGGCAGATTTTTGAGACAGCCTCCCGAGTGAGTACGACGCCCGACATCATAGTTTCATCGTGGCGGCACCGCCCCATTTGCACTTCGTCGCGCATCATCATCCTCAAAAGTTCACCGATGGAACGTTTGGATGCTTGCGCAGCAGCGGCGAGCGGAACCGCATCTTCGTGACTATCTTTGACGATTGCCAGTTCTTGGAAGCGATCCAAGAGTGCGTTCACGTCGGACCGCGAATACCAATGCAGTTGAACAGGGCTGTCTTCATAAGGACGCACCAACCCCGCTTTCAGAATACTGGCAAATGTGCCTTCGCTGCATCCCAGCAAATTTCGCGCTTCTATCGGTTCGATGACACCTGCACTGATCGCCCTGACCGCAGACGCCTGCTCCGCTGTGACCAAGGAAAGGGCTTGCAAGTCTTCGAGTGCTGGTGGCAGTGATGGAGCGAAGCCGGAAGAGATGACATCGCGAATAAACGATGTGCTGACGCCGGCTGTGCGGGCGAAATGACGGGTTGGCAGCAAGTTCGGCGTTGCGATGGTTTGACCAAGAACCTTAGCGCCAGCCTTTATGGCGTAGTTCCTGACAATAAACTCCGCGAACACTTTCCGTAGCGGGAAGTAATTTGGGTGCAGCCGGGAAGTCGTGAGCCAGATGTTGATTGGGCCGAGGTCTTTTCCGTAGCGACGGCGTCGGCCTTCCTTGCTAATGCATGTTGTTTCCAGCCAATCGGTCAAAGCTGAAGATCCGCCTTTCAGAATATCGAAACCTGCCGCGCGGGCGCGATTGAGCACACTTACCTCATGCCCGGATAATGCGGCATCGGCCCCGAGACAGGCTCGCAGTCCGATTACTTCGCTCGCGCGCGCAACAACATGCGCTGGCAGCCCATCAAGCCAATCGCAGGTTGATCGCCCATCTACGATGCGTGCAATCATGTAGGTTTCGATTGCGGCAGGCCGACCACTGGCAAGGTCTGTCGGCGGAACCTCCAACAATGCCAGATGCTTGCGTGCGATGGCCGTCACATCGAAATTGTCGATTGCAAACCGCGCACGGGGAAGCACGACCAAAGGCCGTTTGTGCCACGGGCATGTGAGAACTGGCGCGATGATATTCTGTAAGACTTGGATCGCCGAGAACGGCATCTCGCCATCATCGGCGTTACGAGCGCATATCGGGCAAAGACGGACCTGAGTTCGTTCCAGAACCTTGTCCGAGACCTCGCCAAAGCGAGTCGCGAGCCTACGCCGCCCGACCACCCTGACGGATTGCGAGATCAATTGCTCTTTATCGGTGCCCGACATGTCCGCCAATCGAGCGAGTTCGTGAGCGTCGCCATTGATCACCGCGCGCCACTCCAAACCTACGTCATGGCAAAACTCATAGGCGGAAGCGCAACCGTTCCGCGCCGCCAAGCGCGAAACGTAGGATGTTTGGGTCTCACATGGGGCGAGCGGTAAGGTCAGAGCCAGTTGGTTCATAGTTCCATGCCCCCACGAAGCATCCGAGTATCGAGATGTTGGAACTGATCTGCAAGGAACGGGTTCACTCCGTCCACAACACCTGTGGCGCGGCGGAAGGCTGCGGCAAAATCGACCGCCTCCAGCGTTCCGCCACCCGCATACAAACGTTCGCGGATAGCATTGACGATCAACTCGATCATGCGGCCAAACTCGTGCGCCGAAGCATGAACAAGCCGCTCGACAAAGTCGCGCTCACCAAGACCTGATGCTGTTTCCAACCGGGCCTTCGCACCATATGCCTGAACGATTTGCATGATATTTCCACCTGATCGCGCGGCTGAAATGGGCTGAAATTCCACCGGGTGAAAACGCCTCGCCAATTGCGGGTCCATGTTTAACATCGACCTGAGGTCCGGCATCCCGGACAATATCAGGCCGACTGGCCACGAGGGCTCTTGCATCAGGGATTTCAGAGTGTTCACGACATCAATTTTTTCCTTGTCACTTTGATTGATCGCGAGGTCTTGCGCTTCGTCGAGATGGAGAAATTTTACCTGACGTTCCCGTAGGTGAAAGCGAACCTTTCTCCAGATTATCATACTCGTAGGCAGCCGGTTCATGGGGTAACCGAGCGCATTCAGAAGCTCATAGCCGACATGCTTCAGTGTGGCCGGCGACGGCACCTGAAAACTCGCAACTTCAGCCGTGTCCTCACCGGCCTCGGGAAGGTAATTGCGTAAGAGATGACGAACAGCCGTCGTTTTGCCGCTTCCTGTGTCCCCGATCACCGCTATTCCGCGGGCTTCCACAGGTCGTCCGGCCGCCAGAGCGGCGCAACGCTCGGCCAGCAGAATTTCGAATTGCTCTCGCAACATCGCATAGCCTTCGTGATGCGCGAAGAAAGCACGCAACTCGACAACGGTGGTGGCGATCTGATTTGCACGGCGGTCAGTATTTTGCTGTGTGGTCATTTCGGATCCTCCAACCACCAATCAGGGGAGGCCCCCTGATCATCGTCGGGCCGACTATTCTCTTTATCCAGATCCTGCGGGATTGGGTGATGACCCGGAGCATTGATGACGTCGCCAAACAAATCGGCCTCATCTGTATCCAGAGACTGCGCCTCGCCGTTCTCCTCCCAACTCAAATGGATGAACAGATTGCGCTCCAGTTTCTGAATGTCTTTTTCTGTCATGAACCTCGGTGTCAGCCGGGCGCGCTGGCTGGCGGCACGGTCAATTTCCGAGATTCTTTCGAACGCACGCCGGACAATTCCCGCATTGATGATCTGCGCATCGCGATGCTGCTGCCGAATGTCGCGCATTGCAATCGTCCATTCTTCGAGGGACATGCCTTCGAAACCTGCCTGCACCGCTTTCGCTCCATGCCACTCATCGTCAATGTAGATCGCAATATGTCCGAGATCCTGAGGATCCATGCGAAAACGAACAGATCGATCCGTACCGTGCCGGAACAATTCCCCCAAGAGAGGGTGATCATAGTGGATGCTACATACGCGGATCCCGTGCCGCTCAACCTTGCGCACGCCTGGTATGCCAAAGACATAGCGGCGCTGTGTTGCATCTGGTGCGGGGAGCCTGCCGACCTCGCTGCACAGCCTCTTCCAGGCATTTGCCGGTGTTTCTCCACCAAGGCCCGCGTGGGGGCTATTATGATACCCATCTACGACGTATCGCACGAGGATTTCTGTCAGCTCATCATCCTTAAATACGGCAAGTGCTTCGGAAGGGTAGTCGCCACGCTCTACGACATTTGAGAATGTCCGGCCTGACAACCAAGGCATCAGTTGGACGCCGAAGGTTCTGAAAACACGTTCCACTGTGGCCCGCATTTCGGCGAGTCCGGCAGCAGGCTTTTCGACCGTCGCGCCGAGATCGGTGACGGCAATTTTAAACTGATCGGATATGAAGGAAGGCCCTTGGTCCGACAGCAAAGCGCCAACACCTCCAAACTGATCCCAGGGCGCCTCACAACTGGCAGCGTCAGAGATGGCCGTCTTGTCGACGGTGATGAGCTCCAGAGAGCGAACCGCGTCCTCGGGTGTCGGATTCTCGCAAAGCCGCATTGAGAGGATGCAGCGTGTGGCGACATCAATGGCGACATAGAGCCAGCGACGTCCAACCCGAAAACGATCCCTCAACCCCGATGGGGCGCCGTCAAATGCCCCTCCTTCATCAAGGAGCGTCATAAGATCAATGCGCCACTCGTCCATCTCGATCCGTTCCAGTGGAGTCAGTGTTGAGACACCGGTCCGATAGGGCCGAAATTTCTTACGAGCGGCATCGGCGCCATGACGTTGCGCATAGGTTTCAAAAGGATCGAGTTGTCGAATTCGCCGTCGAATCGTTGAAGCTGACGGAGGCTCAAGAGGTAGCCGCCCCTCGCGGGCACGCTCTTCATTTGCCTTACGAAAAGCCGCTGCCGTATTGGCAATGATGATTTCCATCGTAGGCCGGTTGCGCTCCTGATAACCTTGCACGCACTCCTGAAGCAGTGTTTCTCGCGCCCGATAGCTCTCAATCGTTCTGGCCTGACATTTGGTGCGTGCCCGAGCCAACGCCAGAGGAGAATGCCCTGCACGTTCGTAACGGCGCACCCACCGAAGCAAGGTTTTCGGATGTGGTGGTGCGTTCAGGGTGAGAGGATGGCCAGCTCTGCGGGTGTCCCCACAGCCCTGCCTTTGTCGCTCTCTCTCGTCGACCATGTTTCGAAGAGTGGAAAGCGCAGATGAGATCGAGATTTCCGTGCGCTGAACTTTGCCATTCAGTTCGGCTCGCAGGAACTCTTCGCACCAAGCAGATTTCCAAAGGATCACGCGCCGCTGTTTTGGATGAACGCTCTCAAGGTACAGCTTGTCGCAGGCCAGCCGACGCCGGACTCCTTTTTCGTCGTAAAAGCCACGTTTCAGGCGCACATCGGGTTTTTGGAGCAGTGCATGGAATTCAGCATGACTGAAGCTTTTCACAACATCCGGGGCATGGACGTCTCGCAGAGACAATTCGGTGGCCGATTGGGCCGCCAGCCGAAGCTCTGAATCTCCAATCTTGACCATGTCGGTTTCGAGCAAACGGATGCGCCAACTCATGACGCCACCTCTGCGCTACGCGCTGCGCAAACTTGGGAGCGCGGTGTGATTTCGCCGTCGTCTAACCTGCAAAGGACACCTGTATAAATGGCGCGAAATGCGGCGGCGAATCCTCGTTCTCCGAGTTCTGCCTCCACAACGAGAGCTTCAATGCTCGTCGGGACAATAAGGCCCTGGGCAACCTGCGCCACGATCCGATCAGCCTCGTCATCGGCGTGGCGCCGAAAGAAATGCAGCCGCTCTGCATTAAGTGCGTCAACACGACGATACGAACGGTCAGTCACCAAGACGACCTCATGTGCATAGCTCACATCGGTAGCAGCGCGCACATACTGAAGGTACTCTCGAAACCCGGTACGTTGGCAAATTTCAAAAGGCTTGATGGCAAGCGCAATACGCCGAGAATCACGGAGGCGCACAAGATAATCATAGAAATGCAGGCGAACGTGCCCTTTAGCATCGCAAAACGTGATGCCCGGCGGTTGGTCCCAGATATCATGCACGTCCCGGCGAGCGAGAAGCAGATGCAGAATGTGGTGTTCGAGTTTACTTTCGTACTGAATTCGGCGTGGGTGACTGTCGGCGGGCAGCTGAGCCACGACGATACCGCGGCTGCTTGCCTTTGAGCGTGCAGGAATTTTCCGAGTGGCTTTGCTGTTCTTGGGTGGGCTGAAAGGTTTGTTCTTAGAGGTCATTTGTCCAATGCCCATAGCGTCCGGCCGCGACAGGCCGTTCGCCCAAGGGCGCTCCTTTATTGATGAAAACATGCGTGTCCGACCGTCCCTGCGGGCCGTCAGTCTTGACACGGGATGAGTGATGGAGGACAAAGGAGCATCGCCCGCGAAATCGATATTCCCGACGGCCGCGAAAGTTCCAGCTTTCGTGGCTGTCCTCGTTTTGGGAGTGGTCTATGTCATTTTTCGCCCTCCTCTTCGTCGTATCGGTCCGGCCAGAGAGCTTCGGGTGAAGTGCCCAGCTTTCCAGCGATAGCCTCTTCCACGCGTCGCGATTTGCAACGCCCCAGCGATGCGGTCACCACGGTCGTCGGGGTGATTGCCAATTCACGGGCGATTTTCGAGAAAGATGACCCGGAAGCACGCAATCGCATTCGAATTTCTCTATGCTGAGCGTGATCCACAACCATATTACCGAATATCGATTCCCTATGTCTGACACATACCGATATCCCGAAAGTATGCGCTCGTCAAATTTTAGCATAATAAAACAAATGCTTATGCGGGTTTCATTTCCGAATCCCGTAGATTTGAAATTCAACACAAAATTGAAAATTGAGATGCGAAGGGTTGGATACTTCAATGCGCATTGAGGGAGGCCGCATCTGGATAGAGTCTAAGTCTGCTGGCTATTGGCTGTCGAAATCTAAGCTCCAAAATCTATTCGATAGCGAGGAATGGCTCTCCGAAATGCGGCAGGTGCATGACCTTAGCGCGCGCGTCATGATTCAAGCGCTCACAGTTTCTGGCTGCGATTTCGACGCGCGTCTTGTCGAACAATATCAGGCAGGGGCCTTAGTATCGGAACTCATGGGCAAGCATGGCGTGTCGCACGCGCGCGTCCAAAAGGCGCTGGAGGGCCGAGGGATCAACATCTCTCGTGGGAACCATCTGCGCAAGGCATCAGATGCCGAGTTCACGGCCGCATTTCTGGCGGGCAAGAACGATGCCCAGATTTCCAGAGAGATGAACGTTGACCGTGGCACGGTGAGGAAACGTCGCGCAAAATTAACGGCAAGAGGATGAGAACGACACGCCAACGGCGGCTTCCAGACCTTCTCTGCAAGTGCGAACACCACCTCGTCAGATCATAGAAGCGGACGCGCCGCCAAGCTCGCGCCGCCGAACTTCAGGCCACCTACGGAATGGGCGGAAAGTGTGCATTAGCCGCGTTGCAGCGGGAGACAGCCCAGACCCCTAAATCAGACCTTGGTCACGGAAATCCAGGGTTGGCCGTACTCAAGCACACACCTTCTCGGAAGCTATCATTTTATGAGCCTGGCTTCATCGACGGTCGCATTTGGCAAAATGCAACTGGTTAGGGTTGTGTTCGGGCTTGGCGTGAGGCAGCGTGTTCTGGTCCCGCCATGGTTGGGCTACAAAAATCAATTGAGAACAAGAAGCAATGAATAACGTCAGTAGTGGTAGTATTTTTCTGTCTCACGCGGCTGCAGACAAAACCTTTGTTGAAAAGGTATACGAGCGGCTTGATGTCTCAAGCACGTTTTACGATATCAAATCGGTTCAACCCGGGCAAAGCTTCATCGAAGCAATGCAAGAGGGAACGTCCGGCAATAATATCTTTGTGCTTTTCCACTCACCCAACACGCAGGATACTTGGGTTGAATATGAAAAAAGACTTGCTGAGATTAACAATGCATCAATGCGTGGCAAAGTGCTTGTGGTGCCGTTGCTTGGCGAGACTTACCGCAGTTTGCCCGAGTGGATGAAAAGCTTCATGACCTGCACCGAGTGCTACTCGGTTTCAGATATAGTCCGGCAAATTCAGTTACTTCAAAGACAACTGATTGATGAGCTTAGCGGCCATACTGATATTGTTGTGGGGCGCGAAGAGCTGTTGCGGCAAGCACACATCGAGACTTTGAAACGTGTTCAAGAGACAGGAAGCCCCATCCAACACATTGTTCTTTCTGGGCTTGCGGGAATGGGTAGAAAGACCTTTGCGCAAGAGTTTGCAAAGAAATCTTTTAGCCGAATGCGATCTGGGGGACCCACATTTAACCTCCCAGACATGGCGGAGGCCGTGGACTTTTATCTAGCTATGAAGCAGGACGTTTCGGGCGCTTTAACGAAAAAAGAGTTGGAGGAACAGATCGCGGCCTTTGATGCGATGGATCATTCAAATCAAGCCCAAATGATTCTTGACCTCGCGAGGCACTGGGCTGAAATTAATCAGCCCATTATTGTTAGTACAAAGCTCGGATTGCGTGATAGATACCGAAACCTCAAACCTTGGCTTAAGGAGTTCTTCAGGTTATCGGAAAGCGTACCTTCGTAAGCGGTGTCGCCGCCCCACATTGCCGACGGGATCAGCCATTGCGAGTTGATACGCATCCGAAGAGAAGGAGTGCGTTTCGCAATGTTCGCAA
>NZ_QAAA01000013.1 GCF_003046545.1 Rhodovulum imhoffii | reverse complement strand
GCACCCCTCAGCGCCGCCGGTGAAGGGGTGTTTACGGAGACTCGCAAACCTCCGCAACCCCCAATCCAAAAAAATGCAAAAGTTTTTTGATGGTCTCGGATTTTACCCCAAAACCTTGGGGTTGGCGAAAGAAAAACAACAACGCAGCCCCCTTTGGGAAATTTCCTTTCGCGCCCGCGGAGGCTTGCCGCGTCCTCCGAAAGATTTCCCCCCTCAGGCGGGGAATCGCACCCGCAGAAGACGAATCCTGAAGCTGAGAAGTGTAATGATTACAGCCATGTAAAGAATCGGCGCTGCGGGCCAGCCTTTCACCAGCATCAGGTAATGCACCCCACCCAGGGAAACGGCGGGATATGTCAAACGGTGCAGCCGCCGCCACCGTGCCGGCCCAAGTCGGCGCACGGCCCGGTCGTTCGATGTCAAAGCCAGCGGAACCAGCAGCAGCCCCGCCGCCATCCCGACTGTAATGTAGGGGCGTTTCACCAGGTCCGCCCAAATCAGCGGCCACGACCGCAGATCCAGCAGCCACACCCCCAGATGCAGGCACACATACACGAACGAAAGCACCCCAAGCGCCCTGCGAAACCGCACCAGGTTTACCCCTGCCCGGCGCAACGGCGTAATCGCCAGTACCGCGATCAGGAACTGCAACGCCGTTTCACCCAAATGCTGTTCCAGCGCGCGGACCGGCTCCGCCCCCAATCCGCCGGTAAGACCAAGCCAAAGCCCCCAAAACGCCGGAACCATGCCCAGACAATACACCATCCAAACCGGAACCCGGCGCAATCCCATGGCAATGGCCCCGCTCCGGTTCAAAAATCCCGCTCCAGGTCCATTCCCCTGTAAAGCCCGGCGACTTCATCAGCGTATCCATTGAACATGCGGGTCTTGCGGCGCCTGTCGAACAGACCGCCCCCAAGGGGACGTTCTGTCGCCTGCGACCAACGCGGGTGGTCGACCCTGGGATTCACATTGGCATAGAATCCGTATTCGTCCGGGGCCAGGTCGGTCCACGTGGTCACGGGGCGTGTATCGGTCAACGTAATCCGCGCAACGGATTTGATGGATTTGAACCCGTATTTCCATGGCACGACCAGCCGTAGCGGCGCACCGTTCTGGGGGGGCAAGTCTTTTCCGTAAAGGCCCGTGGCAATCAGCGTCAGCGGGTGCAGCGCCTCGTCCAGCCGCATCCCCTCCCGATAGGGCCAGTCGAGGAGCCTGGATCGCTGACCCGGCATCTCCTTCGGACGATAGAGCGTTTCGAACGCCACGTATTTCGCCGATGGCGCAACACCCGCAATCTGCAACAGATCCGCCAGTTCGAATCCGTTCCAGGGAACGACCATTGCCCAGGTTTCGACACATCGGAACCTGTAGATGCGCTCCTCAATCGTTACCTTCTTGAGAATGGCTGCCAGATCGTAATCGCCAGGGCGCTCCACCAGGCCATCGATCTTCACCGTCCAAGGGTCGGTGGTCAGATGCGCCCCGTTACGTGCCGGTGCGCTCTTACCGTTTCCAAGCTCAAGAAAATTATTGTAGCTCGTGACGTGCTCCCAACTGGTGAGGCCGTTCACCCCGGCCCGTGCCGGCAGGGCACCCAAAGCCGCCGCGCCGGCGATGATCTCCCGCCGGTTCAGGAAAACCCGTTCCGGCGTCACGTTGCTCCACTTCAACCGGTTCTTCCAGCGTCCTGCCATCGGCGGTCCCTCCCCTCACATCCGTCTTAACCGGATGCGAACGCACGCCAAAGGAAACTCATTTCACGATCTTGTTGGCCGCACCGCTGCGGGGGAATATCTCACTCATCGGGCGCGAACTGCCATCGGGCAACACCACCCGCACATGACGGCGGCGCATCTGGCGCGGCTCTGCCACACCGACGGAATGTGCAATGGTCTCGACCTCGTTGATAACCGAGCGTGCGTAACGGGCGACGCGCTTGTATTTACGCTCCACCACCAGCCCCTTTTGCAGATGTGGCTGGTGGGTGGTGATCCCCGTGGGGCAGGTGTTGCGATTGCATTTCAACGCCTGGATACAGCCCAGCGCGAACATGAACCCGCGTGCGGACACGACAAAATCCGCCCCCGCTGCGATGGCCCAGGCCACGTCGCCGGGATTGACCAGCTTGCCGCTGGCGACCAGGCGAATGCGATCATTCAGCCCGCTGACATCGCGCAGGTCCGAAACCATCAGCATCGCCTCGCGAAGGGGCAGTCCGACAAGGTCGATCAGGGGCATCGGCGCAGCCCCGGTGCCCCCCTCGCCCCCGTCGATGGTAATGAAATCGGGGGCACTTTCCTCGCCGCGCTCCCGAACGATGCGGAACAGATCCTCGAACGGCTCCGGCCCGCCGACAACCGCCTTGAAACCCACGGGCTTTCCCGTGACATCGCGGATATGGGCAATCATGTCCAAAAGATCGTTCCAGTCATCGACCTCGGCGTGCCGGTTTGGGGAATAGCTGTCCTTTCCCATCGGCACACCGCGGATGCGGGCGACTTCCTCGTTGATCTTGGCGGCCGGCAGGATCCCCCCCTTGCCGGGTTTGGCCCCCTGAGAAAGCTTGATCTCGAACATCTTCACCTGCGGATTCGCCGCAACCTCGCGCAGTCTCTTGTCCGACAGGTTCCCCTCTTCGTCACGCACGCCATACTTGGCCGTTCCGATCTGGTAGACGATATCGCACCCACCCTCCAGGTGATACGGCGAAAGCCCCCCTTCTCCCGTATTCAGCCAAATCCCGGCCTCGGCCGCCCCCCGCGCCAGCGCCTGAACAGCGGGTCTGGAAATGGCGCCATAGCTCATGCCCGAGATGTTGAAGATCGAAGGCGCATTGTAGGGCTGTCGCGCATAAGGCCCGATCAACATCGGCGCGGTCGAAGCGAACTGATCCTCCAGAGGCGGAAAGGCCGCGTTCACGAAAATCGGCGTTCCGGGGATGTTGAGGTTGCGCGTGGAACCGAAGGCCACGGTGTTGCCGCGCCCTTCGCCCGCACGGGCGACCC
Source organism: Rhodovulum imhoffii (assembly GCF_003046545.1). GTDB lineage: Bacteria > Pseudomonadota > Alphaproteobacteria > Rhodobacterales > Rhodobacteraceae > Rhodovulum > Rhodovulum imhoffii. The sequence goes on along the minus strand of NZ_QAAA01000013.1, from coordinate 66,439 downwards.
AGTCCCGCTGGGCACGGTTAAAGGGCATCTCCTCACGATCCATCGCAAAGAAATACTGGCGAAAGAATTCCCCCAACGCCGTAAAGAGATGCCGGAAGCGCCCGATCACCGGATAGTTGCGCCGAATCGCATCCCCGGTCTGGATGCGGTCGATCATGAAAAGGACCACCACCAGCAGGAACATCACCCCCACAAAAAGCGCAAATGCCCCAGCCATGACTTGCAATGCGTAATAGGCCCAGCCCATGCTTCCTCCACGAGTCAAAGTTGCCCGACGACAGCACCTTGCGCAGAGCTTCGGCGGGATACAACCGCTCAAACCACAACAGGGAGGAAAGAATGAAAACCCATGTGCTCGCCCTCGTCTTCGGCCTTGCCGCGGCATGCGCGCAGGCGGATACGCCCGTCACCTACCCCGCGCCGCATGGCTTCGAGGATACGGTGTTCGGGCTTGAAAACGCATTGCTGAACCGGGGGCTGGTACTCGACAGCGTCAGCCATGTCGGCGAGATGCTGGAGCGCACCCGCGCCGATATCGGTTCCGACGTCATGCTGTTCACACGGGCGGATGTGTTCAGCTTCTGCTCTGCCGCCTTGTCGCGCGAGGTCATGGAAGCCGACCCGATGAACCTGCAATTCTGTCCTTACGGTATTTTCGTCGCCGAACACCCCGATGGAACAACGGTTGTCGGCTACCGGGCCTTTCCCAAAGGCGAAATGCAAAAGGTCCAGGCCCTTCTGGATGCCATCACGCGCGAGGCCGCGGGGCTTGAGTGAAAAGGCCGGATCCCCCCGGCCTTTCCGCATCGTCAGTGCAGGACGGCATCTTCCGGCGCCGGTCGACCGGAGTCGACGACCCGGTCCCCGATGACAAGGCCCTGCGCGCCGGCGGAGACGGTGATGGTTTCGCCGTCAGCCACTTCGCCGGCCAACAGCATCTCGGCCAGCCGGTCCTGAAGGCTGCGCTGAATCACCCGCTTGAGCGGCCGCGCCCCGTACACCGGATCATAGCCCGCATCCGCCAGCCATTTGCGCGCGGCCTCATCAAGGTCGAGTGAGATATTCCGCGCGGAAAGGCGGTTTTCCAGCCGCCGAAGCTGGATCGTGACGATCCCGTCCATATCCGCGCGGGAAAGCCGGTCAAAGATCACCGTTTCATCCAGCCGGTTGAGGAACTCGGGCCGGAAATGGGCGCGCACGGCATCCATCACATCGCGACGGGCGGCGACCGGGTCGGCGTCCTCGGGCAGTTGGCTCAGCGCCTGTGACCCGAGGTTGGAGGTCAGGACGATAAGCGTCTGCTTGAAATCCACCCTGTGTCCCTGCCCATCGGTCAGCACCCCGTCGTCAAGAACCTGCAACAGAACGTTGAAAACGTCCGGGTGTGCCTTTTCCACCTCATCGAACAACACCACCTGATAAGGCCGGCGGCGGACCGCCTCGGTCAACACGCCGCCCTCATCATACCCGACATAGCCCGGAGGCGCCCCGATCAGCCGCGCCACGGCATGCTTTTCCATGAACTCCGACATGTCGATGCGGACCATCGCGCTATCGTCGTCGAACAGGTATTCCGCCACGGCCTTGGTCAGTTCTGTTTTCCCGACCCCCGTGGGCCCAAGAAACAGGAAGCTGCCCAACGGGCGGTTTTCGTCGTTCAGTCCCGCGCGGGCCCGGCGCACCGCGTTGGCTACCGCGACCACGGCCTGCTTCTGCCCGATCACGCGCCGGCCCAGCTCCTCTTCCATGCGCAGAAGCTTCTCACGCTCGCCTTCAAGCATCTTGGAGGTCGGAATACCTGTCCAGCGTTCCACCACCTGCGCGATCTGCTCGGGGCGCACGGCCTCCTCGACCATCACGTCATCGCCCTGCTCTTCGGCTTCGGCCAACTGTTTTTCAAGCTGCGGGATGACCCCGTAAGACAATTCCCCCGCGCGGGCCAGGTTCCCCTCGCGCTTGGCGGCATCCAGTTCGGCGCGGGCGCGATCCAGTTTTTCCTTCAGCGCACGGGCGCCTTCCAGCTTGTCACGCTCGGCCTGCCACTGGGCCGTCATCGCAGAGGATTTCTGCTGAAGGTCGGACAGTTCCTTCTCCAGCCGCGCCAGACGATCCTTGCTGGCAGCGTCGTCCTCCTTCTTCAGCGCCTCGGCCTCGATCTGCTTTTGCAGGATCTCGCGGTCCAGAGCGTCCAGTTCCTCGGGCTTGCTGTCCACCTCCATGCGCAGCCGGCTGGCTGCCTCATCCACAAGATCGATCGCCTTGTCCGGCAGAAAACGATCCGTGATATAGCGGTTGGAGAGCGTCGCAGCCGACACCAATGCCGCATCGGAAATACGCACCCCGTGGTGAAGTTCGTATTTTTCCTTGATTCCCCGCAGGATGGAAACCGTATCCCCGACCGTCGGCTCCTCCACCATCAGCGGTTGGAACCGACGGGCCAGGGCAGCGTCCTTCTCCACATGCTTGCGGTATTCATCCAGGGTCGTAGCCCCTATACAGTGCAACTCCCCCCGCGCAAGGGCGGGCTTGATCAGGTTCGCGGCATCCATCGCGCCGTCGGTTTTCCCCGCGCCCACCAGGGTATGCATCTCGTCGATGAAAAGGATGATCTCACCGGCGGCGGATTCGATCTCCTTGAGAATGGCCTTCAGGCGCTCTTCGAATTCGCCCCGGTATTTCGCCCCGGCAATCAGCGCCCCCATATCCAGCGCCATCAGGCGTTTGTCCTTCAGGCTTTCGGGCACATCTCCATTGACGATCCGCAGGGCCAGCCCCTCGGCGATGGCGGTCTTGCCGACCCCAGGCTCCCCGATCAGGACCGGATTGTTCTTGGTCCGGCGGCTGAGGACCTGCATCGCGCGGCGAATCTCTTCGTCGCGGCCGATAATCGGGTCGATCTTTCCGTCGCGCGCAGCCTCGGTCAGATCGCGGGCGTATTTCTTCAACGCGTCATACCCCTCCTCGGCATTGGCGGTGTCGGCGGTACGGCCCTTGCGGATATCGTTGATCGCAGCATTGAGGTTCTGTGCGTTGACGGACCCGGCCTCCAGCGCCTCACGCGCAGCGGACTTCACCACCGCCAGCGCGGTCAGCAGCCGCTCCACCGGCACGTAACTGTCACCCGCTTTCCGGGCAAGTTTTTCCGCCTCGTCCAGGACCCGCCCGGTGGACTGGTCCAGATAAGTCTGACCGGCATCGCCGGTCACTTTCGGCATCTTCGCAAGACGGGCCTCCACGGCTTCGCGCACCTGCCCAGGGGCACCCCCGGCACGTGTGATCAGGTTGGCGGCAAGGCCTTCCTCGTCATCCAGAAGGGCCTTGAGAAGATGCTCCGGCGCCAGTCTCTGATGGCTTTCGCGCATGGCAATCGTCTGCGCGGCTTGCAGAAAGCCACGGGTCCGCTCCGTGAACTTTTCCAGGTTCATCGGTTTCTCCTTTCGTTCAAGCGCCCGTCTCCGGCGGGACCTGCCCGGCAGCGCCCCGACCTTTTGCAGGCCTTTTCCGGTATTTGGGCGCCGTCTGCACCTGTTGCAAGGGCACAACAGCTTTTGTCGCGCTGGACTTGTTCGCCACCCCGCCCTAACAGGGGCCAAATCTGCGAGAAGGATACAAACTCATGCAAGATGAGCGCCTGATTGTCGCCCTGGATGTCCCCGACGCCCATTCCGGGCTGCAACTCGCCACCCGTATCGGGGACGCGGTATCCTTCTACAAGATCGGCCTGGGGATGCTGACGGGCGGAGGGTTGGCGCTGGCCCAGGAACTCAAGGACAGGCACGGCAAACGTATCTTCCTGGACATGAAGCTTTTCGACATCGGCGCAACGATCGAGGCGGCGGTGCGCGGTCTGGCCCGGTTCGACCTCGACTTCCTGACCGTGCACGGAGACCCGCATGTGGTGCGCGCCGCGCAGGAAGGCAAGGCCGGATCGGGGATGCAAATTCTTGCCGTGACGATCCTGACCTCGCTGGACCGGGCCGATCTGGACGCGGGGCTGATCAAGCCCGGCGACATTCGCGAAATCGTTTCCGAACGGGCTGCCCGTGCGCTGGAAGCCGGGGCTGACGGCGTCATCGCCAGCCCGCGGGAGGCCGCGATGATCCGCGCCCTGCCGCAGGCCGAGGGCAAGCTGATCGTGACCCCCGGCATACGCCCGGCCGGCACCGAACCGGAGGACCAGAAGCGCATAGCCACACCGGCACAGGCGATCCGCGACGGGGCCGACCACATTGTCGTCGGGCGCCCGGTCTGGAAAGCCGAAGACCCCCGCGCTGCGGCCCGGGCGGTATTGGCAGAGTTGCCTAATCCTCGTTGATGTCGCGATCCCAGATCCTGACCTGACCCTTGCGAACGCCCAGCGCGGCACGCAACGCCATCCAGGCGGCCAGCGACACCACGGCAAAAATCAGCAGCAGCCACGGCACACTGACCTTCACGCCCAGCCACAGCGCCACACCCGCCACCGCCGCCCCGATGGCGAAGCCGAGAAACACATAGGACGGTACCAGGACCTCCAGAATGGCCAACACCACCGCCGCCGCCAGCCAGACCCACCAGAGCGTCATCATCCCCGCCCCTTGAGCATCCTGAAAGCATCCGAAAAGGCATCCAGCGCGTTGGCGGGCAGAACGACTGTCTGGTTTCCCTGCCCCGTGCCAAGCGCGGTCAGGGCCTCGACCTGTTTCAGCGCCACCTGGTACTGCGCGGCTTCCAGGCCGTTCTCGGCAATGGCCTGCGCCACGACCTTGGTCGCATAGGCCTCCGCATCGGCAGAGATACGCCGCGCCTTCGCTTCTTGTTCGGCCGCATAAAGCTGCGCATCGGCAGACAATTCCACGGCACGCTTCTGGCCTTCCGCCTCGGTCACCTGGGCGCGACGGGCACGCTCGGCATTCAATTGCTGGAGCATCGCCTCGCGCGTCGCCTGATCGAGATTCACATCGAGAATCTCGGCCCGCGTGACCTCGATTCCCCAACTTTCCACGGCGTCCTCGACGCTGGCCTTGATGGTGGAGATCAACTCCGCCCGGTTGGACTGAACCTCATCCAGTTCCATCCGGCCAATCTCGGCCCGGACGATCCCGGCCACGGTGGTCGCGATTGCCGCATCCACGTCACGGATGCGATAGACCGTCTTTTCCGGCTCAAGAATCCGGTAGAACACACTGGTTTCCACCTGCACCAAAACGTTGTCTGCGGTAATCGCGTCCTGGCTGGCATTGGGCAACTGGCGCTCCAGTACGGAAACCTTGTGCGCCACGCGGTCAAGGAAAGGCACGATCAGGTTTATCCCCGGCCCCAGTATCGCGCGCAGACGGCCAAACCGCTCTACCACATGCTTTTCCGACTGCGGCACGATCCGCACGCCCAGAAGAACACACAGGATGATGAACCCTGCCAAAAGCAGCACCACGAGATTGCCGCCCACGAGTGTCTCTGCATCCATACCTGGAATCCTCTTGAGTGAATCGCCTTCAATATGGTTGCCGCCGCCCCTGTTTGAAAGCCCTTGCCTAAGGTGCACGGCAGGCGCATCATGCCCCGACCCCGGACAACGCCCATGCCCGCCCTGTGCCGAGACTGTCTGACCTGCTTTGAAAATGGCCGCCGCTGCCCGGCCTGCGGACGCCCGCGTGTGATCCGCCATCCGGAACTGTTTACCCTGTCCATCGCACATATGGATTGCGACGCCTTCTATGCCTCGATCGAGAAGCGGGACAACCCGGCACTGCGCGACAAGCCCGTCATCGTGGGGGGCGGGCAACGGGGCGTGGTCTCCACCGCCTGCTATATCGCGCGCATCCGCGGGGTGCGCTCCGCGATGCCGATGTTCAAGGCGCTCAAGCTTTGCCCGGATGCTGTGGTGGTCAAACCCCGCGGCAGCGCCTATGCACAGGCCTCAGGCCAGATCCGCGCGATGATGGCGGAGCTCACCCCGGCAGTGGAGCCGCTGTCGCTCGACGAAGCGTTTCTCGACCTTACGGGCACGGCGCGCCTGCACGGGGCCCCGCCCGCCCTGCTTCTGGCACGGCTGGTAAACCGAATGGAGGGCGAACTCGGCCTGTCCGGATCCATCGGGCTGTCCTACAACAAGTTTCTCGCCAAGATGGCCTCGGACATGGACAAGCCCCGCGGCTTTTGCGTGATCGGAAAGGCGGAAACGCCGGATCTGCTGGCCAACAAGCCCGTCGGGTTGTTGTGGGGGGTTGGCACGGCGGGGCAAGCCGCGCTGGAGGCCGCGGGTATCCGCACCTTCGCCGATCTGCGCCGCTGGCCGCAGGAGGATCTGATCGAACGGTTCGGAAATCTTGGGCTACGACTGTGGCACCTGGCCCGTGGGCAGGATGCGCGCCGGGTCACGCCAAACGCGCCGGTGAAAAGTATCTCCAACGAAATCACCTTCCCGGAAGACATTGCGGACCCCGACATTCTTGACGGACACCTGTGGCGGCTGGCGGAAAAGGTGGCCGACCGGGCCAAGGCGAAAGATCGCGCGGGCCGGGTCGTGGTGCTCAAGCTCAAGCGTGCCGATCACCGGCAGATCACCCGCCGCCACGCCCTGCCCGACGCGACCCGGATGGCGGACCGCATCTACCGCACCGCACGCGACCTGTTCGCCCGGTCGGGAGAACGCGGCCCCTTCCGGCTGATCGGCGTGGGGATTTCGGAAATCGTCCGGGCCGAGGATGCCGACCGGTCCGGCGACCTGTTGGATCCGCAAGCCGCGCAGCGCACCAGGGCAGAGCGGGCGACGGACGAAATCCGCGCCCGCTTCGGTCCGGAGGCCATCAGAAAAGGCCGCGCCCTGCGCTGAGGCCGCGACGCGCTTACCGACGCCCGGTCAGCAGCGGCAAGCTCATGTCAGCGGCGTAGGCCGTGGCATCGGCAAGATAGGCATCGTAGCTTTCACGCACTTTCGCCACATCGGGATTGGCGGTTGTCAGTTCATCCCGCACCTCGGCCCAGGCCGTGCGCATCCCCGCCACGATATCCTCCGGGAAGGGGCGGAACTGCACGCCCTGCGCTTTCAGCTCCGCCATGGATCTGGTATTGAAATAGTCGAACTGCGCCTGCATCTCCAACGCGGCGGTCAGCGCGGCGGACTCGCAAATCGCCTGAAGATCGGGCGAAAGTTCTGCCCAGGCGCCGGTGTTGAAGATCACCGCCACGCCGGCACCGGGTTCGTTGAACGCCGGAACATAGCAATTCTGCGTGATCTTTTGCAGACCGAACGCCTGATCCAGGTAAGGCCCGACCCATTCGGCCGCATCGATCGCCCCCGATTGCAGCGCCTGGAAAATCTCCGGCGGCGGCATCAGTACCGCGTTGGCTCCCAGCTTACGGTAGATTTCCCCCCCAAGTCCGGCCACGCGGATGTTAAGCCCTTTCAGGTCGGCCACCGACGTCAACGGGGTCTTGAACCATCCCCCCGACTGGGTGTTCGAGTTCCCCGAATAGATCGGCTTGAGGTTTCGCTGGGCGTAAATCTCATCCCAGACCGCCTGCCCGCCGCCCCAGCGCAGCCAAGCGTAATGCTCTTGCGACGTCATCCCGAAGGGCACCCCCGTGAACCAGTGCAGGGCCGGGTTCTTGCCTGCGGCGTAATAGGTCGGCCCGTGCCCCACCGGCGCGTTGCCTTGCTGAACGGCATCCTCAACCGCGAAAGGCGGCACCAGTTCCCCCGCGCCATAAACGGTAAAGGTCAGCCGCCCGCCGGACATCGCCGCAACGCGCTCGGCAAAGGTGGTGACATTGGTGCCCACACCGGGAGCATTCTTGGGAAACGCCGTGGGCAGGTTCCAGTGGATCTTGCCGCTGGCCAATGCCGGAGCCGCCAACGCCGCCGTCAGGCCCGCGCCCGAGGTCAGGAAGGTTCTGCGATACATGGTGGTCCTCTCGTTCATGTCAGGAAAGCGCGTGCCAAAGGGCCACAACAACCGGCGAAACGCTCCGCCCGCCATGGCGGCCCCCGGATACGGGTCGCACGCACGATGCGCAAATCCGGCCCGTTTTGCAACCGCAACTCATTACACTTGGAATAACTTGATCTGGCACAACGCCTGCCTCCCGGAAAAGGAATAAACTTACCCATGACCGAAGCGCCTGAAAGGATGCATCTGCTGTTTAACCTTTTCCCACCGTGCCCCGGCCTGCAGCCGTTCCCGCAAGGGTTCCCGTGGTGACCACCGCGCCGTCCGGCCATGCGGGGCGATGGTGGGCCGGGCGTCTGCAACGACGCTTTGCAGTGATCTTCGGTGCACTCCTGGCAGCGATGTCGCTGGGGTTTCTTTTGCTGGTCACGACAACCTACCGCCAGCGGACTTTGGAAACCTACGAAGATGCCTCGATCAGCGTGAACCTGCTTTTGCAGGCCGCCCTGGAAAATGCGATGATCAAGCGCGATCTGGACGGGTTGCAGGATATCGTTCGACGTCTGGGATCGCAGGACGGGGTGCGGGCGGTCTCCATCCTCAACCCGAAAGGCGAAATCCGCTTTTCCTCGGACGCGGGCAGCCTGTTCTCGCAGATCGACGATCCGGCCTTCGGGACCGCCCTGGCCGACCGGCACCAGAAAACCGGCTTTCGCGCACCCGCCGAAGGGGTCGAGGTCCTGCGCAGCATCAACCCTGTCCTGAACAAACCGGTTTGCCAGCAATGCCACGGCCCGGTGGCCGACAACCCGGTCAACGGGCTTCTGGTGGTTGATTACGACGCCTCCGCCATACGGCGCAACCTGCGCGACGGGGTGCTTTTGCTTGGGGTTTCAGGGCTTTTCGTGATTGCGCTGGTTCTTGGGGGGTTATGGGCGGCGCTGCACCGGCTGGTCCTGGCGCGAACCGATGCACTGGCCACCACCGCGGCAACGATCGCGGGGGGGGATTTGTCCGTGCGCGTGGCGCAAACCGGACAGGATGAGATTGCCCGACTTGCCCAAAGCTTCAACACGATGGCCGACCAGGTCGAGGCCCAGATGGAAACGCTGCGCGCCAATGCCACCGTGCTGCAAGCCCTGATCGACGCCATCCCCGACGGGGTGCGCGTGATCGACGGGAATTTCCGCGTGCGCATGGTCAACGCCGCTTATTGCGCCCAGCTTGGCGTAACGTCCGATGAGGCCCTGCGCCTGCCCTGCCACGGCTCCAGCCACCGGCGCGGCGCCCCTTGCGTACCCACCCTGGTCTGCTGCCCGCTGGTGGAACTGCTGCAAAACGGGGCCCCGCGGATAAAGTGCAGCCACACCCATGTCACCGCCTCCGGCGCAACCCTGCCGGTGGAGCTCTTCGCCGTCCCGGTCACGCTCCGGATCGAAGGGGCGGAAATTCCCTGTGTTGTCGAGTCGATCCGCGACCTGCAAACCCAGATGAACATCTCGCAGGAACAGCGGCTCTCCGAGATGGGAATCCTGGCGGCCGGTGTCGCCCACGAGGTTCTGAACCCGATGTCGTCGCTGAAGCTGGCCCTGCGCAGCATTCGAAAGGATGCACGGTCCCCGCGGGCCGGATACTATCTCGACATTGCCGACGCCGAGATCGACAAATGCATGGATTTCACCGAAAGCCTCTTGCGGCTGGCGGCCCTGCCCCAGGGGGAGCGGGAACTGATCGACATGAACCCGATCATACGCGAAACCCTGGCCCTTTTGCGATTTGAGGCCGAGAAGGCCAATGCCCGCCTGGTCCCCGAACTTGAGGGGTGCCCCCGGGTCCTGGCACGGGATGGCGACATGCGGACCCTGGTTTTCAACCTCGTCCTGAACGCGATCCACGCGATGCCGGAAGGCGGTACGGTCAAAATATCCTGCCGCGCACGCGAAGGCACGGTCCGGCTGAGCATCCGCGACACCGGCGTTGGCATCCCCCCGCACGAGATCGACAAGATATTCCTTCCTTTCTGGACACGCCGCGCCGATGGCAGCCGCGGGCGCGGACTGGGACTGTCGATCTGCAAATCCATTCTCGACAACCTGAACGGCCGCATCAGCGCCGAAAGCGCCCCGGGAGACGGCGCGGTCTTTCATGTCAGCATTCCCGACGCAGACGAGGCCCGCGCATGACCCAGCCGCAGCACAGCATTCTCGTGATCGAAGACGACCAGAGCCTGAACGCCCTGTTATGCGACCATATCCGGGAGATGGGATATACCGCCAACGGCGTCCACTCCCTGGCCGAGGCCGAATCCCAGGCCGAAGCCCTGCACCCCGATCTCATCTGCGCCGATATCCGCCTGCCCGATTCCGAAGGGTTCACCCTGCTGGAACGGTTTTCCCCGCACTGCCCGGTGATTATCCTGACGGCCTTCGGCTCCATCGACCAGGCCGTGCGTGCGGTCCAAAGCGGAGCCAGCGATTACCTGACCAAGCCTGTCACCTTCGACACGCTCAAGCTCGCACTTCAGCGGGCGCTGGCGACGGCGGAACTCAAGCGGGACGTGGTGTTCTGGCAGTCTCTGGCCCGGCGCGGCAGCGGTGAACCGATCATCGGCGACAGTCCGAATGTCACCGAACTGCGCAGGCTGATCGACCTCTATGCGGCCTCGGCCCCGACCTTGCTGATCGAAGGCGAAGGCGGTGTGGGAAAAGAACTGGTCGCGCGCGCCTTGCACGAAGGGTCCGAACGCAAAGAGGAACGCTTCGTGCCGATCGACTGCGACCCGGCTCAGCAGACGATGACTGCTTCGGAACTTTTCGGGCACGAGCCCGACGCCATACCGGGTGCCGAAAACCGTCGCGAAGGGATGCTGGAACTCGCCGATGGCGGGACGATCTATATCAGCGACGTGGCGGAATTGTCCCCCGCGAACCAGAGCCGCCTGCTGCGGGTGATGGAAACCGGCGTGTTCCGGCGGCTGGGCGGGGTCCAGAATCTGTTTGCCGATGTGCGGATCATTGCCGCCACCAGCAACGACCTTGCGAAACTCGTCGAGGAAGGTACCTTCCGCAGCGAGTTGTACTACCGGCTCAGCGCCTTCCGAATCCCCGTTCCGCCCCTGCGCGAACGAAAGGAGGACATCCCGGTTCTGGCCAGGTATTTCGTCCGCAACCGAAGCTTTCAGCGCAACATCGACAAGGAACTCACCGCGCAGGCGTTACAGGACCTCACCACCTATGACTGGCCCGGCAACGTACGGGAGTTGCGCAACGTCATCGAACGCGGCCTGATCATGTCCGCAACCGAACCCGAGATCGCCCCCCATCACATCGCCCTTACCCCAGCCGCCGCGCGGTCGGACGCAGGCGTAACCCTGAGCTTCAGGGAAGAACCCACGCTCGACCAGATCCGCGACGTTTATCTGAAAATGCTTCTGGACCGGCACGACGGAAACAGAAAGACCGTCGCGCGCATCATGGGCATGAGTGAGCGCAACACCTACCGTCTGATCGGCAAGCTGAAGGAAACCTGAGTTACCGCATGACGAGAACCGGCGGCCGGGAGCGGACCGCGCGACAGACCCGGCACGGGCCGACGCCGTCGGTCGCCTTCGCTACGGGGTCCAGCTTGTCCGCGCCGCAAGACGGGCAGATCGAATGTGCAAGCTGCAAATCCACAGGCGCGGGTGCGAAGCGGTCAAGGCGCAGCGCGCTCTCCGGACACACATCCACGCAAAGGGCGCATCCGCAGCACCTTGTGGGGCGGACCCGGTAGGCAGCCCCCCCCCCTTCCAGGCTGTCGGCAAGGGAAATCACCCCCTCCGGGCAAACCCGTACGCAGGCGGAACATCCGCTGCACCGCTCCGCGTCAATGACCGGCACATGAGCAAAGGGCACACCAGGCCTTTGCGCGCCTTTTGCCTGGAGGCGCCGCAACGCAGTGGGCGTGTCTTCGGGCGGCACAAACAGGCGGCGGCGCCCCATATCGGCGGGGGCTTCCCGGCGGCGGCGGCGCCACGCCCCAAGCGCCGCAGGATCGAGACCCACGAATTCCAGCCCCGGCAGCCCCCGCGCCGCCAGCAAGGCGTCAAACCCCTCGCAAAGATCTTCAAGGTGCGCGCGCCCGGCACCGGCACAGGCTGGACAAGACACATCGGCACAGCCGATCCGGCGCGTGCCGTCGAGATAGAGGGCGGCGATGTTCTCTGGGGTCAGATCACGCAGGCACCCCGAAGGCCGACAACTCAGGATGGTTTCCCGCGTGATGTTACCAGCTTTCCGCGAGGCCCGGAACATAGGCGTTTTCCTCCGGCTCGGGCCGGGCCGGATCGGGCAAGGCGCGAACCTGTCGCGCGGAGCCGGTCATCTCTTCCAGCAGGCTGCGCAGATCTTCCAGAACGGCGGCGGTCAGCCGTGCCAAAGCACGGTAAAGCGGTTGACGCATCAGCCCGGCCCCCTTGACACAGAACTGCGGCACCCACGACAGCACATGCAAATCGAGAAACCGGGCCGCATCCGCCACGGCGACCGGCGTCCCCTGGCGGCACAGGAACGAAACGAATTGCAACTCGTGTACCAGGTGGTCATCGGCGCGGCGACGCCAGTTGGGGACCGTGATATCGTAATGGGCATACCAGTCGCGCACCTCGAACATGGGCAACTGACGCTCCAGACGGTCCTCCGTCAGCCAGACCGAGCCGCAAGGCGCGACGCGGTAGGCGTGGGTCAGGTAGATGTCGGCATATTCCGCCGCGAGGGCGTCCAGCAGCACAGCATCCGGCTGGAGGCCGATCCCGGACAAGGCGTCTTCCAGGTCGGCCGCGGCGCGACCGACAGCCGGCGTTCCGGGGCCGCGCGCCATCCACTGCGCCACCCGGTGACGCTGCATCGCCATCAGAAGAGACCGATCCACTTCCCGGTCATGCAGCCGGATCAGGACATCCAGAGCATCGGCCAGAAATTCAAGGCGGGCCGCCTGTGCCGGAGGGATGGGCTCACCCGTCATCGACCACCCCCTTGCTGTGCGGAATGAACACGATCGAGGGATTGGTCAGGTTCGGGTCCGCCATGGAGTGCACCTGCCGCACGACCGCTTCATTCTCACCGCGCGCCTTGGTCTCGTAGGTGCCGTCGCGCAACCCGTCGATCGGGCCGACATCGAGCACGCGCATCATGCAGGCGGCAACGCAATAGGGTTTGCGCCCGGCCTCCAGCTCGTCGATGCACATGTTGCATTTCTTGACGAGGTTATCCTGCGGATCGTATTGCGGCGCCCCGAAGGGGCAGGCGGCCTCACACTTGCGGCACCCGATGCACAGCGTGCTGTCGATATCCACCACGCCATTGTCCTTGCGCTTGAAGATCGCGCCGGTCGGGCAGGACGGCAGGCAGGCCGGTTCCGCGCAGTGATTGCAGGACATGTTCACCTTGAAGGCGAAAACCTCCGGGTAGGTCCCGCCTTCGATATACTGGACCCGGCGGAACCGGGGCCCCGGCGCAAGGCCGTTCTTGTCCTTGCAGGCCATTTCGCAGGCCCGGCAGCCGATGCAATCCACGTTGTGGTGGATGAAACCCATCTGCATGTCCGGAACGACCGGTGTGTAGGTTTCGCGCTTCATCCGCGCGACGTTTTCCTTGATGCGTTCCTTGTCGAGATTCGCGGCCATGGCGCGTCCTCCGCGTTACAGATCCCGGCGGAACACGTGGCTCCGCGCGGTTGCAAGCTGGTCCCAGCCGGGCCGGTGGCCGAGATCGGATTTCTTCACATTGCACAACACCGTGTTATAGGCGAAGGCCCCCGCCGGAGATGGTTCGTCCAGCGTCAGGAAGTCCGGATTTCCGGCACGGTCCACGCCGTTCTCATCCAGATCCATCCACGCCCCTTCATGTAACACGACGACCCCCGGCATACAGCGTTCGGTCACGTAAACCGGCGTGACGACCTTGCCGCGGTCATTCCAGCACTCGACGATATCGCCGTTGCGAATACCGAGCCTGGCCGCATCCGAGGCGTTCATCGTGGTTTCCTGGCTGTAGGTTTCCCGCAGCCACGGAATGTTGTGGAAAATCGAGTGCGTCCGCCAGCGCGGATGCGGGCTGACCATGTGAAAGGGAAATTCGGCTGTTTTCTCGCTGATCAGGCTTTCCCACGGCTCGACCCATTTCGGGATTGCCGGGATCGGATACCCATACTGCGTTTTCGTCCAGTCGGTGATCTGCGCCAGCGTGGTGGAAAAAATCTCGATCTTTCCCGAAGGCGTCTGGAACGGCGTTCCGTTCTCGATCTGGTCGCGGAAGGCCACATGCGGCCGGGGCAGGATAAACTTGTAAACCCCGCGCTTCTTGAAGGTTTCCCAATCCCAGTCGACCCCCTGGTGATCCTGCACGCGGTGCCACCAGTCGACGAGATACGCCTCATCCACGGCGTCGGGATTGTTGAAATAGTCACGCCCGGCCTTCGGGTTGTATTGCGGCCCAAAACCCAGCCGATACGCAAGCTCCGTGAACACCTGAAAGTCGGATTTCGACTCGCCCATCGGCTCGATCACTTTCGGGCGGTGGATGTAGTAATGCCCCTTGTACCAGGGCAGGGCCACATCGTGGCGCTCGAAATGGGTGGCGATGGGCAGCAGGTAATCGGCCCAGATGCCCGTCGGCGTGATGGTGCTGTCCATGCAGACCAGCAAACTCTCGCCTTCGCCATAGCTGTCGAGCTTTCGGATCGCCTCTATTTCCTTGTTGATATTGGTCAACTGGTTGAGCCAGTCCGACCCCTGCCAGAAAATGCCGCGGATGTTCGGAATCACCCCGTCAAGGGCATCCCCCCGCGGCCAGAGCCCGGCCTCCTCACGCTTCACGTTGGGGTAGTTCAGCACGATATGCGCCCAGCGGTCCGACTTGATCGAGGCAAACCAGACATTGGAATACTGATCGTAGGGATAAGCGACGGCTTCGGCATGCCAGGCCTTGCCGACCCCTTCGGCACACCCCCCAAGAACGCCGATATTGCCGGTCATCGCCTGAACGGCCGCGGCCATGCGGTTGTATTGTTCGCCATAGGCGTTGCGCCCCGGCGCCCAGCTTGCCTTCAGGGCGGCGGGTTTCGTGGTGGCATACATCTCCGCCAGCTTGCGGATATCGTCGGCCTTGACACCACAAATCTCCGCCGCCCATTCCGGGGTCTTGGGTGTGCCGTCGGTCTCGCCGAAAATGTAATCCCGAAAGCTCTCCTGCCCCCCGGCCCAGTCGGGCATGGTTCCCTTGTCCATTCCCTGCACGAAGCGGTCGATGAAGTCCTGATCGTGCAGGTCCTTGTCCCAGATGTGATAGGCCATGCCCGCCAGCATCGCCGCATCGGTATTGGGGCGGATCGGAATCCACCAGGCATCGTAGGCGGCGGCGCTGTCGGTATATTGCGGGTCCACAAGCACGAACTTGCAGCCCCGCTGCTTGGCCATCCGCATGTAGTAGAACGTGTTGCCGCCATGGAACGTGTAGGCCGGGTTCCAGCCCCACATGATGATCAGCTTGGAATGGGCGAACGCATCGTCTTCATTTCCATCTTCGATCGTGCCGAACGTCATCCTGGAGGAAAACGTTGTACCTTGGTACGAGGGAACGGACCAGGATGACGTCCGACACCCGAACATACCGAGAAACCGGCCAAGCAGCCCCTCGATCTGGTCGGATTTGTGCAGCACCCCGTAAGAAGCGCCGGCATAGCTTTGGTCCACCAGGGCGGTGGGCCCGTAGGTCTGCTTGAGATGCACCATGCGCTCGGCGATTTCGCTCAGAGCCTGTTCCCAGCCGATGCGTTTGAACTTGCCCTCGCCCCGTTCGCCGACACGCTTCATCGGATAGAGAAGGCGCTCGGGCGAATAAAGCCGCAGCCGGTAGGAACGACCGCGCAGACAGGCCCGGATCTGCGGTTTTTCTTCGGTATCGGTGCCGTACTCATCCCCCTGGTAGGTCCCGTTATCGGTGGACAGGCGCACGATCACGTCACCCTTCTTGTGTGCGACCAGCATGTGCCGGGACCCGCAGTTATGCGCACAACTCGTGACGACGGTCTCAAGCTCATCATCGGTTGGATAGGGTTCATAAGCGAAGGCATGGGCCTTGCGCGCCCCCGGCCCCAACACCAGGGTGCTGGCGGCCGCAACAGCCGAGGTCTTGAGGAAATCGCGCCGATCCTCACGCTGGGGGGCGACCGGGTCAATATGATCGTCTCTGGGGGTCATTTTCCGGTGCTCCTCAATTCTCGGGCAGCGCGTAACGCGCGTCGGGGGCCGTGGGCCGGCCTTCGGCCCAGCCGGGAACGCCTTCGGGCATCATCGGCCAGGGCGAACGCGGATACGGGTAGGCAATGCTGTACCACTGGCGGCCGCCATGGCAGCCGTAGCAGGTGTCAGACGACCCCTCGCGTGCCAGTTCCTCAATGGTTTCGGCGTTGAGATAGGTCACCATATGCCGGTTGGTGCGATACAGTTCGGCATGGCAGGTCATGCAGCCGTTCGGCGTTTCGGGAAACTCGAAATCCTCGCGCACCTCATGCCAGGGCCCGGCCAGGCCCATGATCTCTTCGGGCGAGGGGTAGGCACCATGGCATCGCAGGCAGGTGTCGGTCGGATTGACCATCTTGCGCAAAGTGAACTCCGGCTGGGGTGCGGCACTGAAAGCGGCACGGGTCGGCACCATGTCGGGGGTTTCCTCACGCGGGTCATTGCCTCTGTGACAGAAGGTGCACTCAAGGTTCATGACCTCTTTGGCGAAGTCGCTCTCAAGGTGCCGCCAGTGGAACGTTGCCTGCGGCCCGGTATAAGTGTCCAGGGTCTGGTACCAGGCCAGGCTTTCCTGGGCCTCCACCCCTGCGGGTGAGCTTTCACGGACTTTGTTTTCAAGAACTTCCTTGTGGCAGACCAAGCATTCCGCGTTGCTCGCGGTTTCGATCCGCGGCGGGAAATGGATCGGGTGAAAGCGGGCGCGCTCATAGTCGAGCGTCTCGGCCTCGGATTTGAGCGCGGCAACGGCCTCTTCGATGCGGGCACGTTCACCGGCATCCGCGCCGGGCGGATTGCGATAGGTCACGCCCTCCGGGTAAGGGACCGGCGCAATCTCAGGCGCCGCTTCGGGGGCCGCCTCCGCCCCGGCATCCGCCGCCCCGGCCACCGCAAGCCCCAGATCATCCGGGCTGCGGGGGGTATCGGATTGCTGCGCCAGCCACGCGATCAGGTTCGCCCTGTCCGCCGCGCCGGAAAGACCTGCGTAGGTCATCTTGGTTCCGGGAACCAATCCACGCGGGTTTGCCAGAAATTCATCCAGAAGTGCCGGGCTCCAGGCTTCTCCCGCGAGACCTGCCATGGGTTCGGAAAACTCGAACCCATCCACCGAAGCGACAGGCCGGTCGACAACATTCCAGAGATTGGGCCCGGTCCGGTGGGCCCCTCCCTGATCGGCGGTGTGGCAGGCCGAACACTTGCGGAATACGGCCTCACCGGCGTCGGCGCTTATCGCCACGGGTGCCGCGTCATCGGAAGGGGTCTTGGCGCCCGCCTCGCGCGATGCGATCCAGGCCGGGCCGGGCATGACGATTTCCGAGGTTCCGACCGGCGTTGCCCAGATCCGGTATATCTGCTGAATACGCTGGCCCGCATGAGGCACCAGTTGTGAGGCCGCGACAACCGCCAGAACACCCGTTGCGGCATAAAAAACAAAGGTCACCAGACCTAACACGTTTCCCAGCAGTTTCATCGCATGCCCTGTTGATCTTCAGTAAGGGAATGGCCGGGCGGAACGCCCGCCCGGCCGCAGGCTTGTCAGCCGTCGCTCTTGGGCGGGGTCCACTCGCCGGACATGCCGGACATGCCGGACATGCCACCCATGCCGGACATGCCCATCATGGGGGCGCCAGAGCTCCACTGGGTGCACACCCAGTTGCTGCCATGGCCAGCCATACCACTCATGCCGGACATGCCGGACATGCCGCCCATGCCGGACATGCCGCCCATGCCGGACATGCCACCCATGCCGGACATGCCGCCCATGCCGGACATGCCACCCATGCCGGACATGCCACCCATGCCGGACATGCCACCCATGCCGGACATGCCACCCATGCCGGACATGCCGCCCATGCCGGACATGCCGCCCATGCCGGACATGCCGGACATGCCGCCCATGCCGGACATGCCGCCCATGCCACCCATGCCGGACATGCCGCCCATGCCGGACATGCCGGACATGCCGCCCATGCCGGACATGCCACCCATGCCGGACATGCCGCCCATGCCGGACATGCCGCCCATGCCCATCATTCCGGGCGCGACATAACTCCACTGGGTGCACACCCAGTTGCTGCCATCACCAGCCATGCCACTCATACCGGACATGCCGGACATGCCGCCCATGCCGGACATGCCACCCATGCCGGACATGCCACCCATGCCGGACATGCCGTCCATGCCGGACATGCCGGACTGGGATTCGGCCAGCGCAGGCAGCGCGAGGATCGAAACCGAACAAAGCGCAGCCGCGAAAGTCTTGAAGCTGGAAATCATCCCTTTGTCTCCTTGTGGTTATGGGGCTTTGCCCCGTACTCCCCGACTGCCCGAAGAGATCGGACAATCGCTCCGCAGGCCTTGCCTGCGTTCAATGCATTTCCCGAATATCGTATGGCCCGGTCATTCCCGGTCGGGTAAACGGCGTGAACCATCCCCCCTGATCTTCAAGAAAGCGCAAGCTGTAAGGGTACGGTGCCTCGACACCCGCGAGGGCCTCGGCGTACCAGTCGCTGTCTTTCGCGGTTTCGGTGATTGTCGGCGCACCTTCCGGCCTGCTGTCAGGGGCGGTGCCGGCAACAAACGGCGTTTCCGCCCCCATTCCAGCCCCGGATAAAGCGGCCCAGACCAGCGATACCGCGATCAGTCTGGTTGTCAGCACACTCCCCCCTTTCACCGCGTCCTGCCAGACACGCTCCCTGCATCTGGCACTGCGGATTTCGGGCACCACCATGGACTGCCCGCTTGCGGTGCCTAGGGTATCGAAAATTTTCGCAGCACAGAGTTTTTTATATACTTTTCAAATGGTTACTCTTTGAAATTCTTTTTGTGCTAATGACAATTTGGCATTCTCAGGAAAATCCCGCCTTGCAGCCAGCCCCAAAAGGGCAAATCCGACTGCCAATTTGACAGGACCCTGTATCTGGCCCGTCATGTGCCACAACGCCGCACCGGCAGGACAAAAATATATGAGTCAATCAGGAGTTGATAATTTTTATGGAGATACACGCAAGACGGCGCGAATCATACGGGGTTGCTATGGGCCGCTACCGGAAAATCCGATCCGGCAACCAGGTCGCCAGTTCGGGTACCGCAACCAGAATACCCAGTGCCAGAATCTGTAGCAGGACGAAGGGCACAACGCCCCGGTAGGTGTCCACGGTGGAGATGTCTGCCGGTGCGACAGAGCGAAAGTAGAACAACGCAAATCCGAACGGGGGGGTCAGAAAACTTGTCTGGAGATTCATCGCGATCAGGATCCCGAACCAGACCGGAGAAATCTCCGTTCCCAGAATTGGCGGCCCCAGCAACGGGATAACGATATAAATGATTTCAACAGCTTCAAGAATGAACCCAAGCACGAAGATCAGCGCCATCACCACGGCAATCGCCCCCATCCCGCCACCGGGCAATGTCTGCATCCATGTCCCGACAAGATGGTCGCCCCCAAAGCCCCGGAACACCAGCGACAGCATCGAAGCGGCCACGACAATTCCGAACACCATGCCCGAGATACGCACGGTTTCCACCATCGCACCGTACAGAACCCCTCCGCGCCATAACCGCCAGCCGGCCGCCAGGGTTCCAGCGCCAATCGCCACTCCTGCCACAAGCGCCGCCACTCCGGACGGACCGGCAATACCCCCGCGCCCCAGCCCCGCCAATCCGATCGCGACGAGGACCAGCGCCCCCAGGGCTGCGGCCACGATCAGCACACGGCCCGTCCCGCGCCCTTCGGCCTGATGCGCCGCCAGCAGAAGCGCGCCGATGGCCCCAAGCCCCGCGGCTTCGGTCGTCGTGGCAACCCCGGCCAGAATCGACCCCAGCACCGCCAGGATCAGCAGGATCGGCGGCAAGAAGGTGAACAGCACTTTTTGCAAAGGAACTCTCTGGCGCGCGGGCGCAGGGCCATCGCCGGGCCGCATCCGCAGCGCGATGTAAACCGCATACAACCCCACCAGCATCAACCCCGGCAGCATCGCCCCCGCGAACAGATCCCCGACGGAAACGGGATCGGGCGCGAAATTGCCTGCCGCCTGCTGGGCTTCCAGATACACGTTACCGATCTGGTCACCCAGCAACACCAGCAAAATCGAAGGCGGGATAACCTGCCCGAGCGTACCGCTCGCACAGATGAGCCCCGCCGCCAGACGCTTGTCGATACCCGCGTTCCGCATCGCCGGCAGGCTGATCAGCACCAGCATCACCACCGTTGCGCCAATGATCCCCGTGGAAGCGGCAATCAGAGTGCTGAAGGCCAGCACGCTCAATGCCATCCCACGCGGTGCGCCCCCCGTCATCTGCCCCAGCACCGCCAACATGCGCTCGGCCAGGCGCGCCCGCTCCAGAAGCACCCCCATCAGCACGAACAACGGCACCGCCATCAACAGGCGATTGGTCATCACCCCCCAGACCCGCGCCGGGAAAAAATTCAGGAAATGCAGGTCAAAAACGCCAAACGCCGATCCTGCCAGCGCCGCGATCAGGGGAACACCCGAAATGGCCAGCATCGCCGGAATCCCGCTAAGGATCCCCGCAAACAACCCCAGCAACATCCCCAGCAGAAAGACCTCTTCGCCCGTCACAACCCGGCCTCGCCTTTCTTCTGGACCTGAGAGGACACAACAGCGGCGACACCCTGCACGATCATCAGCGCGGCCGAAACCGGCAACGTCGTCTTGACAAGGTAAAGCCCGCCCAGCCCTCCGGTTTCCAGTGACGCCTCCCGGATCGACCACGCATAGCGCAGATCGGGCCAGTAAGCGTACAACATGAGGGCGAAAACCGGGATCAGGAACAAGATCAGCGCGCCCGTATCCGCAACCCGCACGTAGCCGGACGGCATCCGCTCGGACAGGACCTCGACCCGCACATGCCCGCCACGCGCCAGGGTTACCGGCAGGCTGAAAGCCAGCAAAACCGTAAACGCATAGGCTGCGGCATCCTGCAACTGGATGAACCCGGCACCGTAACCGTAGCGCAAAACCACGATCAGCAGGGTCGCCCCGGTCAGGAACATGCCCGCCGTCACGCAAATCGCCAGCGACAGCTTGTCCAGCCAGCGCGCCAGCGCCAAATATCCAGAGATCAACCCGCTCATGGGCGGGGCTGTGCCACAGCCCCGCCCGAACCGCAATGCAGAACCGCCGCCCGGACGGGGGCCGGTCAGACGATCAATAGCCTACCGTGGCCGCATCAGTAATACGCGGATCGGACGCCCCCAGGCGCAGGCCGGTCTCGGGGTCGATCATGATCGACTGGGACGATCCCATCACCGGCTTTTGAACCACCTTGTGACCCCGCGTTTCCAGTATCGCGATCGTATCGCGGCTGATCCCGTCCTCAATACGGATTTCTTCCGGCAGCCACTGGTGGTGGATACGCGGCGCGGTGCTGGCCTCGGCAATGTTCATACCGTGATCGATCACGTTCATGATGACCTGCAACACCGTGGTGATGATGCGGGCCCCGCCCGGGCTCCCGGTCACGAGGAATACCTCCCCGTTCCTGAGCACCAGCGTCGGACTCATGGAGGAAAGCGGCCGCTTGCCCGGCTCCACCGCATTGGCGTCTCCACCGATCAGACCATAGGCATTCGGAACGCCGGGCTTGGCGGAGAAATCGTCCATCTCGTTGTTGAGCAGCACCCCGGTGCCTTCCGCCACCAGCCCCGACCCGTACGAGAAGTTGATGGTATACGTGTTGGAAACCGCGTTGCCGTCCTTGTCCACAACCGAGAAATGGGTGGTCTGATCGCTTTCGTAAGGGGCAAGATCGCCGGGTCCGATCGAGGACGAAGGTGTCGCGACCGACCGGCTGATCTGGG
The DNA here is from genome assembly GCF_003046545.1 of Rhodovulum imhoffii. GTDB lineage: Bacteria > Pseudomonadota > Alphaproteobacteria > Rhodobacterales > Rhodobacteraceae > Rhodovulum > Rhodovulum imhoffii. The sequence continues at coordinate 44,469 of NZ_QAAA01000013.1, read as the reverse complement.
CGCGGATCGCCTCGGCATAAGCTTTGGAGGTGATCTCCGAAAGCGGCACATCGACGAAGTCGCTATCCCCCAGATATTCCGAGCGGTCCGCATAGGCACGTTTCATCGCCTCGGCCATCAGGTGGATCGTGTCCGCCGAGTTGTGCCCCAGATAGCCGATCGGATAGCCTTCCAGCATATTGAGAATCTGGATGATATGCGCCCCTCCGGAACTGGGCGGCGGCATGGAGACGATCTCGTACCCGCGATAATCGCCCCGCACCGGCTCCCGCAGGGCGGCGGTATAGTTGGACATATCCTCCATGGTGATGCGCCCGCCGGCCTCCTGCACGGCGGTGGCGATCTTCTCGGCCACGGGCCCCTTGTAGAACCCGTCCGGGCCTTCGGCGGCGATGGCCTTCAGAGTCCGGGCAAGATCGGCCTGCACCAGCATTTCGCCGGGGCGGAAAAACGTCCCGTCCTCATGGTAGAAGATTTTCCCGGTGCTGGGCCATTTCTTCAGCCGGTCTTCCAGCGCGATCAGGCTGTCTGAGAGACCCGCCGTAACGACGATCCCCTCCTCCGCGAGCCGGATCGCGGGCGCGACAACCTGCGCAAGGCTCATCGTGCCGTATTCTTCCAGCGCCATCTGCATGCCGGCCACCGTGCCCGGGACCCCCACGGCAAGGCCATGGAACCGTGACAGCGTGCTGTCCGCATTGCCCTCGGCATCGAGGAACATGTCCCGCTCGGCCGCGGAGGGCGCCATCTCGCGATAGTCGATGGCCTTGGTTTCGCCGGTCTGAGCGTCATGGACCAGCATGAACCCGCCACCGCCCAGGTTTCCCGCCCGCGGCAACGTTACCGCCAGCGCGAAGGCCACGGCGACTCCGGCATCCACCGCGTTCCCACCCTGTTGCAGAATTTCAAGCCCCACTTCGGCAGCGACCCGTTCCTGCGCGGCAACCATACCGTTTTCAGCCCAAACCGGGTGCAGCCGGTCCATACCGCTGTAAATCGCCGTTTGCTGGGCGTGCAGGGGCACTGCCGACAGCGCCAGCGCCGCCAGCCCCGAAAGGATGGATTTCATGATTTTCTCCCATATCTGGCCGTATATGCCGGGGTCAGGCTGGCACAACCGTTCCGGAAAGACCAGAGCCCCGGACAACGCCCGGCAGAAGCCGTCTACCGGGCCCGCTCCAGCGCCTCCACCACCGCTTCGGCACTGAGCAGTTCCGGCAAGAGAATCCCTTCGGGGGCCGACGGCCCGTAAACCGCGTTGAAAGGAATCCCATAGCGGCCAAGGCTTTCCAGATAACGGCCAATGGCCGGATCGGGCCGGGTCCAGTCCCCGCGCATGGGCACGATATGCGCAGCCTCCAGCGCACGGGATACGGGCGCACGGCCGATTACAAGCGCCTTGTTGGCCTTGCAGGTCAGGCACCAGTCGGCGGTAATGTCGACGAACACCACCTGCCCCGCCGCGATGTGGCGGGCAATGGCCGCCCGGTCGAAGGCCTGCCACCGGGCCGCCGCCTGCGCCACGCCCTGCTCAGGCCGGAGAACCGCTGGCGCCACCATCGCCACGACAACCAGAATGCCACAGGCCAGCGCCCGGATCCCGCCGGGAATCCTGCGCAGGGCCAGAACGCCCACCAGGACGGCACTGGCTGCCAGGACGGCCACGGCCACGGCGCCCCCCCCGACCCCGGAAAGCACCCAGATCAGCCACCCCGCCGTCACCGCCAGCAAGACCCCCAGCCCCAGCTTGACCCAAAGCATCCACCGCCCCGGCCGGGGCAGCCGGAGCATCGCCCCCGGAACCGCCGCAACCAAAAGATAGGGCAAGGCCAGCCCCAGCCCCAACGCGGTAAAGATCACCAGCACATCCACCACCCGGCCCGACAGTGCAAACGCCAGCGCCGTGCCAAGGAAGGGCGCGGAGCAAGGCGTCGCCAGCACCGCCGCGAAGGCCCCGGTGGCCAGATCCCCACCATAGCCCGGCGCGCCGTCGGCACGGGCCAGCCGGGTCTGCCAGCTTGCGGGCAGGTTGATCTCATAAAGCCCCAGAAGGTTTGCGGCAAAGACCACGAGAATCATGAACATCGCCGCAAGGAATACGGGGTTTTGGAACTGAAGACCCCACCCCACCGAAAGCCCGAAGGCGCGGGCTGCCAGCGTTGCCGCGGCCAGCCCCCACATAAACAACATCACCCCCAGCGCGGCCATCAGAAATCCGCCCCGCACCCGCACGGGTGACTGCCCTTGGGCCGTCAGGGCCGAAGACAGCTTGATCGAGAGCACCGGCAGCACGCAGGGCATGACATTGAGAATCAGCCCGCCCAGCAACGCCACCAGGGCCACCGCAACAAGTTCACCGGCTCCGGCGTGCCGTTCTTGAACATCGAACGGCGGGGCAGGCGGCGTCTCCGACAATGGCAGATCCAGTGTCACCGCGCGCGCGCCGTCGGTCACGGTAATGCTGGCCGCCCCGGGCGTTACCGGCGCAAGCACCGGCAAACGTGCCCACAGGAACCGCCCGTCCTCGCCAAGGCGGATATCCGGGGCACCGAGGGCAGCCCCCTCCCCGAGTTCGGGAAAGATGTCCGGTGCCGTGAACGCCGCCTGGGCGCGCAACGCCAGTGTCAGGGCTTCGTCGTCGAGATGGGCCCGTTCAAGAGAGAGGCCGGCCTCCTCCGTCGACAGCGGGACGCGCGCCACATGTCGGGCGATCGACGCCGCGGCTTCCGGGTCGATGCCGGTTCCTGCCGGCAGATCCAGCGCAAGATCGAAATCCTGCGGAACACAGATTTCGGCGCAGATCAAAAGGCTGACTTGCGCCCGCAAGGCAACGGGTTCCCCCGGATTTTCCAGGTTCACCCGCAAGGGCAATACCGTTTCCCCGGAATAACCGAAATTCTCAATGCCAAAGGCTGTAAACCGATCCGGCGCCGGCCAGAGAATCTCGGCCCCCGCCACGTTGCGCGACCCGCTCCACTCGATCCGGGGGGGCAGGCCGACCTCTCCGGGCGTGCGCCAGTAGGTCTTCCACCCCTGCGTGAGCGAAATCTCCAGTGCCGCGGAGACTGTCGAGGCCCCCGGCGCAACCCCGTTCTCGGCCGTCAGAAGCCGGGCGGAAACCATGTCGGATGCCGCGGGCGCGGAACTGGCCGCAAGCGCCCGCCCCCCCCCAAGAATGCCGGCCATGGCGACCGCTATGCACATTGCGAGAACCGGCAGGGTAAACTGTCTGGGCATCGGGATTCCTTCCAGTGCTGTGCAAAGCCTGTGTTCCAATACCACGCGGGAAGATCAATGGCATGGGCCTCACCGTCTTGTGACGGATCGCGACCGACAAGAAAATGCCCCCTCCGAACCGGAGGGGGCCAGTGTTCACTGATCAGGCTCCTTGTTACCGCCCGAAAGTTGCCTTGCCTGGGCCTTCTCAGTGTTCAGGGCGAGCGCACCCGCCCCCGAACCCGTTTCAGCTGCACCCGCTGGTTGCGCCGCAGGTGTTGCACTTCATGCAGGTGCCGTTGCGCACCAGCGTATAGTTGCCGCATTCTCCGCAGGGGTCGCCTTCGTAGCCCTGCATGCGCGCCTTGGCACGGGCGTCGGATTTGGCCGGAACCAGAACCTGCAACGGCGCAGCGGCGTCCCGCGGGCCGGCAAAGCCTGTATCCGCCCCGCCCAGAAGCATCAGGTCCTGGGGCAGACGTTTGCGCAGGTAGCCGGCGGAACTGATCTGCTTGAGCACCTTGAGCGACTTCTCCGCCGCCGTCTCCGATACCGGGCTTACGTTGGGCTTGCCCTCGCTGTCACCGCCGCCAAGATCGTCAAAGGCCGCCCCGCTGGGCTTGACATGGGCCAGATCCGTACGGTCGAGGTAGCTGACGGCCAGTTCGCGGAAGATGTAATCAAGGATCGACGTCGCGTTCTTGATACTGTCATTGCCCTGCACCGTGCCCGCAGGTTCGAACCGGGTGAATGTAAAGGCCTCGACGAATTCCTCCAGCGGCACACCGTATTGCAGGCCGACCGAGACCGCGATGGCGAAGTTGTTCATCATCGCCCTGAAGCCCGCGCCTTCCTTGTGCATGTCGATGAAAATCTCGCCAAGGCTGCCATCGCCATACTCCCCGGTCCGCAGATAGACCTTGTGCCCGCCCACGATGGCCTTCTGGGTATACCCTTTGCGGCGCTCCGGCAGCTTGACCCGATGGGAACGGACGATCTCCTGCACCACGACCTTTTCGATGACCTTTTCGGCCAGCACCTGCGCCTTTTCGGCGGGCGTGCCGGCGGCAAGGATCTCCTCTGCCCGGTCGTCGTCTTCGACCAGCGCGGCCGCCAGCGGTTGCGACAGTTTCGAGCCGTCCCGGTAAAGCGCGTTCGCCTTTACCCCCAGCGACCACGACAATTCGTACGCACTCAGGCAGTCGTCGATGGTGGCGTCATTGGGCATGTTGACGGTCTTGGAAATCGCGCCCGAGATGAAACTCTGCGCTGCCGCCATCATGCGAATATGGCTTTCAACGGAAAGGAAACGCCGCCCGTTCTTGCCGCAAGGGTTCGCACAGTCGAAAATGTGGTAGTGGTCGGGCTTCAGATGGGGGGCGCCTTCCAGCGTCATGGTCCCGCAAACATGGTCGTTCGCGGTGTCGATCTCGGATTTCGTAAAGCCAAGGTGGCGCAGCAGGTCGAACCCCGGATCGGCCAGCTTTTCATCCGGGATCCCCAGAGTGCCCGTGCAGAACTCCGCCCCCAGCGTCCACTGGTTGAAAACGAAGCGGATATCGAAAGCCGAAGGCAGCGCCTTCTCGATCCGGTCGAGTTCGGCCTTGCCGAACCCATGGCCAAGAAGCGACGTCGGGTTGATGGCCGGGCAGTTGCCCAAGGATCCGTGCCCCGCCGCATAGGCGGTGATTTCCCCGATCTGTGCAGGGGTATATCCCAAGGCCCGCAGCGCCGCGGGGACGGAACGGTTGATAATCTTGAAATATCCCCCGCCCGCAAGTTTCTTGAACTTGACCAGCGCAAAATCGGGTTCGATCCCTGTGGTGTCGCAATCCATCACCAGCCCGATCGTCCCGGTCGGGGCAATCACGCTGACCTGCGCGTTGCGGAAGCCGTGCTTCTCACCCAATGCCAGCGCCGTATCCCAGGCCTGCTGCGCGCGGGCCAGCAACGCCGTGTCCGGGCAGTTGGCATGATCCAGCGGCACCGGGTGCACGGCCAGCCCCTCATAGCCTTGCGCCTCCCCCCGTGCGGCGCGGCGATGGTTGCGAATCACGCGCAGCATATGGGCGGCATTACGGGCATGACCGGGGAAGGCGCCCAATTCCCCCGCGATCTCGGCCGATGTCGCGTAGGCCACCCCGGTCAGGATTGCCGTCAGCGCCCCGCAAAGCGCCCGGCCCTCGGCGCTGTCATACCCGTGGCCCATGCTCATCAACAGCCCGCCAATATTGGCGTAGCCCAACCCAAGCGTACGAAATTCATAGGACAGTTGCGCAATCTCGCGGCTGGGGAACTGCGCCATCATCACGCTGATTTCCAGCGTCAGCGTCCAAAGGCGCGCGGCGTGGATGTAGTCTTCGGCGATGAAACGCCCATCCTCATAGAAGGTCAGCAGGTTCATCGAGGCGAGGTTGCACGCCGTATCGTCGAGAAACATGTACTCCGAGCACGGGTTGGAACCCCGGATCGGTCCGTCCGCCGGGCAGGTGTGCCAGGCGTTGATCGTGTCGTGAAACTGGATACCCGGATCGGCGCAGGCCCAGGCGGCATGGCCGACCTGCTCCCACAGCTCCCGCGCCTTGACGACCCTGGCCACCTTGCCATCGGTCCGGTGCAGCAGTTCCCAGTCGTCATCGTCCCTGACAGCCTGCAGGAAAGCGTCCGTCACCCGAACCGAGTTGTTGGAATTCTGTCCCGAAACGGTCGCATAGGCGTCGCTGTCCCAATCGGTGTTGTAGGTCGGAAATTCGATCCCCGTGTAGCCCTGCCGCGCGTAGTCGAGCACCCGCTTGATATAGGTCTCGGGAATCAGCGCCTTCTTGGCCGCGCGGATGGCAGATTTCAGCGCCGGGTTGGCGGTCGGCTCGCAGGCCTCTTCGGACCGGCCCTCCCAGGCGCGGATCGCCCCGAAAATCTCGTTGAGCTGCTTTTCATGAGCTTTCGATCCCGCCACAAGGCTGGCGACCTTCTGCTCCTCGATGACCTTCCAGTTGATGAACTGTTCGATATCGGGGTGGTCCATGTCGCAGATGACCATCTTCGCCGCGCGGCGCGTCGTGCCACCTGACTTGATCGCTCCCGCCGCGCGGTCCCCGATCCGCAAGAACCCCATCAGACCGCTGGATTTTCCGCCCCCTGAAAGGGCCTCCCCCTCGGCGCGCAGGCTGGAAAAATTTGTCCCCGTGCCCGAACCGTATTTGAACAGCCGCGCCTCGCGCACCCAAAGATCCATGATACCGCCATCATTCACCAGGTCGTCCTTGACCGACTGGATGAAACAGGCATGCGGCTGCGGGTGCTCATAGGCGGATTTCGATTGCACCAGCTTTTTGCTGCGATAATCGACGTAAAAATGCCCCTGCCCCGGCCCATCGATCCCGTAAGCCCAATGCAGCCCGGTGTTGAACCACTGGGGGGAGTTGGGCGCCCCACGCTGGGTTGCCAACATATGGCGCATCTCGTCATAATAAGCGCGCGCGTCGGTTTCAGTGCTGAAATACCCGCCTTTCCAACCCCAGTAGGTCCAGGCTCCGGCGATCCGGTCAAACACCTGCCGAGCCGAGGTTTCCCCCCCGAAACGTTCCGTCTCCGGCAGGTCCGCCAGCGCAGCCTCATCCGCCACGGACCGCCACAGAAACTCCGGCACCCCTTTTTCACGCACCCGCTTCAACCGCGCGGGGACGCCGGCCTTGCGAAAGTATTTTTGCGCGATGACATCGCTGGCGACCTGGCTCCAGCCCTTCGGCACTTCGATCCCGGAAAGGTGGAAAACCACCTGGCCGTCGGGATTGCGAATCTCCGATGCGGTGGTCGCGAACTCCAGTCCGCCATAGGCCCCGGCTTTCTCGGTGGTGAATCTGCGCTCGATCTTCATCGTCCTGCCCCGTCGTTCAATTCCACACCTGCACGCTGAGCAAAGGAACCAGTGGCCGCGCGCACTGCACACAGCTCCGCCGACAGGCGCCGCTGACTGGATTTCGTCCCCCCACCCAAGGACACAAAATATTGTGTGTCCTCCCTCAGGCTCGCACAAGATGACCTATTCCCGACGCGCCGGTCAACGAAAAATCAGGCCACAGCCACTTTTTTTTCGCCAACCACAACACTCCGGCCATTCGGGCGCTTTCACACCCAAAGGACGGATTTTGCGAAGTTTCGAAAACCAAAGATAAAATAAGCTGTTATCCGCGCGGCGCCGTCGGACCAGCACGGCGGCCTGGTTCACATTTCATTCTTGCCCTCAAGGCGCCAGATTTGCCCTCGCAGGTCGGCGGGAACGCGCGGGCCAATTTCGGTTTCCCAACGAAGGACCCGTTTCATCGGGTTTTGTCCAGGACGGCCCCTCAGGACAACGACACGGGACAGGGCAGTTGTCCCCCAACTGAATGACCCTCTCGGGCGCAAGCGACTTGAGGAATGCCCGGTCATGACTGACGATGAGCACTGCCCCGTCATAGCACGCCAACGCCGCTTCCAAGGCCTCGATTCCCTCAAGATCGAGGTGGTTGGTCGGCTCGTCCAGAATCAGCAACCGCGGGGATGGCGTACCGCCAAGAACACAGGCCAGCCTGCACGCACGCGCTCGCCTCCACTCAGATCGGCGATGCAGCGCTGGGCGTCACCGGCGCGTAAGCCAAACCGGGCCAGAGCGGCGTGGGCCATCTGTGTCGTCGCATCGGGATTCATTCTCTGAAAGCTCTCGTGCAAGGTCCGGCCAGGGCTGGGCAGCCCGACATGCTGATCCAGAAACGACCATGGGGCGGAAACATGGGCTTGTCCGCTTTGGGGACGAAGCTGGCCGGTAATCAGCTTGAGCAGCGTGGTTTTTCCACTGCCATTTGCCCCGGCAATCAGAATCCGTTCGGGCCCGGTGACCGTCACCGAAAGATCGCGGATTGCCGGAACTTCAAAATCGTACCCGCCAGTCACATGATCCAGACGCAGACAGTCTTGCCCGGCGGAAGGCCGGTCGGCGCAATCTCCATGTGCAGAGACTCCAGCACCTCGACCTTCTCGCGGACGGAGGCCAACGCCTCCTCGGCCGCGTTACGCCGAACCTCGCGCAAGCGGGAACCGGCGCCGCCCGATGCCTCCGCGCGGCCTCTGGCCGCATCCAGCAGGATCTTCGGTTGATCGCCCTTCGCCCGGAACTGGCGCCCGGCGCTGTCCTTGCGCGCTTTGCGCTCCGTCGCCTGCTGCGCCCGACGCGCCGCCTCGGCGCTGGCCTTTTCCGCATGGGACAGACCACGCGCCGCTGCCGCGAGGTCGCTGTCCTTGGCTGCCGGAAGACCGTTTAGTTGCCACCATATCTGGCCGCGCCAAGTGAGGTAAGTTCGACGATGGAGTCCATTTCCTCCAGCACCTCGCGATCATGGCTGGCGATGATTGCTCCGCCTGTCCAGCCGCGCAGAAGGCCGATCACCGCCTGGCGTCCCGCCCGATCCAGGTTGTTCGCTGGTTCATCCAGAAGCACGAAATCGGGCTCGGCCAGAATCAGCGCGGCAAGGGCCGCCCTGCTCCGCTGCCCACCGGACAATGTCGCAAGCGGAGTCCGCGGATCGGCCGACAAGGCGCACCTGGCAAGCGCCGCCTCGATCCGGGCGGGCAAGGTCCAGTCCGCATCGGCCAAATCGCCAGCCACCGCCTGCCCGCGTTCCGCACGTTTCAGAAGGTCGAGGGCCCGCCCGACACCGAAGAGATCGGCGAGGGTCTCGTCGGCGCGCTTCATTGCGTCCTGGCGCATCATGGCGATGGATCCGGTCACCCTGATCTGCCCGGGCGCTGCGCTCAGACGCCCCGCGATCAGGCGCAGAAGCGTGCTCTTGCCGATACCATTGCGCCCGACGATGCCGGTACGCCCAGAGCCGAAGGCAAGATTGAGGTCAGAGAAAAGCGGCGTGCCGTCAGGCGTGGACCAGAACAGGCCGGACAGGGAGATGGATGCGGGCATGGGACAGAACTTCTCGCGGCAAAACCAGAGGGGCGAAGACGGCGAGGGTCATGTCCATTGCGAGAGTATCTCCGGTGCTGTGAGGTATATTTAGGGCGATTGCGCGCGTACAAGGGCGCGGGGCACGTAAAAGCCCGTCAACCTGCGGGTTTCGGGAGACGGGGCCCCCGCACCACGGGTGCAGATGCGGTGTTTTCCTGCGGGCAGAGACAAGCCGGGCCGAGGACCCGCGCCGCCCAGAGGGTCGCCTGTGGCGCGACAGCCCGAATGCCTGATCACCGCCACCTGCGGAAATGGTCGGGGCGGCGGGATTCGAACCCACGACCTTCGGTACCCAAAACCGACGCGCTACCAGGCTGCGCTACGCCCCGTCAGCGCCCTCTTAGCGGGCACGCCGCATGAAGAAAAGCGTTATTGCACCGGGCAGGGCCAGAGGGCCTCCGCCCCGAAGGCGGGATGACGCAGCACTGTGCCCTCGCTGACGCCCAATTGTCGCGCCAGACCGCCCCGAATTTCAAGGACGGCCGCGATATCAGGGCCGCCGTCTATCGGTGTCAGGTCGTTGGGATGTGCCTCGCGATGCAAGGCGACGACCTCTCCCTGGACGGACAGGAACAGAATGTCGAGGGAGATCAGGGTCTCCTTCATCCAGAACACCGCGCGCTGAGGCCGCTCAAACAGGAAAAGCATGCCCGACGTCGCGGCAAGGCTGTCCCGCCCCATCAGGCCGACGGCCCGTTCCTGAGGATCATCGGCAATTTCGATGGCAAAGCTTGCCTGGCCCCATGGCCCGCGCAGATCCACACGATCCATCGCACAGGGGCCGGCAAGGGCTTGCGCCCCCGACAACGCCAGCGCGGCAACGGTCAGGCCCCTCACGCCCGCGCCTCATGTACCGCCGCCTCCCACGCCAGGACCATTGCCGCCATGCGCCCGCGCGGGCCCTGCACGATACGCAGGCAGATGGCTTCGCCTGGCTGCAACTCGGACAGGCCGGACCGGCGCAACACCTCCACGTGGATGAAGACATCCCCCGGTTCTGAAAAAACATTGGCGAATCCAAAGCCCTTGGCCTTATCGAACCACTTCACCCGCCCCGGCAGCAAAGGCAGTGCCTCCAGATCGGAGTCGGTGGTCTCGGCAAGATCCCTCAGCGGTGCCTGCTCAAGGCCGTCGGGCGGCGTGATTTCCAGGATTTCGATTGCCTGTTGCCCACGCTGGGTGGATTGTACCCGCACCCTTACGCCGGCGCCTTCCACGACCGAGCTTTGCCCGAAATTGCGCAGAACGTTCGCATGCAGCAAGATGTCCTGCCCGCCCTCGTCCGCCACGACGAAACCGAACCCCTTACCGGGATCGAACCACTTCACCCGGCCGTAAACATCGCGGCATTCTTTATCGTCTTCAGACATCGCGGCATTCTTTACCATCTTCCGAAACTGCCATCGTTATTTTGTGTATCCGATCGTCCTGTACCACTTCCCCACCAGCACCCCGTGACATCCGCGCAGAAAATGCGCTGTTTCAAAGGGTTTCAGTAACCACTCACAGAAAACGTCTTACTCCTGACGCTAAAAACCTAGCATTCCCGATCACGGGTTCAACCTTTGTACGCCCCACTCTTCCCCGGCGGATTTCCGCGTCCAGCGGAAACGGTCGTGCAGCCGGAAAGGGCCATCGGCCCAAAACTCGATCTCCAGCGGCGTGATCCTTACGCCGCCCCAAAAAGGGGGGCGCGCAGGTGCCACACCCTTCTCCGCAGTGACCCGGGCGACTTCCGCAATCAGCGCAGCCCGTGATGCAAGCGGCTGCGACTGGCGCGACGCCCAGGCGCCCAGGCGGCTTTTGAGTGAACGCGACGCGAAATAGGCATCTGCCGCCGGGCCATCTGCCTTTTCGGTTACGCCCCTTACACGGATCTGCCGCCGGATAGATTTCCAGTGCATCACGAACGCAGCTTTGCCCGCATAAGTAATTTCTTCTACCTTACTACTACCGTAATTGGTGTAAAAGGTAAACGCTTCTTCGGAAATCTCCTTCAGCAAAACCATGCGGACATTTGGCAGCCCGTCCCGATCCACCGTGGCCAGCGCAATGGCATTGGGATCGTTCGGCTCCGTTTTTTCGGCCTCCTTCAACCAAAGGCGGGTAATGGCGAAGGGGTCGTCGCCTGCGAAAATTCCAGTGCGGTCACTCATGTCCTGTCCTCCGGCGATGGCGGTTTGTTCGGGCTGTGCCTCTTGATGGATAGGCGCGATTGGCCTAAACCACGCTGACTTTTCGGAAAGGTGGTCGAAGGACATCCAATGACAACGAAACTGATGGAAGGCAAGCGTGGCCTTGTCATGGGGCTGGCCAATGACAAGTCGATCGCCTGGGGTATTGCGAAGAATTGCGCGGACCAGGGCGCCGAACTGGCATTCTCCTACCAGGGGGAGCAACTGAAAAAACGGGTCCAGCCGCTCGCCGCACAACTGGGCAGCGACATCGTGCTGGAATGCGATGTCGCGCAGGAGGACTCGATCGACGCTCTGTTCGCTGATCTGTCCGCCCGCTGGGACAAGCTGGACTTCATCGTGCACGCCATCGGGTTTTCCGACAAGAACGAACTGCGCGGGCGCTATGTGGATACCTCGCGCGCGAATTTCCTCATGTCCATGGACATCTCCGTCTACTCTTTCACCGCCGTCGTGCAACGGGCCGCCAGGATGATGACCGGGGGCGGCTCCTGTCTGACCCTGACCTATTACGGAGCGGAGCGCGTCATGCCCCACTACAACGTCATGGGCGTCGCCAAGGCCGCGCTGGAAGCCAGCGTGCGCTACCTCGCCGAGGATCTCGGCAAGGACGGCATCCGCGTCAACGCGATCTCGGCCGGGCCGATCAAGACGCTGGCAGCCAGCGGCATCGGGGATTTCCGCTACATCATGAAGTGGAACGAGTTGAACTCCCCCCTGCGCCGCAATGTCACCCAGGATGAGGTCGGCAAATCCGCGCTTTACCTTCTGTCGGATCTCGGCAGCGCCGTCACCGGCGAAACCCACCACGTGGATGCAGGCTACCACGTCGTCGGCATGAAGGCCGTGGACGCGCCCGACATCGACGCGGTCACCGGGCGGAAGTAACGGGTGAACGTCAGGCGAATCCCTTCCTTCGACCCTGCCCGGCCCATCGCCGCTTTTCCAGGCAGGTCTGAGGGACACGCCCCCGCGGCCGCGTGCAGGGCTCTGTTGCGGACCCGCCCCGAAACGAGAAGGACCCATGATGTCTGACCGTCTGCCCCATGAAAAAGGCTTTCACGTCAGCTGGGACCAGTTGCACCGCGACGCGCGCGCACTGGCCTGGCGGCTGGACGGCGAAGGCCCCGACAACGGCGCCTGGCGCGCGGTCGTGGCGATCACCCGCGGCGGCATGGCCCCGGCGATGATCGTGGCGCGGGAACTGGATATCCGCACCGTCGACACGATCTCGGTCAAGTCCTACAACCATCAGACCCAAAGCGCCCCGCGCATCATCAAATCGCCGGACATGTCGCTTCTGGGTGAGGGCGAAGGCGTTCTGATCGTCGATGACCTCGTCGATACGGGCCGCACGCTGGAAGTTGTGCGCGCCCACCTGCCGAAGGCACATGTGGCAACGGTTTACGCCAAGCCCAAAGGCCGCAACCAGGTGGACACCTTCATCACCGAGGTCAGCCAGGACACCTGGATCTTTTTCCCATGGGATCTGGCCCTGCAATACGTGGAACCTTATCGCGGCACCGACTAAGCCGCCGCTTGCGGGACGCGCGGCAAGACCTTACACCACCCAGAAACGGGAACAAGGGCGCCATCATGGCCAAGGGCATCGGCAAAAAAACCGGCAACGCGATCGTCTGGATCATCCTGCTGCTTCTGATCATCGGACTTGCAGGCTTCGGGGTGGGCAATTTCGGCGGCTCGGTGCAAAGCATCGGCGCCGTGGGCAAGCGTGAAATCACCACCGATACCTATGCCCGCGCTCTGCAACAGGAATTGCGGGCACAGCAGGCAAACGGCACACCGCTTCCGCTGAGCGAGGCCATCGCGCGCGGGCTGGACCAGCAGGTGCGCGGACGGGTCATCATCGACACCGCGCTGGATGGAGAGGCCGCGCGGCTTGGGGTCTCGATCGACGATGCAGCCCTGCGGGACGAGATTCTCGCAATTCCCGCCTTCCATGGCCCCGATGGTCAGTTCAGCCGCGACTCCTACCGCTTCACGCTGGAGCGCAGTGGGCTGAGCGAGGCCGAATTCGAGGCGAGCATCCGCACCGAAGCGGCCCGCGGCTTTGTCCAGGGTGCGGTGATCGGGGGGATCAAACTGCCCAGAACGCCGGTCGATACCCTGATGGCCTTCATCGGCGAACGGCGCAGCTACGCGCAGATCACTCTTGCCTCCGAAGATCTCGACATGCCCCTGCCCTCCCCCGACGCGTCCGCGATCACGGAATATTACGAGGCCAACGCCCCCGCCTTCACCACACCGCGCACGAAGCAACTGACCTATGCCTGGCTGACCCCGGACATGATGCTCGACAGTCTCGAAATTCCCGAGGATACCCTGCGCGCCCTCTACGAAGAACGTCGCGACGAATACAACACCCCCGAAAGCCGAATCGTCGAACGGCTTGTGTTTGAAAGCCCCGAAGCCGCTGCGGAGGCCATGGCGCGCATCGACAGCGGCGAAAGCGACTTCGAGGACGAGGTCGCCGCGCGTGGCCTTGACCTCTCCGACATCGACATGGGCATCGTCGGGAGCGACGACCTGCCCGCCCCGGTGGCCGCCCTGCCGGAAACGGGCGTGACCGGCCCCCATGACAGCGATCTCGGCCCGGCGATCTTCCGGGTGAACGCCATTCTGGAAGCACAGGAAACCCCGTTCGAGGACGTTCGCGAAGATCTGCGCGCGCGCGCCGCGACCGAACGCGCCGCCCGCGCCATCGCCGAACAGATGACGGACCTCGACGATCGCCTGGCTGCGGGCGCAACCCTGGAGGAACTGGCCGACGAGACCCGGATGGAACTGGGCAAGCTGGATTACTTCGCCGGTCAGGACGCGGACATCGCCGCCTATGAGGCCTTTCGCGAGGCGGCCGAAGCCGTTCAGCCCGACGACTTTCCCGAACTCGTGATGCTGGAGGATGGCGGCGTTTTCGCCCTGCGCCTCGACACGGTCATTCCCCCCACCCCGCGCCCGCTGGAGGATGTTCGCGCAGAGGTCGTCGCGGGCTGGGAGGCGCGCGAGACGCAGGCACGTCTGACCGAACAGGCCGAGGCCCTGAAGGCCCGCCTGGAAGCCGGTGAAGCGATTGACACTCTCGGCCCTGTCGAGCGGCAGGAGGCCCTGACCCGCGCCGCGGTTCAGCCCGCCCCCCTGTCCGACGCGCTGTTCGCGCTGGCGCCGGGCGAGGCCGCAGTGGCCGAAACCGACGCCGGTGTCGCTCTGGTGCAGTTGGAAGCCATCTTGGCCCCCGACAGCGAAGACCCCGCCACCGACCTGGTTCACCGCAGTCTCGAATCGCAACTTGTGCAAAGCCTTGCGCAGGATATCTACGGCTATTACGCGCAGGCGCTTGTCGATGCCGCCGGTCTGGAACTGAACCAGCAGGCCATAAACGCCGTTCACGCCCAGTTCCGCTAAGGTGTCGCCATGGTCCAGTTGACCCCGTCCTTCGAAAAGTTCGCAAAAGGGTTCGAGGCCGGGAAATCCCAGCTTGTCTATGCCCGGCTGGCCGCGGATCTCGACACCCCCGTGAGCCTGATGCTCAAGCTGGCCGAGGCCCGCAAGGACAGCTTCATTCTGGAATCCGTCACCGGTGGGGAGGTGCGCGGACGGTATTCCGTCGTCGGGCTCAAGCCCGACCTGATCTGGGAATGCCGGGGGGAGACCAGCCGTATCAACCGGCAGGCCCGCTTCGACCCCACCGCGTTCGAACCGCTGGACGGGTCCCCGTTGGACACCCTTCGCGCCCTGATCGCGGAAAGCCGCATCGACATGCCCGATGACCTTCCCCCCATCGCGGCGGGGCTGTTCGGCTATTTGGGCTATGACATGATCCGCCTGGTCGAGCACCTGCCGAACGTGAACCCGGATCCGCTCGGCCTGCCCGATGCGCTGCTGTTGCGGCCTTCGGTCATGGCGGTCCTGGACGGGGTAAAGGGCGAAGTCACGGTTGTTTCCCCCGCCTGGGCGGGCACCGGGCTGACCCCGCGCGCCGCCTATGCCCAGGCCGCCGAACGCGTGATGGACGCGCTGCGCGACCTCGAACGCGCTGCCCCCGCCACACGCGAAATGGGGGAGAGCGCACAGGTCGGCACGCCGGTATCAAACTTCACCAAGGATGGTTACATGGCCGCGGTGGAGAAGGCGAAAGACTATATCCGCGCGGGGGACATCTTTCAGGTCGTGCCCGCCCAGCGCTGGACACAGGACTTCGCCCTGCCGCCCTTCACCCTGTATCGCAGCCTGCGGCGGACCAACCCCTCACCGTTCCTGTTCTTCTTCAATTTCGGCGGCTTTCAGGTGGTCGGCGCAAGCCCGGAGATCCTCGTGCGGCTGCGCGGAAGCGAGGTCACCATTCGTCCGATCGCGGGCACCCGTCCCCGTGGCGTCACCCCCGGGGAAGACCGCGCGCTGGAGGCCGAGCTCCTCGCGGACCCCAAGGAAACCGCCGAGCACCTGATGCTGCTGGATCTTGGCCGCAATGATGTGGGCCGCGTGGCGAAAATCGGCACCGTCCGCCCGACCGAACAATTCATCATCGAACGCTACAGCCACGTAATGCACATCGTCTCCAATGTGGTGGGTGAAATCGCTGATGGGCATGACGCCCTCTCCGCCCTTCTGGCGGGGCTGCCCGCAGGCACAGTCAGCGGTGCGCCCAAGGTTCGCGCCATGGAGATCATCGATGAGCTGGAGCCCGAGAAACGCGGCATCTATGGCGGCGGCTGCGGCTATTTCAGCGCCGGGGGAGACATGGACATGTGCATCGCCTTGCGCACCGCGGTGGTAAAGGATGAAAAGCTCTACATCCAGGCGGGTGGCGGGGTTGTCTACGACAGCGACCCGGAGGCCGAATGGCAGGAGACGGTGAACAAGTCCCGCGCCCTGCGCAAAGCCGCCGAAGACGCGGGAATGTTCGCCGGGCGGGGAAACCGCTAACGCAACAGGGCCGAAACCGGGGCGAGCGTCAGATCTTCTTCCAGGCTTTGCGCCCAGGAATACAATGCCGTCACCGTTTCAGGGTAGCCATGTGCCACCACCACCGCCTGCCCCGTGTCCTTGGCGCGGGCGGCGGCCTGCTGCAAAAAAACCCGGATGAGGGGCGCCGGCTCCCGGTTCGCATCCAGAACCTGCGAAACTCTCACTGCAGGGACTCGTCCTGCCGGTACGTCTTCATAGAGAACCAGGCCGAGGCCCTCCTCATCGAGGCGATCCATGAGGGCCGTATCCCCGTACAAAGGCTGCGCTGCCGGTGTTATCAGGGCGACGGCTTCGGGCAGAAATCCCGCCGCCCCCCCCTTCCCGGAGGTTTGCGGCCAAAGCGCCAGGATCTCAAACCCCGCACCGCGATAATCGGTCACCGCCTGGGTCGCATCCTCCCGCCCCGGGTCCAGCGCGAAGCTGACCGGGAAAGGGAAGGTTTTCAGGGAAGTACGGTCAAGCCCCGCCTCTCCGACGTCGATCACAATCACGGACAGCAGCGGACCGCCGGGCCTTTCGAAGCGCGCCGCGAAACGATCCAGCGCCCGGCTGACCACGGCGGGCGGGGGGGGCTCCAACGAGGTGTCAGCCGCATGGTCGGGGGGCATAAGCGCAGCGACATCGCCACCCTGCACAGGCAGCGCACGGGGCGGAACCTTCAACGCGGGCGAGGTTTGCGCAGCCCCCTCCGGCAGGTCCGGGGGCCTCACCCCTTCCGTCATCGCCTCCGGTGCGGCCGCAGTCTCCCGCGGGGCGGGCACGGTCGGCGGCGCGGCGGGTTCCGGCGGAGAAGCAGGCTGCGTCAGGGGCGATGTGGGGGCAGTTTCGGCGCCGGGCCGGGGCGGGACGGTATCGGTGGGGCTGCGGTCGAATTCGGCCTGGCCAGGCAGATTCAGCCGTCCTTGCGGGGCCGGTGCGACCGGCGGAAAGGCAATCGACAGCAAAAAAAATACGAATGCCGCACTGAACAGCCCCCACAAGACCCCCCTGGTCAACCCCTTCACCACGCCTGCCTCCTGCGCTTCGCTGCATCGCCGGCGCCGTCTGCGGCTTTTCCTTGACCCCGGGCTCCGGCTCGGACCATGTATAACCCGACCCCGCACTGGGTTCACCCCCAAACCCGCAAGGCGTACAAGATGCTGCTACTGATCGACAATTACGACAGCTTCACCTACAACCTCGTGCATTACCTGGGGGAGTTGGGAACCGAAACGAAGGTCGTGCGCAACGATGCACTGGACGTGCAACAGGCAATGGCGCTCCGCCCCGATGCCATTCTCCTTTCGCCCGGGCCGTGCGCCCCGGATCAGGCGGGCATCTGCCTTGGCCTGACGCTGGCCGCGGCCGAGACCCGCACCCCGCTGCTGGGGGTCTGCCTCGGGCATCAGACCATCGGGCAGGCGTTTGGCGGAAAGGTGGTCCGCGCCCCCGAGATCGTCCATGGCAAGATGGGCTGCATTCACCATGACGGCTCCGGTGTGTTCGCGGGGCTCCCCGGCCCGTTTGAGGCCACACGCTACCACTCGCTGGTGGTCGACCGTGACAGCCTGCCGGGGTGCCTGCTCGTAAACGCCTGGCTGGAGGACGGGCTGGTCATGGGCCTGCGCCATCGCGACCTGCCGATCCACGGCGTGCAGTTTCATCCTGAAAGTATCGCCTCCCGGCATGGGCATGCGCTTTTGAAAAATTTCCTGAATATGGTGAGGGAACCCGCATGAGCGACGCGCTGAAACCCCTGATCGGCATCGCCGCCGACCGCCCGCTGACCCGACAGGAAGCTGAAACCGCGTTCGATGCGTTGTTCGAGGGAGAAGCCACCCCCAGTCAGATCGGCGGGCTGCTGATGGCGCTGCGCACCCGGGGCGAAACGGTCGGAGAATACGCAGCGGCCGCCTCGGTGATGCGATCCAAGTGCCGCCCCGTCAAAGCCCCCGAGGGCGCGATCGACATCGTTGGAACCGGGGGGGACGGCAAGGGTACGCTGAACATTTCCACCGCCACGGCTTTTGTCGTCGCGGGCGCGGGCGTACCGGTGGCCAAGCACGGCAACCGGAACCTGAGTTCCAGGTCCGGCGCGGCGGATGCGATGGGGGAGATGGGCGTCAACGTCATGGTCGGCCCCGAAGTGGTGGAGCGTGCGCTGCACGAGGTGGGAATCGGGTTCATGATGGCGCCCATGCACCACCCGGCGATGGCCCATGTCATGCCGGCCCGCACGGAACTGGGCACCCGGACGATCTTCAACATTCTGGGCCCCCTGACAAACCCCGCCGGCGTAACCCGGCAGGTGACCGGCACCTTCGGCCGCAACCTGATCCGCCCGATGGCCGAAACGCTGGCCGCGCTTGGCTCCGATGCCGCGTGGCTGGTGCATGGCGGCGACGGAACCGATGAAATCTCTATTGCCGGTGTCAGCTGGATCGCCGAACTGAAAGACGGCGCCGTGAAAGAGTACGAGATTCACCCCGAAGATGCCGGTCTGCCCACCCACCCGTTCGAGCGAATCCTCGGCGGCACGCCCACCCATAACGCCCGCGCCTTCGCGGCATTGCTGGACGGGGAAGCCTCCGCCTACCGCGACGCGGTTTTGCTGAATGCGGCCGCCGCGCTTGTGGTGGCCGGCAAGGCGGGGTCCTTGAAGGAAGGCGTCGGGCACGCCCGTGAAAGCATCGACTCCGGCGCCGCGCGCGCCAAGGTCGAAGGGCTGGCCAAGATCACCTCGGAGGCCGCATGAACACGATCCTCGACCGCATCAAGGCCTACAAGCTGGAGGAAATTGCCGCCGACAAGGCCACGACACCGCTGGCCGAGATCGAGGCCGCTGCCAGGGAAGCTCCGCCGGTGCGCAGCTTTGCCGGCGCGCTGCGGACGGCCTCGGCCACGGGCTATGGGCTGATCGCCGAAGTCAAGAAGGCCAGCCCCTCGAAGGGGCTCATCCGTCCCGATTTCGACCCGCCCGCACTGGCCCGCGCCTATGAGGACGGCGGTGCGACCTGCCTGTCGGTCCTGACGGACACCCCCTCTTTCCAGGGCGCGAAGAATTATCTTGAGCGCGCGCGCGCGGCGGTTTCCCTGCCCTGTCTGCGCAAGGATTTCATGTATGATCCTTACCAGGTCGCCGAAGCCCGCGCACTGGGGGCGGATTGCATTCTCATCATCATGGCCAGCGTGTCCGACATGCAGGCCAAAGATCTGGAGGACGCAGCCCGCTTCTGGGGTATGGACGCACTGATCGAAGTGCACGATGCAGAGGAACTGGAACGCGCATGTGGGCTGACCTCTTCGCTGATCGGCATCAACAACCGTAACCTGAAAACTTTCGAAACCCGCCTTGAAACCTCGCGCCAACTGGCGGCGCGCCTTCCCAAGGACAAGGTCGCGGTTTCGGAAAGCGGCCTGAACACGCCTGACGACCTTGCCGACATGGCCGCCCACGGGGTGCGCAACTTCCTGATCGGGGAAAGCCTGATGCGCCAGCCCGACGTGCGGGCCGCCACGCGGGCGCTGCTGGCCAACCCGGTGGCGGCCTGACATGCCCCGGCTGACCCATTTCGACCCCTCGGGCGCAGCCCATATGGTGGATGTGTCGGGCAAGGCGCCTTCCGCCCGGCAAGCCATCGCCGAAGGCTGCGTGGTCATGGCGCGGGAAACGCTGGCACTTGTCATCGACGGCACGGCACAGAAGGGTGACGTTCTGGGTGTCGCCCGGCTTGCGGGCATCATGGGGGCGAAACAGACCGCCAACCTGATCCCGCTGTGCCATCCGCTGACGCTCAGCAAGGTGGCGCTGGATCTGGCCCCCGACCCGGACCTGCCCGGCATCCGGATCACCGCGACGGTAAAGACCTCTGGCCAGACCGGCGTCGAGATGGAGGCCCTGACCGCAGTCTCAACCGCCGCCTTGACGGTGTATGACATGCTGAAAGCCGCCGAGAAAGGTATGCGAATCGAAGGTATCCGGCTGTTGAGCAAGGAGGGCGGCAAATCCGGTCGCTACGACGCCAGATGATTTCCGCCGAAGCCGCGCTGGAAACGCTTTTTGCCCTTGCCCCCCTGCTGCCGGTGGAAGAAGTGCCGATCGAAGAGGCCGGCGGGCGGGTTCTGGGCCGCGATATGGCGGCCCTTCGCACACAGCCGCCCTTTGCCGCCTCTGCCATGGATGGCTACGCGGTGCACAGGGCGGATGCCCTCCCCGGCGCGGTCTTGCGCGTGGTAGGGGAATCCGCCGCGGGGGCAGGCTACGGCAAGCCCATTGCGCCGGGCGAGACCGTGCGCATCTTTACCGGAGCACCGGTCCCCGAAGGGGCACAGCGCGTCGTCATCCAGGAAAATACCACCCGCTCTGGCAAGCACGTGACCCTCACAGCCCTTGGGGACAGCGCGAATATCCGCCCCGCCGGCGGGGATTTCCGGGAAGGCGACACCCTGCACGCCCCCTGCCGCCTGGGCCCGGCAGAGGTTGCCCTGCTTGCAGCCATGAACCACGCCCGGTTGCCGGTCCATCGTCGCCCGGAGGTCGCGGTTATCGCCACGGGAAACGAATTGGTCCCCCCCGGCGGAATACCCGGCCCGGACCAGATCATCGCCTCCAATGGCTACGGGCTGAAGGTACTGGCCGAACGCGCGGGGGCGCGGGTCCGGCTTTTGCCGATCGCACACGATACGGACCCGGCGCTGAGGGCGGCTTTCACGCAGGCGGAAGGGGCAGACATGATCGTGACCATCGGCGGCGCCTCCGTGGGGGAGCATGACATCGTCGGTCAGGTGGCGGGCGCGCTGGGGCTGGAGTTGGCCTTCCACAAGGTGGCGATGCGCCCCGGCAAGCCGGTCATGGCCGGGCGGTTGGCGGGCGCGCTGCTGCTGGGCCTGCCTGGCAACCCGGTTTCGGCGCTGGTCTGTGCGCATCTGTTCATGGAACCGGCCCTTTGGGCGATGCAGGGGCTGCCTGGCCCAATCCCACGCCAAAGCGTCCCGCTTGCTGCGCCGCTTCCGGCCAACGGATCGCGCACTCATTACATGCGCGCCCGGAGCACCCCACAAGGGGTGATTCCCTTTGACAGCCAGGACAGCTCGCTTCTGACGGTTCTCTCGCGCGCGGATGTGCTGATCGAACGCCCGCCCGATGATCCGCCCCGCAGAATCGGAACCGCAGTAACCTGCCTGCCCCTGCGATAGTTGACACAAAACAGGAACAAGCGTAGAACAAGGGGGAACTTTCAAGATGGGGACCCCATGCTGACCCGAAAGCAACTCGACCTGCTGCAATTCATCCACAGCCGCATGAAGACGGACGGTGTGCCCCCGTCTTTCGACGAGATGAAAGAGGCGCTCGATCTGCGCTCCAAATCGGGGATCCACCGGCTGATCACGGCATTGGAGGAACGCGGTTTCATCCGTCGCCTTGCCCACCGTGCGCGAGCCATAGAAATCGTGCGCCTGCCCGAATCGATGGAAAAGGATTTCCACCCAAAGGGGATCGATGGGGATGTCACGTCACCCCCCACGGGGTTCCCGGGCGAGGCCGTGCACGCGCTGGAACTGCCGGTCATGGGGCGGATTGCCGCCGGAACCCCGATCGAGGCCATTTCTGAAACCTCCCATCATGTCGCCGTGCCGGGGACGATGCTCTCTGGCCGCGGGCGCCACTATGCCCTGGAGGTCAAGGGCGACTCCATGATTGATGCAGGTATCAACGATGGCGATGTCGTCGTGATCCGGGAACAGACAACCGCCGACAATGGTGAAATCGTCGTCGCGCTCGTCGAAGGGCATGAGGCAACGCTGAAGCGATTTCGCCGAAAAGGCAACATGATCGCGCTGGAAGCCGCGAACCCCGCCTACGAAACCCGGATTTTGCGCAGTGACCAGATCCGTATTCAGGGGCGGCTGGTCGGTCTGATCCGCAGCTACTGACCGGACCAAAGGCGACGAGCGGTTTTGGCCTCTCGCCGCAGAAGGTCCCCCTCCCTGAGGTAAAAAGCCAACGCCCCGCTGCGGGCAAGACCGTGCCGGTCGATCACCCGGCATCCGGATGGGGGGGTCGGGATCTCCTGGTTGGTGATAACCAATCCCAGCGCACAGGCGGCAACCAACCGGTCCTGCCAGCCGCGCCCGGTGAGATGGGCGATGGTCGTCTTGCCAAGCCGCGTGAACGCCACGCCGCCCTGCTCCTGCCAGCCGGGCCGGGCCGCCGCCGCCCGTTGGGGGACCGGATCGCCGTCATTTTCCAGCCAGACCCGCGCCGAGAACCCGTCGCCGCGCGGTTTGCTCAGCGCGCGGCCCTCCGGCCCAAGCACCCCGGCCAGGCCACCGCTTTGGGAAACCAGCAAGGCGGGCCGTTCCACCTGCCCCCAAAGCCAGAGACCCAGAAGCATCGGAACGATCCCGGCAACGCGCCCCCAGCCCTGCCAGAGCATGCAGAAAATCCCCCCAAGGCTGATAAGCGGGAGAACCCAGGGACCGGGGCTGGGCACGGTCCAGACCGCGCCCTTCAACCCGGAAACCCATTCGGAAACCATCAGAATCCATGCGATTCCCCACCCCATCGGTACGAGACCCAGCGCCTCCAGACCCAAGGGTGCCAGACAGGTGGCAAGAACCGCCGCAGGAATGATGAGTCCGCCCATCAAGGGTACCGAAAGCAAGTTTGCCAGCAACCCGTAATGTGCGACCTGATTGAAGTGCCCGGCCCCGAACGGAGCCGTTGCCGCCCCTGCCACGGCTGAGGACACCAGCAACGCCCAAACCGGCCGGACCCAGCGCGGATACCGTCCGGGCCGGTTCCGCAGTGCGGAAAAGACCGCCACAAGGGCCGTCGTTGCGGCAAAAGACATCTGAAACCCCGCCTGGGTAAGGCTTTCCGGCGACAGAACCAGCACGATCAGCGCCGCCAGAGCCACCGCTCTCAGCGTCAGGGCCCGCCGATCCGCCAGAACAGCAACCAGAACCACGGAAACCATGATAAAGGCCCGTTCGGTCGCGACATTCCCCCCCGACAGGGCAAGGTAGCCGGCGCCCGCCAGAAAGGCCCCCACTGCGGCAAGCTTCTTTCCCGGCACCCGCAAGGCCAGGGGGGGGATCAGGGCCAGGCCGTAGCGTAGCATGGTAAAGACAACCCCCGTCAGCAACCCCATATGCAGCCCTGAAATCGCCAGCAGGTGGGCAAGGTTGCTGTCGCGCAGGTCCTGCAGGATGGCTTCCGGAATCGCCGAACGTTCCCCCGTAAGGATCGCGGCGGCAAAAGCCCCCTGCACACCTGGCAGCCGCTCTTGCAGGGCGGTGGAAAGATCGGAACGCAACCGCGCCACCCAAAGCCCTGCACCGGGCCGAGGGTGCTCCAGCAGCATCAGGGGGCCACGGGAATAACCGACCGCACCGAGTTCCTGAAACCACGCATGGCGGCGAAAATCGAAACCGCCTGGCTCCGCCGGCGCTGGCAGCGGCGCCAAGAACGCCGTCGCCATGACGGTCTGCCCGGGGTGCAATTCAAACTCCGGATGCCCACCATGCAGAGACAACCGCACCCGCACGGGCGTCTCTTCCGGGGCTACGCCCCGTAGCCAGACCCGGTCCAGCGTCACGCGCGGCGCACCCGCCCCGGAGCGATCGAGTGCTACAATGCGCCCTTCGACCGGACCATGGAGGCGGTACTCCAACACCGGAGCGGCCAGCCAATGCGCCCGTCCCCCGGCCAGCGCAAACCCGCCCAGCAGCAGCACCGGCAACCACACCCATGGCGCCGCCTGGCGCGGCAGAAAAAGCAAAATGGCCGTGCCACTCAGGGCACCGCCTGCGCAGACAACCAGCGCCCATACTGCGGGCTCTCCGGGCAAGGCGAAGTACAGGCCGATCCCCCCGGCCAACCCCACCGGCAACCATCCGAAGAGGTGCTCCCACTGCGCCCCGAACGCGTCTGGCAGGCTCACATCTTGTCCTCATGCCGGTGATCTCCTAGACAGGAGGGATGCTATCCCCCGCATGGTTTACAAAAGGTTAAGGCGCATGTCTGAGGCCCCCGTTACCCGTTTTGCCCCCTCCCCCACCGGTTATCTGCATATCGGCGGCGCGCGCACGGCGCTGTTCAACTGGCTTTATGCCCGCGGGCGCAGCGGCAGGTTTCTGCTGCGGATCGAGGACACCGACCGGGCGCGCTCCACCCCCGAAGCGACAGAGGCCATCCTGAAGGGGTTGTCCTGGCTCGGGCTGGACTGGGACGGCGAACCGATCAGCCAGTTTGCCCGCGCCGACCGCCACGCCGAAATCGCCCGGCAGATGCTTGCGGCCGGCCACGCCTACAAGTGCTTTGCCACGCAAGAGGAGATCGCCGCCTTCCGCGACGCCGCAAAGGCCGAGGGGCGCTCCTCCCTGTTTCAGAGCCCGTGGCGTGACGCGGCCCCGCAAACCCATCCGGATGCGCCCTTTGTCGTGCGGCTGAAGGCCCCGCGGACCGGAAAAACCGTGATCCGCGACCAGGTGCAGGGCGATGTCACGTGGCAAAACGATCATCTCGACGACATGGTTTTGTTACGTTCGGACGGAACTCCCACCTACATGCTGGCCGTCGTTGTCGACGATCACGACATGGGGGTGACCCATGTCATCCGGGGGGACGACCATCTGGCCAATGCTGCGCGCCAGATGCAGATTTACCATGCCATGGGCTGGGATGTCCCGGTCTGGGCCCACATCCCGCTGATACACGGGCCGGACGGCAAGAAACTGTCCAAGCGCCACGGGGCGCTGGGGGTCGAGGAATATCAGGCCATGGGCTACCCGGCGGCGGGGATGCGCAATTATCTGGCGCGGCTGGGATGGTCACACGGAGACGACGAGTTCTTCACTGATTCTCAGGCGAAAGCGTGGTTCGGATTCGAAGGGATCGGGAAATCTCCGGCCCGGTTCGACTTCAAGAAGCTCGACAACCTGTCCGGTCAACACATTGCCGTGATGGACGACGCTGCACTGCTGCAAGAAGCCGAGGATTACCTCGCGTCAAAAAGGTCAGCCCCCTTGACTGACCTGCAAAAAGAACGCTTTTCCAAAGCCTTGCCCCAGATGAAGTCCGGAACGAAAACGATCGCACATCTTATTGAAAAAGCACATTTTATCTTATCAGAACGCCCCTTTGAGCCCGATGAAAAAGCGGCCGGATCTCTCGATGATGTATCCCGTCGTATACTGGCAGAATTGACGCCGCATCTGCAAAATGCTAGCTGGTCGCGTGATGCGCTGGAAGCAGAGGTGGGCCAACTTGCCGCAGCCCATAATCTGAAGCTGGGCAAGATCGCGCAACCCTTGCGCGCCGCGCTGGCCGGACGAACCGTTTCGCCCAGCGTATTCGACATGATGCTCGTCATTGGCCGGGAGGAAACCATCGCCCGGATCGAGGACGCCACGGGCTGAAGGCAGTGCCGAAAGCCCCCAGGAATTTTGACCGGGCCGTTGCGGCCTGGTCCTGAAAAGAGGGACTTTCATGGCTGACACTCAGAAAACAGCAACCCTGACCCTCGACGGCAAATCCGTCGATCTTCCGGTTCTCAGCCCTTCGGCTGGCCCGGATGTCGTGGACATCCGAAAACTTTACAGCCAGGCGGGTGTTTTCACCCACGACCCGGGGTTCACCTCGACCTCTTCCTGTGAGTCGACCATTACATTCATCGATGGCGACAAGGGCGAATTGTTGCACCGGGGATACCCGATCGATCAGCTGGCGGAAAAATCGCACTATCTTGAGGTTTGCTACCTGCTGCTCTACGGGGAGTTGCCGACTGCCCCCGAACTGGAAGAGTTCGAAACCCGAATCACGCGCCACACCATGGTGCACGAGCAGATGCACCGCTTTTTTACCGGCTTCCGGCGCGATGCACACCCGATGGCCGTCATGGTGGGAGTCGTCGGCGCGATGTCGGCCTTTTATCACGACTCGATCGACATCTCCGATCCGCAACAACGTGAGGTGGCATCGGTCCGGCTGATCGCCAAAATGCCGACCATCGCCGCGATGGCTTACAAATATACGATCGGGCAGCCCTTCATTTATCCACGCAACGATATTGACTATGCCGCCAACCTCCTGCGCATGTGTTTTGCCGTCCCGGCGGAAGAATACGAGGTCGATCCGATCCTCTCCCGCGCAATGGATCGCATCCTGACCCTGCATGCCGACCATGAACAAAACGCCTCCACATCGACGGTGCGGCTGGCCTCGTCCTCCGGGGCGAACCCGTTCGCCTGCATCGCGGCCGGCATCGCCTGCCTGTGGGGTCCGGCCCATGGCGGCGCGAACCAGGCCTGTCTGGAGATGCTGCGCGAAATCGGTACGGTGGATCGCATTCCCGAATATCTCAAGCGCGCCAAGGACAAGAACGACCCGTTTCGCCTGATGGGCTTTGGCCACCGGGTCTACAAGAACTTCGATCCACGCGCGAAGGTGATGAAGCAATCCGCCCACGAAGTTCTGGACCTGCTGGGGGTCGAAGACAACGAGACCCTCAAGGTCGCGATGGAACTGGAGCGAATCGCCCTGGAAGACGCGTACTTCGTCGAAAAGAAGCTCTACCCGAATGTCGATTTCTACTCCGGCATCATCCTCGACGCGATGGGCTTCCCCACATCGATGTTCACGCCGATCTTCGCCGTCAGCCGGACGGTAGGCTGGATTTCCCAGTGGAAGGAAATGATCGGCGACCCGGCGATGAAAATCGGCCGTCCGCGGCAGCTTTATACCGGACATACCCGCCGCGATTATGTGGACGTGGAAAACCGCTGAGCCAGTATGACAACTATAAAGGCCGCTCCAAAAGGCGGCCTTTGTTTATCCCCGCCAGAGGCGGGGGCCTCCGGCGGGGATATTTCGACCAAAGCAAAGCCGTTCAGCGCCCTTCAAAGGCAGGTTTGCGCTTTTCCAGGAAGGCCATCACACCCTCACGGAAATCGCGGGTCCGGCCGCATTGGCCCTGAAGGTCGGCCTCAAGCGCCAGTTGCTCGGGCAGGTCGTTCGCGTAGCTTTCGCGAATCGCGTGTTTGAGATGGCGGTAGGTTTCCGTCGGTCCCTGCGCGAGGTGTGCGGCACGAGCGCGCCAGTGATCGGGAAAAGACTTCTCGGGAATGGCCTCCCAGATCATCCCCCAAGAAGCCGCCTGTGCGGCGCTGACAGGTTCGGCGAACAGTGTGGTACCCATTGCACGGGCAAAGCCAACCTGCCGGGGCAGCCAGTAGGTTCCGCCTGCATCGGGGATCAGGCCGATCCGGGAAAAGGCCTGCAAGAACACCGCTGTTTCCGAAGCGATCACCACATCGGCGGCCAGCGCAAGATTCGCACCCGCCCCCGCCGCCGCACCGTTTACTGCGGCAATCGTCGGAATCGGACTATTGTAGATGGCATTGAGCATGGGCTCATACTCATCGCGCAGAGTGGCCTCCAGGTCTATATCCGCAACATTCCCGCCATCGGTCAGATCCTGCCCAGAACAGAATGCCCGCCCGGCACCCGTCAATACCAGAACGCGGGCATCCCGAGCGGCACGGCGAGCCGCATCCGTGATCTCTGCTCGCATCTGGGTATTGAGCGCATTCATCACATCGGGGCGGTCCAGCGTCAGAACCGCGACCCCCAGATCAACGTCATAAGTGATCGCCTGATACACCATCGGCCTCTCCCTCCAAGCTTTGGAGCCAGTTTAGCGGGCGGCAAAGCGGCGCAAAGGGGAACGCGGGGTCACTCCCCCATGATTTCCTTCAGGCGGGCCTCTTCCTCTGCGCTCAGATCCGGCAGCCCGACCGTCCGGCGGCGCCCCCGCAGATAGACGCCCGCCAGACCGAGCCCAAGAAGAAGCATGACCGGCCCGGCAATATATAGTACCAGGTTCGACCCCGTCGCCGTAGGCTTCAACAGCACATATTCGCCATAGCGGTCGACCACATAATCGATCACTTCCGCATCGCTGTCCCCTTCGACGAGGCGTTCGCGCACCAAAAGGCGCAGATCCCGCGCAAGATCGGCGTTGGAATCGTCGATGTTCTCATTGCGGCACACGAGACAGCGCAACCCCTTGGAAAGCTCCCGCGCGCGATCCTCCAGCACCGGGTCGGGCAGGATTTCATCGGGTTGCACAGCCTGAACCGGGGCCGCAAAAACAAGGAGAGCGAAAAGAAGTCGTTTGAACATGTGTCTACTCCGCAGGAACCGGTGGCGCGGATTTGCGTGCACCCGCCGCGACACGCACACGCCGGTCGGAGAGGCTCAACGCGCCGCCAAGCGCCATGATGATCGCACCGGCCCAGATCCAGTTGGCAAACGGCTTGACATAGCTGCGCACCGCCCAGCCGCCATTCTGCTGCGGATCGCCGATCACCACGTAAATATCCCGGAACACGCCGTTATCGAGCGCCGCTTCGGTGGTCGTGGACCCAGCCACGGGATAAACCCGCTTTTCCGGATAGAGTGTGGCGACCTGGCGGTCTGCCCGCCAGACAGACATCGTTCCCATGGTTGAGATGTAGTTGGGGCCCTCGACGCGTTCGACCCCCTCCAGAACGATGCCATAATCGCCGATCTCGAATCTCTCGCCGGGTTGCGTGACGCGGATATCCTCCTGCTGCCAGGCCATCAGCCCCGCGATTCCCAGCATCGTTACCCCCAGACCGGAATGGGCCACAGCCTTGCCCCAGTCAGCGCGTGGCAGGCGCCCCATGCGGCGCAATCGCTCGGCCAGCACGCCACGCCCGGACCGCAACCACAAATCGGCCAGCGCCCCGGAAACCAACCATGCGCCCAACATCACCCCGACCGGACCGAGGGCGCTGCGGCCGGTTTGCATCGCCCAGGCCAACGCCCCCAGGGCCACGGCAAGAATAGCGGCCGGCAACATCTGGCGCAGGCCCCGTCCTAGCCGCGCCCGTTTCCATGGCATCACCGCACCGACGGGCAAAAGCAGCCCCAGCACCACCATGAAAGGCGTGAACGCCATGTTGAAAAACGGCGCCCCGACCGAAAGCTTACGGTCGAAAAACATCTCTGCCACCAGCGGCCAGATCGTTCCGACAAACACCACCAAGGCGGCAACTGCCAGCAGGATATTGTTGAAAAGCAGTGCACTTTCACGGCTGACAAGGCCAAAGACCCCCTTGGCCTGCATGATCCCCGCCCGCGCGGCATAAAGCGTAAGCGCGCCCCCCATGAACAGCGCGGTGATAACGAGCAGGAACACCCCCCGCTCCGGGTCCGAGGCGAAGGCGTGCACCGAAGTAATCACCCCCGAGCGGGTGATGAACGCCCCGATCAACGAAAAACCGAAGGCGATGATGGCCAGAAGAATGGTCCAGCTTTTCAGCGCCTCGCGCTTTTCCACCACAATCGCCGAATGCAGCAACGCCGCCGAAATCAGCCACGGCATGAAGCTGGCGTTTTCCACCGGGTCCCAGAACCAGAAGCCTCCCCAGCCCAGTTCGTAATAGGCCCACCACGATCCCAGCGCGATACCGACCGTCAGAAAGATCCAGGCGGCCAGCGTCCACGGTCGCACCCAGCGACCCCACGCGGCATCGACGCGCCCTTCGATCAGCGCAGCGACGGCAAAGGAAAAGCAGATCGAAAGACCGACATAGCCGAGGTAGAGAAACGGCGGGTGGAACGCCAGGCCGGGATCCTGCAACAGCGGGTTGAGATCCTGCCCGTCGAACGGGGGGACCTCCAGCCGCAGAAAAGGGTTGGAGGTGAAAAGGATGAAGGCGAAAAATGCTGCCGAGATTGAAGCCTGAACTGCCAGGACACGCGCACGCAGTGACGGTGGCAAGCCGCCCCCGAACCACGCCGCCATGGCCCCGAACAACGTCAGGATCAACACCCACAACAGCATTGAGCCCTCATGGTTTCCCCATACGCCCGACACCTTGTAAAGCATCGGCTTGAGCGTATGCGAATTCAACACCACCAATCGCAGCGAGAAGTCCGAGACCACGAAGGCGTAGGTCAGCGCCGCGAAACTGAAGGCCGTCAAAAGGAACTGGGCGATGGCCGCAGGTTCGGCCACCGCCATCCATCCGGTCCAGCCCTTGTGGGCACCGATCAGGGGAATCACCGTCTGCACGAGGGCGACAGCGAAGGCGAGGGTCAGGGCAAAGTGGCCAAGCTCAATGAACATGCCCGATATTTAACGGCAAGCCTCCGGCACGCCAACGGTTTTGGCTGCGCCCAAACCCCGCGCCCGCTGACGATAGCGTGATCTCAGGTCAGCATCGCGCCCCCGGTCAGGATCGCCACCGACATCGCCTCCGCACGCCGGCCCTGAAACAGACACCACGCCGAAACCGACAGACCCGCCGCAAAGGCCGGGGCCGCCCCCGTCATTGTCCCCCCCGCCAATCGCGCAATGCCGGATTGGGACCGCTTTGCACTGGCTGTGCGCGGACGAAAGTCCGGGCGATGGCACGCTGAAACTCCTGCCCCTTGGCCTGGTGGCGCGCCCCGAAATAGAACGAGATAATCGCCCCCAGAAGCCACCAAAGAGGCTCAGGCACCTCCGCAAGCCCCCGCATGCGCGATCCGAACCAGTCCGGATCCACCATCGCCGCGATGAACAACCCCACCGTCCCCAGCGCCAAAGCCGGACGCGGCAGGCGGTTGAGCCCATCCACCACCCGGTCGAACCGGCTTGGTCGGGGCTGCGCGAACTCGGCGGCGAACTGCTCCAGCGCGGCCTGTTGCATCCGCGCCTCCCGGTCATCGGCGCCTTCGGCGCTGGCACGGAACGCCTCCACCGTCTCGCGCACCACGTTACGACCGGACCCAAACATCAGTTCCGCCAGAGTGGCAATCATCCCCATGCCGCGACCCTCGCCGTGTGTTCTGCTTCCGTCAGGCGGTAACGGGGAGAGATGAACTCCTCCGCACGCAAAATCCAGCCGCCTTTGCCGCCATCGCGGCGGAGGGCGTATTTGCGGCTGGCAGGGCGGGAATCGGCCAGACGATAATAATAATTACGCCGGGCAATGCCGTAGGCATCCGCAATCACCCCCGGTGCCGCGGTGGCCGCGGCCTTGGCGGCAGCCGCTGTTTCGGGCCCGACAACACCATCCACCGCCACACGCTGCCCCATGTCGTTAAGCAGCCGCTGCAGCACCCGGACCGCGTTGGCACCCGCATTCACGTACATATCGAAAACGCCGGGTTGGAGAAGTTCCGGCAAAGCATCCAGCCGCGGGCGGCGAAAATAATGCTCCACCATGATATCCACGGCCTGCCGCCGGGTCAGGCGGCGCACATCGCGGTCATCCACCCGCCCGTCGCCGGTCAGATCCAGGCCCAGGCGCCGTAGCGTTTGTCCTGTTATCCCGTATTTCGTAGCCCCGCCCGGATCATCCGGGTCATTCACATAGCCGCCCTCACGGGCAACGATTTCTTCAGCCAAGTCCTGAACTGTCCGCATGGAAAACCCCCGGTTGCGTCAACCGGGGGCAGAGTGGTTCAAGTGCGGTTAACGCGGCCCTCAGCCATCGTTCGCGGCGTTCTCCGTATGACGGTAGACCCCCTGCTCCTTCAGGGCGTCCACAACCTCCTTGGGCATGTAGCTCTCATCGTGCTTGGCGAGAATTTCAGACGCTTCGAAGACCCCCTCGACAAGCCTCCCGGTCCCGACCATTCCCTGGTTCTCGGCAAACAGGTCGGGCAGCACGCCGGTATAGGTCACAGGCACTGCTGCGCCGCCATCGGTCACGTTGAAACGGATGGTCTTGCCCTGCCCGCGCCGGAGGCTGCCTTCCTCCACCAGCCCGCCGATGCGGAAAGTCTCCGTTGGTGCGGGCGGTTCCGCCATGATCTGGCTGGGAGAGCGGAAAAAGTTGATACCGTCGCGCATCGCGTACCCGATCAGCGCGGTTGAAACCGCAAGGGCAACCGCCGCCACGATGATGACCTGTATCCGACGCTTCTTTTTCAGCCCGCGCATGTTGTCTCCTCCTTACGGGAAGCAGGGGGCCAGCATCAGCCCCTCGGTCTCCTTCAGCCCCAGCATCAGGTTGGCGTTCTGGACGGCCTGGCCGGAGGACCCCTTGGTCAGGTTGTCGATCGCCACGATCACCATCGCCCGGCCCGGGCGGCGGTCCCCCACCACGCCGATATGAGCAAAGTTCGACCCGCGCACATGGCGGGTAGAGGGGGCTTGCCCCATCGGCAGCACATGCAGGAAAGGCTCCGCCGCATACGCCCCGGCCAGGGTGGCATGAATGACCTGAGGATCGCCCTTGACCCAAACCGTCGCCAGAATACCCCGGTTCGCCGGGATCAGATGGGGCGTGAACTGCACCTGGACGGGACGCCCGGCGAGGGCACTGAATTCCTGGTCGAACTCGCCCAGATGCCGGTGGGTGCTCCCCACGGCATAAGCGTGAAACCCCTCGGACAACTCCGCGTGGAGCAAATTTTCCTTCAGCGCCCGCCCGGCCCCCGAAACCCCGGCTTTCAGGTCGATGATGATATCGTCAAGGTCGACCGCCCCCGCAGAAATCAGCGGGCGCAGGGCAAACTGCCCCGCGGCGGCGTTGCACCCAGTTCCCGCCACCAGCCGCGCGGCGCGAATGTCGTCGCGGTAAAACTCGGTCAGGCCGTACACGGCCTCTTCCTGAAGCTCCGGGGCGCCATGGGGTTTGCCATACCACCTTTCATAGGCCGCAGGGTCGCGCAAACGGAAATCGGCGGACAGGTCCACGACCCTGAGATCGCCGGGCAACCCCTTGATGACAGCTTGTGACGTCGCATGCGGCAAAGCGCAAAAGGCAAGATCCACTCCGGAAAAATCGATCTCCTCGATTCTCACCAGATCGGGCAAATCGAGATGGCGCAAATGCGGGAACACGCTTTCCATCGGCTGGCCCGCCTTGCGGTCCCCCGAAAGGGCCACGATGTCCATCCCCGGATGGGTTGCGATGATGCGGACAAGCTCCGCCCCCGTATACCCCGAAGCCCCCAGGATTGCGATTTTATGACTCATAGACCTGTCTTTCCGTCTTGCATCGGTATTTAGGCACAGGGCACACGCACCGCAATCAGGCGGCGCTAAAATCAATACGGCGGCGCAGGAATTGTGTCGCCTTGCCGGTCACGGCGGCCGGGTCGCCCGTGGTCAGAAAGGTGCCACGGGTCCCCGCCCCCAGCATATCCGGGTGGCGTTGCAAATAGTCCGCCAGGCTTTCGGCCACGAGGTTGGCCTGTGAGTACACCTTTACCTGCGGGCCAAGCGCGTCCTGAAAGGACGCCTCCATCAGCGGGTAGTGCGTACAGCCCAGGATGGCGGCCTCCGGGTGCGGCATCCGTCGCTTCAGCGCCTCGACATGGCTGCGCACAAGGGCCTCGGCCAGGGCCTCGTCGCCGTCCTCGATGGCATCCACCACGCCCCCGCAGGGCTGCGCCTCCACATCCACCCCGATCGCACGGAAAGCCAGCTCCCGCTGAAACGCCCGGCTGGCCACAGTCGCCGGGGTGGCAAACAGCGCGACATGCTTGACCGCAACCTCCCGCGGGGGGGAGTTGTCGCCCCATTGCCTTTCGGTCAGGGCCTCGATCAGCGGCACGAAAACCCCAAGCGCGCGCTTGCCCTGGGGCAGCCAGCCCTCCTGCATGCGGCGCAGGGCGGCGGCACTGGCGGTATTGCAGGCCAGGATGACAAGATCACACCCTTCCTCAAACAAACGCGATACCCCGCGCGTGGTCAGATCATACACATCGTCCGCGCTGCGCGTCCCGTAAGGCGCGTGGGCGTTATCCCCCAGATACACGAACGGAACGTCGGGCAGCCGACGCGTCACCGCATCCAGAACCGTCAACCCACCCAAACCCGAATCGAAAATGCCGACAGCCATTCGCTATGCCCCGTGCCTTTGGTCAAACTCGAAGCCGTAATCGAAGGATTTCACCGGCTCTGGCGACAACTCATAGGTTGCTTTGCGCAGGAAATCCATCATCCTGCGTGCATCGCCCGCATGGGGTCGCAGGCACTCCGGAGCGATCGGTTCTCCAATGGCCACGCGCACGGGTTCATCCACACGGGTGCGAAATTCATTGATCAAAAGCGCAAGCCGCAAGGTTGCGTGCAGGTGGCTGGCCAGTTGAAACAGACGCGAATTGTGGCCTTCGAAATAAACGGGCACCACCGCGGCATCCGATTTCGCGATCATCCGTGCGGTAAAGCTGCGCCAGCCCGGATCCATCGGACAGGAAAAAGGCCGCAGCGCGGTGGACACCGTGCCGCCCGGAAATACACCGATCGCCCCCCCCTGCCCCAGAAAGGACAGTGCCGCACGCCGGGTTTCGATATTCAGCGCCTGCGCCTCGCGGGTTTCGTCGAAACTGATGGGCAGAACGATCCGGTTCAGATCCTCGGCCTTGCGGAAAACGGAGTTGGCCAGAATGCGGAAATCCCGCCGCGTCCGCGACAGAATGTAGCCCAACATCAGGCCGTCCAGAATTCCATAGGGATGGTTCGCAACCAGGACCAGCGGCCCGTCCGGCGGGATATTCGCCAGGCTGCCGCGCGTGATCTCCAGGCTCAAACCGTAGCGGGCGACCATCACGTCCCAGAAATCCCGCCCGGAAGCGACCTCCCGCTCATAGCCCCGCGCCCGCCGGATCAGCCGCAACCGGCCGCTGGCGTTCTCGACAACACGTATCAGCACCCGCCCCCCCCTTGTCCGGGCCGAACTGGCATAGCTGATGTCGCGCGCGATCTGGCGCTGCATTGGCATTACCCCAACAAGGCGCTGCCATGCCGCGCCTGCGTGCGGGCTACACCAAAACGCCTCCGCAGGAAAGAGTTTCACTCCGCCGCCACCGGCGCCCCCCGCGCGGGCGCGTGCAGCGCGGCCAAAAGCACCTTGCGCCGGTCCTCCGCCTTGTCGAGGTTGGCGCGCTTGACCGGGCCAAAACCACGGATCTGCAACGGCAGCTCCGCCAGCGCCACGGCGGCGTCCCTGTTCCCGGCATGCAGGGCGTCCTCCATATCGGCTTCGTACCGGGCGATCAGGGCCCGTTCGGTGCGGCGCTCCTCCTGCCATCGGAACGGATCCAGCAGCGTACCTCGCAGGCGGCGCATGGCCGCCAGGACGCGAAACATCTGGCGCATCCGGGAGCCATAGCGGCGCTTGGCCGGGCGCTGCCCCGCACCGGGACGGTCCAGAAACGGCGGCGCAAGATGGTAAGTCAGGCGGATGTCGCCATCGAACGCCTCCCGCGCAAGGGCCTCGGTGCGCAGGTGCAGGCGCGCGACCTCGTATTCATCCTTATAGGCCAGGAGTTTGTGATACCCCTTGGCGATGGCCTCTTTCAAACGCGGATCTTCGGCCCGTTCCACCAGGCGGATGTAGCGGCGTGCCAGACGGGCGGACTGATAGGCGCGCAAATGCGCCGCGCGGGCTGCCATGACAGCCTCCAGCGTTGGCGCGGGGCGAACCGCAGGTGTGATCAGCGCCGTGGCCTCCTCCGGATGCACCACGGCCCACCGGCCCAGTTCGAACGCCTTGAGATTTTGTGCCACGCCCGCGCCGTTCAGTTCGATGGCACGGACCATCGCCCCGTGGCTGAGAGGCAACAGACCCCGCTGCCACGCCGCCCCGGTCACGATCATGTTGGCAAAGATCGTATCGCCCATAGCACACCGCGCCAGTTCCGTGGCGTCGAACAGGTGCAGGCGATCTTTCAGGCGCGCCTGCAAGGCCATCTCCAGGCGCTCCGAGGGGACGCGGAATTCCGGGTCGCGGGTGAACGCGCCGGTGACGATGTCGTGGTTGTTGACCACCCCCGCCGTCCGCCCCGTGGTCATCAGGCCCAGTGTCTTCGCCCCCGCGCTGACGACCAGATCGCCGCCGACCACCGCATCGGCCTCTCCCGTCGCAACGCGAATGGCGGAAATGTCCTCGGGACGCTCGGCGATGCGGCAATGGATATGCACCGCCCCGCCTTTCTGAGCCAGCCCGGCCATCTCCATCATCCCCGCCCCCTTGCCGTCGATATGCGCGGCCATGGCCAGAATCGCCCCGATCGTCACCGCCCCGGTCCCGCCGACACCGGTGATCACCACGTTATGGGTGCCGTCGATGGCAGGAAGTGCCGGGGCAGGCAACTCACCCGGATCGACCTCTGCGCTGGCGGCCTTGCGCGGGGTGGCGCCCGCCACTGTCACGAACGAGGGGCAAAACCCTTGCAGGCAGGAAAAATCCTTGTTGCAGGCGGATTGGTCGATGGCGCGTTTCCGGCCCAGCGGCGTTTCCCGCGGCACGATGGCGACGCAGTTGGATTGTACCCCGCAGTCGCCGCAGCCCTCACAAATATCTGCATTGATGAAAATGCGCGTGTCCGGGTCGGGGAAGGTGCCACGCTTGCGACGGCGGCGCTTTTCCGCGGCGCAGGTCTGGATGTAAACGATTGCCGTCACACCTGCGGTGTCACGCATGTCCTCCTGCACCTGCATAAGATCCGCACGCGGGTAACAGTTTACACCGGGGGGGAAGGCGCCGGTGTCCACGTCCTCCTTCTCGTCATACACGACGGCCACCTTGCCCACGCCCATGGCCAGAAGTTCATCGACGATACGCCGGGGGGCAAGACCGCCCTCGTTCGGCTGGCCGCCGGTCATCGCGACGGCATCATTGTAAAGAATCTTGTAGGTGATCGTCGTGCCTGCCGCGACCGCCGCGCGGATCGCCAGAATGCCGGAGTGGTTGTAGGTTCCGTCGCCGAGATTCTGGAACACATGGTTCCGGGTGGAAAAGGGCGCCTCGCCGATCCAGTTCGCGCCCTCCGCCCCCATATGGGTGAAGCCGCTGGTCTCACGGTCCATCCAAAGGGCCATGATGTGGCAACCGATCCCCGCATAGGCACGGGACCCCTCCGGCAAGCGGGTGGACGTGTTGTGCGGACACCCCGCGCAGAAATACGGCAAGCGGGCGGCGATTTCCTTGGCGTTGTCGGCGCGGCGCGCATCCTCCAGCCGGGCAAGCGCGGCGCGCACACCCTCTGTGCCGCGCCCCTCCTCGATCAGGATCGAACCCAGCTTTTCGGCGATCATGACCGGATCAAGCGCATAGCGCGTCGGGAACAGTTCCTCTCCCCGGTCATTCTCCCAACCATAAATACGACGCCCATGGCGGTTGTGGAAAATCGCTTCCTTGGCCTGCACCTCGATCAGCTTGCGCTTTTCCTCGACGACGACGATCAGTTCCAGCCCCTCGGACCACTCGGAAAATCCCGTCATGTCCAGCGGCCAGGCCTGCCCGACCTTGTAGGTCGTCAGGCCAAGGCGCAGGGCGGCTGTCTCGTCGATACCCAGAAGATTGAGCGCATGCACCAGATCCAGCCAATTTTTTCCCGCCGCAACAAAGCCGATCTTCGCCCCCGGCTTGCCCCAGACCCGGCGGTCGATCCGGTTGGCATGGGCGAACGCCTCGGCCGCGAAACGCTTGTAATCGATCATGCGCGCTTCCTGGGGTACCCAATGATCGTTGATCCGTATGTTCAGCCCGCCCTGCGGCATGTCGAAGTCGGGGGTGACGATCTGCATCCGGTCCGGCCGCCCGTCGACGACCGATGTCACCTCTACCGTGTCCTTCATCATCTTCAGCCCGGCCCAAATCCCGGCGAAGCGCGAGAGCGCAAACCCGTAAAGCCCGAAATCAAGAATTTCCTGCACCCCGGCCGGCGACAGCACCGGCATGTAGGCATCGACCAGCGCCCAATCGGACTGATGACAAACCGTGGAGCTCTCGCCCGTATGGTCATCCCCCATCGCCATCAGCACGCCGCCCAGCGGCGCAGTCCCCGCCATGTTGGCGTGGCGCATCACGTCGCCGGAACGGTCCACCCCCGGCCCCTTGCCGTACCACAGGCCGAAAACGCCGTCATACCTGCCCTCACCCCGTAACCCGGCCTGCTGCGTCCCCCAAAGTGCCGTTGCCGCAAGATCCTCGTTCAGGCCGGGCTGGAACAGGATGTTGGCGGCGCCGAGTTCGCTTCGCGCGCGGGCCATCTGCAAATCGACCGCCCCCAGGGGCGAACCGCGATACCCCGTGACGTAACCCGCGGTGTGGAGCCCTGCCGCCTTGTCGCGGGCCGCCTGCATCAGCATCAGCCGCACCAGAGCCTGCGTCCCGTTCAACAAGACCGGCGAACGGGACAGGTCATAGCGGTCGCCAAGGCGAATATCGTGATTTACCATGTTTCCTCCCCGGCGCGGAGAAGCGCGCCCGGCCAAAATTATAGGTCATAAAAATTGACCTACCAAGCGAAAAATTACCCGATCTTTCGGTTTGCAAATCGCACACGGGCAAGGGTAGGTATCTGTCGGAATCAGCATAACAGGTTTGCAGGAATTGCATGATGGATTGGGATAAGCTCAGAATCTTCCACGCGGTCGCGGACGCGGGCAGCCTGACCCACGCCGGCGATGCCCTGCACCTGTCGCAGTCGGCTGTCAGCCGGCAAATTCGGGCGCTTGAGGAAAGCCTGAACACGACACTGTTCCACCGTCACGCCCGCGGGCTGATTCTGACCGAGCAGGGGGAATTGCTGTTCGACGCCACCCGCGCCATGACCAAACGGCTTGAAGCCGCCGAGGCGCGCATCCGCGACAGCGTAGAGGAAGTCTTCGGCGAACTGCGCGTGACCACGACCACGGGCTTTGGCTCTCTTTGGCTGGCAAAGCGCCTGCCCAAGCTCTACGCGCAGCACCCGGATATTAAGATCGACCTGATGCTGGAGGAGCAGGTTCTCGACCTTCCGATGCGTGAAGCCGATGTCGCCATCCGCATGAAGGAACCCAGCCAGGCCGATCTGATCCGCCGTCGCCTGATGAGTGTCAAGATGCGTCTTTACACTGTACAGCCCTACCTGGATCAGTACGGCACTCCGGAAACCCTGGACGACCTGACCAGCCACCGGCTGATCTGCCAGAACACACGGTCGACACAGGTGAATGCCGGGGCGCGTCTGGCACAGGAACTTCTGGCGCAGAACGTCCCTTCGGTTCTGACCGTGAACAGCTATTTCGGGGTTTTGCAGGCGGTCCTGAACGGGCTGGGCATCGGGATTCTGCCCGATTACGTGACCGAAGATCACCCTCAGCTCATCCGTGTCATGCCGGAAACCGAAAGCAACGAGGTGCCGGTCTACCTCGCCTACCCCGAAGAACTGCGCCACTCCAAACGCATCGCCGCCTTCCGGGACTTCGTAACCGCAGAGATTTCGGATTCCCAACACCGGCTGCGGGTAGCGCACAATCCTTGAGCTATGCATTAAAATCATAGCGGATTTGCAACCATTCCGGGAAATTTGTCTTGCGTTACCCCGCTTGCCCCCATATTTCCGAATGGAAGGTGCATTTTTCACCTTTACCTCCCTGTTGGACTTGGGCCGAGACTCGTCTCGGCCTTTTTTTGTGCCCCGTGGGACCCGCCAAAACTTTCGGCGTCTCTGCCCAAGCCCTGCGCACCACCGGGACATGGCCGCGCTTTCCACTTCCCCTTCGGGCCACTTGCCCCTAGAACGCAGGCAATGCAGCAAGACGAGACCGCCCCATGACAGCTGAGCCGAACATCACCGAAGAGCTGATCGAGGCCCATGGCCTGAAGCCCGAGGAATACGCGGAAATTCTGCGCCTTCTGAACCGGGAACCGACCTTTACCGAACTGGGCATCTTTTCGGCGATGTGGAACGAACACTGTTCCTACAAATCATCGAAGAAATGGCTGCGCAGCCTGCCAACCGAAGGCCCGCAGGTCATTTGCGGGCCCGGTGAAAACGCGGGGGTCGTGGATATCGGCGACGGGCAGGCCGTGGTCTTCAAGATGGAAAGCCACAACCATCCCAGCTATATCGAGCCCTATCAGGGCGCGGCCACCGGCGTGGGCGGCATCCTGCGCGACGTGTTCACCATGGGCGCCCGCCCTGTCGCGGCGATGAACGCATTGTCGTTTGGCGAAAAGGACCACCCCAGGACCCGCCAGCTTGTGCATGGCGTGGTCGAAGGCATCGGCGGCTACGGCAACTGCTTTGGCGTACCCACCGTGGGCGGCGAAGTCCGGTTCCACCCGGCCTATAACGGCAACTGCCTTGTGAACGCCTTTGCCGCCGGTCTGGCCGATGCGGACAAGATCTTCTACTCCGCCGCCAGCGGCGTGGGCATGCCGGTCGTCTATCTCGGGGCCAAGACCGGACGCGATGGCGTCGGCGGCGCCACGATGGCCAGCGCGGAGTTCGACGACGGCATCGAGGAAAAGCGCCCCACGGTTCAGGTCGGCGATCCCTTCACCGAGAAACGCCTGATGGAGGCCTGCCTTGAACTGATGGCCACCGGCGCGGTGATCTCCATCCAGGACATGGGCGCTGCGGGGCTGACCTGCTCGGCGGTGGAGATGGGCGACAAGGGCAACCTTGGCGTACGGCTCGATCTCGACCGCGTGCCCTGCCGCGAAGAAAACATGACCGCCTACGAAATGATGCTTTCGGAAAGCCAGGAACGCATGCTGATGGTCCTGCGCCCCGAGAAAGAGGCAGAGGCAAAGGCGATTTTCGACAAGTGGGATCTGGACTTCGCCATCGTCGGCGAAACCATAAGCGAAGATCGTTTCCTCATCCTCCACAACGGCGAGGAAAAAGCGAGCCTGCCGCTCAAGGCGTTGTCGGGCAATGCACCGGAATACGACCGCCCGTGGGTGGAAACACCCCCTGCCCCGGAAATGGAAGATGTCCCCGGAATCGACCCGGTGGATGGTCTCAAGGCGCTGATCGCCAGCCCCAACCATGCGGCCAGGCAGTGGGTCTATGAACAATACGACAGCCAGGTGATGGCCGACACCGTGCGCCGTCCCGGCCTTGGCGCTGGCGTCGTGCGCGTGCACGGCACGCAAAAGGCGCTGGCCTTTACCGCCGATGTCACGCCCCGCTACGTACGCGCCAACCCGAGGGAGGGCGGCAAGCAGGCCGTAGCCGAGGCGTTTCGCAACCTCTGCGCGGTCGGCGCAAGGCCGCTGGCCGCCACGGACAACATGAATTTCGGCAACCCCGAAAAACCGGAGATCATGGGCCAGTTCGTGGGGGCCATCCAGGGCATCGGCGCCGCCTGCAAGGCACTGGACATGCCGATCGTGTCGGGCAACGTCTCGCTTTATAATGAAACCGACGGCACGCCGATCCTGCCCACCCCCACGATCGGGGCGGTCGGCCTGCTGGAAAGCCTCGACGACCTGATCTCCGGTCAGCCCCAGGCCGGGTTTCTGGCACTTCTGGTCGGAAAAACGACCGGGCATCTGGGGCAATCCGCCCTGCTCTACGAGGTCTTCAACCGTGAGGACGGCGATGCACCCCATGTGGACCTGGAGACAGAACGCCGCAACGGTATCTTCATCCGCGAGAACCGCGCCTGGATCGCTGCCGCAACGGATTTGTCGGACGGCGGGCTCGCGCTCGCGGCATTCGAGATGGCAGAAGCCGCAGGCTTGGGCATACATCTGGAGGCATCAGACACGCCCACGCTCTTTGGTGAGGATCAGGGCCGCTATCTGATCGCCTGTTCTTTCGATGCGGCCGAAGCCCTTATGGTTGCGGCGGGGCAGGCCGGTGTACATTTGGAAACCGTCGGCAAGTTCGGGGGCGACACCGTCAGCTTCGGCGGCCACGAGGCCCCGCTGACGGACTTGTCCGCCCTTTACCGCGGAAGCTTTGAAGAGACATTCGGCTGAGTGTTGTCGCCGCCCGCTCCTTGGCCTACATCTGGACTGACTAAAGTAAAGGACGCCCCGACATGGCCATCGCGCCCGAAGAGATCGAAACCCTGATCCGCACCCGCTTCCCGGAGGCGCGG
The DNA here is from genome assembly GCF_003046545.1 of Rhodovulum imhoffii. GTDB lineage: Bacteria > Pseudomonadota > Alphaproteobacteria > Rhodobacterales > Rhodobacteraceae > Rhodovulum > Rhodovulum imhoffii. The sequence goes on along the minus strand of NZ_QAAA01000013.1, from coordinate 2,236 downwards.
ATCACCATCACCGACATCGCCGGCGACGGGAACCATTATGCCGCCGAAGTCATCGACGAGAGCTTTCGCGGAATGAACCGCGTCCAGCAGCAGCGCGCAGTCTATGCCGCGCTGAAAGAGCAAATGGACGGCTCTGACGCCGCACTCCATGCGCTTGCCCTGACCACCAAAGCCCCGGAGTAACCCATGCCCGACGCCCAGACCAAGATCAAGCAAACCATCGACGACAACGATGTCGTTCTGTTCATGAAAGGCACCAAGGGGGCACCGCAATGCGGCTTTTCCAGCCGCGTGGCAGGGGTCCTGACCTTCATGGGGATCGACTTTGCAGACGTGAACGTACTGGCAGACGAAGACATCCGGCAAGGGATCAAGGATTATTCGGACTGGCCGACCATCCCCCAGCTTTACGTGAAGGGTGAGTTCATCGGAGGCTGTGATATCGTGACCGAGATGACCCTTTCGGGAGAATTGGACAAGCTGTTCGACGACAAGGGCGTGGCCTATTCCAAGGATGCCGCCGACAAGATCCGCGCTGCAAACGCCTGATCGCCGGACAACCTTCCGACTCCCCGCGCCGGGGTATTTCGCCCCTGGCCAGTCCGCTGCGGACGGTCTTTCGTGCCGGGGTCCGCATGCGGGCCATAGGCGGGTCGCTGCGCATGCCGCGCAGGCATGCATCAGGGGCGGTCATGAAACAGGGCAGGCGCGGCCCAAGTGACGTTTCCCTGCCAAACCCGGTGGGAAAAACAGGCAGCAGCTCCTACACCCCGTGTATATCCCGAGGACATCGGTGACGGCCCCTGGCCGTCATCGTGTGCCCGCGGAACAGCCAGACAGCACCCGGAAACGCGCCTCAGTCCACACGCGTCTGCTTTTCCTCCACGGCATCCGCAAGGGCCTCGGTGCGTGCGGCCAGTTCAGCCAGAAGATCCCGCAACCCGGCGGGAATAACGGGCACTTCCACCCGCTCCGGCGCGGGCAGGGGCGCATCTTTCAACTTTTCCAGTTCCCCGACCTGTTGGGCATGCGCGGCCTCAAGCGCACGCAGCTTTCGCTCCATGCCGGCAGCCTTGTCAGCCAGCATCAGCCCCGCCATCAGCAACATGCGCGACTCTGTCAGGCGACCGATCTGCTCATTCGCGGCCCTGGCCTCCGTATCCAGAAGCCGTACGGCATTCTGAAGGTATTCTTCCTCACCTTGCTGACAGGCGACCTCAAACATCCGGCCGCCAATGGTGATCTGGACATCAGGCATCTTCTTTATTCTCCCGGAGATCGACCAGGGTTTCGATTTCGCGAATGATGGTGTCAAGTTCGCTGCGATCGGAATCGCGAAGCGAATTCAGGGCGTCCAGTTCCGCTTCCATGGCCTTGTTGATCAGCAGCGCATTACCAAGGCCCTCGGCATTGGCGCCGCGCAGGGCGCGACTGGTAACACGCAATTCGGTATTGACGGCCTTGAGTCGCGCAATCTCCCTGTCCCGCTGAGCGATTTCTTCCTTGAGACCTTTCACCCACCGCTTGAACTGAACGATCCGCTGCCGCTGTGCGTTCTGCGCTTTTTCGGCAGCCTCACGCGCCGCACGCTCCTCCTCCAGATCCTTTTGCATGCCTTCCGCATCTGGCCCCGCACCCTCCACCGGCGAAGCCTTGAGGGCCTCGATACCCTTGCCGATCCTCTCAAGGGCCATGGCAATGCGGCCTTCCAAATCCTTCATGTCACTCATTCTACGCTTTCCCGAACTGCGGTTTTCGCTGCACACCGATTCGATTGGTCTCAGGTAGTGACATTACCGAAACAAAGCATGAATTGCGCCCCCTCGCCTGCAATATCCCCGGCGCGCTTGAACTTGCCCGCCACACTGCTATCAGTTTCACCTGTCCGGACCATTCAGGGCCACATCTCGAACGGAGGCGTCATGAGCAACAGTATCGCACTTGGTCTGACGATTTTGATCGCGGTGGCGCTTGTCGCGGATGGCATCCTGTTTGACTGGGACAATTCGTTTTTCCTGACCCTGAAATTCATGGACCTCATGGAATGGGTCGCCTTCTGGCGCTAACATAGCCCGACGATCTTGACCTTCCCGTGCAAATTCCGTTCTTGGAGCGGGATTCTTTCACATCAGCGAGGCACGGACATGACAGTGAAGGTAGCGATCAACGGCTTTGGCCGGATTGGGCGGAACGTTTTGCGCGGGATTGTCGAGTCTGGCCGGACGGACATCGAGGT
>NZ_QAAA01000012.1 GCF_003046545.1 Rhodovulum imhoffii | reverse complement strand
TGAGCCGGGAACTCGGGATCAATCCGAAGACCGTCGCGAAGTGGCGCAAGCGCGAGACAGTGGAAGATCGCAAGACCGGGCCGAAAGCTCCGCGTTCCACCGTTCTCAGTGAGACTGAGGAAGCGATGATCGTTGCGTTCCGCCGGCACACGCTCTTGCCACTCGACGACTGTCTCTATGCACTGCAACCGACGGTCCCGCATCTGACCCGCTCGGCGCTGCACCGGTGCCTGCAGCGGCACGGCATCTCGCGCCTGCCTGAGGTCGGCGGCGACAAGCCGAAGCGTCAGCGGTTCAAACGCTATCCCATCGGCTTCTTTCACATGGATATCGCCGAAGTGCAGACGGCCGAGGGTAAGCTCTGTCTCTTCGTGGCCATCGACCGCACCAGCAAATTCGCGGTCACCCAACTCGTCGAAAAGGCCGACAGGCGCACCACCTGGGTGTTTCTGGAGCATCTGCTCGAGGCCGTCCCCTACCGCATCCACACGATCCTGACCGATAACGGCATCCAATTTGCCGAACAGCCCAGGAACCGGAATGCCGCCTACGCGCGCACGCCGGTCGCGTCATGCAGGGCAGATGCCAGCTCCGGCATCGTGATGTCGCCATCCTGCGCGATGATTTCTGCAAAAAGGCCGCGATGCGGATCGAGCTTTCCCTTGCCCCTGGGGCGACCCTGAGGGGCCGCGCTTGCACGACCAGTGCGGCGGATCGCAAGCCCCCAGCGCGCCCTGGTGGCTGGCGAAAGCTTCAAGCGTAACGCCGCCGCACGACCGCTTAACCCTTCCTCAATCAATCGCTGAAACCGCGTCCGAAGTGCGTCCGGAAAAGGTCCTGACATGATCCATCCTCCCAAAAAGGATGAACCACAGATCAGACCTCAAGGGAATCCCAACGATTCAAGTTCTCGGCGGAACGCACTAAGGCTGGCGGACAAGCTTGCCCGGATTCATCAGGTCGCCTGGGTCCAGGGTCCGTTTGATCTCTCCCATCACGTCCCAGGCCTGGCCGTGCTCGTCCTCCATGTAGTCCAGTTTGCCCATACCGATGCCATGTTCGCCGGTGACGGTGCCGCCCATGCGCAGCGCGCGTCCCACCATTCTGTGGGCCAGAGCCCTGGCTTCTTCCATCTCGGCGATGTTGTTCGGTTCCACCAACAGGATGGCGTGGAAATTGCCGTCACCCACATGGCCCAGAATCGGGCCGGGGATCGAGGCGCGGGCGATATCGGCGCGGGTTTCCTCAACCGCGTCGGCAAGGCGTGAGATCGGCACGCACATGTCAGTGACCAGTGCACTCGCCCCTGGCCGCAGGGACAGGCAGGCATAAAATGCGTTGTGCCGCATTGTCCACAGCGCGGTGCGGTCCTCCGTCCGCGCGGACCAGCGGAAGCCTTGGCCGCCCATTTCGGTCACGATGGTCCCGAAGCTTTCGGCCTGCTCCGCAACGCCCGCGTCCGAGCCATGGAACTCCACCATCAGGTGCGGGGTTTCGGGCATGTCTGCCCCCGCATAGCTGTTGAAGGCCGCTGCGGTGGTGGCATCGACAAACTCGATCCGTGCCATCGGGATACCCATCTGAATGGTCTGGATCACGGTCTGTACTGCCGGACCGATGTCATCGAAAGCGCAGATGGCGGCAGAGATCGCCTCTGGCTGGCCTTGCAAACGCAGGGTGAGTTCAGTCAACAGGCCCAGCGTGCCTTCGGCACCGACGAAAAGGCCCGTCAGGTCGTAACCTGCGGAGGATTTGCGCGCCCGCGTGCCGGTGCGGATGACCCGCCCATCCGCCAGAACCACCTGCAAACCCAGAACGTTTTCGCGCATCGTGCCGTAGCGTACGGCGGTGGTGCCACTGGCGCGCGTTGCCGCCATGCCGCCCAGGGAGGCGTTCGCCCCCGGATCGACCGGAAAGAAAAGGCCCGTGCTACGCAATTCGCGGTTCAGATCCTCGCGGGTGATTCCGGGTTGTACGGTGACGTCCATGTCTTCCGGACTGATACGCAGAACCTTGTTCATGTGCTGGAAATCCACCACAACGCCGCCCTTGACCGCAAGTGCGTGCCCTTCCAGCGAGGTGCCCGCGCCCCAGCCCGTAACCGGGCAGCCCCGCGCCGCACAGACCTTTACGATTTGGGATACTTCCCCGGTCGTTTCCGGGTAAACCACCGCGTCAGGGCTGGCCGGGGCAAAGTGGGTTTCGTTCCGCCCATGGTTGGCGAGATCGGACTTGGACAAGCTGAGGCGATCGCCTAGAATTTTTTCAAGTTCGGGCAAGACTTCCCGGATGGACATGCACTGATCTCCTTGCTGTGGCGGGCACGCGGCGAGGGCACCCTAGGCCAGACAAGCCGCCGGGGAAAGCCGGACGCAGCCCGCATTTTGGATCAGGTGCCGTGAAGGCGGGGTAAAGACAAGCGGTGGCGATCGACTTTGGTAAATTTCGGTATCGTTTGCGCCGGACATGGGTTTTGCTGCGGCGCCAGGGGCCCTCGCAGGTGCAGTTCTGGTTCATCGCGCTGCTGATCGGCGTGGCGGCTGGGTTCGCCGCGCTGACCTTCCGCAAGGGGATCGACCTGCTACAGACCAGGCTCTACGGCGTGGAGGACCCCCACCGCCTGCACAGCTATGCCGAGACGCTGGCGTGGTACTGGGTCTTGCTGATTCCGGTCGCGGGGGGGCTGGTTGTCGGGGTTTTGCTGAACGTCATGACGCGGGATGGCCGTGCGCGTTCGGTCGCGGACGTGATCGAGGGCGCGGCCCTGCATGAAGGGCGTGTCGAAAAGAAGGAGGGCATCGTCTCGGCGCTGGCATCGCTGATCACGCTGTCTTCGGGGGGCTCCACCGGGCGGGAAGGGCCTGTGGTGCACATGGCCGGGGTCATTTCGACATGGATTTCCGACCGGATCAACGCCAACGGCATCACCGGGCGCGACCTTCTGGGATGTGCGGTGGCGGCAGCGGTCTCGGCCTCTTTCAATGCGCCGATCGCGGGGAGCCTGTTCGCGCTGGAGGTCGTGCTGCGGCATTTCGCAGTGCATGCGTTCGCCCCCATCGCAATCGCTGCCGTGGCCGGGACGGTCATCAACCGGCTGGAGTTCGGGGACGTGACAGAGTTCACCCTGTTGCAGGACGATCAGCTCGATTTTTACGTGGAGTTGCCGGCCTTCCTGCTCCTGGGAGTGGTTTGCGGGTTGGTTGCGGTCGTGCTGATGCGCAGCATTTTCTGGGCCGAGGGCGCCGCAGACAAGGTTCAGGCAATAACCCGCATGCCCCGCTGGCTGCGCCCGGCGGTGGCGGGCCTGGGGCTGGGGGCGATGGCGATCGGGTTTCCCCATATCATCGGGGTGGGGTATGAGACGACCTCCGCCGCGCTGACCGGAAGCCTGTTGCTTCACGAGGCTGTGGTGTTCGCCATGGTCAAGGCTGCGGCGGTGGCGCTGACCATGGCCGGGCGGATGGGGGGCGGGGTCTTTTCGCCGTCCTTGATGATGGGGGCGCTGACGGGACTCGCCTTCGGCCTGGTGGCGACCGGCGTATTCCCGGACGTCTCGGGGGCAGAGACCCTCTATGCTCTGGCTGGCATGGGCGCGGTCGCGGCGGCAGTTCTGGGCGCGCCGATCTCCACCACGCTGATCGTCTTTGAAATGACAGGCGACTGGCAGACCGGGCTGGCCGTGATGGTGGCGGTTTCAATCTCCACCGCGCTGGCCAGCCGGCTGGTTGATCGTTCCTTCTTTCTGACGCAGCTGGAGCGGCGCGGCAAGCGATTGGCTGCCGGACCACAGGCTTACCTGTTGTCCGTTTACTCGGCCGCCGCGTTGATGCGGCGTACGGATCATCCGCGCGCGGCTTCGCAGGAGGCGTGCCGGGAAATGATCGGGCAAGGGGTCATGGTGGGCCCCACGGCAACGCTTTACGATGCGATGCCGATCTTCGACCGATGGGGGTACAGCTATATTCCAGTGGTTGCGCGTGACGCAGGCAGCAATTCTCCCCAACTCCTGGGCGCGCTGTTCCACGTCGATGCGCTGAAGGCTTACAGTCGTGCGCTGGCCGATACGGCAGCCGAGGAACATTCCTAAAGCTGTTCGACCGTAACCTTTTCCGGGTAGAAGGCCAGGTGGCCGGCGATGCGCTCCATCCCCGGTTTTGGGGAGTCATAGTACCACGCCACGTCCTGAAGCGTGGTGCTCTTGGTTTCCAGAGAAAGATACCGCGCCTCGCCCTTGTGTGGGCAGGCGGTGCGGCTTTCGGACGGGTCCAGAAAGGCCATGGCCACGTCCTCGGGCGGAAAATAGATCACCGCAGGGGCATCGCCCTCGATCAGTTCCAGCGCGTTGCGGCTTTCGGCGATGACGGCACCCCCGGCGCGCACAACCCACGCCCCTTCCGCCTTGTGGATCGCGATGTGAGCGGCCATGAGTCTCTCCTTTTTCAAATCTCAACTCTGTGTCGTTGTGTGACATGTCGATGTCACGCCTGTCCATTTGCCGAATGCGTCAGAGCGGCGCGGTCGCCTGGTCCAGCCAGCGTCGTGCGCCAGCGGAGACGAGCGGGCCGATCCGCGCGGCGACCTCGGCGTGGTAGGCGTTGAGCCAGTCACGTTCCGCGGCGCTCAGGCGGTCGGACAGGATCAGGCGGCGGTCGATCGGCACGAAGGTGACGGTTTCGAAATCCAGCATCTCGCGGGCATCGCCGCCGGGCAGGGGCGCGGCTTCGCGCACCAAGATCAGGTTCTCGATGCGGATGCCGAACGCGCCCTCCCGGTAGTAGCCCGGTTCGTTCGACAGGATCATTCCCGGCCGCAGCGGTACCGTCGAAATCCTGGAGAGCCGCTGCGGCCCTTCGTGCACCGACAGGTAGTGCCCGACCCCGTGGCCGGTGCCGTGATCGTAATCCATCCCCGCCAGCCACAGCGGATATCGCGCCACGGCGTCAAGGTCGCGCCCGGACAGCCCCTTTGGGAAACGCAGGCGCGATACGGCAATCATGCCTTGCAGCACGCGGGTGAAGGCTTCCTTCTCGGCGTTGGGGATGACGCCCACAGCTATCGTGCGGGTGATGTCGGTGGTGCCGTCAAGGTACTGGCCGCCGCTGTCGACCAACAAAAGCTCTCCGGGGGTGACGGTGCGGTTGGTGGCCTCGCTGACACGGTAGTGGCACATGGCCGCGTTCGGGCCCGCGCCCGCGATGGTTTCAAAGCTGATATCCTTCAGCGCGCCGGTCGCCCGGCGGAAGCTTTCCAGCCGCTTGACCACGTCGATCTCGCTCAGCCCGCCTTTCGGGGCTTCGTCGTCCAGCCAGGACAGGAATTCCACCATCGCCGCGCCGTCGCGGATATGGGCGGCGCGGGTGCCGTCCAGTTCGGTGGCGTTCTTGCAGGCTTTCGGCAGCAGGCACGGGTCTTCGCCTTCGGCGATGGCGATCCCGGCGGCCTGAAGTTCGCGCAGGACCCACAGGGGCGCGCGTTGCGGGTCGATCCGGACCGGGCCGATAAGGCTGCGCAGCCCCGGTCCGAAGGCGGAATCCGGGCGCAGGCTGACTTCCTTGCCGAGGTGGCCGGGCAGGTCATTTGCGTATTTCGCGGGGTTGGCATAAAGCGTCACATGCCCGTCGTCATGCAAAACCCCGAAGGCGTGGGGAACCGGGGTGCGGGCGATATCGCCGCCGCGCAGATTCAGAAGCCACGCGATCGAGTCCGGCTGGGTCAGAACCACCGCTTTTTGCCCCGCCTCACGCAGGGACCGGCCAAGACGCGCGCGTTTCGCGCCATGGGTTTCTCCGGCCATCTCTTCGGGATAGGGGCTGATGCGACCGGCGGGCGGGGCGGGCTGATCGACCCAGATCCGGTCCACGAGGTTGGCGGTTTCGCGCAGGGAGATCCCGGTGCCTGTCAGTGCGGCTTCGAGCTTTGCGACCTCGTCGGGAGTGTGCAGCCATGGGTCCAGCCCGATCACACCCCCATCGGGCAGTTCCGCGATCAACCAGTCTGACAGTTTGGTTTCCGGCCAGTCCACGGGGGTGAAATGCCCCGGATCCACCTGTGTCCGGACCTGTACGCGATAGCGTCCGTCGATGAAGATCCCCGCGCGATCGGGTAACACGGCCGCGAACCCGGCAGAGCCGCTGAACCCTGTCAGCCATGCCAGACGCTCATCATGGGGGGCGACATACTCGCCCTGGTAGGCGTCGGCGCGGGGGATGAGAAACCCGCTCAGGCCTTCCCCGGTCATTTCCGCGCGCAATGCCGCAAGACGGGGCGCCCCGTCTTGCGGGCGGGTGGGGCTTTCGAATGTCTGGTGCATCAGCTTGCCTTCCTGATCCCGATCATGCGGGCACGCGCCCGCGGGTCCTTGTCAAACAGCGCGGCCAGTTGTTCCGTCATCGCGCCCGCAAGCTGTTCCACATCCGTGATGGTGAGGGCGCGCTGGTAATAGCGCGTCACGTCATGCCCGATGCCGATGGCCATGAGTTCCACGACCTTGCGCCGTTCCACCATGGCGATCACATCGCGCAAGTGTTTTTCAAGGAAACTGGCGGCGTTGACCGACAGGGTGGAATCGTCCACCGGGGCGCCGTCGGAAATGACCATCAGAATCTTGCGCGCTTCGGGGCGCACTTGCATCCGGCGATGGGCCCATTCCAGGGCTTCGCCGTCGATATTTTCCTTCAGCAACCCTTCTTTCATCATCAGGCCAAGGTTTTGGCGGGCGCGGCGCCACGGGGCGTCGGCGGATTTGTAGATAATGTGACGCAGGTCGTTCAGCCGCCCCGGCGACAGGTCGCGCCCGTCGGCCAGCCATCTCTCGCGGGATTGGCCGCCTTTCCATGCGCGGGTGGTGAAGCCAAGTATCTCCACCTTGACGTCGCAACGTTCCAGCGTACGGGCCAGAACGTCCGCGCAGATCGCGGCGATCGAGATCGGCCGCCCGCGCATGCTGCCGGAGTTGTCGAGCAAGAGCGTCACGACCGTGTCGCGGAATTCGGTATCCTTTTCCACCTTGAACGAAAGCGGTGTGGTGGGGTTGGCAACGACCCGCGCCAGCCGTCCGGCGTCCAGAATGCCTTCCTCGCGGTCGAACTCCCAGCTTCGGTTCTGCTGGGCCTGAAGGCGGCGTTGCAGCTTGTTCGCCAGGCGGCCCACCGCACCTTTGAGCGGGTCGAGTTGCTGATCGAGATAGGCGCGCAGGCGCTCCAGTTCGATCGGTTCGGCCAGATCCTCGGCGCGGATTTCCTCGTCGAACTCCGTGCAAAAGACCCGATACTCCGGATCCGCCTCGGAGACGGGCTGGGGGGGCTGTTCCTGTGGGGCTTCGCCTTCGGGCAGATCGGTCTCCTCCCCCTCCGGTGCATCGGCCAGATCGTCAGGGGAAACCTGCGCCTGAGCGGCGTCGAGGCTGTCGTCCTGTTCCTGTTCGGGAGAGACGTCGCTCTCGTCGGGGGCCTGTTGTTCGTCCTCGCTCCCGGTTTCGGGCTGTTCTTCGGCATCGGTATCCGGCTCGTCCTGGGGGTCGTCCTCGGTTTCCGGATCGTCGCCCAACTGGTCGCCATAGCCGAGATCCTCGATCACCTTGCGGGCAAGGCGGGCAAAGCTGGCCTGATCGGCAAGCACGGCGTCGAGAGAGCCAAGCGTTCCGGACGCCTGCTCCTCGATGAATCCGCGCCACAGCTCCACCGCGTGGGCGGCACCGGGGGGCAGGGGGCGTCCGGTGGCAAGCTGGCGCACAAGGTAACCCGCGGCGGCGGGCAGGGGAATTCCGGCCGGGTCGCTGGCCTGCGCATAACCTTTTTTGAGCGTTTCCGCCGCGATACGGGCGTCGATATTGCTGGCGGTGCCGGGCATGGTCCGTGCGCCGAGCGCCTCGCACCGGGCGGTTTCCATCGCTTCGTAAAGGTCGCGCGCCATCTGGCCGGAAGGCAGAAAGCGCGCGTGGGTCGCGCTGTCATGGTACTTGTGGCGCAGGGCGAAGGCATCGGCTGTGCCGCGGGCCAGAAGCACCTCGTCGCGTGTCATGCGGCGGCTGACCTGGGGCAGGCGCAGGGCTTCCGCCGTGGCCCCGGGCGGGTCTACGGAATAGCTGATCCCCAGATCGCGGTCGTCGGCCATAACCCTGGTGGCCTCGGCCAGGGCCTTCTTGAACGGATCGGCGGGGTTGTCGGTGTTCTGCGGCATGTCAGTTTTCCAGCTTCCGGCACCAGTTGATGCGTTTTCCGCCCTTGTAGGGGACCGCAAGACCGGCCTCGATCATTATGTCCGCCAGAGCTTCGCCATCAAGGTTGAGGCGCACCAGTTGCCGACCATATTTGTCCTGCCCCTCGAAGGTGGGGTGAAGGGTCTGCGCGGCCGAAAGACGGTCACGCAGGAAGCCGGTCGCGATGTCTCCCAGCGCCTTTTCCGCGGGGCATCGTGCGTAGTGGGTTTCCGGTGTATCGAAATCCAGCAGCCGCACCGGCCCCTCGAAATCGTTGCAGCGCAGGTAAAGCGTATCGCCGTCGGTGACGCGGGTCACCTTGCAGGCGGGCGCAGGCGGGAGGAGGCTTTTCCCCGAAAAGGCGTAAAACGCCCCCAGCCCCAGTACTGCCATCACCGTTACCCCCCAGAGGATGTGGGACGGATGGCTCACGCCAGGCTCATGCTGGCGGCGCTTTCGGGCAGGTCCTCATCGAAGAGCCGCTGGTAGAATTCTGCCACGGTCTGGCGCTCCAGTTCGTCGCACTTGTTGAGAAAGGTCAGCCGGAAGGCATAGCCCACATCCTTGAAAATCGAGGCGTTCTGTGCCCAGGCGATAACCGTGCGCGGGCTCATGACCGTGGAAAGATCCCCGGCCATGAAGGCGGTGCGCGTCAGGTCCGCGACGCTGACCATCTGGCCGATCGTGCGGCGGCCCTTTTCGGTGTTGTAATGCGGGCATTTGGCCAGAACGATCGCCGCCTCGGCGTCGTGGCTGAGATAGTTCAGCGTTGCCACCAGAGACCAGCGGTCCATCTGTCCCTGGTTGATCTGCTGGGTGCCGTGATACAGACCGGTCGTGTCGCCCAGCCCGACGGTGTTGGCCGTGGCAAACAGCCGAAAGGACGGATGTGGGGTGATGACCTTGTTCTGGTCCAGAAGGGTCAGTTTTCCGTCGACCTCCAGGACGCGCTGGATCACGAACATTACATCGGCCCGGCCGGCGTCGTATTCATCGAACACAATGGCGCAGGGGTTGCGCAGCGCCCATGGCAGGATCCCCTCCTGGAATTCGGTCACCTGTTTTCCGTCGCGCAGCTTGATGGCATCCTTGCCGATCAGATCGATCCGGCTGATGTGGCTGTCGAGGTTGACGCGCACACAGGGCCAGTTGAGCCGCGCGGCGACCTGTTCGATATGGGTGGATTTCCCGGTGCCGTGGTAGCCCTGAATCATCACCCGGCGGTTGTGGGCGAACCCCGCGAGAATGGCCAGCGTGGTGTCCGGATCGAACTTGTAGGTTGCGTCGATGTCGGGCACGCGATCAGATCCCTCGGCGAACCCCCTGATGCGCATATCGCTGTCGATCCCGAAGGTTTCCCGGACCGAGATCTCCTCGGTCGGTCTGGCAGAGTTTTCCATGTCGCTTTCCGTCCTGTCGCGTTCTGGGTGAGTGGAGGGGCGCCCGTGCTGACTTAGTCCAGTCCGTTACTGGATCAAATCGCGACGCCGTGCAAGGGAAGGCAAGTCAGCCTTTTGTTCGGCGGTCATTAGAGTTAAAATGATTCCGTATATGCGAAGGAAGAGAATCGCTCTTTTCCCACGCGTGGTCCGAGTGGTGCTCTCCGGTCCAACAGTCAGGCCGCTGTCGTACGTGTAACACCAGTAACGATTGCCCGGCGGCTACCGCATGCGCGCAGGTTGGCGATGATCGGCGTGTTTGCGGGCCCCGGTCGCCTTCGGGTGGCCGGGGTTTGATTTTTCAGTTTGCGAAATTCCGGCTGTCCTTGATCTGGTCCCACGCCCAGACCACCTCTTGCAAGCGGTCCTCATCCGCGCGGTCGCCGCCGTTCTTGTCAGGATGCAGGTCCTTGACCAGAGACTTGTACTGTTTGCGGATTTCAGCCCTGCTCCAGCTATCGCGCGCTTCCAGGATATCGAGCGCCTTTCGCTCGGTCGGGGGGAGTCGGCGGGTGGCTCCGTGGCCCTGTCCGGGATTGCGGGTGGCGTTTTCTCCCAGAACCTGGTGCGGGTCGTCTACGCCCAGGCGCGCCCAGGCACGCTGTTCTTCGGAAGCCCCCAGTGGCGCGGTTTTGCGTCCCCAGACGCGGTCCTGGGCGATCTGGGCATCCATTTCCTCTTCGGTGGAGCCGCCGAAGAAATTCCATTTCAGATTGTATTCGCGGACATGTGTTTTGCAAAACCAGAAATATTCGTCCAGATGATCCGGAGATTTTGGCGCGCGATACTGTCCGGACGCCGTGCAGCCGGGATGTTCGCACTGTCGCGTCGATGTTTCGAACGCCCCGGACATGCCGCGTTTGCCGCGAGAACGTTTTTTCTTGTCCGCCGACACGGAGATGTCGAACCCGAAAGGATCGTTTTTCACCATGACCTGCCACCTTTTCGACTCGGACGCAGGAGTTTAGACCTTTGAGCACAGGAATGAAGGGGGGAGTTCAGAAAAATGTCGATAACCCGTGAGATCCATGAACGGCTGGAGGCTGCCTTCGCCCCCACACGCCTTGATGTCGTCGATGACAGCGAACGCCACCGCGGGCATGCGGGTTATCGGGAAGGCGGGGAAAGCCATTTCCGCGTGGCGATCACGGCCCCGGCTTTCGCGGGCATGTCCCGGCTGGAGCGCCACCGTGCCATCCACGCGGCGCTGGGCGAGGACGTGATCGGCCAGATTCACGCGCTGGCCCTGTCGGTCGAGGCTTAGGTGATGTCCTCCGGGCCGTTCAGGCTCCGGCTGGCAAAAACCGGTTTGGGTGCGGGGGAAGCCGGGTCGTTCCCGATATGCGGGCGGCGAAACACCAGGACCGTGTACGTGACGGTAGAGCGCCCGCGCAGCCCGTGCCGCTCCTCGCAGGGGAGCGTTTCGGCCCGCTGGTACTCCCAACCCTGACGCGCCTGCACGTTCATCACATCGCCCAAGGTCTGGGAAAACCGGTCTTCCCCCCGCCGCTGGCCGCGCTTGCCCTCTGCCCGCGCCGGGGCGGGTATGACCTTGTATTCGTATTTCATTTCCGTTCCTCCCCGGTCGGCGTAAGGCCGCTTAGACGTTCAAAAGAAGATGTTCCCGTTCCCACGGGCTGATGACTTGAAGAAAGGCCTTGTATTCAAGCGTCTTGACGGAATCGTACACCCGGCAGAACGCCTCGCCCAGCACCTCCTGCACCTTGGGGGCGGCGGACAGAAGGTCCAGCGCCTCGGCCAGATTGCGTGAGATGTCCTCATCGGTGGTGTAGGCGTCGCCGCGGTATTCAGGCTTGGGCATTTCCTGCTCCAGAAGTCCCAGGTAGCCGCATGCCAAAGACGCCGCGATGCCCAGATAGGGGTTGCAATCCATGCCCGCCAGCCGGTTTTCCACCCGGCGGCTAACAGGGTCGGAAACGGGCACCCGCAGCCCCGTGGTCCGGTTGTCGCGCCCCCATTCCAGATTGATCGGCGCCGCGAAGTCCGGTACGTAACGCCGATAGCTGTTTACGTAGGGCGCCAGCAGCGCCACGACCGACGGGATGTGCCTTTGCATCCCGGCGATGAAATTCTGGAAGGCGGGGCTTTCGCTGCCGTCCGGCAGGGAGAATATGTTCTGCCCGGTGCGGCTGTCCACGACGGAGTGATGAATGTGCATCGCGCTGCCGGGCTCTTCCTCGATCGGCTTGGCCATGAAGGTTGCATAGCAGTCGTGGCGCAGCGCGGCCTCCCGGATCAGGCGCTTGAAGTAGAATATCTCATCCGCGAGCCTGACCGGGTCACCGTGGCGAAGGTTGATCTCCACCTGGCCGGCGCCGCCCTCCTGAAGGATGCCGTCGATCTCAAGCCCCTGCGCTTCGGCGAAATCGTAGATATCGTCGATGACCGGACCGTATTCGTCCACAGCACTCAGCGAATAGGCCTGCCGAGCCGCCGCGCGCCGCCCCGACCGGCCCATTGGCGGTACGACCGGCTGGGTCGGGTCCACGTTGCGGGCCACGAGGAAGAACTCCATCTCAGGTGCTACGATCGGTGTCCAGCCGCTGTCGTTGTAAAGTTGTACCACCCGCTTGAGCACGTTGCGCGGGGCGATCGGAACCGGATGCCCCGCCTGGTCGGTGATGTCATGGATCACCTGCAAGGTGAAGTCCGCCGTCCAGGGGGCGGCCGTCGCGGTCGAGAAATCCGGGGTCAGGATCATGTCCGGTTCGGTGAAGGCCTCGCCCGCGATGTCCGCCCAGTCGCCGGTAATGGTCTGAAGAAAGATCGAGTTGGGCAGATAGAACAGCGACTGCGTGGCGAATTTCGCCGCCGGCATTGCCTTGCCCCGGGCCACACCCGCAAGGTCGGCGACGATGCACTCCACCTCGTCCAGTTTCCGGTTCTCAAGGTAGGCACGGGCGGCGTCGGGCAGTTTTTTTGTCCAGTCGGACATGATCAGGATCTTTCCTTGAAAAAGCGCGCGATGCGGCGTGCTGTCGTGACCGAGGATACCGGCACATCCATCCGTGCGCGGGCCCCGGCCAAGTGTTCTTCGGGTACCACGCCGGGGGCGCGTGTGTCCATCAGGCCCTTTATGAAGGGGGTGTCGAACTCCGGGTGCGGCTGCAAGGTGAAGGCCCGCCCGTCATACAGCAATGCCGCGTGGGCGCAAAAGGGGTTGTGGCCCACGGTGCGTGCGCCCTCAGGGGGGGCGAGAACCTGATCCTGGTGCCAGGCATTCAGGGTCAGCGGCGTCCCCTCGATCTCATAATCGGTCGGACCGACGGCCCAGCCGCCGCCAAATTTTTCGACCCGCCCGCCAAGGGCCTGCGCGATGATCTGATGGCCGAAGCAGATGCCGACCATCGGCACCCCGGCGGCGTACGTTTCCCGGATGAACGCTTCCAGGGGGGCGATGAAGGCGTGCCCTTCATAAACCCCGTGGCGGGAACCGGTGATCAGCCACCCCTCTGCCTCGGAGGGAGAATCGGGAAACTCCATCGCTTCGACATCCCACAGGCGGAAGGTAAAGCCTTCCTCCCCCAGGAGGCGCATGAACATGTCGGGGTAGTCACCATGCGCGGGGCGCAGGGCTTCGGGGGCGTGCCCGGGTGCAAGAATGCCGATTTTCATGGGGTCCCTATCGTTTTTTCCCTGAAAATCTATGTATGGAGCCCGAAGACAACAAGGTTCAGACCGTATCGAGATAGAGCCCCGTGCGCTCGTCTTCGTCCAGCCCGGCCATGCGGCGCAATTCCTGACGCTTGGTCATGACGTAATTGCGGATCATCTCCCGCGGGAAAATGCGCGCCATGCGGTCGCTGGCCTCGAACCTGTCGATCGCGCCCGCCCAGTCGGCGGGGAGTTGCGGCAGCTTCTGGCCGTAGGCATTGCCCGTGATCGGAGCCGGGGGTGTCAGCCCGTCCTCGATCCCTTGCAGCGCAGCGCCCAGAACCGCGGCGATCGTCAGGTAGGGGTTGATGTCCCCGCCGGCGACGCGATGTTCGATCCGCCGGGCACGAGGGCTGCCACCGGGGATGCGGATGGCCGCCGTCCGGTTCTCATGCGCCCAGCAGATGCCCGTGGGGGCATGGGCGCCGGGCACCAGCCGGTCATAGCTGTTGGCGTGCGGCGCCAGGATCAGCGCGCTGTCGGGCAGGGCGGCAAGACACCCCGCCACCGCTGCGCGCAACTGTGCGGGGCCATCGGGGCGGGCATCGTCGAAAATGTTGTTCCCGTCCGAATCCAGCACCGAGAAATGCATGTGCAGCCCGTTTCCGGCGTGTTCGGGATAAGGCTTGGCCATGAAGCTGCCCGCGACTCCGTGACAGCGCGCCAGCCCCTTGACCAAAAGTTTGAACAGCCATGTGTCGTCGGCGGCCTTCATCGCGGGACCGTGCAGAAGATTGATCTCGAACTGGCCAAGGCCGGCCTCCGAAATCGCGGCGTCGGCGGGAATGTCCATCGCCTCGCAGGCGTCGTAGATATCGGTGAAGAAATCGTCGAACGCATCCAGCGTGCGCAGGGCGAGAACTTCGGCCGCGACCCTCCGTTTGCCCGATCGGGGAGAGCGGGGCGGGTGCAGGTGGTCGCCGCTGTCGTCGATCAGGTAGAATTCCAGCTCCGTGGCGACTTGCGGGTACCAGCCGCGCGCTTCGTAAGCGTCCAGAACACGGGCCAGCGCATGGCGCGGATCGCCCGAAAACGGGCTCCCGTCCTCGTTGAACATCCACAGCGGCAAGAGTGCGGCAGGCGCATCCAGCCACGGGATGGGCACGAATCCTCGTCCGGTGGGGCGCAAAAGACCGTCGGCATCGCCGGTTTCGAAAACCAGCGGGCTTTCCTCGATGTCCTCTCCCCAGATATCGAGATTCAGTGCCGAAAGGGGAAAGCGCGTCCCCTCATCCTCGACCTTGCCGGCAAAGCGGGCCGGCATACTCTTGCCGCGGGCCTGGCCGTTCAGGTCGCAGGCGGCGACGCGTACGGTCCGGATTTCGGGATGATCGCGCAACCAGTCTGTCATCGGGTCACCTGTGGGCGGAGCCGCAGCTTCGGGCGGGCCTGGGGAATGTGGCGGTTCAGTTGTCGGTTTACCAGCCCGAAGATCCCGATGACCACCAGTGTAAGCAAGATGAAATACCCGGCCACGATCGGATAGGGAACAAAGGGGTTGAAGGTTTTGTCAGCGAAATAGTTCGCATAGTACAGGGCATCGCCTTTCTGCTGCCACGCCGGAAATCCGCTGAAGAATACCAGCGTCGTGGCGTGGAACAGAAAAATCGCCTCATTCGTGTAGGCGGGCCAGGCAAGCCGCAGCATCGTCGGCCAGACCACCCGGCGGAACTTGGTCCAGCCGCTCATGCCATAGGCGTCGGCGGCCTCGACATCGCCTTTCGGGATGGAGCGCAGCGCGCCGTAGAATATCTCGGCGGTATAGGCGGCAGTGTTGAGAAACAGCACGATCAGCGCCCCTGCCGCCGCCCGTGCCAGCCACCGGCTTTCAGCAGTGATCTGCGTAAATATCAGGTCGATTTCGATACCGTTCTTGGGCAGCAGCACGAAAGCCTGATAAGCGACGAAGAACTGGATGAAAAGCGGGGAGCCCCTGAACACGAAGATGAACCACTCCGAGGGCTTGCGCAAAAGGACATTGCGGCTGCCGCGCGCCAGAGCCAGCCCGGTGGCCAGGAAAAACCCTGCGATCAACGCGAGCGTCCCGAAGTAGATGTTCCAGATCAGCCCCGATCCGATCAGCGTGAACTGGTCGCACAGAGTGATGTCGGCGCGGGGCAGAACACGCTCCCCGATGCCGAGGGCGCGCAGGCCGTAATCCTGGATCGTCTGAACGCAACTCATACCGCCGCCTTTCTGAGGGCTTCGCCCGCCATCGTCGCCTGGCCACGGCTAAGCCGCGCGGTCAGCCGCGCCAGCGCAATCTCGCTGACGCGGGTCAGGGCGAGGTAAAACACCAAAAGCGCCAGAAAGTAGTAAAGCCGCCAGTCCGGGTGCGGGTAGGCGTAAATGCTGGTCTTGGATCCGCCAAGTTCCCGCGCCCAGTAGACGATATCCTCCACCCCCAGCAAAAACAGCAGCGGCGTGGCCTTGATGAGGATCATCCACAGGTTTGACAGACCGGGAAGCGCATAGATCCACATCTGGGGGATCAGAACGCGCCAGAAACTCTGCCGTTCGGTCATGCCATAAGCCTGGGCGGTCTCAAGCTGGGCACGTGGGACGGTGCGCATCGCGCCGTAAAACACGTTGGCAGCAAAGGCGCCGAACACGATCGAGAAGGCCAGGACCGCAAGTGCGAAACCGTAACTCTCATGGACCCATTGCGGACTGGCCGAAAGCGGCAGCTTGGCTTCGACGCAGACGACAAAGTCGTTTCCCTGGCGCACCGGTGCCTCCCACTCCGGGCAGAGAGCCTTGTGGCGCATCCACTCGAACGCCTGGTCCAGCGCGATGGGAACGAACAGGAAAAACACGATATCGGGAATGCCCCGCACCATCGCGGAATATGCCTTGCCCAGGATGCGCAGCGGCCAGAACGCCGAGCGTGCCGCCACAGCACCGCCAAAGCCGAACAGCAAAGCGGCCGGTGCCGTGATCGCAAGCAGCAGCATCACCGTGCCGAACGAGGCATAAAACGCCATGTGCTTGCCGCTGGTCAGGTAGCACGACAGCCAGACAAGCCCGTCAAGGGCAGAGGGATCGGAACAATAACCAAACATGGGAAAACCGGGCGGGGTCCGGTCGGACCCCGCCCGTGCCGGTCAGAAGCGGGGCGAATCTTCGCCCAGCCACTTGGTGATCAGGTCGTTGAGCGTGCCGTCATCCTTCATGCTCTGGATGGCGGCGTCGAAGGTGGCGCGCAGATCCGGGTCGGACTTGCGGAATGCCATGCCGATCCCTTCGCCAAGGGCGATGTCTTCGCCCACGAACATCATTTCCCCGCCCGATTCATTGACCGCGGGGGCCAGGGAATCCTTGTCGAGGATGACGGCATCGGCTTCGCCGTTGCGGACGGCGGCCAGGGCTTCGTCCAGAGTTGGAAACTCGACAAGGGTCGCGCCGGTATCGACCACGTAGTTGGCCTGGATCGTCCCGGTCTGAGAGGCGATGACGCCGCCGGTCAGGTCGACATCGTCGCTCAGCGCGGCGTAGGCCGAGGGCGAGGGGGGGGTGTAGCCTTGGGTAAAGTCGACGACTTCCCGCCGTTCGGCGGTGATCGACATGCCGGCGATGATGGTATCGTAGTTGCCGGAGACGAGGTTGGGGATGATCGAATCCCAGTCGTTGGTGACCCATTCGCAGGTCAGTGCGGCGCGGGCGCAGAGCTCGTCGCCCAGTTCGCGTTCAAACCCATCGACCTCACCGTTGTCGTTGATGAAGTTGTACGGAGGATAGGCCCCTTCGGTCCCAAGGCGGACGACATCCTGCGCCAGCGCCATGCCGGCGCTCAACGCCAGTGCTGCGGTGCCAAGGATCAGCTTTTTCATCTTCTTCTCCCGTAGTATCGCGCGGTCAGGCCGCGCCGGTTGCGCTTAGGAATTGTTTGAGACGTTCGGAGCGGGGTGCCCCGAAAAGGGTTTCGGGCGGACCTTGTTCTTCGATCAGGCCCTGATGCAGGAAGACGACGCTATCGGACACATCCGCCGCAAGCCGCATGTCATGGGTGACCAGCAGCATGGTCCGGCCCTCTTCGGCCAGCACCTTGATGACGCGTACGACTTCTTGCTGAAGCTCGGGGTCAAGGGCAGAGGTGGGTTCATCGAACAGGATTGCCCGCGGCTGCATGGCCAGGGCCCGCGCGATGGCTGCGCGCTGTTGCTGACCCCCCGAGAGCTGGGCCGGGTAGGCCCCGCATTTGTCGCCTATTCCGACTTTCTCCAGCAGGTCGCGGGCGCGGGTCTCGACCTCGTCGCGATTTTCCCCCAGAACGGTGACGGGCGCTTCCATCACGTTTTGCAGGACGGTCATGTGGGACCACAGGTTGAACTGCTGGAAGACCATGGAAAGGTGGGTACGGATGTTGATCACCTGCTTGCGGTCCGCCGGCTGGCGGGCGGGGCCCGTGCCTTTCCAGCGCACCGGTTCGCCCTCGAACAGGACATCGCCCTGCTGACTGTCTTCCAGCAGGTTGGCACAGCGCAGCAGCGTGGATTTCCCCGACCCGGAAGAGCCGATCAGGGATACCACGTCACCCTTTCGGGCGGTGATATCCACGCCCCTGAGAACCTCCAGCCGGCCGTAGCTTTTGTGGAGATCGCGAATTTCAAGGACAGGCGGTTCTCTTGCGTCGGTCAATTCGGTGCCTGTTGTCGTTGTCCGGTTGCAGGAGTAGGGCGCAAATTGCGCGATATTGCAACTGTGTCAAACAGGTTGCCGCCGGTTTTAGGCATATTACCCGTTGCGCCCCGCCTCGACCCTCTGGCGTGCAAGGGCGCTGTCACGGTCATTCACCCCCAGAAGATTGGCGGTCAGGCGCAACAGCGCGTTTTCCTCACTGTCGCGGATGCCGTCGGCCAGGACCACGTCCCACAGCGCCTCGATCACCGCGATCCGGTCCTCGTAGGCCACCGCCTCCTTGATGGCGCGGGTAAAGCGCACGGTGTCCGGGGCTTCGGCCTCCAGCGCCTCGGCCTGTTCACGCAGGGTTCGCGCCCCTTGCGGCGTCAGGGCATGACGCCTGGCAAGGATGCGCTCGATCCGCTCGGCCTCCTCCCTGGCATAGTCTCCATCTGCGCGCGCGATCCGGACCAGAAGCGCACCAAGAGCCAGCCGCGCATCGCCATCGGACAGGGCCCGGGGGTCAGGGGCCAGCAACCGGGTCAGGAAATCTCCGAACATGCCTCAGATATATCCTGCTTTGGGCTGTCTGCCACTCTTTTACACAAGCCGCGATGTTTCCAGCGCCGCGCGCACAAAGTCGCGAAACAGGGGATGCGGATCGAATGGCTTGGATTTCAGCTCCGGGTGGAACTGAACGCCGATGAACCATGGATGGTCTTTCCACTCCACGATTTCGGGCAGCCGGCCGTCCGGCGAAAGCCCCGAGAAGATCAGCCCCTTCCCTTCCAGCTTGTCCCGGTACTTGATGTCCACCTCGTAGCGGTGGCGATGGCGCTCCTCTATGCGGGTCGTGGCGTAGATCTGCGCCACTTTCGATCCTTCCTTCAGGTGCGCGACATAGGCCCCAAGCCGCATTGTGCCGCCCTTGTCGTCCTCGACTCTGCGTTCGACCTTGTGGGCCCCCTGAATCCACTCCTTGAGGTGGTAGACCACGGGGGTGAACCGTTTCTGCCCGGCTTCGTGGTCGAATTCTTCCGAGCCCGCGTCGGACAGGTCGGCGACGTTTCGGGCGGCCTCGATCACCGCCATCTGCATGCCAAGGCAGATGCCAAGGTAGGGAATCTTGTGTTCGCGCGCATATTGGGCAGCCTTGATCTTCCCTTCGGTGCCACGTTCACCGAACCCGCCGGGCACCAGAATGGCGTGAAAGCCGGAAAGGCTGGGCGCCGGGTCCGCGCTGTCGAAAATCTCGGCGTCGATCCACTCGGCGCGTACCTTCACCCGATTGGCCATACCGCCGTGGGTCAGGGCCTCGGCGATGGATTTGTAGGCGTCTTCCAACTGGGTGTACTTGCCCACGATTGCCACCCTGACTTCGCCGTCGGTGTTGAAGATCCGGTCGCTGACGTCTTCCCACTTGGTCAGATCCGGCTTTGGTGCGGGCTGAATGCCGAATGCGTCCAGAACGGCCTGGTCCAGCCCCTCGCGGTGATAGGCCAGCGGCGCCTCGTAGATCGAAGACAGATCCTGCGCCGCGATCACCGCATCGGGCCGGACATTGCAGAAAAGCGCCAGCTTGTCCCGCTCTTTCTGGGGAATCGGACCCTCGGAACGACAGACAAGGATGTCCGGTGCGATGCCGATGGAGCGCAATTCCTTCACCGAATGCTGGGTGGGCTTGGTCTTCAGTTCCCCCGAGGCGGCAATGTAGGGCAACAAGGTCAGGTGCATGAAGATGCACTGGCCGCGGGGATGATCCTGGCTGAACTGGCGAATCGCCTCGAAGAAGGGCAGCCCTTCGATATCGCCCACGGTTCCGCCGATTTCACAAAGCATGAAATCGACCTCATCGTCGCCGATGGAAAGGAAGTCCTTGATTTCATTCGTGACGTGGGGGATCACCTGGATCGTCTTGCCAAGGTAGTCCCCCCGGCGCTCTTTCTCCAGTACGTTGGAATAGATGCGCCCGGATGAAACGGAATCCGTCCGCCGCGCCGCAACGCCGGTGAAACGCTCGTAATGGCCCAGGTCGAGATCCGTCTCGGCCCCGTCGTCAGTGACAAAGACCTCGCCATGCTCGAAGGGACTCATGGTGCCGGGATCGACGTTGAGGTAAGGGTCCAGCTTGCGCAGACGGACGGTGAAGCCGCGCGCCTGAAGCAGCGCCCCGAGCGCAGCGGAGGCCAGCCCTTTTCCCAGCGAAGAGACAACCCCGCCCGTGATAAAGATGTAACGCGCCATGACCTGGAATCCCCCGTGACTTTCTGTATTTCGGCTGCTCGATTCGCACGGCCAGCGCCGCCGCATCACGGGGTTTAACCTATACAGGATTCGGCCCCGGGCTGCAACCAGACCGCAATATAATGGGGGCGGCCGCGCCGCCCCTAACAAATGGTAGTGATAGACTTCACTCCGCCCGCGGCGGCGTCAGCGGTGCGTCAACCGGCGGCGGTGGCAGCAGGTCCTGCGCGTCCGGCAAGGGGGCCTCTTGCGAGGTCTCGCTGACGGGCGGGGAGCCTCCCAGGCGGTCGATTACCGAACTGCCGGCGGCGTTCTCCGCGGCGATGACGGTCAGCGTCAACGACGTTCCGATAAAGGCGATGGCGAACAGCCATGTCACCTTTCCCAGGGCCGTTGCGGCGGCGCGTCCGGACATGACGCCGCCCCCTCCGCCCATGCCAAGGCCGCCCCCTTCGGAACGCTGCAACAGCACTACGCCGATAAGGCATAGTGCAAGGATCAGGTGGACGATGAGTATGACGTTTTCCATTGCGGCCCCGTCTTGCTTGGGCGCCTATCTAGGGCCTAAGCGGCGGGCCCGCAACCCCTCACTCGTCGACGTCGTCCACATCGGCCTGTCCGGAAAGCCGGCGCCGGATGATGCTCCAGCTCAGGCCGATCCCCAGCACCAGTGACAGGCCGGCAAGGATCAGCCAGGTGTTGAGACTGGAAAGTTCCATCACCAGCACGCCCCGGTCGATCAGGACCCAGGCGACTGTGGTCATGATGGCCAGAATCAGGAGCATTCCCGGAATCCCGATCGAGCGCAGCGTCGCCCGCAGATAGATCACGTAGCACACGAGCAGCAGAAGGCTGCCCAGCACGACGAAGGGAAGCTGTCCCTCCCAGGCGCCCATGGCCCAGGTCACGAAGTTGTACTGGGTGGGGTTATAGGTCACGGCCAGAAGCACGAATGCAAAAACCCACCGCAGGAAGAAGCCCAACATTGGCAGTCTCCAGTTAATTGGCGCGTTTCCGCCCCGACATTAGCGCGGGTCGGGGGGGGGCGCGACGAAAAGTAGTTTGCCTCATCGTCGCAGGGGGCTATACCGGCGCGGGTTTGCAAATCGGAACAAGGAAATGTCATGGCCAATGTCGTCGTGGTGGGCGCCCAGTGGGGTGACGAAGGAAAAGGCAAGATCGTCGACTGGCTGTCCGAACGGGCCGATGTGATCGCGCGTTTTCAGGGCGGCCACAATGCCGGCCATACGCTGGTGATCGACGGGGAGGTGTTCAAGCTTTCGCTTCTGCCCTCTGGAATCGTGCGCAAGGGCAAGCGCTCGGTGATCGGCAATGGTGTGGTACTGGACCCTTGGGCACTGATCGCTGAGATCGACAAGCTTGCCGCGCAGGGCGTTGAGATCACGCCCGAAAACCTGATGATTGCGGAGAATGCCCCCCTGATTTTACCCTTGCACGGGGAGCTTGACCGTGCCCGCGAGGCAGCGATCGACGTCGCGCGGATCGGCACCACCGGACGTGGCATCGGCCCCGCCTACGAAGACAAGGTGGGCCGCCGTGTCGTGCGCGTGGCCGATCTGGCCGATGACGAAACGTTGGAGCGCCGTGTGGATCGCCTGCTGGTCCACCATGATGCGCTGCGCCGTGGCCTGGGCTTGCCGGAGGTGGATCGTGCCGCGCTGCTGGCCGCGCTGCGGGAGATCGCGCCCAAAATTCTGCCGTTTGCCGCCCCGGTCTGGAAGGTGCTGAACGAAGACCGTCGCGCGGGCAAGCGCATCCTGTTCGAAGGCGCGCAGGGCGCATTGCTGGATATCGATTTCGGGACCTATCCGTTCGTGACGTCGTCGAACACCACGGCGGGGATGGCGGCCACCGGCAGCGGTCTTGGGCCGAACGCGGTGGATTTCGTGCTGGGGATCGTCAAGGCTTACACCACGCGCGTGGGCGAAGGCCCGTTCCCGACCGAACTGAACGACGAGAACGGCAAGCGCCTGGGTGAGCGCGGCCATGAATTCGGGACCGTCACCGGGCGGCAGCGCCGCTGCGGCTGGTTCGATGCCGTTCTCGTGCGTCAGACCTGCGCGATTTCCGGCGTTTCCGGGATCGCGCTGACCAAGCTGGATGTGCTGGACGGGTTCGCCACACTGAAAATCTGTACCGGCTACGACCTGGACGGGGAGGTTCTTGATTATCTGCCCACCGCCGCCGACCAGCAGGCCCGCGTCACCCCGGTTTATGAAGAACTGGAGGGCTGGAGCGATTCCACCGCCGGGGCGCGCAGCTGGGCCGACCTGCCCGCCGCGGCCGTCAAGTATGTCCGCCGGGTCGAGGAGTTGATCCAGTGCCCGGTCGCGCTGTTGTCCACCTCGCCCGAGCGCGAAGACACCATCCTTGTCACCGACCCGTTCGCAGACTGATGCCTCTTGATTACAAAGCCCGCCGCCGCTGGTCGCTTGTCATCCTGCTTGTCGGGTTGCCGGCTTACATCGTTGCCGCCGTGACGGTATTCAACTGGCTGGATCGTCCGTCGTTTCTTGTGGAGCTTGCGGTCTATGTGGTGCTGGGTATCGCCTGGGCGCTGCCGTTCAAGTTCGTCTTCAAGGGGGTCGGCCGGGCCGACCCGGATGCACCGCCGGAGGATGACTGAGCCGTGATGCAGTCCCGGCGCAACATCACCATTCTCGGGGGGGGCGCGGTTGCCCCCGGCGATCTGTCCGAGGCGCTTCGGCTGGCGCCGGAACTGGTTGCGGCCGATGGCGGGGCGGATACGGCGCTTGCCCAGGGGCTCATCCCGCGAAAGGTGATCGGGGACTTCGATTCGATCTCCGAGGCTACTCGGGCCGCCATCCCGCCCGACCGGCTTTGTCCGATTGCGGAGCAGGACAGCACCGATTTCGAAAAATGCCTGCGCTCGGTCTCTGCCCCGCTGATCCTTGGGCTGGGTGTTCTGGGGGCGCGGCTGGATCACCAGATGGCGGCGCTGAACGCGCTGGCTCGTTTCCCCGCGAAACGTATCGTTTTGCTGGGGGAGCGGGACATCTGTTTTCTTTGCCCGCCGCGTCTTGGTCTGGACTTGCCGGAGGGGACCCGGCTCTCTCTGTTCCCGCTTGCGCCGGCGAGCGGGAACAGCACCGGGTTGCGCTGGCCCATTGACGGGTTGGTTTTTGCGCCCGATGGGCGCGTGGGGACGTCCAATATCACCGTTGCGCCGAGGGTGGAGATGGTTGTCACCGCCGCTGCGATGCTGGTGATCCTGCCGCGGGCGGCGCTGGCGGCGGCGGTTGCGGGGCTTATGGCGGCGGAACCGGCGCACGGCTGAGCTTGCGTTCCCGCAGGAAGACATAAAGCCCGGAGCCCGTGATGATCGCGACGCCCAAAAGCGCCTGGGCGTCGAAAAGGTCCCCGAACAGGACATAGCCCAGGATCGTGGCGGTCACGATTTCCATGTATTGCAGCGGTGCGATGGTGCTGGCCGGGGCAAAGCGAAGTGCTGCGCTCAGGAACAGGTGCGAGACCGTGGCCGCCACCCCGACGCCCAGAAGCAAGCCCCAGTCGCGCCCGGCGGGCGTCACCGGGTCCAGCCCGGCGACGCCGGACCCCTGAAACAGCACCAGCAGCGGCAGCACCAGCATACAGGCCGCCAGCGCCGTCCAGCCCTGAAGCGCCACGGGCGGGACGCGGCGGGCAATCCGCCGGGTCAGGACCATGTAGCAGGCAAAGCAGAACGCCGTGCACAGCGGCAACAGTGCCGCAGTGCCAAAGGCGGCAAAGCTGGGCCGGATCACCAGAAGCGCGCCGGAAAACCCTGCCATACAGGCCAGTACCCGCCGCCAGCCGACGGTTTCGCCCAGCAAAACCGCGCTCAGCAAAGTCAGGATGAAGGGCTCGACAAAGAAAATGGCGATGGCCTCGGCCAGCGGCAGCGTTTTCAGCGCGGCGAAGAAAGCGGTTGTCGCCACCAGGAGTGCCAGTGCCCGCAACAGGTGCAGCCCCGTGTCGCGCAGGCCGGGACGGAAGAGTTCCCCCGCGGCCCAGGCCAGGGGCAAAAGCACGACGACCTGCAACACGAACCGGGCCGCCACGATCTGCCCGACCGGAATCGTGTCCGAGGCCAGCTTGGCAAAACTGTCCATGATGGGGGCGGTCACGGCGAAGCCCAGCATGAGGGCGACACCGAGGAGAATTCTGTCCTGGGGCATGTCTCGGCCTTAGCAATTGGGGACGTTCACCGCCAGACCGCCCAGCGCGGTCTCCTTGTATTTCTCGCTCATGTCGGTGCCGGTCTGGCGCATGGTTTCGATGCAGGCGTCGAGCGGCACGAAATGCCGCCCGTCCCCGCGCAGGGACAGGGACGCGGCGGAGACGGCCTTGATCGCGCCCAGGCCGTTACGCTCAATGCAGGGGACCTGAACAAGGCCTTTCACCGGGTCGCAGGTCATGCCCAGATGGTGTTCAAGCGCAATTTCCGCTGCGTTCTCAACTTGCTGTGGGGTTCCGCCCAGAACCGCGGCCAACCCCGCCGCCGCCATGGCCGACGCGCTGCCGACCTCTGCCTGGCACCCGCATTCGGCGCCCGAGATCGAGGCGTTGCGCTTGATCAGCCCGCCGATGGCGGCGGCGGTCAGCAGGAAATCCCCGATCTTTGCGGGGGTCGCGCCGGGTACGTGATCCAGCCAGTAGCGCAACGTTGCGGGCACCACCCCCGCCGCACCGTTGGTGGGGGCGGTGACGACCTGCCCTCCGGCGGCGTTTTCTTCGTTTACCGCCATGGCGTAAACGCTGATCCAGTCGTTGATGGTATGGGGTGCGCTGAGGTTCATGCCGCGCTCGGCCAGCAGGGCGGTATGGATGCCATGGGCGCGGCGGCGGACGTTCAGACCGCCGGGCAGGGTGCCGTCCACCGTCAGGCCGCGGGTGATGCAGGCCTCCATCGTGCGCCAGAGGCGGTCGAGCCCTTCCTCCAGCGCGGTGCGCGGCATGCGGGCCAGTTCGTTCGCGCGCTTCATCGCGGCAATGCTTTTGCCGCTGTGCCCAGCCATTTCCAGCATCTGTGCGGCGGTCCCGAACGGGTAGGGGACCGGGCGGCCGGAATCGGGGGGCTCGTCCTGCGCCAGTTCGGCCTCGGTCCGGATGAACCCGCCGCCGATGGAATAGAAGGTTTCCTGTAACAGAACGTCGCCCTGTGCGTCGGTGGCGCGCAGGATCATGCCATTCGCATGACCGGGCAGGGGCGGGCCAAAGTCGAATTCAAGGTCCGTTTGCGGGTCGAAGCGCAGGGGCGGCAGGTTTTCGGGCGACACGTGTTTTTCGGTTCTGATCCGTGCCAGTGCCGCCTCTGCCGCCCCGGCGTCGTACGTGTCTGGACGGAATCCGGCAAGGCCAAGGATCGTCGCGCGGTCGGAGGCGTGTCCGACCCCCGTGAAGGCCAGCGACCCGTGTAGTGAGGCGCGCAACCCCTCCGGTTGGAAGGGCGATTGGCGCAGCATGTCAAGAAAGCGCGCAGCGGCCACCATTGGCCCCATCGTATGTGAGGAAGACGGGCCGACGCCCACTTTGAAGATGTCGAAAACGGAAAGGTACATATGTGCTCCCTTCCGTCAGATTGCCCGAACCGCCGCCTTCGGCAAGGCCGAAAGCGACGGAACGTGCGGCTTTTACAGCATCGCTCAGGTGTGGGCGGCCCGCATGGCCAACCCGTCGCGCATGTTGCGCGACAAGAGGGTGATGTTGACCGCCCCTGAGAGAAATTCGACCAACTGGATCGCGTAGAAGGTGCCGTCGATCTGCCCGGCTGTGGCGCGTTGGGCCAGGACGATGGCACAGGGGACCAGAACCAGCAGCCCGTTCGCCCCAATAAGACGCATGCGGGCGGTCTTGCGCGCAATCACCGGGCCACGGTGCGCGCCGGCCAGCCGGAAGCCGCTGGCGCCGACCCAGGCCATGGCGGGTACCAGCAGCACCAGGCCGTAAAGGATAGCCGATTTGACGGCGGTGATACGCTCTTGCCCGCCGAGCATCTCGGATATGAAGCTGGATACCCAGAAGAGGGCGATCAGGCCAAGCGCGAGGGCGCCGGCGGCGGCATGGGTTTTTGGGGTCATCGAAATCTCCTGCGAATCAGATAGCATGCTATGCATAATGCAGTTGAATAGTATGCTATGCAAGTGCTAGGACGTGGCATGACATTTTCGAAAGAGCACTCCGCCGGATTCGTGGCCAACCATATGGCCCGGCTTTTCGCCCATGGACTGGCGCGGCGTATCGCGCCGCTGGGGCTGGCGCCGGCGCAGTTCATGGTGCTGCTGGAACTCTGGCAGGAAGACGGGCTGACCCAGCACGATCTTGTCACCCGCCTGGATGTGGAGCAGGCGACCATGTCCAACACCCTGCGCCGCATGGAGCGTGACGGCCTGATTGTCCGCCGTGCCCATGATCATGATCGTCGCGCCCGCCGGATCTGCCTGACAGACAAGGCCCGCGCCCTGCAAGCCGCCGCGATCCGGGCCGCGCAGGATCAGAATGAGACCGCCCTTGCGTCGTTGAGCGACGCGGAGCGGGCGCACCTCATGGCGTTGATGCACAAGGTCGTCGGGGCGATGCGCCGGAATTGGGGCGATTGACCCTCGCAGGTACTGCGGAACTTGCCTATAACGGGGCCAAACCGCCAAGGAGACCTTGCCATGATCCCGCTTTCCGATGCTGACAAACCGAAATTCGTGGCTTCGCGCCGAGCCGTCGACTTTGTCGAGGACGGCATGCGCGTGGGTTTGGGAACGGGGTCGACCGCAGCGTGGATGGTGCGTTGCCTGGGCCGCCGCGTGCGGGAGGAGGGGTTGAAGATTGCCGGCGTTCCGACCTCGACACGCACGGCGGAACTGGCCCGGAAGGTCGGGATCGCCGTCGTCACGCTGGAGGACGCCGGCTGGCTGGATCTGACGATCGACGGTGCGGATGAATTTGACCGCGATCTGACCCTGATCAAGGGCGGTGGCGGGGCCCATTTGCAGGAAAAGATCGTCGCGACCGCTTCGGACCGGATGATCGTC
Organism: Rhodovulum imhoffii; assembly: GCF_003046545.1. Lineage (GTDB taxonomy): Bacteria > Pseudomonadota > Alphaproteobacteria > Rhodobacterales > Rhodobacteraceae > Rhodovulum > Rhodovulum imhoffii. The sequence continues at coordinate 43,038 of NZ_QAAA01000012.1, read as the reverse complement.
ATCGCGGACCCGGCCAAGGATGTCGCCCGGCTTGGCGCTTTTCCGCTGCCGGTGGAGGTTATCCCCTTCGGCTGGCAGGCCACGCAGAAACTCGTACAGCGTTTGCTGGCAGGGATGGATGTCGACGGTCGGACGGCCACCCTTCGCATGGCAGGGGATACCCCTTTCCGTACCGATGAGGGCAACTACGTGCTGGATCTGCATCTGGGCCGCATCGGCGCGCCGCGCGATCTGGCGCTGCACCTCAACCAGATCGCCGGTGTGGTTGAAAACGGGCTGTTCATGGATATCTGTGACACCGTCGTGGTCGGTCACGCGGATGGGACGGTCAGGCTGATCGGACGCGCGGGCAAGGAGGAAACCGGACGGATCGATCTTGCCGACGCCGAGAGCCTGATTGCCGACCTCTGAGAGGACCGTATGGACTTTGATTTCGACCTGTTTGTTATCGGAGGGGGCTCCGGGGGCGTACGTGCCGCCCGCCTGGCCGCCAGTGAGGCGGGGGCCCATGTGGGCCTGGCCGAGGAATACCGTATGGGTGGCACCTGTGTCATTCGCGGTTGCGTGCCGAAGAAACTGATGGTCTTCGCCTCAGGCTATCGCGGTGCGCTGGAGGATGCCCGTGCTTATGGGTGGGAGGTGCAGGCCGGCGCGTTCGACTGGCCGGGGTTCCGGGCCCGGCTGGATGCGGAACTCAACCGGCTGGAGAATATCTACCGCACCAATCTGCTGAAGGCCGGGGTGGACGTTTATCACAGCCGCGCCGTCCTGGAAGACGCCCATACCGTGCGCCTTGCCGACGGCACCGTGAAAACGGCCCGGCACATCCTGCTGGCGACTGGCGGGCAGCCTTTCGTTCCGGAGGTGGACGGCGCCGAATATTGTCTGACTTCGAACGATATTTTCAGACTGGATGAACTCCCCAAGCGTATCCTGATTGTGGGCGGTGGCTATATCGCCTGTGAATTTGCCTGTATCCTCAACGGGCTGGGGGTGCAGGTCACCCAGTATTACCGTGGCGCGCAGATCCTGCGGGGATTCGATGACGAAGCGCGCGGCCATATCGCCGAAGCCATGCGCGACCAGGGCGTGGATGTGCGCTGTGGCACCGATGTCCTGAAAATCGACAAGGTGCCCCAGGGGTTGTGGGTGAAATCCTCCGATGGCCATGATGCCGTGTATGACCAGGTGCTGTACGCTACCGGCCGGCGGCCCAACAGCGCGGGGCTGGGGCTGGAAGATCTTGGCGTGAAGCTTGCAGGAAACGGCGCGGTGGAGGTGGACGGCTATTCCCAGACAGCGGTGCCGTCGATTTACGCGGTGGGGGATGTGACCGACCGTTTGAACCTGACCCCGGTTGCCATCCGTGAGGGTGCGGCTTTCGTGGAAACGGTCTTCAAGGGCACCCCGACCATGCCGGATCATGATCTTGTGGCCGGCGCTGTCTTTACCCAGCCGGAACTTGGGACCGTTGGCCTGACCGAGGAAGACGCCCGGGAGCAGGGCCCCGTCGAAATCTATTCCACGGCGTTTCGTCCGATGCAGTCGGGCTTTGCGGGGCGCAGCAGCCGGGTGCTGATGAAGTTGGTCGTTTGTGCACAAACACGTCGGGTGCTGGGCTGTCATATCGTGGCCGACCATGCGGGTGAGATGATCCAGCTGGCGGGCGTGGCCGTCAAGATGGGGGCGACCAAGGAAGATTTCGACCGCACTGTTGCGGTGCATCCGACCATGGCTGAGGAACTCGTGACCCTGAAGGCGCCTGTTCGCTCGGCTTGATTTCCCGCCGGTGGCCCCCAATTCGGAAGGGGAACCCGGCAGGCACAGATAACGGAGAGGTGGTAACCCAGATGTCAGGTAACAACGGCGGGCCGTGGGGTGGCGGTTCCAACCAGGGTGGCAATCGCGGTGGCGGGCGCGGCCCGGGGGGGAACGAACCCCCCCAGATCCCTGAAATTGATGAGCTGATGAAGCGCGGGCAGGAACAGCTGCGCGTGCTGATGGGCGGGCGCGGCGGGCGCGGCGGTCCGCCCAGGATCGGACGGGGCGCGGTGGCGCTGGGCGTTTTCGCGGTGGCGGCGTTGTGGGTCTTCATGTCCTTTTACACCGTAAAGCCGGAAGAGCAGTCGGTAGAGCTTTTCCTTGGCAAGTACTACGATACCGGGAACCCGGGCCTGAACTTTGCCCCCTGGCCGGTGGTTACTGCGGCGGTGGTCAATGTCACCTCCGAACGGACCGAGGATATCGGCGTGCGCCGTGGGGGGCAGGACACCGGTCTGATGCTGACGACGGATGCCAATATTGTGGATATCGATTTCCAGGTCGTCTGGAACATCAACGATCCGGCGAAGCTTCTGTTCAACATCCGTGACCCGCAACTGACCGTTCAGGCGGTTTCGGAATCGGTAATGCGTGAAATCATCGCCGCGACCAACCTCGCGCCGATCCTGAACCGTGACCGGGGCGTGATCGCGGATACCGCAAAGGCCAACATCCAGGCCACGCTGGACGAATATGACAGCGGTATCAACATCGTGCGCGTCAACCTCGACAAGGCCGACCCGCCGCAGGAAGTGATTGACAGTTTCCGCGAGGTGCAGGCCGCCGAACAGGAGCGGGACCGCCTGCAGCGTCAGGCCGATGCCTACTCCAACCGTGTCGTGGCGGAGGCGCGCGGCAAGGCCGCCCAGATCGTCGAAGAGTCCGAGGGCTACCGCGCCCGCGTCGTCAACGATGCGCTGGGGGAGGCAAGCCGTTTCTCCTCGGTGCTGGAAGAATACCGCAAGGCCCCCGAAGTGACCCGGAAGCGGCTTTATATCGAAACCATGGAAAAAGTCATGAGGGAGGTGGACAAGACCATCCTCGACGAGGCCATCATCGGTGGAGAGGGCGGATCGGGCGTTGTGCCCTACCTGCCGCTGAACGAGTTGCGCCGTACGCAGGAAGGGAACTGAGCGATGAAAAAACTTGTGGTTCTGCTGCCTGTCCTGTTCGTCGCGCTGATTGCGTTTCTGTCTTCCATCTTCGTGGTGGATGAGCGGGAAAAGGCGCTTGTGCTACAGTTCGGGCAGATCAAGGCGGTGAAGGAAGAACCCGGCCTGGCCTTCAAGGTCCCGGTTATCCAGCAGGTGGTGAAATACGATGACCGGATCCTGTCACTCGATACCGACGTGATCGAGGTGACGCCGTCGGATGACCGTCGCCTCGTCGTGGACGCTTTCGCCCGTTATCGCATCGCCGATGTGGTGCAGTTCCGTCAGGCCGTGGGGGTCGGCGGGCTGCGGCTGGCGGAGGACCGGTTGTCCTCTATTCTCAACGCCCAGATCCGCGAAGTCCTGGGCGCGGATCAGGTGACGTCGGATACGATCCTGTCGGAGGACCGGCGTGAACTGATGACCCGTATCCGCGACCAGGCCCGCGCCAGCGCCCGCAGCCTTGGGCTGGATGTGGTGGACGTGCGCCTGAAACAGACCAACCTGCCGGCCCAGAACCTCGAGGCGACCTTTGCCCGGATGCGGGCCGAGCGGGAGCGCGAAGCCGCAGACGAGATTGCACGCGGGAATGAGGCCGCCCAGCGGGTGCGCGCCCTGGCAGACCGCACGGTGGTGGAACTTGTTTCCGAAGCCGAACGCGAGGCGCAGGTCATTCGCGGCGAGGCCGATGCCCGGCGCAACGGCATCTTTGCCGAGGCCTATGGCGCGGATAAGGAGTTCTTTGCCTTTTATCGATCTTTGCAGGCTTATGAGACCTCCCTGCGGAGTGGAAACTCGTCGCTGGTGATCACGCCGGACAGCGAGTTCTTCGATTACATCAAGGGTGAAAGAGGGGAATGAATTTTCTCCTTCTTGGCCTTGGCCTTGTGCTTGTTCTGGAGGGGCTGGTTTTTGCGCTGGCCCCTTCGCGCCTCGACGACATCGTCGAGACGTTGCGCCGCCTGCCGCCCGAAATGCGCAGGATGATCGGGCTGGGGGCGGTGGCGCTGGGAACAGTGCTGATCTGGCTTGCCCAGACGCGTCTTCCCTGAAAGACTTATGCCATCACACCCATGTGACGCGATGAGACGGGCAGTGAGTTGATCCACCATCGCCATACGTTCGATAAATGCCGTGGCTTACATGGTCAGAAGTGATTTGTAATCAGGAGGACATCGTCCCGTGAAACCCAAGGCCATCTCCGTTCCGGTGCAATCGTCTGCTGCTTTGCGCTTCATGTGGGCGCTTTTGCTGGGCGTGGCGCTGATTCTCGCGCAGGCCAGCGTGGCGCTGGCCCGCAATGCGCCGCAAAGCTTTGCCGACCTGGCCGACAAGGTCAGCCCGGCAGTCGTGAACATCACCACCTCGACGGTGGTCGCGGGCCGCCCCGGCATCAATCCGATCGTGCCCGAGGGGTCCCCGTTCGAGGATTTCTTCCGCGATTTTCTAAATCCCGATGGCGACGGCCCCACGACGCCGCGCCGAAGCCAGGCGCTGGGCTCGGGGTTCGTCATTTCCGAGGATGGATACATCGTCACGAACAACCATGTGATCGAAAAGGCCGATGAGATCGAGATCGAGTTCTTCTCGGGCGATACGCTGGAGGCCAAGGTCGTCGGCACGGACCCGAACACGGATATTGCGCTTTTGAAGGTCGAAAGCCCGACGCCGCTGGCCTATGTCCCGTTCGGCGACAGTGACATCATGCGCGTGGGCGACTGGGTGATGGCGATGGGAAACCCTCTTGGGCAGGGCTTTTCCGTTTCCGCCGGGATCGTTTCGGCCCGAAACCGGGCGCTTTCCGGGTCGTTCGACGACTATATCCAGACCGATGCCGCCATAAACCGGGGCAACTCGGGCGGCCCGCTTTTCAACATGGATGGTGAGGTTGTTGGCGTGAACACCGCGATCCTGTCTCCCAATGGCGGCTCCATCGGGATCGGGTTTGCGATGTCGTCCACGGTTGTCAAAACCGTGGTGGATCAACTCAAGGAATTTGGGGAAACCCGGCGTGGCTGGCTGGGGGTGCGTATTCAGGACATGACCGAGGACATGGCCGAGGCGCTGGGCATGGAGGCGGCCCGGGGGGCACTGGTGACCGATGTGCCCGAAGGCCCCGCCGCCGAGGCCGGGATGAAGGCCCGCGATGTGATCTTGTCGTTTGACGGTCATGACGTTCGCGACACGCGTGAGCTTGTCCGGCAGGTTGCGGGGTCCGAGGTGGGCAAGACCGTTCGCGTGGTGGTGTTCCGCGATGGCAAGACTCAAACTCTGATGGTGACGTTGGGTCGCCGGGAAACCGCCGAAGGCGCCGATTCCCCGCAGGCGGAAGAAAGCAAACCCGTTGAATCGGAACTTCTGGGTATGACCCTGCGTCCGCTGGACGATGCGCTGCGCGACCAGCTTGACCTGCCCGGAGGGAGTGAGGGGCTGGCCATACTGGATATAGACGAAATGGGCGAGGCCTATGAAAAGGGTCTGCGTGCAGGCGACGTCATCACCGAGGCCGGACAGCAAAAGGTTTCCACCGTTACGGAACTGGAGGCACGTGTGGAGGATGCGCGTCAGGCCGGGCGTAAATCCTTGTTGTTGCTCATTCGCCGGAACGGGGAGCCGCGCTTCGTGGCGCTGTCGGTCGACTGATCGCTCCGGGGCGGGCTTTTTGAAGGGGGCGTCGTTAGGGCGCCCCCTTTTCTCTGGAAAAGACTGCCCCCTTGGCTTATTCCCCCTCCGAATGGCTAATCGAGCGAGGCAAGAATGGCAAAGATCACCTATATAGAGCATAACGGCACCGAACATGTCGTGGATGTGGCCAAGGGCCTGACCGTGATGGAAGGCGCGCGCGACAACGGTATTCCGGGCATCGATGCCGATTGCGGCGGGGCCTGCGCCTGCTCAACCTGCCACGCCTACATTCACCCGGACTGGGTCGGAAAACTGCCTGCCAAAGAGGCGATGGAAGAGGATATGCTCGACTTCGCCTACGCCACCGATCCGGCGCGCTCCCGCCTGACCTGCCAGATCAAGGTGACGGACGATCTGGACGGGTTGATCGTGCAGATGCCGGAAAAGCAGATCTGACAGAAAGGGGCCCCGGCCCCTTTTTCCCGCCTTACAAAGCCCGCCATCCGATGTCGCGGCGGAAGAATCCTTCTGGCCAGTCGATGGCGTCGATCATGTGGTAGGCCTCGGCCTGTGCCTCGGCCAGTGTGGCGCCTCGTGCGGTGACGTTCAGAACACGTCCGCCGGCGGCTGTCACCTTTCCGCCCACCTCTTTCGTGCCGGCGTGGAAAACCATGTGGCGGCTGTCCTTGGGCAGGGTGTCGAGGCCGCGGATTTCGGAGCCCTTCCCGCAGATGCCCGGATAGCCCCTGGACGCCATCACAACGGTTATCGCGTGATCGTCGGCCCAGTTGACGCGCGCTGAGTCCAGCGTGCCGTTGGTGCAATCCAGCAGCAGGTCCAGCACTTGCCCGCCAAGGCGCATCATCAGCACCTGGCATTCCGGGTCTCCGAAGCGGACGTTGTATTCCACCAGTCTGGGCTGACCGTCGCGGATCATCAGCCCGACATAAAGCACGCCCGTATAGGGCGTACCCCGGCGGGCCATTTCGGCTACGGTGGGTTTGACAATTTCCTCCAGCGCCTTGCGGCACACGGCCTGCGTCATCACCGGGGCGGGGGAGTAGGCGCCCATGCCGCCGGTGTTGGGGCCGGTATCGCCTTCGCCCACGCGCTTGTGGTCCTGTGCCGTGCCGATGGGCAGCACCGTCTCACCATTGCACAGCACGAAGAACGAGGCCTCCTCACCTTCCATGAACTCCTCGATCACCACCTCGGCCCCCGCGCCGCCAAAGGTTCCCCCGAACATGTCGTTGAGCGCGGCCTCGGCCTCGGCCACGGTTTGCGCGACGATCACGCCCTTGCCGGCGGCCAGCCCATCGGCCTTGACGACGATGGGGGCGCCTTGCGCCCGTACATATGCCCGGGCGGTTTCGGCGTCGGTGAAATGGGCATAGGCGGCGGTGGGGGCATGGGTCGCGTCGCAGATCTCCTTGGTGAACGCCTTTGAGCTTTCCAGCCGTGCCGCAGCCTGCGAGGGCCCGAAACAGGCAACGCCGGTATCTGCCAGCCGGTCCGCCACGCCGGCGGCCAGGGGGGCCTCGGGCCCGATCACGACAAAGTCGATGGCGTTCTCCTCGACGAAACCGGCCACCGCGCCGCCATCTTCGATGTCCAGCGCCGCGATTTCGGCGATTTCGGCGATGCCCGCATTGCCCGGCGCCACGATCAGCCTGTCGCATTTGGGGTTTTGCAAGATGGCCCAGGCCAGCGCATGTTCGCGCCCGCCGCCGCCCAGTATCAGGATATTCATTGTCGTCCCCGCTTGGCCTTTGGTTTCGGGCGTTCTAGGCTGCGTCCCGTCCCATGACAAGCGAGAGCCCATGCCCGACCTGATCGAAGATGCCGCCCCCGGTAATGCGCCGGAGTTCACCGTTTCCGAAATTTCCGGTGCCGTGAAGCGCGTGATCGAAGGCGAGTTCGCCCATATCCGTGTCCGGGGAGAGGTCGGACGTGTCAGTCGCCCCCGGTCGGGGCATGTCTACCTGGACCTCAAGGATGACCGGAACGTTCTGTCGGGCGTGATCTGGAAAGGCGTTACCGCGCGGCTGGCGACCCAACCGGAGGAAGGCATGGAAGTGATCGCGACCGGTCGCCTGACCACCTTTGGCGGGCAGTCGAAGTACCAGATCGTGATTGAAGATATCGCCCCGGCCGGTATCGGTGCGCTGATGGCGATGCTGGAAAAGCGCAAGGCCGCGCTGGCGGCGGAGGGACTCTTCGCACCGGAACGGAAGAAGCCGCTGCCCTACCTGCCAGAGGTGATCGGGGTTGTTACCTCCCCTTCGGGGGCGGTGATTCGGGATATCCTGCACCGCCTGCGCGACAGGTTCCCGCGCAAGGTGCTGATCTGGCCCGTTGCTGTCCAGGGCGCGAAATGCGCCCCCGAGGTCGCCAATGCCATCCGGGGCTTCAACGCGCTGGAGCCCGGCGGTGCGCTGCCCCGGCCCGATCTGTTGATTGTGGCGCGCGGCGGCGGCAGCCTTGAAGATCTTTGGGGCTTTAACGAGGAGATCGTCGTGCGCGCGGCGGCGGAGTCTCGGATCCCGTTGATTTCGGCGGTGGGGCATGAAACCGACACAACCCTGATCGATCATGCCGCAGACCGTCGTGCGCCAACCCCCACCGCGGCGGCGGAGCTTGCCGTGCCGGTGCGGATGGAACTGTTGGCCTGGCTTGACAGCCAGGAGGCGCGGCTGAGCCACGCAACCGCGCAGGCGCTGGGTCATCGTCGCCAGCGACTGTCCGATATGGCACGCGCCTTGCCCCGGCCGGAATCCCTTGTGGCGCAGGCGCGTCAGCGGCTGGATGTGTGGGAGGACCGCCTGCCTGCCGCGCTGCGCAGCACCACCCAGGCCCGGCGCCTGCGCCTGTCCGAGGTCGGTGCCGCCTTGCGGCCCGCCGCCCTGCGCCACCGCGTTGCCGAGGCCCGGCAGACCCGTGACGCATGGGCTGCGCGCTTGGTCCCGGCATTGGAGCGTCTGATCCGCGACCGCAGAGACCGGCTTGCGCGCAGACCGCTGCGTGCGGAGGCCCTGCGCCGCGATGCCGGCAGGGCAGCAGGTGATCTGGAGCGTCTCTGCACGCGGCTTTCGACGGTATCGCAAACGCAGATTGCCCGTTGGCAGGAGAAGCTGACCGCGTTGGAGCGGATGCGCCAGACGCTGGGCTATACCGAGACCCTGCGCCGGGGCTATGCCGTGGTGCGTGCGGGGACGACGGTAGTGACCACCCGGACGCAGGCGCAGCAGGCCGGGACCCTCGAGGTCGAGTTTCAGGACGGTCGGCTGGCGCTTGGAGCCAGTCAGCCGCGCCGCCGGGCGCCCAAGGACGATTCCGGACAGGGGACGCTGCTCTAGACGCCCGCTTGCGGCCCGGCGCATCTCAGCGGGTGGCGGCTTTTGAAAATCTCGATCAGAGACTCCGAAAGTTCGCCATCGAACCGGGCGCTCAGCACGCCGTCCCTGAGATAGAATCGCCAGCATTGCGGGTCTTTTGGGGCGTGCTCGTAGAGAAAACAGATTTTCTCCGCATCTTCGTACCAGTACCCCTGTGTGCAGGGGCCGCCCAGGAATGCCCAGATCACCCGGCGATCGGTCAGGTATTGCTCCGCCCCGTAGGTTTCGCCTTCGGCTTTGTAGTATAGCGTTTTGCCCATCACATGGGCTTCGAACCTGGCCCCGCTCAGCGGAGGATCTGCCTGGGCGGCGGAGCACAGAAGGATCATGACGAGAAAAAGGCGCATGTCGGATCAGCCCGGTGCCCAGCGGCGGGCGCGGTGATCCATCTTGCGCCGCCATCTCTGTGGCAGAAAAGCCAGCGTCGCCATCGCGGGCAGGCTCAGGGGTAATGTCGGGCTCGATCCCTCGGGGGAGAGGCGCAGGGCCGGGTAGGGGCGTGCCGGGTGGGCGTGGTGGTCCGAATGGCGCGGCGCGTTCAGCATCAGGTAGCTGGAAAACCAGTGCGGCGCATCCCAGGAATGGCGGGGCGTGACGGGTTCATACCTGCCATCTTCCCCGCGCGCTCGGCTCAGCCCGTAATGCTGTACATAATCCGCCACCAGAAGCTGTGTCTGCGCATGAAGCACCAGCGCCAGATAGGCCAGCAGACCGTCCGCCCCCAGTGTCAGCCCCATCGCCAGTGCAATCGCCAACCCGCCGCCCACATATGCGATGTAGGGGTGTTGGAGGCGCGGCTTGTCCCTGGCGCGACGATTTTCGGCCTCGAGCCCTTTTCGAAAAGATCCGATCCATGCGCGTGGGGCAAAGTGGTAGAAACTTTCCCCGAGGCGGGCGGAGTTCGGATCTTCCGGCGTGGCGACCCAGACATGGTGCACCAGCCGGTGGGCTGTGGTGTGGTGCCCGAACAGCAGCGAGATATAAACCCACTTCCCCAGCCGGAAGAGGCCCCGGTGTGCCCGGTGGATCAGTTCATGCGCATTGGGGTGACTGATTTGCCCAAAGAAAAGGCCGAAGGAAAAGAAGGCGGCAATGCGCTCCGCCGCGCCCAGTCCGGTGCCCCCTGCCACGCACCACGCCCCCAGCGGCAGCGCCGCGAAATGCGCCAGCGCCAGAACGACGGACAGGGTGTCTGCGGCCGGGAATTCCGCCCCGTCGGGCGCATTCGGCGTGATGCGGCGGACAAGGGCGTCCAGCAGATAGGCGATCGCGGTCAGGTAAAGCAGGGCTGCGAGTATCCAACCCCCACCCCAAAGCGCCCCGAACAGCAGCAGGGGAAGTGGGATCAGCGTGGCAATGGCAAAAGATTTCATGTCAAGACCTGTAACCTGCAAAGGTGCGGCGGCGCGCGCTCTGGAAGGTGTTTGCGCCCCTTGCCACAATGGCGCAAAGGGGTGGTGCAATCCAAGCCCTTCCATCCGGGACAAAATGCGCATAGGTCAGGGACAGCCCTGGCAGGAGGCAGAATGGCGTTCTTTTCGAAGCTCAGAAACCGGTTGCGGAAGTCCTCGTCGAAAATTGAGGCGGGGTTGGAGGCAATCGTGGAGGATGGCGGGACGGAAGACCCCGATGGAGTGCGGCCCGACCCCCTGGAGGGGGGGCGGGATGTGGGGGAAGCCGCTCCGGCGCAGCAATTTATGCCGCCGCCCGAACCCCTGGCGGATTATCCCGAAGCCCCGCAGAGCTCCGTGCCGGATCTGCCCGCAGTGGCACCGGAGGCGCCGCCTCCGCCGCCGCCAGCGCCAGTCCCCGATCCGGATGAAGACCCCGCGCCGCGCGTCGGGGAACCGGATGTCGAGCCGGGGTCCGATCCATACCCTCTTCTGGCGAATCCGGAGCCGGAACCGACCGGGACGGCGTACCCGCCCCAGGGCGCCGGGCTGTCGCAGATCCCTCTTGCGGCCCCGTCGGGGGAGGCTCCGCCGCCTGATGCGGAAGACCCGGAGCCCGGAGAGCGCCGGGGATTCTTCGGGCGCGTTCTGGGGCGCGACCGCAAGCCGGTGATCCGGCGCGAACTGGACGACGAGATGCTCGAAAGTCTGGAGGAGCTTCTGATAACCGCCGATATGGGCGTGGATACGGCCCTGCGTGTCACCGCCAACATGGCCGAAGGGCGGCTGGGCAAGCGCCTGTCGGTCGAAGAGATCAAGACCCTTCTTGCCGATGAGATCGCCCGGATCATGGAGCCGGTTGCGCGCCCGATGCCGCTTTATCCCCAAAAACCGCAGGTGGTTCTGGTGGTGGGCGTGAACGGATCGGGAAAGACGACGACGATCGGCAAGCTTGCCAGCCAGTTCCGCGCTGCGGGCAAGACGGTGGTGATCGCCGCGGGGGATACTTTCCGCGCCGCCGCGGTCGAGCAGCTTCAGGTTTGGGGAGAGCGCGCCGGTGTACCGGTACTGACCGCCCCGGAAGGCAGCGATGCGGCCAGTCTTGTCTATGATGCGATGCAGCGTGCCAGAACGGATCAGGCGGATCTGTTGATGATCGACACGGCCGGGCGTCTTCAGAACCGGTCCGACCTGATGGAGGAACTGGCCAAGATCGTACGCGTGATCCGCAAGCATGACGAGAGCGCCCCGCACAACACCCTTCTGGTTCTCGATGCAACCACCGGCCAGAATGCGCTGAGCCAGGTGGACGCCTTTCGTAAGCTGTCGGACGTGTCGGGGCTGGTGATGACCAAGCTGGACGGGACTGCCAAGGGCGGGGTTCTGGTGGCGCTGGCCGACAGGTTCGGCTTGCCGATCCACGCGATCGGTGTCGGGGAACAGATCGACGATCTCTCCCCCTTCGACCCGGAGGAGTTCGCCAAGGCCCTGGCAGGCCTGGATGCCTGAGCGGGCCGGCGTATGAGCGAATGGCTGATCTCCATCGAGGGGACAGAGACCGGACATGCGCTGGCGCTGGCGCTTGCCCTGCTGGCGGCATTGCTTCATGCGGTGTTCGGGGCCTTGCAGAAAGGGCGCCATGACCCGTGGCTGTCCCGTGGGGCGATTGATTTCAGCTATGGCCTCATGGCCGCGCCTTTTGCGCTGTTCGTTGTACCTTGGCCCGAGCCGCACATGTGGCCGATCTTCGGCATCGTGTTTCTCATCCACCTCGGCTACAAGATCGCTCAGGGCTATACCTATACCAAGGGGGCTTACACGGTCGTTTACCCGGTGGTGCGGGGGATGGGATCGCTGTTTACCGTGATCGGGGCGTGGCTGCTGTTCGGTGAGACCTTCGCACCGGTGCAATGGATGGGGGTCATGGTGCTGCTGGTGGGGATTTTCGGGCTGGCCGCCTATAACCTGATCCACTGGGAGATGGACCGCCATACGCTGAAGCCTGCGCTGGCGCTGGCTGTACTGACGGGCATTTTCGTGGCGCTTTATACGACCTATGATGCCTACGGTATCCGCGCCACGGCGGACCCGTTCACGTTTCTTGCCTGGTTTTTCCTGATCGACGGGCTGACCGTCATGCCGTGGTTGGCGGCGTTGCGGTGGCTGAACATGGCGCATCGGCCTGCGCCGGGGCCGCTGATGCTGCGCGGTCTGGTTGGCGGGTTCGTCGCGTTTTTTTCGTTCGGGGCCATCATGCTGGCAACCCGGCTGGACAAGGTGGGAGAGGCGGCCGTGCTGCGCGAAACCTCGACCGTTTTCGCGGCTCTGATCGGGTGGCTGGTTCTGGGCGAAAAGGTCGGGCCGCGGCGTCTGACGCTGATGGCCCTGATCGCGCTGGGCGCGGTGATCGTGGAAACAGGGGGATAGGATGTCGAAACGCAAAATCAACCCGTGGCTGAAGACCGCGCTGGAACTGGGACCGGTCCTTGCCTTTTTCGTGGCCTATCTTCGCCTGAGGGAGCGTGCCTTCACCATCGGTGGCACGGAGTACGAGGGGTTCATACTCGTCACTGCCGGATTTATCCCGCTTTTGCTGCTTTGTACCGGCATCCTCTGGGCGCTGACCGGGCATCTTTCCAGGATGCAGGTCGCGACGGCCGTCCTGGTGGTGCTGTTCGGGGGGCTGACCGTGTGGCTGAACGACGACCGCTTTTTCAAGATGAAACCCACGATCATCTATCTTCTGTTCGGTGGGCTCCTTGGCGCAGGGCTTTTACGCGGGCGGTCCTACCTGCAATACGTGATGGAAGAGATCATGCCGTTGCGTCCCGAGGGCTGGATGATCCTGACACGGCGTCTGACCTTCTTCTTTCTCGCGCTGGCGGTGGTGAACGAGATCGTCTGGCGTACTATGTCCACCGATGCGTGGGTGAATTTCAAGACCTTCGGTCTGACCATCGGCATCTTTGCCTTTTTCATGGCGCAGGGCGGGTTGTTCAAGAAATACGGCATCGGGGAGGACTGACCCTCAGGACGGTGCGTCGCGCACAAGGGAGAACGGTGCGGGACTGTCCGGTACCGCCAGAAGGCGCGACCAGCGCGGGCTGTGCACATGCGGAATTTGTGCCTGCAACGCGCCAAAGGGCAGTGTTCCCCGCAGCAGGGCAGCGTAAAGTGCGAACATGCCGTCGCGCAGGTAAGGGCTCCAATGGCAGATGCGGCGTTCCGGCGGGGCGATTGCAAACCCCAGGCGGTTCAGTGCGGCCAGGGTTTCGGGGTGGTCGATCTGTAGATCCTGCCAGTTCTTCGGAGGGTGCTCCAGCCCGTGGCTAAGGGTACGCGCCTTCCGGCGATGGGGGGTGAGGGCCCGTTCCAGCATCCAGTCAAAGATATCGTTTTCCCGGCTGGTAACGTTCAGAAAACGGGCCGTGCGTGCAGCGGGCGCGCCCAGCAGCGGATCCGCCCGGTGGGACATTTCCGCCGGGGCCATCAGGATGATCTGCCCCAGCGAACGGGGCGGCAGATGGGGCAGCGCGTTCAGCGCCACGCGCGCGCCCAGCGAATGCGCCAGGATATGTACGGGCCGGTCGGGCCGCTGCGCCGCCATATGCGCCACCAGCCCGCCAAGCACTTGCCCGGCGTCTTTTGCGCGGCGATAGGCTTGCCAGATCGTGCCGCGCGCCTCCCACCCGAAGGCGAGGCACAGGCCCTCTTCGTCCCGTGTGCCGGTAAACCCTAGGGCGCGCGGCCAGGAAAGGGCCTTGCGGCAATCCGGGTTCGGGTTCAGCGACAGGATGTGACTGTGCGGGTTGCTGTGCGGCGTGGCGGGCGAAAACTTGAAACCGTGAATCAGGACCATTACAGGCGCGTCCTGGGGCAGGCGGGCGAGGAGAGGTGTCAGCGCCCGGTCGATATCCGGGTCCGTCGTGTTGACTGGAAGCAGGGGCATGGGGTTTCTCCTACTACATCTTGTGGCAGGGGATAGGTCAGCCATGCGACAGCGCGGTGAAGACCAGGTTACAGAAGCGTGACGCGGCTTGACGGCAACAGCCCGCTTGGCTATCGCAGGGGCACGTGGCGATTTGTTTACCGGATTGCGGGCCACGATAAAGAAACCGCTAAAGAGGTCAGGGCTGAAACCCCCGGCGTCTTGCGGACGGTGGGGGTTTTGCGCGAAAGGGGGCGCATATGTCCGAAAACTGGAAACGGTGCACCAAGGCCGTGCACGGGGGCACACGCCGAAGCCAGTACGGAGAGTTGTCAGAGGCGATTTTCCTGACCCAGGGGTTCGATTATCCCAATGCCGAGGCCGCAGAGGCCCGGTTTGAGCAGGCCGGCCCGGATGAGTTCATCTACGCACGCTACGGCAACCCGACGGTGGCGATGTTCGAAGACCGTATCGCCGGCCTGGAGGGGATGGAGGCCGCCTTTGCCACGGCGTCGGGCATGGCGGCGGTCAACGGGGCGCTGACGGCACTGGTCGCGGCGGGGGATCACGTCGTTGCCGCGCGGGCCCTGTTCGGATCCTGCCTTTATATCCTTGAAGAAATCCTGCCCCGCTTTGGTGTCGAGGTCACCTTCGTCGATGGGACCGACCTCGATCAGTGGCGCGCGGCGATCCGTTTGGGGACCAGGCTGGTGGTTTTCGAGGCGGTTTCCAACCCGACACTGGAAGTGATCGACACGCGCGCCGTTGCGGACATCGCCCATGCGGCCGGGGCGCTGGTGGTGGTGGACAATGTCTTTACCACGCCGGTCTTTTCCCGCGCGGTCGAAATGGGGGCGGATCTTGTGGTTTATTCCGCGACCAAGCATATCGACGGGCAGGGGCGTTGCCTTGGCGGGGTCATCCTTGGTCCGCGGGACATCGTGCGTGGCCCGGTAGAGACCTATATGAAACATACCGGCGGGGCGATCAGCCCGTTCAACGCCTGGATCATGCTGAAGGGGCTGGAGACGCTGGATCTGCGTGTGCGGGCCCAAACCAGGGGCGCGCGGATTCTAGCACAGGCCCTGGAGGGGCGCGCGGGCCTGGCGCGGGTTCTTTATCCTGGCCTGACCTCTCATCCGCAACACGCCCTGTTCCCCCAGGGCGGCACGGTCTTTTCCATTGATGTCGCAGGGGGGCAGGCGGCGGCATTCCGATTTCTCAATGCCCTGAAAATCTGGAAGATTTCAAACAATCTCGGGGATGCGAAAAGCATCATAACCCATCCTGCGACGACGACGCATCAGCGCCTGCCCGAGGCTGCCAAAACCCATCTGGGCATTACGCCGGGACTGCTGCGGCTTAGCGTCGGACTGGAGGATCCGCAGGATTTGCTGGACGACCTCGAACGGGCCTTGCAAAGGGTCTGACGGGTGATCCGACCGGCGCCGGTTTGCGTAACACTGGTAATTTGAATTGGAATTATCGTGCCGCAGCCCCATCTTGAGGGGAAGGACGACGCAAAAAGGACGACCGGATGAACATGCATGACCGGGATCCGGACCGCCTGCCAAGCCTCGACGAGGCCCGAGACGCGCTGGAACTTTTGCGCAGTTGGGCCGCAGCGGCTACCGAGGATGAGCGGGGAATGCTCGATCCGGCGCTGAGGAATATTTTACCGGGGCGGGGAACGAACTATCCGCCGCTCAGCCGACGCTATCCGGAGGAGTTCGTGGCCGATTCGGCCTATAAGGACACCATGCCAGACCTGCAGAACGGCCCTGCCAGCCTGATCCGGGGCGCACGTCAGCAGATTCAGCATGTCGGCATTTCGAATTTCCGCCTGCCGATCCGGTTTCATACCCGCGACAACGGGGACCTGACGCTGGAGACATCGGTCACCGGCACGGTCAGCCTGGAGGCCGAGAAGAAAGGCATCAACATGTCGCGTATTATCCGCAGCTTTTACGGCCACGCGGAGCGTACCTTCAGCTTTGAGGTGATCGAAGCCGCGCTGGAAAGCTACAAGGCGGATCTGGACAGTTTCGACGCGCGGATCATGATGCGTTTTTCCTTCCCGGTGAAGGTGCCGTCGCTGCGCTCGGGGCTGGAGGGATACCAGTATTACGATATCGCACTGGAACTGGTGGAGCAGGCAGGCGTTTCGAGGAAGATCATGCATCTGGATTATGTCTACTCTTCAACCTGCCCGTGTTCGCTGGAGCTGTCGGAACACGCCCGGCAAATGCGCGGGCAGCTTGCAACGCCGCATTCCCAACGCTCTGTGGCGCGTCTTTCCGTGGTGCTTGACGAAACCGGCGGATGCCTGTGGTTCGAGGATCTGATCGACATTTGCCGCGCGGCCGTGCCCACGGAAACGCAGGTGATGGTCAAGCGGGAGGACGAACAGGCATTCGCCGAACTGAACGCCGCCCATCCGGTTTTCGTGGAGGATGCGGCGCGGCTTTTTTGTGAGGGGTTGCAGAACGACCCGCGTGTGGGCGATTTCCGTGTCGTGGCCAGCCACCAGGAAAGCCTTCACAGTCACGATGCCGTCAGCGTGCTGAGCGAGGGCGAAACTTTCGCAACCCAAAGCCTCGACCCGCGGTTGTTCCAATCCCTGTACCACGGCGGCTGAGCTTGACAGCACGCGGGAGTGCAGACAAGCCTTGCGGCCATGTTTGACCTGCGCCCCGTCGGATATGTGATTGGCCTGCTGGTCGCCGTTCTGGGCGCGACCATGTTGGTGCCATTGGCCGTCGATCTGTTTTATGGCAATGACCATTGGCCCGCGTTTCTGGAAAGCGCCGTGATTACGGGGCTGACCGGAGGGCTGATCGCGCTGGCATGTGCCAATGGAGTAGAGGCACGCCTCTCGATTCAGCAGACCTTTTTCCTGACCACAGGGGTTTGGCTGGCGCTGCCGGTTTTCGGGGCCATTCCCTTCGTTCTGGGTGCGACAGAGGCGCGGTATGTCGATGCGTTCTTCGAGGCGATGTCGGGCCTGACGACCACGGGAGCGACGGTGTTCGCGGGGTTGGATACCATGCCCAAGGGGTTGTTGCTGTGGCGGGGGTTGTTGCAGTGGTATGGGGGCATCGGGATCATCGTCGTTGCGATGGTGTTCCTGCCCGAGCTACGCATCGGGGGCATGCAGATCTTCCGCTCTGAATCCTTCGACACGTTCGGCAAGATCCTGCCGCGCGCCACCCAGATCGCATCCCGTATTTCCGGGGTTTATGTGGCGCTGACAGGGGCTTGCGCGATGGCGTATCTTGCCGTGGGGCTGAGCCCGTTCGATGCCATCGTACATGCGATGACCACGCTGGCGACCGGAGGGTTCGCCAATTACGACAGTTCCTTCGGCGCACTGGGCGCGGGGGCGGAATACGTGGGGGCGCTGTTCATGTTTCTCGCGGCGTTGCCTTTCGTGCGTTACGTGCAGTTCGTGGCGGGCAATGCCCGGCCGCTGTGGCGTGACAGCCAGATCCGGGTGTTTTTTGCCTTGGCCGTAGGTCTGGTGCTGACGGTGGCGGTCTGGAAGATGTTCAATTCGCCCCTCCCGCAGGAGGAGGCATTCCGCAAGGCATTATTCAACGTGGTGTCGATTCTGACCGGTACGGGGTATGCCAGCGATGACTACATGCTCTGGGGGACTTTCCCGGTGACCCTGTTTTTCTTCATCGGGTTGATCGGGGGCTGCGCCGGTTCGACCTCCTGTTCGATCAAGGTATTCCGCTACCAGTTGCTGTTCGCCTCGATCCGGGGTCAGGTCCGGAAGATTCACACGCCCCACGGGCTGTTTCAGCCGCGCTATGCCGGCCAGCCGGTGGCTGAAGATGTGCTATCTTCTGTCATGTCGTTTTTCGTCTATTTCGTCGTTACTCTGGGCGCGAGTTCGGTGTTGCTGGGCGCGACCGGTCTGGACCCGACGACCGCGCTTTCGGGGGCGGCCGCGGCACTGGCCAATATCGGGCCCGGGCTGGGCGATATCATCGGCCCCGCCGGCAACTACGCCTCTCTGAATGATACCGCAAAGTGGATTCTGTCAGCCACGATGCTGATCGGGCGGCTGGAGCTTCTGGCGGTCTATGCCATCCTGACGGTAAAATTCTGGCGCGTGTGACCTAGTTCCAGCACGACACCTGGACCGTGAAATCGGCGGCATGGGCGGCAATATCCTCGGGGACGAGGGAGGGGCCGGGCGCCGTGAATGCGGCGGCGAGTCCACCGGTTTGCAGGAATTTCGCGACAGATTCGGCACTGGCGGCGAAACCGACATCGGGGGGCAGGCGGCGGGTCCCGCCGGGGGAGGCGAGAAGGACCCCCAAAACCGTGCCCGAACCATCCAGTACCGGCCCGCCCACGTCTCCCGGCAGGGTCGAGATGGCCAGCCGGCGCAGGGCGGTGTCCCCGTCCAGCCCGCGGGTATCGGCCAGTTCGCCATAGGTCAGGGCGGGCAGCCCCAGCACATGCCCATAGGAGAACCCGGCCACGGCGACCTCGCTGTTAAGCCGCAGGGGCGTTTCGCGAAAGCGGGCATAGGCGATGGGGCTGATCGGTGTACGCGGTTTAAGCAGAGCCAGCCCCAGCCGCATGTCGATCGCGGTGAGCGTTGCCTCCTGCTCCTCCCCGATTGTCACGCGGGAGCATTGGTCCAGCCCGTCTGGGGTGGTCAGCACGCTGCCCGCGTCATCGACGTAGAAGCCGCTGCGTGTCAGCGCCGGGCGGCGGATTTCGAGGCCGGCCATCAGGTCGATGCTTTGGGTTTCGGGGACGGTATCGGTGCTGTCCTCCAGGACGCCGGGCAGGGGGGTGAAGCTGTCGCGCATCATCTGTGCCACGCGGGTCATCAGGGCCGCATCCCCTGTCGGCCAGACCAGGGCAAATCCCTTGACGGCGCTGTCCTGGGCCCGGGCGTAGATGTAGGCGTGGATATCTTTGTCCTGACCGGTCAGGATGAAAAAGTCGCGGTTGAGTTCCCGCGCGCCGTGCATCGGCACGATCTCCAGCGTTTGGAGGATGTTGTAAAGCCCTGCCAGCGTGTCCCGGTCCCCGGGCTGGCTGATCAGCAGGACGCGCAGTGCGCCGCCGTCTTTCGCGGTGTAATGGGCGAAGGGCAGTTCATGACGGTCGAAGGCGACCAGTCCGGCGGGCAGATCGATGCGGATGCCGGCGCGGAGGTCTTCGACCGTGGCCATGCCAAGGCGGTCAAGGGTCGCGCGATAGCCGTCCAGCAAGGCGGTGCGCTGGGCACTGGTCAGGATGCCGGTGGGATCGTGGCCGGATTCGCGCTGCCAGCCGGCCATTGCGTTCCGGGTGCCGGGGCCAAAGGAACCATCGACGGTGCCGGTGTAATGCCCTTCCCATTGCAGTGCTTTTTGCACGTTTTCCCGCGCCGCCCGGTCGAGCGCGCGCTCCGCGCTATGGGCTTCGGCAGCGGTTTCTTCGGCGGCTGGCCGGAGTGCGGGCGGTTGCGGGGCGGGGGCGGTCAGCGCCGCGCCGCCCGCGGGCCAGACCTGCTGGTGATAGCGTGTGCCGTCGGCCACGAAGCTGTCGGGCGGGATGGCGCGTTCGCGCCTCAGTTCACGCAGGCGGGTGCGGGCGCCTTCCGCGCTGTAAGGACCAAGCGCGATGGCGTACCATCCCGCGCCAAGGTCGAAGGCGTTCACATCCCCGAATTGTCCGGCATAGGCGCGGGCGGCGTCCTCGGCCTGGCGCAGCGTCGGGTGCGCCTCGATCTGGACCCAGGCGCTTTGCTGCGCGGCGGCGGCGAGGGCGGCCAGTACGTAAAGCATGGCCGCCGCAATCAATCTTGTCATTCCCAACCCCGGTCTGATTCCTTTTGAAACCTATCAAAGCCGTGGTGCAATGCACGCCAAACCTTCCCGCCCCGTTGACCCCTCGGCGCGGCTTGCCTATTGAGGCGCTGTTTTCCACCATCAGGGCAAGACGCGATGACCAAGGCTAACCCGCGCAGTTTCCAGGAGATCATCCTGCGGCTTCAGACCTACTGGACCGCAAAGGGATGCGCCGTGCTTCAGCCCTATGACATGGAGGTGGGCGCGGGCACCTTTCACCCGGCCACGACGCTGCGCAGCCTCGGTACGCGCGATTGGGCGGCGGCTTATGTTCAGCCCTCCCGTCGGCCGACGGACGGGCGTTACGGCGAGAACCCGAACCGCCTGCAACATTATTACCAGTTCCAGGTGCTGATCAAACCCAGCCCGCCGGACTTCCAGGATCTCTATCTGGGCAGCCTTGCCGCCATCGGCATCGACATGGATCTGCACGACATCCGCTTTGTAGAGGATGACTGGGAAAGCCCGACGCTTGGCGCCTGGGGGCTGGGCTGGGAGGTCTGGTGCGACGGCATGGAGGTCAGCCAGTTCACCTATTTCCAACAGGTCGGCGGCCATGATTGTCACCCCGTCTCGGGGGAACTGACCTACGGGCTGGAGCGGCTGGCGATGTATGTCCTGGGGATCGACCACGTAATGGACATGCCCTACAACGACCCGGACGCCCCGATCGCCCTTAAATACAGCGATATCTTCCGCCAGACGGAGCAGGAATACTCCCGCTGGAATTTCGACGTCGCCGATACCGACACGCTGTTCGCCCATTTCAGGGATGCCGAGGCCGAATGCGCCCGCATTCTGGATGCACCCGACGAAGACCCGAAAACCGGCAAGCGCATCATCATGGTGCACCCGGCCTATGACCAGTGCATCAAGGCCAGCCACGTGTTCAACCTGCTGGATGCACGGGGGGTGATCTCGGTGACTGAGCGTCAGGCCTATATCGGCCGGGTGCGGGCGCTGGCCAAACGCTGTGCCGATGCTTTCGTGCAAACCGAAGCCGGGGGCTGGCAGGGCTGAGCCCGCCGCGCCGCAAGGAGCTTGAAATGCCTGATCTTCTGATCGAACTGTTTTCCGAAGAAATCCCGGCCCGGATGCAATCGCATGCCCGTGAAGCCCTGAAAAAGCTGGTGACCGGCGGGTTGGTTGAGGCGGGTCTGACCTACGGGTCTGCCGCGGCCTTTTCTACCCCCCGCCGCCTGGCGCTGACCGTCGAAGACCTGACCGACCGCAGCCCCGACCTGCGTGAAGAGCGTAAAGGCCCCCGCGTGGACGCGCCCGAGAAGGCGCTGGAGGGGTTCGTCCGGGCCACGGGCCTGTCCAGGGATCGGCTTGAGACCCGCGACGACAAGAAAGGACGGTTCTGGTTCGCCGTGATCGACAAGCCCGGCCGCCCGGCCGATGACCTCGTTGCCGAGGTTCTGGAGGCGACGATCCGGTCTTTTCCGTGGCCGAAATCCATGCGCTGGGGCCGGGGCAGCCTGCGCTGGGTGCGCCCGCTGCATTCCATCCTGTGCCTGTTGCGCGATGATCAGGGCGCACGTGTCGTACCGCTGGATCTGGACGGGTTGCGCGCCGGGGATGAGACCCGCGGCCATCGTTTCATGGCCCCGGAACCGTTTTCGGTTGTATCCTTCGATGACTACGCCGCGAAGCTGATGCGTGCCCGTGTGGTTCTGGATCAGACCGACCGCGCCGCCCGGATCTGGCACGACGCGACCAATCTCGCTTTCGCGCAGGGGCTGGAGGTGGTCGAGGACAAGGGCCTGCTGGAGGAGTTGGCCGGCCTGGTCGAGTGGCCCGTGGTGCTGATGGGGGAGATCGGGGAAGAGTTTCTCCACCTGCCGCCGGAGGTCTTGCAAACCTCGATGAAGGAGCACCAGAAGTTCTTCTCGGTCCGTGACCCGAAAACCGGAAAGATCGTGCGTTTTATCACTGTGGCGAACCGTGAAACCGAAGACCGGGGGGCGACTATCCTTGCCGGTAATGGCAAGGTGCTGTCCGCGCGGCTGTCCGATGCCCGGTTCTTCTGGGAAAACGACCTGCGAGAGGCAAGGGCGGGGGGAGCGTCATGGGGGGCGGCCCTGAGCCATGTCACCTTTCAGGGCAAGCTGGGGTCTCAGGCGGAGCGGATCGGGCGAATTGCCATGCTGGCGCGCCGTATCGCCCCTGTCGTCGGGGCCGATGCCGACCTGGCCGAACAGGCCGCGCGCTGGGCGAAGGTCGATCTCAGTTCCGAGATGGTCTACGAATTCCCGGAACTTCAGGGGCTGATGGGGCGTTACTATGCGCAGGCCGCCGGCCTGCCCGGCGACATTGCATGTGCCGCGCAAGAGCACTATGCCCCGCTTGGCCCTGGCGACGATGTGCCCGACGCACCGGTTTCGGTTGCCGTTGCACTGGCGGACAAGCTGAATACGCTGACCGGATTTTGGGCGATCGACGAAAAACCCACCGGCTCCAAGGATCCGTTCGCCCTGCGCCGTGCCGCGCTGGGAGTGATCCGGCTGTTACTGGAAAACGACCTGAGGTTGCGGCTCGCTCCGGTCTGCGACGCCGGGCTGGCGCAGGTTGGTGCGCAGGCGGAAGTCGCGGTGCGTGACGATTTGCTGTCGTTTTTCCATGATCGACTGAAGGTGCACCTGAAGGGGGAAGGTATCCGCCACGACGTGATCGATGCCTGCCTTGCCATGCCGGGAACCGATGACCTGACATTGCTGGTCAGGCGGGTTCGCGCGCTGGAGGCGTTCCTGGCGACCGAGGATGGCGAAAACCTTTTGCAAGGCTTCCGGCGAGCCTACAACATCCTTGTCCAGGCCGAGGAGAAGGACGGAGTGGAATACCGCTTTGGCGCGGATGTAAAGTTCGCTGCGGATGCGAGCGAGACGGCGCTTTTCAAGGCGCTCGATACGGCAGAAGCCGCGCTTGCCCCGGCCCTGGAGGCAGAAGATTTCGCCGCCGCGATGGCGGAAATGGCCGCGCTGCGCGCGCGTATCGATGCGTTTTTCGATACCGTTCAGGTGAACACCGGGAATGAGATCGTCCGCCGCAACCGGCTGAATCTGCTGTACCGGATCAGCGAAACCTGTCTGAAAGTTGCAGACCTGACAAGAATTACGGGCTAGTGCGCACGCCGCGCTTGCCTGCGGAGGCTTTCGGCGTATTCTGCACCAAGTTGGAAAGGCGCCGCAGTGCAGAAATTTTCCGGGTTTGCCGCGTTCACAGAGATCACGCAGGAAGCGGACATCGCCGCCGGGCTCCATGGCGGGCGGGCGAAGTGTTTGCAGCGCCTGATCCGTCTGGATCTTCCGGTTCCGCGCACGGTGGCGCTCTCGTTTGAGGCGGTGCATCGCATCGCACAGGGCCAGATGCCCGACATGGCGGCGTTGCTGGAGGGTTTTGGGGCAGCGCCTTTGGTGTCTGTCCGGCCCAGTTCCGAAGATCCTGACTGGGGCGGGCCGGGGGCGATCCTGAATATCGGCATGAACGATGCCCGCCACGCCGCCTTGTGCGACACCCACGGGGAGGGCGCCGCGACTGCGCTCTACCTGCGGTTCGTCCAGGCTTATGCTGTTCATGTTGCGCGGCTGGATCCGGACATGTTCGAGGATGAAAAGGCAACGCCCGAGACGCTGCGCGCCGCCCTTGCCGCCTATGAGGAGGAAACCGATACGCCGTTCCCGCAAGATCCCGGCCGCCAGTTGGCGGAGGTCCTGCGTTCCCGGGCGCGGGCGTGGGAAGGGACGACCGCGCGGCTTTTGCGGCAGGCCCGCGGGGCTCCGGCCGATGCGGGGCTGGGGCTGGTGGTACAGGCCATGGCGCTGGGCCTGGGGCCGCTTGAGAGTGGTTCGGGCGTGATTCAGTTCATCGATAGCGCAACGGGGCAAAGGCGCATTACCGGGCGCTATCTCAGCCAAAGCCAGGGGCGTGAGGCTTTGGGCAGCGGGCAGGGTGCGCTTTATCTGATGCGGGATGCGCGCGGCCGGTCTTTGGAGGAAAGCTGTCCTGAAATCTATGGGGCGCTTTGCCGTTACGGGGCAATCTGTCGGGAGGGCCTGCGCGAGGAAATGCAGATCGAATTCACGATCGAGGCCAATACCCTGCGCATTCTCGATGCGGTGCGGGTGGTGCGCAGCGCGCGCGGGGCGGTGCGGGTGGCCGTCAGCCTGGTTGAGGATGGGATCATCCCGCGTGAGGAGGCCCTGATGCGGGTCGAACCCCGCGCCGTGAGTGAGCTTTTGCACAGCCAGGTGGACCCGAGGGGCGTGCGCGATGTCGTGGCCACCGGGATCGCGGCCAGTCCGGGGGCGGCTTCGGGGCGGATCGTGTTCGGGTCGGCCGCGGCACAGGCCAGCGCCGCGCGGGGGGAGCCGTGTATCCTCGTGCGGCGGGAGACCAGCCCCGAGGATATCCGGGGGATGCATGCCGCCAGCGCGGTCCTGACCGAACGCGGCGGCATGACCAGCCACGCTGCCGTGATCGCGCGGGGGTTGGGTTTGCCCTGCGTGGTCGGGGTGTCAGATATGCGGCTGAACCTGCGCGACGGGGTGCTTGTGCTGGCCGACGGGCGCAAGCTGCGCGAGGGGGATATCCTGACCGTTGACGGCACCCGCGGGCAGGCCCTGATGGGGGAGGTCCAGATGCTGGAGCCCGCCCTGGACGAGGCGTTCCATGCTTTCATGGGCTGGGCTGAAGACGTTTGCGATATCAGCGTACGCGCCAATGCCGACACGCCGGCCGATGCCCAGACGGCGCGGTTGTTCCGGGCGGATGGCATCGGGCTGTGCCGGACCGAGCACATGTTCTTCGATCACGACCGCCTTACGGTAATGCGCGAGATGATCTTTGCCGACAAGGCCGAAGACCGCGCCGCCGTGCTTGCGCGTTTGCTGCCCATGCAGCGGGAGGATTTCACCCGCCTGTTTGAGATCATGCAGGGGCTGCCGGTCTGTATCCGATTGTTCGATCCCCCTCTGCATGAGTTCCTGCCCCATTCCCGCGAGGGTGTGCGGGAATTGGCCGAAGCGTTGTCGCTGCCCGTTTCGGATGTCAATCACAGGGTGCGGGCGCTGAGCGAATTCAACCCGATGCTGGGGATGCGCGGGGTTCGGTTGGGCATTACCGTGCCGGAGATCTACGACATGCAGGCCCGGGCCATCTTCGAGGCGACCATCGCCGTGAATCGGTCCGGTGCGCCGGTGGTTCCCGAGATCATGATCCCGCTGGTTTCCGCGATGCGGGAGGTCGAGCTTGTCAAGGCCCGCATTGATTCCGTCGCGGCCGGGTTGCGCAGCCGGCGCGGGGCGGATTTCGACTACCGGCTTGGCGTGATGGTGGAAACGCCGCGCGCGGCCTTGCGGGCCGGCGACATCGCCCAGAACGCGGCGTTCCTTAGTTTCGGCACCAACGACCTGACGCAGATGACCTATGGTCTGTCGCGCGACGATGCCGGGCGGTTCATGGGGTCCTACGTCAAGCAGGATGTGTTCCACGAGGATCCGTTTCATTCCCTGGATACCGAGGGCGTTGGAGAATTGCTGCGCATCGGGGCGGAGCGCGGGCGGCAGGCACGAAAAGGAATTACCCTGTCCATCTGTGGTGAGCATGGCGGGAATGCCGAATCCATCGCGTTTTGCCGTAGTGTTGGATTCGACTATGTTTCCTGTTCGCCCTTCCGGGTGCCGGTGGCGCGGCTGGCGGCGGCCCAGCTTGCACTGCGCGACCGGATGCCGGGCTGAGGCTGTTTTTTCAGGTATTTGGCAGGCTGTGCTGGGGGTGTTCCGCTCCGAATGTGGGGAATGGGCCACAAGTGGGCACAGCCGATAGGCGCAAAAATGTCACACGGGTGGACCCTGAACGGGAATTGGGGTATCTGCTGGCTGCCGGGTAGTCTGCGCTCGGTGCAACCGTGAAGGTCAGTCATGTTTTCTCGTCTAGGCAAGGCGGCGGTTTCTGCTGCCCTACTCGGCTTGTGCGCAAGCGGTGCGCCCGCTGACATGACGGCCTCTTCGGCGTCTGATCCGGCTGCGGTGCTCTACTACGATCTGTCAACCTTCCTGCGCGGGGAGCGTGAGGCCCTGGCCTCGGTCAGCCCTGACCATGTCGAGGATCTGGCCCGCGCGGACTCCCCGGAGGCGGCCGCCCCCTCGCAAATCCGCTATGACCGTGCGTGGCTGGCAGGTTTGCCCGAGGCGTCCGGCGGCAAGCAATGGGAGTGTCTGGCCGAGGCGCTTTATTTCGAAGCCCGCGGCGAAAGCGTCAAGGGTCAGTTTGCCGTGGCAGAGGTGATCCTGAACCGCGTCGCCTCCAAATCCTATCCCGATACGGTCTGTGGCGTGGTCAACCAGGGGACCGGCCGGAAATATGCCTGCCAGTTCACCTATACCTGCGACGGCCTGCCCGAGACGATCAACGAACCCCGTGCCTGGCGGCGGGTTGGCAAGATCGCCCGGCTGATGCTGGATGGTGCACCGCGCCATCTGACCGCAGGCGCCACCCATTATCACACCAAGGCCGTCCGTCCGTCATGGGCGCGCAGTTTCCCCCGCACGGCCACGATCGGTGTGCACCATTTCTATCGCCAGACCCGGTAGCATGTCGTGTCCGAAAGGCGCTGTGCCGCGTTGGACCTGTATTTGGAGCCCGGCTGCGGGTATGGTGGCCGCTGAACCGCCCGACCGGAGGCACTTATGAAAACCGAAGTGAGCCTTGCCTTCGCGCATCCCAGCGAACGGTCCAGGGCTATGGAACATCCCGGAGAGGTGCTGGACAGGATATCCCTGCGTGACCACGTGGTCGATGTCGAGATCGGGGCGTTCCAGGCTGAGCGGGGCGCGACACAGCGTGTCCGATTCAACATCGTGGTCGAGGTCCGGCCCGGAACGGCGCCATTGGAAGACGATGTGGACAAGGTGCTTTCCTACGACACCCTGACCGAGGCCATCGCGGCGGAACTGTCGGAAGAACGGCTGAATCTTCTCGAAACGCTTGCCGCGCGAATTGCGGAGCGTATCCTGAATGAGCCGCAGGCCGTACGCGCCTTTGTCCGGATCGAGAAGCTCGATCGCGGTCCCGGTGCGCTGGGTGTGGAGATCGTGCGTGCCCGTGCCGCCGATGCGCCCCGGCTGGTTGTTCCCGCAGTGCAGGTGCAGCAGGTGCCGCGCCCGGTGGTTCTTTACCTGACGAACGAAGCCATCGGCGCGCCGCAGCTTCCGCTTTGGCTGGACCGGCTGGAGGAGGCGCATGTACCGGTCGTGGTTTGTGTCGGGGCGCCCGCGTGCCCGGCGCCGCGATCGCAGGTTGCCCTGGCCCAGCGCCGTATCGATCTTCTGGCCATCGAGCAGAACGCCTGGGTGCTGGCCGGACAGGACCCGCGCTGCGTGGTCACCGGGACTCGCACGGAGATCGACTGGGCCATGAAACATGGCCGGATAACGGTCTGGGCGCCTTCCAAGATCGTGCTGGACGCGGTCGAAGGTCCGGGTGTTGCGATGCGCGATGCGCTGGCGCTGGCGCTGTGGTTTGCCGGACAACTGAATGCCGCGCGCATGGTCGTGATCGGGGGGGAGGTGCCCGGAGCTTGCGACCTGCCGGTTGAGCGTCTCATGGCCGATGAGGCGCTGGAGCGGCTCTGACCCCTTGCAAAGCGCAGGCGGATGTCGAATGAACCGTGTATGAAATACTATCGACCGATTGTTCGCCCGCATGGGCCTCGTCCCGAAGAGGCGCTGACGCTGGCCGGGGGGTGGTGCTGGTTTTCGGAAGTTGAGGAGATCGCACGTGGGGGACCGCGCCGTCTTGTTCCGGCTGCCAGCCTGCCGGAGGATGTGCGCGCAGTCCTGACGGCGCCGCGTGCCCCCGTGGCGGGGGTGTCGATGGCACGCCCGGTGGTCATGGGAATCGTGAATGTCACGCCTGACAGCTTTTCCGACGGCGGGCTGTTCGACTGCCCCGAGGCGGCTGTATCCCATGCCCGGGCCTTGTGCGCGGCGGGGGCGGATATTCTGGATATCGGCGGGGAATCCACCCGCCCCGGTGCGGCGGATGTTCCGGAGGATGAGGAAATCGCCCGTACCGCGCCGGTTATTGCCGACCTTCGTGCACAGGGGGTACGTGTGCCGATTTCTGTCGACACGCGCAAGGCGGCAGTGGGGCGCGCTGCGCTGGCGGCGGGGGCTGATTTTCTTAACGACGTTGCGGCTTTTAGCTACGATGCGGGTATGGCTGCGCTGGCCGCGCATGCCGATGTTCCGGTTTGCCTGATGCATGCGCAGGGCGCCCCGGCGACCATGCAGGAAAGCCCCCGCTATGACGATGTCGTTCTGGATGTTTACGATTTTCTCGCGACCCGCGTGGCCGATGCAGAGGCTGCCGGTATAGATCGGGCGCGTATCGTGGTGGATCCGGGAATCGGGTTTGGAAAGACGCTTGCGCACAATCTGGCACTGTTGCGGGGGCTGAGTCTTTTCCACGCTCTGGGGTGCCCGGTTTTGCTGGGCGCGTCACGCAAGCGGTTTATCGGGGCGCTGGCCGATCTTCCCCAGGCGCGGGAGCGGATGCCCGGATCCGTCGCTGTGGCGCTCGCGGGGGTAGCGCAGGGGGTCCAGATTTTGCGCGTCCATGATGTGGGGGAGACGCGGCAGGCGCTGACCGTGACCCAAGCCATTTGGAAAGACGAGGATTCGTGATGAGTGATAAGCTTTTTGGGACAGATGGCGTAAGGGGCAAGGCCAACAGCTACCCGATGACTCCCGATCTGGTGATGCGTCTTGGCGCGGCTGCCGGGCGCTTCTTTCGCCAGGACGGCAAGGCCGATCATCGGGTGGTGATCGGGAAGGATACACGCCTGTCGGGTTACATGTTCGAGAACGCGCTGACCGCCGGGTTTACCTCTACCGGTATGAACGTGTTTCTTCTGGGGCCGGTACCCACTCCTGCGGTCGGAATGCTGACGCAGTCGTTGCGCGCTGATGTGGGGGTGATGATTTCCGCCAGTCACAATCCCCACCATGACAACGGCATCAAGTTGTTCGGGCCGGATGGTTTTAAGCTGTCCGATGACGCCGAGGCCGAGATCGCGGCGCTGGTACACGGGGGGGTCAGCCTTGCCAAGGCCGAGAATATCGGCCGCGCCAAGCGGATAGACGATGGCCGTTTCCGTTATAATGAGCGCATCAAGTCCAGCTTGTCCGGGACCCGGCTGGGGGGGATGAAGGTGGTCGTCGATTGTGCCAACGGTGCAGCCCACCGTGTCGCCCCGGAGGTTCTGTGGGAATTGGGTGCGGATGTGGTGCCAATTGGCGTGGATCCGGACGGACGCAATATCAACGAGGGGTGCGGGTCGACGCATCCGGTGGCGGCAGCCGAGGCGGTGCGCGCGCATGGGGCCGATGTGGGGATCTGCCTTGATGGCGACGGGGACCGGGTGATCCTGGTCGACGAGAGGGGGACCGTCGGGGACGGAGACCAGATCATGGCGCTGCTGACCCGCCGCTGGGCCGAGGCCGGGCGGTTGAAAGGCGGCGCACTGGTGGCGACGGTGATGTCGAATCTCGGGTTGGAGCGGTTCTTGCAGGGGCAGGGCTTGCGGCTGGAGCGCACGCCGGTTGGTGACCGCCATGTCGTCGAGGCGATGCGCCGGGGCGGCTGGAATCTTGGTGGTGAGCAATCCGGTCATATCGTGATGTCGGATCATGCCACCACTGGGGACGGTCTGTTGGCAGGGCTGCATTTCCTGATGGCGATGGTCGAAACGGGCCAGCCTGCCAGTGTGCTGCTGCGCAGCTTTGATCCGGTTCCGCAGTTGCTGGAGAATGTGCGCTTCGCGCCGGGGCAAACGCCGCTGGACATGGCGCCCGTCCAGCAGGCCATTTCCGGGGCAGAGGCGCGACTGGCCGGGAGAGGGCGGCTTTTGATCCGCAAGTCGGGGACTGAGCCGCTGATCCGTGTCATGGCCGAATGCGAGGACGAGGCCCTGATGAGAGAGACTGTCGGGAGTGTGGTCGCGGCGGTTCAGGCTGCGCTCTGACCGAAAAGCCTTTTCAGGGCCCCCCATTGGCTGAGGGCGACCCCGGCAAGGATCAGCAGCAGGGCGCCCAGCAAGGTGGGGGGGAGCGACTCGCCCAGGAAAACCGCGCCGAACAGCACCGACCAGAGCGGTACCTGGTAGTTTGTCAGGGTCATGAAGGTTGGCCCGGCGCTGCGGATGACCAGTACGCGTAGCAGGTTGGCTCCCGCCGTTGGAATCAGTCCCAGAATCGCGATGGCGGCCAGCGTGGGGCCGTCAGGCAGGGGCGGGGGGCCTTCGGTGAGCCATGCGGCGGGGACCACGATTGCCGCCCCCACGATCAGCAGCACCGCCGACAGCGCGATCGGGTCTGCCGGGGGTAACCGCCGTGTCAGGACCGATCCGCAGGCATAGCAGGCCGCCGCGCCAAGGCAGGCCGCCCGGCCGAGCGGTTCCATCGCGGCGCCACTGCTGGAAAACGCCTGTCCGCCGATCAGGATCACGACCCCGCAAAAGCCGACTGTGAAGCCCAGCATGCGGCGCAGGGTCATTTCCTCCCCCGGCACGAAGAAATGGGCCAGCGGCAGGACCATCAGGGCGATAGCCGCCATCGACACGCCTGCAAAGCCCGATGTCACGTATTGTTGCCCCCAGCTGAGCAGGATGAACGGGATTGCGGTGCTGAGCGCGCCGATGGCGATAAGCGCGGCCCGGCTTCGCTCTGCGCCAGTAAATACAGGCCCGCCGCGCAGGGCCCAGACAAAGCCGCTGAGCAACGCGGCAAAGCCGACACGTCCGGCAGCCAGCCAGAAGGGGGTAATGCCGCGCAGGGCAATCTCGATCACCATGAAGGTCGCACCCCACACAAGGCCCAGGGTCGCAACCATCAGCCAGTCGGCGCGGGTGATGTCGGGTGGGGCAGGATGGGGCATCGGGGGCTCGAAAAAAGGCGCGGCCAAGGCTGGCCGCGCCGGGTGATTCAGGCAAGCGGAAACTTTGGCCTAATTCTTGGATTTGTCGACCATCTTGCCGGCGGTGATCCACGGCATCATGGCGCGAAGCTTTTCCCCAACCTGTTCGATCTGGTGCCCGTCATTGAGGCGGCGCGTTCCTTTGAAGAACGGTTGCCCCACGGCGTTTTCCTGCATGAAATCGCGTACGAACCTGCCGGTCTGGATATCGGTCAGAACGGCTTTCATACGGGCCTTTGTCTCATCATAGGGCAACACGCGCGGGCCGGAAACATATTCCCCGTATTCCGCGGTGTTGGAGATCGAGTAGTTCATGTTGGCAATGCCGCCCTCATAGATCAGGTCCACGATCAGCTTCACTTCATGCAGGCATTCGAAATAGGCCATTTCAGGGGCATAGCCGGCCTCGACCAGCGTTTCGAAGCCCATGCGGATGAGTTCCACAAGGCCGCCGCACAGCACGGCCTGCTCCCCGAACAGGTCGGTTTCACATTCTTCGCGGAAGGAGGTTTCAATGATGCCCGAACGCCCGCCGCCGATGGCCGAGCAGTAGGACAGGCCCAGCTCCAGCGCGCGGCCGGTGGCGTCGTTGTGAACGGCCACAAGGCAGGGCACCCCGCCGCCCTTGGTGTATTCGCCGCGCACGGTGTGGCCCGGACCTTTCGGCGCCATCATGATGACATCGACGCCGGGTTTGGGTTCAATCAGGCCAAAATGCACGTTCAGCCCGTGGGCAAAGGCGATGGCCGCGCCCTCCTTCAGGTTGTCATGGACATATTTCCTGTAGGTTTCGGCCTGCAGTTCATCGGGCATGGTGAACATGATCAGGTCGCACCAGGCGGCAGCTTCGGCAATGCCCATCACGGCCAGACCTTCGGCTCCGGCCTTCTTTGCGCTGGCGGAGCCTTCGCGCAATGCCACGACAACGTTCTTCGCACCCGAATCGCGCAGGTTCAACGCATGGGCGTGGCCTTGGGATCCATAGCCCAGAATCGCTACCTTCATGTCCTTGATCAGGTTGATGTCGCAGTCGCGGTCGTAATACACGCGCATCGGTCGTCCTTTCGGGTTGTTACCGGGGCAGAATAGGGCAAAATCGCAGAGGAGGTTTTCAATATTTGATTTTTTTGCGAGAAGATGAAAAGAATAATTCGTCATAAGGCACTAAATCGAGATGACAATTCATATTGACGATACGGAACGCCGGCTGTTGCGCTATTTGCAGACAGATCCCGCGATGGCTACGGCCGAACTCGCGGAGAAGGCAGGGGTTACGCCCGCCACCTGTTGGCGGCGGCTTGAAAAGCTGCGTGCGCGCGGGATCATCCGGGGGGTGCAGGCGGTAATAGACTGGCGTGCGCTGGGATATTCTGTGGAGGTCAGCCTGCGCTTTACCCTCGACAAGACCGACCCGCGCGCATTCGATGAATTTATCGCGGCCGCGCGTGAGGTTCCCGAGGTATTGGAGATTCAGACCTTTCTTGGCCGGGTGGACCTGCGCCTGACGCTTCTGGCCCGTGATATGGCGCATTATCAGGATCTCTATCGAACCCGTATCCTGACCCTGCCGCATATCGCGGATATCGAGGCCCTGATGCATGTGGCCGACATCCGGCGCCAGGAGGTGCTGCCGCTGTGACCGATCTTGACGCAACCGACCGCAAGATTTTGCGTGCCCTTGCCGAGGATGCAACGCAAAGCGCGGGGGCGCTGGGGCGGCGTTTTGGTCTGTCGCAGCCCGCGGCGTGGCGGCGCATCCGCCGGCTTGAAGAGGCGGGTGTTCTGGCGGGGCGCCGGCTGACTCTGGATCAGGAGGCGCTTGGGTTTGGCGTGTCGGTTTTTCTGGGGGTCAAGCTTGCGACCAAGGGGCAGGTCAGCCTCGATGCGTTTGAGCGTGCGGTTACCGCGATTCCCGAAGTGCAGACGGTGCAGCATGTCCTGGGGATTTACGATTACCGCCTGCGCATCGTGGCCCGCGATCTGCCGGATTTCGAGCGTGTCCTGCGCCGCCGGATCATGACCTTGCCGGGGGTTGGCCATGTCGAGGCCAATGTAATGCTTTCCGAGGAGCGTCGCCCCGGTCCGCTTGGCTAAGCCGTGCCTTGCTCTCCGCGTCGATATCTGGAAACTCTCCCCGACAGTTCGGAGAGGAGACCTATATGCCCGCCCTGCGTGACGATATCGATCCCGAAGGCTTGCTGGAATATTCGGTGGTGTTCACGGATCGCTCGCTCAATCACATGAGTTCCGCCTTCCAGGCCGTGATGTACGACATTTCCGAAACCTTGCGTGAGGTTTATGCAGCGTCTGCCGTGGCCGTGGTTCCGGGCGGTGGCACCTATGCGATGGAAGCCGTCGCACGGCAGTTCGCTTCCGGGCGTCGCGTGCTGGTGGTGCGCAACGGGTTCTTTTCTTACCGCTGGAGCCAGATCCTGGAAACCGGCGGGATCAGCGCCGAGGCCACGGTGATGAAGGCCCGCCGGGCGGGCAATGCGCCCAAGGCGCCTTTTGCCCCCGCCCCGCTTGCAGAGGTCATCGCCCGGATCCACGATGAGCGCCCTGAGATCGTTTTTGCCCCGCATGTGGAAACCTCTGCCGGGGTTATCCTGCCGGAAGATTACATCGCCGCGCTTGCCGCAGCGGCGCACGAAGTGGGCGCGCTGATGGTGCTTGATTGCATTGCCTCCGGCTGTGCGTGGGTGGACATGGGCAAGACCGGGGTGGATGTGCTGATCTCTGCCCCGCAAAAGGGCTGGTCCGCCCCGCCCTCTGCCGGGTTGGTGATGCTGTCGGAGCGCGCGGCGCAAAAGCTCGAGCAGACGGAATCCGACAGTTTCGCCCTGAACCTGAAAACCTGGCGCAACATCATGGCGGCCTATGAGGCCGGAGGGCACGCCTACCATGCCACCCTGCCCACCGATGCCCTGCGTGTTTTCCGCGACACGATGATGGAAATGAAGGCGTTCGGTCTTGAGGCCTTGCGCGATGCCCAGTGGCAACTTGGCCATCGCGTACGCGCGGCGCTGGCGGCACGCGGGGTCGCCCCGGTCGCGGCAGAAGGATTCGGCGCCCCCGGTGTCGTGGTCAGCTACACCGACAACCCGGAAATCCAGTCTGGTCGGGCCTTTGCGGCGCAGGGCGTTCAGATTGCTGCCGGCGTTCCGCTGAAATGCGATGAGCCGGAGGGTTTTTCCACTTTCCGGCTCGGATTGTTCGGATTTGACAAGCTCCGGGACGTGGAGGGCACGGTCACGCGGCTGGAAGCCGCGCTGGACGTTGTGCTTTAGGCCCCCTTGGCCCCCAGCCCGGCGCGCATCAATGTCTTGCGGACCGGGCGCAGGGAATACAATGCGGCAATCGCCGTTGCGCGCATGTTGCGCAGTACGGGTTCCCCCCGCATCGACGCGCGGTTGAGCATGTCGATGCCGGTGACCCGGGCGAGCACCTCGGGGCGGCGGCGACGGGTATAGGTTTCCAGCATGCGTTCGTCGCCCAGCCCGGCGGGATTGGCCTGCGCCAGCTCCAGCAACACACGGATATCGGCCAGGCTCATGTTCAGCCCCTGTGCGCCGATCGGGGGAACGACATGGGCGGTTTCCGCGATTAGTGCTGTGCGCTGTCCGTGGAAGGTTTTCGCGATCTGGCTGATGATCGGCCACACTGTCCGGCGGGAGGCCAGTACCAGCGGTCCGTAGACGCCGCCGGAGCGGGCCGTCATTTCGGCGTTGAATTCGGCCTCTGGGAGGGCGGCCAGGCGCAGGGCCTGCGGGCCGCGTTCCATCCAGACGATGGCGGAGCAGGGCTTGCCGTTACGATCGGGCAGGGGAACCAGGGTGAATGGCCCGCCGGAGCGGTGGATCTCGGTCGAGATATTGTCGTGTGGCTGCGGGTGCGTGACGGCGAAGGCAAGCGCCTTCTGCCCGTAGCGCATCGTGCGTATCCCGATGCCGAGGGTTTCCCGCACCGGGGAGTTGCGCCCGTCTGCGGCCACCAGAAGCCGGGCGGAAACCTGTGTGCCGTCCGTCAGCGTGATGCGCGCTTCGCTTGTCCGGGTCAGGACATCGCGCGTGCCGACGCCGGCGCGGAACGTGACGTTGGGCAATTCTTCCAGCCGGGCCAGCATTTCCCGCCGCAAAAGCCAGTTTGGCAGGTTCCAGCCGAAAGGCTGGTCGGAAATTTCCGAGGCGTTGAAATCCCGCGTCAGGCGCGGGGCGGGGGTTTTCCCGCCCGCGTCGACGATTCGCATGATCTGAAGGTTGCTGGCATGGGGGGCAAGCCGCGCCCAAAGCCCGGCAGCCTCCAACACCTCTCGTGAGGGTTGCAGGAAGGCGGTGGTGCGGAGATCTGCACCTTCTGCCGCCTCTTCGGTTACAGGGGCGGCCGGATCGACGCACAAAATGCTGAACCCGGCGCTGCCAAAAGCCGCAGCGGCGGCGAGGCCCGCCACCCCGCCGCCGGAAATCAGAATATCAGTGGTGATGCGCGTCATCCCGAAGCCTCCTTGCGTTTGAGCTAAGCCATAGGCCGCATGGCGCAAGGCGGCAAGGCATCACCCGCGTGTGATGAGGATAAGGATCAGCATGATGACCGGCACGGCGGCCACGGCGGGCAGGTACAGTGCCGGCACGCCCCAGGTCAGGATGGCCACGGCCCACAGGCAGGCCAGCGCGCCCAGCAGGTACCAGATGTTGTTCTTGTCGCCGAACATCAGGTCGCGCAGAATCCACCCTATAAAGGGGGTGGCAAGTATGGTGCGGAGCCAGAGCGGGCGGGATGCGATAGTATTCGTTTGCATGCGGAACCTCCGTTTTCGGTTGCCTATCCGGGTGCGGCAAAGTGCGTAATGCGTCAAACTGCCGCACTTTAAGCTAGTCCTGAAGGCGTCCCAGGAATGCCTTCAAGTCACGGGTATGAAAGTGAATATGGGGGGCATCCCGCGGCTGTTCCGAAACGTGCACGGTCCGCATCCCCATCGCATGCGGAGCGGCAAGGTTGCGGGCGTCGTCCTCGAACATGGCGGCGGTTTCGGGGCGCAGTCCGTCGGTTTCAAACACGGCTTCGAAGGCTGCGCGTTCGGGCTTGGGGCGATAATTCGCCTGTTCCACGCCATAGACCGCATCAAAGAGCCCGGCCAGTCCGCGTGCCGCGAGAACCCGTTCCGCATATTCGGCGGAGCCGTTCGTATAGACGATTCGCCGCCCCGGAAGCGCCCCGATCCGTACCCGCAGGGCCGGGTCGGGCATCAGGCTGTCCAGTGAGATATCGTGCACTTCGTGCAGGTAAGGGGCGGGATCGACCCCGTGCAGATCCATCAGTCCCGCAAGCGTGGTGCCGTAGCGCGCCCAATAGGTCTGGCGCAGGCGATTCGCCGCCGAGGCATCGATTCCCAGCGCCGTCATGACAAAACGTGTCATCCGTTGTTCGATCTGATCGAACAGACGTGCTTCGGGTGGGTAAAGCGTGTTGTCCAGGTCGAAGACCCAGCCGGTCACGTGGGAAAATGCCGCAGCAGACATGGTATCAAATTAGGCCCGGCGAGCATGTTCTTCAATGGCGCGGGTTGAAAACCGAATCCGGTAAATACTATTGTAGACCATCGTATGCCGGAGCACGTGATGAAACCCGCGAAACTGCCGAACAAGGATGCCTATGACCTCATTCTGGAGGCCATAGATGTTGGCACCTATCGTCCGGGAGACCGGCTGGTCGAAAGCGAACTGGCAGAGCAGTTCGGCGTCTCGCGGACCCCGATCCGGGAGGCCTTGCAACGGCTCGAAACCCAGTCTCTGCTGACGCGCGACGGCCGCAGCCTCATCGTCGCGTCGCTCAGCCACGATCAGATGGCGGAGCTTTACGTCGTGCGCTCCGAGCTTGAGGGGCTGGCCGCGCGCCTTGCGGCGCGCCACGCGACCGAGGAAGAGGTGCGCGTCCTGCGTGCAATGGTCGATGAGGATCGCGCGCTTCTGAACGATCCCCACGCTTTGGCCCGTGCGAACCGCCGCTTTCACAAGCAGGTGCATCTTGCCTCCCACAACCGTTACCTTGTGCAGCAGCTCGATCTGGTGCACCGGACCATGGCCCTGATGGCGACGACCTCTCTGGCCGCCGAGGGGCGAGGCCAGAATGCCCTGGCCGAGCACAATGCCATCGTTTCCGCCATCGAAGCGGGGGATGGGGATGGGGCCTACGCGGCGCTCAAATCCCACATTTCGGTCGCGTTCGAGACGCGCCTGCGGCTTGATGCCGTCTCCTACGCGGACAAGCCCTTGTAATCGGATCAAGGGTCCCGTGTCGTGTCGGACAGGCCGTGGTGGGTCTTGTCCCAGTAGAACGGCCTGAAGATCATCTCGTGCAGTGCCTTGTAAGCGGCCAGGCTCGCCAGTGGAAAATAAAGGTGCAGCGTTGGCAGCCAAGGCCACAACCAGGCCTTTTCGGCACGGCGCAGCCCGATCGCGGCAATGGTGACGTTGAGCACCTCGGACAATGCAAACAGCCCCCCGATCCCGATCAGGGCGCCGGTCGGGAGTATCCGGGAAAGCGGATGCTCCAATCCCAGCGCCAAAAGCCAGAACGACCACAAAAGTGGCGACAGGAAGAACAGCGACAGCGCGCAGAACAGGACAACCTGCACGCCAAGAAACTGCCACACACCCAATTGCCGGATCAGCCGCAAGGGGTGGCGCATCAGTGTGGTCCATGTCATTGCATAGCCTTTCAGCCAGCGCGAGCGTTGCCGCACCCATGGGTAGAGTTTGCAGTTGGCCTCTTCATGGGTTGCGGAGGGAAGCATCGCAGTCCGGTACCCGTGTCGGGCGAGTCGCAGCCCGAGGTCGGCATCCTCGGTCACGTTATAGGCGTCCCAGGCGCCCAGAGCTTCCAGCGCCGGGCGGCGGATGAAAAGCGACGTCCCCCCAAGCGGCAGCGCAAGGCCCAGCCGCGACAGCCCCGGCATCATGACCCGGAACCAGCCCGCATATTCGGCGGTGAAACACCGTGCCAGCCAGTTCTGGCTGTGGTTGTAATAATCCAGCGCCGCCTGCAAACAGACGACATCCGGCGGGCTTGAGCGGAAATGGCGCACGACTTTGCGGATCTGGTCCGTTTCGGGGGCGTCTTCGGCATCGTAGATTCCGATGATGCTGCCCCGGCAGATATCCAGCGCGTAGTTAAGTGCCCGCGGTTTGGTGCGCAGGGGGCCGTCGGGTACGGTAATCACGCGCATCCAGGGCGGAAGGTCGGCACGGGCCAGCATGAAGCGGGTCAGGTCATCGTCCGATTCCGTGACGAAACAGATGTCCAGTTGCTCCGGCGGGTAATCGAGACGTGACAGGCGCCGGATCAGCCGGTCTGCGACATCGGCTTCCTTGTAGAGGGGAATCAGGAGAGACACGACAGGCAGGGGGGAGATCGAGGGGATATCGGGCGGCAGTTCGGGCGGGGGCGGAAAGGGGCGGCAAGAGGCAATCAGGGCCGCCGCCTTCAGGACCATCGACAAGGTTAGCGTGCCCACAGCCCATAACGTAAGAACGGTCAGTGTGCCCAGCGGTGCGCTCAGCAGGACGACGGCAAGGACAAGGCACAGCAGCGCGAGGATTCTGCCGGGTGTGCGACGGTGCCAGCTGCGGCAGCTTTCGGACTCTGGCGTTCGCAGTCGCGCGGCCGCGTCGAGAACCGGTCCGAACTGACGGCCAAGCGCATTCTGAATATCCTCAAGCGGCGCAATGGCCAGCGTCAGCGGCCCGAAGACTTTCTCCAGCCGCGGAAAATGGGGGGGAAGGCGGTCCGGCTCCGGGGCGACCATCACCGTTACACCGCCTTGCCGCCGCCACGGTAAAAGCCCCAGCTGCATACAGGTTACAGCCCCCATCCGGGCGACGAGCCGCGGGTCGGGCGGTTCGGTTGTCAGGTCCACGATGCGGGCCTTGCAGCGCGCGGCTTGCGCCTGGGCCAGCGCGTCAGATGACAAAAACGCCCCCGTGCGCAGGATCTCTGCCAGAGGCCGGCCGGAAAGCATGGCCTTCTCCCGCGCGCGGGAGAGGGCGTCTGCCGCGACCAGTTCCAGAGACAGCAGCGTATCGGCAAGGGAAGGCCAATCCCTGTCAGTGTCAGGGACGGGGATGATTCGCGAGGGGACAGTGCGTAGCATGACAGGGTCTGTGTGTTTGGCCACACAGACCCTGGTCAAGTTTGGTTAATATGGTGTTAACCGGCGCGGGCAGCCATGGCCTCAGAGAATCTCTCGAACAGATAAAAGCTGTCCTGGGGGCCGGGGCTGGCCTCCGGGTGGTACTGGACTGAGAAAACCGGGCGGCCCTCAACCCTCAGCCCGCAGTTGGAGCCATCGAACAGCGATACGTGAGTTTCCCTAACGCCTTCAGGCAGGGTCTGGCTATCCACCGCAAAGCCGTGGTTCATGCTGGTGATTTCAACCTTTCCGGTTTCAAGATCCTTCACGGGGTGGTTCGCGCCGTGGTGGCCGTGGTTCATCTTCACCGTTCTGGCCCCCAATGCCAGAGCCAGCATCTGGTGGCCCAGACAGATGCCGAATACGGGCAGGTCTGTCTCCAGAATGCCGCGGATCATCGGAACCGCGTATTTGCCGGTAGCTTCCGGGTCGCCGGGCCCGTTCGACAGAAAGACCCCGTCAGGGGTGAGTGCCAGCACATCTTCCGCCTTTGCGGTGGCGGGCAGGACGGTGACGTCACACCCCGCGGAGGAGAGGCAACGCAGGATGTTCCGCTTTGCGCCGTAATCTATGGCGACAACCTTGTGGCCGGGGGCCGCGCGCCTTGCATACCCGTCGGGCCATGCCCAGCGCATTTCATCCCAGCGGTAGCTTTGGGCGCAGGTGACGTCCTTCGCCAGATCCAGCCCCACAAGCCCTGGAAAGGCGCGGGCCTTTGCTACCAATGCCTCAATATCGAAATTTCCCTCCGGGTCATGGGCCAGCGCGACGTGGGGGGCGCCTTGCTGACGGATCGTCCGGGTCAGGCGCCGCGTGTCCAGCCCGCCGATTCCAATGCGCCCACGTCTGTTCAGCCAGCTTGCCAGGTGATCCGCCGCGCGCCAGTTGGAAGGTGCGGTCGGGTCCCATTTCACGACCATTCCGGCCGCAACCGGATCTGCGGCTTCGTCATCCTCCGG
This sequence comes from Rhodovulum imhoffii, assembly GCF_003046545.1. Taxonomy (GTDB): domain Bacteria; phylum Pseudomonadota; class Alphaproteobacteria; order Rhodobacterales; family Rhodobacteraceae; genus Rhodovulum; species Rhodovulum imhoffii. The sequence goes on along the minus strand of NZ_QAAA01000012.1, from coordinate 2,745 downwards.
GGTGACGCCCACATTGCCCACATGGGGGAAGGTGAAGGTCACCACCTGTCCGGCATAGGACGGATCGGTCATGATTTCCTGATAGCCCGTCATCGCGGTGTTGAAGCACAATTCGGCGACGGTTTCACCGGTGGCGCCGAACCCGTGGCCGTAGAACAGGGTTCCGTCGGCAAGGGCCAGGCAGGCGGTTGGGCGGGATTTGGGCGGGGTGGCGGGCATCGGCTCTCCATCGGCTCGGATTTGCGGGACAATATGTCCGTGCGCGGTCAGACTCAAGGGCAGAGGCAAATTGCCTTTCCATTTGAAAACAGGCTCTTGCAATTCTTTCGGGCAGTTGCATGGCGGCACGGGGCAAAGTATGGTGCCCAACCGGCATCAAAGGAGATCCCGATGGACATGAGAGCCCGCATTTCCACCGCTCTGAAAGAAGCGATGAAGAACAGGGAGCCTGAGCGTCTCTCCACGCTGCGCCTGATCAACGCTGCGATCAAGGACAAGGATATTGCCCTGCGTACCGAGGGCAACGAGGACGGTGTGACCGATGGAGATGTCTTGGCAATCCTGGGCCGGATGGTCAAACAGCGCCAGGAAAGTGCGCGTGCCTATGAGGAGGGCGGGCGCCTGGACCTGGCCGAGCGTGAGCGCGCGGAAATCGCCGTACTTCAGGAATACTTGCCGCGGGCGCTGGGCGAGGAGGAAGTCGAGATGGCGATCACGCAGGCGCTGGAGGAAACAGAGGCCCGCACCATCCGCGACATGGGGCGGGTCATGGGGGTGCTGAAGGAAAAATACAACGGGAGGATGGATTTCGCCGCCGTTGGGCCGCAGGTCCGCAAACGCCTGTCGTGATGTGGTGATAATCCCGCCTTTTGTGGTTTTTGCGCAAGATCATTTCCGGCGCGGCGCTTTATACCCTCTACATGGTATTGTGCCGGGCCTATGCTGAGGCCTAGAACCGTCCCGATCCCAATGCAGAGATTCCCGATGCTGAACATGATGAAGAACATAAAACTTGAGGAATGGCCCGCCGTTATCCTGCGCGGAGCGGCCCTTGTCCTGATCGGGGTGCATCTGTTCACCGCCTTTTTTATCTACCAGCACGCGATCTTTTTCATCACCGCACTGGTGCTGGGGTTGCTGGTGGCGCGCGAAATGTACCAGGATCTCGCCCAGCGGTTCTTCCGCCTGAAAGCCGAGGAGTATGAGCACGAGCTTCAGGAAGTCCGCCATGCCGATCAGGACCCCAATCTGATGATTGAGGGCGCGAGGGTCATGAAAGATGTCCCGGACGCCGAAGTGGCGCCGGAGACCAACAAAAGCTGAATCCTTCCCGAAGACTTCGGAAAAAGAAACGCGGGCCGTATGGGGGCGGTCCCGCGTTCTTCTCCCTGGTCGTGCGACCCGATGTGGCCAATCCCCGTCAGGATGGCGCCAGACGGCGCGCTTGCCTCCCTTCCTGCCGGGTTTCCTCCCACAGGTAGCAACATGTTGTCGCACGGGGAGTGTTGCAAAGCTTTCGCTCAAACGCAAAGCTTTTTTGCATGCCGCAGTATGCGGCGAATGTCAGGTTAAAAACTGAACAATATCAATGTTTAACCAAATACCTTCGTGAAGCTGCGCTTCAGTGCGAGGTCTGCGTCCGCCATCGTGACGGGCAGGCCGAGGTCGACGAGGCTGGTTACGCCATGGTCGCGGATGCCGCAGGGAACGATTCCCCCGAAATGCTCGAGATTCGGGTCAACGTTCAGGGACAGGCCATGAAAGCTGACCCAGCGGCGCAACCGGACGCCGATCGCGGCAATCTTGTCTTCGCGCGCTGTACCGTCGGGTAAAGCGGGTTTATCGGTGCGCACCACCCACACCCCCACGCGCCCCTGACGACGCTCACCTTTGATGTTGAATTCGGCGAGCGTGGCGATGACCCATTCTTCCAGTTGCCACACGAAGCGTCGAACATCATGCCCGCGCACGCCGACATTCAGCATCGTGTAGGCGATGCGTTGTCCGGGGCCGTGATAGGTGTATTGCCCCCCACGGCGTGTTTCGAAAACCGGAAACCGATCCGGTTCCGTCAAATCCTCGCGCCGGGCGGATGTTCCGGCGGTGTAAAGCGGTGGATGTTCGAGAAGCCAGATGGTTTCCGGGGCTGCTCCGGCGGCAATGCCCGCAGCACGATCTTCCATCCAGGTTTCGGCCTCTGGGTAAGGGGTCAACCCCTCTGAAACGCGCCATTCCACCATTTTTGCCTCATTTTCCTGTCTTGCCCTTTTCTCTCGGCGGGGGTGCGGGGGCAAGGGTCCGGGCGGTATTATGCACCGAGTTGGCGGAAAGGAAAAAAACCCTGTTCTTCCCCCTTCACAACCGCGTTCTGACTCGCTATGAACCCGGCCACTACCTGATCACGTGCGGTCGTGGCGGAATTGGTAGACGCGCAGCGTTGAGGTCGCTGTGGGGTAACTCCCGTGGAAGTTCGAGTCTTCTCGACCGCACCAACACAGTCCCCTGAGATAAATAAAAATCAAGTAAAACAGAGGCTTATTGACCATTTTGTGTTACATTTGTGCTGCCACTTTGTAACGCAAGGTATGAGGTAACGCTCCACTAAAGCGGTTTGCGTTTGATTTGACTCGGCTTGGGATTCACAGGCCGATTTTCTCCGGTTCACTTCTGTTGGGAGGTGGATCATGGGCAAACCTTACTCTTTGGACCTTCGGGAACGGATTTGCGCTTGCGTCGCTGAGGGCA
>NZ_QAAA01000011.1 GCF_003046545.1 Rhodovulum imhoffii | reverse complement strand
CGAAGCTCAAGGCCCACCTGAGACGCATGGGTGCCAGACCCTTCGACACCTTGTTCCGGGCCCTCGGAGACATCCGCGAGATGTTCGACCCGCAAGAGTTCTGGAACTTCCTCAAAACTGCCGGATATGCCTCAGATTAAATGCAAAACGATTTAGGCTTTCACGTATTGTGTATTTTATATACATGAATTTTATTGACAGACCACAAGAAGGCCCCCGATGAAACAGTCCCTCCTGATGGAAAAATATCCCGTCTTCGACCTGATCCTGCCGAAGCCGGAAACCACCTTCGACAGCGCCGAGGCGATCATCGAGGCGCTGAAGGCAAAGGTCGAGGCGCACCCAAAGGTCGCCTACATTGCCACTTTCGATCACTACGCCCATACGAAGGCCATCGGCGGCGCGGTGGGTGAGGGTATCGCGGCGGCTTATAACCTCGTGTTCTGCTTCGGGCTGGCCCTGCCCCGGCCGCATGTGCTCTCGGTACGGCCGCGCTCCATCGGGGTGGCGGACATGGGGGATCACTACCACATCACCTTCATGGAACCGCCGATGGAGGCCGCCACGAAAGAAATGGAAAGCTGGTGCAAGGCGCTGGCCGACAAGACCTGACTTAGACCCCTGCCATGACCTGCGCGGCGGCGTCCAGCGCCCCCGCGCCATGGGAAATTCCCAGTGCGCGCAATCCGGTCTCGATCGCGCCCAAAGCCCCAAGCACCATATAGGCATTCACATGGCCCATATGCGCCAGCCGGAAATACCCGTGGAAGGCCGGATCTCCGGGGGCGGCCATCCCCAGCCCGATGCCGAGGGTGACGCCGGTATTGATTTCCAGCCAGTCGCGCAGGGCGGTCCCGTTGGGCGCGCCAAGGTGCAAGGTCGTTACCGCATGACTGCGCGCCGCCGGATCGGGAATGTTCGGGCGCATCTCGCCGCCTTCTCCCCAGACCCCGACCGCCGCCCAGACGGCGCGGGCCAGCCGCGCATGACGGTCGAGCGCATGTGTCAGCCCTTCCTCCATCAGAAGATCCAGCGCCGCGCGCAGGGCAAACAGGTGATGTGTCGGCGCTGTACCGCCGAAATAATGCCAGAACTCCTCCGGGTTCGCGCGCAGGGTCCAGTCCCAATAGGGCGAAACGAGATCCCCGCCGCACCGTGCCGCGCGCTCACTGAAGAAAACAAACGCCAACCCCGGTGGGGTCATCAACCCTTTCTGGGAGGCCGCAAGCAGAACATCCACGCCCCAGGCGTCCATCTCCATCCGCTCACAGGCCAGTGCGGCGATGGAATCCACCATCAGCAATGCCGGATGCCCCGCCGCGTCCAGCGCCGCGCGCAACGCGGCAATGTCGGTTCGGGCGGAACTGGCCGTGTCGGTCTGAACGGCCAGAACCGCGCGGATTTCATGGGTGCGGTCCGCGCGCAGGCGCTCCGCCACGCGGTCAGCCTCCGCGCCGGCCCGCTTACCGAAATCCATCACCCTGGCCTCAAGCCCCATTGCCTGCGCCCGCCCGGCCCAGCCGTGGCCGAACGCACCCGTGGCGAGAACCAGTACTTTGTCCCCGCGACAGCAGGTATTCGCCAGTGCCGCCTCCCATGCCCCATGGCCGTTGGCGATATAAAGGGCAACGTTCTGCGTCGTTCGGGCGACAGCACGCAGGTCGTCCACGATGCCCTGGACCAGGCGCGGCATCCCTGGCCCGTAGATATCCGGGGCGGGGCATTGCATGGCCTGCAAGACCTGGTCCGGCAAAACCGACGGGCCGGGAATGGCAAGATAAGGGCGACCATGACGCAACGACATGAACAATTCTCTCAAGCGGTCCCACCAGTTAGACACAGGGGGTAAGGGCGTCAATCGCTTGTCTTGCAGGGGCCAGACGGCTATGCCGCATCAAAGCGCCGTTGGGAGAGGGAATGATCCGACTTGTGAATACCGCGCTGGACCGCGCCGACGCCGCCCTGCGCCACGCCCACGGCAATGGGCTGGGCTCCGCCCGCGCGCGGGCGGCGGCCTGGGTACATGTTCTGCTGCTCGATCACGGACTGCTGCGCGGCATATGGACGAACCGGCGCGAGATCGCCCCCGGCGTGATCTGTACCAATCAGCCCTCCCCCGCGCGGCTACACCGGTTCGCGCGGGCGGGGGGGCGCAGCGTGCTCTCGTTGCGCGGCCGGAGCGCCGCCGCTCATCACCTGCTGGAAGAGGAAGCCTGCGCCACGGCCGGCCTGCGCCTTTACACCGTCAACCTTCAGGCCCGGAAACTGGCCTGCCCCGCCCGGTATCTGGACCTTCTGGACCTGTTCGGGCGGATCGAACGTCCACTCCTGATCCACTGCAAATCCGGCGCGGACCGCACCGGGCTTGCGGCGGCGCTTTACCTGATGCATGTCGGGCAGGTACCGGTTGAACAGGCCCGGCGCCAGCTTGCGCTGCGCTATCTGCACAACCGCGCCTCGGCCACGGGGATACTGGACCACATGCTGGATCGCTATACCACCGACACCGCCGACACACCGCTGCCAATCCGGGAGTGGTTCGAAACCCGTTACGATCCACAGGAGATCACCGAAAGCTGGGAGGCAACGCGATGACCGGCGAAGGCGTCACCCGCTGGCTGTGGCGCGGGTACCTGCGCCGCCACCTGCCGGTGATGGGGGTGGCGTTGTTGTTCATGTCCGTCGAAGGCGGGATGCTGGGGGCGCTCAGCTACATGATCAAGCCAATGTTCGACGAAGTCTTCGTCGCAGGCAACCGCACCGCGCTGCCCTGGGTCGCGGGGCTGGTCTTTGGCGTGTTCATCGCCCGCGCGCTGGCAGGGTTCGGCCAGCGGGTTCTGATGGCAGGGGTGGGTCAGCGTGTGGCCGCCCGCCTGCAACAGGATATGGTCACGCACATGCTGGCGCTCGACAGCCTGTGGTTCCAGAAAACCCCCCCCGGAAACCTGATTGAGCGCGTGCGCGGCGACACGCTGGTTGCCACGCGCATCTGGTCCACAGTACTGGCGGCCGCGGGGCGTGACGTGATCGCCCTGATCGCGCTGGGCGCGGTGGCGCTCTCCATCGACTGGGTATGGACACTGATCGCCGTCGGTGGGGTTCCGCTGCTTGTGATCCCGATCATCAGGCTGCAAAAGCTGGTCCGCAGGACCACCCGTAACGCGCGGGCCCGGGCGGCGGTGCTTTCCACCCGCCTGGACGAGATGTTCCACGGTATCACCACCATCAAGCTGAATCGCCTGGAAAAGCGCGAGGCCGGCCGCTTCGCCGGCCAGATGGACGGCTTCGTTGCCGCCCAGATGAAATCGGAGGCCAGCCAGGCCGGCATCCCCGCCCTGACGGATATCGTGGCCGGGCTGGGATTTCTCGGGGTGTTGAGCTTTGGCGGCCTCCAGATCATCGCGGGGGAAAAGACCGTCGGGGAGTTCATGAGCTTCTTCACCGCGATGGCACTGGTGTTCGACCCGCTGCGGCGCATCGGGAATGTCTCGGGGGCGTGGCAAGCGGCACTGGCCAGCCTGGAACGTATCCATGCCGTGTTCGCGGACAAACCTACCATCGTCGCACCCGCGCGCCCGCGCCTGCCGGACCTGCCGCCCGCGAAATGCGACATTTCCCTTGAAGACGTGCACCTCGCGTTTGAGGACAGCCCTGCCCTGAACGGCTTGTCCATGAACGTGCGGGCGGGGGAAACCACGGCACTGGTCGGACCCTCCGGAGCGGGCAAGAGCACCGTGTTCAACCTGCTCACCCGGCTGATCGAACCGCAATCGGGTACCGTTGCCGTGGGGGGCGTTCCGGTGGACCAGATCCCCCTGCCCGATTTGCGGGGGATGTTCTCCGTCGTTTCGCAGGAGGCCCCGCTTTTCGACGAAACCCTGCGCGACAATATCCTGCTGGGCCGCACAGACGTCTCAGAAGACCGCCTTCGGGAAATCCTGCACGCCGCCCATGTCGCTGACTTCCTGCACAGCCTGCCCGCCGGGCTCGACAGCCCGGCCGGCCCGCGCGGATCGAACCTGTCGGGTGGTCAGCGCCAGCGGATCGCCATCGCCCGCGCACTGTTGCGCGACGCGCCGATCCTCCTGTTGGATGAGGCGACATCGGCTCTCGATTCCCAGTCGGAAAGGGTGGTACAGGAAGCTCTGGACAGGCTCAGCCACGGGCGCACGACACTGGTCATCGCCCACCGCCTTGCCACCGTGCGCGATGCACACCAGATCGTGGCGATGGATAGGGGCCGTGTCGTCGAACACGGCACCCATGACGCATTGTTGGAAAAGGGGGGCCTGTATGCCGGGCTTTACCGGCTGCAATTCGCCACCTGAAGGAGGAAACCCCATGAAAGGCGAAGCCGCACCTGAGCGCATCGTCCTGGAAATGACCGGCACGGACCGCACCCGGTTTCTGCAAGGGCAGGTCAGCAACGACGTCTCGGACTGCGCCGGACGACTGGTCTATACCGCGATGCTGAACCCGCAGGGCAAGTATCTGGCCGATTTTTTCGTCACCGATCTGGGCGACAAAACCCTGATCGACGCACATGAAAGCCTTGCGCCGGGGGTGGAGAAACGCCTCTCGCTCTATAAACTTCGCGCCGATGTCCAGGTGCGCAACAGTGGCCTGCACGTGCAGCGCGGCACCGGCCCCGCGCCAGAAGGCGCCTTTGCCGACCCGCGCCACCCGGAACTGGGTTGGCGCGCATATACCGCCACCCCCGGCACGACACCGGACACAGATTGGGACGCGATCCGCGTAACCCACTGCATTCCCGAATCCGGGGTGGAGCTGATCGCGATGAAGACCTTCATCCTCGAAGCCGGATTCGAACGGTTGAACGGAGTGGATTTCCGCAAAGGGTGCTATGTCGGGCAGGAAGTCACCGCACGCATGAAGCACAAAACGGAGCGGCGCAAGGGCCTGACCACCGTCAGGATCGCGGGCGAGGCCCCCCCCGGCACCGAGATCCTGGCAGAGGGCCGGATGGCGGGCACGCTGTTCACTCGCTCGGGGGACAAGGCCATTGCCTTCTTGTGGTTCGACCGGGCCAAAAGCCCCCTTCAGGCCGGGGATGCCACCCTGACCTGGCCGGGAGATGCCTGACCGCCCGGAGATCGAGGCGGGCCTCGGCCCCGTCGCCCGTATCACCGCGATGCGGGGTGGCGACCTCTCACAGGTGTTCCGGGTGGAACTGGCCGATGGCAGCCTTGCCGTTGCCAAGACCGGCCCCCTCGTTGCGCGTGAGGCCAGAATGCTGCGTGCCATGGCCCGCGCGGGCGCCCCCTGCCCGCGTGTCCTGAGCCTGCGGGGCAATCTGCTGCTGATGGAGCACCTGGCCGAAACCCCCACGCCGCGCTGGAACAGCCTTGGGGCAGCTCTGCGAACGCTGCATGCCCGCATCGGCACGACTTATGGCTGGGAAGAGGATTACGCCTTCGGCCCGGCCCGGCTGCCCAACACCCCCTGCGCGGACTGGCCGGAGTTCTGGGCCACGCGCCGCCTGCTGGCCTGGCCCGAAGCTCTGCCCATGGCCATCTCCCGCCGGGTTGAACGCCTGTGCGCACGGATTTGCGGGCTTTTGCCCCGGACCCCGCCGCCGGCCCTGCTGCATGGGGACCTGTGGGCGGGAAACGTCCTGTTTACCCGCAATGGGGCTGCCCTGATCGACCCGGCCTGCTACCATGGCGACCCGGAGGCGGACCTTGCCATGCTGCACCTTTTCGGCCAGCCTGGGGCCGGATTTGCCGATGGTTACGGCGCCTTGCCCGAAGGCTGGCCCGAGCGCCGCCCGATCTACCAGATCTGGCCCGCGCTGGTACATTTACGTCTGTTCGGAGAAAGCTATCGCGGCCTCACCGCCCGCCTGCTTGACGCGGCGGGCGCCTGATACGACTGTGGCTATGCGCTATGCGCGTTCGGCGTATTCCATCGTCTCGGTATTGACCACGATGTCTTCGTCGGGGCCGACAAAGGGCGGCACCATCACCCGCACACCGTTGTCCAGCACCGCAGGCTTGAAGCTGTTGGCCGCCGTCTGTCCTTTGACGACGGGTTCGGTTTCGACAATCCTGCATACGACTTTCTGCGGAAGGGTCGCGTTCAGGGCCTCGGAGTCATAATATTCGACGACCACGGTCATGCCATCCTGAAGAAAGGGGCGACGTTCCCCCAGGATTTCCGCGGGCAGTTCGATCTGTTCGAAGGTTTCGGTATCCATGAACACCAGCATCCCATCGGTTTCATAAAGAAACTGCTGGTCCTTTTGCTCCAGCCGGACACGTTCCACCTTGTCGGCGCTGCGGAACCGTTCGTTCAGCTTGGACCCGTTGCGCAGGTTACGCATCTCGACCTGGGCAAAAGCCCCCCCTTTGCCAGGCTTGACATGTTCGACCTTTACCGCGGCCCAAAGCCCGCCGTTATGCTCCAGCACATTTCCGGGCCGGATCTCGTTGCCGTTAATCTTGGCCATGAAACAAACCCTTACTCAAAGGTTGATAGGATCTCGGGCGCACCTATATCTTGTCAACTGCACCCTGGCAAGCCGACCATATGCGGTAGAGTTTCGGCCCCGCGCATGCACCCAGCGCATGGCAGGCATTCCAAAACGGAAATACCGAATCGAAACAAAAGCGTCATATTCGCCCTACGCCAGAAAATGCAAGAGCAAGAATAAAGGACGACGAGATGGCCGATTTCGTTGATGGCACCGCTTTCAATCATGAGCAAGGCAACCGGGCGCGCAAGCTGTTCGCCGCCGTTGTACTCGCTGCTCTGGATGACGCGATCGCCGATGACAAGAAATACGGGAATGGTCCCGAACAGATCGCACGTTGGGCACGCTCTCGCGATGGTCGCGAGGTGCTGAGTTGCGCCGGAATCGACCCGAACGAGCGCGTCGTCAGCGGGCTGATGGAATTCGTCGCCAAAGGGGTGCGGACCTCCGTCGCCCTGTCGCGCGAGGAAAGTGAACGCCGGCAAAATCAGGAGCACGCCGAAGCCGCCTGATATACGGCGGCTCAATCTGAAGCCTGATCGAGAAAACACCCGCAAGGCGGGTGTTTCTTTATTCAGTACTTCTGCTGATTGACCAGCGCCTTTCGCAACTCGTTGCGGACAAGGCGTTGCACGTTTCGCGACATGCGCGCGCCCAGTGCCCCGTTAAGCTCCTCGCGCACCAGCTTGCGGACAATATCGCGCAGCGCATCCTCATCCATCTCCGATGCGGTGTCGGGCGCGAGGAGGGAAAAGGGCTCATCCGGCTCCGCCGCACGACAGAACACCGGGGCTGGCGAGCCTTCATCTTCCGGTGCATCGATCCGCCATTTCGGATCGAGAAGAAGGCATTCATCCGCAGTTTCGGACACGATCCTTCGGATCGAGTCGAGCACATCCGCAGGCTTTTCCGGTTTGCCGGTCTCCGTCATGGCAGACCCTTCGTTGCGTTTCGCACAGCGTGACACAGGCACCGGCCGCACGCCAGTGGCTATTTGCGCCCGGTCCCTTCGATGATGCGTTGCAGCTTTTCCCCCTGGATACTGATCGGAGCATTTTTTACGGCGTTGTAATGCAGCACCGGATCATAGATCGGCACCCCCAGGTCCAGATGCTCCGCCGTCAACAGGCCCATAGAGGCCAGAACGGCATAGAGTGCCTTGTATTCATTCGCCTCGGCGGTAACTCGGGTGGTCCGGGCGTCCAGCAGGTCCTGTTCGGCATCCAGAACATCCAGCGTGGTACGAGACCCGAGCCGGGCCTCATCCTGCGTGCCCTCGAAGGCCAGCTGTGCCGCGCGGATCTGCCCATCGCTGGCGGCCAGTTGGGATCGCGCGACCGAAAGCTGCGCCCAGGCATTGCCGACATCCCGGTCGACGAGGCGCACCGATTGCAACAGCCCGGCGCGCGTGGCCTCCACAGCATGCGTGGCCTGCCGCGCGACGGCCCGCAGCTTGCCACCCGTATAGATCGGCTGATTGAGCGTCAGACTGAATTCGGAGCTGTCGTCCCCGTATTCATTTGCCCCAAGCGAGGCCCCGGCCCTGACCGTCGGGCCAAGCGCGGCACGGGCGCGGGATGCGTTAAGTTCGGAAACCCGCACGTTGTGCTGGGCGCTGACGACCGACGGGTGCCCCTTCACGGCCACCGTGCGCGCACCGTCCAGACTCGCGGGCAAAGAGGGTTTCGGCGGGGTCCCTTTCAGGGGGCCGGGATAGCGCCCAACCGCGAGCTTGAAGGCCTCCCGCGCGGCGACCAGTTCCCCCTCCGCAGCCACCAGGCCGCTGCGGGCCGCCGCCAGCGCCGCCTCCGCGATGGAAACATCGGTGCGGGTCACCTCACCCACATCGAACCGATCCAGAGTGGCGTCCAGTTCCTGTGAGATCAGGCGCACATTGCTTTGCTTAAGATCTACGTTCCGGATGGCGCTGCGCACGTCCATATAGGCCTGCACAGCACTCAACAGCACCTGCTGTTCCACGTTCACCAGATCGGCACGGGTCGCAAGGACAGATTCCTTGGCCGAATCCACCGCAAGACGGTTTGCGCCGTTATCATAAAGGGTAATCTCGGCGCTCAGCGCGACCGAGTTCTCGGTGTCATAGCTGCTGATGCCGCCAACGCTGCTGAGATAGCGATCCGTGTATTTCGACTGCGCCACGAAGGCCAGAACCGGGCGCAGCGCGGCAACCGCCTGCGCGACATCCTCATCCGCGGCACGCAGCAACGCACGGTTCTGTTCAAGGAGATTCGAGTTCTGGTACGCCGCGATGAGCGTATCGGTCAGGGTCTCGGCCCGGGCGGTCGCAACACTCGCGAGCACACTGGCGGAAACCAGGCCGGCAGTCAGAGCAGAGAAAAGAAACTTCATCTTTTTGCCTTCGTTTTGGAAATGACGCCCCCGGCGGGACTAGCTCAGAACTGGAATTCGGGCGCCTCCTCGAATCCAGGCAAAAACGGGGCGCTGGCATTGAACGCAAAGCGCCAGCTGATTCCGTCGCGGCCTTTCAGGCCAACGCGGCACATCCCCACATTCTTTTCGGCGGTCAACGCCACGACCCGCCCCCCGGGGCGAAGCTGATCGGCCAGGACCTGCGGAAAACGACTAATTGCGCCCTGGACGATCATCGCATCGTACGGCCCATGGCGGGGGGCGCCTTCGGTCAGGGGTCCGCAGACGACAGCGGCGTTGTAGGCCCCCTGCTCCGCCAGGTTGGTCTCGGCCTCACGGGCCAGGTCCGAATCTTCCTCAACGCCAACAACCGTTTGGGCCAGCCGCGCCAGAACCGCGGACGAATAGCCCTGCGCGCATCCCAGATCGAGCACCAATTCATCGGGCTGGATCGCAAGTTCCTCCAGCATCTTGGCGAAGGTACGCGGCTCCAGCAGGACACGCCCGCCACCCAGATCGAGATTCTCGCCGACATAGGCCGCCTCGCGCCGGGCATCGGGGACGTAGACTTCCCGCGGAACGGACAGCATCGCGTCGATGATCGGCAGACGGGTCACGTCAGAAGGGCGAACCTGGGTGTCAACCATCGCAATGCGGCGGGCGGTGAAATCTGTCATCTCGTCAACTCACTGACCTTGTCAAGTTGTCCTTGTGATGCCACAGAAGCCCCCGCTGGGCAACTGCACTTTCCCGCGCGACGCACAGGCCGGATGCCGACTGCGGCATACTGGGCCTGGGGCAATCCTTTCCTTGCACCCCTCCGCTGCCAGACCAATCTCATGATGGAATCTCGTCAGGATTTCCTACCGCCACCCTTGCCCGAAGCGAGGGAGGCGTTATGAACCTGCAAGTCGCTTTCGACCAGACAGGAGACCCCCATGCGTTTCATCGACCAGATCTACTCCACCGCGCTGCGCGTCCAGACGTATATCGGGGTCTCGCTGTTTCTGGGGGCGATCTATGGGCTGGGCGTCGTTTTTCTGGTGGCGGGGCCAAGGGCGGCCCTCTTCCTGGGCGCGGTGCTGGCGGGTTTTCTGGCACTGCCCTGGCTGGTGCGGTTATGGACAACCGTGCGCGAAAAAACAGCCGGTGCCAGCGCCGATTTCGACCGGCTGCGTGAGGACGCGGCCCAAAACCGCGCCCGTGCCCGCGCCAGCACCGCGCGGGCCCGCACTGAGTCCGCCCCCCGCCCGCTGACCCAGTTCCGCACGCAAACGCGTGGCCCGCGTTACGTGGCGACCGGATCGGCCCCGGAAACCGCGGGCCTTACGCGTGGGAGCTTCCTGACGCGCGCCATCCTTGGTCGTGGCTGGCGCGACCCGGATCGCATGGCGCGCGGGTTCGGGCTGGCCGCACTCCTGGGGGCCGCGATCTACCTTTTCGGCCTGTGGGGAAACGATTACTTCCTGATCCGGCCACTGGCCAGCACGCTGGAGATGATCGGCACGGCCTTGTTCCTCATCGGGGTCAGCGTGGTCTACGCCCACCTCCAAAGCCGGCTTGAACGGTTCTTCATCCGTCGCCGGGCCGCCCGCAACGCCACCCCGGCCAGGGAGGAGACGGGCGGGGACCAATCCCCGCCACAAGCTCACAAATAGGTCAGAAGCGCGGCGATAATCGCCCCGGCCACAATCAGTTGCATCAGGCAATAGCCCATGATGTCCTTCGCGCGCAGCCCTGCGATCCCAAGGATCGGCAACGCCCAGAACGGCTGGATCATGTTCGTCCAGGCATCGCCCCAGGCCACGGCCATCGCAGCGCGGGCCATATCCGCCCCCAGTTCCTGCGCGGCCGGAATCACGACCGGGGCCTGCACCGCCCACTGCCCCCCGCCCGAAGGCACGAAAAGGTTCACAAGCCCGGCCGACAGGAAAGTCCAGAACGGCAGCGTCCGGTCGGTGGAGAACGAAATCAGCCAGTCCGAGATCGTCGCCGCAAGCCCCGACTGCACCATCACCGCCATGATCCCGGCGTAGAACGGGAACTGGATCACGATCCCCGCCCCGCCCTTCACGGCTTCCTCAAGGCTGTCGAGCAGGTTGCGCGGGGTTCCATGCAGCAGGATGGCCAGCACCAGAAACGTCATGTTGATCGAATTCAGCGACAACCCGCCCGAGCGCAGGAAGTAATCGACGATATAAAGCAGCCCTGCAAGGCCGATCATCCATGACAGCGCAGGGCTGTTTTCCATCCGCTGTGCGGGCGTCCGGGGCTGCGCGTGCACGGAATCGGATTCGGGCTCGATCAAGGCCGGGTCGACATAGATGCTGTGCCGTTCCGCAGGCAACATCAGCCGGTTCAGAAGCGGTACGGCCACGAACAACGCCGCCAGGATGGCAAGGTTGAAGGGCGCGAAAATCGTCTGCCCGGTGCCGATCACACCGGTCATATCCTCGAACGGGTGGCCGGCAGTTGCAATCGACAGCGGCACGGAACCGGCCAGCCCCCCATGCCAGACCAGGAAGCCGGAATAGGCGCTGGCGACCAGCAGGCGATAATCCACCCGTACCTGACGGGCCATTTCCTTGGCGAAGAACGCCCCCACGACCAGGCCGAAGCCCCAGTTGATCCAGCTTGCCAGCAGCGACACGAGGGTGACCAGAACGATCGCCCCCCCCGGCCCCGAAACCTTGCCGGCCAGCGCCTCCAGCCCGCGCCTGACCACCGGCGTACTGGCCAGCATGAAGCCGGTCACCAGCACCAGAAGCATCTGCATCGAAAAGGATAACAGATTCCAGAACCCGTCGCCCCACATGCGCACGACACTCAGCGGGCCTTGCCCCTGTACGCCGATCGCCGCTGCCACCGCGACAATCGTCAGAACGATCACGAAGATGAACGGATCGGGCAGGTACCGATCCACCAGCCGCACCAGCGGGCGCGCCACGAAATTCAGCATTTGTCTTCTCCCTTTATGGCCCTGCGCGGGGCCGCCGGGGCCAGCCTGTCCCGGACGGGCCCTGGTTGCAACCAATCCGTTGCCGCATGCAAAAAAGGGGGCGGTAAGCCGACCCCGTCCCCAATCGGTTTCCCGGCTGGAGTGGGAAAATCTCCGTCACCGGGCGCAACATGCGTGCCGTTTCGGCAGGGGGCCGGCAACGGTATCTCCGACACCCTGCCGGTCAGACTTTCAAGGGCGCCACGATCTTGTCGGCTTGTCACCGGAGACGCCTTCACCCGGCTGCGCGGTACCATGACCTGCAAGGCGGCCCTCAGGTCCCACACCAAAGCAGAGCACGGTCTGGACAATGTTGCACAGCGCCGGAACACGTATTCGTAATTGCCGTTTCCGTGACTGCAAAACGGCTCTTGTCGTTCTCGGGCGAATGTCGCCGCCGGGTTTTCCCACAAGACCGAAGGGGGAGTATCTCACAGGTCCACCCCGTTCTGGCAAGAGACACACCTCTTGCCAAAAGAGGTGCACCCGTCTTTTTGAGAGGCGGATAAAGCCATGCCATGCCGTTGAGACAGGCGTCGAGGCGCGGGCCATGTCGAGGCGCGGACCATGCTGTCTAAACTGACCGGATCGGCCTCATCGGGGAAGGCAACCGCGATGAAAAACATTTCATAAGCCGGTCATTTCGGGTGTGACGCACCTGACCATAGATGGAATTTATCCAATTTCGGTATTTTGATGCATATATCAAATATACCTTTTTGCATAATCCACGCGCGGCGCGGGGATTGCCAGACGGGCAGGCCCGGGCTAGGCCAAGGCATCCGTTTGTGAAAGGTTCCGGCGTGATCGTCTACCGTATTCTCCTGGCCCTCGCGGCGCCGTTCGTGGCTGTGCGCCTGCTGATGCAGCCCGGCACGCGGGAACGTCTTGGCAGCCCCCCCGGCACGGCGGGGGTCGTGTGGATTCACGCGGCCTCGAACGGCGAGCTGGCCGCTGCGCGCCCGGTGATCGAGACGCTCTTGCAGCGCGACCCGGCGCTGCACCTTCTTGTAACCTGCAACAGCCTGTCGGGGCGGACACTGGCACAGGCCTGGGGGCTCGAACGGGTGACGGTGCGGCTGGCTCCGCTCGATTACCGGCTGGCACTGCGGCGATTCCTGACCAACTGGGCCCCCAGGGGGCTCATCATCATCGAGAATGAACTCTGGCCCAATCGCCTGAAGGAAATGGCACGGCGCGGGCCGGTGGTGGTCCTGGGCGGACGTCTTTCCGCGCGCAGCCTGCGGGGATGGCAACGCCTGCCTGCGCTGACACGCAAGGTTGTGGAAACGCTCGATCTCGTCCTGCCGCAAGACGGCGCCTCGCGCACACGGTTCGCCGCGCTCGGCGTGCCGGAGACGCGGCTCGGCCCGGTCATCACCCTTAAATCCACCGTAGCGTCCCCGACCGCCCCGGAAGATATCGCCCATCTGCGTCCGGACTTCCCGCGCCGCACAACGCTGCTGGCCGCATCCACCCACGAGGGGGAGGACGAGATCCTGCTTGATGGTTTTGCACGCGCAGTCTCGGAGAGACCGGCGCTACGGTTGATTCTTGCGCCGCGACATCCCCGGCGCGGGGATCGGGTTCAGCGCCTGATTCAGCACGCCGGGCTGACTTGCGCCCGCCGCTCGCGGGGCGACGCGCCGGGGGCGCAGGTCTACCTGGCGGACACTCTGGGCGAGATGCATCTGTGGTATGCCCTGGCGGGGATGTGTTTCGTCGGGGGGTCTCTCGTGGACAAGGGGGGGCACACCCCGTTCGAACCCGCCGCCCATGGCGCAGCCCTGTTGCATGGACCTTACCTTTCGAATTTCGCCGAGGTCTACGCCGCCCTGGAACACGAAGGCGGCAGCCGAAGAATAGGCGATGCGGCAGACCTCAGCCGTATCCTCCACGACCTGGCCGAAAACGACCTGACCGCGATGACCGCCGCTGCCGCCCGCGCCCTTGCCCCGTTTGGCAGCACCCCACCCGACAAGGTCGTGGACCGGCTTTCCCCATTGTTCGGCCTGCCGGGCCGGGCCGGCCGCGCAATGCCCTAGACAAAACTGATCGGCTCCGAATGGTCCACGACAGGCTGTTGGGATGGATAGAGCGTGATCGCCCGCTCATCGTGGGTATCGACCGCGGGATTGCAGAAACGGCCGTCGCAAGGGTCGTAAAACCCCGACAGGCCGAGACCGAGGCCACGAAACAACAGGATCTCGCGAAACATCTCGGCCTGCCCCGCGACCGCTTCGAGAAACCGGAGGACCTCACCCGGCGCGGCCGCGTACAGGTCGATACCGTTGAAGACAACCGCACCAAGCTGCCGGCCGGTGCGGATACGCGTCAGCGCGCCGCCCTCGAACTCACACAACGGGACTCCAAGACCGCGATATTCCATCGTGCTGCCCGCACGCCCATAATAGACGTGCCGGGGGCGGCCCATTCCCGTCTGTACGGCAACCTCGGACGGCGCCATGCCGAACCGCAACGGGCCAAGCCCTTCGTGGGGCAGAACCACCCAGTTCATGAAACACTCCGCACATTTCCAGCGGCACACGCCCCGCCCCGCCTGTTTTTGCGTTTCATCGCGACACCTCCCCGACACAGTCTGGGCATGCCGTCCCGGAAAGTCGATGCGCGGAAAGTCACAGCTCCGGATCTCTTTGCGTTTGACGGGGAAATGCCTATCTTCTGACCATTGCAGCAAGAGTCGCCCATGATCCGTTACAGCCTGACCTGCGCCAACGGCCACAGCTTCGACAGCTGGTTCCAGTCCGCCGAGGCTTTTGACACGCTCCTGACCCGGGGCATGGTCTCCTGCGTGACCTGTGGATGCGCCGATGTGCGCAAGGACCTGATGGCGCCGGGCGTGGTGAAGCCCCGCAAGACGCCTCTTTCCACCCCGACCACGGACACAGAGCGCAAACTTGCCGCGCTGCGCCGGGAGGTGGAGAAAAATTCCGAGTATGTCGGGCTGCGCTTTGCACAGGAAGCCCGCGAGATTCACGCCGGCGATGCGCCCCATCGCAGCATCCACGGCGAAGCCCGCCCCGAGGAGGCCCGCGCCCTGATCGAGGAGGGTATCCCCGTTGCGCCATTGCCCTTCGCACCCCGCCGAAAGACCAACTGAGAGGTCGCCATGACAACCCTGATCACCGGAACCTCTCGCGGCATCGGCCTGCAATTGCTGAAGGATTACGCCGCGGCGGGCGAACCGGTGATCGGCACCACCCGCTCCGGCACCGGGCACGAGGTCGACGGCGCCGAGATTCTGCCACTGGACGTGACCAACCTTTCGTCCTTCGCCGCGCTCGTCCGGGCGCTGAGCGGACGGCGGATCGATCTCGTGGTCTGCAACGCGGGGATCTTCCCGGATCGGGAGGAACGCCTCGCAGACGGCTATCCGCCGCAAATGTGGGCGGACACCTTCGCCACCAATGTGACCGGCGTCTTCCTGACGGTCCAGAACCTGCTGACGAACCTTCAGCTTTCCGATGTGCCGAAAATCGCCATCCTGTCCTCCCAGATGGGGTCGGACACCCGCGCGGCGGGGCGGGAGGAATTCAGCGGCTGCTACATCTACCGCGCCTCGAAAGCGGCGGTCCTGAACCTTGGGCTGAACCTGGCCAACGACCTGCGCCATCTCGGGATCGCGGTGGGCGTCTATCATCCCGGATGGGTACGTACCGAAATGGGTGGGCACAACGCAAAAATCGGTGTTGAAGAGGCGACCGCCGGTCTGCGGGCGCGGTTTTCGGCACTGTCGATGCACAATACCGGTTGTTTCGAAACCTGGGACGGACAAACCCACCCCTATTGATCTTGCCCTTCGCCCCCGCTTCGCCTAGACGGTGCGGGACGCAAAACTGGGCGAAAAGGGCAAATATGCCGGTTCTTGTGATGAAATTCGGGGGCACTTCGGTGGCCGACCTGGGGCGTATCCGCAATGCCGCCGAAAAAGTCCGGCGTGAGGTGGAAAACGGCTATGACGTCATCGTGATCGTGTCTGCGATGTCAGGCAAGACCAACGAGCTGGTGGGCTGGGTTGAGCAGACCTCGCCGTTGTTCGACGCCCGTGAGTATGACGCGGTGGTCAGTTCGGGCGAAAACATCACCGCCGGGCTGATGGCGCTGACCTTGCAGGAAATGGACATCCCGGCGCGCAGCTGGCAAGGCTGGCAAGTGCCGCTGAGGACGAACTCGTCCCACTCCGCCGCGCGGATCGAGGAAATCCCCCGCACCAATATCGACGCCAAATTCGCCGAAGGTATGCGGGTTGCCGTTGTCGCGGGGTTCCAGGGGATCAGCCCCGAGGGCCGCATCACGACATTGGGGCGCGGCGGGTCGGATACCACCGCGGTTGCTTTCGCGGCGGCTTTCGATGCCGAACGTTGCGACATTTACACCGATGTGAACGGCGTTTACACCACCGACCCCCGGATCGAAAGCAAGGCGCGCAAACTCGACCGCATCGCGTTCGAGGAAATGCTGGAACTGGCGAGCCTTGGCGCGAAGGTCCTTCAGACACGGTCGGTCGAACTGGCGATGCGCTACAAGGTGCGCCTGCGCGTGCTTTCAAGCTTCGAGGATATTGACGAAAATTCTGGTACGCTCGTCTGCGACGAGGAGGACATCATGGAAAACAACGTGGTTTCAGGCGTCGCCTACCAGCGCGACGAGGCCAAGATGACACTCATCTCCGTGGCCGACCGGCCCGGCATCGCGGCGGCCATTTTCGGCCCCCTCGCCCAGGCCGGTGTGAATGTCGACATGATCGTACAGAACATCAGCGAGGAAGGCCGCACCGACATGACCTTCTCCTGCCCGGTCGATCACGTGAAACGTGCCGAAAAGGCCCTGCGCGACGCGATGACCGCGGGTGGAATCAACTTCCGCGATCTCGTCGCCGATACGGATGTGGCCAAGGTTTCGGTCGTCGGGATCGGCATGCGCAGTCACGCCGGCGTGGCCAGCAAGATGTTCAAGGCGTTGTCCGCCGAAGGGATCAACATCAAGGTCATCACGACGTCCGAGATCAAGATTTCCGTTTTGATCGACCGGAAATATATGGAACTTGCGGTGCAAGCCCTCCATGATGCGTTCGGATTGGAAAACGCAGCCTGACGGGGGCAGATGCCCGAAAGAACGGAAAGCGTCAGTCGTAACCTGTTGCGCCACCTGCGCACGGCCCTTGCCGAACCCGGCCAGGGACAGGAACGGCTGGACCGCATAACAACCCTGATCGCGGGACAGATGGGCACGGATGTTTGCTCTGTCTACCTGTTCAGGGACCCCGACACCCTTGAGCTTTGCGCAACAGAGGGCCTTAACCCCGGAGCCGTCCACAAAACGCGCCTTCGCGTCGGCGAAGGGCTTGTCGGGCGGGTGGCCAAGACGTCCCAGCCGCTCAATACCGGCAACGCCCCGCAGGAACGCGGCTTCCGCTACATGCCGGAAACGGGGGAGGAGGTGTTTTCCTCCTTCCTTGGCGTGCCGATCCAGCGACTGGGAGAGCGACTGGGCGTGCTGGTGGTCCAGGCGCGCGAAGGCCGCCAGTATTCCGACGACGAGGTCTATGCGCTGGAAGTCGTGGCCATGGTTCTGGCCGAAATGACGGAGCTGGGCGCCTTCGTCGGCGAGGGCGAGGCGCTTTCGGCCTTGCACCAGCGTCCGGCAATCTTCCGGGGCACCGTCGCGCAGGAAGGTGTGACCGAGGGCCATGTCTGGCTGCACGAACCACGGGTGGTCGTGACAACCCCGATCGCCGAGGACCCACAGGTGGAACTGCGCCGGATGGGAGAGGCGATCGATCAGTTGCGTGTCTCGGTCGACGAAATGCTGAATGCGGCGCCGGGGGGCGACAAAGAACAGTTGCAGGTTCTCGAAGCGTACCGGATGTTCGCCAACTCCCGCGGGTGGAAGCGCCGGATGGAAGAAGGCATAGGCGCGGGGCTTTCCGCCGAAGCCGCTGTGGAAAAAGAACAATCCGCGGCACGCACGCGGATGCAAATGGTACCCGACCCCTATCTGCGGGAACGGCTGCACGATCTGGATGACCTGTCCAACCGGCTGCTGCGCATCCTGACAGGCCAGGGCGAAGATACCGGGGCGGAACGCCCTGCCGACCCGATACTGATCGCCCGCAACATCGGCCCCGGAGAGTTGCTTGATTACGGGCGCAGCCTGCGTGGCATCGTGCTGGAGGAAGGCTCGGTCGGCAGCCACGCGGCGGTCGTCGCGCGGGCATTGTCGATACCGCTGATCATCAATGCCGGGCGCATCACGACGGAGGCCCTGAACGGCGACCACATCATGCTGGACGGCGAACAAGGCATCATCCACCTGCGGCCCGAAGAAACCGTCATCAACGCCTTCAAGGACAAGATGGCGATGCAGGCAAAGGCCCAGCGCCGCTATGCCTCGATCCGCAAGGAGCCCGCGAAAACCCTGTGCGGCACCACCATCGCGCTGCATATGAATGCCGGGCTGATGGCCGATCTGCCATCGCTGCAGAGCTCGGGCGCGGAGGGGGTCGGCCTGTTCCGGACCGAGCTTCAGTTTCTCGTGCGCTCCAAGGTGCCGCGGCGCGGGGAATTGGCCGCCCTTTACAGCCGGGTGATGGAGGCCGCCGGCGACAAGCGCGTGGTCTTTCGCACGCTCGATATCGGATCGGACAAGGTTCTGCCCTACATGAAACCGCAGGATGAGCCCAACCCGGCGATGGGCTGGCGTGCGATCCGGGTTGGGCTGGACAAGCCCGGCGTGATGCGGATGCAGTTGCAGGCGCTGATCCGGGCGGCAAACGGGCGGCGCCTGACGGTAATGTTCCCCTTCATCGCGCAACTGGACGAATTTCGCCTTGCCCGCGACCATCTGCTGCGGGAAATCGAGCGGGAGGACCGTCTGGGCCGCCCGCTGCCCAGCAAGCTGGAGATCGGCGCGATGCTGGAGACGCCCTCGGTCGCCTTCGCGCCCCGGCAATTTTACGAACTGGCGGATTTCATCTCCATCGGGGGCAATGACCTCAAGCAGTTTTTCTTTGCCGCCGACCGTGAAAACGAACGCGTCCGCCGCCGCTACGACACGCTGAATGTCAGCTTCCTGAGTTTGCTCGAACAAATCGTCGAACGCTGCCGCGACACCGACACACCGTTATCCTTCTGCGGGGAGGATGCCGGCCGCCCGGTAGAAGCCTTGTGTTTTGCCGCCATCGGGCTGAGGGCGCTGTCAATGCGGCCCGCTTCGATCGGACCGGTCAAGCACATGCTGCGCAAGGCCAACCTGGCCGAGGCCCGTGCGGTGATCGACGCGGCCCGTGCCAGCGGGGTGCAATCGGTACGCCCCGCGGTCATGGACTGGCTTCGCCATCGCGACTAATCCGCGTCGCGGGAAACCTTGCCGCGAACCCCATCCCATGCGTCAGGCAAAAGCGGCAGCCCCAACACCCTGTCGGGGTTTGTGGGGGGGGGCATCTCGACCCCGTCGAGGCGGGTGAACCCGAAACGACCGTAATAGGGTGCATCCCCCACCAGCATCACCCGCCGCCAGCCCCGCGCGGCCGCACGGGCGACAGATTCGCGGATCAGAGCCGCACCCAGCCCTTCTCCCTGATGGGTCGGGTGCACGGCGACCGGCCCCAGCAACAGCACCCGCGCGCCTCCCACGCGCACGGGCCAGTGACGGATCGCGGCGGCGACGATCCCGTTCTCGTCCCGCATCAGAAGGCACAGATCCGCCACCGGGGGCACGCCGTCGCGCAAACGGTAAGAGGACAGCGCCTCGCGCCCCGGCGCAAAGCAGAGGTCGTAAAGCGCCTCGACCTCCCACCGGTCCTCCGGGGTTTCCTCGTGAATGTTCATGGCCCGTCCCGCCTGCTCCGCCCTCGCCCCCTAACACGCCGCCCCAGCCGGGGCAAACCCACCCCTGCGGCAGCACAGAGGCTTCCCTCGGCGCGTCAGCGCCCCTACAACCGAACCGGAAAAAACAAAAGAGGCAATAGCCATGGAACGTATGATCGGGGTGATCGGCGGCTCGGGCGTATACGAGATCGCCGGGCTGGAGGACGCCCGCTGGCAGGCGGTGGAAAGCCCGTGGGGCACACCATCGGACGAAATTCTGGTCGGTACGCTGGACGGCGTGAAGATGGCCTTCCTGCCGCGGCACGGGCGGGGGCATTACCTGTCGCCGACAACCGTTCCCTATCGTGCCAATATCGATGCGATGAAGCGGCTTGGGGTAACGGAAATCGTCTCCGTCTCGGCCTGCGGATCATTCCGCGAAGATATGGCACCGGGCGATTTCGTTGTCGTGGATCAGTTCATCGACCGCACCTTCGCGCGGGAGAAAAGCTTTTTCGGAACCGGCTGCGTCGCCCATGCCAGCGTCGCGCATCCGGTTTGCGGGCGGCTTTCGGCGGCCTGCCTGCAGGCTTGCCGGGACGAGGGTATTACCGTTCATGTGGGCGGAACCTATCTCGCCATGGAGGGGCCGCAATTCTCCACACTGGCGGAATCTAAACTCTACCGGGAAAACTGGGGCTGCGACGTGATCGGCATGACCAACATGCCTGAGGCCAAGCTCGCCCGTGAGGCAGAGATTTGTTACGCCTCCATCGCCATGGTCACCGATTACGACTGCTGGCACCCCGACCATGACGCCGTTGATGTGGGCGACATCGTCAAGACGCTGACCGGCAACGCCGACAAGGCCCGTGCGATGATCGCCCGCCTGCCTGCCTTGACCGGCCCCTACGAGCCTTGCGAAAAAGGCTGCGACCGGGCGCTGGACTACGCCATCCTGACCGCCCCTGAAAAACGCGACCCGGCGCTTCTGGCAAAGCTGGATGCCGTTGCCGGACGGGTACTGAACGGCTGATCCGAATGGCCGGGGGGGGCACCCCGGCCTATCCCTTGTCATGGTCTTTCATGAATTTGCGGATGAAGCCCCGGATTTCGCGCGAGGCGCTGCTGTCCATCCTTTTGCACAGGTCGACAAAGGCGTCGCGTTCATCCTTGTCCAGCCGCAGGATAAGCTGGCTGTCTTTCTTGCCGGATTTCTTGCCCATAGGCCAGTTCCCGTCCCCGGTCTTGACTTTTGCATATGCAATGTATATACACTGTACATACGTCTCCAGCGCAGTTATGCGCCAAAGGATCGGGAAAAGGAACGGAAAAATGAACCTGAACACGGCACAGGCAATGCTGATCCGTGATCGTATGGACTGGCGTAAACCTCATCTGATGTGGATTTCGGACAAGTTCTATAGGTACTTCCGAACCTCACGCGGATAACGCTTGCGGCATAGCGTGCCCTTGCGCGGGGCGCGAGCATCGTCCATGACGGGCCTCGGACAACAGTGAAGAGGCCCGTCATGCCCAACAGTTTCTCCGTCAAGGATTACATTCGCACCATCGTGGATTTCCCCCACGAAGGCATTCTGTTCCGGGACGTGACGACCCTGTTCGCCGACCCCCGCGGCTTTCGCATGGCGATCGACCAGATGCTGCACCCCTATGCCGGTCAGCAGATCGACCGGGTCGTGGGGCTGGAAGCTCGCGGGTTCATTCTTGGCGGGGCAATCGCGCACCAGCTTTCCAAAGGCTTCGTGCCGGTGCGCAAGAAAGGCAAGCTGCCCGCCGCCACCATCGCAGAGGAATACCAGCTCGAATATGGCGAAGCGGTCGTGGAAATCCACGACGACGCGCTGAGTGCGGGGGAAAAGGTTCTGATCGTCGATGACCTTCTGGCCACTGGCGGGACGGCCGAGGCCGGCATCAAGCTGGTGGAGCGGTTGGGTGCGGAAGTAGTGGGCTGTGCCTTCATCGTGGACCTGCCCGATCTGGGTGGCCGGAAAAAGCTGGAGGATCTGGGCATGGACGTTCATGCCCTGTGCACCTACGAGGGTCTGTAAGAATCACACCCGAAGCATCACTCCCGGATTCATGATGCCGACCGGGTCCAGCGCATCTTTCACGGCGCGCATCGTGGCCAGTTTTGCAGGGTCGGCATAGCGTTCGAGATCCTCGACCTTCAGCCGCCCGATGCCATGTTCGGCACTGACCGACCCTCCCATCTCGTGCACAAGGTCATGCACGCAGCGTTTGATCTGCCCCCGCAGGGGTTCGAACGTGGCGCGATCCTGTCCCTTGGGCGGGAAGACGTTGTAGTGCAGGTTTCCGTCCCCCAGATGCCCGAAACAGTTGATACGGAATGTCCCCAGCCGCGCCAGGGCCGGGGCGCCACGCGCAATGAACCCCGGCAATTCCGAGAGCGGCAAGGAAATATCGTGGGACGAGATCGACCCGATCCGCCGATTCGCCGCCGGGATGGCCTCCCGCAGCACCCAGAAATCCTGCCTTTGGGCCTGTGACTGCGCGATCAGGCCATCGCTGACCAGCCCCGCCTCCTGCCCCGCGACAAACAGCGCCTCCAGCGCCTCTGCCGGATCCTGGCTGCCAAGCCCGAGATCCACCAGGACCATCCATTCAGGCTTCTGCGCGAAGGGCTGACGGACTTCCGGCAGGGTTTCCGACAGGAAATCCAGCCCCATGCGGTGGATCAGTTCGAAGGCTGAAACCCCCTCCCCGATCTGCGCCCCGGCGATGGAAAGAAGGTCCAGGGCCGCCTGCGGGTCGCGCACCACCATCAGGGCCGCCCCGATGTGGGCCGGGCGGGGAAACAGCCGCAGGGCGGCAGCGGTGATGACGCCCAGCGTACCCTCTGCCCCGATCAGAAGGTGGCGCAGATCGTAGCCGGTATTGTCCTTGCGCAGCCGTCTGAGCCCGTTCAACACCGAACCATCGGGCAAAACGGCTTCCACCCCCAGGCACAAATCCCGCGCATTGCCATAACGCAGCACGTTCACCCCACCCGCATTGGTGGACAACACCCCCCCGATCCGCGCCGATCCTTCCGACGCCAGAGATAACGGGAAAAGACGCCCGGCATCCTCCGCCGCGTCCTGCACATCCGAGAGAATTGCCCCCGCTTCGGCAATCAGGACATTTTCACCGGGAGAAACGGCACGGATCGCGCGCATGCGCTCCAGCGACAGAATCACCGGCGCCGCCCCTCCGGCCATGATCTGTCCGCCCACCAGCCCGGTTCCACCACCATAGGGCACCACGGCCACCCGCGCCGCAGCGCAGCTACGCACGACATCGGCCACCTCGGCGGTGGAGCCCGGCGCAACCAGCACCCCGCCCTGCCCTGTAAAACGCCCCCTCGGCTCCTCCAGATAGGTGGGGGTCAGCGGGCGGAAGGCCGCCTCGGGCAGACGGGCGCGCAGGGTTTCGGCAATTTCCGTGGCGGGGGTCATCGGGGCCTCCTTTCCCCGATGAAGCACGGGCACGGGCCGGGGTGCAAGTCACACCTGCGCACGCCCCCGCCGATCTCCGCGCAGATTGGCGTACAGGACATGGTTGCGCCAGCGCCCGTTGATCTGCAGATAACTTTGCGCCACACCTTCATACTTGAAGCCCGATTTCTCCAGCACCCCGCGGGAGGCGATGTTTTCGGGCAGGCAGGCGGCTTCGATCCGGGAGAGATCCAGCCCCGCGAAAGCGTAATGGACCAGCGCCTCGATTGCCTCGCGCATGAATCCCTGCCGGGCAAAGGGCGCGCCGGTCCAGTAGCCCAGCGTGCCCGCCTGCGCCGGCCCCCGGCGAATGTGATCAAGTGTGATCGCGCCCACAAGCGCCTCATCGGCGCGGCGAAACATGAACAGCGGCACACCTGTCTCCGACGTGATCGACCTCTGCGCCCAGTAAACCCGGTTTGTGAACGCCTTTCGGGTCAGGTGGTCATTTGTCCAGGCGGGTTCCCACGGGATGAGAAAACTGGCACTGGCCTCGCGCAGGGCGGCCCAGGCGCCATAATCCGAATGCACGGGCGGACGCAGGGTCATGCGCTCTGTCTCCAGCCGGACCTTCTTGCGCCGTGCAAGCATCAGGCAGCCAGCCTGTCTTGCAGCGCCGCCAGCGCGGGGGCCGCATCCACCGGCCCGTAAAGTGCCAGCGCCGCCTGGCCGCTATGGGCCAAGGCCCCCGCGAAGGCCCGCACATCGCCGGTGGTGACCGAATCGATATGGGCGACGGTTTCCTCCAGCCCCGGCACGCGGTTCCAGACAGAAATCAGCCGCGCCAGGCGCTCCGCCCGGGCCGAGGGGCTTTCCAGCCCCATCAGCAACCCGGCCTTCATCTGGGCGCGGGCGCGGGCGACTTCAGCGGTTGTCATATCCTCGGCGGCGCGGGCCAGTTCCGTCATGGTGAGGTCGGCCAGTTGGGGAAGTTGCTCACCGCTGGTGCCCGCGTAAAGAGTGATAAGCCCGGTGTCCGTATAGGCCCCGGCCTGCGCAAAGACCGTGTAACACAGCCCCCGCTTTTCCCGCAGTTCCTGGAACAGCCGTGAAGACATTCCGCCCCCCATCGCCACGGTATAGATCTGTGCCGTGTAGATCTCCGAATCCCGGCAACTGGGGCATTCGAACCCCATCGCCATGTGGGCCTGCTCCAGCCTTTTGGCAACGCGCCGCTCTCCCCCGCGGAAACGGGCCGGAACCTGAGTCGCCACGGCCCCGCCCGGCAGGTGCCCGAAAAGCGTTTCCGCGATGCGTACGATGGCATCGTGGTCCACCGCCCCGGCCGCGGCAAGGATCATCCTGTCCGGCGCGTAATGTTGGCGCATAAAGGCGAAAAGGTCGTCACGGGTAAAGGCCCCGACCCGTTCGGCCGGGCCAAGGATCGTACGCCCGATGGGCTGATCGGGATAGGCCGCCTCCTGCAGCCAGTCGAAAACGATATCGTCGGGGGTATCCAGGGCCTGCCCAATCTCTTGCAGGATAACGCCCCGCTCCACCTCGATCTCGGCAGGATCGAAACGCGGGTTCAGAAGAATATCGGCCAGCACATCGAGGGCCAGTGGCACATCCGCCTGCAACACGCGCGCGTAATAGGCCGTCATCTCGCGGGAGGTATAGGCATTGATATATCCGCCCACATCCTCGATCGCCTCCGCAATCGCAAGCGTACTGCGTTTGTCCGTCCCTTTGAAGGCCATGTGCTCCAGGAAATGGGCAATACCGTTCTGCGCGGGCATCTCATCCCGCCCGCCCGCATTTACCCAGATGCCAACCGCCGCTGATTGTATCCCCGGCATGTGCTCAGTCACGACACGGAAACCGTTTTCCAGTTGGTGGAGTTCTACGCTCACTTGGCGCGCCTTTCTTCGATAAACGCCTCGATGGCGCTCAGGTCGTTTTCAATCGTGGTCATGCGCTCCGGGCGGTCGAACAGGTCTGCCAGGCGCGGGGGCAGCGACGGACGTTGCCCGGTTGCCTTGGCCACCGCATCGGGGAACTTGGCCGGGTGGGCGGTGGCCAGCGTGATCATCGGTGCGGCGCTTTCGGGTTGCTCACGCGCGACCTTCACACCCACGGCGGAATGGGGGCACAATACCTGCCCGGTTTCGTCATGCAGCGCAGCGATGGTGGCGCGGGTCCCCTCCTCTGAGCAGCGCCCCGAGGCAAAAACCTCCCGCAGGTTCTCAAGCGCCCCCTGGCTGATGACGAAACCGCCCTCTGCCTTCAGGGCGTCCATCTGCTGCACCACTGCGGCGCCATCCCGGCCATATGCCTCAAACAGCACCCGCTCGAAATTCGAAGACACCTGGATATCCATCGACGGGCTGATGGAGGGCACAACCCCCTCCGTCCGATAGGCCCCGGAGATCAGCGCACGGTGCAAAATATCGTTCTGGTTGGTGGCGATGACCAGCTTTTCCACCGGCAGTCCCATGCGGTGCGCAACGTAACCCGCAAAGATATCCCCGAAATTCCCCGTGGGCACGGTGAACCGCACCGCCCGATGCGGTGCGCCAAGACTGACGGCAGATGTAAAATAGTACACCACCTGCGCCAGCACCCGCGCCCAGTTGATCGAGTTCACCCCCGCAAGCCCAACCGCATCGCGGAAAGCGAAATCGTTGAACATGTCTTTAACGCGGGCCTGGCAATCGTCGAAGTCGCCTTTTACCGCCAGCGCATGGACATTGGATTCCGCCGGGGTGGTCATCTGGCGGCGCTGCACCTCGGAAACCCGCCCCTCGGGGAACAGAATGAACACGTCCACATTGTCGAGGCCGCGAAACGCCTCGATCGCGGCGGAGCCGGTATCGCCGCTGGTGGCCCCCACGATCGTCACCCGCTTGCCCGACCGTTCCAGCGCCGCCTGGAACAACTGGCCGATCATCTGCATGGCAAAATCCTTGAAGGCCAGCGTCGGCCCATGGAACAGTTCCAGCAGGAAATGGTTGACCCCAAGTTGCACCAGCGGAGCGCGGGCGGCATGGTCGAATCCCGCATAGGCCCTTGAAATAACAGCGTGAAATTCCTCCGCGCCGAACGCCTCTCCAATGAAGGGCCACATGATGCGGAACGCGGCATCTTCATAGCTCATCCCGGCCAGCGCGGCGATGTCCTCCGGGGCCATCGCCGGCACGGTTTCGGGGACGTAAAGCCCCCCGTCCCGGGCCAACCCGGTCAGCATCGCTTCCTCGAAACTCAGTACCGGGGCCATCCCCCGGGTGGAAACATAGCGCATGAACCCGCCTTATGTTCTTCTGCTTTCCGCCTGATACGCCAAGCTGCGGGCCGTGTCACCCCACGCCGGGCACAGCACTCCCACCCCGTTTGCTTTGGCCCAAATATCCTCGCCGAAGGCGCGGGCGAAACGGCCCTGTCTTTCCCCCGGCAAAGGCTCTATCCTGTCGCTTCAATCGAACGGAGCCACCATGCAACAGCCTCCCTTTTGCCCTTTCGAGACGCATCTGGAACAGACACAGGCCCTGAAAACCCTGCGAACCGCGACCGAAGGTGCCGATGACGGAGAGCTGTTCCTGGAGCGCCGCCGCTCCGAGATGCTGGCCTTCGATGACGGGCGCGTCAAAACCGCCAGCTACGATGCGGCCGAGGGCTTTGGCCTGCGCGCAGTCAGGGGGGCTGCGTCGGGTTATGCCCATTCAACCGAAATTTCCCACGCCGCGCTGACACGTGCGGCCGAAACGGCACGCCTCGCAGTGGGGGCGGGCGGCGGCACGCTTGCCGCCGGGCCCGCGCAAACCGAACGCCGCCTTTATCCTTCCACCGATCCGATGGCCGAAGCCGGATTTTCCGCCAGGCTCGACACTCTGCGCGAGATCGACGCGTATACACGCGGGCTGGATTCGCGGGTCATACAGGTCAGCGCATCGCTGGCAACCGCCCTGCAGGAGGTCGCCATCCTGCGTCCGGACGGCACACTCCGCTGCGATATCCGCCCGCTCAGCCGCATGAATGTCGCCGTCATCGTCGAGGAAAACGGCCGCCGTGAGTCGGGCAGCCACGGCTGCGGCGGGCGCGCGGGCCTGACCGGGCTTCTCTCCCCTGAAACCTGGACGGCCAGCGCGCGGGAGGCGTTGCGCATCGCACTGGTGAACCTCGTCGCGGAGTCCGCACCCGCCGGGGTGATGGATGTGGTGCTTGGCCCCGGCTGGCCGGGCATCCTCCTGCACGAGGCTATCGGCCACGGGCTGGAGGGGGATTTCAACCGCAAGGGAAGCAGCGCCTTCGCCGGGCTGATGGGCCAGCAGATCGCGGCACGGGGCGTGACGGTACTCGATGACGGCACCCTGCCCGACCGGCGCGGCTCCATCTCCTTCGACGACGAAGGCACCCCCAGCCAACGCACCGTGCTGATCGAAGACGGCATGCTGGCAAGCTTCATGCAGGACCGGCAAAACGCCCGGCTGATGGGCACCCCCCCGACCGGCAACGGGCGGCGGGAAAGCTTTGCCCATCCCCCGATGCCGCGCATGACGAATACCTACATGCTGTCCGGTCCCGATACGCCCGCCGACATGGTGGCCGGTCTCGAAGACGGGATTCACGCGGTCGGGTTCGGCGGCGGGCAGGTGGATATTACCAACGGAAAGTTCGTCTTTTCCTGCACTGAAGCCTACCGCGTCAAAAACGGCAGGGTGATCGCCCCGGTGAAGGGGGCAACACTGATTGGGGATGGCCCGACGGTTCTTAAGAAAATTCGCGCCATCGGCAACGACATGGCACTGGACCCCGGCGTGGGCACATGCGGCAAGGCGGGTCAGTGGGTCCCCGTGGGCGTGGGACAGCCTTCGTTGATGATCGGCGGGCTGACCGTAGGCGGGGCCGCAACCTGAAGCAGAGCTTTAAAAACAAAAGAAGTTCTGAACTGTTCACCCTTCATTAACCTTATCGCACGATTGTCGGGATCAGGATGAGCGAAGCCACCAGATCGCGGAGATGAATTCTTCCACCCACCCCCTCGCACCACCCCAGGAAGACTCCCTGATTTCCCGGCTTCGTCTCATCCGCTCGCATCGCGTAGGGGCCATCACGTACCACCGCCTGATGGGGGAACATGGCTCCGCCCGCGCCGCACTGGAGGCCTTGCCAAACATCGCCCGCGGGGCGGGCGTTTCCCGCTATACCCCCTGGCCCGAAGACCTTGCCTGCCGGGAACTCGCGCAGGGGCGCAAGCTGGGCGCGACCCCTCTGGCCCATGGCCTGCCCGGCTACCCTGCCGATCTGGCCGATCTGCCCGATGCGCCCCCCTTCCTGTGGGCGCTGGGGCGGCAGGCACTCCTCTCCCGCCCGTTGGTCGCCATTGTGGGGGCGCGCAACGCCTCCAGCCTGGGCATCCGCATGGCCCGGCGTCTGGCACACGATCTCGGGGAGGCCGGGGTCGTTGCCGTTTCAGGTCTTGCGCGCGGGGTGGACCGGGCAGTGCACCTTGGCGCGCTCGACTACGGCACCATCGGGGTGCAAGCTGGCGGACTGGATGTGATCTATCCGGCCGAAAACGCCGACCTCCACGAAACGCTCGCCCGCGAAGGACTGCGTCTGAGCGAGCATCCGCCCGGTCTTGCGCCGGTCGCACGCAACTTCCCCCAACGCAACCGTATCATCGCCGGGCTGTCCCGTGCGGTTGTGGTGGTAGAGGCGGCGGCAAAATCCGGCAGCCTGCTGACCGCACGCATGGCCGCCGATTACGGGCGCGAGGTGATGGCCGTGCCCGGCCACCCGTTCGATGCCCGGACCACCGGCTGCAACCACCTGATCCGCGATGGAGCAACGCTCATACAAGGGGCCGCCGATGTGCTGGAGGCCCTTGGCCCGTTCCGGCCGACCAAGTTCGAATCACGGCAGCCTCCCCCACCCCGCGCGCCCGGCGCGACACGCCCTACACCCTCCCCCCACACGCCTCCGAATGACCTGCTCGCGCGCATTCTCGACCGGCTCGGTTCCGCGCCACTGGCGGAAGATCAACTGATCCGTGACCTGGGGCTGAAACCGGCACAGGTCGCCCCGGCCCTTCTGGCGCTGGAACTGGATGGCCGCGTGTCGCGGCAGGCGGGTGGATTGCTGCGCCGGATCAGCTAGCCCCCTGCGGCATTGACATTCCGCACGCACCCCCCACATCTTGCGCCGCCAAGGGCCACGCCCGAGTCGAAAGGAATTTCATGCCTGTCGTTGTTGTAGAGTCGCCTGCCAAAGCCAAGACAATCAACAAGTATCTGGGGCCGAACTACACGGTTCTCGCGTCTTATGGCCATGTGCGCGACCTGCCGCCAAAGGATGGTTCGGTCGACCCGGACAACAATTTCGATATGACGTGGGAGATCGCCACCGACTCCCGCAAACACGTCAAGGCCATTGCCGACGCGCTGAAAGACGACGACACGCTGATTCTCGCCACCGACCCCGACCGTGAAGGAGAGGCGATCAGCTGGCACCTTGAGGAAGCCCTGCGTAAGCGCCGCGCCATCAAGAAAAGCACCGATGTCAAGCGCGTGGTGTTCAACGCCATCACGAAATCCGCCGTGACCACGGCGATGGAGGCCCCGCGCCAGATCGACAAGCCGCTGGTCGATGCCTATCTCGCCCGCCGGGCCCTGGATTACCTTGTGGGGTTCAACCTTTCGCCGGTGCTGTGGCGCAAGCTGCCGGGAGCAAAATCGGCCGGGCGGGTACAGTCGGTCTGCCTGCGTCTGATCGTTGAACGGGAAATGGAAATCGAAGCCTTCCGGGCGCGCGAGTACTGGTCGGTCAGGGCCGCGCTACGCACCCCCCGCGGGCAGGACTATGAGGCACGGCTTGTCACGCTTGCGGGCAAGAAGCTTGAAAAATATGACATCGAGACCGAAACCGCAGCTGAGATGGCCGTGCAGGCGGTACGCAGCCGGGACTTGACCGTCACCGGGGTAGAGGCCAAACCCGCCAACCGCAACCCCTCTGCGCCGTTCATGACCTCGACCCTGCAGCAGGACGCCAGCCGCAAGTTCGGTTTTGGCGCACGCCAGACGATGCAAGCGGCGCAGCGGCTTTATGAAGCGGGCTATATTACCTACATGCGGACCGACGGCATCGACATGGCCCCCGAGGCAGTCATGGCCGCACGAGACGCCATCAAGGACCGTTACGGCGCGGATTACGTGCCCAAGTCGCCGCGCATGTACAAGAACAAGGCGAAAAATGCGCAGGAAGCGCACGAATGTATCCGCCCCACCGACATGACGCTGGACGCTGCGCGCCTGAAAGTAACCGACGCAGACCAGAAAAAGCTTTACGATCTGATCTGGAAGCGCACCCTCGCCAGCCAGATGGAAGCCGCCCGGCTGGAGCGCACCACCGTCGACATCGCCAGCGCCGACGGGCAGGTTGGGTTGCGCGCAACCGGTCAGGTGGTCCTGTTCGACGGGTTCTTGCGGGTTTACGAGGAAGGGCGCGACGATGTCGTCGATGACGATGACAAGCGCCTGCCGCAGATCGCCCGGGGTGAACCCGCCGAAAAGCGGCAGGTTCAACCCGAACAGCATTTCACCCAGCCGCCGCCGCGTTATACGGAAGCGACACTGGTGAAACGGATGGAGGAACTGGGCATCGGCCGTCCGTCGACCTATGCCAGCATCGTGACGACAATTCAGGACCGCGGCTATGTTCGCAAGGACAAGAACCGCCTGATCCCCGAGGACAAGGGGCGTCTGGTCACCGCTTTCCTGAGCAACTATTTCCGCCGCTACGTCGGCTATGAATTCACCGCCGATCTTGAGGAACAGCTGGACGACGTGTCCGCCGGCGAACGCGATTACCTCGACGTTCTGGGCCGGTTCTGGCGCGATTTCTCGGCGGCAATCGGGGAAACCTCCGATTTGCGCATCTCCGAGGTGCTGGAGAAGATCGACGAGGTGCTGGCCCCCCATCTTTACCCCCCCCGCGACGAAGGCGGCGACCCTCGCCTTTGCCCCAAATGCGGAGCCGGGCGGCTGAACCTGAAAACCGCGCGTTCGGGCGGGGCGTTCATCGGATGTTCGAATTATCCGGAATGCCGGTTCACCCGCCCCCTCTCCGCCCCCAACGGTGAGGACGGCTCAGAGCTGGACGGTAAGGTGCTGGGCCATGATGGCGAGGATGAAATCACCCTGCGCGTAGGCCGCTTTGGTCCCTATGTGCAGCGCGGCGAGGCGAGCGAAGAGTCCCCCAAGCCGCCCCGCGCCAGCCTGCCCAAGGGCTGGTCCCCCGAAGAGATCGACCTGGAAAAGGCCCGGATGCTGCTGAGCCTCCCGCGGGAGATCGGCCGGCACCCCGAGGACGGCGAACCCGTCGAGGCCGGAATCGGGCGCTATGGCCCCTATGTCCGCCATGGGCGCAAATACGCCAACCTGCCCGATGTGGAGGAAGTCTTCACCGTCGGAATGAACCGTGCGGTAGAGATTCTCGCCCAGAAAAAACCCCGCGGGCGGAGCACCGCAAAACCCCTTAGAGAGTTGGGCGAACATCCGGAAAAGGGCGGAGCCGTCAACGTGATGGACGGGCGCTATGGGCCTTACGTGAAATGGGACAAAATCAATGCCACCCTTCCCAAGGGGACCGACCCTGCGGAGATCACTCTGGAAATGGCCGTGCAGCTCATCTCGGAAAAGGCCGCCAAGGGGTCCCGCAAGAAGACGTAGCGCGACACGTTGACAGCCCTCCCCCCCTTCGCCACAACTTCGGCAGATCATGAAGGGGGAGACTTCCATGAGAAAGATCTATGACAGCGCCGAAGCTGCCCTTGACGGGTTGCTTTTCGACGGGATGACCATAGCCGCCGGGGGATTTGGCCTGTGCGGCATCCCCGAACTGTTGATC
Organism: Rhodovulum imhoffii; assembly: GCF_003046545.1. GTDB lineage: Bacteria > Pseudomonadota > Alphaproteobacteria > Rhodobacterales > Rhodobacteraceae > Rhodovulum > Rhodovulum imhoffii. The sequence goes on along the minus strand of NZ_QAAA01000011.1, from coordinate 42,715 downwards.
GAGGCCATTCGCAAGCAAGGGACGAAAGACCTGACAGTCGCCTCGAACAACGCCGGCGTTGACGATTTCGGACTGGGCGTGCTGCTGCAATCCCGGCAGGTCAAGAAGATGATGTCGTCCTATGTGGGCGAAAACGCCGAATTCATGCGGCAATACCTCAGCGGTGAGCTGGAGCTGGAGTTCAACCCCCAGGGTACACTGGCCGAACGGATGCGTGCGGGGGGCGCGGGCATTCCGGGCTTCTACACGAAAACCGGCGTGGGAACCGTGATCGCCGAAGGCAAGGAACACAAGGACTTCGACGGCGAAACCTACATCCTCGAACGTGGGATCGTCGCGGACCTGTCGATCGTGAAGGCCTGGAAAGCCGATGCAACCGGCAACCTCGTGTTCCGCAAGACCGCCCGAAACTTCAACCCGCCGGCGGCGATGTGCGGCAAGGTCTGTGTCTGCGAGGTGGAGGAGATCGTGCCCACCGGCAGCCTCGATCCCGACCAGATCCATCTGCCCGGTATCTACGTGCACCGCCTGATCCAGGGCGAACACGAAAAACGCATCGAACAGCGCACCACGCGTGCCGCTTGAGGGGAGGCAACATCATGGCTTGGGACCGCAACCAGATGGCAGCGCGCGCCGCGCAGGAACTGGAAGACGGGATGTACGTAAACCTTGGCATCGGCATTCCGACGCTGGTGGCCAACTACATCCCCGAGGGCGTGCACGTCACACTGCAATCGGAAAACGGGATGCTGGGCATCGGCCCCTTTCCCACCGAGACGGAAATCGACGCCGACCTGATCAATGCCGGAAAGCAAACCATCACCGAATTGCCCCATTCGGCCTATTTCGACAGCGCCGCCAGTTTCGCGATGATCCGCGGCGGCAAGATCGCCATGGCCATTCTGGGGGCCATGGAAGTGGCTGAGAACGGCGACCTCGCGAACTGGATGATTCCCGGAAAACTCGTCAAGGGCATGGGCGGTGCAATGGATCTTGTTGCCGGGGTGCGGCGCGTTGTGGTGGTGATGGACCACACCAACAAGCACGGGGACAGCAAGCTTCTGAAAGAGTGCACCTTGCCGCTGACGGGCAAGGGCGTGGTTGACCGCATCATAACCAATCTGGGCGTTCTGGACGTGGTGGAGGGCGGCCTGAAAATCCTGGAATGCGCCGACGGCGTCTCGGAAGCGGAAATCCGCGCGGCGACCGAAGCAAAGATCCTGTGAAATGGGACGGGGGCGCTTTCAGCGCCCCCGTTCGATTCAATCCGGTCAATCCAGGTCGGCGATCTCGGTGGCAATCGCCTCGGCCCGTGCATTGACATGGGGGACCGACACCGGGTTGAACGCAGCGGTGTTGGCGAACAGCCGATCGATACCATCGTCAGAGTTGGCCCGCTCGGCACGCAGGATGCGCTGGGCCTCATCATTGATGAGCGCACGGGTCGAAAGGGCCGCAGCCTTCGCACCGTCCAGCCAGATCATGGCGTCGTTTCCGGTCTGTTCAACTGCAACTTTCATGCGGGCCAGCTCATTCGGGGTGTACACTCCGGGCTCCACGCCAAGGTTTTTTTCCAGCTGGGTCTGCGCCAGGGCGGGTGCGGCAGCGGTCAGGGCGATCGCGGCGGTCAGGGCGAAACGTTTCATGGGTAGCCTCCTTTGGCTTGATACCGTTGGGGCGCATCGCGGCCCCATAGACGATATCTGTGTCTTATAAGTTTTACATTCAACGCACATTTGATGCGTCATATTGTATTTTCTGTTCTTTTTTACACAACTCTTGTGCGCGATTTATCTGCGTCATATTCTCTGTAAGGTTGTTTTATTGGAAATATCAACGTTTTGAAAAACAAGAACTATATTCCAGCCCTTCCTTTCACGCAGCCCGACGTCAGGTCACATGTTCCCTTGCTCCGCCGCTAGCGGTACGCAAGCGCCGGGAGGAAACAACATGACATTCGAACCCAAGACTCCGGCCTTTGCAGAACGTGTGCGCGCCAACTTCGCCCTTCAGGGTATGATGACGACCCTTGGCGCCGAACTGACCGGGATCGAACCCGGCCGCGTCTGCGTCACCGCCCCTGTCGCGCCCCATACGACCCAGCAAAACGGTTATGGCCATGCCGCGCTCAGCTTCGCCCTGGGCGACACCGCCGGAGGATACAGCGCAATGACCCTGCTGCCGGAAGGCTGGGACGTTCTGACCAGCGAGATCAAGATTCACCTTCTGGCCCCCGCCCGGGGGGATCGCCTCACCGCACGGGCCGAAGTCATCAAACCCGGTCGTCGGCTGATCATCGTCCGTGCCGAGGTCTTCGCTCTGGAAAACGGGCACTCCACCCACTCCGCAACCCTGCTGGGGACGATGGTTCCGGTCGAGACCGGGCGCTAAATCCGTACAACCCGCACCTGCCCCCGCCCTGCCCGCTTGGCCTCATAAAGCGCGTCATCCGCGTCCTTGAGCATCTGCCGTGGATCCGGGTGAGTGTAAAAGGTGGACAATGTCATTCCGATACTGGCGGAAACCCGGCAGGTGTCTTCGCCAAACGGGATTGGTTCTTCAAGCTGGGCGATGATCCGCCGCCCGATGCGCAGCAGCTGACGGGCATCGACAAGCCCCAGGAACAGAATGATGAACTCATCCCCCCCCGCGCGGGCGACAGTGTCGCTGCGGCGAGTTTCATCCAGCAGGATGCGTGCCACCACCTGAAGCACCTCATCGCCCGCCGCGTGCCCCAGCCTGTCGTTGACCTGTTTGAAGTAATCCAGATCGACATGCATGAGTCCGAAAGGCTGCGCGCCGTTCACCGCAGCGTTAAGCGCAGTCTGCAAGGCACGACGATTGCGTAGCCCCGTCAACATGTCCGTGGCGGCACGTTCCTCCGCCTGCTCTCGGGCGCGCTTCAGACGCGTATTAAGGCGCTTGTATTCCTCCAGAACCGCCGTTTTCGCTTCGACAAGATAAAGCATCTCCACGGCCAGTTCCGAAGGGGCGAAATCCCGCAGAGTCAGGCGATACCGCCCGACCACTTCGATCACCGACAACCCCAGCGACAGGTTTAGAAACGCGCCGCCGTCGGGCAGTACGACAACACTCCCTTTCAGGTTATGCTCCGGCAGCGCATACAGGCGCAGACCCAGCCTCTCGCCCTCCAGTGTCGTCAGCCCGGCCATGTCGGAAACCGGGAATGGGCGGTGAACCTCCAGCACTTCCTGAAACGGCATCCCGGAAAACGCCGCCTTCCCCGCCAGTTTCGCCAGGGTCGGTCCCGCGGTCAGAACTTCCCCCAAGGGGGAAAACCACAAATGCATCGGCATCAGCGAGTTCAGCGCCCGGACCGGCATGCTTACATGCGCAAAACACGGCACTTGCCCCTTCATGTCGGCCGCGCCCCCAGCGCAAAGCTGCGCCCGTCGGCAAAACGCCCATCCAGAAGTTCGATCATGATCGGACCCGCCCCGCTTTCGGGAAAATCCATCAAGACCAACGCCCCGTAATCGTCCGCCATCCCACGCAACAGTCCAACCACCGTGGGACGCATCAGGTCTCCCGGCCAGTCGCAATAAAGGGCGAAACGTTCCCCCCCCTCACGGCAAAGCTTCAGTTCCGGGATCGAAAACTCCGGCAGGACCAGGCGTACCCGGCTTGGCATATCGTCCAGCGAGTACAGGAATTCGAGGAAACTGCTGCCCCCGAAACGCAGCAACCGCCGCAAGGATTCATGGCGGGGGTGGGAAACAAGGTATGTCCCGAAATCTTCCAGCAGCATCGAAGGCGGAAGCCGCAAAACCCCCGACAAAGCGGTAACCATCCGCTCTGTCACGTCGTCCTCGTAAAGTTCAAGCGCCTCGAATCCGGCCGGGTCGACCCCCGCACACCCCGAGACTGCCAGCCAGGCCCGCTCTCCATAAGAATCCCGCACGAAGAACTGAAAAGCGCGGTTTATCAGACCGTACATGCATCCTGCCCCGTTTGACCCGGAACAGGCTTAACCGCATCTCCTTAACGATCTGCGAAAGTGGCCTCAGGGCCCAAAATAAATGCGCCCGCCTTCAACTTCCAAAGCCTGAAGCGTCAGGGGCAAAAGCCTGAACGCCCCGGTCAGGATCGCATCGATCAAGGCACCAGGCTGATCAAAGGCCAGTCCATCGTCAAGAAACCCCGGCGCCCGCATGGAATACCCCTCTGCATCACGCAGATAAGCCCGCATCAGCGGCGCGCCCCGGTCGCTTTGCGCGACCAGAACGGCCTCATCGCCCGGTCGTTCACCAGTCAGGTCGGCCAACAGCAGCACGCAGCCGGGGTTTCCAAGCGGCGTGCGCCGGTCACAGCCTTGCAGAATTTGCTCCAGTTCCCACAGGCGCGCATCGCGCAGCAAACCCTCGGGCAAGACCGCACCCTCGGGGCGTACCTGAAGCTGCCCGCGGACCGCCGCCGCCAAGGCCAAGACATCATTGCCTTCGCCCTCCCGATCAAAGGCATACCGGCTCTCGGCAGTTCCCAGCACCGCCAGCCGTTCCGCCAGGCGGCCGGCCTCCGGGTGGTCGCGCAACCCGGCGATCCGCTCAAGCGCCTCCGCCCCCGCGCGGCCCCACTCCCGCCCGATAGCCCAAAGATCGATTTCCTCGGCGCTGGCCTTCCCGGCTTCAAGCCGGGCGACCTGATTTTCCGCCGACAGGCGATAAACGTCCAGAGCCGGCGTGAACCATGCCGCCGCCAGCGCCAGAACCACAAGCGCAAGGCGGGTATTGGCCCGGCGAATTCGCACGCCCCAGTCCCTGCAGGGCACGGCAACCCCGTAAAGCACCCCATAAGCCAGCATGATCACACCGCAAAGCCCCGCCACGACCCGATCCGGTGTCAGCCCGTACTGCGCCACCCGCAGCCACACCGCCACCCCGGCCAGAACCCCAAGCGCCGGCACCAGCAGCGCCAGCCCCTTGCACGCAAAGCACATCCAACTGGCCTGTACCTGCCGTTCCGCCCCGGAATCGACAGCGGCGCTGATCAGCGTCACCGCCCCCACCGCCATCGTCAACAGCGTTGCCGCCGCCGAAAACGCCCCGAAAAGATGTGACAGCCCCCGCAGCGGCAAAGCCAGCAGGAACACCGCGACCACCACCAGAACCGCAGGCAGCAGGAGCCGCAGAAGCCGCAGGATGAGATAGGGCGAAACGTAATCGGACAATTCGTTGACCACACTCAGCGCCAGCCCAAGCGTCACACCCGAAAGCAGGAAAGGTACGGGCTCCTGCTCGATCAGCGTTTCGATCACATCGATCTCGACCAGCGACAGCAGCGCGTTCGACAAGAACACGACCGCCCAGACCAGTCCGACAAATAACCACGCCGCAGCAAAGCGCACGACGATCATCCAGGATGCGTGAAACAATGTGGGATAATGGGTCCATCCCACCCCCGGACGCTGGGCCGCCGCCGCGAATGGCAGGGGCAGGAACAGCAAGATCAGGAAGGCCACAGGTGCATGCGGCTTGTCCATATAGGCAGAAACGGTATCGAACCGCAGGCTGCCCCACACCACCAGCCCGGACACCACCGGCGCCTGAACCGCGGCGGACAGCAGTGCCCGGTGCAAGGCCAGCGGCCCGTTCAGTGCCAGCGCCGCAACGAAAAAAACTGCCCCGAAGCTGCCCAGGAACAACAACAGACGCTGGGCCTCACGCAGATGTTCAGGCAAAATCTCCAGTAAAAGCCACGCCGCAACCCCTGCCATGAGCCCCAGGAAACCGCCCCCAAGACGGTTGGCCATGATGGTTCTGTCCTGACTGAGCATAAATCATTTCCTTGCCGTATCTTGCCCCGCACCAGCCTACACCAGCCGACCTGCGGGCTTAAGGGGGGGCCGGGCACGCATCCAGATAGGCCGGAAGGTACCCTATATCGGGCAGTACGGCATCGGCGAGATCGGCCAGATCTTCTGCCCGGGCCGGGCCGGTCAGCACCCCGACGGTCCCCATTCCCGCCGCACGCCCGGCACGAAGGTCATGTCGGCTGTCGCCGATCATCAGCACCTGCGCCGGACGGACCCTCGCACCCTGCGCGAAAGCCCGCAAGGGTCCCGGATCGGGCTTTGCGCCGTAACCGCTGTCACAGCCGATGACACAGGCAAAGAGGTCCAAAACCCCTGCCTGCGCCAGATGCGCGCGGGCAGGGGCCTCGGCGTCGTTCGTCGCCACCCCCAATGCCAGACCACGCGCGGCCAGACTCCGCAACAGCGGGCCAAGCGGTACCGACGGTCGCAGCGGCACATTCACCGCCGCCGCATTCATCCGGGCAATCAGATCGTCCTGCCCGCAGCCCGGCAGATGCGGGGTCAGCAGACGCGCCACATCCCAAGGGGTGCCGGCGATGACAGGGCTGGCAGAATCGAACCGCGCAGCCTGCAGATCGAACCCGATCGCCGCACCCAGTTCCGCCGCGACATCTTCGTCCCCCCCGGCCAGCCCCGTCAGAAAACCGACAGCCCATGCCCCCCATGTCGCATGAAAATCGAACAGCGTTCCGTCCTTGTCGAACAGCAGGGCCTGAATGTGGCGCATGCCCGCTCCTTTGCCGTCATGTCCAGTGCATCTGCGCAGGCCCTGCCAGAATCTGGCGCGCGCGCATCGGAGCCTCGTTGATTTCGCCGGTATCGGCGCAAAACGACATCACCCATGTGTCATCAAGGGTAAGGAAATCCAGAACCCCGGCAAGAACGTCGGGATCGGCCGCGCGTTCCGCGAGATCCTGCCCGGATATCCCCGCAGACCCCATAAACACCTGAAGCAATTCATCATTTCCAACCAACCATTCCAATGCTCTCAAGGCGAGCGTCTCGGCCTGTTCCTGTGTCATCCGGGTCTCCGCATCAATCGTCGGAAAAGCTAAAGAGTTTGTTAACGATTATTGTCCAAAAGCAAAGATATGAGAGAATTTAGATAGAAAGCCAGGAGGCACCACTTATGCCCGGGCGTATTCTTGTCGCGGATGACGTGGCAATCAACCGTATTACCATGACTGTCAGTCTTTCTTCAGCGCATTACGATGTGATACCCGCAACCTGTGGGCAAGAGGCCCTGCATCTGGCTCGCACTGTCGCCCCCGATCTTGCCCTGATCGACATGCGCATGCCGGATCTTGACGGAACCGAGGTATGCCGCCGGCTGCGCGCGACACCTGAAACGGCTGACATGCCCATCATCATCGTAACTGCCGCGCAGGAGACGGAAGCACGCCGCAGCGCCCTGGAGGCCGGCGCGGACGATTTCCTTTCCAAACCCCATGACGACCTGATCCTCCTGGCGCGCGTGCGCAACTTGCTGCGGGCCCGCGAAACCGCGCGCGAACTGGCCTTGCGGAACGGCACCTGCCGGGCCCTCGGTTTTGCAGACCCCCCTTCAGGGTTCACCCGGCCGGGATCGATCGCCCTGATCGGCAGTTCCACCCAGGAAGCGATGGCCTGGAAGGCGGCCCTCCACCTGCTGGTTCCGGACCGGATCAGCGTCAAGACCCGCGCCGAAGTGCTCAGCCCGCCGCCCGGCAGGGTGCCGGACATCTACCTTATCAGCGCCGACCTGGACCGCCCCGGCGCAGGCCTGCGCCTGATGAGCGAACTGCGCTCCCAAACCGAAACGCGCCACGGGGCGGTGATCCTCGCGGTTCCCGAAGGCGCGCGGGAGACCGCGGCGATGGCACTGGACCTTGGCGCGAACGATCTGGTAACCGTCCCCTTTGACGCGCGCGAGATGGCGTTGCGCCTCCGGGGGCAATTGACCCGCAAACGGCAGGCGGATCGTCTGCGCAACTCGGTGCGCGACGGATTGCGCATGGCCGTCACGGACCCTCTGACAGGGTTGTTCAACCGCCGCTACGCGTTGCCCCACCTGGCCAGCTTTGCCCAGCGCGCCGCAGGCAGCGGACGAAGCTTTGCGGTCATGGTTCTGGATATAGACCATTTCAAAGGCATCAACGACCGGCACGGCCATACAGCCGGGGACAGGGTTCTGGAAAGCTTCGCGCAGCGCGTCCGGGACAACCTGCGTCCGACGGACCTTATCGCGCGGATGGGGGGGGAGGAATTTCTGATCGCCCTCCCGGAAACCGAACCGGACATCGCTGTCGCCACGGCTGAGCGCCTGCGCCGGGCAATTCAGGCCTCCGCCTTCGATCTTCCCCGCGGCAAGGGCCAGGCCGAAGTGACCGTCAGCATTGGCGTGGCGATCGGACATCCTTGCAAATCCTGGCGCTACGGCCCAAACGCAGAGGCTGGCGTCCAGACCCTGCTTGACCGTGCGGATACCGCGCTTTATCGGGCAAAAGCGGAAGGGCGCAACCGCGTCGCTCTGCACAAACCGGACGAAATACGCCTGAACCGGTCAATCTGAGCGGACCGGACCCCGGCGATACCGATGCATCATGCGCTCAAGCCGGTCTGCGAAAGCGGCGCGCTCACCGGGGGTCATCTCGGCGATCTGCTGAACCAGAAGCCCCCGGATAAAGCGCCCCTGGTCGTCGACCCGCGCATGCTGTTCTTCGAGGATCTGTTTCACCTGCTCGGGGTCGAGCGTCTCACTGCGCAGGGCGGACAGAAGCCGGGTAAAACCCTCACGCACCGCCTGCCGGTTGTCTCGCAGCCGGTCGGATTGAGTGCGCATACGCGCCCGCAATTCACGGCGGTCCGTGTCGGACAGCGCACGCGTGTAGGGGCCATAATCCGAAATCCGGCTGTGCGCCCCCGGCACCGCGTGGCGCACTCCGTTGGCGTGACTGAGCACCGCCCCCACCACCAACCCCGCCACCAGCAGGTTCAGAGCCAGACTGAGAGACAGCACGAGCCGCCCCCAACGGCGCCCCCCCGGTTTCTGAGAGTCTTCAGCCATGTTCATCCCCCTTGCAGGAACATGTCTACAGTCGGCATCAGCTCGACCAGTTCATAATCGCCCTCCGGAACAAGAAGCTCCGCACCAAGGGCGCTCAGCCCTGCGGGGAATGCATAACCGATCCAAACTCCCGCCATCCCGGCAGCAGCCATGCCGCCCAATGCGGGCCAACCCCCAAGGGCAGCGGTCAGCCGTTCCAGAAGCCCGCCGCGCCGGGCTGTGTCAAGACCCCGCACGGGCCTGCCCCCCTGCGCGTCAGACATGACCCGGGCGATCAGATCGCCAGACGGTCGGGGCGCCGCGGCGCGCGCGTCGCTGAAGAATGGCTCCAGCGCCACATCTTCGGGTCGTTCGGGTTTCTTTGTCATGTTGCATACCCCAGTTCTGCGCGCTGGCCGACCAGTTCCGCGGCCAGCGCCCTCTTGCCGCGGGCGGTCAGGCTTTCGACCGCCTCGACGCTGATCTCCATTATCTGCGCGATCTCGGGGTTCGGCAGCCCCTCCAGATGGCGCAGGATGACGGCCTGGCGCTGCCGTTCGGGCAAGCGGCCCAGCGCGATCTGAAGCGCCTGGGCGCGGGCCTCCCCTTGCAGACGCGCCTCCGCGCCGGGAGCCGGGTCCGCAGGCTCGGGGATCGAATCGATATTCGCCCCTCGAGCCTTGCGCAGCCTGTCGATGCACAGGTTCGAAACCACACGATACAGCCAGGTCGAAACCCGTGCCTCGCCAGGGCGCCAGCCCGAGGCCGCGCGCCAGAGCCGCAGCATTGCCTCCTGCGCCACATCCTCAGCCTCGGTCGGGTCCCGCAGCATGCGCGCGGCCACCCGCAAGGCCATCGGCAACAGCCGGTGAACCAGGTCACGGGCAGCCGCATCGTCACCCCTTGCATAGGCGATCAACAAAGTTTCATCCGAAACCGGCAAGTCTGCATCGTTCGTTTTCAGCATTTCGCAGACGGTCTATCCCGCCGCGCCTGTCGCGGCAATTGCCTGCGGCCCGCAGGCCGCAGGCGGGTCGTTCTCAGTTCTGCCACAAACGCGGGCCGCGCATCGGCATACCTTTTTCAAACTCCTCCCGCGTGACGCTGCCATCGCCATCCGCGTCAAGCTGATTGAACATCATCTCGGGTCCCGGACGCACGGAAAGTTCCGCAATGCTGAGTTGCCCGTTTCCGTCCTGGTCGAGGACCTGCATCATGGTCTCGGCCCGTTGGGCGAGTTGCGCATCGGTCAGGCCGTTTCCGGCCCCCATGGCCCCCATGGCCCCCATCATCGGGCCGACGCAGCCGCCACCACAGCCGCGCATCCCACGGCCCTGACCACGCCAGCCATCCCCTTGCCACCCCCGATTGCTCTGGAGCTCTTCCACGCTGAGCGACCCGTCCCCATCCTTATCCATGGCCTTGAACCGGGCATCACGGGGTGCACGAAATTCCTCAAGGCTGATGGCGCCGTTCCTGTCCGAATCCAACGCGTCGAACACCTGCGCGTCCCCGCGGCCCCACGCCTGCGCAGCGCCGACAGACGCAATCAGAACGGTTCCCACCGCCACTGCCGACAACGTCATGGTGAAGATCGAACGTTTCATGGAAAATTCTCCTTGTTTCATGGGTGAAAACAATTGCACCCCGGTGATTTCTCCTATGAAACGAAGCGGCGGACGATTTCCGTCGCCCCAAAGGCCGGGGATCCGCTTCGCGACATCCCGCCGCAAGGACCCTGCGCCGCGTTTAAAACTTTTGGCGTTTTGGCACGATGGTGAAAAAACGACAGAAGAATTTTCAAGAGGATTTCAATGACTGAGGCGAAGGAGTCCCCCTTGCGCCCGGCGCTTATGCGTGGCTGGCACCGCCGCTGCCCCAATTGCGGAGCAGGGCCCATGCTGTCCGGCTACCTGGATGTGAGGGAGCACTGCCCGGTCTGCACCGAGCAGTTCGCCCCCCCGCACAAACCCGCGCGCCACACATTCCTGACCCTGAGTATCGTTACGGTCCTTCTCGTGCCGTTGATCATTTACCTGGTCCTGGCCTTCGATTTCGGCCTGCTGGTCCTGATCGCGATATTCTCGGTTGGCGGCGTGGGGCTGGCGCTTTACCTTCTGCCGCGAATAAAGGGGCTGATGGTGGCATTGAAATGGGCAAGACGGAAGCAGGGACAGGCAGCGAAACGCTGAAAGCGACGCAGATTCGGGACGCCGCAACCATCATCGTTGTGCGCGATGGGAAAACACGCCCGCAGGTACTGATGGGCCAGCGTGGCGCCTCAGCCGCGTTCATGCCCAACAAGTTCGTCTTCCCCGGCGGTGCGGTGGATCCGGTGGACCGGACCGTTGCCCTGGCCGCCCCCCCGGACGCGACCTGCGTCACCCGCCTGCAACAAGATTGCGACGCGACGCTGGCACCGGGGCTGGTTGCGGCAGCCATACGCGAGTTGTGGGAAGAAACCGGCCTGATTCTGGGGGCGCCGGGCCCATGGACGGATTCGCCTCCACAAGGCTGGCGCGGCTTCGCGGCGGCTGGCTATCGCCCCTGCGGGGCCGGGCTGCATTTCATCTTTCGCGCCATCACGCCACCGGGCCGCCCGCGCCGTTTCGATGCGCGTTTCTTTCTTGCCATGGCCGACAGCATTACCAACGACCTGGACGATTTTTCCGGCGCGGAGGACGAATTGGCGCATCTGCAATGGATTCCCCTCGACGAGGTGCGCGGTTTCAACCTGCCCTTCATCACAGAGGTGGTCCTGGCCGAGATCGGCGGCCTCCTCGAAGGCGGCCTGCCCCCGGCAAGCGTTCCGTTCTTTCGTAACTGCTCCGAGCGGTCCGAATTCCTGCGCCTGCGTTAAAGATGGACGATCGCCTGGCCGACGGCGTCGGGCCGGGGCAACCGGGCGTGGGCTGCGGCCAATTGTGACAGCCGCTCCGCCACCCGCGGGATCGGGGGCGCCGCGCGGCGAGTCTGCAAACTGACATGGACGAGAAGGTGCTCCCCCGTGGCCAGCAGCGTATCCCCCGTGTACATCGCGTGGAACAGGTGCATCTTCTTTCCCGCAGCCCCAAGGCAGGTCGTTTCCACCCGGATACGTGCCCCGGCGCGAATCTCCGCCACATGCCGGAGGTGGGTTTCCACGGTGAAAAAACTGCATCCCGAGGCGATATAGGCCGCGTCGCATCCGACCATTTCCATAAACCTGTCAGTTGCGTTGGCGAAAACATGCAGATAGCGCGCTTCGGTCATGTGACCATTGTAATCGGTCCAGTCCACGGGCACGGCACGTTCCACAAGGACAAGGGGCTTGTCGGCATCGTGAACGGGCTTGCGCAGGGCCCTGTCAAATTCGTTCAGGCCCCGGCCCGCACCCGCGTCGGCCCATTTCAGCGCCCGCATCACCGCCACCAAGGCAGTGTCACGGCGGAATTCGCGCTCGGCGATCGAAAGCTCACCCAGATGTGGCATCAGCTTTTTCAAAAGCGCCCCGACCTCGGCCTTGTTGCGCGGGTACTCGGCATTCAGCCAGGAACTCCGGGCATAGGATTCGGGGCCGAACTGCTCCATGAAATCATGAATACCGCCCGTGCCGCCGATCACATGCAGCCCTTCGAACAGGCCCGCCTGCGCCCAGCGCAGCCCCAGCCCGGTTGAGATGGCCCGGTCGATGTCCTCGGGCGCGGCCAGGTCTTCCCGAACCAGCCTGATGGCCTCACGCCACAGCGCGGCGTGCAGCCGGTTGGCGACATGACCCCCGTTTTCCACCGGCAGGCGCAGGGGCTGCATACCGATCTCACGCAGCACCCCTTCTGCCCGATCCAGAAGGCCGGGCCTTGTCGCGTCGCTTCCGGAAAGTTCGACCATCGGCAACAGGTAAACCGGGTTTGCGGGATGGGCGACGATGATCTGCTCCGGGTTCGTTGCCCCCCATTGCAGTTCGCTGGGCGTACAACCGGAACTGGAAGACGCCAGAATGGCCTCCGGATCGCAGCTTTGCTGAATCTCCGAAATCAGCGCGCGCTTGGCCTTTGGACGTTCCGGCAGGTTTTCCTGTATCCATTCCGCACCCGCAACGGCCTCTGCCACGGATGCGCAGACCCGGATCTCCCCCTCGACTGGCATCGGGCCGGAGACAATCCCCGGCAGGCTGCGGCGAGCGTTTCCCATGACCCTTTCAACCCGCCCACGCCCCTTGATGGACGGATCGTAGAGCTGTACCTGCCAGCCCATCAACGCAAAACGGGCCGCCCATCCGGAGCCTGCCACCCCGGCGCCGAGAATTGCGCTTATCCGCTTTTGTCCTGCCCGGTCATTGATCATCGCATCTTCCTCCGTCAGAAAGGGAGTGGATGGGCCTTGTGAGCGGCATCGATTTCCGCCAGCACCTCGGGCGCGAGGACCAACCCGGCACTCTCCAGGACCGTGTCGAGTTGGGCCAGGGAAGTCGCCCCAACGATAGGCACCGTCGGCGCCGGCCGGCTGCGCACGAAGGCGATCGCCATCTGAACCGGGTCCAGCCCGTGCGTCTTCGCAATCCCCAGGTAGGTGGAAACCGCCTCCCACACACGTGGGGTGATCCGCCCGCCAAGATCCGGCACACGGGCACGCCGGGTGCCCTCCGGAGTGACGTCTCCGGCGTATTTTCCGCTGAGAAGTCCGGCCGCCAGCGGCGAATAGGCCAGAAGGGTCACACCCTCATTCACGGCCAGTTCGGCAAGGTCGGTATCGAACTGACGGCACAACAGAGAGTATTCGTTCTGCAGGGAGACCGGGCGCGGCCCCCCTCCTTCGGCCAGCCGCAGCCACTGCGCCATACCCCAGGCGGTTTCGTTCGAAAGGCCGAAATGCCGGATCTTGCCCGCCTCCACCAGCCGCTGAAGCGTTTCCAGAACCGCCGCCATGTGGGAAAGCGTCTCCTCCCGGTTTTGCCCCGATGGATCGTACCCCCAGTTCTGACGAAAGTGATAGGATCCCCGGTTTGGCCAGTGAAGCTGATAAAGGTCGATGACATCCGTTTTCAGACGCCGCAGCGACCCCTCGACCGCGTCGACAAGTCCCTGCGGTGAGATCCCCGCACCATCGCGAACGAAGCCCTTGTTCGCGCCGGTGATCTTGGTCGCCAGAACCAGGTCGCCCCGCCGGCCCGACCGCGCCAGCCAGTCGCCCAGGATTTCTTCGGTCCGGCCCACGGTTTCGGCCCGGACCGGGGCCACCGGATACATCTCGGCGGTATCGGCAAAAGTGATGCCGTGCTCGACCGCCCTGTCAAGCTGCGCAAAAGCGTCCTTGGCGGAGTTCTGGCTGCCCCATGTCATCGTGCCGAGGCACAGAGCGGACACGGTCGGACCTGCCTGACCAAGCTGGAGTTGTTTCATAATGCCTCCGTTTTGGCCCAAGGGTAGCCATCAAAGCAGGCGGGGCAAGCCCCGGCAATCATTCTTATACACTTTGCGGTCAGGGCTTGCAGAGGATCGCCCCACATACCACCTGTGGTTGAGCGTAACCACGGAGAGAAGCACATGAACCTTCGTTTTGACGGAAAGACCGCCATCATCACCGGCGGCAGCACCGGAATCGGGGCCGCCATCGGGCATGAGCTTGCCGAGGGGGGCGCGACGGTCATCCTTGCCGCCCGCAGCAAGGACAAACTTGAGGAAACCGTGGCCGGGATCACCGCAAAAGGCGGCATCGCCCATGCCCGCGCCTGTGACGTGTCAGACCCCCAGGCGGTCAGGGATCTGGTGGATTTTGCGGTGACGGAAGCCGGCGGGTTGCACCTCATGGTCAACAATGCCGGCATCGCGGGGCCCCAGGCCGTGGTGGGCGAAGGCTCTCTGGAGGGCTGGCAGCAGGTGATTGACATCAACCTCAACGGGGTCTTCTACGGGTTGCACTACGGCCTGCCCGCGATCGAGGCCTCCGGCGGAGGCGCGGTGGTGAACATGAGTTCCATCCTCGGCAGCGTGGCGATTCCCGACATCCCGGCCTATGTCGCGGCCAAGCACGGCATGAACGGGCTGACGAAATCCGCCGCCATCGGTTGGGCCAGGCGCGGGGTGCGCATCAACGCCGTCGGCCCGGCCTTTATCGTCACCCCGCTGGTCGAGGATGCCTTCGACGAGCCCACCCGCCAGGCCATTGCCGCGCGCCACCCTGTCGCCCGGATGGGCCGCCCGGAAGAGGTCTCTGCCCTGGTGACCTTCCTTCTGTCGGACCGGGCCAGCTTCATCACCGGCAGCTACCATCTGGTCGATGGCGGCTACACCGCGCAGTAATCGTGGTGGGTCAGAGGCCCTGGCCTCTGGCCCTCCGTTCTTTTGGGCGTTAAACGGGGCGGGGAACCAGACAAAAGGCAGAGCCGCAACATGGCACGCATTCTCGTCACCTCGGCGATTCCTTATATCAATGGCATCAAGCACCTTGGCAACCTCGTGGGCAGCCAGTTGCCCGCCGACCTCTACGCCCGGTACATGCGCGGGCGCGGGCACGAGGTCATGTTCCTGTGCGCCACCGACGAACACGGTACCCCCGCCGAGCTGGCCGCCGCCAAGGCCGGAAAGCCGGTCGCGGAATACTGCGCCGAGATGCATGCCGTTCAGGCCGAACTGGCCAGAGGGTTTCGCCTGTCGTTCGACCATTTCGGGCGGTCCTCCAGCCCGCAGAACCATCGGCTGACCCAGCATTTCGCGGGCAGGCTGGCGGAGAACGGGTATATCGGGGAGGTTACCGAACAACAGGTCTATTCCAGCGCCGACGGGCGCTTTTTGCCTGACAGGTATATTGAGGGCACCTGTCCCAATTGCGGCTACGACAAGGCCCGCGGCGACCAGTGCGAAAACTGCACCAAGCAGCTTGACCCCACCGACCTGATCGACCCGCGCAGTGCGATTTCCGGTTCCACAGACCTTGAGGTGCGTGAAACCAAGCATCTCTACCTGCGTCAGTCCCTGTTGAAGGCAAAGCTGGACGCCTGGATCGACGCGCAGTCCGACTGGCCCGTCCTGACTACCTCCATCGCGAAGAAATGGCTGCATGACGGCGACGGCTTGCAGGACCGGGGGATCACCCGCGACCTGAGCTGGGGTATCCCGGTGAAAAAAGGCCCCGAGGACTGGCCAGGCATGGAGGGCAAGGTTTTCTACGTCTGGTTCGATGCCCCTATCGAATACATCGCCGCCAGTGCCGAATGGGCGCAACAACACGGCCATCCGGATTCCGCCTGGCGCCGGTGGTGGCGCACCGACGAAGGCGCGAAAGACGTGCGCTATGTCCAGTTCATGGGCAAGGACAACGTTCCGTTCCACACGCTGTCCTTCCCGGCCACGATCATGGGATCGGGCGAACCATGGAAGCTGGTCGATTACATCAAGTCGTTCAACTACCTCAACTACGATGGCGGCCAGTTTTCCACCAGCCAGGGGAGGGGGGTGTTCATGGATCAGGCGCTGTCGATCCTGCCCGCCGATTACTGGCGCTGGTGGCTGCTGTCCCACGCGCCGGAAAATTCGGACGCCGAATTCACATGGGAAAACTTTCAGGCTTCCGTGAACAAGGATCTGGCCGATGTCCTTGGCAACTTCGTCAGCCGGGTCACCAAATTCTGCCGCTCCCGCTTTGGTGAGGAGATTCCCGAAGGCGGCGCGTCCGGTCCCGAGGAGACCGCGCTGATCGCGCGCCTGTCGGCCCGGCTCGTCGCTTACCAGACACATATGGACGCCATGGAAATCCGCAAGGCCGCCGCCGAGTTGCGCGCGATCTGGGTGGAAGGCAACGAGTACCTGCAAGCCGCCGCGCCCTGGGCGGCTTTCAAGACCGATCCCGAGCGCGCGGCCGCGATCATCCGCCTGTCCATGAACCTGATCCGGGTTTACGCGGTCCTCTCGCGCCCGTTCATCCCGGATGCTGCCGATACGCTGCTGGCCGCCCTGAAAACCGAAAACCGCGACTGGCCGGACAGCATGCCCAATGCCTTGGCCGTTCTGCCCGCCGGACACGGCTTCAGTGTGCCGGAAATGCTCTTCGGCAAGATCACCGACGAACAGCGGGAAGAGTGGCAGTCCCGCTTCGCCGGAAAACGGGGCTGAGCGCCTAGCGCACCACGTAGACCGAACAATCCGAATGTCGTACCACCCGCGCGGCATTCGGCCCCAGAAGGTAATCGCGCAAATCGGGTTTGTGCGACCCGATCACGATCAGATCGCTGCCCGCCTCATGCGCGGCGTGGAGAATTTCCTCATACGCCTTGCCGGTGGCGATGATATGGCGCACTCCGCTGTTGGCGTCGGCGCCGATCTCGCTTTTCACGAAATCGTTCAGCATCTTGCGGGCCTTGGCCATCGCCTTGTCATGGAAGCCCTTGTCAAAGTATCCCCCCACGACACTCATCCCGAAATCGGGGACCACGGTAATGACATCCAGGCGCGCTTCGTCGACGCGCGCCAGTTTTATGGCGGTGCGCAAAACCTCGCGGTCCGCATCAAGCTGGTTCACGTCGATCGCGCAAAGGATAGAGGTACTCATGCAGTTTCTCCGCGTTTGGCCCGCCCCATCTGCAAGAAGGCAACGCCCCCCAGAAGCAGCAGCGCAGGGATGAAGACAAGTTCTTGCGGAAGCTGTGCCTTGGGCACCCGCAGGGCCGAAAGCGTGACCGGGTCATCGCCATAGAAGTCGAAACTCTGTAGCGTCTCGGCGAAAGGTGTGCCGAACACCGGCTCTTCGAGTTTCACGACGCCGTCCTCAGGCAAAAGCAAAAGCCCGGTCGCATCCAGTCGCGCATCCGGGGCCTCCTCCCCCACGGAGACGACCAGCGTCGTTTCCTTCATCTCCAGCGTATCGAAATCGGGTCCGGAAACCACAAGCCGCAACTCATCCCCCTGTTCGGCTGCGGTCAGGGCCTGGTCGAGCTGGACAGGCGGCAGGTCCGCAAAGGGCGGTTGCAATCGGTTGATCACGAAATCGGGGCGAAACAGCATGAATGCGATCAGCACCAGTGCCACGCTTTCGTAGATACGATTTTTGGTCAGGAACCACCCCATCGTACCCGCGGTAAAGACAAGGATCGCGATGGTCGCCACGATAAACACAAGCACACCCTGCGCCCAGTTTACATCGATCAGCAAAAGGTCCGTGTTGAAGATGAACACGAAGGGCAACGCCACGGTCCGCAGGCTGTAGAAAAAGGCCGTGAATCCGGTCCGGATCGCATCTCCCCCCGAAACGGCCGCGGCGGCGAAACTGGCCAGACCTACGGGTGGGGTCACATCCGCCATGATCCCAAAGTAAAACACGAACAGGTGGACGGCGATCAGCGGCACAATCAGCCCGGACTGGGCGCCCAGTTCCACCACGACACCGGCCATCAGCGACGAGACGACGATGTAGTTGGCGGTGGTTGGCAGCCCCATACCAAGGACCAGCGACAGCAGCCCCACGAAAACGAGCATCAGTACCAGGTTCCCACCGGAAACGACCTCCACGAGGTTGGACATCACCTGCCCGATCCCGGTCAGGGTGACGGTTCCGACGATAACCCCGGCGGTAGCAGTGGCCAGGCCGATGCCGATCATGTTGCGCGCCCCGTCGATCAGACCGGAGATCAGGTCCGTGCCCCCGGCACGGAACGACCCGGCCATCTCGCGCCCGCCACGCATCAGCGCCTTGAGCGGTCTCTGTGTCAGCAGGATCACGAACAGCAGCGCCGTTGCCCAAAAGGCCGACAGGCCGGGGGATTTTTGCTCGATCATCAGAAAATACACCAGCACGACGATCGGCAGCAGGAAATAGAGACCCGCCTTGTAAATTTCCCCCACGACGGGCAGCTTCACTTCGGTGGCATGAGGGTCGTCCGGCTCCAGGTCGGGCACGGACGCCGCCAGCGCCAGCAGCGCGACATAGGCCAGCATCAGGAGCACGGCCAGGACCCATCCTGCCCCTTCCGGAACCGCCGCCACGATCCAGCCCACCGGGAACTGAACGCCATAGCACAGCAACGCGAACCCGACGAAGAAGGCAAGCATCCCTCCCACCGTGCGCCCCAGCGAGACAACACGATCCCCCAGCGTCGGCATGTTCCGTTTAACGGCCTCGAGATGCACGATATAGACAAGCGCGATGTAGGAAATCATCGCGGGTAGGAAGGCATGGGTGATGACCTCGACATAGGAAATGCCGACATATTCCACCATCAGGAACGCGGCCGCCCCCATTACCGGAGGCATGATCTGCCCGTTGACCGAGGATGCCACCTCCACCGATCCAGCCTGTTCGGAGGTAAAGCCCACGCGCTTCATCAAAGGAATGGTGAAGGTGCCCGTCGTCACCACGTTGGCGATGGACGAGCCGGAGATCAGCCCCGTTGCCGCGGACCCCACGACCGCCGCCTTGGCCGGCCCCCCGCGCAGGTGGCCCAGTGCGCCGAAAGCCATCTTGATGAAGTAGTTTCCGGCGCCGGCCTTTTCCAGCAATGCGCCAAACAGCACGAACAGGAACACGAACTTTGTCGACACGCCCAGGGCAATCCCGAAAACCCCCTCCGATGTGGTCCACATGTGGCTCATCGCTTTTTGCAGGCTGGCCCCCTTCCAGCGGATCACCTCAGGCACCCAACTCGCAGCCCCATAGAACACGTAGGTCAGGAAAACCGTTGCAATGATCGCCATGGCCGGGCCAAGGGCACGCCGAGCCGCCTCGAACAGCAACAGCAGGCCCGCAAGCGCGAACCACTTGTCCGTGTCGTCGGCAAACCCGCCCGACGCCACGAGCTTGTCATAAAAGATATATCCGTAAAGCGCGATGAACGCCCCCGCGAGCGCGAAAATCCAATCCTGTACGGGGATGTAGCGCCGGGGACTGGACTTGAACGCCGGGTAGGCCGCATAGGCCAGGAAAATGGCGAAGGCCAGGTGAATCTGACGAGAGTTGTTGATCAGGTCGCCCGGCAACACGACATTCGACACCGGCGAAGCCAGAAGCACCTGAAACACGGACCAGACCACCGCGATCGTGGCCAGGAACAGCCCAACCGGGCCGGTCGGGTTGCGTGCCCCTGAATCGGAGGCCGCAACGAGTTCCTGAAGTTCCTCTTCGGACAGGGCGCGGCCCCGCGCGTTTCGGTCGGACATGTCCCAATCTCCCGTTCTGACCGCATTTTGCGGCTTATCGCTTGACCGGCGCCTATCTTTGCGCCTTGGAAGCGGGGCGCCGATGGCGCCCCGCCCGATGGCGGATCTTATTCGATCCAGCCCTTTTCACGGTAATATCTGGCCGCCCCGTCATGCAGCGGCGCGGAAAGGCCGTCTTTCACCATCTCCTCGGGCATGAGATTGGCAAAGGCGGGGTGCAGGCCCTTGAAGTCATCGAAATTGTCGAAGACCGACTTCACCAGCGCATAGACCGCATCTTCGGATACACCGGCCGAGGTCACCAGCGTCGCGCCCACGCCGAACGTCATGGTATCCGCGTCGTTGCCGCGATACATGCCCCCCGGAATGGTGGCGACACGGTAGAACGGGTTATCGGCAACCAGTTGATCCACGGCAGCGCCATCCACCTTCACCAGAACCGAATCACAGGCGGTCGTGGCCTCCTGAATCGAGCCGGAGGGGTGACCGACGGTGTACACCATCGCATCGATCTGATTGTCGCACAGCGCGGCGGACTGCTCGGCGGCTTTCAACTCCGTCGCGAGTGAGAAGTCGTCCATCGTCCAGCCCTTGGCCTCCATCAGCACCTCGATCGTGCCGCGCTGGCCGGAACCGGGGTTGCCGACGTTCACGCGCTTGCCCTTCAGATCGTCGAAATTCGCCACTCCCGCATCGGCGCGGGCAACGACGGTGAAGGGCTCCGGATGGATCGAGAACACCGCGCGCAGATATTCGAAGGCACCCTGCTCTTCGAACTTGGAAGACCCATGATAGGCGTGGAACTGCCAGTCGGACTGGGCAACGCCGAACTCGAGCTCCCCCGCGCGTATGGTGTTGATGTTGTAGACGGAACCCCCGGTCGATTCGACCGAGCAACGGATACCGTGATCCTTGCGGCCCTTGTTCACCAGGCGGCAGATTGCACCGCCCGTCGGGTAATACACCCCCGTCACGCCACCGGTTCCGATGGTGATGAATTCCTCGGCCATGGCCGGAGCGGTCATGGCCCCCAAAGCCAGGGCGGCTACAGTCAGTTTCATCTTTGCAAACATCAAGGATACTCCCTTCGTTGGTTGGGTTTGCAGGTTATCGATCACGCGTCCCGGAATTCCTCCAGCCGGTGATTTCGGGTTTCCACCTCCTCGATACGGGTCTTGGCGCAGGGCCCGGCACGGGCCACCAGCATCCCGACGATGGTCTCCGCCAGCACCAGGCTGGCAGCGTAGGAGGAAAAGAACTGCGGACTCTCGGACGGAAGGATGAACCCGGCGCTGGCGTGTTTGAGCGCGGGACAGGCGTGGGTATCGGTGATGACGATGACATAGGCCCCCTGCCCCGCTGCCATCTGCGCCGCACAGATCGACCGGCGCGCAAAGGGCGGCTTGGTCAGCACAAGGAACACGTCCTCCGCGCCCAGATCGGCCAGCGCATTGGCCAGCGACCCGCCCGGCGACCCGGCAATCGTCCAGTTGGCCGCAAAGTAGTATCCCATATAGGCCATGTATTCGACGATGCCGGCCGATCCCAGCGCCCCGAACAGAACCACCTTGCGGGCGCGGTGCATTCTCTCCACCGCCGCTTCCAGGCGGACCGGATCGATCAGCTTGGTCAGCGCCTCGATATTGGCGATACAGGCCCCCGCCTGTCGCATCAACAGCGGCGGTTGGTCACCGGTCCCGGCCTCGGCCTGCAACCGGCGCGCCTTTTCGGAAAATGACACCACCCGCCGCCCCACCGCATTGCGGCTGAGCTCCCGCATCTCCTCATAGCTCGAAAAACCCAGAGCCCGTGCCAGGCGAGAAAACGTTGCCGGGGCAAGACCCGAACTGGCGGAAATCGCCCGCAAGGAGCGGGTCGCCACATCGACCGGATGCGCGGCGACAAAGTCCGCAGCATCGCGCAGTTTCGCGCTGAGATCCCCATATTCCGCGGCGATCTTGTCCTCGATCGTCAGGATTTGCGGCATCCTCCCCCCGGCGAAAGATTCGCTGAAACACAGCGTTTCAGGCGTTTTAAGCGTTGTCAATCAATGAAACGTATGTATCAATTCCGCGATCCCCTGTTCCAGCGCGCGAGTCGTGCAAAAGGTTCGAAATGTCTCACATCTTTCCCCGAAACTGCAAGATTGCATTGCCACAGGTGGCACATGGCGATGGCGTTTATCTTTTTGATACAGAAGGAAAACGCTACCTTGACGGCTCTGGCGGCGCAGCCGTATCCTGCCTTGGCCATTCGGACCCGGATGTCAGCGCGGCCATCAAGGCGCAACTGGACAGGGTGGCCTTCGCCCATACCGGATTTTTCACCTCTCAGCCTGCCGAGGCGCTGGCCGACAAGCTTGTTGCCCACGCCCCCGAGGGGCTGGATCGGGTGTATCTCGTATCCGGTGGTTCCGAAGCGGTGGAAGCGGCGCTCAAACTCGCACGGCAGTATTTCATCGAAACCGGACAGCCGGAGCGGCACCGGGTCATCGCCCGGAGGCAGAGCTATCACGGCAACACCCTGGGCGCGCTGGCGACCGGGGGCAACATGTGGCGACGTGAGCCGTTCGCGCCGCTGATGATCGAGACCAGCCACATCGCCCCCTGCTATGCCTATCGCGACCAGCAGAAAGGCGAAACGGCATGGGACTACGGCCAGCGCGTTGCAAACGAGCTGGAGGCAGAAATCTGCCGCCTGGGGCCGGAAAACGTGATGGCCTTCGTCGCCGAACCGGTCGTGGGCGCAACCGCAGGGGCTGTCCCGCCGGTGGAGGGCTATTTCAAACGCATTCGCGAAATCTGCGACCACCACGGCGTCCTGCTTATTCTCGATGAGATCATGTGCGGGATGGGCCGCACCGGCACCCTTTTCGCCTGCGAACAGGACGGGATAAGCCCCGACATCATCACCATCGCCAAAGGGCTGGGCGCCGGCTATCAGCCGGTGGGTGCAATGCTGTGCACGGGCCATATCTACGACGCCATCGAACAAGGGTCGGGATTTTTCCAGCACGGGCATACCTATGTCGGCCATCCGACCGCCGCCGCCGCCGCGCTTGCCGTTTTGACCCGGCTGACCGACGGCGGGCTGGTGGCGCGCGCGCAGGAGATGGGCGAGAAGCTGGATACTGCCCTGCGCGCAGCCTTTGGCCAGCACCCGCATGTGGGCGATATCCGGGGGCGTGGCCTGTTCCGCGGGCTGGAACTGGTGGAAGACCGGGAAACAAAGCGCCCCTTCCCGCGTGAGCGCGCCGTTCACAAAACGGTCAAGCGGGCCGCGTTCGAGGCCGGACTGATCTGTTACCCGATGGGCGGGACCATCGATGGCCAGCGCGGCGATCACATCCTGCTGGCGCCACCCTTCATCCTGACCGATACCCAGACAGACGAACTTGTAACAAAGCTGAGCACCGCACTGGGCGCCACGCTCTAGCCGGCCCGCGCCCCCTCGGGAAAGCCCGACAGGTTGGACGTGACCCACCCGCCATGCCCGCTGCCGGCCTGGGGCAGAACCGGCTCGCCGCCAACGTAACAGGCGTCCATCTGCTCCGGGCAAAACGCGACATAGCGCGCCAACCCCGTAAACGCGCCGGTGGGGTAAGGGTGGCTCCACGCCGCGCGGGGGATGACCAGATCGCCACCGCAGACATCGTAAAACTGCGCGCGGCCTTTCCATTCACAGAAACTGCGCCCGGAACACGGGCGCAGCGCGTTTGGATCCACGTCTTCGCGGGGGAAAAAATAGGTAGGTGCGTGATGCGTTTCCAGTACCCGCAACCCGCGCATGGTGTACGCGATCGTCTGGCCGCCCAGAACAACGCGCAACCGCGCCGATACAGGGCGGACTTCGGGTGGGCGCGGATAGGTACGAACATTTTCAGGCGGCAAGGACGTCATCGATCTCCTCCCAAACTGGCGATGACTTAGCGCCCTCCCCCCCTTGGTCAAGGCTCAGTCGTAGCTTTCGAAAACGTCATACATCACCGGTTCAAAGCTCTTGCTCAACTCCGTGAACCGGCGGTTCCGGTCACGCATTTCTTCCGAACGCAGCATCGCCTGAAAGTCCTCTCTCCGCACCCACTGGGAATAATTGGCAATTCGGGTCTGGGCATCGTTGACATGCAGCCCCGCCCCAATGAAACCCGGCTGCCTGGAGATGAAGCTCGCATAGGCTTCCGAAAGCGCGTCCAGCAAATCCTGGCAGGTGCCGGGCGTAACTTCGAAGGTGGTGATGACAGTCTGGAATTCGTTCGATCTGGAAATAGTAGGCATTCCGGTCTCCCTCAACGGTTTCAGCGCAGCACATGAACCGAGCACGCCGCGTGGCGCACGACCCGCCCGGCGGTCGAACCCAACAGGTAATCCTGCAAACCCGGCCGGTGCGAGGCCATGATGATACAGTCTGTCCCGTGACGCTGCGCGTAATCGAGAATCGCCGCTGCCGGGTGTCCGGTCACGATTTTGGTGTGAATGTCCTCGTCCAGGCCCGTTAAGGTCAAAAGCGCCTCGCGGGCCTCCTTGCGGGTTTTTTCTTCCTGACCGGCGGGCAGATATTGCGATACGTAAGGCGGTATCGCCTCAATCACGGAAAGAGCGGTAATCCTGCCCCCCTCCGCCCGAAGCGCCCGGGCGATTTCCAACACCTCCGGCGTGTGTTCCCCGTGATCCATCGCAATGGGGACGAGTATTTCCTTGTACATCTTGCCTCTCCCGGCGGGTTCCCATTTCTTCACAGTGGCACATCCCGGCGACCAAACGAAGTGCCAACCTCTTGCGTCAGAGCGAAAATCTCCCATGTGCCGATGTCCGGACGGCAGGCACGCGTGTATCCGGCACAAACGGCAGAAACACCGCCCGGACCAAGGCAAATCCGGAACGCGCCCAAAACACGCCAAGCCTCAGCGCCCCCTCATAGCAGGGCGGAATACGGTCGGGGAGACCTTCAGCCCGCGCCTGTCGCTCCGGCTGGACAGGTGGAGAGGCATCCCCTTCCTTTGGGCAAGCCGGCCGCTCAGGCCCCTCTCTCTCCAAGCGGCGGACGTTCACGCTTTCGGGTCAGTTCGACATGGCCAAGCGCCGTCCACCCGATAAATGTCGTCTCCACCGGATCGACGCGCAACGCCGCCCGAAGCGCCTGTTCCACCTGCCGGCGATCCTTCTTGGGCATCGGGGCGAAATCGACCACGATCTGCCCTCCAAGCCCGCGCAAGCGCAACTGACGCGGCAACTCTCGGGCGGCTGCGAGATTCGCCTTCAGCCCCGCCGCGGGCGACGTATCCGGGCCGGTGTTCACATCCACCGCCACGAGGGCCCGCGCAGGCTCGACCCATAGCTCACCCCCACCCGGAAGGATTGCCGGGCCCGACAGTGCCGCAAGCGCCTCATCGATACCATGCTGCACAAACGCGTCCGGCGCATCGAAAACCGCATCCGGGTCTGGGCTGGCCCAATCGTGCCAGGCGCGCAAGTGCGCATCGGGAGCCTCCAGAAGCAGTTCCGGCCCACCGGCCGCATCCGCGCAGATCTGCTCCGACAGGGCGCGCATCGCAGCAATGTCCTCTGCGATGGCCCGTCCGTCGACACCCTTACAGGCGGATCGCAGAATCAGGCCGAGATGTGGCGCACATCCCTGCATCGCCTCATGGGCAATCTCCAAAAGGCGGTCCCGTTCGTCATCATCGCGAATCATGCGCGAAACATTCAGCCCCGGCGCGTCCGGGGTCACGATTGCGTACCGGCTCTTGAACAGAATTTTCGAAGTTACCGGCACGGCTTTCCCTGGCTCTGCCACGCCCGTGACCTGCACGAGGGCCGCCTGCCCGGGCGCAAGATCCCGCGCCTGCCGCAGAAAGGCGCTGCCTTCGGGCAACTTCACGAACACCCCGCCCTGCCCCTTGACCGGACGGTCCACAACGGCGCGATAAATTGCGCCCACGCCGGGCGCGCCGACCGGGTCAAGAAACAGATCCTCAAGCCGCCCGTCGACCATCAGGGCCGCGGCCTTGGCGCCCCCGAACGTTCCCAACACCACCGCACGGCCCTTCATCGTCCCCCCCACAGCGGATATCCCGCCCCTTGCAACAGCGCCGCCGTTTCGGCCAGGGGCAAACCGACAACGGCGGAAAAGGAACCGCCGATCCAGGGCACAAAAGCCCCGGCCATCCCCTGTATCCCGTAGGCCCCCGCCTTGCCCTGCCAGTCGCCGGATTGCAGGTAAGCGTTCAGGTCATCGTCGCCGAGCCTTTTGAACCTGACGGTCGTCACCACTTCGCGGTGCCATACCCGTTCTCCAAGCCGCAACGCGAGCGCCGTAACAACCCTGTGCCGGCGACCGGAAAGCGCCAGAAGATACTCTGCCGCCTGTGCCACGTCAGCGGGTTTTCCCAGAATGCGCCGGCCAAGCGCCACCGTGGTATCCGCCGTCAGGACAAGCTCATCGCAGGCGGCCTCGACGGCATAGGCCTTTTCCACGGCCATGCGCTGGCAATAGGGGCGGGGCAATTCCCCCTTGCGGGGTGTTTCGTCGATATCCGCCGCGCGGATCGCATCCGGCAAGACTCCGATCTGCGCCAGTAACTCCTTGCGGCGCGGGCTGGCCGAGCCAAGGATCAATCGCATGACGGGCCGCCCCAGTCACACCGAAAGGTCTTGAAGAAAAGCCCCATATCCATCGCGGCGCTGTTGAAAAGAGTCCGCACCCCGGAGTCGTTCGGCTTCCCGACCGGCGCGTGCAGATATGCTGCGTCCTGCCGCTCCGCCTCACGGAGCCCGGCCCTTTGGTCGCGGGACCTGCTCATACCCGATTACTTGAAGCGGTAATTTATACGCCCCTTGGTCAGGTCGTAGGGGGTCATTTCCACCTGGACCCGGTCGCCTGCCAGAACGCGGATGCGGTTCTTGCGCATCTTGCCTGCCGTATGTGCGATGATCTCATGGCCGTTTTCAAGCTCGACCCGGAAAGTCGCATTGGGCAGGAGTTCCTTAACGACGCCGGGAAATTCGAGCATTTCTTCCTTGGCCATGGTCACTCCATTCTAAAATACCCGCCTGAGCGCGAGCGTGGCTCTAAATGGGCCTGATTGGCCTGATTTTCAAGGTGAAAATGCCGCTTCTGCCCGAAATGGCCGGAAATCGCCGCATTCAGCGGGCAGGTCTTTCGCCGGGGGGACCAAAACGGTCGGCAATGTGGCGCGCGATCTGATCGCGGGTCTGGCGATAAGCTGCCAGCTTGGCCTCTCGGGTTTCGCCAAGGCCTGTCGGGTCAAGGATAGGCCAGTATTCGACGTCGAGATGAAAGAACCGCGTCAATTCCAGCGCCCGGCGCTGGCTGGCGGGCGAAAGCGCAACGATCAGGTCGAACCCCGAAAGGTCATCCCCCCAATCCTCCATCTCGTCAAAACTCCGGACCCGGTGGCGGTCCAGCAGCACGCCGATTTCATTACATACAGCAACTGAAAATCCGTCGATCTCCCGGTCGTTGCGAACGCCGACAGACTGCACATAGGTTCCGTGGCCGTAATATTTCTTCATGATGCCCTCGGCCATGGGCGAGCGCACGGAGTTGTGGTCACAGCAAAACAATACCGAGGACGGTAGCGTCGAGGCCACCTCACCCCCCGAAATGGAGTACACAGACAAGGGTAAAAAGCCTCCGGGCGGTGTCTATATCCAGTTCTGCCTTGCCCTCCAGGCGTTCTTGCAAAACCCGCGCGCCTTCGTTGTGGATACCCCGGCGGGCCATGTCGATGGCTTCTATCTGGCTGGGGGGCAGCTTCTTGACCGCATCAAAGTAGCTTTCACAGATATGCCAGTAATCCTTGACCACCTGCCGGAACGGCGACAGCGACAGATGAAACTCCGCCGCCGGGGCGTTTGCCTCCGTGCGCACATCGAAAACAAGCCGCTTTTCACGGATCGACAGCGTCAGCCGGTACGGTCCTTCCGGCGCCGCGCGATCTTCACGTGCGGGCAAGGCAAAGGAATTGTCCTCCATCAGGTCGAACAGCGCGACCTTGCGTTCCTGCTCGATCTGGGGGGTGGGGGGCGGCAGGTTGCTGTCGTCCAGTTCGACGTGGCTCAGGCGGGCGGCGCTCATTTGCTTTCCTCGTTCAGACGGTCCAGCCGGCAGCGCACCGACAGACCGTGCGCCTCCAGACTTTCGGATATTGCCAGAGTCTCCGCCGCCGGGCCAATAGCATGCAGGGCAGAGGGGGTCATTTTCGCCAAAGTCGTGCGTTTCATGAAGTCCAGCACGCTCAGGCCGCTGGAAAACCGCGCCGAGCGCGCCGTGGGAAGCACATGGTTCGGGCCGCCAACATAATCGCCGATCGCCTCAGGTGTCCACTGACCAAGAAAAATGGCCCCCGCATGCCTGGTTTTTTCGGCCAGCGCCTCGGGGTCGGCCACACACAGTTCAAGATGCTCGGGCGCAATGCGGTTCGACAGGGCCGCCGCCTCATCCATGTCACGTACCGTGATGACGGCACCGTAATCGCGCCAGCTCGCCCCCGCGATATCGCGACGCGCCAGCGTTTTCAGGCGCGCCTCCACCGCTTGCGCCACAGCCTGACCGAAGGCGGCATCGTCGGTTATCAGAACCGATTGCGCGACCTGATCGTGCTCCGCCTGGCTAAGCAGATCCAACGCCAGCCAGTCGGGGTCGTTATCCTTGTCTGCAATCACGAGAATCTCGGACGGCCCGGCGATCATGTCGATGCCGACCTTGCCGAAAACCCGCCGCTTGGCTGCCGCGACGAACGCGTTGCCGGGGCCGGTGATCTTGTCCACCGGCGCAATCGTCGGGGTGCCGTAAGCCATGGCGGCAATCGCCTGCGCCCCGCCGATGCGATAGATGGCGTCCACCCCCGCCAGCCTTGCCGCCAGGATGACCAGCGGGTTCACTTGCCCATCGGGCGTGGGAACACAAATCGCCAGCCGCTCCACCCCGGCGACCTGCGCGGGAATCGCATTCATCAAGACCGAAGACGGATAGGAGGCCAGCCCTCCCGGCACGTAAAGCCCCGCTGCGGAAACCGGGCTCCACCGCCAGCCAAGGGTTGCACCTTCCGGGTCCGTCCACAGGGCATTTTCAGGCCGCTGGCGCACATGGTAGGCGCGGATGCGTTCTGCCGCCAGTTCCATCGCATCCCGGTCCCGCGGGCTGACCTTGCCGCATTGGGCTTCAACCTCCGCCGCACTGAAGGCAAGGGTCTCGGGGGTCAGTTTTAGACGGTCGAACCTCTCGGTCAGCTCGATCACCGCCGCATCGCCGCGCGCACGCACATCGGCAATGATACGGGCGACGATGTCGTCCACCTCCGGGCTGTCTTCGCGCTTGGCGCCCAGAAGCGCGGAAAATTCGGCCTCGAAATCCGGGTCGGAGCTGTTCAGGAATACCGGCATCTTATCTGTCCTTGGTTCATTGCGCCGGGCTACTGCCCGTGCCGCGGGGCCTTGCCCGAAGGTGCGATATAGGGGCGGGTGACGTCGCGGAGCGTGGCATCGAGGCATTCGACATCCAGCGCAATCGCGCCATCCCCGGCCAGGGTCAGATCCACCCGTCCGGTACCGTCTTCGCCCGGCGTGAACGTAACCGACAGCAGCGACAACACAAGATCGCCCTGCCCGCGGGTGAAGCCCTGGCTCGCGACCTTCATCACGTCGCCAAACACCAGCAGCGTCCGCACCCGCTCGAACGGTCGGCCAACACGCTCCGCCTTTTCGTGATCTTCCCAGCGAAAGCGGTTGAGCAACAACGCAAACCGGCGCGCGGTGCGGTCCCACGTCATTTCCGCAACCGGAAAGACGGCGTCCTGCACCAGCGCGGAAACCACTTCAAGCCCTTCCCGGTCCGTCGCCATCAGCGAAAGGGGCTTTTCCCCCCCATCTTCGAAACGCGCATCTGCCATCAGCCCTGCACCCGTTCAATATGCGCCCCGCAGGCGCTGAGTTTCTGCTCAACCTTCTCGTAGCCGCGATCCAGGTGATAGACACGGCTGACAATGGTTTCTCCTTCCGCCGCCAGCGCGGCCAGGATCAGTGAAACGCTGGCCCGCAAGTCGGTGGCCATGACCGGCGCCCCCTTGAGCCCCGCAACCCCCGTGACCGTGGCGGTGCCGCCATGCACCTCGATCCGCGCCCCCATCCGCCCCAGTTCCGGCGCATGCATGAACCGGTTCTCGAAGATTGTCTCCTCCAGCACGCTGGTACCCTCGGCCGTGCACAAAAGGGCCATCATCTGGGCCTGAAGATCGGTCGGAAACCCTGGGAACGGTTCCGTGACCACGTCAACCGCCCGGATGCGCCCGTTCTTGCGTGCCACTTTCAGCCCCTTTTCGGTTTCCTCCACGGAAATCCCCGCCGCATCCAGCTTTTGCGCGAAGGCAGCCACGAGTTCCAGACGCCCTCCCAGGCAGGTGACTTCCCCTCCGGTGATCGCCGGGGCCAGCATGTAAGTCCCCAATTCGATCCGGTCCGTCACCACGGCGTGGGTCGCACCGCCAAGACGCTCCACCCCTTCTATGGTGATCGTGCCGGTGCCTTCTCCCTCGATCTGCGCGCCCATCTTGCGCAGGCAGCGGGCCAGGTCGACGATTTCGGGTTCACGCGCGGCGTTCTTCAGCACCGTCGTTCCCTTGGCCAGCGTGGCGGCCATCAGGGCATTCTCGGTGGCGCCGACGGAAACCATGGGGAAGACCACCTCCGCGCCGCGCAAGCCACCGGGAGCCTCGGCATGAACATAGCCGTCCTTCAACTCCAGCTTCGCCCCCATCGCATCGAACGCGCGAAGATGCAGGTCCACCGGGCGGGCGCCGATGGCACAACCGCCGGGCAGGGAAACCTCGGCCCGGCCATCGCGCGCCAGAAGCGGCCCCAGAACGAGAATCGAGGCCCGCATCCTGCGTACGATCTCATAATCCGCACGATGGCTCGTCAGCCCGTGGGAGGACATCGCCAGAACCTTCCCGCGGTGCAACGGAGCGACTTCGGCCCCCAGCGACTGCAACAACTCCGCCATGGTGCGAATGTCCGAAAGACGCGGCGCATTCGTAAGGGTCAGGGGCTCATCCGACAGCAATGTCGCCGGCATCAGCGCCAGGCAGGCATTCTTGGCCCCCGCTATCGGGATTTCGCCGTGAAGCGGCCCGTTCCCGCGTATGATGATCTGGTCCATTCAGCGCTGCTCCTTCCCGGCCCCGGCCTTGCGTTTGCGGGCCTGCTGCTTGCGCCTGGCCAGATTCGCCTTGAGCGCCTGTTTCAGGCGGTCTTCCCGGCTTTCCGGTTTGGTCGCATCGGATCTGGGGGTTTTTCTGGTCATGGGGGTCTCTGTAACGCAGGGCAAAAAAAGCGTCCAGATTGCGCTTGCGTCCCAAGACGATTGAGTCTAACTACCCCGCCACACGGTTTGCCGCAGTAGCTCAGTGGTAGAGCGCACCCTTGGTAAGGGTGAGGTCGGGAGTTCAATCCTCCCCTGCGGCACCAGAAAGTCCTTCAATTCAAGCCATTTGACCGCAGCCTCCGGAAGGCCGGGCCAGCGGCACGGGCGGGTACAGGACGCTGGCGGATATCCCGTATGTATCCCGCGTGGCGGGATACCCCGTCCTTCGGGAACGATCAGATCGCGGCATCCGTCACGAGACGCATCCCCAAATGGGCTGGCGGCGTCCCGACCGCACAGCCGCCACGCGCCGGATCGCGAACCAGAAAAGACATCACCGCCTGGTGCTCTCCCCCCACGAAAAAGGCGGGGCAGTAGGCCGGGTCCACGCTCTCCGTCGCACCGGCGTAACAGTCCTGGGTCCATTCCCACACGCTGCCGTCAAGATCGGCGATGCCGTGCGACGAGATCGAAAAACTCCCCTGCGGTCTGAGCGCCCGGGGAGCCACGCCCTCAACCAGATATGCGGACGCCCAGGTGAGGGAAGGATCCGTGAAAAGCGGATCGGGCACCTCCGGCAGGACCGAGGCCGCCATGAACTCCCACTCCGGCACCGTGGGCAACCGGAACGCGTGGCCCGTCACGGAAGAGATCCAGGAAACGTATTCCTGAGCGTCGAGATAGCTCAGGCCCGTCGCCGGCGTGGTCGCCGGATTCCGGCCGGACGCGGCCCGAAGCTCAAGCGCGCAAGCCCCCTGCGCATGGCAGTTATTCCACTCCGCGATCGTGACTTCGTGCCTCTGAACGAAAATTGCAGTTCCGTCGGGAAAGATCACGGGCCGGGCGGCCATCACCGGCATGAATGTGGAAACGGGGGCGCGCTGTATCAGCACGCCCCCCACGACGCCCGCCACCAACAGCCCCGATACCGCAAGACGCAGGAACACTCGGGAAACGGATTTGGGACTGTCAGCGGCGGCCATCGTTTGCTCCTCACCGATCGGGCACAGGCCTCAGGTCTTGAAGGACCGCGGCGCGACAACCTGTTCCATCAGCGTATTGTTCCATGTGCCTTCCACGACGAAATGGGCCGTCGCGCCCAACAGGACACCTTCGATCAGGTTGTGGTTGACATAAGCGTAAACGCCCGGCTGTTCAAAGGTATACATCGCGGCAACCGCACTGCCGCCGCGCACGAACCAGGTTTCCATGTCGCGCGAGGGGGCATCGGTGAACGAGGTTTCCCAGACATAGTTTCCATGACCGCCGATCAGGTGGGGTCGGGAATCCCGGTTCGCCTGATTGTGGATCATCAAAACGGTTTCACCGACCTTCGCCTTGAGCGCATTTTCCCCGGTCAGCGCGCCGACTGCCCCGTTGAAAACCGAATGCGTCGGTATCAGGCCGCGCATCGCCTCGATACTGTCGGCATAATCGTCCCCCGCAGCATCATAGGTGCGGTAATCTCCGTTTTCGTCCATCGGCAGATAGTAATCCTGCTCACCGATATAGGCGATCCGGTCGTAGCGCAGCGGGTTGCCATCCTTGTCTTTCAGACCGTCGCGCGGCAGCACCATGACGGCACCGTTCATTCCGTGGGTGACATGATACGGAATCATCGCGCCGCCCGGAGCACAGTGATAGGTGAAACAGCCCGCCTTGGTCGCTTTCCAGCGCAGCACGGTTTCCTCTCCGGGATAGACATGGGTCAGGCCACCGCCCCCCAGAGCCCCGGTCGAGGCATGGAAGTCGATGTTGTGCTCCATCTTGCTGTCGATCGGGTTGCGCAGGGTCAGTTCGACCATGTCGCCTTCGTGGCAAATGATCAGCGGCCCGGGAACCGAACCGTTATAGGTCAGCGCCCAGATAGACGCACCGGTGTCCTCATCCACGACCATTAGTTTTTCGGTGGTCTCCAGCGTTATTTCGACAATCTTCGGGCCGCCTGTTGCAACCTGTTCATGTGCCGGAGCAAAGGGAGGGGCGACCAGATCCTGTTTCACACGGGTGTAGCCGGACAGGTCGACGGGCTGTGCGTTGGTGTCGGCAGCCGCTTGCCCTGCGGTCTTGTAAAGCCTGGCCGACCCCGCATTGATTGCGTGCAGGTGCGACGCGCGCGGCGTCGCCGCCATTCCGCCTGCGCCCGCCATTGCGGCAGCGCCGGCAAGAACGGAACCGCGCAGAACGTTGCGACGGCTGGTTCTGACGAGCCCGGGGTTGATAAGTTTGGTCATGGGTCCCTCCATGAGGTGGTTAAGGCCGCAGAAACACGCCTGCGCACCGAAATGGTTCAGAGATTTTCAAGCTGCGCCGTGAAGCGCTCCATGGCTTTCGGGGGCACGCGCCCTTCCAGGAAGTCGGCCGGGATGTCGACATCGCCCACAGCGATGGTCATCACCATGCCCATCGCGTAGTGCGGCTTGCAGATCACGCCATAGACCCCTTCGACATCAAGTGTAACTTCGAAATCCTCGCCGATCCTGCCGGAAAAAGCCTCCGCCCCCTGGGGCAGCATGCCCTTGTTCACTTCCGCATTATGCCCCTTGTCAGTGGCGAGAAACCTGATCGTGTCGCCCGCGGAAGCCCGGACGAAGGCAGGCTCAAAGACCATCCGCTCGCCATCCTCCTCGCTCTTGTTGAGCATCCTGACCTCGAAAGTCTCGGCAAAAGCCGCGCCCCCCATCAGGACAAAAAGTGCCAGACCGATTGCCGGTGTTCGGATCATCTTTATTTCCCTTTCAGACCGGATTTTGTTTGCCCTGAGATTACCTGATCTCGGGAATAAAAATTTGCTCTGGCACAAACTTCTGGACGATTGGCGACCTGGATATCTTCAAAACCGGGCTTGGCGCAAAATGAGAAAATGTGGCATGAGTTTGCCATGAAACATATTTCCATGCGCAAAACCCTGCCGCACCTCGATACAAGCCTGCTGAGCGATCTGCCCCCGTTTTCGCGACTGGACCGGCGGCAAATTCGCACGATCATCGACCAGTCTACGTCAAGGCGGTATGACGCGGGCACCGCGATCTTTGAGGAAGGGCATCCGGCCGAACGCTTTTACATGCTGCTGGATGGCTATGTACGGGTCATTCGCATCACCTATACGGGAGAGCAAATCACCGCACTTCATATCCCTTCCGGACAGCTTCTGGGAATTGCAAAGGCGATCGGGCTCAGCAATTATCCCGCCACGGCGATGTGTGCGACTGAATCGATCGTGCTCAGCTGGCCGATGCACCTGTGGGATGTTTTTGTGCGTGAGTATGACGGCTTTGCGCCCGAGGCCTACAAAACGCTGGGGAACAGGCTTGGGGAAGTGCACAATCGCGTCGTCGAAATCGCCACGCAACAGGTCGAGCAGCGTGTCGCAAATGCGCTGCTGCGGTTGATGACCCAGACCGGGCGCAAGGTTGAAAACGGGATTGAAATCGATTTTCCGATCACCCGGCAAAACTTGTCGGAATTGACGGCCACCACCTTGTACACGGTCAGCCGGCTGCTGAGCGGTTGGGAAAAACAGGGGCTGATCAAAAGCAAGCGCAAGCGTATCACGGTATGCGACCCGCATGCGCTGGTGGTTCTCGGTCAAACCCAGACCCGCTCAGACTAATCCGGCGGCCTGCATCAGTTCTGTCATGAACATCTCTTCATCCAGACAATATGCGGCACAAACGTCGCTTATCGTGTGAAACGGGCTGACAGGACAGCCGACACACAGCAACTTGCGCTGCATGAAGACCGGGATCGTCTGTGGCCACTCGGCCATAAGATCAGCCAACGGCAAATCGGGATCGTCCAGACGAACGTGACCCATCGAAACCTCCTTCTCTCCGGCCACCCTAAACGCACAATCGTGCCAAACGTTGCTCTGGCACAAACTTCGGTTCCGAATGTGCGGCTAGAAAAAACCATCCTGAATTGAAGGGGCCCGATCATGGCTGAAATTCTCACGAAATCGCGGGCGCGTAATATCTTCTACGGAGGCTCGATCTTCTTTGTCGTGATCTTCGTGGGAATGACCGTCCACTCGCACCGATACGTGGTGCAGACATCAACGGCCGGAATGGCACTCAGCGAAGATGTCGTCCACGGCAAGCACGTGTGGGAAAAACATTCCTGCATCAACTGCCACAGCCTGCACGGCGAGGGCGCCTATTTCGCACCCGAGCTTGGCAATGTGATGACCCGTTGGGGCGTGCAGGACAGCCCGGAGGATGCGTTCGAGTTCCTCAAGGGCTGGATCGAAAGCCAGCCCAGCGGGGTCGAAGGCCGCCGCCAGATGCCACGTTACGACCTGGCCGAAGAAGACATCCGCGGTCTCGCGGAATTTCTGCGTTGGGCCGACCAGACCGACACACAAGGCTGGCCACCCAATGACGCCGGCTAAGGAGGCTAGAAAATGAAATACCAATCTCAGAAAGTGGCGCTTTACTATTTCCTGGCCGCCATGGCGCTTTTCGGAATTCAGGTGCTGGGCGGGCTGCTGGCCGGCTGGATTTACGTTTCTCCAAACTTTCTGGCGGAAATCCTGCCCTTCAATGTCATCCGGATGATCCATACGAATGCCCTGATCGTCTGGCTGCTTCTGGGCTTTTTCGGAGCCGCCTATTTCCTGATCCCAGAGGAATCGGAACGTGAAATCTGGTCCACGAAGCTGGCTTACATCCAGCTTGTCATCCTTCTGGTGGGAACGCTTGGCGCGGTCGGCTCCTATCTTGCCGGGATTCATGGCGGGCGCGAGTTTCTCGAACAACCGCTGTGGGTCAAATTCGGCATCCTGGTTGCCGCGCTCATCTTCCTTCTCAATGTCTCGATGACGGTTCTGGCGGGCAAGAAGACCGCAATCACCAACGTGCTTCTGATGGGCCTTTGGCTGTTGTCGTTGCTGTGGATCTTTGCCTTCATCAACCCCGACAACCTGTCATTGGACAAGATGTACTGGTGGTTCGTGGTACATCTCTGGGTCGAGGCTACCTGGGAGCTTGTGATGGCGGCGATCCTGGCCTTCCTTCTGCTCAAGCTGACAGGTGTCGACCGCGAAATCGTCGAAAAATGGCTCTATGTCATCGTCGCCACGGCCCTGTTCTCCGGCATCCTGGGCACCGGGCACCACTTCTACTGGATCGGTCTTCCGGGGTACTGGCAGTGGGTCGGCTCCATTTTCTCGACCTTCGAGGTGGTTCCCTTCTTCCTGATGATGAGCTTTGCCTTCGTCATGGTCTGGAAGGGACGGAAAAATCACCCGAACAAGGCGGCCCTGCTCTGGTCGCTGGGGTCCAGTACTGTCGCGTTCTTCGGCGCGGGTGTCTGGGGCTTTTTGCACACGCTGCACGGGGTGAATTTCTACAGCCACGGCACGCAAATCACCGCCGCCCACGGGCATCTTGCCTTCTATGGGGCTTATGTCGCCCTGAACCTCGCGGTGTTCAGCTATGCGATGCCGATGCTGCGCGAACGCGCACCCTACAACCAGGTCCTCAACATGGCCAGCTTCTGGCTGATGACCGGCGGCATGGCGTTCATGACTTTCGTACTGACCTTTGCCGGCACGATCCAGACGCACATGCAGCGGGTCATCGGAGACTACTACATGAACGTCCAGGAAAGCCTTTCCGTCTTTTTCCTTATGCGCTTCGGCGCCGGAACGGCTGTGGTGATCGGCGCGCTTCTGTTCATCTACTCGATGCTGGTTGTGCGCAAAACCGAGGTCATCCCTCCCGGATCGGCCAACCCCGTTCCGGGAGAATAAGAAATGAACATGGCCTGTAAACCCGTCCTGCCGTTCTACCAACCGACCGGCTGCGAATGCGATCTCTTCGAGACGGCCCATGAAAACGGTCTGCCCCTTCTTCTGAAGGGGCCGACCGGCTGCGGCAAGACACGCTTTGTCGAACATATGGCAGCACGGCTGAACAAACCGCTTTTCACTGTGGCCTGCCATGACGACCTGTCGGCGGCGGATCTCATCGGGCGCTATCTGCTCAAGGGCGGGGAGACCGTCTGGGTCGATGGCCCCCTGACCCGCGCGGTGCGCGAAGGCGGCATCTGCTATCTCGACGAGGTGGTGGAGGCCCGCAGAGACGTGACCGTTGTGCTGCATCCGCTTACCGACACGCGGCGCACACTGATGATCGACCGGACGGGCGAAGAACTGGTGGCCCCAGAGGGCTTCATGTTGGTGGCGTCCTACAATCCCGGCTACCAGAACGTGCTGAAACGGTTGAAACCGTCCACACGGCAACGCTTCGTATCGATTTCGTTCGATTTTCCCGACTCCGGAACGGAGATCGCCGTGGTCGCGCGCGAAAGCCGCCTTGAACCGGCGCGGGTCGCCCCGCTGATACGTCTGGCCGGTCACATCCGGCGGCTGTCGGGAATGGATCTGGAAGAAGGGGTCTCAACCCGGCTTCTGATCTATGCCGCCACGCTCATGGCAGGCGGCATGAGCGTGGACCGGGCGCTGGAAGCGGCGGTTATCGAACCTCTCAGCGATGAGCCCGATGTTCAGCAGGCCCTGCGCGACCTGATCGCCACAGTCTACGGATAGATCCGATGCGCCTGCGCGATCTGATGGAACCCGAAGAAACCGTTGGCAACCTCTGGCACGATATCGCCAGTGGAATCGGGTCGGGCGTCACCTACCCCGAGGCCGGGATTCCACTTGCCGCAGTGCGCCCCAGCCTCACGGTGCTGTTCCGTTCGCTTGGCGGCGCGCCGGGTGTGGAGCTCGGCGAGACCGGGCCGACCCTGGTTCGCCACCGTCGCCCGGTGCGGCGCAAGATAGGAGCGGACCGGGATCGCGAATGGGTTGCGCGCTTCGATGGCGAGCGCCTTGCGTTGCCCCCCTTTTTCGCCAGCTTCTCCGACCCCGCATTGAACCGCGCGGCGTATTTCTGGCTGACCGCCCTGGCGGCGAAGTCCGACCTGTCTTCGATCGACCTGGCCGGAACCGGCCCCGAACAAGACCACGCACAAATTCTGGCCAACGCATCCGCCGCGGATGCGGTCCATGCGGCCTGCCCGGGTTTGCGGCAGGCCTATGCACAGATGGCGCGGCTTTGCCTGACTGCGCGTCCGGAAACAATGCGCCCGGCACAGGAGGCCGCGCTGGAAACCGCTATCCGTGCGCATCTTCGCGGCCATGCTGCGGAAATCCCGGTCGGCCCTGCCCCACGCGGCTACATGCCGACGGCGCCCGTCCCGATCTGGTTGCGCTTTTCGCACCCCGGTTCCGGGACCGGGCCGAAGGACGAGCAGGCCGAACCTGCGGCCCCCCCTCCGAATGCTGCAAACACCAGCCGCAAGCCGGGGCAGCGCAAGGATCAGGACCAGCAAAACCGCAAGGACAGCTTCATCATTCATCGGTTCGAATCCATCCTCTCCTGGGTCGAATCGATGAACATCAATCGCAGCGTCGACGACGACGATGACGAAAACGCGCAAAAGGCAGCAGAAGATCAGGACGAAATCGTGTTGTCCAGACAGGACCGCAAGGCCTCGACCCGGCTCCGCCTGCATCTCGATCTGTCGCCTGCCGACGCCGATCATGAAAGCCTGGCCGGAAAATACACCTACCCAGAGTGGAACCACCGCAGCCGCAGCTACATGCCCGACCATTGCCGCGTGCTCGACGCGCCGGCCCGGCCCGGCGACACGGCTTTCACACCAAACGCCCGCCGACTACGCGAGGTACGCCGCCAGTTCGAGGCGCTTCACCCCCGCCGGGTTCTGCAACCGCGCCAGATGGACGGGCCCGAGATCGACCTGGACGCCCTTCTGACCAGCCGTGCCGACCTGGTTGCAACCGGGCGGGGCAGCGACCGTATCTGGCAATCCGCCCGCCAGATGGAGCGCGATCTTTCGGTGGCCTTCCTCATCGACACTTCCCGGTCGACCGAGGCCGCCATCGGCGACACCAGTGTGATCGGGGTTGCCCGGGAGGCCATGGCGGCCCTGGCCGGTGGCATCGATGCGGCGGGCGACCGCCTCGCGATATGGGGCTTTTCCTCCTTGCGCCGGGACCGGGTATTCCTGACCCGCTGCAAGGACTTCAAAGACCCCATGGGCCAGGACATCATTGCCAACATAGGTGCGTTGCAACCCTGCCATTATACCCGCCTGGGGGCGGCGATCCGCCATGTCAGCGCGCAGCTGGCGCACGAACCCTGCACACGGAAAATACTTTTCGTCCTGACAGATGGCAAACCCAACGACCTGGACCATTACGAAGGGCGGCACGGCATCGAAGACAGCCATATGGCTGTAAGAGAAGCACGCAACACCGGACAAAGTCTTCATGGTATCGTGATCGACGAAGATGGGCAGGACTGGTTCGTTCGTATCTTCGGCCGGAGCGGCTTTACCCTTCTGCCCAACCCGGAACGCCTGACCAGGGCGCTGCCGGACATCTACCGGACCCTGACAAAGGAGACCTGACATGCGCGGCCCGACCCTTGTGTTCACCTTGCCCATCATCCTGTCGCCCGCATTCGCGGAGGGCTTTGACAGACCCGTCCCTCAAGCACAATCGGCCACCGCCGAATTCTGGTATGCACTGGCGGGCCTCGCACTCATTGCCGCTATGATCGCAGTACAACAGCTGGTCTCGCGCCGATGACGCAAGACGGGCGTTCGGGCGTCTCGACAATCCGGATCGCGCTCATGCTCTATCCGTTCGGGGCAGGGGCTGCGGCGGTAAATGTCTTTTTCGCCTCGCTGATCTTCAGCTGGGTGGGCGGGCCCATCGCCTCGATGTCATGGTCCATCGGTCTCGGCTGCATCATCGGGGCCCCCGCCACCTGGTACTTCGCCCGGCACATCCGCCAGCTTATGGACATTGCAGACAAAAAGCAGGTTCCATAACCCCGTCGCTCTGTGACCCAAGGGCGCCTGCACAGAAGGCAAGCATTTTCCCCGAACGGTTCCGAAAACGATCCCGCCTGAAAACGCCGCGCACAGATGTTGGAGCAATCAATGGCAAGACCTTCGGCAAAGCTCACGCACGTATGGCAAGCCCCGGCGCTTTTCAGTTTCGGGTTCAGACCCTTCTTCCTGTTCGGCGCGCTCTGGGCCGTTCTGGCGATGCTTTTGTGGCTGTCCACACTGTCGGGCGCGCTGACCCTGCCGACAAGGTTCGATCCCGTTTCCTGGCACGCCCATGAGTTCCTGTTCGGATATCTTGGGGCCGTGCTGGCCGGATTTCTGCTGACGGCGGTTCCCAACTGGACCGGACGCTTCCCGATAAGGGGCTGGCCGCTGGCGGCCCTGTTTGGGCTCTGGGTCGCTGGACGGATCGCGATACTCACGTCTGCCACATGGCCTGACGGGATCGCCGCAGCCATCGACCTGGCCTTCCTGCTGGCCCTTGACGCGCTGATCCTGCGCGAGATCGTTGCAGGCAAGAACTGGCACAACCTGATCGTTTTGGCGCTGCTTGCGGTCTTCACCCTGGCCAACGCCCTGTTCCATGTCGAGTGGATGACTGACGGCCATGCCGCCCAGGGGGTTGGTCTCCGGCTTGGCATTGCAACCGCCGTGATGACGATTGCCGTGATCGGCGGACGGATAATACCGTCTTTCACCCGAAACTGGCTCGTACGGGAAAACAATCCCGCACGCCCGGCCCCGCCGATGCAACGCTTCGACAAGCTCGTCCTTCTGGTCAGCATTGTCCTGCTGGCGCTTTGGGTCGGCCAGCCCCCTGGACCCTTCACCACGCCGGGGCTTGTCGTGCTTGGCATGTTGCATCTGGCACGTCTGATCCGCTGGCAAGGGCATCATACGTTCCGCGAACCCCTGGTCTGGATCCTTCACGTATCTTATGGGTTCATCCCTGCGGGCGCCTTGTCGATCGGGCTGGCCCGGATGGCCGGAATCTCCGCAACAGCCGCAGTTCAGCATTTGTGGATGGCCGGGGCCATCGGCGCGATGACGCTGGCTGTGATGACGCGGGCGACCTTGGGGCATACAGGCCAGAACCTGACCGCCAACAGGGCCACCCTGATGATCTATCTGTGCCTCTTCGGATCGGTGCTGGCACGACTTTGCGCAACCGCGCTTCCGGAACTGAGCCATATCTCGGGAATATTGTGGGTGGCCGCGTTCGGAGGGTTCGTCCTGACCTATGGTTCATTGCTTTTGCGTCCGAAACCGGAAAAACGATCATGAGCTGGGCCGGTTTTGCCGTCGTCTTCGCCGCGTTTTTCCTGACGCACTCGATCCCCGTGCACCCACCGATCAGAACGCGATTGACCGGGATCTTCGGCACACGGGGCTTCACGCTGGGCTATTCCGCCCTGTCGCTTGCGATGCTGGCATTTCTGATCCGCGCGGCAGGCCAGGCCCCTTACGTGCAACTCTGGCCACAGATGCCCTGGCAGCGTCACGCCGTGCATCTTGGCATGCTGGCGGTTTGCCTGATTCTCGCGCTCAGCGTCGGCCGCCCAAACCCGTTTTCATTTGGCGGATCACGAAACGACCGCTTCGACCCCGCTCGGCCCGGACTGATCCGGTGGAGCCGTCACCCGATCCTGCTGGCGCTGATCATATGGGCCGGTATGCATCTGGTGGCCAATGGCGATCTGGCCCATGTCATCCTGTTCGGCCTCCTTGGCAGTTTCGCAATGGCGGGCCGCCTGTTGATCGACAGACGCAAACGGCGCGACCTGGGCGAAGACCGCTGGCAAACGCTTGATGCCGCGCGCCGGGAGGCGGCGGTGCTTCCAATCCCCCTCTTCCGGGCAGAGGTCGCGGGGCGCATGGTGATCGGCCTGGGCCTGTTTGTCGGCCTGCTTTGGGCGCATCCGCACCTGATCGGCGTCCCGGCCCTATGACCAGGCCGCCCAGGACCGCTTGCATTGAACCAGCGCACTGCCCGCAGATACTGCGAAAGCTTCACGCCCGGCTCCTGGCGACGCATTGCCAAGCAGCGCCCCCTAAAGCCTGCCCGGCCCAAATCCTGATCCCCAAGGAAAGAAGGCAGTCTCCTCCGACCTCCCGGACATCAGCCTCTTGCAGGTCTTACCGCCTGATTTCAGAGGCGTTGGGGGCTGAGCCTGTCCAAGTCAGCACGTTCTACATTCAGGGCTTTGCGGAGGCATTTAGGACAGTGCGCGGCGAAATTGACGAGCTATGCACAAACTTACCAATCAACCTTGCCGTAACCGCCTTGCTTCACGCTATCCCAAACGAGACCGAGCGCCTCAACTATCTTGTCGAGAAAATTGACAACAACACAATGCCGCCCAAGAGGGCCGCGCGGCTCTAGGTGTTTGATGCCAGGGTTTGATGGTGCGATCCATTCGCTGGAATGGAAGGAAGCACTATGGGACAAGTTCGTCACGGCAGCGCCAC
>NZ_QAAA01000010.1 GCF_003046545.1 Rhodovulum imhoffii | reverse complement strand
CACCGCCGGTCACCCCGCCAGCAGGATCGACGAGCTCCTGCCATGGAACTTCAACCCGTCAAGCTGAACAGGCGTGCCGCGGTGACAGCGCTTACGCATTCATGGGCGACATAACCCAACGGTTCGGACGCGCGCTGGACATCAACGCCGCGCGGGATCGCGAGTTGCAGAACACCGCCCAAAACCTCGAAGCCCAGACCAAAGCCTTCGCACTCACAAACGCAAACCTACGATCCATCGCGGGCAGTCTCGAAGAAAGAGACCAGCGCTCAAAATGGGACTGGGCCACGCTGGCGGCAGCGATGCTGATCAGCGCAGGACTCGCCGGTGGCGGCGCATTCTACTTCGCCAAAGCAAACATCGAACAGGGCAGTTTCACCCAAGCCGTAAACCGCATAGCTCAAGACACAGATGCCGGGTGGTGTGACATCGCAAACGGGCAAATTGTCAATGCAAATGACGGATCAAAGCACTGCGCTATCCATATGCCGAACTATGTCGAACCTGAGGCGAAGTGATTAAACTGCCATGCTCGCGATCAACTGCCACTTATCAGCATAGCCAGCGTATCCGAGGTTTAATGCCAATTGGTTGATCGCAGCTTCAGGGTCATCGCGCCCCTCAAGAATGACCTGATCCAATGCGCTCGCCAGAACTAGAAAGTCAGAAAAGCTATCGGATATGGCCGTGACCTGCGGAATGGGTGAACTGGTTACGTCAACATAAAACACCGTGCCATTTACATGATGCGGTTCACCTTTGGCGACTGCAATGATATCTGCATCAAACCCAGCAACGCTAAGCAAATTGTCAGGTAAACTAGGATTCCTAGTATCCCCATTTAATGCCAAAAGAGAGCTACAGAGACTTTCTGGATCGCCA
Source organism: Rhodovulum imhoffii (assembly GCF_003046545.1). GTDB lineage: Bacteria > Pseudomonadota > Alphaproteobacteria > Rhodobacterales > Rhodobacteraceae > Rhodovulum > Rhodovulum imhoffii. The sequence continues at coordinate 118,288 of NZ_QAAA01000010.1, read as the reverse complement.
GGGCACAAGTCAAAATACCCTAAAGATACTCTCTCCATGCACAACTCATCAGCGCAGCGGGCAAAGCTAGCAGGCAAACCCAACTTCTCGACAACAGCGTTGAGGCCGTCCAGTTGACGAGATCGGCGTTTCAGTATGGTTGCACCAAACGATGCAAACTTTTCTTCGCGTTCTGCATAGAACAACAATGCATCATCAAGGTTCATGATCATTCTGCACCTCGCGGGGGATCGGCGCAAAGGCCAGCTGCAAGATCAGAAGGAGGGAGAGAAGGCGTTTCACGTTGGGGCTCGATCAACGCGCGAGGCAAGGGCATTGCGATTTAGTGCCGCAAAGAGGACAATGTTGCCAATTGCCAGAATTTTGTCTGCATGGGGGAAAAGTGTTATATTTACTTCATACCCCAAAGGGAGAATCCACTGTGCTATTAAGTAGATAACAAAGCACCCAAACAGTATATCCCACGGGTGTAACGCACGATAAAACATTGGCAACCTTATCAACCCAATGAATATCAGGTAACCGGGTGCAATGGTCAAAAAACCGCCTATTGTTACAAGCACTGAGAACTGGAACACTTCAACCCACTGATCCGCTGGTAACCCTTGAAAAATAGAGATACTTGGGAGCATAAAAAAAATAGTGTTTGCTATGCTCACCAAGAATAGATTCACAGCGTGTCTGGGTAAAGAGCGAACCAAACTATGCATTATCGATCCTCGACACAGTTCGGACACCAGTCTGTCAGCATTTGCGTTATATCTTCACCGGTTGCGCCCCAGAACGGGGTACCACCAAAAGTTCTGGGTGGGAGACTAAACTGTTCGAAAACGTTCCAATGGAGTTCGATAATTTGACTTTCCAACGGCCACTCAGCATGGTCTGCCCCTCTTGGGTGGTCCGGTTTGAAAGTTAGTGCATGATTGGCCTGTGGTCCATCGGGATGGTGGTCTCGGGTGCTGGTGGCCGATAGCCCAGAGCGCTGTTGACAGCCTGCGGGGGCGGGGCCAGAACCCCGCTACCATCTGACAGGAGATTTCCGAAATGCTTGCCCCAGCCCGTGATCCGCGCCTGACTTCACTTTCGCACGGGGGCGGCTGCGGATGCAAGATCGCACCCGGTGTTTTGTCAGAACTGCTGGCGGATACCATCGCGTTGCCGGTGCCGGCAGATCTGATCGTGGGGGCGGCAACCTCCGATGATGCTGCTGTCTACCGTCTGAACGATGCGCAGGCTCTGGTGGCGACAACGGATTTTTTCATGCCCATCGTCGACGACCCGTTTGATTTCGGGCGTATTGCCGCCACAAATGCGTTAAGCGATGTCTATGCCATGGGGGCGCGTCCGATCCTGGCGCTGGCTCTGGTGGCGATGCCGCTGGCCAAGCTTTCCAGGCCCACGATTGCACGTATCCTTGAAGGGGGGGCAGCCGCCTGCAAGAGCGCGGGGGTCCCGATCGCGGGGGGGCACACGATCGACTCGGTCGAGCCGATCTACGGCCTCGTCGCGCTGGGGATCGTCGCGCCGGATCGCGTGCGCACGAATGCCGGCGCCCGGTCGGGGGACCGGCTGGTGCTGGGCAAGCCCTTGGGCACGGGGATCATGGCCGGGGCGCTGAAAAAGGGCGCTTTGCCCCCCGCCGCCTATGCCGGGATGCTGGCCACGACCACGCGGCTCAACACGCCCGGCCCGGACCTGGCGGCGTTGGAGGGCGTGCACGCCCTGACCGATGTCACCGGTTTCGGCCTGGCCGGGCATGCGCTGGAAATGGCGCGCGGCTCGGGGTGCGGGGTGCAGGTCGACTGGGCGCGCGTGCCGGTGATGGCGGGCGTGCGCGACCTGCTTGCCCAGGGGTTTTCCACCGGGGCGTCGCACAACAACTGGGCCAGCTATGGTGACCGGATCGATCTGCCCGCGGACTTTCCCGAGACCGAGCGTGCCCTGCTGACCGATCCCCAGACCAGCGGCGGCCTTCTGGTCAGTTGTGCCCCCGATGCGGTGGATGCGGTCCGGGGCGTTTTCGCGCAACACGGGTTCGACCTGGTCGGCGAGATCGGAGAAGTTACCGCCGCACCGGCCGGGCGGCTGATCCTGCACTGATTTCCGCATGCCTGTTTGACGTAGTGCCGCCCCTTGCAGAGGCGGGCACAACCCCATGCATACTGAATGTGAAATTCAATCAAAAGGTGCATGAAATGTCGAAGGTGCGGTTTTTCAGCGGCGAGACCTTGCCGCTTGAGATGCACAAGGTGCGTGTCGTCCAGAAACTGAACCTGCCTGCGGTTGAGGTCCGGCAGGACGCCATGACCGGGGCGGGGAACAATACCTTTCTGTTGCAAAACCGTGACGTGTTCATGGACATGCTGACCGACAGCGGGGTCAACGCGATGAGCGACCGGCAGGTGGCGGCAATGATGGTGGCGGACGACGCCTATGCCGGTTCGGCCACCTACACCCGGCTGGAAACCCGCCTGCGTGACATCTTCGGTATGGCACATATCCTGCCGCCCATCAGGGCCGCGCCTGCGAAAACATCCTGGCGCAGGTGATGGTCACGCCCGGAACCGTCGTGCCGATGAATTGTCACTTTACCACCACCAAGGCGCATATCGTCCTTAACGGCGGAACCATTGAGGAAATCATCGCCGACAAGGGGCTGGAGGTCACCTCCAGCGACCCGTTCAAAGGGGACATGGATGTGGCGAAGCTGGAAAGCCTGATCGCCACCCACGGCGCCGGGAAGATCGCCTTTGTGCGGATGGAGGCCGGCACCAACCTGATCGGCGGCCAGCCGGTTTCCCTGCAAAACATGACTGACGTGCGCGCCGTCTGTGATCGGCACGGGCTGAAACTGGTTTACGATGCCAGCCTTCTGGCCGACAACCTTTACTTTCTGAAAGTGCGCGAAGAGGCTTGCAAGGGTCTGGCGATCCGCGACAGCACCCGCCGGGTCGCGGATCTGTGTGACGTGATCTATTTTTCGGCCCGGAAGCTGGGGTGTGCGCGGGGCGGGGCGATCTGTATCCGCGACGGCGCGCTCTACGAGCAGGTGCGTGCTCTGGTCCCGCTTTATGAGGGCTTCCTGACCTGTGGTGGCATGTCCGTGTGCGAAATCGAGGCGCTGACCGTCGGACTCGAGGAATCCATGGATGAGGACATGATCAGCCAGGGACCTCAGTTCATTGCCTACATGGTAGGGGAACTGGATCGCCGGGGCATTCCGGTCATTACGCCTGCGGGCGGGCTGGGCTGCCATGTCGATGCAATGCGTTTCCTCGACCATGCGCCCCAGGCGCAATATCCTGCGGGGGCATTGGCCGCGGCCTTTTACATTGCCTCCGGGGTTCGGGGGATGGAACGCGGGACATTGTCAGAGCAGCGCAACCCGGACGGATCGGAGCCGCTGGCCAACATGGAGTTGCTGCGTCTGGCCATGCCGCGCCGGGTTTTCACGCTCTCCCAGGTGAAATACGCCATCGACCGGCTCGACTGGTTGTACCAGAACCGCCATTTGGTCGGCGGACTGGTCTTTACCGAAGAACCCGAAATCCTGCGCTTTTTCTATGGGCGTCTTGCGCCGGTTTCGGACTGGCAGCAAAAACTGGTAACCCGGTTCCGCGCCGATTTCGGGGACAGCCTGTGAATGTCAGGGGGTCAGGAATTCGACCCCCTCCATTTTCGCGATCACCTCAAGGTCGTCCTCGTAGCGGTCGGTCAACTGGTCTATGACCTGCTGCGTCCATCCAGGCAGGGTGATTTCCGTTTCGAGAAGTTCGGCTCTTGCGAACCGTTCAAGAAATTCGCTGGTGGTCCGGATGCGCTGTGCCTCGTCCTCGGGCGGGTTGCGGCGCATGTGATTGAACATGCGCTTGATCCCGATCGGGTGCATGAGCGTATGGAGAACGTCGTTTTCCCCTTCCAGCCGCGTTCCGGGGGTGCAGCCCGAAACGGCCTCAAGGATGCGGGGCCAGATCAGCGGTGTGTCTTCCTCGCACCAGATCACGATCCGGCTGTCGCCCGTGCCGAGCCGCAGGCGGCGCACCGTGTCGGACCAGGCCAGGCGGAAAGGGTCTGCTCCGGCGATGAAACCGCCGAAATCCTTTTCCCCGGACAAGGCGAACAGGTCCGGGACGAAGGTGGCAGGATTGCGGATGGCCATGTGATATTCGCACTCCGTGCCGAAAAACACCCGGGCCATCCAGTCGGCGCGCTGGGCGGCCATTGGATACAGCGTGTGCTGCGCCAGTACCTTTTGCGGCGGGGCCAGGAAGTTGTGGTTCGACAGGATCAGGCGCTTTGGGTCGTCTTCGTCCATGATCGCGTCAAGCAGGGTCTCCTGCATTTCGGCAGAGGCCTTTTCCCCGCGCAGAACCCCCATGGTTTCACGCAGAATCGGGCGATAGCGGCTGGGACCGGGGACGGAAATATCCTGTTTGGAAAGTTCTTCCCGGCTTCGAAGCAACGATTTGATCAGGCGATCTCCGCCGGTGCAGTGGGCGCCAATGTGAAAAGCAATCTGCATGCTGCAAGTAATCCGTTCTGGGTGCTCTTACCTATATCGTGTTTTCTGGACAGTAAAACCGCTTTGAGATAAGCCGCCCGCATGACTGACGGAAACGCTCGGATTCCTGCGCGGGGAGGACTGCGCCTGCCGGACCCCTGGTCCCTTGGCGCCGTTGCAATCGCGGCGGGCGTGCTGTTGCCGATCGTTTCGGTGCTGTGGATGGCGCTCAACCCGGTTGAAAACGTCTGGCCACACCTGATTCGGACCACGTTGCCCCGCTATTTTTCGAACACGGTCGTTCTGATGTCCGGGGTGGCGCTTTTGTCGGCGGGGGTGGGCGCCGGCGCGGCCTGGCTGGTGGCGATGTACCGTTTTCCGTTTTCGCGCTGGCTGGAGTGGCTTTTGCTGTTGCCGCTGGCGATACCGGCCTATGTCGGGGCCTACGCGCTGGTCGATTTCCTTGAATATGCCGGGCCGGTTCAAACGGGGCTGAGGGCGCTTTTCGGATGGGACAGCGCGCGGGATTACTGGTTCCCGGAAATCCGGTCTCGGGGGGCGGCGATTCTCGTGCTGTCGGCGGCGCTTTATCCCTATGTCTACCTGCTTTCGCGCACCGCCTTCCGGGAGCAATCCGGCTGCGCCTATGAGGTCGCCCGGGCACTGGGTGCAGGGCCCGCGGCTCTTTTCTGGCGGGTGGGGCTGCCGCTGGCGCGTCCCGCGATCGCGGCCGGCGCGGCCATCGTCATGATGGAAACGGTCAACGATTTCGGCGTGGTGGAGTATTTTGCCGTTCAGACGCTGACGGCGGGCATTTTCAGCGTCTGGCTGGAAAGCGGCAATGCCGGAGGCGCGGCGCAGATCGCGGTGGTGATCCTGACGCTGATCCTGGCGCTGGCCGCACTGGAAAAGGTCAGCCGCAAGAACCTGCGGTTTCACAACCTGGCGCGCCAGCACCGGCCGATCCAGCCGGTGTGGGTCGCAGGTCTGCGGGGCTGGGCGATGACGGTCCTTTGCGCCTTACCCGTGCTGCTGGGGTTCGTGCTGCCGGTGGGGGTGATCGCCTCACATGCGCTTTCGGCGGAAGGCTGGCTTGATCCGGGACTGGCGCAGGCCCTGTGGAACACGCTGATGGTCGGTGGGCTGGCGGCGGCAGGGACGGTGACGGCGGCGCTTTTTCTTGTCTACGGGGTGCGGCTGACCGGACGGACCCTGCCCAAACTTCTGCTGCCGGTAACCACCATCGGGTATGCCGCGCCGGGGGCGGTTCTGGGGGTCGGGCTGCTGATTCCGATGGCGGCGGCGGACAATGCGCTGGCCAATGGAATGGAACGCCTTTTCGGCTATGATCCCGGTTTGCTGATGACCGGTTCCGCCTTTGCCATCATTTTCGCCTACGGGGTGCGTTTCTTTGCGATCGGGCAAGGGGCTGCGGATGCGGCGATGGGACGGATCACCCCCAGCCTGCCGATGGCCGCGCGCTCCTTGGGGCGTACGGCACGGGGAACGCTGACCTCGGTCTACCTGCCGCTGATCCGGCCCTCCGTGGGGACGGCGTTGTTGCTGGTGTTCGTGGACTGCGTGAAGGAACTTCCCGCGACGCTGCTGCTGCGCCCGTTCAATTTCAACACGCTGGCGACGCGGGTGTATGAAAAGGCCTCGCTGGAGAACCTGGGCGACGCGGCGCCCGCGGCGCTGCTGGTCAGCGCCGTCGGGCTGGTGGCGGTCGGGTTGCTCGCCCGCGCGAATCATCGGGTCTAGAGGTTCGAGAAGACCTCGTTCAGCGCGCCTTGGAGCTTGGTGAACATTTCGTCCATCTGCCCTGACGTCAGGATGAAAGGCGGGCACAGCACGATGGATTGCCCCAGCGGACGGCAGATCAGCCCGTGGTCGGTACAGGTGTTGGCGATGCGCTCACTGACCGAAAGGTGGCCGGGGAAGGGGGTCTTGGTGTCCTTGTCGGCCACGGCCTCCAGCGCGCCCATCAGGCCCTTGCCGCGCCATTCGCCTATATTGGGGTGTTCGGCCAGCCGGGCCATGCCCTCTTCGAACAGCGGGGTCAGCGTGCGGACATTGTCCAGCAGCCCTTCGTTCAGCACAACGTCGATGGCTTTCAGAGCGATCGCACAGCCCACCGGGTGGCCGGAGGCGGTGAAGCCATGGGGAAATTCCTCGGCCGTTTCGGAGGCTGCCTGAAGCCTGTCCGCCAGATCCGGTCCAAGGATCACCGCCCCCATGGGGAAGTACCCCGCCGTCAGCACCTTGGAACTGATGATTGCATCGGGCATGAAGCCGTAGCTTTCGCAGCCCCAGACCTCGCCGGTGCGGCCGAGGCCGCAGATGACCTCGTCCGAGATCAGCGGGATACTGTGTTTCTTCAGGATCGGCTGGATTGCCTGGAAATATCCCGCGCTGGGCGGAATGGCCCCGCCCGCCCCCATGACGGGTTCAGCGACGAAGGCGGCGATGGTGTCCGCCCCCTCGCGGGCGATGGTGTCTTCCAGTTCCCGGGCCATGCGGGCGGTGAATGCGGCCTCGCTTTCGTCCGCGTGCCCCTCGCGCCAGTAGTGGGGGCAGGTGAGATGGAGAAACCCCGGCAGCGGCAGGCCGAAGACGCTGTTGTACGGTTTGCCCGTCATCGAGGCCGCGCCCAGCGTCACCCCGTGATAGGCGTTCGCGCGGGTCAGGATCTTGCGCCGTTGCGGCTGGTCTTCGGCTCCGGCAAGAAACCACAGCATCTTGATGAGGGTGTCGTTGGCCTCGGACCCGGAGTTGGTGTAGAAAACGCGCCCCCTTTCGAACGGGGAGACTTCGATCAGCCGCTCGCTGAGCGTTACGGTCTGGTCGGACATGCGTCCGAAAAACGCGTGGTAGCCGGGAAAGCGATCATATTGCGCCTTGGCGGCGGCGGCCAGGCCAGGGTGGTCGAACCCGGCCACCATGTTCCACAGCCCGGAATTGGCATCAAGGTAGCGCCGCCCGTTGGTATCCACGACATACGGCCCCTGTCCGTGGGTCAGAACCACGGTGCCGCGTTGGTGAACCGACGGCAGATCGGTAAACCCGTAGAACGAGGCGGCTTCGGCCCGCGCTTCCCAGCTTGTATCCATGTGCTGTCTCCATCTTTGTACGGTCGGAGACTAGGCCGCGCGGGACAGGCGGGCAAACGCAAAAGCCGCGCCTGTCAGCCGAGTTTTTGCGCCACGATCCGGTTCACCGCCTTTGGGTTGGCCTTGCCGTCGGTGGCCTTCATGACCTGTCCGACAAACCAACCCGCGAGCTTGGGGTTTCCCCTGGCTTTTTCAACCTGTGCGGGGTTGGCTGCAATGATCTCGTCCACGACCTTTTCGATGGTGGTGGTGTCGGTCACCTGCTTCATGCCCCGCGCTTGCACGATTTTTGCCGGGTCGCCGCCTTCGGTGTAGACGATCTCGAACAACTCTTTGGCGATCTTGCCGGAAATGTCGCCTTTGGCGATCAGGTCGACGATGCCGCCCAGCTGTGCGGGGCTGACCGGGCTTTCGATGATATCCCGGTCGTCCTTTTTCAGACGGCCGAACAGTTCGTTGATGACCCAGTTCGCGGCGATCTTGCCGTCGCGCCCCCGGGCCACCTGCTCGAAATAGGCGGCGGATTCGGTTTCCGCGGTCAGGACGCCGGCGTCATACTCGGTCAGGCCGAATTCGGTGACGAAACGGGCCTTTTTCTCGTCCGGCAGTTCCGGAAGGCTGGCCTGGATATTGTCCACCCAGGCTTGCTCGATCTCCAGTGGCAGCAGGTCGGGACAGGGGAAGTAGCGGTAGTCATGCGCCTCTTCCTTGGATCGCATGGAGCGTGTTTCGCCCTTGTCCGGGTCGTAGAGACGGGTCTCCTGCACCACCTCGCCGCCGTCTTCGAGAATCGCGATCTGGCGGCGGGCTTCATACTCGATGGCCTGCTGGATGAAACGCATCGAGTTCATGTTCTTGATCTCGCAGCGCGTCCCCAGCACCGAATGGTCGCCGGTTTCACGGTATGCCTCATAGGCGCCCGGCTGGCAGACGGAAACGTTCACATCTGCGCGCAGGTTGCCGTTTTGCATGTTGCCATCGCAGGTTCCCAGGTAGCGCAGGATCTGGCGCAACTTGCCGACATATGCGGCGGCTTCTTCCGGGCTGCGGATATCGGGTCGGGAGACGATTTCCATCAATGCGACGCCCGTGCGGTTGAGATCCACGAAGGACATGTTCGGGTCCATGTCGTGGATGGATTTTCCAGCGTCCTGTTCCAGGTGGATACGCTCGATCCTTACCTTGCGGGCAATGCCGGGCCCCATGTCCACCAGCACTTCGCCCTCGCCGACGATGGGGTGGTAGAGCTGGCTGATCTGGTACCCTTGTGGCAGGTCCGGGTAGAAGTAATTCTTCCGGTCGAAGGCCGAAAACAGGTTGATCTGCGCCTTCAGGCCCAGCCCGGTGCGCACCGCCTGTTCCACGCAGAATTCATTGATGACCGGCAGCATGCCCGGCATTGCGGCATCCACGAAGGAGACGTTGGAGTTCGGCTCCGCGCCGAAGCGGGTCGAGGCACCCGAGAACAGCTTGGCCTCGCTGGCAACCTGCGCATGGACCTCCAGCCCGATGACAAGTTCCCAATCCGACCTGGCGCCGGCAATCACCTTTGGGTCTGGGGCTTTGTAGCTGAGGTCGAGCATCTTCTTGTCCTCTTTGGGGTCGGAATGCGTTCTATGGCACGTGCCGCCGGGGGGCAAGTCCGCGTGCGGGGATTCGCCGATAGGGGGGGCTGCACGTTGCATTGCGAAGGCTTTGTTGTCACCATGCGCGCACTCATGGAAACGAGGTTCCGATGCTGCGTGCCCTTGTCTGTTGCCTGCTGTTGGGGGCTTGCTCCGCAGAACCCGGCCTGTCCACCCGAAGCGACCCGATCCGCCCGCAGATGCGCTGGGACCACCGTGCCGAGGCCGAAGACTGGACCAACGCCACGCTGGCGGCGCTGGAAGGTCACGGGGCGGTGCTGACGGATGTGGTTCCCGCCGATATCGCGACCTACTGTCCGGCCTACCCGGAGGCCGGCCCCGCCCAGCGGCGGGCATTCTGGGCGGGGCTTTTTTCGGCGCTGGCCAAGCATGAAAGCACGTGGAACCCTGCCGCCGTGGGCGGCGGCGGGCGCTGGTTCGGGCTGGTCCAGATCGCGCCGGCGACCGCGCGCGGGTACGGCTGTGCGGCGAAAAGCGGCATGGCCCTCAAGGATGGGGTGCTGAACCTGTCCTGCGCGGTACGCATTGCGGCCCATACCGTGCCGCGGGACGGGGTCGTGTCACGGGGAATGCGCGGTATCGCGGCCGATTGGGGCCCGTTTCACAGTGCTGTCAAGCGGGCCGACATCGCCGGGTGGACCGCGTCCCAGAGCTATTGCCGGCAATGAAAAGACCCGCCGCAGTTGCGGCGGGCCCTGAATTCCGGAAAAACGCGGATCAGTTCTGCGCGTAGTATTCGATGACCAGATGGGGTTCCATCTGCACCGCGTAGGGCACATCGCCCAGTGCCGGGGTGCGTACGAAAGTCGCGGTCATCTTGGAATGATCGGCGTCGATGTAATCGGGGACGTCGCGTTCGGCCAGTTGCACGGCTTCCAGAACGCAGGCCAGTTGCCTGGAACGTTCACGAACCTCGATCACGTCGCCTTCCTGAACGCGGTAGGAGGGGATGTTGACGCGCTTGCCGTTCACCAGGACATGGCCGTGGTTGACGAACTGGCGTGCGGCGAAGATCGTCGGTACGAACTTGGCACGATACACGACAGCGTCGAGGCGGCGTTCCAGCAGGCCGATGAGAATTTCCCCGGTGTCGCCGCGCACCCGCTCGGCTTCCGCGAAAATGCGGCGGAACTGTTTTTCCGTCAGGTCGCCGTAGTAGCCTTTCAGCTTCTGCTTGGCGCGCAGCTGGATGCCGAAGTCGGAAAGTTTGCCCTTGCGGCGCTGACCGTGCTGGCCGGGGCCGTATTCGCGACGGTTCACGGGGGATTTCGGGCGCCCCCAGATATTTTCGCCCAGCCGGCGATCGATCTTGTACTTGGCAGACGTGCGTTTGGTCACGGCTGATCTCCTTCGTCAGGTGCCGCAAGCGCGGCGATGAAGGGCGTTGTCCTTTGGCCTAGCCTGACAGGCATCCCCTTGCGGGGGCCACCAACACCAATGAAAACCCGGCCACGCGGGCCGGGACTGGGCTGCTTATACGCGCCCGCGCGGGCCTGTCAACCCGACTTGTCGGGTGCGGCGGCCAGGTCGGCCAGGATCGGGCAGTCGGGCCGGTCGTCCCCGGCACAGCAGGAGACGAGATGCCCCAGCGTGTCGCGCATGTCGCTCAACTCGCCGATTTTCCGCTCTATCCGGGCAAGGTGCTCCTGTGCGATGCGCTTTACGTCCGCGCTGGCGCGGTCCCGGTCTTCGTAAAGCTTCAGCAGGCCGCGGCAGTCCTGGATACTGAAGCCCAGGGACCGCGCGCGGCCAAGGAACGCCAGCTTGTGCAAGTCGCTTTCGCGAAAGCTGCGGTATCCGTTGGCCCCGCGCAGGGGGGCGATCAGGCCGATTTCCTCGTAGTAGCGAATGGTCTTCGCGGGCAGGCCCGAGCGTCGGGCGACGTCTCCGATATTCATGTGGCCTCCTTTGGCATGGCCGGGGCCAGGCGGCGCAGGCGCAGGGCGTTCGACAGGACGAAGACCGACGACAGCGCCATCGCACCGGCCGCCAGAACCGGCGACAGCAAAACCCCCAGCAGCGGGTAAAATACCCCGGCAGCGACAGGAATCAGGGCAGTATTATAGCCGAAAGCCCAGAACAGATTCTGTCGGATGTTGCCCATCGTGGCCTTGGACACGGCGAAAGCGTTCACCACCCCGCGCAGGTCCCCCGACATCAGGACCACGTCCGCGGATTCGATGGCGATGTCAGTTCCGGTGCCGATTGCCACGCCGACATCCGCAGAGGCCAGCGCGGGGGCATCGTTGATGCCATCCCCGACGAAGGCCACCGGGCCGGTGTTGCGCAGGGTTTCCACCGCTTCAACCTTGCCATCGGGCAGAACGCCGGCAACGACCGTGTCGATCCCGGTCTCGCGGGCGATCGCCTCGGCGGTTTCCGCCTTGTCGCCGGTGATCATGGCGACTTTCAGTCCCTGCGCGTGCAGGGCCGCGACCGCTGCGCGGCTGGTCGGCTTGACCGGGTCGGAGACCGCCAGAACGGCGGCCAACTGCCCGTCCACGGCAGCGAACACCGCCGTGCGGCCGCGCCGGGCGAGGTTGGCCTCCACCTCTGCAAGGGGAGCGGTTTCTATCCCTTCCCGTGCCATCAGGCGTTGCGCGCCGACCAGCACCCTGTGCCCCGCGACGCGGGCGTGCAGCCCGTAGCCGGGCAGGGGATCGAACTCTTCCGGCTGTGCAGGGGGCAGGCCTTCGGCCGCCGCCGCGCGCATCAGCGCCGCTGCGATCGGGTGCTCCGAGGCGGATTCCGCCGCTGCGACAAGACCCAGCACCTGTGCCCGTCCGAACCCCGGCGCGAGATGCAGGTCGGTCAGGTCCGGGCGGCCTTCGGTGATCGTGCCGGTCTTGTCGAAAGCGACGGTCCGCACGCCGGTCAGTCGCTGGAGCGCATCGCCCTTGCGAAACAGGACGCCCATTTCCGCCGCGCGGCCCGTGCCGACCATGATCGAGGTGGGCGTGGCAAGCCCCATCGCGCAGGGGCAGGCAATGATCAGAACGGAAACCCCGGCCACCAGCGCCATGGTAAGGGTCGGGCCGAAAATCAGCCATGCCGCAACCGTGATCGCCGCGACGATCAGAACGGCGGGGACAAAGCGCAGGGTGATCCGGTCCACCAGCCTCTGAATAGGCAGTTTCGCGCCCTGGGCCTCCTCGACCATGCGGATGATCCGGGCCAGCGTGCTGTCCGCGCCGACGCGGGTCGCGCGGAAGCGGAAGCTGCCCGCACCGTTCACGGTGCCGCCGGTTACCGCGTCGCCCATGCCCCTGGCCACGGGGAGCGGCTCTCCGGTGATCATGCTTTCGTCGATATGGGACTCTCCGTGGATGATTTCCCCGTCCACGGCGATGCGCTCCCCCGGGCGGACGAGAATCACATCGCCGGAAACGACCCGCTCCAGGGGCACATCCTCGGGCGTACCGTTGCGCAGGATGCGGGCGGTGCGGGGTCGAAGCCCGATCAACCGTTCGATTGCCGCGCCGGTGCGGCCCTTTGCGCGGGCCTCAAGAAAACGGCCAAGCAGAATCAGGGAAACGATCACGGCCGCCGCTTCGTAATAGACCACGCGAACGTCCTCTGGCAGCAGGTCCGGCAGGAATGTTGCAACGACAGAATAGGCATATGCCGCGGAAGTGCCGAGTGCGACAAGGCTGTTCATGTCCGGTGCGCCCTTGAAAAGCGCGGGAAAGCCGGTGGTGTAAAACGCCCGCCCCGGCCACACAAGAACCGCGCTGGTCAGGATGAACTGTACGATCCGGCTTGGCTGTCCCCCCTGCCAGCCGAACAGGTGCCCGCCCATTTCCAGCACAAAAACCGGCAGGGTCAGCGCCGCCGCGATGAGAAACCTGCGCAGGGCAGCGGGGGTATCGTCATGGTGGGTATGGGGCCGGGCCGCTTGCGCAATCTCCGCCGGGTAGCCCGCCTGTGTCACGGCTTGCGCAAGGTCGCGCGGGGTAAGGGCGCCCTCCGCATAGCGGACCGTTGCGCGGCCCGTCGCCTGGTTCACGGCGGCCTCCAGCACGCCGGGCAGGGCGGTCAGGGCCTTTTCCGCGCGTCCCACGCAGGAGGCACAGTTCAGTTTCGAAACCGTCAGGGTCGCTTGCGCGCGCCGTACCGGGTAGCCGGCGTCATCGAGCGTTTGCGCGATTCGCGCGGTGTCTGCCGGGGGCGCGATCCGCAATTGTAGCGTGCCGCTGGCAAGGTTGACCGCCACGTCCGAGACACCCGGCACGGACAAGGCGGCCTTTTCGACCCGGCCCGTACAAGCGGCGCAGTTCATTGACCCGACCGAGAGGCGAAGGGGCTGCGCGTGTGTCATGGTCGACTCCTTGGGATCGTTGTCCTTGTCAGGTAGTGTTTCCAGTCACTGGAAGGTCAAGAGGGTGCCGAGTCCGGGGAGGTCAGAAGGTCGCAGGCCCAATACTTGACTATTTTTGTAGGACAAAATAGGCCTGAAGGCGTTCATGCCCGAGCCATAGCCAGGGCGTTTCTGTCCAATAGCGATGAGGACCCCATGACCAAGCTTCTTTCTCTTTCCGCAGCCGGGGCGATTGCCCTTGGTTTGGCCGGCGCGGTACAGGCACATACGCCGCTTTGCGCCTGTTATGACAATGGCGATGGCACGGCCCTGTGCGAAGGTGGATTTTCCGACGGGTCTTCGGCCTCTGGGGCGATGATTTCGGTGATCGACGGGGCGGGCGCGGTGCTGGTCGAGGGCAAGATCGACAACAACGGCGAGTTCACCTTCGGTATCCCCGATGGCCCCTACACGGTGCTGTTCGATGCTGGCGAAGGCCACAGGATCGAGATCCCGTCCGGGGAGATTTTCTGATGCGCCGCCTGACATTTTCCCTTCTTGCCGCCACCCTTGCGGGCGTGACCCCGGCACTGGCGCATTTTCAACTGGCCTATACGGGGCAGGCGAATCTGGAGGCACCTGCCCGGCTTCCGGTCAAGCTGATCTTCTGGCATCCGATGGAAAACGGTCATGCGATGGACATCGGCCAGCCCGAGGATGTCTTTTACGTTTTCAAGGGAGAACGCCACGACCTGTCGGAGTCCCTGACGCCGATCACGTTTACCGGCGCGCAGAATGCGGCACAGGCCTATGAGGTGACCCTGCCGGTCAAGCGCAACGGCGACTATATCCTGGGTGTCGTCCCCACGCCGTATTACGAAGGCTCGGAGGACATCTACATCCAGCAATTCACCAAGAGTTTCCTCAACAAGGGCGGCATTCCCACGGGTTGGAACGACCCGCTGGGCCTGCCTGCGGAGATCGTGCCGTTGAACAAGCCGACGAATGTGATCGCCGGGTCGACCTTCTCCGGGCGGGTGCTTTCCGCCGGCGCGCCGGTGGCCGGCGCGGAGATCGAGATCGAATACCTTGCCGCGGAGCCGGATACCCAGACCAACACCGTTTCCGCGGTGGCGGCGGGGCCCATGCCGGGGGGCGCGATCGTGGCGATTGCCGATGAAAACGGCGTGTTCACCTTCGGTGTTCCGAAGGCCGGTCACTGGGGTTTCGCCGCGCTGGGGGTCGGCCCGGACACGGAACATGAGGGCAAGGCGCTCAGCCAGGACGCCGTGATCTGGATCAAGGCATATGACCTGAACTAGGCACATGGGTCTGCCGGCCATCGTGGCAGACCCCTTCCCCGGACGGCACAGGCCGTTCCGGGGGCTTTTGACCGACCTTCGGCAGGACATGACAGGACAGGCAATGGGAAACGGTGAATTCGGGCACAAAGGCTGGGGTATGGGCAAGGGGGGGGGGCGCAGGCGTCACGGGCGCGGCTGGTCGGAGGGACCATGCGCGGCCTGTCCGGGCCGCAGTCTGAACGACACCGCGCCGGGCACGACCTGCCGGATTTCGCGGCTTTTGGGATGTGGCCCGATACGCCAGCGGCTGATGGATCTGGGCCTGCATCCCAGCCGCGAGGTCACCGTGATCCGCAGTGCGCCTTTGCGCGATCCGATCGAATTACAGGTCGGAGATACGTTCATAATTCTGCGCCGGCGCGAGGCCGCCCAGGTCGAGGTCGAGCATGTCTGACCGGCTTGTCGTCGCGCTGGCGGGCCAGCAGAACGCTGGAAAATCCACCCTGTTCAACATGCTGACCGGCTTGTCTCAGCACATCGCCAACTATCCCGGCGTGACCGTGGACAAGAAATCGGGAAGCTACACACATGACGGCCGGCGGGTCGAGGTGGTGGACCTGCCCGGCTGCTACTCCCTGACGGTCTATTCACTGGAGGAGCGCGTCGCCCGCCGGTTCCTGCTGGAAGGCCGTCCGGACGTGATCGTCAACGTGCTGGATGCCTCGAACCTGCGCCGTGGCCTGCCGCTGACCTTTCAGCTTCTGGAAATGGGATGTCCCGTTGTCGTTGCCCTCAACATGATGGACGTGGCCGGACAGCGCGGGTTGCAGATCGACCTGCCCGTGCTGGAAAAGCGCCTGTGCGTCCCGGTGGTGCCCGTGGTCGGGCGCAAGGGGCAGGGGGTGGAGACTTTGCGCATCGCCATTGCGGGGGCGCGTGCGTCGCGTCCGGCGACGCTCAATTACGGCCCGTTGGAGGAGGCCGTGGGTGAGGTGCAGCGGGCCGTGGCCGAACAGCCCGCCCTGCGCGACATGTCCGCGCGCTGGCTGGCGGTCAAGCTGCTGGAGGATGATTCCGAGGCGGCGAAACTGCTGTGCGACCGGCTGGAAAACCCGCGCCCGTTACTGGACCTCGCCCACCGTTTGCGCCGCGGTTTCGGACCGGGAAGTGAGGCCGCCGACCAAGTCGGTGCCGCCCGAGACCGGCTGGCGGGCGATATCGTCACCACCTGCGTTGCCGACACCAAGGCCGGTCAGGTCCCGCTGTCGGAGCGGATCGACCGCTTTCTTCTGAACCGATGGCTGGCGCCGGTGTTTCTGGTTGCCACGGTCTGGGCCATTTATCAGCTTTCCATCGTGCAGGGTTACGAACTGACCAAGGTGACCTGGCCGGTTCTCGCAGGCTTTCGCAACCTTGCCTCCGAGGTTCTGCCGGATGCGGGGTTTCTGTACGATCCGCAGGTCCGGTCCCTGGGGCTGTGGATGGTGGATTCCGCCAATACGCTGCTGAACTACGTGCCGATCTTCCTGATCCTGTTCGCGCTGATCGCGGTTCTGGAGGATTCCGGCTACATGGCGCGCATCGCGTTCATCCTGGATCGCATTCTCAACCGCTTCGGGCTGCATGGTCAGTCCACCCTGCCTTTTATTCTGGCCGGGGTGTTCGCAGGGGGCTGTGCCGTGCCCGGCGTGATGGCGACGAAAGGCATCCCCGATCACCGGGCGCGAATGGCGACCATCCTGACCGTGCCGTTCATGAACTGCATGGCCAAGATCCCGCTCTACACACTGCTGATCAACATCTACTTCCCTGAAACCAAGGGGCTGATGCTGTTTTACCTTTCCACCATCACGGTGATCGCCGCGCTTCTGGTGGCGAAACTGCTGACCGTATCGGTCCTGCGGAACGAGGAAACCGCGCCCTTCGTGATGGAACTGCCAAACTATCACCTGCCCACGATCACCGGCGTCTTGCGCCGAGCGTTCGACCGGACGTGGCTTTACATCAAGAAGGTCGGCACCGTTGTGGTGGCGATTGCGGTGGTGATCTATGTGCTGCTGCAATTCCCCGGCGTCCCGGCGGAGCGGCAGGCAGACTACCGGCAACAGGCGGAGACCGCCATCGCAGGGTTCTACGATGCGCTCTCGGGCAACCCGCACCTTGGGGCGGTGGCCTCGCAAGGGGATCTCGTCGATCTCGTCAATGCGTATAGCGCCTACAGGGCGCAAAGGCTGAACGCCGGTGGGCGTGCCGCCGCGCAGGCCCTCGACGATCGCTTTGCCGCACGTCATCCGGACTTCGTGCCCTTTGTCCTGCGCTCCCGCGCGCCGGAGGCACGGGCCGCGGCGCAGGCATTGCGGGACCTGGTCAATACCCGCACGACGCTGCGCCGGGAAATGCGGGAAGACCGGATCGAAAGCAGCCTGCTGGGCCATGTCGGGCGGGGGCTGGAGCCGGTGACACGCTTTGCGGATTTCGACTGGAAGATCAACGTTGCGCTTCTGGCGTCCTTCGCCGCGCGGGAAAGCAGCGTGGCAACGCTGGGGGTTCTGTTCGATCAGGATGACGGGGAAAACGTCCCGCTGGAGCAACGCATGGGCACGGCGCAGAACAGCCAGGGCTATACCGCCCTGTCGGCGGTGGCGCTGATGTTGTTCTTCGCGCTTTACCCACCCTGCCTGGCGACTGTCATCATGGTGCGGGTACAGACCGAAAGCTACATGTGGATGGTCTTCTCGATCGTCTTTCCGACGATTCTGGGGCTTGGTGTGGCAAGCCTGACCTTTACCGTCGGCACCTGGCTGGGGCTGAGCGGAATGCAAACCATGACGGGGGTCTATTTCGGCGCCCTGGCCCTCCTGTTGCTGGTGGCCTTGCCGAAGCCGCGGCTGCATTTGTCCAAAGCCATCCCGGCGGAGGAACGGCCATGACAGATACACCTGCCATCAGTCTTGGCGAGGAGGCGGGCATCACGCTTCTGGAATACGGATTGATCGGCCTTGCGCTTGTCGTGGCGCTGGGGGGTCTTGCCCGCGGGCTGCGCCGCCGCCGCCGCGGGGCCGCGCGGGGCTGTGCGGGGTGCGGCGGATGCAGCGGCGGGCAAAGCTGCCCGATGGTCGATCTGCGCGATCCCAGCCCCCCTGACAAGCTCTGACTGGACCGTTCCCGCCCGATGCAATAGGTCAGGGCCGGAGGGCGATGATGGCATGACCGGGTTTGACACTCCTGCCTGTGCGGATGTTGTGGTGGCCGGCGGTGGCTTTGCAGGTCTTGCCGCCGCGATAGAGACGCGCCTTCAGGGGGCGTCGGTTCTGCTTCTGGAAGCCGCCCCGCCCGTGGCGCGCGGTGGAAACGCCCGCCATTCCCGAAATATCCGTCTGGCGAACGCGGCCCAGACCCCGTTTCAGCGCGGCAGCTACCCGGTCGAAGAGTATCTTGCCGACCTGTCAGGGCTGGCCCCGCCGCGCCCGGCCCTGGCCCGACAGGTGGTGCAGGATTCGGCTGACCTGGGCCACTGGATGGCCGGTCAGGGCATACGATTCGAGCCGTGGTCCGCTGGCAACCTGCCTTATTCCCGCAAGACGATGTTCCTGCGCGGCGGCGGGCAGGCGATGGTAAACGCGTTGTACGCCCGGGCGGAGGCCTTGGGGGTTCAGGTCGCCTATGATACCCGCCTGACGGACCTGCCCGCGGCCGCGATGGTGCAGGATACCCCCCTGGAGCTTGCGGCGCGATCCCCGCGCGGCCCGTGGCCGGTGCGTGCGGGGGCGGTAGTGCTGGCCTGCGGGGCGGCGTTGCCGCAGGGCGTCGCAAATCGGGGAACGCCTTTTCAGCGGGGGGAGCTTCTGGCCTGGCTTGTGGAGCATGGCGCGGCAGAGATCGGCTCGCCGGGACAGGCACATCTGGTGGCCGTGGATGCCCGTGCACCGCAGGACGATGCCGGGATCGTCAGTCGGATGGATGGCATGGCGATGGGAATAGTCGTCGGATGTGACGGGGCACGTTTCCAGGACGAGGGTGCGACGCTGACCCCCGCGCGGTTTTCCCGGTGGGGGCAGATCCTTGCCGCGCGGGGGGACGGCGCCGCCTGGCTGGTTCTGGATGCGGACGGGGCGGCGCGCCTGCCGCCGCTTCTTTATCCGCCGCTGCGCGCCGAAACGCTCCGGGCCCTGGCCGGTCTGTGCGGGATCGATCCGCAGGGTCTTGCCCGGACCGTGACGGAATATAACCGCGCGGTGCAGGAGGGGGCGCCGCCCGATCCGCCGCACACAGCGCCGGCACCGCCGCTCCTGCGGCCGCCGTTTGCGGCTTTTCCGATGCGGCCCGGCGCGGCGTTTTCCCGCCATGGCGTCGCCGTGGACAGCGACGGTCGGGTCGAGACTGCCTTTGGAGAGTCGTGTCCGCGCTTGTTCGCGGCGGGGGCGCTGATGGCCCCGGCCGTTCTGGGGGAGGGGTACGTCTCCGGTGCGGCGCTGGCGATCGCGGGGGTGTTCGGGCGGCGCGCGGGTCGTGCCGCAGCCGATGCCGGCGCGACGGGCGTGGCCCCGCGCCTGCCCCGGCCCGCTTTTCCCGCCTCGCCCCCGCCTGCGGGCGACCCGCTGGAGGAGGCCGCCCGCGTGCTCAATATCTGTAACACCTGCGGCTTCTGTTCCGGGCTGTGCGATGTCTTTCCGGCGGCGCAACTGCGCGAAGGTCTGGCCAGGGGCGACATCCGCCATCTTGCACATCTGTGCCACGATTGCCGGTCATGTTTTTATGATTGTCAGTACGTGCCCCCCCACGATTTCGCCGTGAACGTACCGCAGACGCTCTCTGCGGTGCGGATGGTCGAATACGGGGGGGGGGCATCCATGCCGTGGAGGGTTTTCCTGGCCTGCACACTGGGCCTGCCGTTATTGGTGCTGGGGCTGATCCCGGCAGAGGTGCTGTTCTCCGCCCATCAGGGGCCGGGCGCGTTTTACCGCGTGATTCCCCATGGTGTGATGTCGGGGTTGGCGGGGCTGGCCCTTGGCGGTGCGGCGGCGGGGCTGACGTGGCGGGTGTGGCGGTTCTGGCGCGCGGGGCGGGGGCCGCAGGTGCGCCTTGGCCCGCGCGCGATTCTGTGGGCGCTGTGGGATGTGGCCAGCCTGCGCAACCTTGGGGACTGTGAAACCCGGCACGGTACGACCGGTCGTGCGCGGCGATGGGCCCATCATGCGCTGGCCTATGGATTCGGGCTGACCTTTCTGGCGACGCTTTGGGCCGGCGGGCTGCATGCCGCCGGCCAGTCCGCGCCTTACCCGATGTTTAGCCCGCCGGTCCTTCTGGGGGCGCTGGGAGGGGCTGGTATGCTGGCGGGGGTTGTCGGTCTTGGCTGGCTGCGCGGCCGGGCTGACCGCGCCCCGGCTGCGCCTGCCCAGGAGGCAGCGGATCGGGGGGCGCGCCGGGCTCTGGGCACCGTTGCGGCCAGCGGGCTGGCATTGCTGACGTTCCGCGACACGGCCGCGATGGGGCTTTTGCTGGCGCTGCATCTGGGCAGTGTGCTGGGGCTGGGGCTGGGGGTGCCGTTTGGCAAGCTTTCGCACGGGGGGTACCGGGCTGTCGCGCTTCTGCGCAACAGGGCGGAGCGGGCGCACCGTCAGCCTTGACAATCCCGTGCGCGGTGGCGCATGTCGCCCCCTCTGGTGCCTGTTGTCGCAGACAGGCGGAAAGGGAATGCAGACCGCAGCCGCCCCCGCGGCCGTAACCGGTGAGGAGCCCGTGCCACTGGCCGAAAAGCCGGGAAGGCCGGGATGCTGACAGGCCCCCCTGAAATCCGCAAGCGGGAGACCTGCCAGCGCCACGACGTTAAACCGGGCGGGGTGTTCCGGTGACGGATCCGGCCCAAGGCCCGCCATCTGCCCTTGCCCCCAAGCGGGGGGATTGGCATGAGCGACCTGACCAAGCTGCCTGTAACCGTGATTGCCGGGTTTTGAGGGTTGGGAGACGACCCGCATTCGCCACCTGATACAAACCCTGCAAGCCAGGCGCCTTGCGGTGGGGGCAAACGAATTCGGCGATGCCGGTGTGGACGGAGAGATCCTGAAATCCTGTTCCTCTCCCGGATGATCGGCGGAAAACATCATGGAACTGGCGAATGGTTGTATCTGCTGCACCGTGGCCGAGGATTTCACCCCGACCATCGAGGCGCTGATGGCACTTGACCCGCGCCCGCATCACGATTGACGGAATGATCGCACTGGCCGACGCGGAGGCCGTGGCAGCGGGTCGGTTCGCCCCCGCCCGCGCGGCGCCGGAAATCCGGCGCGCCGCCGATGACAGCCCTGATCACGAGACGCCGCTTTCCGAGGTCTTCGAGGATCAGCTTTCCTGTGCGGATATCGTGCTGTTGAGCGAGCCTGACCTGGCCGGGGTTGGGGTGTGGCCCGCGCGCGCCGCCATCGCCGCAAGACTCCCCCGCCGGGTGCCCGTCATCGAAACCCGCGGAAGCAGGGTGGATGTGCGCGTGGTGCTGACCTTTTACCGCGCCTGCCTGACGGCAGCGGACCTGCAACCGGAGCGCGCCAGCCCCCTATGCACGATGCGGAATATCGCGACATTTTACCCCCGCCGCGCCACGGCTATGTCGCGTTTTACCTGTGGTTGCGGTCGCAGGTGGTGGACGCGCTGGTCCATATGGGGTGCATGGCACGCTGGAATGGTCGCCGGGCAAGGCCGTCGTGTTGTCCGGCCTCTGCTGGCCCGAGGCGCTGACCGGGGATCTGCCGGGGTGGTTTACCCCTTCATCGCGAACGACCCCGGTGAGGCCGCGCAGGCACTGACCGGCGGGCGTGCCCTGCTCCATCACCTGGGGACAACACCGATCCGGCCCGTCCCCGCGCCCGGACGCTGACGCAGGAAATCGCCCGCGTGGTGCGTGCCCGGGCCGCCAATCCCGGCTGGATCGCCGGAATGAAGCGCCATGGCTTTCGCGGTGCGGCGGAGATTGCGGCGACGCTGGAGCATCTCGCCGCGTTCGCGCAGCTTGCCCATGTCGTCCCCGGTCACCTGTTCGATGCGTATTTCGACGCCACGCCGGGCACTCCGGATACGCTGGCCTTCCTGCAAGATACGCTGGCCTTGCTGCAAGAGACCAACCCGGCGGCCTGTGCCGCGATGCGCGCGCGGTTTGACGCCTTGCATCGCGGGGGTATTTGGCAGACAAGACGCAATTCCATCGCGGCGGCGCTGGGATCGGACCCTGTCCGCGCTTGACGCCGCGTGCCCCCGGTGAAAAAGAGCCTGCCATGCCGTATGAATATGAAAAAGACGGGGCTGCGATTTACAAGCGGTCTTTCGCCACCATCCGCGCCGAATCCGATCTGGCCCGCTTTGACGCCGATGAGGAACAGGTCGCGGTGCGGATGATACATGCCGCCGGCATGGTGGAGCTTGCTCCGCATATTCGCTTTTCGCCTGGTTTCGTGGCCCGTACCCGCGCGGCGCTGGAAGGGGGGGCGCCGATTCTGTGCGATGCGCGGATGGTATCCGAAGGGGTCACGCGATCTCGCCTGCCCGCGGAGAACCGCGTGATCTGCACCCTTCAGGCGGAGGATGTCGTGCAGCGGGCCGCCCGGATGGGCAACACCCGCTCTGCCGCGGCGCTGGAGTTGTGGCGACCGCATCTGGCCGGCGCGCTGGTGGCCATCGGCAATGCGCCGACGGCGCTTTTCCACCTGTTGAACATGTTGGAAGATCCGGCCTGCCCGCGCCCGGCGGGCATTATCGGTTGCCCGGTTGGGTTTGTCGGGGCGATGGAGTCCAAGGCGGCGCTCTGGCAGGCGCAGCCCGTGCCCTGCTGCATTGTCGCAGGCCGTCTGGGGGGCAGCGCCATCACCGTGGCCGCGATCAACGCCATCGCCAGCCGGAGGGAGTAGACATGGGCACGATCCATGGTCTCGGTCTCGGTCCGGGGGATCCGGACCTGATGAGCCTGCGCGCCGCCCGGCTTCTGGGGCAGGCGCGGCACGTGGCCTATTTCCGCAAGGCGGGCCGGGAAGGTCAGGCGCGGCGCATCGTGGAGGGGCTGATCCCCGGTGAGGCGGCCGAGATCCCCATGGAATACCCCGTCACGACGGAAATCCCTTTTGACGACCCGCAGTATAACAAGGTGTTGTCCGCCTTTTATGCCGATTGCAGCGCCCGGTTGCGTGCCCTGGCAGAGGCGGGTGAGGATGTCGTGGTCCTGTGTGAGGGGGACCCGTTCTTCTACGGGTCGTTCATGCATCTCTACACCCGGCTGCATGGTGCTGTTCGGGTGGAGGTGGTGCCCGGCATTACCGGCATGTCGGCGGCCTGGACTGCCACGGGTCAGCCTGTGACCTGGGGCGACGATGTGCTGAGCGTATTGCCCGCCACTTTGCCCGAGGAGGCTCTGGCACGGGGGATTGCCGGGGCGGACGCGCTGGTTTTCATGAAGATCACTGCCCATCTGAACAAGCTGCGCCGGGTGTTGGAGGCCGCAGGGCGCCTGGAGGACGCGTGGCTTGTGCAGAACGCCGCGATGCCGGAGCAGGCCGTGCTGCCCCTGCGGAATTTTCCGGGGAACAAGACGCCCTATTTCTCGATCGTTGTGGTGCATGGGCAGGGACGCAGGCCATGAGCGGATGGATCGTTATTGCCGGGCTTGGCCCCGGCGCGGAAGAGCTTGTCACGCCGGAGGTGCGCGCCGCGCTGGCGCGGGCCACCGATGTGGTGGGCTATATTCCCTATGTCGCCCGCGTGGCCGAACGCCCCGGCCTGACCCTGCACGCCAGCGACAACCGGGTGGAGTTGGACCGGGCCCGCCACGCCCTTGAAATGGCCCGGGCGGGGGGGCGTGTCGTGGTTGTGTCTTCGGGGGATCCGGGGGTGTTTGCCATGGCTTCGGCGGTGTTCGAGGCCGTGGAGGTCGGCCCGCCGGCGTGGCGCGACCTTGATATCCGGGTACTGCCGGGCATCACCGCGATGCTGGCCGCAGCGGCCAGGGCGGGTGCCCCGCTGGGTCATGATTTCTGTGCGATCAATCTCAGCGACAACCTCAAGCCCTGGGCGCTGATCGAAAAGCGGTTGCGCCTGGCCGCGCAGGCCGATTTCGCAATGGCGTTCTATAACCCGCGTTCCCGCGCGCGCCCGGAAGGGTTCACCCGTGCACTGGAGGTGTTGCGCGCGGAATGTGCCGACGACCGCCCGGTGATCTTTGCCCGTGCCGTCAGCACGCCGGAGGAAACGCTGCGTGTCGTTCCCCTGCCGCAGGCTGCGCCCGACATGGCGGACATGCGCACCGTGGTTCTGGTTGGGTCTTCACGCACGCGGATCATTGCCCGCGACGGCACCCCCATTGTCTACACGCCGAGATTTGCCCCGGAATGAGCCAGCCACGTGAAAACCTGTGCCGGGCTGTGCAACTCGGTCCGCTCGGGCAGGGCGGGGCGGTCGATCATCAGGACCGGCAGGCTCAGCGCCCGTGCGGCCTCGATCTTTGCCCGCGCGCCGGAGCCGCCGGCATTCTTCGATACGATCAGGTCGATGCCGTACCGGCGCATCAGGGCGGTATCGTCCCCGACAGTGAATGGCCCGCGCGACACGATGACCACGTGTTCGGGCAGGGGCGGTGGGCTGGCGGGGGTATCGACAAGGCGCAGCAGGTAGAAATGCTGCGGGCGGGTGGCAAAGGCCGCCAGGTGCATCCGGCCCAAGGCCAGGAAAACCCGGCGTGCGGTGCCCGCCAGCGCGGTGACCGCGGCGGGGATGTCCGGCACATGTTGCCAGCGGTCCGTGGCGGTTTCGTCCCATGCCGGGCGGGACAGCGCCGCCATTGGCACGCCGGCTTGCGCGCAGGCGGCCACTGCGTTGCGACTTATCCGTGCGGCAAAGGGGTGGGTGGCGTCGATCAGGTGGGTTATCCTGTGCCGGAGGAGATAGGTGGCCAGCCCGTCCACGCCGCCAAATCCGCCCACCCGCACCGGGATGGGCTGGGGCTTGGGCCGTTCCACCCGGCCCGCAAAGGACAGCGTGGCCGGAACCCCGCGCGCGGCGACCTCATGGGCCAGTGCGGTGGCTTCTGTCGTGCCGCCAAGGATCAGAAGGTTGGGCTGCATGGCTGAGATTCCGTGGCTGACGATCATCGGGCTGGGCGAAGATGGCCCGGACGGCCTGCCCGCCGCAAGTCGTCATGCGCTGGAGGCTGCGGAATTTGTCATGGGGCCGCCCCGGCATCTGGCGCTTTTGCCGGGGCTGAGCGCAGAACCCGTTGAGTGGCCGGTGCCTTTTGCCGATGGGCTGCCCCGACTGTTGGCGCTGCGGGGGTACAAGGTGGTGGTGCTGGCTTCGGGCGATCCGTTCTGGTTCGGTGCGGGCCGGGTCATCGCCCGCCACCTTGCGCCGGGGGAATGGCGGGCGTTGCCGGGGCCGTCGGTGTTTTCATGGGCCGCCGCGCGGCTGGGCTGGCCGTTGGAGCGTACGGCCTGTGTTGGCCTGCACGCCGCACCGCTGGAGCGGGTGCGCCCGCATCTTGTGCCGGGGCAACGGGTCATCGTGCTGTTGCGCGATGGGGCGGCGGTGGCGGATCTGGCTGCGTATATGTGCGCTCTGGGCTTTGGCGACAGCCCCCTGTGGGTCATGGAGGCCCTGGGCGGCCCGCGGGAGCGTTTGCGTGAGACCACGGCCGCAACGCTGAATTTCAAAGATATTCTTCATCCGGTATGTGTCGGGCTGGAATGTGCCGGGGGGGCGGGGTTGCCCTGTGCCAGCGGTTGGCCTGACGCCCTTTTCGACCATGACGGCCAGATCACCAAGCGCCCGATGCGGGCGCTGACGCTTTCGGCCCTTGCCCCCCGCGCGGGAGAGGCGCTGTGGGATATCGGCGGCGGGTCTGGCTCTGTCGGGATCGAGTGGCTGGCCTGCCATCCGGCCAATTCCGCGACAGCGGTGGAACCGGACCCCATCCGTGCGGCGCGGATCGTGGAAAATGCCAGGGCGCTGGGGCAGGATCGGCTGCGCGTTATAGAAGGGCGCGCGCCGGAGGCGCTGGAAGGGCTGGATCTGCCCGATGCCGTATTCATCGGCGGTGGAGTTTCGCAAGAGATGCTGGATTGGCTGTGGGGGCGCCTGTCTTCGGGGACGCGGCTTGTCGCCAATGGCGTGACGCTGGAAGCCGAGGCGCTTCTGGCGCGGGGACAGGCCGAGAGAGGGGGACATCTTCTGCGGGTGGACCTGGCCGAGGCCGCCCCCCTTGGCCGCAAGCGTGGCTGGCGCGCGGCCTTTCCGGTGGTGCAATGGAGTGTAACGCTTTGAGGGTGGCGGGATTCGGATTCCGGGCGGCGGCAACCGCGGCCAGTCTGCACGACGCGCTGGAGCAGGCGGGTGGAGTCGCCGGGCTGACGGCGCTGGCCGCGCCCGTGGACAAGGCCTCGGCCCCGTGTTTCATGGCCTTTGCCCGTGCGCTGGCCCTGCCGGTGGTGCGGGTTTCCCAGGGGGCTCTGGCGGCACAATCCACCTGCACGCAGGCCCCGCGTGTACAGCGCGCCCGTGGCACCGGCAGCGTGGCCGAGGCCGCCGCGCTGGCCGGTGCGGGCCCCGGTGCGCGGCTGAAGATGCCAAGACAGATATCGACCGACCGGATGGCCGCCTGTGCCATCGCAACCGGAGACAGGACATGACCGTTCACTTCATCGGCGCCGGTCCGGGCGCTGCCGATCTTTTGACCTTGCGCGGGCGCGACCTGATTGCATCCTGCCCGGTATGTCTTTACGCCGGGTCCCTGGTGCCCGAGGGCATTCTGGCCCATTGCCCGCCCGGAGCGCGTATCGTGAACACCGCGCCGCTTGACCTTGACGCGATCGTCGCAGAATGCCGCGCTGCGCATGATGCGGGGCAGGATATCGCGCGCCTGCATTCGGGGGATGTCTCGGTCTGGTCCGCGATGGGGGAGCAGATCCGCCGCTTGCGGGCGGAAGGCATCCCCGTTTCGGTCACGCCCGGTGTGCCATCCTTTGCTGCCGCCGCCGCTGCACTGGGGGCGGAACTGACGCTGCCGGGGCTGGCGCAGTCGGTTGTCCTGACCCGTACGCCGGGGCGGGCGTCCTCAATGCCGGAGGGGGAGAGCCTGGCCAATTTCGCCGCCACGGGGGCGACGCTGGCGGTTCATTTGTCCATCCACAACCTTGCGCGGGTGGTGGCGGAACTGGCCCCCCATTACGGGGCGGACTGCCCGGTGGCGGTCGTCTATCGTGCAAGCTGGCCCGACCAGAAGATCCTGCGCGCAACCCTTGGCACCGTGTCCGTCCCCGAGGAGATCGAGCGCACCGCGCTGATCCTTGTCGGCCCCGCGCTGGGGCAGCAGGGGTTCGAGGAAAGTTGCCTCTATTCCACCGATTACGACCGGCGCTTCCGCCCCCAACGCGCCGAGGGGGGGCGCAATGGCTGAGCCTGCCGGGCTTGTGATCGCCGCCCCCGGCTCGGGGCAGGGCAAGACGACCGTCGCGCTGGGGCTGATGCGGGCGCTTTGTGATGCGGGTCTTGCGGTGCAGCCCTTCAAGAACGGACCGGATTATATTGATCCGGCCTTTCACAGGCTGGCGGCCGGGCGGGAGTCGTTCAATCTCGATGGCTGGGCGATGGGGGGCGCGATGCTGGACGCCATCGTCGCCTGCGCGCAGGGGGCCGATCTTGCGATCGTCGAGGGTGCGATGGGTCTTTTTGATGGCAGCATGACCGAAGGCGTCAGCGGCACCGGCAGTACCGCCGAGATCGCCCGGCGGTTCGGCTGGCCCGTGGTCCTGGTACTGGATGTGGGCGGGCAGGCCCAATCGGCGGCAGCGACGGCGCTGGGTTTTGCCACCCACCCGCAGGCACCGGCACTGGCCGGGGTGATCCTGAACCGTGTGGCCGGGGCAAAACACGCGGCGATGGTCCGGGCGGAAATGGCGCGGCTGCACCTGAAGGTTCTGGGGGAGGTGCCGCGCGATGCCGGGTTGTCTCTGCCTGAACGGCACCTTGGCCTCGTGCAGGTCCAGGAGCATGCCGAGGCCGCGCGCATCATCGCGGACCTGGGCGCGTTGATGCGCGATCACGTGGATCTGGATACCCTGCGTGCCGCCGCGCGGGTGGGGCGCGTGCCTGTGCCAGGCCCGTTGCCCGCCCCCCCGGCGCAGCGGATCGCGCTGGCCCGGGATGCCGCCTTTTCCTTTACCTACCCCCATCTTCTGAAGGGCTGGCGCGCGGCGGGGGCAGAGATCCTGCCCTTTTCGCCGCTGGCCGATGAGGCCCCGGACCCGCGGGCCGACCTCGTGTGGTTGCCCGGCGGCTACCCGGAATTGCACGCCGGGCGTCTGGCCGCAGCGCAGACATTCCGGACCGGAATGCACCGCCATGCCGAAACCCGGCCTGTGCATGGGGAATGTGGCGGCTATATGGTGCTGGGGACGGGGCTGGTGGATGAAGCCGGCACGCGCCACCGGATGGTCGGTCTCCTGGGTCTTGTCACCAGCTATGCCGCGCGGCGCCTGCACCTTGGCTATCGGCGTGCGCGGGTGCTGAACGCGGTTCCCGGCCACGCCCCCGGCAGTCGTCTTTTGGGGCATGAGTTCCACTATTCCACCATCCTGGATCAGCCCGATGCACCGCTGGCCGAGGTGACCGATGCCGGTGGGCGACCGGTGGCCGAGACCGGTTCTGTCCGGGGGCGGGTCACGGGCAGTTTCTTTCATCTGATTGCGGAGGCCCCATGAGCGGCTTTGTCAGTTTCGTCAGTTCCGGTCCCGGCGACCCGGATCTCTTGACCCTCAAGGCGGTGGACCGCCTGAAATCGGCGGATGCGGTGCTGTTCGATGATCTGTCCTCGGGGCCGATCCTGTCCCATGTGCGCACGGGCGCGGATCTGGTCGGGGTCGGCAAGCGGGCCGGGCGGCCTTCGCCCCGGCAGGACCATGTCAGCCGGCTGCTGGTGGAGTATGCCCGAACGGGGCAGCGTGTGGTCCGGCTGAAATCCGGGGATTCGGGGTTGTTTGGCAGGCTGGAAGAGGAAATCACCGCGCTTGAAGCCGCCGGGATCGGGTATGAGATCGTTCCCGGGGTCACGTCGGCCAGTGCCGCTGCTGCGGCGGCGGGGATCCCGCTGACCCGGCGGCTGACCGCGCGGCGGGTCCAGTTCGTGACCGGGCATGACGTGACCGGCGGCCTGCCGAAGGACATCAACCTGGACGCCCTGGCCGACCCGCACGCGACGACCGTGGTGTATATGGGGCGGCGTACCTTTGCCGCCCTTGCCGAACGGCTGATGGCGCGCGGCCTGCCAGGCGCCACGCCCGCGCTGCTGGCCGAGGCGGTTTCCACCCCGGAGCAGACGCTCCGGCGGGCGACCGTGGCGGAACTGGCGGCGGAACTGGCGGCAACCCCGCCGGGACCGCAGCCGGGGCTGATCCTTTATGGGGCGCTGGCGGAGGCGCGCGATGGTTGATCTGACCCTGGTTGGCATTGGCACCGGCAACCCGGACCATATCACCGGCGAAGGGCGCAAGGCCCTGCGCTCGGCGGATCTGATCCTGATCCCCCGCAAGGGGGCGGCGAAAGCCGATCTGGCCGACCTGCGCCGTCATGTTTGCGCGCAGGTGTTGGGGCAGACCGCCCCGCGCATCGTGGAATTCAACCTGCCTGTGCGCGATGCCGGCGGCGACTACCGGCAGGGGGTGGAGGCCTGGCACGACGCCATCGCCCATGTCTGGGCGGAGACCATCTCCGGGGCGGGCGCTCCGCGAAAGGTGGCGTTGCTGATCTGGGGCGATCCGTCGCTTTATGACAGTTCCCTGCGGATTGCCCGCCGGTTGTCGCCCGTGCCGCGCTTGCGCGTGGTGCCGGGGATCACCGCGATCCAGGCGCTTTGCGCGGCGCATTGCATCCCGCTCAATGCGATTGGCGCGCCGGTGGTCATTACCACCGGGCGCAGGTTGCGCGATGAAGGCTGGCCCGAGGGGGCGGATACGGCGGTCGTCATGCTGGACGGTGACTGTGCGTTTCGGACCCTTCCGCCCGAGGGCATAAAGATCTGGTGGGGCGCTTATCTTGGTATGGCCGAAGAAATTCTGTTTTCCGGTCCGTTGGCGCAAACCGGCCCCCGTATTCTTGAGGCCCGGGCCGCGGCGCGGGCACGCCACGGCTGGATCATGGATATCTACCTGTTGCGCCGTCAGGAAGGCTGACCGTTTTTCCGTATCAGGCTTCGGACGGTGTGGCGCGCGTGGAAGGCGGCGTCATGGCTTATCAGCACCATCGCCTGTGGAAGGATGTGGAGTCTCTCGCTCAGTCTGTCTTCGTTTTCGTGGTCAGCGCGTTGGTCCGTTCGTCGAGGATCAGCACCTCCGGTGCCATCGCCAGAACGGCGGCAAGGATGACCAGCCGGTTTTCCCCGCCGGACAGGTGGTGTGTAACCCGGTTGTACAGGGGGGACGGCGTAAAAGCCCGGCCCCATTTTCGACGATGGCCTGCGCCTCGGCCCCGGATTTGCCGAGGTTGAGGGGGCCGAAGGCGATGCCCTCTGCGACGGCGGGACAGAAGAGCATGTCATCGGGGTTCTGGAATGGCTTTGTTGCACAAATCCGTGTGTGAGCGCAGTTTCCCTTTCCCCGGTCGGACTTATCCGACAGGCTCTGTGACAGGAATGTCAGGGGCAGTGTCGCGATTGAGCACGGCGACGCGGATTTGGATATTTGCGACCTGCCGGTCGAAGTCCCGCGCCATCGAAGATTGGCCCAGCCGTTTCATATAATGCATCTTGCTCTCGACGCGGCTCCGGCGGCGGTATCCGCCCCACCGCTTCCAGATGGATCGCCCGAGATAGCGCGAGGCATTGACCGCATCGTTACGGGCGATGGCGCCGGGGCTGGTAGGTTTCCACGGTTTGGCGTTTTTGCGCGGTGGTATGACAGCATGAGCACCACGGGCGGCAATGGCATCGTGGCATTTGCGCGTGTCGTATGCTCCGTCGGCAGTCACTGACCCAATGTCCTGATCGGACGGGATTTGGTCGAGCAATTCCGGCAGCATCGGCGCGTCGCCGACGTTGCTGGTCGTGTCATCGACGGCCCGGACCTCCAGTGTTTTTTCATCGAACCCTATGTGTATCTTGCGCCAAACCCGGCGTTTGGGGCCGCCATGCTTGCGCGCGTTCCCTTTTGATCCCCGCGGGGAACCGGTCACGGGCGCAGTTGGCAAGGGGCGGGCGGGATTGTGAATTGGCAAAAATCCGGTGGGGGAAATTGCGGGCCTTTCCCCGCAGGGTCTGCGGCAAGTTGTCGCCCGGTTCGATTTCAGGGTCATATGGAGACAATTCAAAAAGTCCGATCAATGGTTATGTAACAAAATTGCGTAGCCGGAAAGTGCCGCGAAGTTACATGCTTGCGCATCGCCAGGACGCTTGCAAAACACTGGGTCGGTGGGGCAGCCTTTCCCATCATCTCATTTTCCAGGGAGAGACCCATGTTCATCCAGTCCACCAAGCGGGCCCTGATGGCAGCGACCATTCTGGCCGGTCTGGCCGGCGCGGCATCCGCCGCCCCCTACATGCGTGGCAATGACGGCAACCCCGAAACGCTGGACCAGCACAAGACCTCGACCGTGGCCGAAGCCCACATCCTGCGGGACCTTTATGAGGGGCTGGTGGTGTATGACACCAAGGCCAATGTCGTGCCCGGCGCGGCCGAAAGCTGGGAGATCAGCGAAGACGGCACGGTTTACACCTTTGTCCTGCGGGCCGACGCGAAATGGTCCAACGGCGATGACCTGACGGCGGAGGATTTCGTCTACTCTCTGCGCCGCATCATGACACCGGCGACCGGGGCGAAATATGCCAACATCCTGTATCCCATCAAGAACGGCGAGGCGGTGAACAAGGACGAGATGCCGCCCGAGGATCTTGGTGTCCGGGCGCTCGACGACAAGACTTTGGAAATCACGCTGGAGGCGTCCACGCCGTTTTTCCTTGAGTTGCTGACCCACCAGACCGGCCTGCCGGTCCACCCCGCCACCGTGGAGGCCGCCGGTGCCGATTTCGTGCAGCCCGGCACGATGGTTTCCAACGGGGCTTACATGCTGGTGTCGAACACGCTCAACGACAAGATCGAGTTGACCAGGAACCCCAACTTCCACGATGCCGCGAACGTGGCCATCGACACGGTCCACTATCTGCCCTTCGAGGAACGCGCGACCTGCGTGCGGGCCTGGGAGGCGGGGGAGGTGCATTCCTGTTCCGACCTGCCGGCCGAAGATATCGCGCGTCTCAAGGAAGCCCACGGCGAGGGGACGCGCATCGTGCCCTACCTGGGCACCTACTACTACGCGCTCAACCATGAGGATGAGTTCCTGTCCGACCCCGACGTGCGGCGCGCGCTGTCGATGGCGATCGACCGGGAGTTCCTGGCCGACGAGATCTGGCAGGGCACCATGCTGCCCGCGGTCAGCTTTGTCCCGCCGGGGATCGGCAACTACGCCGGTTCGCCCGAGGTGGACTATTTCTCCATGTCGATGCTGGACCGTGAGGACATGGCCGCGGAAATCCTTGCCGGCAAGGGCGTGACCCCGCAGACGCCGCATACGCTCGAGATCATGTACAACATCAGTGAAAACCACAAAGCCGTCGCCACCGCGATCGCGGACATGTGGGCCAACCTTGGCGTGAAGGTGGAGTTCAACGTGCGCGATGCCTCGGCCCATTATGCGCATTTGCGCGACCGGGGCGATTTCGACGTCGCCCGCGCGGGCTGGATCGGAGATTACTCGGATCCGCAGAACTTCCTGTTCATGGTCGAATCCGACAATACCGGCTTCAACTACGCGCGTTACGAGAACCCCGACTATGACGCGCTGATGGATCAGGCCGCCAGGGAGACGGATCTCGACAAGCGGGCCGGCCTGCTGCAACAGGCCGAGGCCATGTTCATGCGGGATCTGCCCTTCCTGCCGCTGGTGTATTACACGTCCAAGTCGCTGGTGTCGCCTAACCTTTCCGGTTGGGAGGACAACATCCAGAATGTGCATGCCACCCGGTACATGAGCCTGTCGGAGTGATCCGGCACCGGGCGGCGTGGTGACCATGCCGCCCTTCTTTTGAACGGGGCGGTGGCGCAAGCGCCACCCCCACCTCGTGGAGGCCCGATGTTCAGCTACGCCATAAGACGCTTGCTTGGCGCTGTTCCCACCATCTTCCTGATCGTCACGGCCGCATTCTTCATGATGCGCGTTGCCCCCGGCGGCCCCTTCGACCAGGAGCGTACGCTGGAGGCGACGGTGATGGAGAACCTCAACCGCACCTTCGGTCTGGATAAACCCCTGTGGGAGCAATACGCCATGTATCTTGGCAATCTGCTCCGCGGCGATATGGGGCCGTCCTTCATCTATCGCGACATGCGTGTGCATGAGATCCTGGCCGAGGGCCTGCCGGTCTCGATGCAGCTCGGCGCCACGGCGCTGGTGCTGGCGCTGGTGGTGGGGTCGGCGCTGGGCACGGTCGCGGCGCTGCGGCAGAACTCGCGCACGGATTTCGCGGTGATCGCGGTGGCGACTTTCGGAATCACGGTGCCCAATTTCGTGGTGGCTCCGGTCCTGTCGCTGGTTTTCGCGGTCATGCTGGGCTGGTTGCCCGCCCAGGGCTGGGGCGACTGGAACCAGATGCTTTTGCCGGTGATCGCGCTGGCGCTGCCTCAGGTGGCGATCGTGGCGCGGCTGATCCGGGGCTCGATGATCGAGGCGCTGCGCTCCGACCATGTGCGGACGGCGCGGGCTTACGGGTTGCCGGCCCGGATGGTCGTGGTCAAGCATGCCCTGCGCGCGGCGATCCTGCCTGCGGTCAGTTACATGGGGCCGGCGGCGGCGGCGCTGCTGACAGGGTCCATCGTGGTGGAGCAGGTGTTCAACCTGCCCGGCATCGGGCGCTATTTCGTGAACGGGGCGCTGAACCGCGATTACACGCTGGTGATGGGAACGGTGGTGATCGTGGCCACTTTCGTAGTTGTTTTCAACCTGATCGTCGATCTCCTGTACGCCGTTCTCGACCCGAGGGTCCGCTATGACTGATACCGCATTCACAGACGCCGCGGTCGGGGGGCGCTCGCTCTGGGCGACCGCAATGATGCGCCTGCGCCGCAACCGGGCGGCGATGGCGTCGATCTTCGTTCTGGCATTGCTGGGGGTTCTGGCGATCTTCGGGCCGCCGCTGGCCCCCCATTCCTATTCCCAGGTCTATCCGGAATTCGTCAAGGTCCGGCCCAGCCTGGCGCCCTATCCGCAGGCTGAGCAGGTCATTCCCGCCGCTGAGCGCGCCCTGAGCCGTGCCCGCGTGGAAATGGGGGAAATCGTCGTGGAAAACGGCACGGTCCATATCCCGATCTCTTCCGCGCGTGAAATCGACCCGCGCCTGGCGCGCTACCTGGAGCGGTCCGACATCTTTTCCGGCGCGCAGGTTGCCGAACTGTCGGCGGATGGAAAAACCGCGACCGTTACCGCCGAGGTGCAGCAACTTTACTTCCTGATGGGGACGGATGCGAACGGGCGCGACCTGCTGGCGCGTATCCTCATCAGCCTGCGCATTTCGTTGATGATCGGCGCGCTGGCCACGGCTGTGGCGCTGGTGATCGGGGTCGCCTACGGCGCCACGGCGGGGTTTCTGGGCGGGCGCATCGACAACCTGATGATGCGCTTCGTGGATATCCTTTACTCGCTGCCCTTCGTGTTCTTCGTGATCCTGCTGGTGGTGTTTTTCGGGCGCAACCTGGTTTTGATGTTTTTGGCCGTGGGCGCGGTGGAGTGGCTGGACATGGCCCGGATCGTGCGCGGGCAGACCTTGTCCTTGCGCCGGCGCGAATTCGTGCAGGCTGCCGAAGCCCTGGGCGTTTCGAGCGGCGCGATCATTCGCCGCCACATCGTTCCCAACACGCTGGGAACGGTCATCATCTACATGACGCTGCTGATCCCCAAGGTGATCCTTCTGGAAAGTTTTCTCTCCTTTCTCGGGCTTGGTGTGCAGGAACCGCTGACATCGCTGGGGGTGCTGATTTCGGAAGGGGCGAAGAACATGCGCAACGCGCCTTTCATGCTGTTCTTTCCGGCGGTGACGATGACCATCTTGCTGTTTGCGCTGAACTTCCTGGGCGACGGGCTGCGTGACGCGCTTGATCCGAAGGACCGCTGAGATGACTGACCAGACCAATCAGGACCGTGTATTCGAGGTGGACGACATTCATGTGACCTTCGACACGCCCGATGGGAAGGTGGAGGCCGTGCGCGGTGTCTCGCTCCATGTCGACCGGGGGGAAACCGTTGCCGTGGTGGGGGAAAGCGGCTCTGGCAAAAGCCAGATCATGATGGCCGCGATGGGGCTTCTGGCCTCCAACGGGCGGGCCGTGGGGGCGGTGCGCTATCGGGGCCAGAACATCCTGAACCTGCCTCCCGGCCAGTTGAACAAGCTGCGCGGGGCCAAGATCACCATGATCTTCCAGGAGCCGATGACCTCGCTCGATCCGTTGTACACGATCGAGGATCAGCTCTCGGAGCCGCTGCGCGTGCATGGCGGGCTGACGCGGGCGCAGGCCTCCGCGCGGGTTCTGGAGCTTCTCCGCCTCGTCCGAATCCCCGATCCCGAGAGGCGAATGAAATCCTACCCCTACGAGATGTCCGGGGGGCAGCGCCAGCGGGTGATGATCGCGATGGCGCTGGCCAACGATCCGGATCTGCTGATCGCGGACGAGCCCACCACCGCGCTGGACGTGACCATCCAGGCCGAAATCCTGCGCCTGCTGGCGGAGTTGCAGCGCAAGCTGGGCATGTCGATCCTGTTCATTACCCATGACCTCGGGATCGTCGAGGCCTTCGCCGACCGTGTATACGTGATGCGTCAGGGTCGGCTGGAGGAAGACGGGCCGACCGCCCGCATCTTCCATGCCCCCGCGACCGATTACACGCGCATGCTGCTGGCTGCCGAACCGGAGGGGGAGAAGCCCCCGGTGCCAGACAGCGCGCCGGTGCTGCTGCAAGGGCAGGACGTGGAGATCACCTTCGGCAAGCCCGGCGGTTTTTTAAGTAAATCCAACCTGTTCAAAGCCGTCAAGGGCGTCGATCTGACCCTGCGGGAGAAGCAGACCATCGGGGTGGTGGGGGAGTCCGGCTCGGGTAAATCCACGCTGGGGCGGGGTCTTTTGCAGCTTTTGCCTGCGGCGGGGCGCGTGATCTACCTGGGCCGCGACATCAACGGCCTGACCCGGCAGGCCATGAAACAGCATCGTGACGGGCTGCAAATGGTGTTCCAGGACCCGTACGGATCGCTCTCTCCGCGAATGACGGTCAGCGAAATCGTTACCGAAGGCCTTCTGGTGCATGAGCCCGGCCTCACGCGCAAGGAGCGTGCCGCCCGTGCCGCGCAGGCGCTGGAAGATGTCGGGTTGAGCGGTGCGATGCGCAACCGGTTCCCGCACGAGTTTTCGGGCGGGCAACGTCAGCGCATCGCCATCGCCCGTGCGGTTGTCCTGCGCCCAAGGGTGATCGTGCTGGACGAGCCCACGTCCGCGCTGGACCGTTCGGTGCAGAAGCAGGTCATCGATCTTTTGCGCGGCCTGCAGGAGGAGCACGCGCTTTCCTACATCTTCATAAGTCATGACCTGGCCGTGGTGCGCGCCATGTCGGACTATGTCATGGTGATGAAGGAGGGGAAGATCGTTGAAGAGGGCCCGACCGCGCAGATCTTCGATGCCCCGCAGCAGGAGTATACGCACAGCCTGATGCGTGCGGCCTTCGATCTGAAAAGCCTTCTGGACGCGGGGTGAGATCAGGGGGTTGCCACGTGCAACCCCCAATCCGCGCAACGCCGGGCCACGGTGGCGGGCGGTGGGCGGTCCGTGTAGAAGCCGTCCAGTTCCGACAGGGCGCCGATACGCGCCGGCGCCGTGCGCTGGAACTTTGAACTGTCCGCGACGAGGAAAGCGCGCCGTGACTGACGCAGGATGGTGCGGCTGACATTGACCTCCTGGATGTCGAAATCCAGCATGTCGCCATCTTCGTCGATGGCCGAACATCCGATCACCGCGAGGTCGAACTTGAACTGGCGGATGGTTTCCGCGGTCAGGTTGCCCACCAGCCCCCCGTCCGCGCGGCGCAGCGTACCCCCGGCCACGAGAATTTCGCAATCCGGGTTCGCCACGAGGATATTTGCCACGTTCATGTTGTTCGTGACCACCAGCATGTTGCGGTGATGCAGGAGCTCACGCGCCACGGCCTCGGTGCTGGTGCCGATGTTGAGAAAAAGCGAGGTGTTCTCCGGGATGTCGCGGGCGCAGCGGCGTGCGATGTCGGCCTTGGCCTCGGCGTTGAGGCCGCGACGTTCTTCATAGCCGATATTGGCCACCCCCGAAGACAGGATGGCCCCTCCGTGGACACGCTCCAACTGCCCGGTTTCGGCCAGTTCGGCGAGATCGCGGCGGATCGTCTGAACCGTGACGTTGAAGCGCACGGCCAGGTCTTCGACAATGACCTTGCCTTCCTTGCGGGCGATTTCGAGGATCTCGGGCTGGCGGAATGTCTGGGCCATGGGCGTTCCTTTTCCCCGAATTATCTTCGCTTATGTTCGTTTTTTCAACTCCGATCGCCGCATGGTTTGCGGTTTCTGCGCCGCAGAATAAAAGGTTTTTGCGTGAGCCTTCCGTCTTAATCGCCCCTAAACGAAAAAATACGAACAAAAAAGTTGACGAAAAGCGCATCGCCTGCTTCTATCGGAGGTGCGACAATCAAGGGGGGGGTGCGCCTATGCCGCAGGCCGAAGCGCCGCAGGCTTACGACCTGTTCGTCATCGGGGGCGGCATCAACGGATGCGGAATTGCCCGGGATGCCGCCGGGCGCGGTTTGCGTGTCGGGCTGGCCGAGCAGGGGGACCTGGCGCAGGCGACCTCCAGCGCCTCCACCAAGCTTTTCCATGGGGGGCTTCGGTATCTTGAGTATTTCGAGATCCGGCTTGTCCGTGAGGCGCTGATCGAGCGGGAGACCCTCTTGAGTGCCATGCCGCATATCAGTTGGCCGATGCGCTTTGTGCTGCCCTATCATGGAAATATGCGTTTCGACAGCGATACCCCGACCTCGCGCCTGATGAGCCTTGCGATGCCGTGGATGAAAGGCCGCCGCCCGGCGTGGCTGTTGCGGGCGGGGCTGGCAATTTACGACTGGCTGGGCGGGCGCGAGATCCTGCCGCCGACCAGGGTTCTGGCCTTGCCCGGAACCGTCGAGGGCGCGCCGCTGAAGCGGGAATTCGGCCGGGCCTTCGAGTATTCCGATTGCTGGGTGGACGATGCGCGTCTTGTGGTGCTCAATGCGCGTGATGCGCAGACGCGCGGGGCCGAGGTTCTCGTGCGCACGCGGGTTGAGAAAGCGCGCCGGGATGGGGCTGTATGGGTCATCGCCTTGCGTGACGGCGATACCGGCGCCCTGCGCGAGGTGCGGGCCCGGATGCTGGTGAATGCCGCCGGACCGTGGGTGGGCGATGTGCTGCATGGCCGGCTGAACCTGCAAACGCGAGAGGGTGTCCGGCTGGTGCGCGGCAGCCATATTGTGGTCAGGAAGCTCTTCGAACATGACAAGGCCTATTTCCTGCAGGGGGAAGATGGGCGGATCGTCTTTGTCATCCCCTATGAGCAGGAGTTTACCCTGATCGGCACCACCGACCGGGACCACCCGGATCCCGGCACGCCCCCCGTCTGCACCGAAGCGGAACAAGAGTACCTGTGCGCCTTCGTCACGCGCTATTTCCGGCGCCCGGTGACGCGGGAAGATATCGTCTGGACGTATTCCGGCGTGCGTCCGCTTTACGATGACGGGGCCAGTTCCGCCACCGCCGCCACGCGGGATTATACCCTGACGGTGGACAGCGCGGGCGCGCCGTTGCTGAACGTGTTCGGAGGGAAAATCACCACGTACCGTCGATTGGCCGAAAGCGCGATGGAGCGAATCGCGCCTTTCTTTCAAGGTGTGGCGGGGGGCTGGACGGCGGGTGTGCCGCTGCCCGGCGGGGATTTTCCGGTTGACGGCGCGTCGGCTCTGGTGGTCCGGCTGCGGCAGGACTACCCCTTCCTGACCGGCGCCTGGGCGCTCAGGCTTGTCCGGGCTTACGGAACGGAAGCCTGGGACGTTCTGGGCAGGGCGCACAAGGCGGGCGATCTTGGCGAAGATTTCGGCGCGACCCTGACCGAGCGGGAGCTGTGCTGGCTGGTTGGCCGGGAATTCGCCCGCAGCGCGGAGGACGTGCTCTGGCGACGAAGCAAGCTGGGGCTGAGATTGGATGCGGCCGCGACCGCGCGGCTGGAGGAATGGATCGACGGCCACCTGCGCAGGCGGGCGGCGGCGGAATAGCCGGGGAGGAAACGCATGACATTGACGCTGGAGGGGGTGTCCAAGACCGTCGGGGGGCAGGCGCATATCCACCCCACGGATCTGACGCTGGAAAACGGGACCATGAACGTGCTGCTTGGGCCGACGCTTTCCGGCAAGACCTCACTTATGCGGCTGATGGCGGGGCTGGACGTGCCCTCTGCCGGGCGCATCCTGTGGAATGGGCAGGACGTTACCGGCCAGCGTGTCCAGGACCGGGGCGTGGCGATGGTTTACCAGCAGTTCATAAATTATCCCGCGATGACGGTTTACGACAATATCGCCTCTCCGCTGCGGTTGATGGGCAAGCCGGCGGCAGAGATCGACGCCGCGGTCCGGGCGACCGCCGGAATGATGAAGTTGACGCCGATGCTGACCCGCAAGCCGCTTGAGCTTTCGGGCGGGCAGCAGCAGCGTTGTGCGCTGGCGCGGGCACTGGTGAAGGGGGCGGG
The DNA here is from genome assembly GCF_003046545.1 of Rhodovulum imhoffii. GTDB lineage: Bacteria > Pseudomonadota > Alphaproteobacteria > Rhodobacterales > Rhodobacteraceae > Rhodovulum > Rhodovulum imhoffii. The sequence continues at coordinate 78,588 of NZ_QAAA01000010.1, read as the reverse complement.
CCTGGTGTTGCTGGATGAACCGCTTGCCAACCTCGACTACAAGCTCCGCGAGGAGTTGCGTGTGGAAATCCCCCGGATCTTCGAGGAGTCGGGCAGCATTTTCGTATACGCCACCACGGAGCCTGAAGAAGCCCTGCTTTTGGGGGGTAACACCGCCACGTTGTGGGAGGGGCGGGTGACGCAGTTCGGCCCGACGCCGCAGGTCTATCGCCGTCCGGTGGATGCGACGACGGCGCGGGTGTTTTCCGACCCGCCGATGAACTTCCTGCAAATCAGCAAGACGGGCCGGCGCCTGATGTTCGGGGATGGGCAGGGTGCCGACGCTGCGGGCAAGCTGGCCGAGTTGCCGGACGGGCGTTACCTGGCCGGGTTTCGTCCCAATCACCTGGAGATTTCCCGCCACAATGGCGAGGCGATGGAGTTCACCGCCCAACTGAGCGTGACGGAGTTGACCGGATCGGAGACGTTCATCCATCTCGACCATCATGGCGAACGCTGGGTGGGGCTGGTGCATGGCGTGCATGACCTGACGCTGGGGCGGGATCTGAAAGTCTACCTGGACCCGGCCCATGTTTACGTGTTCGGGGCGGACGGGCGGCTGGTGGCCCCTGCGGCTTACGCTCTGGCGGCCTGAGGGAGGGACGAATGGCGAAGATCACTCTTGATAACCTGGCCCATTCCTATCTGTCCGACCCGGCGGGGGAGGACGATTACGCGCTGAAGGAGCTCAACCATGTCTGGGCCGACGGTGAGGCCTATGCCCTGCTTGGCGCGTCGGGTTGTGGCAAGACCACGCTGCTGAACATCATATCGGGGCTTTTGCGCCCCAGCCGTGGGCGCATCCTGTTCAACGATGCCGATGTCACGCACGCCCCCACCGCCGCGCGCAATATCGCGCAGGTGTTCCAGTTCCCGGTCGTCTACGACACCATGACCGTGCGTGAAAACCTTGCCTTCCCGCTGAAAAACCGGGGCGCGGCGCCCGATTACATCGCCCGCCGCGTTCAGGGCATCGCCCGGATGATCGGCATGGAGGAAATTCTGGACAAGCGCGCGCGCGGCCTGACGGCCGATGCCAAGCAGAAGATCAGCCTTGGTCGCGGGATGGTGCGCGAGGATGTCAACGCGCTGCTGTTCGACGAACCCCTGACGGTGATCGACCCGCACATGAAGTGGGAACTGCGCACTCAGCTCAAGGCGCTGCATCGCCAGTTCGGTCATACGATGATCTACGTCACCCACGACCAGACCGAGGCCCTGACTTTTGCTGACAAGGTCGTCGTGATGCATGACGGGCGCGTGGTGCAGATCGGCACACCCGAGGAGTTGTTCGAAGCCCCGGCCCACACCTTCGTGGGGTATTTCATCGGTTCACCGGGGATGAACGTGATCCCGGCCAGGGTGGAGGGGGCGCAGGCCTATATCAACGGGGCCTCCATTCCCATGGCGCGGGCCTATGGCGCGCTGGATGGCAAGGTGGAGATCGGCGTGCGCCCGGAATATGCGCGCCTGTCCGCGACAGAAGGGTTGCCTGTGCGGATTCGCCGGGTCGAGGATGTCGGGCGCCACAAGATCGTGCGGGCCGATTTCTTTGGGTATGACATCAACATAATCGCCGAAGAAGGCGAAGAGATCGGCCCCGACATGACCCGCGTCAGCTTCGATCCGGCGCGTGTCAACGTGTATGCCGATGACTGGCGTGTGGAAGGGGAGGCAGCGTGATGGACAAGACGGTCAACCACAAGGCATGGTTCCTGGTGCTTCCGGTTCTGGCGCTGGTGGCGTTCTCGGCGGTGATCCCGCTGATGACGGTGGTGAATTATTCGGTTCAGGATACCTTCGGAAACAACCAGTTCTTCTGGGCCGGGCTGGAGTGGTTCGATGAACTGTTGCACTCCGAACGGATGTGGGATGCGCTGGGCCGGCAGCTTGCGTTTTCCGCGATCATTCTGGCCATAGAGGTGCCGCTGGGCATTTTCGTGGCGCTGCATATGCCCAAACGGGGTGTCTGGGCATCGTTCTGCCTGGTTCTGATGTCCTTGCCGCTGCTGATCCCGTGGAACGTGGTGGGTACGATCTGGCAGATTTTCGGCCGGGTGGATATCGGGCTGCTGGGTCATACGCTGGACAAGCTGGGCATTGCCTACAACTACACACAGGATTCGCTGGCCGCCTGGATCACGGTGATCGTGATGGACGTGTGGCATTGGACTTCGCTGGTCGCCCTTTTGGCCTATGCGGGGCTGCAATCCATCCCTGACGCCTACTACCAGGCCGCGCGCATCGACCAGGCGAGCCGGTGGAAGGTGTTTCGTTATATCGAGCTGCCCAAGATGGCAGGTGTGCTGATGATCGCGATCCTGCTGCGATTCATGGACAGTTTCATGATTTATACCGAACCTTTCGTCGTTACCGGCGGTGGGCCGGGCAACGCCACCACGTTCCTGTCGATCGATCTTGTGAAGATGGCGCTGGGGCAGTTCGACCTTGGTCCGGCGGCGGCGTTCTCGCTGATGTATTTCCTTGTCATCCTGCTGATCAGCTGGGTCTTCTACACGGTGATGACCAACCTCGACAAACGGGAGGGTGTCTGAAATGGCCGATCTGACGATGGAAGCGCCGCGCAGCCGGCTGCGCATCAACAGCAGCGCAGTGGTGATGGGGCTTTACCTTCTTTTCCTGATGATGCCCATCTACTGGCTGGTGAACATGAGCCTGAAGACCAACCAGGAAATCCTGAGCACCTTCTCCCTATGGCCGCGAAACCTGACGCTTCAGAACTACGTCACCATCCTGACGGACCCGAGCTGGTACATGGGGTATGTCAATTCGCTGATCTATGTGGTGATGAACACGGTCATCTCGGTGGCGGTGGCCCTGCCGGCGGCCTATGCGTTTTCGCGCTATCACTTCATGGGGGACAAGCACCTGTTCTTCTGGCTGCTGACCAACCGGATGGCACCGCCCGCCGTGTTCGCACTGCCGTTCTTTCAGCTTTATTCCAGTGTGGGGCTGTTTGATACCCATGTGGCCGTGGCGTTGGCGCATTGCCTTTTCAACGTGCCGCTGGCGGTGTGGATCCTGGAGGGCTTCATGCGCGGCGTGCCCAGGGAGATCGACGAGACGGCCTATATCGACGGCTATTCCTTCGGGCGTTTTTTCGTGAAAATTTTTATGCCGCTGATCGCCAGCGGGATCGGGGTGGCGGCGTTCTTCTGCTTCATGTTTTCATGGGTGGAACTGCTGCTCAGCCGTACCCTGACCAGCGTGGCGGCCAAGCCCATCGCCGCCACGATGACCCGCACGGTTTCCGCCAGCGGGCTGGACTGGGGCGTGCTGGCCGCGGCGGGTGTGCTGACCATCGTGCCCGGTGCGCTGGTTATCTGGTTCGTGCGCAATTACATCGCCAAGGGCTTTGCCCTGGGCCGGGTTTGAGGGAGGACACTCATGGACTGGATGGCCTGGACCCTGCCCACCGCGATCTTTTTCGCCACCATTGCGGCGCTTCTGGTGATCTTCACGATCCTTGCGATCCGCTTTCCCGAAACTCCGCGCAGGGGCATCCTGCGCATAGAGACCACGCGCGGCGACAGGTTGTTCATCACGCTTCTGGGCTCGGCCTTCATCAATCTCGCCTGGTTGGGGGTGGTGGAGGCGTATCAGCCCTACGCACTGATCGTCTGCCTCGTCTACGCTGCGGCGGTGTTTCGCTGGGTCTGACGCCCGGCGGACAAGACCGGTTCATGAAAGGGAGGAACCAATGTTGAACCTGAAATCCACAACGGCCCTTGCGGCACTGGCGCTTATGGCCAGCCCTGCCATGGCTGACATGGAGGCCGCGAAGGCTTTCCTGGACGCCGAAATCGGCGATCTTTCCAGCCTCTCCCGCGCCGAGCAGGAGGCTGAGATGCAGTGGTTCATCGACGCCGCCCAACCCTTCGCGGGGATGGAGATCAAGGTGGTGTCGGAAACCATCACCACCCATGAATACGAATCCAAGGTGCTGGCGCCGGCGTTCACCGCGATTACCGGCATCAAGGTCACCCATGACCTGATCGGCGAAGGCGATGTGGTCGAAAAGTTGCAAACCCAGATGCAGTCGGGCGAAAACATCTATGATGCCTATATCAACGATTCCGACCTGATCGGCACCCACTGGCGCTATCAGCAGGCGCGCAACCTGACCGACTGGATGTCCGGCGAAGGGGCGGACGTCACCAACCCCGGCCTCGACGTCGACGATTTCATCGGGACCGAGTTCACCACCGGACCGGATGGCAAGCTTTACCAGCTTCCCGATCAGCAATTCGCCAACCTTTACTGGTTCCGTTACGACTGGTTCACAGACCCCGACCTGAAGGCCGGGTTCAAGGAAGCTTACGGCTACGACCTTGGTGTGCCGGTCAACTGGTCGGCTTACGAGGATATCGCCGAGTTTTTCACCGGGCGCGAGATCGATGGCCAGGTGGTCTATGGCAACATGGATTACGGCAAGAAGGACCCTTCCCTGGGATGGCGCTTTACTGATGCGTGGATGTCGATGGCCGGCATGGGCGACAAGGGGGAACCCAACGGCCTGCCGGTCGATGAATGGGGCATCCGCGTGAACGAGAACAGCCAGCCGACCGGCTCCTGCGTGGCGCGGGGCGGGGCGACCAACAGCCCGGCTGCCGTTTACGCGATCGAGAAGTATATCAAGTGGCTGACCGAGTTCACGCCCCCCGCCGCCGCGGGCATGACCTTCTCGGAGGCGGGGCCGGTCCCGGCACAGGGCAGCATCGCCCAGCAGATGTTCTGGTACACCGCTTTTACCGCCGATATGGTGAAGGAAGGCCTGCCGGTCATGAATGATGACGGCACGCCCAAATGGCGCATGGCCCCCAGCCCCCACGGAGCCTACTGGGAAGAGGGTATGAAAGTCGGTTACCAGGACGCCGGGTCCTGGACGCTCATGAAATCCACGCCGCTCGACCAGGCGAAGGCGGCCTGGCTCTATGCGCAGTTCGTGGTCTCCAAGACCGTGGATGTGAAGAAGGCCCATACCGGGCTGACCTTCATCCGCGAATCCACCATTCAGCACGACAGCTTTACCGAGCGCGCGCCGAAACTGGGCGGCCTGGTGGAGTTCTACCGTTCGCCCGCGCGGGTGCAGTGGTCGCCGACCGGGACCAATGTGCCCGACTACCCCAAGCTGGCGCAGCTGTGGTGGCAGAATATCGGCGATGCGTCTTCGGGCGCGAAGTCGGCTCAGGAGGCGCTCGACAGCCTGTGCGAACAGCAGGAGCGCGTGCTGGAGCGGCTGGAGCGTGCCGGTATCCAGGGCGACCTCGGGCCCAAGCTCAACGATGAGCAGGACCCGGAAGTCTGGCTCTCTCAGCCCGGTGCGCCCAAGGCGAAGCTGGAGAACGAAAAGCCGACCCCGATCACCGTCGATTACGACGAGCTGATCGCGAGCTGGCAGTAAACTCTCCGGGCCGGGGCGCGGATCCGCGCGCCCCGGCCCCTCTCAATGACGGAGTTTCCCATGCGCCATGTCCTTGCCATCGATCAGGGCACCACCTCCAGCCGGGCGATCGTGTTTGATGAGGGGATGCGGATCAAGGCCATCGCGCAAGAGGAATTTCCCCAGCATTTTCCCGCCAGCGGCTGGGTGGAGCATGACCCGGCGGACCTTTGGTCCACCACGGCCGGCACCTGTCGTGAGGCGATTGAGCGCGCAGGTCTCTCTGCGGCCGATATCGCCGCCATCGGCATCACCAATCAGCGCGAAACCACCCTGGTCTGGGAAAAGTCCACCGGCCGTCCGATGCATAACGCCATCGTCTGGCAGGATCGCCGCACCGCGGAAACCTGCGCTCGCCTGCGCGCCGAAGGGGCCGAGCCCACTGCCGCCGAACGCACCGGACTGCTGCTGGACCCGTACTTCTCCGGTACGAAACTGGCGTGGATTCTCGATACCGTCGAAGGCGCCCGCCCCCGTGCCGAGGCGGGGGAGCTTTTGTTCGGTACGGTCGATACCTACCTCATATGGAAGCTTACAGGGGGCAAGGTCCATGCCACCGACGCCACCAACGCGGCGCGCACGCTTCTTTACGACATCCGCAAGGGCCGCTGGAGCCGGACCATGTGCGACATGCTTGGCGTGCCGATGGCCATGCTGCCCGAGGTCAGGGATTGCGCCGCCGAATTTGGCGTTACGCGGGCCGATCTGTTCGGGCGTGAGATTCCGATCCTTGGGGTGGCCGGAGATCAGCAGGCCGCCACGGTCGGGCAGGCGTGTTTCGCTCCGGGGATGATGAAATCCACGTATGGCACGGGCTGTTTCGCGCTGCTGAATACCGGCAGCACCCCGGTGTTATCGGAAAACCGCCTGCTGACCACCATTGCCTATCAGTTGGACGGTACGCCCACCTACGCGCTGGAGGGTTCGATCTTTATCGCGGGGGCTGTGGTCCAATGGTTGCGCGACGGGCTGAAGATCATTCGGGAGGCAAAGGAAACCCAGCCTTTGGCTGAAACCGCCGATCCGACACAGAACGTGGTGATCGTGCCTGCCTTTACCGGGCTTGGCGCCCCCTATTGGCAACCCGAATGCCGGGGGGCGATTTTCGGGCTGAGCCGCAATTCCGGCCCGGCGGAGTTCGCCCGCGCGGCACTGGAAAGCGTCGGCTTCCAGACCCGCGATTTGCTGGAGGCGATGCGCGCCGACTGGCGGGGCGGCGGGCAGGCGGTGCTGCGGGTGGATGGCGGTATGTCGGCTTCGGATTGGACGATGCAGTTTCTTTCCGACATTCTTGGGGCCCCGGTGGATCGTCCCGAGATGCTGGAAACCACCGCGCTGGGGGCGGCGTGGCTGGCCGGGATGCGCGCCGGGCTCTACCCGGACGCCGAGGGTTTCGCCAGAGGCTGGGCGCTGGAGCGGCGTTTCGAAAGCCGGATGGATGCCGGAACCCGCGATGACCGTTACGCCATCTGGAAGCGCGCTGTTGCCGCGACCATGCAGGCATGACCCCATTCGCGTTTCAAACTGCGGGCCGGGTTCGCTTTGGCCGGGGTGTGGCCTCTCAGGCCGTTCCAGAGGCACGGGCAAGGGGCGACCGGGTTCTGATCGTTCACGGGCGTTCCACCGCCCGCGCCGCGCCGGTTTTGGCGGGTTTGAAGGGGGCGATTTTATTGCCCTGCCCCGCGGAACCCACGCTGGACATGTTGGACGAGGCCCTTCCCGTCGCGCGCGCCGCGGGGGTGGAGGTCGTGCTGGGCATCGGCGGCGGCGCGGTGCTCGATCTGGCCAAGGCGCTGGCGGCGCTTGTGCCGGCACCGGGGCAGGCGATGCGTTACCTCGAGGTCGTGGGGGAAGGGCAGGCCCTGGACGCCGCACCGTTGCCCTTCATTGCCGTGCCCACTACCGCCGGGACTGGCGCGGAGGTCACCAGGAACGCCGTGATCGGTGTGCCCGGTCACCGCCGCAAGGTCAGCCTGCGCGATGACCGGATGCTTGCCGACCTTGCCTTGGTCGATCCGGCGCTGGCCGATGGCACCCCCCGCGCGGTGACGCTTGCGTCCGGGCTGGATGCCGTCACGCAGGTGATTGAGCCCTACCTCTCCTGCCGGGCAAACCCTGTGACCGACGCGCTGTGCGCCGCGATGATTCCACGCGGGTTTGCGGCCCTGCGGCGCCTGATGGAGACCGAAGATGCCGCCGCGCGCGATGACATGGCACTGGTCAGCCTGACGGGCGGGATGGCGCTGACGAATGCCGGATTGGGGGCAGTACACGGGCTCGCCGGGGTTATCGGCGGGGTCACGGGGGCCGCCCATGGAGCGATCTGCGGTGCGCTGCTGCCACATGTCCTGTCCTTGAATGAAACCGTGTGCCGTACGCTTGGACAGGACACCCACCGGTTTGAGCAGATCCGCACCTGGATAGGGGGGGGATATGCCGAAATGGCCGACTGGGCGCACGGGGCGGGCCTTCCCTGCCTGTCGGACCTGGGCGTGACACCGGACAACGTGCCCGAGATCGCCCGCGCCGCATCCATGTCATCGTCGATGAAAGGGAACCCGGCCCCCCTTTCACCACCGCAGTTGGAGACGGTCCTGCGGAGCGCCTTGGGGGGCCAGGGTCACTCCGCCGGAGGTCTGCCTGCCTGCGGGGGGCGGACATCCGCGTAGATGTGCTTGGACAGCAGCGGCACCACCACGATCAGTGCCAGTGCAAGCATCAGGAATTCCAGCGAGAACACAACGAAATAAGGCGTTGCCGCGCCGAACGTATCCCCGGCGGGCAGAGTCATGACGACGTCGCGCAGAATGCCGCCCAGTGCGATGGCTATCCCTGCACCGGTCGCCTGCACCGCGCCCCACGCCCCCAGCGCCAGGCCGACCCGCTCCTTCGGGGCGGAACGCATCGTCGCCGTCAGCGTCCCGTGGCCAAAAAGCCCGGCGCCAAATCCGGCCGCAAGCGTCCCCAGAACGAAGATTTCCGGGGATTGCAACGTTGCGGAAAATGTGATTGCCGCGAAACCCGGCAGGCCCGCCGCGGCGCCCCAGGCCGCCATCGCCACCGGGTCCGCCCCCCTGCTGAGCACCCGGGAGGCCAGCGCAAAACCCACCAGGCTGCCCCCGGCAAGCGTCGCGGTCAGCTTGGTCGTGGCCGCCACCGAAAGGCCCAGGACCTGTCCGCCATAGGGTTCGAGAAGGACGTCGGCCATGCCAAAGCCCATCGTGCCCAGCCCGATTACCCATAAAAGGCGCATCGCATTCGGTCCGCTGGCGAAATGGCGCCAGGCTTCGGTAAAGCTGGGGTCATTGTCGCGGGCCTGTTGGGCCAGTGCGCGGGCGCGGTTGCGCGGCTCCTGTTTCCAGACCGCGATGACGTTGAGCACCAGGGTCACAAGCGCCGCCCCCTGTATCACCTTGATCAGCTTGGCGTGATAAAAATTCTCAAGCAGGATGCCGAACACCATTGCGCTGATGATCATGCCGACCAGCATCATTACGTACATCAGGCCGACGACATTGGGTTGCTGGTCGCGTGGGGCCAGGTCGGTCGCCAGCGCAAGGCCAACGGTCTGTACCGTGTGCACGCCCGCGCCCACCAGCAGAAAGGCCAGCGCCGCGCTGGCCTGCCCCAGCCAGACCGGGGCTCCCTCGGCTGAGCCCTGCCCGGAGAGCACGATCAAGGCAAAAGGCATGATCGCAAAGCCGCCCCATTGCAGCAGCGTGCCCTTCCAGATGTAGGGTACCCGCCGCCACCCCAGGGCGGATTTGTGCGTGTCGGACTTGTATCCGATCATCGCCCGAAACGGTGCAAAGACCAGCGGCAGGGAGATCATGATCCCCACGAGTGAAGCCGGCACGCCCAGTTCGACGATCATGACCCGGTTCAGCGTCCCGACGAGGAGCACCAGTGCCATCCCGACCGAGACCTGGAACAGCGAAAGCCGCAACAGACGCGACAGGGGCAGGTCGTCGCTGGCGGCTTCGGCAAAGGGCAGGAAGCGCGGCGCGACCGTTGCCAGACGCTGGACGGCCATCTTGCTGAATCGGTTCATGGGGTTCGGGCTCCGAATGGCAGGACCCGCAGGTCCTTGAATGTTCGCGCGTTCAGGGGGCCATTCGTAGAGGGCGGGGCTGGCGCGCCCCGCGGCCGCCTCCGGACGGATGCGAAGGCCGAAGCACTTGGCCCCGGCCCTCGCGAGATCTGCGACACGAATGACCCGGCGTCAGGCGCCGAAAGCCATCTTAGGCGGTCGTTTCCGGCGCAGCCACGGTGATCGCGGCGGTTTCAGCGGCCGAACCCATGTAGTAGTCCTGCATCCAGCCGGTGTTCAGGACGAGCACCAGGTGCACCAGGAACGAAGCAATGGCGACGGCGGCCAGGAAAACCGGAACACCGACGGTCGGTTTGACCACGAGCCAGACTTTAGCGTTGTTCATATCTTGGTACCTCCCTTAGCCCAGCCACGGCGTGGCAACAGCGGCGAGAAAATGCGCCAGCAGAGCGATCGCACCGAATACACGGGTGCCATCGATGAGCTGCTTGTGCACTTCTTCGGCCTCGGCAAGCGTCAGGCCGGTCGGCCAGACTTTGTCAGCATCGTCAGACATATTGTCGTCTCCCCAATATGGTTTTCGACTGTGTGCGTGCATGGCCTGCACGCGGGCATCGACAACCCAGGTTCCAGAGGCAAAGCGCCTTGGGCGCCCGGCGACCATAGCCTGGCATCGTCACTTCCGGAGAATGTCACATCAAGTTGACGATGGCAATGTCAGGCACCCCTGACAGTCGCCAAAATCATGCGACATTTCGAACCCTTCATCAGGCAGGAATAGTGCCAAAACCCCTTTGAAAAAAGCCTTTGTGCAGAGGCTTGGGCACAAACCGCCGCAGGGTGCGATCCGTCGCAGAAATGCAACGCGATCCAAGGAAGAATTAGCGGGATTCAGCCGATTCCGGGCAGCGGTGAGTCTTTCCGGGAGGTTTCAAGCGGCCCCCGTATGCGAAGACGAGGCCGCAAATCCCCATCACGCCTGCGGCAAGAAAGAACGGTGCACCAGGCAGGTGTACCTTTGCCTGCGGGCTGGTGAACGCGGCAAAGAGCTGGGTCATCACCAGGGGGGACAGGATCATCGCGACCGAGCGCAGGGAACTTACCGTTCCCTGGACTTCCCCCTGCTGATTGTCCCCGGCCGCCCTGGACATCATTGCCAGAAGCGCGGGCGTCACCACCGCGCCCAGCGCGATCAACGGGGTAAGAAGCAGGATCGCCCGCCCGCTTTCGATGACCCCGATCAGAAGGAACGCCAGCAGGTTGTAGCCCAGGCCGTACCAGACGGTAAACCGCTCCCCCAGCGCCCTCAGGATGACGCGGATCAGCCCGCCCTGTACGGCGGCTACGCCGATACCGAACATCGCCAGCGATATTCCCACCGTGCCCGGGCTCCAGCCAAAGCGGTACTGGGTGAAGTAGGCCCAGATCGCCGGGTAGATGAACATCGCGAACTCATACAGGAAAAACAGCACCAGAAGTGGCGCCACTCCCGGCAGGCGGCGCATTTCGCGAAATGCGCCAAGGGGGTTGGCGCGCCGCAGGTCGAACCGGCGGCGGGTGCGCTCTGTCACCGTTTCCGGCAGAACCAGGAGACCGAACAGGAAATTCACCCCGGCCAGACCGGCGGCCGCCCAGAACGGGGCACGAGGGCCGAATTCGCCAAGAAATCCACCGATCACCGGCCCGATCACAAAGCCGATTCCGAAGGAAGCGCCGACCATCCCGAAGCGGGCGGCCTTCTGTTCCGGGCGTGAGATGTCGGCGAGGAAGGCGCTTGCCGTGGCCTGGGTCGAGGCGGTGACGCCACCGATGACCCGTGCCGCCAGAAGCAGCCATATCGACCCGGCCAGCGCCATCACCACATAGTCCAGCGCCATCGTGGCCAGAGAGATCAACAGGACAGGGCGCCGCCCGAACCTGTCTGACAGATTTCCCACAAGCGGCCCGCACAGGAACTGCATCACCGCGAAAACCGTGGCCAGAACCCCACCCCAGATGGCAGCGTCGCTCAATCCCGCGCCCTCGATGTCGCGGATCAGGTCAGGCATGACCGGCAGGATCAGTCCGATGCCGATGGCATCCAGAACCAGCGTGATCAGGATGAAAACGATCGGAAGGCGGTGGGAATGCTCTGTCATGGGCGATCCGGGTTGGACGGGGCGGTCTTACCCGCCCGCGCGGGGCTGGAAAAGCCCTATTGCGCGGCGCGTGCCGCACACATCGTCAAGGGGCCAAGGCACAGCGCATCTTGCAGCGGCCCGCCAGAGGGCCCTGTCAGCCCTGCCGCAAAGGCGCCAAGCGGGCCCGGGCGGGAGGCGACGATTTCCGCCAGAAGCCGGGCCAGCCTCTGCCGGTCCTCTGCCCCTCCGCCCGCGGGGGAAAGGTGCAACGCCCTGGCCAGCGCCGCGCGCGTACGGTCATCGCTGAGCGATACGGCCTGAACCCTGGGGCGCAGCACCTGAAGACGGTTGCGAAACGCGCCGGTCAGCCGGGTTTCGAGAATGGCCAGGGCCTGCCGCAGCCGCAGGGCCAGCGCGGTCCGGGCAATGTCTTCGTCGGTGGCGCCGTGTTGCAGACAGGAGGCGTGCTCGGGGGCTTCCAGCACCTTGGCAAAGGCCGCGATCAGCGCGGGGACAGGGCTGCCGTCCCGCGCCGTGTCCGCCGCAAGGCCTGCCGGGTCCACCTGTACCTCCATTGCGGCCCGATGCAGAAACGCGCCGGAGGTTTCGGGGATCACGCCCAGCTGCCCCTGTTCCCGCGCCAGCGTGCCCAGCACCAGCAGCATTGCCCGGATTTCGGCGCTGTCCGTGAAAAGCGGAGCGATTTCCGCGTCGGTCAACAGATCGCGGTAGAGCGCGCTGTCAAACGGGGTGACCGCCATGTCATGCGGCCCGCAGGTTCAGGATCTCACGCGCCTGGGCACAGGTGGCCACGGGCCGGTCGTATTGCGCACACAGGTCCACGGCCCGTTCCACCAGCGCCGCGTTGGAGGGGGCGAGAGTATCGCGATCCAGCCGCACGTTGTCTTCCAGCCCGGTGCGGGTGTGCCCGCCCGCGGCGATGGCCCATTCGTTCACCCGGATCTGGTTCGGGCCCACGCCCGCGCCGCACCATTGCGCATCCGGGGCAAGGCGGGTGAGCGTTTCCACGTAGAAGTCAAAGCTGCGCTTGTCCGCGGGCATGGCGTTTTTCACCCCCATCACGAACTGTACGTAAAGCGGTTTGCGCAACTTGCCGTCCTCGCTCATCTTCACGGCCTGGAAGATGTGCGAGAGGTCGAAGGCCTCGATTTCAGGCTTGACGTCGTAGTCCAGCATCAGGCCCGACAACCAGTCCACCAGTTCCGGCGGGTTTTCGTACACGCGGGTGGGAAAGTTGTTCGAGCCAACCGAAAGCGACGCCATCTCCGGGCGCAGGTGCAGCATGCCGCCCCGCTCCTGTCCGGAGCCGGAGCGCCCCCCCGTGGAAAGTTGCACGATCATGCCGGGGCAGTGGGTGCGGATCCCTTCCATCAGCTTTGCGAAACGCTCCGGGTCGGAGCTAGGCGTCTGGTCGTCGTTGCGCACGTGGCAATGGGCAATCGCGGCCCCGGCTTCGAACGCGGCGTGGGTGCTTTCGATCTGTTCGTTCAGGGCGGTCGGGACGGCGGGGTTGTTTTCCTTGCGGGCGACAGAGCCGGTGATGGCCACGCAAATGATACAGGGTTTGGTCATTTTGCCTCGGAGACGATGCGGTTCAGAAGGTCGGCCAGCGCCTGGGGCGCGGTCAGTTGCGGCAGGTGGCCTGTTGGCAGGCTGTGCAGTGTTTCGCAAGGGGTTTCGGTGGCCATGGCGCGCTGAAGTTCGGGTGTCACGGTCTGATCGTTTTCGCACAGGATGTAATGGCGCGGCACCTGCCCGAACCTGTTGGCGGAAAGGTTGATCCGTTCCACCTGTGGGGCATTGGGTTGCGGGCCGAGACGCGAAAGCGCGCTTGCGCGCTGTTCTGGCGTGGCATCCTGAAACAGAAAGCCGGCGGCGGTATCCGGGTCCAGAACGGTCGTGCCCCTGACCGGGCCGGGGCGTACGGCGGCGGCGATGGTCGGGCCCTCCCGCTGCTTGAGGCTCATCAGGCTGTCACCGGATTTCGGCAGGAAGGCGGCAAGATAGACCAGCCGTTCAAGATGCTCCGGCGCGGTCTCGGCGGCGGCGGAGATCACCATGCCGCCCATCGAATGGCCAACCAGGACCGCGGGGGGGCCGGCACGCAACACTCCGGCGACATGGCGGGCATAATCGGCCAGCGTGACGGTTTCGGGGGGGGTGCGGTCTTCCCCATGGCCGGGCAGGTCAAGGGCCCGCACGCTGTGGCCTTGGGCGCGCAAAAGCGCGGGCAGGCCGCCCCAGCTTGCCGAGGAGCCCCACGCCCCGTGAACAAGGATGAAACGCGCCTCAGACATGACCGATCTCCGCCAGGAAGGTTTTCAGGATTTCGGCATAGGTTTCCGGCTGTTCCACGCAGGGCAGGTGGCCCGCGCCGCGGATCAGCCGGAATTTCGAACCTTTTACCAGGTCTGCCGTTTCGCGCACCAGATCCGGCGGGGTGGATCCGTCTTCGCTGCCGGCAATCGCCAGTGTGGGCAGGCTCAGGCCCGAGGTCGGTGTGTAGAAATCCGTCCCCGAAATCGCCGCGCAGCAGCCAAGGTAGCCTTCCACCGGCTGGCGGGTCAGCATCGCCCGCCAGAGAATCGCCTGCGGGCTGTCGCGGAAGGCGCGGGTAAACCAGCGTTCCATCGTGCCATCGGCCAGTGCGGCGATGCCGCCGGTCCGCACCGCCTGCATCCGCTCGGACCAGATATCGGCAGTACCGATTCTGGCGGCGGTGTTTGACAGCACCAGCGCGCGAACCTGGTCCAGCCGCTTGACGGCCAGCCCCTGTGCGATCATCCCCCCGATGGACAGCCCGACGAAGACGCATTCCCGCACCTTCAGACGGTCGAGCAGACGCTCCGCGTCGCGCACCAGTTGCCCCATGGAGTAAGGCCCGTCCGGACAGGACGACACCCCGTGCCCGCGCATGTCATAGCGGATGATCCGCAATCCCGGCAGGTATGGCACCACGTTGTCCCACAGGCGCAGGTCGGTGCCCAGCGCATTGGCAAAAACGATGGGCGCCCCGTCCGGGTCGCCATCCTCGCGGTAATGCAAAACTACATCGCCCAGATCGACAGCTTTCATGGCAATTATCCCTTCCTCGCGGTATTTTCGGCCAGGCCCCGGCCTGCCGCAAGCGTATTACGCGCCGTAAAGTTCCAGTGCGCGGGTGAAAAACGCGCTGTCCACGTTCCCGCCCGAGGCCACCGCGATCACCGCGTCGCCCACCGCCGTTTCGGGATGAAACAGCGCCGCCGCAAGCGCGACGGCCCCACCGGGCTCCAGCACCAGCTTCAGCCGGGTGAAGGCGGCGGCCATGGCGCGCAGGGCGTCCTCGTCACTGACAACGATACCGGGGCCACAGTGCCGGGCCATGATCGGGAAGGTGATCTGCCCCGGTGCAGGCGTGATGATCGCGTCGCAAAGCGACCCGACCAGTGCCGGGTTGCGCTCGATTCGTCCCGCAGACAGCGAACGGGCCACGTCGTCGAACCCCTGCGGTTCCACCGGGCGGGGGCGCAGGTGGGGCGCGCGCGCCTCCAGCGCCAGCGCGATGCCGCCGGTCAGCCCGCCGCCGCCGCAGGGGATCAGTACATCGGCCTGCCGCACACCGGCCGCCCGTGCCTGGTCGGCCAATTCCAGCCCCACGGTGCCTTGTCCGGCGATGACCTGCGGGTCGTCGAAGGGCCTGACCAGTGTCAGCCCCTGGCTTTCGGCAAGCTCCGCGCCAAGGGCGTCCCGGTCTTCGGTGGTCCGGTCGTATTCCACCACCTCGGCCCCGAATGCGCGTGTATTGACGATCTTGAGCCGGGGTGCGTCGGACGGCATCACGATTACCGCCCGTGTTTCATGTTGTTGCGCCGCCCGCGCCACGCCCTGCGCATGGTTGCCGGAGGAAAACGCGATCACCCCCCCCGCGCGCTGTGCTTGCGGCATCCCCGAAAGCGCCGACCACGCCCCGCGAAACTTGAAGCTGCCCGTATGTTGCAGGCATTCGGCCTTGACGAACACCCGCCGTCCGGCAATTTCGTCCAGGAACGGTGAAGACAGGAGCGGCGTCACCCGCGCATGCCCCGCGAGGCGGGCGGCGGCGGCCTCGATCATGTCGATGTTCATGCGGTCTGCTCCAGGAATGCGCGCAGAATGCGCAGGCTTTCGGGTTCGTCGAGGAACGGCACGTGGCCGCGTCCGGGTATTTCGGCATAAAGCATGTCCGGACGGCGGCGGCGCATCTCTTGCACGGTGTCCGGGGTCAGGAGGTCGGAATTCGCCCCCCGCAGCAGCGCCACGGGCTTGCCGGCCAGCGCATCGAACAGGGGCCAGAGATCCATCTGCGGGCTTTCGAACGCGCTGAGGAAGGCTTCCCGCAAGGCGGGATCATAGGGCAGGGTCAGGCCTGTTTCGGTTACGCGGAACAATCGCAGTGCGACGGCGTGCCAGCGCACCATCGGCACGGTTTCAAACCCCGGACTTTGAGCCAGCGCGGCGGCGGCGTCGCCAAGAGTCGCGATCCTGGGCGGTCGACCGACATAATCGGCGATGCGGGCCAGCCCTTCGGGCGCGATCTCCGGCCCGATATCGTTCAGGCACACCCCGGTCAGCCGCTCGGGTGCCATCGCCGCCAGCGCCATGCCGATCAGCCCCCCGCGCGAGGTGCCCAGAACCGGCGTGGCCTCAAGGCCCAGGTGATCCATCAGGGCCAGAACGTCCTGCGCCTCTTGTGCGACGGTATAGGTGGCGGGGCCGGTCCACTCCGACGCGCCGCGCCCGCGATAGTCGGGCCGGATCAGGCGCGCGCGAAGATGCGGGGCAAGATCGTCGAAATCCGTGGAGTTGCGCGTCAGCCCGGCAAGGCAGATCAGGGCCGGGCCTGCGCCCGTGTCCCGAAAGGCCAGCCGGGCGCCATCCGCGGCGGTGAAATACTGCATCATGCCTCCGCGATTTCGGGGATGCCGGTCAGGTCCGGCAGGATATGGGCGGGGCGCCAGGGCAGGCGATCCACCGGCGCACCGTCGCGGTTGACCCACGCGGTCCTGAACCCGTAGCCCGCCGCCGCCGCAGCGTCCCAGCCGTTGGAGGAGACAAACAGAACCGTGTTCCGTGGGCAGCCGAACCGCTGACCGACAAGGTCGTAAACCCTGGCATGGGGCTTGAAGATGCCCACGCTTTCAACCGACAGCAGGGCATCCAGCGCGCCGCCGATTCCGGCGGAGGCGACCGCATCCTCCAGCATTCCCGGCGAGCCGTTGGAAAGAATCGCCGTTGCCTTCCCCCTTTGTTTCAGCGCCGAGAGCATCGCCGGGACTTCGGGGTAGGGGGACAGTTCCCGGTACAGATCAAGCAGGCGTGCGCGCAGGGACGGGGTGGTGAGGCCGTTGGCCTCCAGCGCCCAGTCCAGCCCGTCCCCGGTGACGGCCCAGAAATCCGCATGCGCCCCGGTGACGGCGCGCAACCAGGTGTATTCCAGCTGTTTGCGCCGCCAGTCGAAGGCCAGTTTCGGCCAATGTGCGGCAAGTGACGCGTGTTCCGGTTCTACGGCGGCCTGCCGTGCGGCGGCGGTGACGTCGAAGAGCGTGCCGTAGGCGTCGAAGATGCAGGTCGTGATGGTCATGGTTGCCTCCCGACCGTGACACTTGCACAGGGACGCGCCCGGGGAAAGCCCCGCGGAAATAGTGTAGGATGGCGGGATGGCAAAGGAGATTTCCCATGACCGTAAACGGCACCGTCTGGTGGACGGAACTGATGACCCGCGATGTGCCTGCGGCGCTGCGCTATTACAGCGATGTCTGCGGCTGGACCTTTGAAAAGGTCGATCACGACACCATGACCTATCATATCGGCAGTCGCGACGGCCAACCCAGCGTCGGGGTGATGGACATCACCGGCATGGATGGTTTCGACGGGCTGCCCGCCCATTGGTTCAGCTACTTTGCGGTGGACGATCTCGGCGCCGCGTTGGAGCGGAGCGCCGCGCTGGGAGGCAAAGTCGGCAAACCGCCCTTTGCCATGCCCGGTGTTGGGCGGATCGCCATCGTCATCGACCCGACGGGGGCGGCGATGGGCCTGATAGAGCCTGAAACCGCCTGAAGCGACGCCGGGGGTTTACATCGTGTTCTCAGGGCTTACCCTGACCGCGCACCCGGAGAACCTGCGGCATGGTCGCGGCCTCTGCAATTCACCCCTAGCGATATGAGAGTTTGATGACCGTAAAGCCGGGCGACACCGTTCGCATTCATTACACGGGCACGCTGGACGACGGAACGACCTTCGACAGTTCCGAGGGCCGCGACCCGCTGGAATTCACCGTGGGCGCGGGGCAGATCATCCCCGGCCTCGACAAGGCACTGCCGGGGATGGAAGCCGGTGCGCAGAAAACCGTGAAAGTGCCCTGTGCCGAAGCCTATGGCGCCCATAACCCGGAGGCGACACAGGCGGTGCCCCGCGCGCAGGTTCCGGCCGATATTCCGCTGGAAATCGGGACCCAGTTGCAGTTGCAGACGCCCGATGGGCAGGTGATGGCCGTCACCGTAGCCGAAGCGACTGACGACGAGGTGATCCTTGACGCCAATCACCCGCTGGCCGGCAAGGATCTGACCTTCGCCATCGAGCTGGTCGAGATCGTCTGAAAAACAAGGCCCCGCGCGGATGGGGCCTTGTCCCCCTAAAGGTTTTCCGAACGGGGCATTCCCAGCACATGGTAGCCGCCGTCAACGGCGATCACTTCGCCGGTGGTACAGGCCCCGTGGTCGGAGGCAAGGTAGACGGCTGTTCCCCCGATACATTCCAGTGTTGCATTGGCGCGCAGCGGGGCGTTGGCCTCGGTATGGCGGAAGGTCTTCCGGCCGCCCCCGATGGCCGCCCCCGCCAGCGTCTTCATCGGCCCCGGCGAGATCGCGTTGACGCGGATGCCGTCCGGGCCAAGATCGGAGGCCAGGTAGCGCACTGTCGATTCCAGAGCCGCCTTGGCAACGCCCATCACGTTGTAATACGGGATCACCCGGTTGGACCCCTGATAGGTCAGCGTCAGGATCGTACCGCCATTGGACATCAGAGGCCGGGCCCGGCGCGCCACATCGATCAGCGAATAGCAGGAAATCGTGAGACTGTTCCTGAAGTTCTCGCGGCTGGTGTTGATGAACCGGCCCGACAGTTCGGCCTTGTCCGAGAAGGCGATGGCATGGACAAGAAAATCCAGGGATCCCCATTCCCGTTCGAGCCTTCCGAAGGCGGCTTCGAGCGAGGCATCGTCCGTCACGTCCACATCCAGAAGAAATGAGGACCCCACGCTTTCGGCCAGCGGCAGCACCCGCTTTCCGAAACTTTCCCCCTGGTGGCTGAAGGCAAGCTCGGCCCCCTCATCGGCCAGTGCCTTGGCAATGCCCCAGGCGATGGACCTGTCATTGGCGACCCCCATGACGAGGCCGCGCTTCCCCTTCATCAGGTCAGGCATGGAAGGTCATCCTTGAAATTTGCTCAGAACAAGGCTGGCGTTGGTTCCGCCAAAGCCGAAACTGTTGGACAGTATGCTGTCGATCTCTACGCCCTCACGCAGTTCGGTGACGATTTCGCCCTTGCGGATTTCGGGGTCCAGTTCGACGATGTTGGCCGAGGCGGCGATGAACCCCTTGTTCAGCATGATGAGAGAGTAAATGGCCTCATGTACGCCGGTCGCACCCAGGGAATGCCCTGTCAGCGATTTGGTGGAGCCGATCACCGGCATGGTGTCTTCGCCAAAGACGCGGCGCACGGCCTGGACCTCCACCACGTCGCCTGCGACGGTCGATGTGCCATGGGCGTTGATGTAATCCACCTTGCGGCCTTCGGGCAGGGTGGACAGGGCCAGCTTCATGGACCGTTCCCCGCCTTCGCCGGAGGGGGCGACCATGTCGTAGCCGTCCGAGGTGGCGCCGTAGCCGGTTACCTCGGCATAGATTTTCGCGCCGCGGGCCTTGGCGTGCTCCAGATCCTCCAGGACCACGACGCCACCGCCCCCGGCAATCACGAACCCGTCGCGCGTGGCGTCGAAGGGGCGTGAGGCTGTCTGAGGCGTATCGTTGTATTTGGAGGACATCGCGTTCATCGCGTCGAAAAGACATGACAGCGTCCAGTCCACTTCTTCCCCGCCGCCGGCGAAGATGACATCCTGCTTGCCCATCTGGATCAGTTCCACCCCGTTGCCGATGCAATGCGCCGAGGTCGAACAGGCGGAGGTGATGGAGTAGTTCACCCCCTTGATCCTGAACGGCGTCGCCAGGCAGGCGGAGTTGGTCGAGGACATGCAGCGCGTGACCATGAACGGGCCCATCCGCTTTGGGCTGCCTTTTTCCTTAACGATCTGGTGCGCGGCGAAAAAGTTCGACGTGGACGGTCCGCCGGAGCCCATGATGAGGCCCGTGCGTTCATTTGACACGTCGCTTTCCTCAAGCCCGGAATCGGCCACCGCCTGTTCCATCGATATGTAGTTGTAGGCGGCCCCCGGCCCCATGAAGCGCAACATGCGCTTGTCGACGGCCTCGGTCAGGTCGATCTGGGGAATGCCCGCCACCTGGCTGCGAAAACCGTTGGCGGCGTAAACCTCTTCGAAACGGATGCCGGAGCGGCCGGCGCGCAGAGATGCCTCAACCTCTTCGGTAGTGTTGCCGATCGGCGAGACGATGCCGATCCCGGTAATAACGACGCGGCGCATGTCTGTCCTCCTTCGGGGCCGGATCACTCGGTGAACAGGCCGACTTTCATGTTTTCGGTCGAATAGATATGTTCGCCATCCGCCAGCATCTTGCCGTTGGCGATACCCATTTTCAATTTGCGGTCGATGACGCGGGTAAAATCCACGATATAGGTGACTTTCCGGACCTGGGGCGTCACCATGCCGGTGAATTTCACCTCACCCACGCCCAGGGCGCGCCCGCGCCCCAGCATTCCGCGCCAGCCCAGGTTGAAGCCGGTCAGTTGCCACAGCGCATCCAGCCCCAGGCAGCCAGGCATCACCGGGTCCCCCGGAAAGTGGCACTTGAAGAACCACAGGTCGGGATGGATGTCGAATTCGGCGACCACATGACCTTTGCCGAATTCCCCGGCATCGGCGCTGATCTCGGTCACGCGGTCCATCATCAACATCGGCGGTTCCGGCAGTTGCGGGTTGCCGGGGCCGAAAAGCTCCCCCCGTGCGCATTTCAAAAGCCCGTCCTTGTCGAAACTTGTCGGAAAATCGGCCATGCGGACCCGTCCCTTTGCGGTTGGTTCTGGTTCCGTTTCCTCTAACACCCCGCTTCGGCGGGTGGCAATAGGGGCCGGGGGCGCGCCAAACCGCCGCTGCGACTGAAAATAATTTGAATCGCACTACCTCAAGTACATATATAAGTTTCATGGACAAGCTGAACACACATATCAACCAAGCCGAAATCACGGCCCGCAGCGCAGACTGGCTGATGCGGGCCGGATTGCGCCCTACCCGGCAGCGTGTCGCGCTGGCGACACTTTTGATAGGTGACGGCCAAAACCGCCATGTGACGGCCGAAAGCCTTTATGCCGCAACTTGCGAAAGCGGTGAAAAGGTGTCTCTTGCGACTGTGTACAACACGCTGCGCGCTTTTTGCGAGGCCGGGCTGATGCAGGAGGTCATGGTCGACGGGTCGAAAAGCTATTTCGATACCCGTGTCGACGATCACCCGCATTTCTTCTGGGAAGATGAGGGTCGCCTGACGGATGCGCCCGGCGACCAGCTTGAAATCGTCAACCTGCCCAAGCCTCCCGAAGGGACACGCATCTCGAAAGTGGATGTGGTGTTGCGGTTGCGCCGGGCCTGAAGCGGGCGAAAAAACGGGAAACGCCCCAGGGGGCGCTTCCTAGAACCACTGGCCGGGTTCCATCAGGCCCAGATCCATGAGTTGACCCGAAGACCATTCGAACGGGCGGGATTTGTGCCAGATGAAATTGTCGATATGCGGGCGTGACCCCGGATTCGTCCGCAGTGCCTTGGCCGTGCGGAAAGAGCAGATCGTTGCGGTCATGTTGTGGTGCCATGGGCAGGAATAGGTGTTGTATTCCTCCATGTTGAACGTATGGTCATCGCGAAGCTTCAGCCCGGTCGCGGACCTGAACAGGGCGATGCGGTCGATCTTGCGGCGTTCGTAGGGCACGAATTCCTCGAACCGCCAGCGCAGGCCACCGTAGAAATCCATTTGCCGCTCTTTGGGTTGCCAGTCGTTTTCAGCATCCTCGCGGGTCAGAGCGTAGTATCCCGACGTGTCCAGGTGCGCGGTTTCCAGCGAGACGGCATCGGGATGGGCGGAAATATCCTCGGCGTAAAGGTCCACCACGAAAGCCAGCATTGCCTCACGCCGTTCCTCGGTATGGAAATCCAGCATCTCGCCAACGGTCCGGGTTTCACAGAAGGGAAAGAACAGATACTCGGCGTTGAAGCAGTAGTAAAACCATGTTCCCGGTGCTGCGGCGCAGGTACGGTTGATCGCGTGGGTCAGGGCCGCCTCGGCGCGGGTGTCGTATGTGACACGGTGCAGGTTCGGCTGACTGGAGGAGTGCGGCAGGCGGACTGAGGGGGGCGCGAACAGGAAAACCTGCCGAAAGCCCAGGTTCAGGTGGTGCTGGACCGTGCTTTCGACCTCTGTGCCATCCTCGGCGAAAATCAGCGCCACCGGGCCTTTCGCCAGAAGGGGTTTGGCGCGGTTCAGAAAGTCGCCCAGTCCGGAAAAGGAATTTTCGATCATCTGCAATCCGTAAAACCGTGATGGGACGAAGGTCTGACAAAGCGCGCCGGGATGCAAGCCGTTGCGGCGTGCGTGTACATTGTGTAGGAAGCCGCACCGGAAACGGGGGTAAGGCATGGCCGGCGACAGGAAGCTTTTCATCAAGACCTATGGCTGTCAGATGAACGTCTATGACAGTGAGCGCATGGCCGAGGCCCTGGGCGGGAAAGGTTATACCTTGACCGACAGCCCGGAAGGCGCGGACATGATCCTGCTCAACACCTGTCACATCCGTGAAAAGGCCGCCGAGAAGGTCTATTCGGAACTGGGGCGTTTCAAGGGGCTGAAGGCTGCGAATCCGGACCTGAAGATCGGCGTCGCCGGATGTGTCGCACAGGCGGAGGGGGAGGAAATCCTGCGCCGACAGCCGATGGTGGATCTGGTGGTGGGGCCGCAAAGCTATCACCGTCTGCCCGAACTGGAAACCCTTGCGCGCAAGGGGAAAAGGGCGCTGGATACCGATTTCCCCGAGGAGGACAAGTTTGAGCATCTTGCCGTCCGCCCCAAGGCGATGCGTGGTCCGTCCGCGTTCCTGACGGTGCAGGAGGGATGCGACAAGTTCTGTGCCTTCTGCGTTGTGCCCTACACGCGCGGGGCCGAAGCCAGCCGCCCGGTCGTCCGCGTGCTGACCGAGGCGCGGGATCTGGTGGCGCGTGGGGTGGCCGAAATCACGCTTCTGGGGCAAAACGTCAACGCCTATCATGGCGAGGGTCCCGACGGGCGGGACTGGGGCCTGGCGCGTCTGGTTCGCGCACTGGCCGAAATCGAGGGGCTGGAGCGCATCCGCTACACCACATCGCACCCGAATGACATGGAAGACGACCTGATCGCCGCGCATGGCGATTGCGCCAAGTTGATGCCTTACCTGCACCTGCCCGTGCAGTCGGGCAGCGACAGGATTCTCAAGGCGATGAACCGCAAGCACAGCGCGGAAAGTTATTTGCGGCTGGTGGCGCGCATTCGCGCCGCGCGGCCCGACCTGCTGTTGTCGGGCGATTTCATCGTCGGCTTCCCCGGCGAGACCGAGGCGGATTTCGAGGATACCTTGAACCTCGTGCGTGCGGTCGGCTACGGGCAGGCCTACAGCTTCAGGTATTCGCCGCGCCCGGGTACCCCTGCCGCCGAACGGGATCAGGTGGACCCGGACGCCGCGTCGGAGCGCCTGTACCGCCTTCAGTCCCTGCTGGGAGAGCAGCAACAGGCCGCGCAGGCCGCCATGGTTGGCAAGACCGTCGGCGTTTTGTTCGAGAAACCGGGCCGCATGTCGGGGCAGTTGGCGGGGAAATCCGACCATCTGCACGCCGTTCATGTCGAGGCCGCTTCAACCTATATGGGGCGCATCGCACAGGTTCAGATCGTGGAAAGCGCCCCGAATTCGCTGCGCGGCAGGCTGTTGGGTTAGGGCCTCCAGCCCAGGAAATTCGCGATCAGCCGTAGCCCGGTGGCCTGGCTTTTTTCCGGGTGAAACTGGGTGCCGACGATATTGTCGCGCCCCACGATGGCCGTGATCGGTCCGCCATACCCGCAATGGGCCAAACGCTGGGCGGGGTATGACAGCTTGAAGTGATAGGAATGCACGAAATAGGCGTGGTCGCCGGTTTCGATCCCTTGAAGTACCGGGTGGGGCGCGTCGCAGACGAGATCGTTCCAGCCCATGTGGGGGACCTTCAGCGCCGGATCCGCGGGGGTGATGGGCACGACATCGCCACCGATCCAGTCAAACCCGTCGGTCGGCATGTATTCCAGCCCGCGTGTGGCCAGCATCTGCATCCCGATACAGATCCCCATGAAGGGGCGGCCCTTTTCAAGAACGGTTTCCTCGATGGCTTCGAACAGTCCGGAATGGTCGAACAATGCCCGCCGGCAGGCCGGAAAGGCCCCGTCGCCGGGCAGCACGATCCGGTCGGCCCGGCGCACCAGCTCGGGGTCGGCGCTCACACACACCTCGCCCGCGCCGGTGTCGCGGGCGACCCGCTCAAACGCCTTCCGGGCCGAGTGCAGGTTGCCCGACTCGTAATCGACGATCGCGGTCAGCACGTCAAAGGGCCCCCTTCGTCGAGGGGATCGCATCCGCCTTGCGCGGGTCGGTTTCCACGGCCTCGCGCAGGGCGCGGGCAACGGATTTGAAGGTCGCCTCCGCGATGTGGTGGCTGTTGAACCCGTGCAGGGCATCGATGTGCAGGGTGATGCCGCCATTGGTGCTGAGCGCCTGGAAGAATTCGCGCAGCAGTTCGGTATCGAAGCTGCCGATCCTGGCGGTCGGCATCCCGACATTCCACACCAGATAGGGCCGGCCGGACAGGTCCAGCGCCGTGCGAACCAGCGCATCGTCCATCGGCAGCAGGCAGGCGCCGTAGCGGCGGATGCCACGCTTGTCGCCCAGTGCGTGCGCAAGCGCCTTCCCCAGCGCGATGCCCACGTCCTCCACGCTGTGGTGGTCGTCGATATGGGTGTCGCCCGAACAACGGACCTTCATGTCGATCAGCGAGTGCCGGGCCAGTTGCTCCAGCATGTGGTCGAAGAAGCCAACCCCCGTCGCGATGTCATAGGTGCCGGTCCCGTCCAGGTTTACCTCGACGGTGATGTCGGTTTCAGACGTCTTGCGCGTGATCTTTGCCGTCCGCATCGGGGTCTCCGTTTTATTGCCCATGTTTCCTACACCGGGGCGTCACCCCTTCCAAGCCCCGCGTTTTCCCGCTTGCCGGAGCGGGGCGGCCTGACTAGGTTTGCGCCGTCACAAGAAGGAGCCCCCGATGACCACCTGCGTGTTCGTTCAGCTTCGCTGCCGTCCGGGCAAAACCTACGATGTGGCCGAGGAAATCGTGCTGCGCGAACTCCATTCGGAGCTGTACTCCACCAGCGGGGAGTTTGATCTGCTGCTGAAGCTGTATATTCCCGAGGGGCAGGATGTGGGCAAGTACATTAATGACCGGCTTCTGGATCTTCCCGATATCGACCGGTCCCTGACCACGCTGACTTTCAAGGCCTTCTAGCCCGTCTGCGGCACCGGGCGGGGCTGGCCGGAATCGTCAATGGCGACGAAGGTGAAGATGGCTTCGGTCACGACTTCGCTGGCCGTGCTGCACCGTGCCCTGTGCCAGGCGCGAACCTTGATCTGCATCGAACTGTGCCCGACCTTCAGAAGCTTGCCATAAAGCGAGACCTCGTCGCCGACGGCCACGGGCTTGTGAAAGCGGATGCCGTCCACCGCGACCGTGGCCGCCCGCCCGCGCGCCACGCGCGCCGCGACGCTGCCGGCCGCAAGATCCATCTGGGACATCAGCCAGCCGCCGAAAATGTCGCCCGCCGGGTTGGTGTCGGCGGGCATGGCGATGGTCCGAATCACGGGTTCCCCTGCATGGGGGCAAAGGTCGTCTTCGTTCACGGGGTGTCCTCCTGCGCGCGGGGGTATGACGGCGCACAGCCTGTGTGAAAGCGACAGGGTGTCGCGCCTATCGCCTTTTCATCGCTTGCGCCAGGGCGGCGCCAAGGGTGCCGGTTTCTCTGGGGGCGCGATCCTTTCGCGGCTTGGACTTGCTGCCCTTCTCTGCAGGTGGGGCGTTGCGCGCCGGGCGGGGGCTGTCGCGGCGCATGGACAGGCCGATACGCTTTCGGGGGATGTCCACCTCGACCACGCGCACCGTCACTACGTCGCCGGCTTTTACCACCTCGTGGGGGTCTTTCACGAACCGGTCCGCCAGTTGTGAAACATGCACCAGCCCATCCTGATGTACGCCGATATCCACGAACGCGCCAAAGGCGGCGACATTGGTCACCGTGCCCTCCAGATGCATGCCGGGGCGCAGGTCGGCAATCTCCTCGATCCCGTCGGCGAATTTCGCGGTGACGAACTCGGGGCGCGGGTCGCGACCGGGCTTGGCAAGCTCGGCAAGAATGTCGCGCACCGTGGGCAGGCCAAAGGTATCGTCGGTGAAATCTGCGGGGTTCAGCGCCTTCAGGCGGGTTTCATCGCCCATCAGGCTGCGCAGGTCGCGTCCGCAGGACGTCACGATTCGCCGGGCGACGCTGTAGGCTTCGGGGTGAACCGAGGAGGCGTCCAGCGGTTCTTGCCCGTTGCGGATGCGCAGGAAGCCCGCGCATTGTTCGAAGGTACGCTGGCCAAGCCGGGGGACCCGCATCAGGTCCTTGCGGGTTGCAAAGGCGCCCAGGGCGTTACGGTGTTCCACGATGGCTTCGGCCAGGGACGGCCCCAGCCCTGAGACCCGCGCCAGCAGCGGGGCGGAAGCGATGTTCAGATCCACACCCACGGCGTTTACGGCATCTTCGACGACGGCATCCAGCGCCTTTTCCAGACGGTGCTGATCCACATCGTGCTGGTACTGGCCGACTCCGATGGATTTCGGGTCGATCTTCACAAGCTCCGCCAGCGGGTCCTGAAGCCGCCGCGCGATGGAGACCGCCCCGCGCAGCGATACGTCAAGATCGGGAAATTCCCGCGCGGCCATCTCGGACGCGGAATAGACCGACGCTCCAGCCTCGGAGACGACGACTTTCCCCGGCACCGGCGCCGGCAGGCCGGACAGAACCTCCGCCACCAAACGTTCGGTTTCGCGGCTGGCGGTGCCGTTCCCGATGGCGATCAGTTCCACCCCGTGTTTGCGGATCAGCGCCGACAGCGTGGCCCGCGTGCCCCCCAGATCGTTCCTGGGTTGAAAGGGGTAGACGGTGGCAGTGTCCAGCAGCTTGCCGGTGGGGTCCACCACGGCCACCTTCACGCCGGTTCGGATTCCGGGATCCAGCCCCATTGTCGCCCGGTTTCCCGCCGGTGCGGCCAGCAGTAAATCCTTGAGATTGCGGGCGAAGACACGGATGGCCTCTTCCTGGGCGCGGGTGCGCAGATCCGACATCAGGTCCAGCATCATCGACAGGCTCAGCCTGGTCCGCCACGCCCAACCCGCCACACCGCGCAGCCAGATGTCACCGGGCGCGTCCGTGCGGGTTTCCAGCGCCGCAGCGATCATCGCCTCCACCTGCGGCTGGCCGGTTTCCGGGTCCGGTGCGATGTCGAGGGTCAGCACCCCTTCCTTGCTGCCGCGCATCATTGCCAGTGCGCGATGGCCGGGGACTTTGGCCCAGGGCTCCCGGTGGTCGAAATAGTCGGCGTATTTCGTGCCGGAGTCTTCCTGCCCAGCGACCACATGGGAGATCAGCAGCGCGTTGCCTTGCAGAAAGGTCCGCAGGCGGCCGATCAGGTCGGCATTTTCGGCCACCCCTTCCACGAGGATGTCGCGCGCCCCGGCCAGCGCGGCCTTCACATCGGGAACGGCTTTCGTGATGTAGCCCATGGCCAGCTTTTCCGGGGGGGTCATGCGGTCGGACAGGATGCTTTCCGCCAGTGGGCCCAGCCCGTTTTCCCGCGCGATCGCAGCGCGGGTCCTGCGCTTGGGCTTGTAGGGCAGGTACAGGTCCTCCAGTTCCGCCTTGGTGGCGGCCTTGCGCAGGCGGGCCTCCAGATCGTCGGTCAGTTTGCCCTGTTCACGGACACTGTCGAGGATCGTTTCGCGCCGGGCCTCCATCTCACGCAGGTAGGCCAACCGGTCTGACAGGGTCCGCAACTGGGTGTCATCCAGTCCGCCGGTGGCTTCCTTGCGGTAACGGGCGACGAAGGGCACCGTCGCGCCCTCGTCCAGGAGGGCGACGGCGGCGACCACCTGATCCGGGCGGGCGCCGATCTCGGCGGCGATGGTCTGGGCGATGCGGAGCGTGTGCGTCATGAGAACTTTCCGAGTCAGGGAAGGCCACACTATCCGTCCTTTCGCCGGGTGCAAGCCGCATGCGGCCATCTCAGGCCGGGCCTTTCGTGCAGGCAGACGGTTGCGGTGCCCCGCGTGGCGTTGCCGCTGTGCGGTCTGCCCCCAGGTCTTCTGAAGGGTGTTCTTACCCGCTTTCGTGGTCTTGTCGGCTTTGCGGGCGGGCAGGGTCGCGGGGCGCGATCTGATCCGGGCGACGATGGGTGGGGGCGCGGGAAGGGCGGGCCTGTCCGCGCGGATGCAGGAGGGCAGCCTTGCCTTGTCATCCAGGCAGGTCTGCCCGGTTGCCCCGGCGCGGCAACCGATCGTGAGGCCGGTTTTCAGGCCCTTCGTGCCCCGGCATCCGAAAGCTCCTCTGCCTGCCGCCACCGCCGGGGGCGTTAAAGACCGGGCGCAGGACGGGCCGGCAGGGCCGGCAGATAGGACAGGGCGAATGCCCCCCAGCCCAGGCACCAGAGTACGGCCGCAAGGCGCAGCAGGGCGTCATACCCCGGCGGGAACCAGACCGGGGCCGCCAGCCGTACCCAGGTCGCGCTCCAGATCATCCCGTAGCCTGCCACCTGAAGGGCCGACAGGCGCAGCACCGGCCCGGCGCGGCGCGCGCCCGCAGGGCGATAGACATCGCCAGCCCTGCCATCGCCCCCATCATCAGGGCGTGAATGGCATCCGTTTCCTGCCATGGCAGGCGGAACAGCCCTGCCAGTCCCGTCAAGACCAGCCCCAGCGGCACCCAGGCGAAGGCGAGGTGCAGCATCAGGGCGGGTGCGTAGCGGCGCGCTGTCAAGCTGCGCCAGCCCCACATCCGCCAGAGTTGGACCCCGCCGGCGAGGATCAGCGCCAGACTGGCCGCCCGCCATGCCCCGCCAAAGGTCAGCCCCATCGCCAGAAGCATCGGCCCGAGCCCGACACGCGTGGCCAGCGGCCGGGAGACCGGCAGGCGGCCCATGCCGGACAGGCGTATCCAGTTGCCGGTAAAGCGCGGTGTCATTCCACCGGCGACAATCGAAACCTTGATGGCGAAGAACAGAACCAGGACCCTTGTCATCACGATACTGTCGGGCAGGGAAACGGCGCCGCGCGCGGCGGCGACGAAAAGCGCATCGAATACCCCCAGCGCGGCTATGACGCCGGGCAGGAAGAGCCATCCCCAGCGGCGCCCTTGCCAGACCGCGCGGGCATAAATGATGGCAAACAGACCGTAAAACGCTATCCCCGGTGCAATGCCGCAGGCCAGCGGCGCCGTCTCGTCGAAGGCCAGGGCCACCCGCGCACCGGCCCAAAGCGCCACCAGCAGTGCCAGCGTGTGGCCGGTGACGGGCCGGCCGCCGGTCCAGTTGTGCAGGGCGGTCAGGAAATAGGCCGCCATGCAGGCGCCGCCGAAGCCGGTGATCATTTCATGGGCGTGCCACAACGTCGTCGTGCCCAGAAGCGGCGGGGGCAGGCCCAAAGGCCGCTCAGGGACGGGTGCGGCGACGGCAGGCCGTGTCCGTTTGCGTATCGGTTCCCGGTTCCGCGGCCCCCGTCCTGACCGGCGGCATACCCGTGTCGCCGCCTGCGTCCCTGGCCGCGGCCGGGGGCTGAAAGGCGGGGAGGACCGGAGGGGTCGGGCATGGGAGACTCTAATTCCGACTTTAAAAGTCAGATTATGTCGTGTCACCGGGGGCTGCAACCGGAGGGCCCTGCGTCGCGGCGTTTCAGCCCGTGTGCCTGCCGCTACAGCAGGAATATCGGTCCTGAAAGCCGGAAAGACACGGTATGAAGGAGGCTGCCGGCAACTGCGGGTCAGCCGCCCAGTTGCACCACACGCCCGCCGGGAGGTACGTCTTCGCCATCGTGGGTGACCAGCAGGACGGGCAGACCGCGGTCCGCCGCAAGGCCAAAAACCAGCGCCCGGATCCGGGCGCGCAAGGCGGTGTCGAGGCGGGAGAAGGGTTCATCCAGCAGCAGCGCCTGCGGGTCCGCCAAGAGCATCCGCATCAGGGCCACCCGCGCTTTCTGTCCCCCCGAAAGCGTTGCCGGGTCACGGGTTGCGAAACCGGACAGGCCGATGCGGTCCAGTGCATCCTCAATCCGCGCCCGCCGGGCCCGGCCTCTCAGGCGGGCTGGCAGCGCGAAGGCCAGGTTCCCCCCCACCGACAAGTGCGGAAACAGCAGTTCGTCCTGAAACAGTATGCCCAGCCGGCGGTCTTCCGGCGGCAGGCCGGTCAATTCGCGCCCGTTCAGCCGCAACCGCCCGCCCAGGGCAAAGCCTGCCGGGAGTGTGCCCATCACCCCGGCCAGCAGCGTGGATTTTCCCACGCCAGAGGGCCCCATCACTGTCAGCGTCTCTCCCGGTGGGATATGTGCGGACAGCGCCACCAGCGGCACGCCGCCTGCGGTGATGGCGATGTTGTCCAGATGCAATCCGTTCACCTTCCCCCCCTCAATCCGCGCCGGTTGCGCCACATCAGGCGCGGTATTGCCAGAGCCAGGGCAAACCCCCCCACTGCCAGTGCCGTCTGGGCCAGTGCGGTTACGCCGATCACCCGCCTGTCCCCGCCCGATGCCAGCGCGACGGCTTCGGTCGTCAGGGTCTGAATCCGCCCGCCCCCGATCAGCAGTGTTGGCAGGTATTGCCCGACCGACACCGCAAGCCCTACCGCCCCCGCCGTCAACACCGGGCTGGCCAGCATCGGCAGACGCACGGTCCAGAACACGCGCCACGGCCCCGCCCCCAGCGCGGCGGCCACCGTGGCATGGCGTGTATCCCACGCGCGCCAGGGCGCTGCCAGTGTGAGAAACACATATGGCAGAACGAACACGAGATGCCCAAGAACAACCATGCCCCCCTCCGGTGCCCCCGTGATCAGGGCAAGCGTTTGCAACCCCGGCAGGAACGCCACCTGCGGTATCAGCAGCGGCAGATACAGCACCCAAAGGCTGCGTGTTCCCGGTGTCAGGCCAAAGCGGTGTTCGGCCTCAAGACACGCGAGCGCCATCCCCAGCGCCGCCCCGGTCGCGGCGGTGGCGATCCGCAGCGTTTCCCACGCCGCTGTGCCCAAGGCCGCGCCGTGACGGACCCAGCCTGCCATCTCCGTGCTCCGGGGCAATGCGTCGGGGAACGGCCAAAACCCGGCCACCGACCAGAGCCCGAGTACCCCCAGCCCGGCCAGGACCGTGCCGGCGCCCAGCGCCGCAAGCGCCAGCCCGGCGCCGCGCATCGGCAGGTGCTGTGGTCCGGCCTCGGCCCAGGGGCGGGCCAGCCGCGCGATCATGTGTTCTCCCAGTCGCCACAGACCCAGCGCCCCCAGTACCAGAACCAATTGCAGCATTGCCCCCGCGGAGGCCGGAAAGCGCATCGAAAGATCCGGATCGGACATCCAGCGTACCACCTGAACCGCTAGCGGCGGGGGGGTGTTCGGGCCAAGGATGATGGCCACGTCCACCACCGTTAACGAATAGGCGAGCACTGCGTAAACCGGCAACCGGATCTGGGTGTAAACCGCCGGGAACACCGCCTTGAGCCAGCCCGACACCCGCCCGTGGCCCAGGGCGCGGGCAATCGTCAGGCGTTTTTCGGGATGGGCCTGTGGCAGGGCGGCCAGGGTCATCAGCATCAGAAAGGGGATTTCCTTGACCACCAGCCCGGCGATCATGGTCAGGCCAAGCGGGTCCTGTACGATCAGCAGGTCGGGCGGGCGGTCCCACCCTGTCGCCCAGGGGGAGAAGACCCGCGCCAGCCACCCTGAGGGAGCCACGAGAAACGCCAGCCCGAACGCCGCCGCCGCATGCGGGATGGCCAGCAGCGGGGCCAGAAGCCGGGTCAGCCAGCGCATCGGTCGGGTGCCGTACCAACCCGCCGTGAAAAGCGTCACCACCCCCAGCGAGAGGATCGTCGCGGCGATCCCCGTGCTGATGGACAGTCCCACCGCCTCGGTCAGGCCGGGCCAGGCCAGCAGAGTGCGCAGGGGGGCGAGGCCGGGCGTGGTCCCGCCCAGGGCCGGCAGCACCCCGAAAGCGGGGGCCAGAGTCCCCATGAGGCCCGCCGCGACCGGCCCCAGCAGGATCAGCAGCGTCAGCGCGGGGGCCGCGCGCAGCAGTTGCATCAGCCGCCGAACCGGCGCGCCCAGTCTTGCTCGATCCGCGTCGTCCAGCTTGGGTGTGGTTCGGGCAGGGTGGGGCCGAGTGCCTCGGGCGGAAGGGTGGCGATGCCCAGTTCCAGCGCGGTGAACCGGGCGCGGTCGGGCGCGGGCAGTTTGTCCAGGGCCAGAACGGTGCCATAGCCCAGAACGACCGGGTCCTGGGCGTGGGCCTGTGCCATGGGCGAGAGCAGGAAATCCGCCACCACCATCGCCCCCGCCTTGGCGGAGGCATTGAACGGGATCGCGACGAAGCTGGCGTTGCCGATCGTGCCCCGCTCCAGCACGAAGGTGCGCACGGTATCGGGCAGTTGTCCGCTGGCAATGGCGGTGGAAGCTTCGCCGGGGCTGAACGAGATGGCAAGGTCGATTTCCCCATCGGCCATCAGTTGCAACTGTCGCGGGCCGGTCTGGGGATAGGCGCGCCCCTGCCGCCACAGGTGCGGGGTAAGATCGTCGAGAAAGGCCCAGAGCGGGGCCGTCGCCGTGTCGTAATTCTCACCCGCCGCCGATTGCAGGGCTGCCGGATCCGGCGTCAGTTCATAAAGCGCCTGTTTTAGGAACGTTGTGCCAAGAAAATCCGGCGGTTGCGGGTAGGTGAAGCGGCCCGGGGTTTGCCGGGCCCAGTTTAGCAGGGCGGGCATGGAAACGGGCGGTGCGGGCAGGCGGGCGGTGTCGTGGTAAAAGACAACCTGCGCCTTGGCCCACGGGCTTTCGTAACCTTCCGTGGGAACGGTGAAGTCATGGGTCGTGGCTCTGTCGGTGATATCGACATAGCGCCGGTTGGGAAGATCCTCTGCCCAGGGACCGTACAGGAGGCCGTTCTCCTTCATCGCGGCGAAGTTCGCGCCGTTGATCCAGATCAGGTCGACCGCCCCGCCATCGGTCTTGCCGGCGTTCTTTTCCGCAATGACCCGGCTGACGGCATCGGCCGTATCGGCCAGCTTGACATGGGTGAGGCGGACGCCGAAACGGTCATCGACCTGCTGTGCGACCCAGCGGATGAAATCATTCGTGGCGGTTGCGCCGCCCCAGGCGTGCCAGTAGACGGTCTGGCCGCGCGCGTCTTCCAGAACGGCGGTCCAGTCGGTCGGATCCGGGTCGGCCCGCAGGGGCAGGGCGAACAGGGCGGCGATCAAAAAGGTCAGGCGCATGGGGTCCTCCGCAGTGATGACCCCTTATTGCAAGCCTTTCGTCACAAGGCAAAGCACGGTTTTTCCCTGTTGCTCGTCAGGCTGCCAGCGCGCCCTTCCCGGTGCGTTCCACCAGTGCCGTGTGGAGGGCCCGGATCGCCGCGTTCATCCGGTCCCTGGGGACGACAAACTGGGCATCGACGGTGCGGGTGGTTTGCTGGGCGGCAACCAGTTCGACCCCGGCGTCCTCCAGCGCCGCCAATCCGCGCGACAGGACCTTCAGCCCGCCCAGGTCGCGCCCGATGGCGGAGACCACGGCAAGGTTGCGCGCGTTCAGCGTGGCGGTCGGGTAGATGCGTTCGAGGTCACGTTCCACCCGGCGGACGGATTTGAGCGGCGCGTCCAGATAATGCGTGATCGTGTTCGCGTTCGAGGTCTTCGCGACGATACGCACGTTGTGGCGGGTCAGGACCTCGAGGATCGCGGTATCGTAGCCTTTCACGCCAACCATGTCCTGTTCGAACAGTTCCAGAGCGTAAACCCCCAGCCCGGTGATCATCTCCACGCGCGGGGTTTGCGCAGGGGTGTCGTCGATGAGAGTGCCGGGATCTTCAGGTTCGAACGCGTTGGTCACGCGCAGCGGAATACCGGCCTGGCGCAGCATCTTGGCGGCCTTGGGGTGAACGGCCTCCATTCCCATGTTCGAAAGCTGGTCGGCCACATCGTAATTGGTGTGCCCCAGCTTGACCACCGCATTCTCGCCAACCAGTTTCGGGTCGGCGGAGGACAGGTGAAACTCCTTGTGGATGATCGCCTCCGCCGCGCCGGTCAGTGCCGCGACCTTGGAGAAGGTCACCTCGGAGTAGCCGCGATCGAACGCTTTCATCAGCCCCTCGGTGCATTGGGCGTAGCCGGTGACAATGGGCATTTCGCAGGCCGCATCCACGTCCGACAGCCCTTGGCGGATGCGTTCTTCCAATGTGTACTGGCCCTCGTCGCGCCAGCCGGAAAGATCGACAAATCGGGCATCCAGCCCCGCGCGGCGCAGCATCACGGCGGTCACGAAGGCGGCATGCGCCTCTCCCAGTCCGGACAGAAGCTCCCGGATCACCAGCATGTGACTGGAAAGCCGGAAATGCCCGTAAGAACACAGACGCTGAAGGTCGATCAGGCAGGAGCGCGCACCCTCGATCCGTTCCCGCACGAAGTCGTCTGCGGCGGAAAGATCGGCGGGATGGCCCAGAACCCCGGCATGGGCTTTGCCCATCGCCCCGGCGGCACGGGTCAGGGCATCGGACCAGCCGTGGTCGTTATCGGCATTGGAAAACAGGGCGTAGACGCCCGGTTCTCCGGATGTCTTGTGTTCCAGCAACAGGTTGGTGATGCCGCCGAACGCAGAGACCACGAAGATGCGGCCATAGGGGTCGCCCTGACGGATAAAGAGCGTTTCGCGCAACTCATCCACACGGCTCATGGATGTTCCGCCGATTTTCTCGACCGTATGGGTTTGTTTGGTCAATGGGCTGTCACCGTCGGGCAATTCCGGGTGCCTTCTGTTGGGGGTCAGTCGGCCAGAGCGTCTGCCGGGGCGTAGGAGCCGTCGGCGCGGTGAACCTCTTTGCCGGTCACGGGCGGGTTGAAGCAGCAGGCCATCACCAGGTCTTCGTCGGCGCGCAGGGTGTGGTGATCGTGCTGATCCAGCGCGTACATCACGCCCGGGCGAATCGGGTAGGTCTCGCCGGTGGCGAGGTCGGTGATCGCACCGCTGCCGGACATGCAGTAGACGCTTTCGAAATGATGTTTGTAGTGGAACGTGTGCTCGGACCCGGCCCGGAGTGTCGTGACATGGAAGGAAAAGCCCATCCCGTCATCGGCCAGCAGCATGCGCACGGAGGTCCACCGGGCATCGGCGACCGCGCGGTCGGTGTCCTTGAGTTTGTGAAAATCACGTACGATCATCGGCTTACTCCGCTGCGAAGGCAAAAGGGGGGAGGGACTCCACCGCGCTTTCGAGGATGTCGAGACCTTCCCGGAACTGGTCCATCGGGATGGTCAGTGGGGCGAGAACCTTTACCACCTCGTCCTCGGCCCCCGAGGTTTCGATGATCAGGCCGTCGTCGAAGCATTTCGCGCAGATTCTTCCCGCCAGGTCCCCGCTGCCGACATCGACGCCCCGCATCATGCCCCGGCCTTTGACTCGTGCGCCCGGCAGACGCTCCGCGATGCGGTGCAGGCGCTCTTCCAGAACCTGCGATTTCAGCGCGATCTCGTTGCGCAGGCGGTCGTCGGCCCAGAACTTCTCCAGGGCGACGCGGGCGGTCACGAAGGCATGGGTGTTGCCCCGGAAGGTGCCGTTATGCTCGGCCGGTTTCCAGATATCGTGCGCGGGCTTGATGAGCAGACAGGCAAAGGGCAGCCCGAAGCCCGAAAGCGATTTGGCCAGGGTGACCATGTCGGGTTCGACCCCCATGCCGTCGAAGCTGAAGAAGCTGCCGCTGCGGCCGATCCCGGCCTGGATATCGTCTATGATCAGAAGCGCGCCGTTTTCGCGGGCGATGCGGGCCACGCCCTGTAGCCAGTCCGTCGAGGCGGCGTTCAGCCCGCCTTCGCCCTGCACCAGTTCCACGACGAAGGCGGCGGGCGGTTCGACCCCCGAGGACGGGTTGGTCAGCAGCATCTCGATCATCTGGAGCGTATCGACATCCTCGCCCAGTGCGTTCTCGTATGGCATGCGCGTGACGTCGCCCAGGGACACCCCGCCGGCGCCGGCGCGCTTGCTTTCGTTGCCGGTCAGCGCCAGTGCGCCCAGCGTCATGCCGTGGAACCCGTTGGTAAAGGAAACCACGTTCGTGCGCCCCGTCACCTTGCGGGCCAGCTTGATCGCGGCCTCCACCGCGTTGGTCCCGGTGGGTCCGGTCATCATCACCTTGTGGCCCATGCCGCGCGGGGTCAGGATGTGGCGTTCGAACGCTTCCAGGAATGCGGCCTTGGCATTGGTATGCAGGTCCAGCCCATGGGCAATGCCGTCACGGGAGATGTGGTCGATCAGCGCGGCTTTCATGTCCGGGTCGTTGTGGCCGTAATTGAGGGACGAACATCCGGAAAGAAAGTCGATGAAATCCCGACCGTCGATGTCGGTCAGGATGCTGCCCTGCGCCGTGTCGAAGACCACCGGGAAGGCGCGGCAATAGCTGCGCGCGGCGGATTCGCGACGGGTGAAAACGTCGGTTTCAGCTGTCTTGGCAGTCGACATGAAAAAGCCCTATCGGTTGCGAAAAGGTTCAGGCCGCTTTGGCCAGCGGCTGTGTCAGGGTGATGGTCACCATGTGCTCGGTGGCGTGGGCGCCGTCGAAATGCCGGTTCCGCGTGAAGTGGGGGGCGTCGGAGAGCGTCGCGCCAAGGCGGCGCGCAAGGCCACGAAACAACCCCCAGGAGGGCGCGTTGTCCGGCGTGATGGTGGTTTGCAGGCGGGTGACATCCGCGCAGGCGCCGCGCGCCAGCAATTCGCCCAGCATCCTGCGCCCCAGGCCCATGCCGCGGGCTTTCGCAGACACCGCAACCTGCCAGACGAACAGTGTGTCGGGCCGGGTGGGCGGGATGTATCCCGAGACCCAGCCAACGACATCACCGCCCATCTCCGCCAGGACGCAGGTTTCGGCAAAATGATCGCATTGAAGCAGGTTGCAGTACATCGAGTTTTCGTCCAGCGGCTTGCAATCGCGCACGAGAGACCAGACGGCGTGGCCATCCGAGGCGTGGGGGGGGCGCAGGCGGAGAGTCGAAACGGTCATCTGGCGTCCTGTTTCCGGGTTGGTTGAGGAGGATATATACTTAGCCTTACAAAACTTCAATAGACAAAGCAAAAAGCTTAAATTTATAAGTAAAGCCGCCTTTAAATGAATAATAAAAGCTTGATGTGGAAAGCATTGCGAGGAGTTTGGGTAAATTTTATTTAGTTAAACAAATAAAAATTTGACCTGTGGGCCTTGCCCGGCGGCGGTTTTGATGAGAACGGTGCCTGATCCCCATGGAGGTGGACGTGAAACGCTCTGATGTCAGCCTGATCGCTCTGCGCCGGATCTTGCGTGCGACGGAACTCTACGGTCGGGAACTGGCCCGCGCCGCGGGCCTGACCCCGGTGCAGATCCGGGTTTTGCAGATCGTCTCCGAAACCGGGCGCAGTACGCCCAAGGCGCTTTCCGCGCGGATGGGGGTCTCCCAGGCCACCATGACCACGCTGATCGACCGGCTGGTGGCCAAGGCGCTGGTGGAGCGCCACCGCTCCGAAACCGACCGCCGGCAGATGAATATCCTGATCACCGCCGCCGGGGAGGCGGCGCTGGAGCGTGCGCCGGACCCGCTTCAGGATCGGTATGTCGAGGCGTTCGATGCGCTGCCGGACTGGGAGCAGGCGATGATCGTCGCCGCGCTGGAACGGGTTGCCGGGTTGCTGGACGCAGGCCATCTGGACGTGGCGCCGGTTCTCGACATGGGCGATATCCGCAAGTCCCCGGCCGCCGACCAGGAGAAAGCGCAGTGATTCACTTGCAGGTCTGCGGGCGCCCAACTAAGACTCGGGCAAACAACGGGGCGTGCGCCCTGCAAACACACAGGCGGGAACCCATGAACGATCCATACGAGTTCTACATGAACAACCTTGTCCCCATGGTGGTTGAGCAAACCTCCCGCGGGGAGCGAGCCTACGATATTTTTTCACGCCTGCTCAAGGAGCGGATCATCTTCATCACCGGGCCGGTTCACGACGGCATGTCCAGCCTGATCGTGGCGCAGTTGCTGCACCTGGAGGCGGAAAACCCGACCAAGGATATTTCCATGTATATCAACAGCCCGGGCGGCGTCGTGACCTCGGGCCTGTCGATCTACGATACGATGCAGTACATCAAGCCCAAGGTTTCCACGCTGGTCGTGGGCCAGGCCGCCTCGATGGGGTCGCTTCTGCTGGCGGCGGGGGAGCCGGGCATGCGCTTTTCGCTGCCCAACTCGCGCATCATGGTGCACCAGCCTTCGGGCGGCTATCAGGGGCAGGCAACGGATATCATGATCCATGCGCAGGAGACGCAGAAGTTGAAGGACCGGCTGAACCAGATTTATGTGCGTCACACCGGGCAGGATCTGCAAACCGTCGTGGATGCGCTGGAGCGGGACAATTTCATGGATGCCGAGGCTGCCAGGGCATGGGGCCTGATCGATGAGATCGTGGAGAGCCGCGCCAAGGTCGAGGACGACAAGTAAGAAGACGACAAGTAACATGCGGGACCGGCGGTAATTTTGCGTTGTGCCCGCCCCATACCTGCCCTACGCTGGGCGGAAATTTTGAAACCGGACCCGGGCGAAGGCCCAAAGGATTGAGATGGCGAATAACTCAGGCAGCGATTCGAAGAATACGCTTTACTGCTCGTTCTGCGGCAAGAGCCAGCATGAGGTTCGCAAACTGATCGCCGGGCCGACGGTGTTCATCTGCGATGAATGCGTCGAACTGTGTATGGATATCATCCGGGAAGAGACCAAGACCACCGGGCTGAAATCTTCCGAAGGGGTGCCGACGCCCAAGGAAATCTGCGATGTTCTCGACGATTACGTGATCGGACAGGAACATGCCAAGCGGGTTTTGTCGGTTGCGGTGCACAACCATTACAAGCGGCTCAACCACGCGTCGAAAACGGATATCGAACTGTCGAAATCCAACATCCTGCTGATCGGACCCACGGGCTGCGGCAAGACGTTGCTGGCGCAGACGCTGGCGCGGATTCTCGACGTGCCCTTTACCATGGCCGACGCCACGACCCTGACCGAGGCCGGGTATGTCGGCGAGGATGTCGAGAACATCATCCTCAAGCTGCTTCAGGCCAGCGAATACAACGTGGAACGTGCCCAGCGCGGGATCGTTTACATCGACGAGGTGGACAAGATCACCCGCAAGTCGGACAATCCCTCGATCACCCGCGACGTGTCGGGGGAAGGCGTTCAGCAGGCGCTTTTGAAGATCATGGAAGGCACCGTGGCATCCGTGCCGCCGCAAGGGGGGCGCAAGCACCCCCAGCAGGAATTTCTTCAGGTGGATACCACCAACATCCTCTTCATCTGCGGGGGGGCGTTCGCCGGGCTTGAGAAAATCATCGCCCAGCGGGGCAAGGGGTCGGCCATCGGGTTCGGTGCCGACGTCAAGGAGAACGACACCCGCGGGGTCGGGGAAATGTTTCGCGAACTGGAGCCGGAAGACCTGCTGAAGTTCGGCCTGATCCCTGAATTCGTCGGACGCCTTCCGGTGATCGCCACCTTGCAGGACCTTGACGAGGAGGCGCTGGTCACCATTCTGACGGAGCCCAAGAACGCGCTGGTCAAGCAGTATCAGCGTTTGTTCGAACTGGAAGACACACAACTGACCTTTACCGAAGATGCGCTGAACGCGATCGCCAAGCGTGCCATCGCGCGCAAGACCGGGGCGCGTGGACTGCGTTCGATCATGGAGGATATCCTGCTCGACACGATGTTCGATCTTCCCGGAATGGACAAGGTCGAGGAAGTCGTCGTCAACGAGGAGGCCGTCACCGCCGCCGCCGCGCCGCTGATGATCTATGCCGACCAGAAAAAGGAAGGTGCCGCAGGTTAAGCCATGCGGGTATCGTCCGGGTCTCCGTTCGAGGACAAGATCGGCTATTCCCGCGCTGTTTTGTGCGACGGGTGGATTTTTGTCGCCGGGACAACGGGCTATGACTACGCGACCATGACGATGCCGGGGCCGGTCACCGCCCAGTGTTCCAACGCCCTGGCCACCATCGGCGCGGCTCTGCAGAGAGTGGGCGCATCGCTCGATGACGTGGTGCGGGTGCGTTACATCCTGCCCGATCCCGCAGACTGGCCCGCGTGCTGGCCGATCGTGCGGGAGGCTTTTGCCCGCGCCCGGCCGGCGGCCACGATGATTTCGGCTGGTTTGCAGGCACCGGAGATGAAAATCGAGATCGAAGTGACCGCGCGCCGTCCTCTGTCGTGACATTGGCGGCCTGTCACGTTTACAATTCGAAACTATGCGCTAGGACTTGGGAACCAGGCAAAGGCGAGGTTCCATGAGTCCCATCCAAGACCACCCGCTGCGTTACCTCCTGACGAACGAGTTGCACGCCCGTCCGTTCCCGGAGCTTGAGGTGCCGTGCCACGCGGCCTATCTGGCGATCAAGCAACCGAAGGATGCCGTGAACCGGGACCGTGACGCGGACCGCGCCCATCTTCTGGATTTGCTGGACAGGTTCGGCGCACAGCACCCGCATCCCGGCGCCAACCATTTCTTCGGGCGCATGGGGCGGCACAAGATCAAGTGGGAATCCCACAGTGAGTTTGTCACCTACACGATTTTCACCACCGGTGTTGCGGAGCGCCCCTTCGATCCGGCGGCGTTTGAGGTGTTTCCTGACGACTGGCTTGAGAAGACGCCGGGGACACGCCTGACCTCGGGGCTTTTGCGGGTTGAGCAGCTTGCCGGAGACAATGACAATATCGAACAGAAGCTCTCGCGCTGGTTCGTCCCCGATGGGCTGGCCTCGTCGCGGGTGCTCGATGATGGCGCGGTGATGGCCAGCGATTTTCGTATCGACAGTGCCGGGCATGTGCGCTTTGCCCTGTTCGTGCGGCCCAACTCCAGCGGGCGCCGTGTGGGCCGGATGGTTCAGCGCCTAACCGAGATCGAGACCTACAAGGCGATGTCGATGCTGGCCCTGCCGCGGGCGCGTGAGTTGAACGCGCGCATGGGGCAACTGGATGCGGAACTGACGGAACTCGTGGGTGAGATGAACGCCGGTCGCCGTCATCCGGAGGCGACATTGAAAAACCTGCTGTCGATTTCCGCCGAACTGGAAAGCCTGCTGGCGCAATCGGCGGTCCGCTTTTCCGCGACTTCGGCCTATGCGGCACTGGTGGATCAGCGGATCGACCTGATGCGGGAGCAACGCTTCGAGGGGCGCCAGACCTTTCGCGAATTCATGATGCGCCGCTATGACCCGGCGATGCGCACCGTTCAGGCAACCGAGACCCAGCTTCAGGCCATGACGGAGCGGACTGCCCGCGCCGCCAACCTGCTGCGGACCCAGGTGGACGTGGAACGTTCGGCCCAGAACCAGCAGCTTCTGGAGGGAATGAACAAGCGGGCTGAGTTGCAATTGCGCCTGCAACGCACGGTCGAGGGGCTTTCGGTCGTGGCGATCAGCTATTACGCGGTCAGCCTCGTGGCATATATGGTCTACCCTCTGGCCAGCGGGCTTTCGATCAGCAAGGGGATGCTGACGGCACTTTTGACCCCGCTGGTGGTTCTGGCCGTGTGGTATATGATCCGCCGGATACGTCGTGAAATCGAATGAAGCCAAGGGGGAAGATGGCCCGCATTCTGACACCGCGTGAGTTGCTTGAGCGGCTCGTGGCTTTCCCGACGGTCAGCCGGGACAGCAACCTGCCCTTGGTGGACTGGGTGCAGGACTACCTTGAGGGGCACGGGATCGGCGTGACCCGCGTTCCCGATGCCACTGGTGCGAAGGCCAGCCTTTATGCTCATGCGGGGCCGGCCTGCGCCGGGGCGATCCTGCTTTCGGGGCACAGCGACGTCGTGCCCGTGGATGGACAGCACTGGACGACCGATCCGTGGCGGCTGAGCGAGAGGGAGGGGCGCCTTTACGGTCGCGGCACCTGCGATATGAAAGGATTCGATGCGCTCGCGCTCTGGGCACTGGTCGAGGCTCAGCGCCGCGGTGTGTCCCGGCCGCTGCAATTCGCGCTGAGCCATGACGAGGAGGTCGGCTGCCTTGGCGCGCCCGAGATGATCGCCCACATGGCCGCCCATGATTTTCCCCGTGCACAGGCGGTGATCGTCGGGGAGCCGTCGATGATGCAGGTGGTCACGGGCCACAAGGGCAGCATGGGGTTCGACCTGCATTTTCGCGGTTATGAGGTCCACAGTTCAATTCCGCACAAGGGGGTTTCCGCGATCATGGAGGCCGCGCGCCTGATCGGCTGGGCCAACCGGATCAACGACGAAAACGCGGCCCACGCACCCCAGGGGGCGGATACCCATTTCGACCCGCCCTGGACGACGCTTCATGTCGGTGAGATCCGCGGCGGCACGGCCCACAACATTACCGCCGCCGAGTGTCGGCTGCTGCTGGATTTCCGCTGTGTGCCCGGCGATACGCTGGAAGGCTGGCGCGACGCGCTGGCCGAGGAGGTCCGCCACCTTGCCGATGCGATGCAGGCGGTCCGCCCCGAAGCCGGGATAGAAATGACGGAGAGTTTCATGTTGCCGGCTTTGCGGCCCGAAGAGAACGGCGCCGCCGAGGCCCTGGCCCGGCGGCTCACGGGGGACAACGCGGTGCATGTGGTCAGTTACGGGACCGAGGCGGGGCAGTTTCAGGATGGCGGCTTTTCCGTTGTCGTCTGCGGCCCGGGCAGCATCGCGCAGGCTCACCAGCCCGACGAATACCTTTCCCTTGACCAGTTCCACGCCGGGCAGGCATTGATGGAGCGCCTGCTGGTTGAATTGCAGGCCTGAACGGAGATCCTCTTGCGTCCCTTCCTGATCTTGCAGCTTCGTCCCGAGACCGAAGCCTCGGATGATGAATTTGCCGCAATTCTTTCCAAGGGGGGGCTGAGTGCCGGGCAGGCGCATCGCATCCGGCTGGACCAGGCCCCGGTGCCGGCGGATCTGCGGCTTGAGGAATATTCCGGCGTGATTGTCGGGGGCGGGCCGGGCTGTGTCTCTGACCCGGTGGCGGAGAAAAGCCCGCTGGAGCGGCAGATAGAGAATTCCGCCCTGGCCCTGATGCCCCGGATCACCGGGCGGGATTTTCCTTTCATGGGGTGCTGTTACGGCATCGGTGTGCTGGCCCATCATCTTGGCGCGGAAGTGGCCAAGCACCGGTATGGCGAACCCGTGGGCACGACCTGTTGCCGCCTGACCGAAGCGGGGCGCGCCGATCCGCTGCTGGCGGGTTTTCCCGACCGGTTCGATGCTTTCGTCGGGCACAAGGAGGCCGTTCAACACCTGCCCGAGGGGTGCGCGCATCTGCTGTCATCGCCAACCTGCCCCTACCAGATGATCCGCTTCGGGCAGAACGTTTATGCCACCCAGTTCCACCCGGAGGCGGACAGCGCCGGGTTCGAAACCCGCATCCGGATTTATCGCCACAAGTGTTATTTCCGGCCAGAGGACGCCGACGCCCTGATTGCGCTGTGCCGATCTGCCGACGTGACCTGGCCGGAGCGCCTTTTGCGCAATTTCGTGCGCCGCTACGCGCGGTAACCCAAGCCGGAGGAGGCAGGCTGGTCGATCAGCAGGTCGGTCAGGACCGCGCCGATCCACATGCACAACAGCGCCACCCATGCCGTCGCCACGAAGATCGATCCGCCGGTTACGCCCGCGCCGATCGCGCAGCCCCCCGCCAGCATCCCGCCAAATCCCATCAGCGCCGCGCCGATCATCGCCTTGCGCATGTTTACCTCGCTTTCGAACCCCTGAAAGCGCAGGTCGCCGCCCGCCAGCGCGGCGAGGAAGGCACCAAGGAAAACGCCCACCACCAGGCCGATATCGAACTCCAGAACCGCGCTGCGGTCGAGGAAGAACATCAGCATGTTCGCCGATGGCCCGGTAAAGGTAATGCTTTCGATCTGCACTGGCTCAAAGGCGACTTGCGACAGTTGGAAGGTCAGAACCCAGCCCGCCGCGACGGCAAACCCGACACCTGCGCCAAAGACCAGTTTGCGCGCGCTGATGCGGTTCATGCGTGCCAGCGTCAGCGCCGCAATTGCCAGCCCCAGCCCGAGCGCCAGCCCCGTCCCCCCTGGCAGGCCAAGGGCGCCCAGCAGGTCCAGGTTCTTGCCGCCCGGCGTGATCCACAGCGCCGCCAGCTTGTCCCGCAAGGGGGAGAGCCAGCCATGCAGGCTCATCTGTCCGACCACCGCGAAAATCAGCCCGGAGACGACCGACCGCAGGTTTCCCGTGGCCGCCAGCACCAGGAGCCGCCCGGAGCACCCGCGTGCCAATACCATGCCGATGCCGAACAAAAGCCCCCCGATGATCGCGCCCGACCAGGACCCGGTGACGGCCATCATCCGCGCCTCGCTGCCCCGCATGAGCCCGGCAAGCTCTGCCGCCTGAACCCAGACCAGCGCGGTGGAGAAAGTCAGCAGCCATACCGACATTCGCGGCCCGAGCTTGCCGCGGGCGAATTCCACCGTCGCCGCGCGCAGGCAAAAAGCCGACCGTTGCGCCGCGACCCCAAAGATCGCCCCGGCGATCAGTCCGAACAGCGCGGCGGCGGGGGCTTCGCCATAAAGCTCTACGAGAGGCAGGATGTCCATGCAGTTTTCCTGGTCGCAATTTATTGGTGCTGCAACAGATTCGCCGACCATACCTTGATCCAGGTCAGGATTTCAGTTTGCACTCGCCACTAGGTGGAAAT
The DNA here is from genome assembly GCF_003046545.1 of Rhodovulum imhoffii. GTDB lineage: Bacteria > Pseudomonadota > Alphaproteobacteria > Rhodobacterales > Rhodobacteraceae > Rhodovulum > Rhodovulum imhoffii. The sequence goes on along the minus strand of NZ_QAAA01000010.1, from coordinate 33,655 downwards.
CGGCGTAAAGGGCGATCATGCGGATCGTTCCCCTCGCACAGGCCCAGGATTTGCCGCGCTGGCGGCGCCCGGTGACGCTTCTGTTCCTGATGGCCTTCGCCATGCCGGTGGCTTTCGCGACGTGGTCGGCGCTTCTCAACAATTTCGTCATCGAGGCCGCGGGTTTCACCGGGGTGGAGATCGGCTGGCTGCACAGTGTGCGTGAGGTGCCGGGGTTTCTGGCCGTTGGAGTGATCGCGCTGATCATTTTTATCCGTGAACAGGTGCTGGGGCTCATCTCCCTTCTGATGCTGGGGCTGGCGACGGCGGTGACCGCGTGGTTTCCCAGCCTGGGCGGGCTGCTGGCGGTGACGCTGCTCAGCTCCATCGGGTTTCATTACTACGAGACGGTCAACCAGTCCCTTCAACTCCAGTGGATCGAAAAGGACCGCGCACCCCAGACGCTGGGCTGGTTGGTGGCGGCGGGATCGGCGGCGTCGCTGCTGGCCTACGGGGCGCTGGTGGCAACGTGGCAGGCCTTCGATTTGTCGTACAATACCGTTTATCTTGCGGCGGGCGGGTTCACTGCGGCGGTTGCCCTGTTTTGCCTTTTGGCTTTTCCGCAGTTCGAGTCCCCGAACCCGCAGGTCAAGCGGCTGTTTCTGCGGCGGCGGTACTGGCTGTATTACCTGTTGCAGTTCATGTCCGGGGCGCGGCGGCAGATCTTCGTCGTATTCGCGGCCTTCATGATGGTGGAGCGATTCGGCTTCGAGGTTCACGAAGTCACGGCGCTGTTTCTTGTCAACTTTCTGGCCAACATGGCCTTTGCGCCGCTGATGGGGAAAGCGGTGGCGCGTTGGGGGGAGCGTCGCGCGCTGGCGTTTGAATATGTCGGGCTGGTCGTCGTGTTCCTTGCTTATGGCGGCGTCTATTACTTTGGCTGGGGGGTGGCGCTGGCGGCGGCGTTGTACGTGATCGACCATCTGTTCTTTGCGCTGGCCTTTGCGCTGAAGACCTATTTCCAGAAGATTGCCGATCCGCGCGACATTGCGCCCACGGCCGCGGTCGCCTTTACCATCAATCATATCGCGGCGGTGTTTCTGCCCGCGGCGCTGGGGTATTTGTGGGTGCGTTCGCCGGGCGGGGTGTTTTTGCTGGCGGCGTGCATGGCGGCAGGGTCTTTGATTCTGGCGCTGATGATCCCGCGCCACCCGGAGCCCGGAAACGAAACCGTGTTTTCCGGCCTTGCCGCTGCCCCGGCGGAGTAGGCGCGCGCCGCCCGCGCCCTATATCCTGCTGCGGACAGAACGGAGCAGGACATGTTTTCCCTTTTCAACCGCAAGACCGATATGGTGACCCCGGACGAGGCGTTGCCGGGTCGAGAAACGCCCATTCCCACCGCGCAGACCCATTTCGTATTCGACCGGCCGCTGAAAGGGGCGGCCCCCGAAGGGTTCGGGCAGGCGATGTTTGGTATGGGGTGCTTCTGGGGGGTGGAGCGGCGGTTCTGGTCCTTGCCCGGTGTGTGGATGACGGCGGCGGGGTATGCCGGAGGCTACACGCCCAACCCGACCTATGAGGAAGTCTGTACCGGCCGGACGGGTCACAATGAGGTGGTGCATCTTGTCTTTGACCCGGCGCGGATCGATTATGGCGATTTATTGCAGAGCTTTTGGGACGGTCATGACCCGACTCAGGGGATGCGGCAGGGCAATGACCGGGGCACGCAGTACCGATCCGGGATTTATACTTTCACGGCAGCCCAGCGGGAACAGGCCGAAGCCACCCGCGCCGCGTTTGTCCCCCGCTTGCGGGCCGCCGGGTTCGGGGCGATCACGACCGAAATCTGCCGCGCGCCGCAATTCTACTATGCCGAAGCATACCATCAGCAATATCTCGCGAAGAATCCGGGCGGCTATTGCGGCCTGGGCGGGACCGGCGTGGCCTGCCCGGCGGGGGCCGGTGCTTGACGCGGCCGGGGCAGGGAGGTATCGCCGCCCTGACCTCTGACAGGAGCCCGCCATGCCCACCTTCACTGCCCTGACGACCCTGCCCGGCAAGGAAGCCGCCGAGGGGCTTGGCGCCGCGATGGAAAGCCTGACCCCGCAGCCCACCGGCGTTGGCGTGTTCGAGATCGAGGATGGGGCGGGCTTGTGGGAAGTGGGTGGGTATTTCACCGAACGCCCTGACGCGGCAGGTCTTGCGCTGCTGGCTTCGATCCACGGGGCGAAGGACTTTGTCATTTCCGAACTGCCCGAGGTGGACTGGGTCGCCAAGGTCAAGCGGGAGCTTTGCCCGGTCGAGGCGGGACGGTTTTTCGTTTACGGCAGCCACGATGCGGACAAGGTTCCGCAGGGCAAGATCGCCCTGTTGATGGAGGCGGCAATGGCTTTCGGCACTGGCCACCATGGCACCACGCAAGGGTGCCTTCGGGCGCTGGACCGGTTGGCCGATGCAAGGTTTTCTCCCGGCGGCGTGGCGGATATCGGCTGTGGCACTGCCGTTCTGGCGATGGCGGCGGCGCGCTTGTGGCCCGGAACCATGATCGCCAGCGATATCGACCCCGTCGCGGTTGAGGTCGCCCGCGCCAATGCCGCGAGCAACGGGTTGGAGGGGCGGATCGCATGTCTGGAGGCGACCGGATTCGATCACCCCGAGATTGCCGCCTCCGGCCCTTTTGACCTTGTGTTCGCGAATATTCTCAAGGCCCCCCTGATCGGTCTGGCCCCGGATATGGCGGCCCACCTCACACCGGGGGGCTACGCTGTTCTTTCGGGCCTTTTGAACGAACAGGCCGCTGACGTGCTGGCCGCCTATGCAGAAAACGGGCTGGTCCCCGACCATCACGAGGAAATCGGCGAATGGACGACCCTGACCCTGCGCAAGGCATGAGACCTTGATGGAAGTTGCAGGATTGACACTGGCCGGTGTTCGCTTTTTGTGCTAGTGCGTCGGAAAAGCAACAAGACCAGGGGCAGACATGCGGGTTTTGGGAATCGACCCTGGATTGCGCAATCTCGGTTGGGGCGTGATCGACGCAAACGGGTCGCGCCTGTCCCATGTTGCCAACGGTATCCTGCACCCCAAGGGTGAAGCCCTGCCGGAGCGGTTGCTGTCCCTGCATGATCAACTGGTTGATATCGTTTCCCTTTATGCGCCGCAGGCCGCGGCGGTGGAGCAGACATTCGTGAACAAGGATGGCGCCGGAACGCTGAAGCTGGGGCAAGCGCGGGGAATCGCGCTGCTGGTTCCGGCCCGTGCGGGGCTGACGGTGGGGGAATATGCCCCGAACGCGGTCAAGAAAACCATCGTGGGTGTCGGGCATGCGGACAAGGCGCAGATTGCCCATATGGTGCGGCTGCAATTGCCGGGGGTCAGGATTGCCGGGGCCGATGCGGCGGATGCGCTGGCCATCGCGCTGTGCCACGCGTATCATGTGCAGGGGGTGGGGCGCCTGGCCGCCGCCATCGGGAGGGCGGGCGCATGATCGGCAAGCTGTCCGGGCGTCTGGATCACCGGGCCGCGGATCACGTTCTGATTGACGTCGGCGGGGTCGGGTACATCGTTCATGTGTCTGAGCGTACTCTGGCGGCGCTGCCCGGGGTGGGGGAGGCGATCGCTCTTTATACCGATTTGCTGGTGCGGGAGGATCTGTTGCAGCTTTATGGCTTTCTCACGCTGCTGGAGCGTGAGTGGCACCGGCTGTTGATGAGCGTGCAGGGTATCGGGGCGAAAGCCTCCATGGCCATCCTGGGCACACTGGGGGCGGAAGGCGTGGGCCGCGCCATTGCCCTGGGCGACTGGGCGGCGATCAAGGCCGCGCCGGGCGTGGGGCCGAAGATCGCCCAGCGCGTGGTCAATGAACTGAAGGACAAGGCCCCCGGCGTGATGGCGCTGGGCGGTACGGTACAGGCCACGGGTCCTGCCCCTGCCGCGCCTGCGATGGTGTCTGCCCCTGTTCCGGGGCGCGTCTCTTCGGCTTCGGCACAGGCGGAGGCGCTTTCGGCCCTTGGCAATCTCGGCTATGGCCCGTCCGAGGCCGCGCAGGCCGTGGCGCAGGCCGCCGGGGAGGCGCCCGAGGCCGAGACCCCCGCGCTGATCCGGGCGGCGCTGAAACTTCTGGCCCCGAAAGGCTAGGCGATGACCGAACCGGACCCGACCCTGCGCCCCGAAAAACGGCCCGAGGATGCCGACCGCGCCCTGCGCCCGCAGGTGCTGGAGGAGTTCATCGGCCAGGCCGAGGCCCGAGCCAACCTGCGGGTGTTCATCGAAAGCGCGCGCAGGCGGGGCGAAGCGATGGATCACACTCTGTTCCATGGTCCGCCGGGGCTGGGGAAGACCACGCTCGCACAGATCATGGCGCGCGAGCTTGGGGTGAATTTCCGCATGACTTCCGGCCCGGTTCTGGCCAAGGCGGGGGATCTGGCGGCGATCCTGACCAATCTCGACTCCCGCGATGTGCTGTTCATTGATGAAATTCACCGGCTGAATCCCGTCGTGGAGGAGGTGCTCTACCCCGCTATGGAGGATTTCGAACTGGACCTCGTGATTGGCGAAGGCCCCGCCGCACGCACCGTGCGGATCGAGTTGCAGCCCTTCACGCTGGTCGGGGCGACGACGCGTCTGGGCCTGTTGACAACGCCCTTGCGCGACCGGTTCGGCATCCCCACGCGGTTGCAGTTTTACACGGTGCCGGAGCTGGAGCAGATCGTTTTGCGCGGGGCGCGGCTTTTAGGGGTGCCCGCCGACCCGGATGGCGTGCGTGAGATCGCGCGGCGCGCCCGCGGCACGCCCCGTATCGCCGGGCGGTTGCTGCGCCGGGTCGTGGACTTCGCGCTGGTGGAGGGGGATGGCCAGATCACCCTCAGCCTGGCAGACGGGGCGCTGACCCGGCTGGGCGTGGACGGCATGGGGCTGGACGGGGCGGACAGGCGCTACCTTGGCCTGATTGCCGAAAACTATGGCGGCGGTCCTGTAGGAATCGAAACCATCGCCGCGGCCCTGTCTGAATCCCGTGATGCGCTGGAGGAGGTGATCGAACCCTACCTTCTGCAACAGGGACTGATACAGCGCACCCCGCGCGGACGGATGCTGGCGGCCAAGGCCTGGGCGCATCTTGGTCTGCCCGCGCCGCGCCCGCCGGGGCAGGGTGCGTTGTTCGAAGACTGAAGAGGGGTCTGATGCGAGGCAAGGCCCTGGACCGGCTTCGGGCCGAAGCGTCCGAAGAAGGGCGGGGTCCCGCCCGCGCGCGGCGCCGACCGCGCCACCGGTTTTCACCGGGGCAAAGGGGCCGGAGATCTGTGCGCAGGCGCCGCCGCGCCCCTGAGGTGCACGGGGCAGGGCGCGCCGCGCCGGTGTCCCCCCTGCAAGGCTACGGGGGGGCGAACCGGTCGACCTTCCGGGGAGTTTGCGGATATTCGCGGATTGGCAGAAAGTGAACCCTGGCGCGGCGTGCGTTTGCAAGTGGGCCCGGTACCCGGAGGAAAAATGACCCCGAAAAACATTGAATCCCTGTTCACCCGTGCCGACGGGCAATACCTGTTCGCCCGCTGGGGGCGCCCCATCGCGCCCGTCGTCTTCGGTGTTGCCGACGAAACTCTGAAAACAGTAAAGGGTGCGGTAGAGGCTGTCGTGGCGTTGGCTGCCCACAAGATGACCGAGACCGACCCGGAACTGGGGGCGAACCTGATGATGTTCTTTATCCGGGACTGGGAAGAACTGATCGCGGTTCCGAACATGGATCATCTCGTGCCGGATCTCGTTTCACGGGTCGCGCGGTTGCGCGAAGTGGGGGCGACACAGTACCGGTTTTTCCGCTTCGATGAGGCCGGTGCGATCAAGGCGGCTTTTGTGTTCATTCGCATGGATGCCGCGCTGGCTGCCTTGCCGGCGGAGGAAATCGCCTTGGCGCAGGCGGTTCAGGTGGTTCTGCTATGGTCCGAGACGGCTTTTTCCGGGACCAGCGCCCTTGGCCGTCTTGCCGATGGAACGGTCGTCTTGCGTCCCGATATCGCTGCCGTGATCCGGGCCGCCTATGATCCGGCAATGCCACCGGTGGCCCGAGATCCCGGCCACGCCCTGCGCCTGTTCGCCCGGGTGGAGCGAGCGGGATGAGTGACCCATTGCCCAATCCGCCGGAAAAGCCGGGCAGGATCGGTGCCGATGCCGGCGCCCGGTCCTGGTGGGACCGTGAAAGCAGGTGGAAGACCCTGCGTCACAGCAGGGCGCTGTCTGTGTCGCGATGGATGGGGGGCACCTGCGGCATCTGTTTGCGGATTCTGGCTGTGGTGCGGATCGATCGCGTGAGGTCATTGAAGAAGGCGCGCGCGCTGTCATGTTCTGCCCCCAGGTCCCAGCCCGGCCCATGGCCCGATTTGTTGGGACCCCTTCACAATTCGGGAAATTCGACGGAAGTTTTCATACCTGCCGTTTAACCGTCGAATCATGCGACTTGAAACGGGTCGGATTGGACATATATTCTGACCAAAACAGTGGAGCATATCGGAACGTTTATGAACAGCTACGCCAATCTTCCCGCCCCGTCTCCGGAACAGGGTCTCAATCGGTACTTGCAGGAGATTCGCAAATTCCCGCTTCTGGAGCCGGAGGAAGAATACATGCTGGCCAAGCGGTGGGTGGATCATCAGGATACCGAGGCGGCGCACCGCCTGGTCACGTCGCATCTGCGGCTGGCGGCGAAAATTGCCATGGGCTATCGCGGCTATGGCCTGCCCCAGGGGGAGGTTATCTCCGAGGCCAATGTCGGCCTGATGCAGGCGGTCAAGCGGTTCGACCCGGAAAAAGGCTTTCGCCTTGCGACCTACGCGATGTGGTGGATTCGCGCCAGCATCCAGGAATATATCCTGCGGTCCTGGAGCCTTGTGAAACTGGGCACCACCAGCGCGCAAAAGAAGCTGTTCTTCAATCTGCGCAAGGCCAAGGCCCGGATCGGTGCATTGGAGGATGGCGACCTGCGCCCGGAAAACGTGCGCCGGATCGCCCATGATCTGAACGTCTCCGAGGATGAGGTCATCGCCATGAACCGCCGGCTCAGCGGGGGGGATGCGTCGCTCAACGCCACGATCGGCAGCGACGACGACAGTGCCGCCCAGTGGCAGGACTGGCTGGAGGACGAAACCGCCGACCCGGCCCGCGCCTATGCCGAGCAGGACGAGTTGCAAAACCGCCGCGAGATGCTGATGGAGGCGATGGATGTGCTCAACGATCGTGAGAAGGACATTCTGATGCAGCGCCGCCTGAAGGAAAATCCGGTGACATTGGAAGACCTGTCCGGCGTCTATGACGTCAGCCGGGAACGAATCCGCCAGATCGAGGTGCGCGCCTTTGAAAAGTTGCAAAAGCGGATGAAGGACATCGCGCGTGAGCGCGGGCTTTTGGCCGGATAATGCAGACCTTTCCCGCAGGCGTGACACATGGACCCGAAGGGTTGTATCCGTGCGCTCCGACTTCCATCTGAGGTAGCATAGCCAGGCCGGAATGTCCGGCTTTGCCAGAGAGGTGCAAGATGTCCGACGTAACCAACGACCAATCTCAACCCACTCCGCAACCCCAGTCTGCCGAGGGCCGGGACCCGCGCAAGGCAGTCTGGTTCCGGGGGCTTTGGATGCTTGTCCTGTTGATCCTGTTCTCCGTGGCCCAGACGCTGCTGGTCATTACGGCCGTGTTGCAGTTCGCGTGGATGCTGTTTACGCGCAAGCACAACGAGAACATCGCCGATTTCGGCGAAAAACTTGGGAACTGGATGGCCATGAATGCCCGTTTCCAGGCCGTCTCCGGTGAGGAAAAGCCTTTCCCCTGGAGTGAGTGGAAATAGCAGGACCGCGCTGCTGCCCCTTGCGGGGCAGCAGGCCTGTTTCAGCTTTCCAGGGCTTCAAGCTCGTCTATCATCGAGGCAATCATGCCCAGCCCCTTGTCCCAGAAGGCCGGGTCGCTGGCATCAAGGCCGAAGGGTTCCAGAAGCGCCTTGTGGTGCTTTGATCCCCCCGCCCGGAGCATCTCGAAATACTTGTCCTGAAAACCTTCGCCCTGTTCCCGGTAAACGGCGTAAAGCGCGTTCACCAACCCATCGCCGAAAGCATAAGCATAAACGTAGAAGGGTGAGTGCACGAAGTGCGGAATGTAGGCCCAGAATGTTTCGTACCCGTCCATGAAGTTGAAGACCGGGCCAAGGCTTTCGGCCTGCACGCTCATCCACAGGGCGTTGATGTTCTCGGGGGTGAGTTCTCCGCCGCGCCGGGCCTCGTGCAGTTTACACTCGAAGTCGTAAAAGGCGATCTGTCGAACGACGGTGTTGATCATGTCCTCCACCTTGCCGGCCAGCAGGGTCTTGCGCTCCTGCGGGGTGCGTGCACCGTCCAGCAGCTTTCGGAAGGTCAGCATCTCGCCGAATACGCTGGCGGTTTCAGCCAGCGTCAGCGGCGTGGAGGAAAGCAGTTCCCCCTGACCGGCGGCCAGAACCTGGTGTACACCATGGCCCAGTTCATGGGCCAGGGTCATCACGTCCCGCGGCTTGCCCAGGTAGTTGAGCATCACGTAGGGGTGTACTTCGGTGACCGTGGGGTGGGCGAAGGCGCCAGGGGCTTTGCCGGGCTTTACAGCGGCATCGATCCAGCCCTTGTCGAAGAATGGTGCGGCAATTTCGGCCATTCGGGGGGAAAACCCGGCATAAGCCTCCAGAACGGTCTGTTTCGCGCCATCCCAATCCACGGTTTTCGCGGGTTCGATGGGCAGGGGGGCGTTGCGATCCCAGATTTCCAGTTTGTCCAGCCCCAGCCAGCGGGCTTTCAGCGCGTAGTAGCGGTGGGACAGGCGGGGATAGGCGGCGACCACGGCGTTGCGCAGGGCTTCGACGACTTCGGGCTCCACGTGGTTGGACAGATGGCGGCTCGTTTGCGGGGTTGGCATGCCACGCCAGCGGTCTTCGATTTCCTTCTCCTTGGCCAGCGTGTTGTGAACGCGGGCGAAGGTCTTGACGTTTTCACCGAAGACGCGGGCCAGTTCACGGGCGGCGGTTTCCCGATGCGCGCGGTCATGGTCGGTCAGCAGGTTCAGCGTGCCTTCGAGGTTCAGATCCTCCCCGTGCACATCGAAACTCAGCCCCGCGATGGTTTCGTCGAACAGCTTGTTCCACGCCGAGGCGCCGACGACCGATTGATCGTGCAGGAATTTCTCCAGTTCGTCCGAAAGCTGATAGGGGCGCATGGCGCGCATGCGCTCGAAGACCGGTCTGTAACGCGCCAGCTCCGTGCTGGCGGTGAACAGCGCGGTCAAGTGATCGTCGGGCAGGCGGTTGATTTCGAGACTGAAGAACACCAGCGGCGTGGTATGGGCGGTAATCTTGTCCTGGCAGTCGGAGAGGAACTTGGCGCGCCCGGCGTCGGTGGTGTTCTGGTAGTAGCGCAGCCCCGCGAAGGACATGATGCGCCCGGCAACCACGTCGATCCGTTCGTAGCGATGCACGCAGTCCAGCATTGCCGCCGCGTCGAGGGTTTTCAGCTTGCCCTCGTAATCGGCTGCGAAGCTGGCGCAGGCGGTTTCCAGCCATGCCATGTCGCGGGTCAGTTCGGGGGCATCGGGGGCGGTGTAAAGATCGCTCAGATCCCATTCGGGCAAATCGCCCAGCCCCCCGGAACCGGCGTTGGCATCGAAGACGGGCATCGGGGGGGTGAAACGCATGGGAAACCTCTTTTTACTGTTCCCCACAAATATGGGGCAGGGCGGCAGCGCCGCAAGGCGTGTTCCGGGGTCAGGTCTGGGCGCCGAACAGGGCGGCCGTTTCGTCGAACACCGTCGCACGGGTGGCGGGCGTGTCCATCATCGGCTCGTGCTTGACGCCGGGCAGGAAATGGAGCCGCCCGCCGGGCCAGCGGCGCATGCGGTTGCGGATTGCGCCAGGGCTGACAATGGTTTCCGCGCCGCCAAGAAACGTCAGCGCGGGCAGACCTGGAGAGGGCAGGCGGGACAGCGCCCGCCCCTCGCGCAGGGCCTCGTGCAGCCAGCCGAGGCTGGGCCCGGCCAGGGCCAGCTCCGGGCAGTCGCGGATATGGCTGCGCAGCCACGCATACATATCCGGGTCGTTGGTGAGGGCGTTGTCATCGAAGGCAATGTCCGTGACATAGCTTTCCCCCGCCGTGCCGGGCGCAAAGCGTGCGCCAAGTCCCAGCGCCCGGCTGCCTGCGCTCAACCCCCATGCGACTGGCCACAGGAAGGGTGGGAAGCGGATGTCCCACATCGGCGCGCTGAAGGTCGCGGCCCGAACAGGCAGCCCGGTCGTGAGGGCCCGCAGCCCGATCGCCCCGCCCATCGAGTGGGCCAGCAGAAACAGGGGCTGGCCGATGCCGAGATCCGCCACCGCGTCCATCAGGGCGGTGACGTCGCGCTGATAATCTGCAAAGCTCTCGACATGGCCGACCGTCCCGTTCGGCAACAATCGGTCCGCCAGACCCTGCCCGCGCCAGTCGAGGGTGACGGTGGAAAACCCGCGCGCGCCAAGCTCCAGCGCGGCGGGTCCGTATTTTTCAATATATTCGGTGCGGCCGGGAAACAGCAGTACCGTACCTTTTGCGCCGCCGGGCCAGTACGCCATGCGCAGGCGTACGTCGTCTTGGGCCCGCAACCAGAAGGCCGCGCCGCTTTCGGGGCCGTTGGCCAGGCTATGAAGCGGCGCGGGCTCCATTCATCCCAGCGCCGCGCCCAGCTTCATTGCCAGCCCCATGTCGCCATCGACCGAGAGCTTGCCGGTCATGAAGGCCGAAGTCGGGTTCACGTCGCCGTCCAGCATGCCGCGGAACGTGTCCGTGTCGGCGGTCAGGGTCACATCGGCCGGGTCGTCCCCGGTCGCTGCACGGGCCCCGTTTTCATCAATGATCACGGCGCCTTCGCCGCTGATGACGAACTTGGCGAGACCGTCGAACCCACCTTCCATCTTTGCGTTCAGGGCCTCGACGGCCTTCTCGATTACCTCGCTCATGGGCGCTCCTTCCTGGGGTTTAGACTTTGCCCGATTCCGGGTTACTATACGTGTGTTATGAGGATTTGGGCGAGTCATCTCAATCGTGCCCTTGCGGCAGTGCTGGCGTCGGGGCTGGGCGGACCGGCGGGTGCGGTTCCGCTTGAAGAACTGATGGAGGAACTCGCCCGTCCGGACCTTCCCAACTGGCGGCAGGTCGAGGCCCGGATTCGCGACCGCTGGAGGGCGTCCGGGTCCCCGGCGATGGATCTGTTGCTGACCCGGGGCCGAAGCGCGCTGGAAGCGGGCGACACCCAGGCCGCGCTGGCGCATTTGAGCGCCCTGACAGACCATGCCCCGGATTTCGCCGAGGGTTTCAACGCCCGTGCGCTGGCCTGGTATCGGGCCGGGTATTACGGCCCGGCGATGGCCGACCTGCACCGAAGCCTGACGCTCAACCCCCGGCATTTCGGGGCGCTGTCCGGGCTTGCGGCGATTCTGGAGGAAACGGGCCAGACCGCCCGTGCGCTGGAGGTGTTTCGCGCCGCGCGTGCTATACATCCCCACGATCCTGATCTAGAAGCCGCCGTGGCGCGGCTGGAAAGAGAGCTTTCCGGCCTGCCGCTTTGAGGACGCGGGCGAGGGGCGGAAATGCAACGGAACGGGCGGATCGCCGCGGTCCTGGGGCCGACCAACACCGGCAAGACCCATTACGCGATCGACCGGATGCTGGCCTGTCGTACCGGTGTGATCGGTTTGCCACTGCGGCTGCTGGCGCGGGAGGTTTATGACAAGATCGTCCGCCTGCGCGGGCCATCGGTGGTGGCGCTGGTGACCGGAGAGGAACGCATCGTGCCGCCCCGTACGCAGTACTGGGTTTGCACCGTTGAGGCGATGCCTGTCGGCACAGGGGCGGATTTTCTGGCCGTGGATGAGATTCAGCTTTGCGGCGATCCGGAGCGCGGCCATGTCTTTACCGACAGGCTTCTCAATGCCCGCGGCCGGCACGAGACCTTGTTTCTAGGTGCCGATACCATGCGCGCGGCCATCGCCGCGCTGGTTCCGGGTGTGGTGTTCGTGCGGCGGGAAAGATTCTCGGAACTCGTCTATGGCGGGTCGAAGAAAATCAGCCGGATGCCGGCACGCTCGGCTGTCGTGGGGTTTTCGGGCGATGGCGTCTACGCCATGGCGGAACTCATCCGCCGGCAAAAGGGTGGCTGTGCGGTTGTGATGGGCGCGCTGAGCCCGCGGACGCGGAATGCGCAAGTGGCATTGTACCAGAACGGGGATGTCGATTACCTCGTCGCCACCGATGCCATCGGGATGGGGCTGAACCTCGATATCCGGCATGTCGCGTTCTCGTCGCTGACCAAATTCGACGGTCGCCGCATGCGCCCCCTGTTTCCGCATGAGATAGGGCAGATTGCCGGTCGTGCCGGACGACATACCGCGCCGGGCAGCTTTGGTGTCACCGGCGCGGCCCCGCCGATGGAGGACAGCCTGGCGGAGGCCATCATGACCCATCGCTTCGCCCCCCTGAGTCGGCTGCAATGGCGGAATGCGCGGCTGGATTTTGCCAGCCCTGAGCGGCTGATTGCCACGCTGGAGGCACCGGCGGAGGGCGAATGGCTGACCCGCGTGCGTGAAGCCGATGACCTGACCGCACTCAAATCTCTTGCCGCGATGGCGGAGATCCGCGCATGCGTGACGGGGCCGCGTGCGGTGCAAATGCTTTGGGATGTTTGTCGAATCCCGGATTTCCGCGGGGTTTCCGCGGCAGAGCACGCGGGGCTTTTGGCGCGGATCTTCGGCTTTCTCAGCGGGCCGGGCCAGGTGCCCGACGACTGGCTGGCCCGGCAGGTGCACCGGATCGACCGGACAGATGGCGACATTGACATACTGTCGAAACGTTTGGCCTATATCCGGACCTGGACATATGTCGCACAGCGCACGGGTTGGGTTGGCGATGAATCTCATTGGCGCGGCGAGACCCGCGCGGTAGAAGACCGCTTGTCCGATGCGTTGCACGCGGCGCTGACAAAACGATTTGTTGACCGGCGCACTTCGGTTCTGTTGCGCAGGTTGAAACAGAAGGAGGGCCTTGTGGCCGAGGTGAACGACAAGGGTGAAGTGACGGTCGAAGGACAATTCGTCGGCCGTCTGGAGGGGTTCCGCTTCCGCCAGGATGCCAGCGCCGGCGCCGAGGAGGCCAAGACCCTGCGACAGGCCAGTATCGCCGCGCTTGCGCCGGAGTTTCACCTGCGCGCGGACAGGTTCTACAACGCCCCCGACACGGAACTGGATTTCACCGAGCAGGGTGGCCTCATGTGGGGCGAGAATGCCGTTGGCAAACTGACTGCCGGGGCGGATCCGCTTCGGCCCGTTGTCAAGGCCTTCGTTGATGAAGAGGCCGGGGCGGACGTGGCCGAAAAGGTACAGCGCCGGTTGCAGCACTTCATGGATCGCCGTGTCGCGACCCTGTTTGAGCCGCTTGTCGGTCTTCAGAAGGACGAGACTCTGACCGGCCTCGCCCGCGGCTTTGCCTTCCGCATGGTGGAAAATTTCGGGATCATTCCGCGCGATCGCGTCGCCGCCGAGGTAAAGGAGCTGGACCAGGATGCCCGTGGCGCCCTGCGCAAGCATGGTATCCGCTTTGGGCAGTTCACGGTTTTCATGCCGCTTTTGCTTAAACCGGCGCCGACCCGGCTGCGGCTGGTGCTCTGGTCGCTTTCAAAAGATCTCCAGGAATTTCCCGAAGCGCCACCGGCGGGTCTTGTGACCATTCCCATGATCGAAGGGGTGCCCGAGGGATGCGTGACCTTGTCCGGGTATCGTGAAGCGGGCGCGCGGGCTATCCGTATCGACATGCTGGAACGCCTGGCCGATCTGCTGCGTGCGGAAGACAGCCGGGCTGGGTTTGAGGCTAAGCCCGACATGCTGTCGATCACCGGCATGACACTGGAACAGTTCGCCGACCTGATGCAGGGGCTTGGCTACAAGGCCGAGCGGGGGGAGCGCCCCAAGCCGTGCGTCGTGCCGGATCCCCCCGCCGGAGACGTGGCGGGCGAAACGGAGACCCAAACGCCCTTGCCGTCCGTGCCCGGCGAAACGCCGGCGGAGGCCGCGACCGAGACGGCCGTGCCCGCCGAAGTCGCCGACCCGGCCGAAGTGCAGGACGAGGTCTTCTATACCTTCACCTGGGCGCCCCGTCGCCGGGGAGGAGGCCAGCGTCCGCGCGATGACGGCAAGGGCCGCAAGGGCAAACCCAAGCCGCAGGGGAAAAGACCTCCTTCGCGGGACAAGGCCAAGACCTTCGAGGCACGCCCTCCGCGCCGGGAAAAGCCGATCGACCCGGATAATCCTTTTGCTGCGGCCCTGATGGGGTTGCGTAAAAAAGGGTAAGGCTTGGACGTCCGGGTGCGGTTGGACAAATGGCTGTGGCAGGCTCGTTTTTTCAAGAGCCGCAGCCTGTCGGCCAAGGCCGTTTCCCGGGGTCACATGCGCGTCAATTCCGTCAGAACGGACAAGCCCGCACATCGTGTGGGGGTGGGGGATACGTTGACCTTTCCCCAAGGTCGGGTGATACGTGTCGTACGCGTTTTGGCCTTGGGGGAGCGGCGTGGTCCGTCCCCCGAGGCCAGGATGCTTTACGAAGATCTGACCACGGCTCAAGAGACATCGCCTTCCGTGCCGCGCTACGATGGAGGAGGGCGCCCGACAAAGAAAGATCGACGCAGGATGGAGCAAACCGGAAAAGCCCGGCTTGAATGATCGGCCCGGCTGTTCTAGCAACACCTGCAATCCGAGAAGAGAGAGTCTGCACATGACCTATGTCGTCACCGACAACTGTATTGCCTGCAAATACACCGACTGCGTCGAGGTCTGCCCGGTCGATTGCTTCTATGAGGGCGAGAACATGCTGGTCATTCACCCCGATGAGTGTATCGACTGCGGCGTGTGCGAACCCGAATGCCCCGCAGATGCCATCCGCCCCGATACGGAGCCGGATATGGATGCCTGGGTGGAGTTCAACCGCAAATATGCCGAGATCTGGCCGGTTATCGTGACCCGCAAGGATCCGTTGCCCGAAGCGCAGGATCGTGACGGAGAAACCGGAAAACGGGACAAGTATTTTTCCGAGGCGCCGGGCGAGGGTGGCTGAACCTGATTCGCCTTGCCGTGACGTTCCGCGGGAGCGGCGCGGATCGTTTTTCCCAAAGCGGTCAATATGTTGAGCGCGCTTTCGTGCAGGGGTTCTTCCACTTCGGGAAAAAATCTGTTATATTTTCTTCGTATATGGCCGACCCATACCGATGCCACGCGCAGATTACGTACCTGCGTTGTGGTTTTTTCGCGCCAGAATCTTCTGTGTTCGCCGGAGGTGCCCCTTTCCGGACGCGGGGAGTGTCGCAGAATTCTGAAGGGTCTTTGCGAGGAAGACTAGATGACCAAAATCAAGAAAGCCGAGTTTCGCCCGGATGATTACGTTGTGTATCCCGCCCATGGTGTTGGCAAGATCGTTTCGATAGAGGAACAGGAGATCGCCGGTATCCCTCTGGAACTTTTCGTGATCTCTTTCGAGAAAGACAAGATGACCCTGCGTGTCCCGACCAACAAGGCGACGGAAGTGGGCATGCGGTCCTTGTCTTCGCCGGATGTCGTTTCGAAAGCGATGGAGACGCTCAAGGGGAAGGCCAAGGTCAAACGCGCAATGTGGTCGCGCAGGGCGCAGGAATATGAGCAGAAGATCAACTCCGGCGACTTGATTTCGATTGCCGAGGTCGTGCGCGACCTGCATCGCACCGACGATCAGCGTGAGCAAAGCTACTCCGAGCGCCAGCTTTATGAGGCGGCGCTGGAGCGGCTGACCCGGGAAGTCGCTGCCGTCAGCGGCGTGGACGAGGCCGGTGCGCAGAAGCAGGTCGGCGAGGTTCTGATTTCCCGCGCGGCCTGACCTTTCTTCCCCGTGATCCGAAGGCCGCGGCGACGCACGCCGCGGTCTTTTTTATCCCGGATCTCTATTGGCCGAGGATTCATCCCCGCTTTGGTGTTGTTCCGAGCGGCTGCTGACGAGCGCGGTTTCAAGTTCGGTGTTCAGTTCCTGCGCCCGCCGGACATAGGCATCGTTCTTTTCCAGTGGCAGGTCCGGGTTCCACAGATCGGCCAGCTCGCGCAGTGTCTTGCGATCATGGTGATAATAGGCGGTTTCGGTCTCGTTCGCTTCGAACTCGCTCAGCCCCATGTTTTCCAGAACGTAGCGGGCGGCGCGCAGGCTGCTGTCAAACATTTCACGGACAATGTCGTTGGCCCCCGCGCGATACAGTTCATAGACGTGAACCCGGTCATGGGCGCGCGCCACGATGTGCAGGTCCGGGCGCTCGCGCCGGGCATAGGTCACGAGATGGGTCGTGGCCTCCTTGCTGCCCAAAGCGGCGACCAGCACCTTCGCGCTGCCAAGACCCGCCGCGTGCAGAAGTTCGGGGCGGGTGGGGTCGCCGAAGAATGCCTTGAACCCGAATTTCCGCATCAGTTCGATGGTGGCAAGATCGTGGTCGAGGACCGTGGCACGAAAGCCTGCAACTTGCAGCATCCGGTTTACGACCTGCCCGAAGCGTCCGATCCCGGCAATGATGATCGCGTTCTGTTCGTCGATCATGTCGGGTTCGCGGGTCTCGCCGCTGCCGCTGACGATTCGTTTCGAAAGCACTTCGTAGAGGATGAAAAGCAGTGGCGTGATCAGCATCGAGAGCGCGATGACCAGCAAAAGCTGTTGTGACAGGGTACTGTCCATCACACCCTGCTGGGAACCGAAGCTGACAAGGACGAATCCGAATTCTCCCGCCTGGGCCAGGCCCAGGGTGAACAGCCATCGGTCCCGCCCGCGCAGGCGGAAGACGGTGCCCAGAACGAACAGCAAAATTCCCTTGATGACGATCAGTGCCAGCGTCAGCCCCATAAGCCGTACCGGGTCGGACAGGAAGACGCCGAAGTTGATGCCGGCGCCGACGGTGATGAAGAACAGGCCTAACAGCATGCCTTTGAACGGCTGGATATCGCTTTCCAATTCATGCCGAAATTCGGAGTTGGCCAGAACCACCCCTGCCAGGAATGTGCCAAGTGCGGGCGACAGGCCCACCATGATCATCACGATGGCGATCCCGACCACGATCAGCAGCGCGACGGCGGTATACATTTCGCGCAGTCGCGTGGCGTGAATGAAGCGAAACAGTGGCCGGGTCAGGTAGTGTCCCGCTGCCACGACCGATGCCACGGCCGTCAGCGTGACCAGCGTCACGCCGACGGCGGGCAGCCCGTCCACCAGCGAGGTCAATCCCGACTCATGGGTATCCCCTGTGTGGAAAGCCCCCCCAGAGACCGCCAAAAGCGGCAGGATTGCCAGCATCGGGATAACGGCAATATCCTGCGTCAGAAGCACGGAAAAGGTCGCCCGCCCGCCGCCGGTGTGCATCAGCCCCTTTTCGGAAAGGGTTTGAAGAACGATGGCGGTCGAAGACAGCGCCAGCGTCATGCCCACGGCCAGTGCGGTCAGGGGCGGCAGGTCCAGCAGCACGCCCCCGCCCATCACCGCGCCGGTGGTCAGGACGATCTGCAACCCTCCCAGCCCCAGCAACCGATGGCGCATGTCCCACAATGCGCGGGGTTCCAGTTCCAGCCCGATGAGAAACAGCATCATCACGACACCGAACTCGGCGAAATGCTGAAGGTCGGCCATCTCGTTGCCGACCAGCCCCAGCATCGGGCCGATCACGATACCGGCCACCAGATATCCCAGCACCGACCCCAGGCCCAGCCGTGCGGCAAGCGGTACGGCGATTACTGCCGCACCAAGGTAGATCGTGGCCTGTAGCAGGAAACTCTCCATCGAGTCCTCTCGGATCTGTGGGCCGGGCGGGCCTGGTTGCCTTTGAGACTAGAAAGACCTGAAGCTCTCTCCAATGCGACATGCAGGGAAACCTGCAAAGGGTCCCGTCACATGTCCGGTTGTAGCGCATAGACAAGGGTGACCTCCGCCGACAGGCTGATTTCGCCCGGAGCGATGGGGATCGAAGACCCGCGGGCTGCATCCATCATGACCGGACGGGGAAGAGCGTGGCGGGTTTCGGTGATCGAAATCAGCGGGCCGAGGCGCTGGCCCGCGGCCTCGGCGAGGACTTCCGCCTTGTGACGCGCCTTGACCACCGCGTTGCGTCGGGCCGTATCCAGAAGCGGGGCAGGATCGGCGATGTCGAATTGCACCCCGTCCAGTCGGTTTGCCCCCGAATCTATCAGCGTATCGAGCAATGCCCCCAGCCGGGGCAGGTCCCGCACGCTCAGGATCAGGGTGGTGCCTGCCTCGAATCCTGTCTGGCGGGGGGGCGTTTCACGATGATCCCAGGCCGGGCCCAAGGTCAGGGAGCCGGTCTGTACATCCGCAGAGTCCACGCCCGCCCCGGTGAGCTGCGCAATGATCGCCTCCGCGTCGGCAGAGACCTTCGCCATCGCATCGGCGGCGTTCCCGGCACGATGGATGGTGCCCAATGTCACCCGCGCGATGTCGGGCGCGGTTTCCACCGAGGCACTGGCAGAGACCGTCAGCCGGGCATTTTCAGCCCATGCCATTGGGGAAATCAGAAAAAACAGAACAAAAAGGGAGACAAGTCGCATGACGGACCTCGGTTCCAAGGGTGCTTTCGGCAAAAAACTGCTGTAGTTTGCAGCCTAGAGGCTTCGCCCCGGCGGAGCCAGCATCTTTGCAGTAGACTGGGGTCATGCGGTCTGATCTTGCCTTGGTATTCACGCCGGAGGATGTCGCCGTCTGGCATTGGCAGGCGGAGGAGTGGGCGTGCCTGGGGCGAATCCCGGTCGACGATCCCACCACCTCGGAGCGGATGCGCGAATTTCTTGCGCAGGTGCAAAGCCCTGGCTTGACGCGCCTGGTTTTACCCGAGGAATGTCTGTTCCGCGAAACCCTGCCGCCCGTATCTGGCAGCCTGCCCGCACAGAAAGAAGCCGTCCTGAGCGCGCTGGATGGGCGTCTCCCGGTTCCGGTGGAAGATGTCGTAACGGATCACCGTGGCACGGGTGAGGGAACGGCGGTGGTGGCCGTTTGTAAAAAGGATCTGGAAAAGGCGGAAAACTTTGCCCGCCAGCATGGGGTCTTGCCCGCGTGCTTTGTCGGGGCTTCGGATCGTGCCGGGTTTCCCGGTACGCCGTGGTTCGGGCTTTGCGCGGTGGGGCGCCCGCTTTTTCCCGAAAGCGATCGCCCTGTCCCGTCCCACCTGCCCCCTTCGCAAACGGACTTGGCCGGGGCGGCGGAGGCGGCTATGCCAAAGCAGGCTTCGGAGCACAGGCAGGGTGAGGAACGGATGCAGCGGAAACGTTCATTGCCGGAAACGTTTTCCACAGGGATCACCCGTGTCAGGCAGCTTTGGCGCAGTGACAAGGTGCAGGATCTCGAGGAGGAGATCGACCTGACCGGAGCCGGGATACTGGTGCTTGCCTTGCTGCTGTTCGGGCTTGTCGTGGCGCTGATCGGGCATGGATCCCAAGAGGATTCGGAACCTCCCGCACAGGAACAGGCGCAGGACGACAGGGGCGCGGTCGAGTCCGGGGAACCCGCCCCCCGCGCCTTGGCGGGGGCCGACACTCCGGACCTGCCTGGCTTTTTCCCCGTCGTGAAGGCAAGCGTGGAATTGTCTGTGCCCGTGGATCAGATCCGGTCTGCGTCGCCGGCGCAGGATGATCTGATTCCGGTGCTGCCCATCGCAGACCTGCGTGCGGCCCGGAGACCGGGAATTGCCGCAGAAGCGGTGGCTGCTTCCTCTTGGCCGCAGCATGCCGCGTCAGGGCTGCGCCCGGCGCCGCAGGTCGTGGCAATCGCGCAGTCTGATGGCGGTTTCCGTCGTCCGCGGGCCCGCCCCGTCCGTCCGGGCGAAGCCCTGAAAGAGGCCGCTGAAAGGGGGGCGGATGCACCCGCGCCGGACAGCCCTGCTCTGACCCCAAAGCCGCGCCCGGAGCGTGATGATCTTGCCGACAGGAGCGGAGATGCGCAGGTGTCTCCCCCGTCCGATGCGGTCCCCGTTCAGGTGGCGGGTCCGGCCGGCCTGAGGCCCCGCCCGCGCCCGGTGCAAAGCCGTACCGGAGCGATCCCGGATATGGTCCCCGGCGCAGCAGCTGCCGAGGCTGTCGAAACATTGCCGTCTGTGTCGGTGCCGGCCTTGTCCGCGTCGCTACGCCCGCGGGCGCGGCCAGAACGCCTTCCGCTCAAGGCCGCTCCGGCGGTTCCGCGGGCGGTGGCCGTTGTGCCCGCAGTGCCTACGAACAAATCTGTTTCACAGGAAGCAACCGATGCAAACCGCATCAACTTGCGGCAACTGAACCTGATCGGGGTGTATGGACCGGCGGCAAACCGGCGGGCGCTGCTGCGTCTGCCCAACGGGCGCTACAAGAAAGTGGGTGTTGGCGACCGGGTAGACGGGGGCCGGGTCGCGGCGATTTCCTCGTCAGAGATCCAATACGTCAAGGGCGGGCGCACTGTTCGTCTGCGCATCCCGAACTGAACCGCCGCCGGGGATGACCCGGCGGCGGCATGGATCAGGCCGACGCCGCGGTCAGCGCCTGTTCGAGATCCGCGATCAGATCGTTGGGATCCTCTGTCCCGATCGAAACCCGTACCACGTTCGGAGCGGCCCCGGCGGCCTCTTGCTGATCCGGGCTCAGCTGTCGATGGGTGGTGGAGGCGGAGTGTATCACCAGGGAGCGTGTATCGCCGAGATTTGCGACATGGCTGAAAAGCTTCACCGCGTCGACGAATTTCACGCAGGCGTCATAGCCGCCTTTCAGCGCAAAGGTGAACAGGCTGCCCGCGCCTTTGGGGCAGATGCGTGACATGCGCTCCCGGTAGGGAGAGTTTTCGAGCCCCGCATAGGTGACCTTGTCCACCGCCGGGTGGGTTTCGAGCCACTTGGCGACCTTGGTGGCGTTCTCGACATGGCGGGACATGCGCAGGCTGAGCGTTTCGATCCCCATCAATGTGTAGTGAGCCGCCTGGGGGTTCAGCGTCATGCCAAGGTCGCGCAGGCCGATGGCGATGCCATGGAAAGTAAATGCCATCGGCCCGAAGGTCTTGTGAAAGCTCAGCCCGTGATAGGCCGGCTCGGGTTGTGAGAGGGCGGGGAACTTGTCACTGGCGGACCAGTCGAATTTGCCCGAATCCACGATGACGCCCCCCATTACCGTCCCGTTGCCGGTGAGGTATTTGGTCATCGAATGGACAACCAGTGTCGCGCCATGTTCGATCGGGCGGCAGAGGTAGGGCGTGGCCGAGGTATTGTCCACGATCAGGGGCAGTCCGGCGTCGTTGGCGATGGCGGCAATGGCATCCAGATCGGTGATGTAACCGCCCGGGTTGGCAACCGATTCGCAGAAGATCGCGCGTGTGTCATCGTCGATGGCTGCCTTGATTGCATCGGGGTCGTCGAAATCGATGAATTTCGCCGACCAGCCGAAGCGTTTGATCGTTTGGCTGAACTGGGTAATCGTGCCCCCATAAAGCCGGGTCGAGGCGACGATGTTGCGCCCCGGTCCCATCAGCGGGAAAAGCGCCATAATCTGTGCCGCATGCCCGGAGGAACAGCAGACTGCCCCGGCCCCCCCTTCCAGCGCCGCCATGCGTTCCTGAAGCACGGCAACCGTCGGATTGGTCAGGCGGGAATAGATGTAGCCTACCTCCTGGAGGTTGAAGAGCGCCGCGGCATGATCCGCATCGCGGAACACGTAGGCCGTGGTCTGGTAAATGGGTGTCTGGCGTGCACCCGTGGCCGGGTCTGGTGCGGCACCGGCGTGGATTTGCAGGGTATCGAACCCGAAGGCGGGGTTGTCACTCATCTCAAGAACTCCCTTTCTCTCGATTTATGGTTAGGGCAAGGGCTGGCGCTTCTCAACAAGGGGCGTACGGGAAAGGAAAGCGGCGGCGCCGGTGACGCCAAAGCGGGGCTTTGTTTCGCCGCGGGCGAGTGGAGCGGAAAACCGTCCCTACCGCATCCACAGCTTGTGGCGCTTGAGTTGATTGCGGATCATCTGCTCACGCCGGGGCAGGTTGTTGCGGTCGAACAGGGCCCGCGCCTTCTGGCCTTTGCCCTGATAGATGAACCGCTTGAAGGGCTCGTAGGATTTGATGACCTTCTTGACCTTGTTGGGGGCGGTGATGTTCATCAGAACGTCGACGGCAAGATCGCTCTCGCGTGCGAAAAACAGCGGCATGGTGCGCCAGTGGCAGGTGATGTTCCCGTCCAGCCCGCCCAGCTCCGGCCCCGGACGCCCACCGCCCAGTCCATGGATAACCAGTGGCAGCGCGATCTGATCCAGCCACGGGTAAAGTTGCTGGCACACCAGCGGTGCGGGAGGATTGTCACGAATCTGGGTTGCGTATTGACGAAAGCGGGCCCCGAATGCGTGGGGGCATTTGTAAAAGAACCATCCGGCGTTGAAATACAGATATTTCTGCCAGTATTCATCGGGTTGATTCGGGTCGAGCGAACTTTGGTAATCCAGCCCGAACTTGTCGTAGAGCGATTTCCAGGTTTCGCCATAACCGGGGCCGTATAGCTCCAGTTCCGGCCATGTCCCCTCCCGCTTCATGGAGGCCGCGGGGCGCGCGAAATCGAAGGGCACGGAACTTAACGGGCCGGTAACCAGCGTATCGGTGTCGAAAAACACGAACGGCTCGCCTTTGGGCAAGGCCTCCAGGGCCTCGATCTTGTTGCCGTTTGGATAGTCCTTCCCGAAATCACGGGATTCGAAAGGTATGATCTCGGCTCCGAACGCGTTTTCCAGCAGATCGCGCGCCGCCCTGTCGTTGATCTGCGGGATGCGGTCCCATTTCGGACCGGGCTGCGGTTCGGCCACGAACAGCCGGCCGCTGAATTCCGGATCGCTGGCGCGCAACGATGCGGCGAACAGGACCGCTTCATATTGCAGGCGCCCGGATTGGGCCACAACGACAATATTGAATGGGTTTTTGGTTTTGGGCATGCTGAAATCACTTGCGCGGTTGGTCAAGGAGTACCGCCGTGAACCGTGGCGGGCAAGGCTGAACCCCTTTCATGGCCCATGATCTTTGTGGGGGAAATGGCGTGAGATCCTGTGTTTCCGGTCTGTCGGGCATGACCAAACTTTAAAGGCGGCGGTGCGGAGGAATTCGTACCTTTGATTCCAAACGGAAATCTCCGGCCTTCCCCGCAGTCATCTGTCACGAAGGGAAGCGCGGCTGGCGCAGGTGCTCATCACATGGGTTTTGGAGGATTTGCCTGAACACGGATCTCTCAGCCCTTGTGGATCACGATATGCGGTGCTCACAGCAATGGAGGCATGGGCCAAATAGCGGCCCCACCGCCCCGATATGCCAGGCCGCCCGGAAAACAATGTCTGCGAAAACGTCGTGGCCGGGTGTTGCCCGATGACTGGGGAGCTTCATCCTCGTCCCTCCTCTGCCAGGAATGTCCATGATTCCCGATCGGGAAAAGATCAGATTTTCACCAAGATTGCGAACCCACGTCGCTATATGCGAAAACATGACGTCCAAATCCCGCCCCCGTTCCAAGCGCGGGAATTTCACGAAAAAGGTCAATGAAATCAATATGCATTTGGAGAGTTGGTGGGCGACCCTGGAATCGAACCAGGCATGGGTCTCCCCGGCGGAGTTACAGTCCGCTGCCGCACCTTGCAGCACGTCGCCCTAAGTGGGGCGGTGAATACTGGTCCATGCCAGGGGCGTCAACAGGAAAATCCCTTGCGGCTTTCGCGCCATGGGCGCATGGTCCGCCCCTGTCGAGGAAAGGGCGAAGATCATGAAAAAACCCGCCTGGGTGGTTGATAAGGAACGCGCCCGCCGGGCCGCCGCGGCGCAGACCGTATGGCTTTTCGGGCTGCATGCGGTCCGGGATGCGTTGCTCAACCCGGCGCGGGACAAGCTGCGGCTGGTGGTGACGAAAAATGCCGCCGACAAGCTGGCCGATGCGATTGCCGTGTCAGGGGTGAGGCCCGAAATCAGTGATCCGAGAAGGTTTGTCGCGCCGCTCGATTCGGGGTCGGTGCACCAGGGTGCGGCATTGGAGGTGAAGCCGCTGGACTGGGGCAGGGTACGCGATGTTTGCGCGCCGGGGGGGACGGAGGCACCCCGTGTTGTGCTGCTCGACCGGGTGAGCGACCCGCATAACGTTGGGGCGGTCCTGCGTTCGGCAGAGGTCTTCGGGGCGCGCGCGGTTATCGCGCCCGCCCGCTATTCCGCGCCGGAAACCGGGGCCCTGGCCAAGACCGCCTCGGGCGCACTGGAACGTCAGCCCTATCTGCGGGTGCAAAATCTCGCCAGCGCGATGACAGAGCTGCGCGAGATGGGTTATACGCTTTTGGGCCTTGCCGGGGAGGCCGATCTGCCTCTTGGTGTGGCGCTGGACGAATTGCGCGGCCAGCCCGTGGGGTTGGTGCTGGGGGCCGAGGGGCCGGGCCTGCGGGAACGGACCCGCGCGACCTGTGACAAGCTGGTGAAAATCCCTGCGATGGGGACATTCGGGTCGCTCAACGTCTCCAATGCGGCGGCGGTTGCCCTATATGCAAGTGTAACGACCTGAGGGGGACCATGCCGGACGGTGTCAAAATCGCGACCTGTTGCTACTGTGGCACCCGTGCGGCGTTGGTACTGCGCGGCGGGGACCGGCATGAACTGAGCTGTTCCGCCTGTGGGGCGCCGTTGCGCCAGATGAAGGTGTTGCCCAGGAAGACTGCCCCGGAGCCGAGACAGAAAACACTGGCTCGTGCGGATTTTGTCAGCCGAAAGGCAAGAAAAGTACGCAGGAAACCCAGGAAAGGCCGCCTGCGCTGGCTGATGGAAGAGGCTTTCGACGTGGTCGAGGATATTTTCGACTAGTTCGATCACAGCTATTTTACCGCTATTGGACAATGGCAAATGCAACCCCATGTAGAGGACGTAGGCATGGAAACCGGAACTTTCCCTGCCTGTCTTCACTGTCCCTCGTTCCGCGACTCACGCCCGGGCTTCGGTCCGGGCGTTTTTCATTTGCGCGCGGCCTTTTCCACGATGCCCGATGTCCCCTCGCGACGTTCCAGTTCTTTCAGGACATCGGCCAGGGTTACGTCGCGCGCGGCCAGCATCACCAGAAGATGGTAGAGTACATCCGCGGCTTCGCCGGTCAGGCGGTCGCGGTCGCCCCTGACGGCCTCTATGATAGCTTCCACGGCCTCTTCACCGAATTTTTCGGCACATTTTTCCGGCCCCTTTGAAAGCAGCCTTGCCGTCCATGAACTGTCCGGGTCGGCCGTCTTGCGGGTTTCGATGGTGGCGGCAAGCCGTTCGAGCGGGGTCATGTCACAGCCTCACGGGGATACCGGCCCTGGCCATGTGGGCCTTGGCCTGCGCGATGGTGAAATCGCCGAAATGAAAGATGGAGGCCGCCAGCACCGCGCTGGCGCCGCCCCGGGTGACGCCTTCGACAAGGTGATCCAGCGTGCCCACCCCCCCCGAGGCGATGACAGGCACCGTCACGGCGCCGGAGATCGCACGGGTCAGCGGCAGGTTGAAGCCCGCCCGGGTTCCGTCCCGGTCCATGCTGGTCAGCAGGATTTCGCCCGCGCCTTTTTCCACCACGGTGCGGGCGAAATCCACGGCGTCGATGCCGGTGGGTTTGCGCCCGCCGTGGGTAAAGATCTCCCACGTGCCGGGAGCTACGGTTTTCGCATCGATCGCGACCACGATGCACTGGCTGCCGAACTGGTCGGCGGCCCGGCGGACCACGTCCGGGTCCGCCACGGCGGCGGAGTTGAAGCTGACCTTGTCCGCGCCCGCCAGCAGCAGTGCGCGCACATCCGCGACCGTGCGCACCCCGCCGCCGACGGTCAGCGGCATGAAACACTGCTCTGCCGTGCGCTGGACGAGATCGTACATCGTGGCGCGGTTCTCATGGGTGGCATGGATGTCGAGGAAACACAGCTCATCCGCGCCGGCGGCATCATAGGCCTTGGCGGCTTCAACCGGGTCGCCGGCATCCACGAGGTTGACGAAATTCACACCTTTCACAACGCGCCCGTCGGCGACGTCGAGGCAAGGGATGACGCGGGTCTTCAGCATCACTTTACCCTTTCAGCGCCGTCAGCGCGGCGGCAAGGTCGATGGCGCCATCGTAAAGCGCACGTCCCGAGATCGCACCGGAAATCGCGCCGGTGTCACGCAGGGCCATCAGGTCTTCGAGGGAGGACACCCCCCCCGAGGCGATGACCGGGATGGAGATCGCCCGCGCCAGGGCCTGCGTTGCGGGGATGTTGGGGCCGGCCATCGCGCCGTCGCGGTCGATGTCCGTGTAGATGATCGCGGCGACGCCCGCATCTTCGAAGCTGCGGGCAAGATCGCTTGCCTGCACGTCGGTTTCCTCTGCCCAGCCCTTGGTGGCGACACGGCCTTTGCGCGCGTCGATGCCAACGGCGACCTGTCCGGGGAAGGCGCGGGCGGCATCGCGTACCAGTGCGGGGGTTTCCACGGCCACAGTGCCCAGAATGACCCGCGCCAGCCCTTTGGACAGCCACATCTCGATCGTGGCCATGTCGCGGATGCCACCTCCCAGTTGGGCGGGGACGGTTGTGGCGGAGAGTATCGCCTCTACGGCCGCGCCGTTCACCGGCTGGCCTGCGAAGGCGCCGTTGAGATCCACGAGATGCAGCCATTCGCACCCCGCCGCCTGGAAAGCCAGTGCCTGGGCGGCCGGATCGTCGCCGAAGACGGTGGCCTTGTCCATTTCGCCCCGCAACAGGCGAACGCACTGGCCGTCCTTCAGGTCGATGGCGGGGTAAAGGATCATCCGGACCTCCTTGTCTGCTCGAGGGTGTTATGCAGCTTTGGCGCGCGATTGCAACGCACCCAACGTCAGGCTTGCCGGAAGCAGGCGCTCGCGCCAGACTGAAAGAAAAGGGAGGATTGAAAATGCGGCACATAACGCTGGCCGCCGCGCTGGCTTTCGGGCTGGCGGGGATGGCACAGGCGGGCGATCCGGTTGAAGGCACCTGGCAGACCCGCCCTGACGATAACGGAAATTTTGGCCATGTGGAGATTCGCCCTTGCGGGGACAGGTTCTGCGGCACGCTTGTGCGGGCGTATGATTCCAAGGGGCAACGTATCCAGACCGGGAATGTCGGCAAGCGCATCGTCTGGGACATGGCCCCCATGAGCGACGGAACCTACGGTAAAGGCAAGGTCTGGGCGCCGGACCGCAACAAGACATACAATTCCAAGATGCAGCTTCGCGGCAATGTCTTGTCGGTATCCGGTTGCGTTTTCGGAATTTGCCGTGATGGGGGCAGCTGGCGCCGTGTTGAGTGATTTTGTCCGGTGCTGCGTGGTATGAGATTGGCCTTGCGTCCCCGGACAAACCGCGCCACCGTTCGTTGCAGTTGATGCCCGCCCTTGGGCCGGCATCCGCATGTGAAAATGGGAGAAACCACATGATCCGGTTGTTCAAAACCGCAGCGCTGGCCTCTGGTGCGGCGCTTCTCGCCAGTTCCGTGGCGGCGAGTACGCTCGTCTACTGTTCCGAAGGCTCGCCCGAAGGCTTCGACCCGGCCCTTTACACCTCCGGGACGAGCTTCGATGCCTCTTCGCGTAACGTCTACAACCGCCTGGTGGAGTTTGAGCGCGGCACCACCCAGACCATTCCCAGCCTCGCCGAAAGCTGGGATGTCTCCGAGGACGGGATGGAATACACCTTCCACCTGCGCCAGGGTGTGAAGTTTCAGAAGACCGATTTCTTCACCCCGACCCGCGACTTCAACGCCGAGGACGTGATCTTCAGCTTCGAACGTCAGCGCGACCCGGAGCATCCGTTCCACCTCGCCTCCGGCGGGACGTGGGAATATTTCAACGGCATGTCGATGCCCGATCTGGTCAAAAGCGTCGAGAAGATCGACGACTACACCGTGAAGTTCAGCCTGACCCGCCCCGAGGCACCCTTCATCGCGAACATCGCGATGGACTTCGCCTCGATCCTGTCGGCCGAATATGCCGCGCAACTGGAGGAGGCCGGGACGCTGGAGTTGCTGAACCAGCAACCCGTGGGCACCGGGCCGTTCACCTTCGTGGGGTACCAGAAGGACGCCGTGATCCGGTATCGTGCCAACGAAGATTACTGGCGCGGCAAGGCGGAAATCGACAATCTTGTTTTCGCGATCACCCCTGATGCCTCGGTCCGCTACCAGAAGCTGAAGGCGGGGGAGTGTCACGTGATGCCCTACCCGAACCCTGCCGACCTTGAGGCGATGAAATCCGACCCGGATGTCAACCTGATGAGCCAGGAAGGCCTGAACACCGGCTATCTGGCCTATAACACCCAGATGGCCCCGTTCGACGATGCCCGTGTGCGCAAGGCGCTGAACATGGCGATCAACAAGCAGGCGATCATCGATGTGGTGTTTCAGGGCGCGGGCAAGGCGGCCAAAAACCCGATCCCGCCGACGATCTGGTCTTACAACGATGCCGTCGAGGACGATCCCTATGACCCCGAAGCCGCGAAGGCGCTGCTGGAAGAGGCCGGGGTCAGCGGCCTCGAGATGAACGTTTGGGCGATGCCCGTTCAGCGGCCCTACAACCCCAATGCCCGCCGCATGGCCGAACTGATCCAGGAGGATTTTGCCAAGGTCGGGGTCAAGGCCAACATCGTCTCTTACGAGTGGGGGGAGTATCTCAGCCGCTCGAAGGAGATCGACCGCGATGGTGCGATCCTGTTGGGCTGGACCGGCGACAATGGCGATCCGGACAACTTCCTGGCCGTTCTGCTGGGCTGCGATGCCGTCGGAGGCTCCAATCGTGCCCAATGGTGCAACGAGACGTTCGATGCCCTGATCCAGAAGGCCAAGCTGACCTCCGACAAGGCAGAGCGCACAAAGCTTTACGAAGAGGCGCAGGTTGTCTTCAAGGATCAGGCGCCCTGGGCGACGATCGCGCATTCGGTCGTGTTCGAGCCGATCCGCAACGAGGTCGGGAACTACAAGATCGATCCGTTCGGCGGGCATATCTTCTATGGTGTCTCGCTTGAGAACTGAAAAAACTTGACCTGAGGGGGCGGGCGGTTCAATAACCGCCCGCCTTCCTATTCCCGAACCGCAAACGGCAGGGATCCCATGTTTTCCTTTTTGCTCCGCAGATTGCTGACTTTCGTCCCGACCTTTTTCGGGGTAACGATCGTCGCCTTCGCCTTCATCCGCCTGTTGCCCGGAGACCCGATCCTGCTTTTGGCCGGGGAACGCGGCGTCAGCCCGGAACGCTACAACGAACTTGCCGCCCAGTTCGGGTTCGACAGGCCGATGTGGGTACAGTATTTCGAATATATCGGAGGGATTTTTCAGGGCGACCTGGGAACCTCCTTCGTGACGAAGAAGCCGGTTCTGGATGAATTCTTCGCGCTTTTCCCCGCGACGCTCGAACTGGCCATCTGTGCGATCACCCTGGCCGTCGTCCTGGGGATCCCCGCCGGGGTCATCGCGGCGGTGAATCGCGGCAAGTTTTTCGACCAGGCCCTGATGAGCACCGCGCTGGTCGGGTATTCCATGCCCATCTTCTGGTGGGCCCTGTTGCTTATCATCGTGTTTTCCAGCGGGCTGGGGTGGACGCCGGTATCGGGCCGGATTTCGCTGTTGTATTTCTTCGACACCCCCACGGGGTTCATGCTGATCGACAGCCTTATGTCCGGGCAGAAGGGGGCCTTTGTCTCTGCCATCAGCCATCTGATCCTGCCGACCATCGTTCTGGCGACGATTCCGCTGGCGATCATTGCGCGGCAGACGCGCTCGGCCATGCTGGAGGTCCTTGGCGAGGATTACGTCCGTACCGCCCGCGCCAAAGGGTTGGCGCCGCTTGTCATCAACGGCGTGCATGCGCTGCGCAATGCGATGATTCCGGTGATTACCGTGATCGGCCTGTCCGTGGGGACGTTGCTGGCAGGGGCCATCCTGACGGAAACCATCTTTTCCTGGCCCGGAATCGGCAAGTGGATGGTCGATTCGATCTTCCGCCGCGATTACCAGGTGGTACAGGGCGGGTTGCTGATGATTGCAACCATCGTGATGGTCGTAAACCTGACGGTCGACGTGCTGTACGGCCTGATCAACCCGAAGATCCGCAAGGGGTGACTGCCATGAGCGACGCGACCTCCGACACCACCGCCTATAGGCCGCCCGCACCGCCGGGGCCGCTGCGCGATTTCTGGAACTCCTTCAGGGAAAATCGTGGCGCGGTGATCGGCCTTTTCGTTTTTGCGCTTTTCCTGTTCATTGCCATCTTTGCGCCGTTGCTGGCCCCTTATTCGCCCTCTGAACAGTTTCGCGAGCATCTCCTGCAACCGCCCGCGTGGTCCGAGGGGGGGAACTGGCGGTTTCCGCTCGGGACCGACCCGCTTGGGCGGGACATGCTTTCCCGTCTTCTGCACGGGGCGCGGTATTCGTTTTTCATCGGGGTTGTTGTTGTCGGGGTGGCTTCGTTTTTCGGGGTGACGATCGGCGTGATCGCCGGGTTCGCCCCGCGCTGGCTGGACACGCTTATCATGCGGGTGATGGATATCGTTTTGTCCTTTCCCAGCCTGCTGATGGCGCTGGTTCTGGTGGCGATCCTCGGACCGTCTCTGATTAATGCGATGATCGCGATTGCCATCGTTCTTCAGCCGCATTTCGTGCGGTTGACGCGCGCCGCGGTGATGTCGGAGCGCACGAAGGATTATGTCACTGCGGCGCGGGTGGCCGGGGCCGGGCGCCTTCGGATCATGTTTCGTACCGTTTTGCCCAACTGCCTTGCGCCGATCATCGTTCAGGCGGCACTGTCCTTTTCCACTGCGGTGCTTGACGCGGCGGCGCTGGGCTTTCTGGGAATGGGGGCGCAACCACCCACGCCCGAATGGGGGACGATGCTGGCCGAAGCGCGGGAGTTCATCCTGCGCGCCTGGTGGGTGGTGACCTTTCCGGGGCTGTGCATCCTGATCACCGTGTTGGCCATCAACCTGATGGGCGATGGCCTGCGTGATGCGCTTGATCCGAAACTGAAGCGGAGCTGAGCCATGTCTCTACTGGAAATCCGCAACCTTTCGGTTGAGTTCGCGACCGCAAGCGGGGCTTTCCGTGCCGTGGACGGGGTCGACGTGACTGTCGATCAGGGCGATCTGATGGCTATTGTGGGGGAGTCCGGCTCGGGGAAGTCCGTGTCGATGCTGGCGCTGATGGGGCTGCTGCCCTGGACGGCGACCATCACTGCCGACGTCATGACGTTCGACGGCAGGAATTTGCAAAAGATCAGTCCCAGGGCGCGCCGGCAGATCGTCGGACGCGACATCTCGATGATCTTTCAGGAACCGATGTCGAGCCTCAATCCGTGCTTTACCGTCGGGTTCCAGATCAAGGAGAGCTTGCGCCTTCATACTGATCTGACCCGCCGCCAGCGCCATGACCGTGCGGTCGAGTTGATGACGCTTGTGGGAATCCCGGCGCCTGAAAAGCGCCTTTCGGCCTTTCCCCACCAGCTTTCTGGCGGGATGAGCCAGCGCGCCATGATCGCCATGGCGCTGGCGTGCCGCCCCAAGCTGCTGATCGCGGACGAACCCACCACGGCGTTGGATGTGACTATCCAGGCCCAGATCCTCGAACTCTTGATCGAACTTCAGGAAACCACGGGGATGGCACTGATCCTGATCACCCATGACATGGGTGTGGTGGCGGAAACGGTGCAGCGGGTCTCGGTCCAGTATGCCGGTCAACGGGTGGAGGAGCAGCCCGTAACGGATCTTTTTGAAAATCCGCACCATCCCTATACCGCCGCGCTGCTGGCCGCATTGCCCGAACGTGCGACTGAGAGGCATCTGCCGACCATTCCCGGCGTCGTACCGGGGCAGTTCGACCGGCCGCAAGGGTGCCTGTTTTCACCCCGCTGTCGCTTTGCCGACGCCCGTTGCCGGGCTGAGGTGCCGGTTCGCGCCAATGCCGGGATGGGCTTTGCCCTGTGTCATTACCCACTGGACAAGGGGGTGCCGCAACCCCGAAAGGATACCGCATGACCGCGCCGATCCTGCAAGCCGAGGACCTGACCCGTCACTACGAGATCAAGGCCGGATTCGGAAAACACGCCGTTGTCCGGGCCCTCAACGGGGCCAGTTTCGAGCTGACACCGGGCCGTACCCTGGCCGTGGTGGGAGAGTCGGGTTGCGGCAAATCCACGCTCGCCCGGGTCGTGACCATGATCGAACCGCCCTCCGGGGGGGCCATGCGCATCGGGGGCAATCCTATCGGGGCCGAAGGTGCCAGCCGTGACCGCGCCTTGCGCGCAATGGTGCAGATCGTGTTCCAGGATCCCTATGGGTCGCTCAACCCGCGTCAGACGATCGGTCAGACGCTGATGGAGCCACTGAAGCTGAACCGCCCGGAGGTTTCGTCTGCCGAACGTGAGCAGCGCGCCCGTGATATGCTGGGCATGGTCGGCTTGCGCCCCGAGCATTTCGACCGCTATCCCCACATGTTTTCCGGGGGGCAGCGGCAGCGCGTGGCCGTGGCACGTGCGCTGATGCTGGACCCGAAGATTCTCGTTCTGGATGAGCCGGTCTCGGCGCTGGATCTGTCGATCCAGAGCCAGATTCTGAATCTTCTGGTCGACCTGCAGGAGAGGCTTGAGCTTGCTTACCTGTTCATCAGCCACGATCTGTCGGTGGTACGTCACTTCGCGGATGAGGTGATGGTCATGTATCTGGGCCGCCCGGTGGAGCAGGGGCCGAAAGAGGATGTCTTTACCAACCCGCGGCATCCCTATACGCGGGCGCTGCTTTCGGCCACACCGATGGCGGACCCGCGCCGCAAGCGCAATCGCATCAAGCTGGAGGGTGAACTGCCTTCGCCGATGTCCGTGCCGGAGGGCTGCCCGTTCAACCCGCGCTGCTGGAAAGCGACCGAGGCCTGCCGGAAGAATTTTCCCGATATCAGCGGAAATACCCATCGCTATGCCTGTTTTCATCCTGTCGAGCCGGGGGAAGACGGCCATCCGGGAGCCGGGTGAGCAGATCGGAATACCGCCTTCAACGCTTTTCAGAGTTTCGGCAGGTCTGCATATCTCCTGAAAGCGGTCCCGCAACCGGGAGGGGTTTCTCTTGCAATTTGGAAGATCGGCGATGGTTGGGAAACGAGGGAAACCCGCAGAGAGTGCGCCTGTGCGCTTTCGTTCCGGCCCCGGTACTCGCGTAAAACGACCTTTCTCTCAAAGGCCACGGAACGCCCCATCCCAGAGTTGAGGGCCGTCTACCCAAACCAGGGTGCTGTTGAAAGGCTCGCGGGAGCATTGAACCAGGCGTTTTCCGGCAGATCCGGGGCGGTTTGTGCCCCATGGAAAGCGATGGCAAGGAGGCGGGCTTTTCGGGCCGGCCGTGCCGTTGGGACAGTTTCGTTGTGACGAAAAGCCAGCCGAACCGGTCAGAGACAGAAAATTCCTTTGCGGGATTGATCGCCGCAATGCGCTGAAAAGCTGTGGTGAGGTCACAGCGGGGGGCAAAGCCTCCCGGAACCGGCAGCCCCGTTTTTGGGGCTGCCTTGTTTTTTTTTCAGATGAGTTTTCCCATGGCGACGGCGGTGTCTGCCATGCGGTTTGAGAAGCCCCACTCGTTGTCGTACCAGGTGAGGATGCGGACC
>NZ_QAAA01000009.1 GCF_003046545.1 Rhodovulum imhoffii | reverse complement strand
GTGGCCACCCGATATGACCGGTGCCCGAAGGTCTTCCTTTCGGCCATCGCCCTCGCCGCCCTCGTCATCTACTGGTTATGAATCCTGACCCTAGCCACTCATCGAGACCTCGAAGTAATGCCTGCGTAGGAGCTACTGGTAAAAGTGGCTGAAATATTGCGAGCCGCGATCAGTGTGGCGATCGCATCCGGGCGGCGGCTGGCACAAGGTAATCGCCATCCGCAGCGCGCGGATTGCGAGGTCGCGTTTCAGCCGGTCGCTGACGGCCCATGGACCATCCTTGGGCTCGACAGGGTCGATCAACACGGCCAAACGGCGCGGACTGAGTGCAGCAGGAGCTTTCGAAAGGAAAAAAGCACCTGCCGGCGCGGCAGAGGCAAATCCTCTGACGAAAAGGGTAGAACTATCTGATACTTTTCACACGGGATTTGGTGGAGCCAAGGGGAGTCGAACCCCTGACCTCTTGCATGCCATGCAAGCGCTCTCCCAACTGAGCTATGGCCCCGAATGCGGACATTTCCGTCTGCCCGCGCTATCTATGAAAGCCCGTCCCCCAGATCAAGCGAAAAAACAGGGGACCGGCAATTTAGTTATCGTCCTCATCGGAGGACACATCCGCGATGTCGTCCAGCGAGACATCTTCATCGTCGTCATCCAGAACGTCATCGTCCAGATCGACATCGCTGTCGTCGTCATCAATGACATCGTCTTCATCGCTCAGATCGTCAGCGACGACCTTGGACGCGGACTTGCTGCCCGCCAGCGTGCGGTTTTTGGACGGCAGCAGGCTTTCGGCGGAGAAGCTGTTGCCACAGGCGGGGCAGGTCATCGGGTCACGCTGCAGGTCATAGAAGCGTGTCGTGCAATTCGGGCAAACGCGCTTTACGCCCCATTCTTCCTTGGGCATGATGTCCTCTTGAAAACGTCTCAAAGGTTTTGCGGTTGCAGCCACCTGCCACAAGTCCCCCGGTCTGTCAAAGCCTTTATGGGCGCGGTTTGTGCCGTGGGGGACGTGGGCATGGATGACGCGCGCCTTCCCGGCGATCCCCCTCTCGAAGTGACCCTTCGCCGGTCGGCCCGGGCGCGGCGGATGAGCCTGCGAATCTCCCGCTTCGATGGCCGTGTGACACTGACCTTGCCGCTTCACGCACCACGGTCCGAGGGGCTGGCATTCTTGCGTGACAAGGAAAGCTGGATTCGCGAGCACCTCAGGGCGCGCCCGGCAGAGCTGCGCGTGGGAATCGGGGCAGAGATTCCAGTGGAGGGGGTGGTACTGCGTCTCGTCCCCGGCACGGGGCATGCCGCCGTTCGCCGGGGGCCTGGGCGGCTGGAGGTGCCCGCAGCCCAGGCCGGGGCGCGGGTGCGCGCTTATCTCAAGACTCTGGCGCGGGAAAGGCTTTCTGCGGCTGTCACCCGACATGCCGACCATCTCGGCGCGGTACCGGGGCGTTTGACCCTGCGCGATACCCGGTCGCGCTGGGGGTCGTGCTCATCGCGGGGGGACCTGATGTTTTCCTGGCGGCTGGTGATGGCCCCACCTGCGGTGCTGGACTATGTCGCGGCCCACGAAGTTGCGCATCTGAAGGAAATGAATCACTCCCCCGCCTTCTGGGCGCTCGTCGCACGTCTTTGCCCCGACCACGCAGAACATCGGATATGGCTGCGGGAAAACGGCGCGGGATTGTACCGGATTCGGTTCGGCGATTGACCTTTTCCCGATTCGTGATCACATTTGCCCGATGTTGACTCAATCCCGGCCGGGCGAAGCAGGCACGGCGGCCCATGACCGGCTGTACCGCACGTTGCGCACCCAGATCATGCATGGCGAACTGACGCCCGGCGCCGCACTGACCCTGCGCGGGATCGGGCGGCAGTTCGGCGTGTCCATGACCCCCGCGCGCGAAGCCGTACGCCGTCTGGTGGCGGAAGGGGCGCTGTCCCTTTCGGCTTCAGGACGGGTGGCGACAGTCGCTCTTTCCCCGGAGCGGATCGAAGAACTGTCCGCCCTGCGGGCCTTGCTGGAGCCCGAACTGGCCAGCCGCGCGCTGCCACGTGCGCACATGGCCCTGATCGAACGCCTCCAGGCACTGAACATCACCATAGGGGAGCTTGCCCTGCGGGGGGACGCGGTAGGCTACATCCGCACGAACCTGGAATTTCACCGGTCGCTGTACCTGCGGGCTCAGGCCCCGGCGATGCTCGCGATTGCCGAAACCGTCTGGCTGCAACTGGGGCCAACGATGCGCGCGCTTTACGGACGCCTTGGCCGAACCGACCCCCCCCATCATCACCGGGCAATTCTCGCCGCGCTGGAGGCAGGCGACGAGCCGGGGCTGCGCCTTGCGGTACGCACGGATGTCGCGCAGGGGTTGAAGTTGTTGACGGCATAACCCCCGCCAAGCCGTGACGGGTGGCGTAGGTTTCATCGGACGGTCTTGGCGCTCTCTTTCCCTGTCGGCCGCATCGGCGCGGGGCGTGGCTTGTCCCGCCCCGCGCGCCTCCGTTCAACTGTGAATCGGTCCGTCGCCACAGGCCAGCGCCGCTTCGCGCACGGCCTCCGAGAAGGTCGGATGGGCGTGACAGGTGCGGGCGATGTCTTCCGCCGCGGCGCCGAATTCCATGCCCACACAGATTTCGTGGATCAGTTCTCCCGCCGCAGGACCAATGATATGAGCCCCCAGAACACGATCGGTTTCCTTGTCGGCAAGGAGCTTTACGAAGCCTTCTGCGGCAAGGGCGGCCTTGGCCCGACCGTTCCCCATGAAGGAAAACTTTCCGACCTTGTACGCGCGCCCCGCTTCCCTGAGCTGATCCTCGGTCTTGCCGACGCTGGCAACCTCCGGG
This sequence comes from Rhodovulum imhoffii, assembly GCF_003046545.1. Lineage (GTDB taxonomy): Bacteria > Pseudomonadota > Alphaproteobacteria > Rhodobacterales > Rhodobacteraceae > Rhodovulum > Rhodovulum imhoffii. The sequence goes on along the minus strand of NZ_QAAA01000009.1, from coordinate 132,527 downwards.
TGGGTATAGATGACACCCGGAATCACGTCGTAATTCACATGCCCCGCCTGCCCGGCAAGGACTTCGGCTACGGCCATACCCTCATCTTCGGCCTTGTGGGCCAGCATAGGGCCGTCAATTACATCCCCGATGGCATAAAGCCCCTCCACGGAAGTCCTGTAGTGGCTGTCCGTAACGATCTGACCACGGTCGGACAGCTTCACCCCAAGCCCGTCGAGGCCAAGCCCCATGGTGTAAGGCTTGCGCCCCGTGGCGACCAGGACCACATCGGCATCGATCTGGTGGTCGCTGCCATCCTTGCGCAGCTTGTAGGTGACCTTGGCCTTGGTCTTGAGCGCCTCGGTCCCCTGCACGGCCGCGCCGGTGATGATGTTGAGACCCTGTTTTTTCAGGATCGCACGGAAACTGCGGGCCACGTCCGTATCCATACCGGGGGTGATCTGGTCAAGAAATTCCAGCACCGTGACCTCAGCCCCAAGACGCGCGTAGACGGACCCAAGCTCCAGCCCGATCACGCCCGCGCCAATCACCACCAGTTTTTTCGGCACCTTCGGCAAGGCCAGCGCCCCGGTCGAGGTAACGACGGTCTTCTCGTCGATCTCCACCCCCGGAAGAGAGGCCGGCTCCGACCCGGACGCGATGACGATGTGCTTTGCGGTATGGGTCTCTTCGCCAACCTTGACCTGCCCGGTTTGCGGGATCGAAGCCCAGCCTTTCAGCCAGTCGACCTTGTTTTTCTTGAACAGGAATTCGATCCCCTTGGTGTTCTGGGCGATGGTGTCGCCCTTGTAGGCCTGCATCTGGTCCCAGTCGACCGAAGGAGATTTCCCCTTGAGGCCCATATGGACGAAATTATGTTCCGCCTCGTGCAACTGGTGCGACGCATGCAGCAGAGCCTTGGATGGGATACAGCCCACGTTAAGGCAGGTCCCGCCAAGGGTTTCCCGCCCTTCGACACAAGCCGTTTTCAGGCCAAGCTGCGCACAGCGGATCGCGCAGACATAGCCGCCGGGACCGGAGCCGATAATGATGACGTCATAGCTTGCCATTGGAGCCTCCTTTGGGGGCAATTGGGAGAATGCCGATACGCGCCGGCGCATGGCCTGCCGGGGACGGGGGGCTGTCTGCCCCCCGCGGGCCGCTGGCCCTCCCCCCCGAGGATATTTGGCCAAAGCAATCCCGTGGCCCGTATCCGGGCGGGGCCGGTGCGCGGCAGGGGGGAGGAGTGGGTGAAACCGACCATCGCGGAGATCGGGGCCGAGGGCCCCCGCTGCCTTAGATATCCATCAGAAGGCGGCGGGGATCTTCCAGCGCCTCTTTCACGCGGACAAGGAAGGTTACCGCACCCTTGCCGTCGACGATCCGGTGATCATAGCTCAGCGCCAGATACATCATCGGACGAATGACGATCTGACCGGTTTCCACCACCGGTCGGTCCTGAATCTTGTGCATGCCGAGAATACCCGATTGCGGTGGGTTCAGGATCGGCGACGACATCAGCGACCCGTAGACCCCGCCGTTGGAGATGGTGAAGGTGCCGCCCTGCATTTCAGACATGCTCAGCTTGCCATCGCGGGCGCGGATCCCCAGTTCGGCGATCTTCTTCTCGATTTCGGCAAAGCCCATCTGGTCGGCGTTGCGCACAACCGGAACGACCAGACCTGTCGGCGTGCCCACCGCGATCCCCATATGCACGAAGTTTTTGTAAACGATGTCGGTGCCGTCGATTTCGGCGTTGACCTCGGGGACTTCGCGCAGCGCGTGGCAGCAGGCCTTGGTGAAGAATGACATGAAGCCCAGCTTGACGCCGTGTTTCTTCTCGAACAGATCCTTGTACTCACGCCGCAGCGCCATGACACCGGACATGTCCACCTCATTGTAAGTGGTCAGCATCGCGGCACTGTTCTGGGCGTCCTTCAGGCGCCGGGCGATGGTCTGGCGCAGGCGGGTCATGCGGACCCGCTCCTCGCGGGCTTCGTCTTCCGCGGCGACGGGCGCGCGGGGCACCGGGGTGGGAGCAGGGGCCGGCTCCGGTTTCGGGGCCTGGGCCGCGCGCCGGACATCGTCTTTCATGATCCGCCCATCGCGGCCCGAACCCGTGATCTGGTCGGGGCGGAGCCCCTTTTCGGCCATCATCTTGCGGGCAGAGGGCGCATGTTCGATACCCTTGCCATTCGCCGGAGCGGCAGCGGGCGAGGGCGAGGGCGCGGCACTATCTTGCGGAGCGTCCCGCGCAATCATGACCGCAAGTCTGGCGCCTGCGGCCACGGTGGCACCCTCGTCGGCAAGGATCTCACCCAGCGTGCCGGAGGCGGGGGCAGGCACTTCGACGGAAACCTTGTCGGTTTCCAGCTCACACAGCATTTCGTCACGGGCGATGGCGTCACCGGGCCTCTTGAACCACGAGGCAACCGTGGCCTCGGTCACACTTTCACCCAGGGTCGGGACCATGATATCCAGTTTAGCCCCATCCACGCTGGCCGGTTTGGCGGGGCCGGATGCAGGGGCGGCGGCTTTGGCCGCACCTTCGGAAATGACCGCCAGCAGGGCATCGACCGAAACGGTTGTGCCCTCCTGAGCAACGATTTCCCCCAGAATACCGGCGGCGGGGGAGGGCACCTCCACCGTTACCTTGTCGGTTTCCAGCTCGCACAGCATCTCATCGACCGCAATCGGATCACCGGGTTTCTTGAACCAGGTGGCAACCGTGGCTTCGGTGACGCTTTCGCCAAGTGTCGGAACTCGGACCTCAGTGGACATATGCTTATCCTTCGATTGTCAGCGCATCATTCACGAGCGCGGCTTGTTGTGCCTTGTGCTGGCTGGCCAGGCCCGTCGCGGGCGAAGCCGCCGCCGCCCGCCCGGCATAGCGCGGACGGTCATGGGTGGCGTTGATCCGTTTGAGAACCCATTCGAGGTTCGGTTCTATGAACGTCCAGGCACCCTGGTTCTTTGGCTCTTCCTGACACCAGACAATCTCTGCCCCCTTGAAGCGGGTGAGTTCCTTCACCAGGCTGAGCGCCGGGAACGGGTAGAACTGCTCCACCCGCATCAGGTAGACGTCATCGATTCCGCGGGCGTCGCGTTCCTCCAGCAAGTCGTAATAGACCTTGCCGGCGCACAGCACGACGCGGCGTATCTTGTCGTCCGGTTGCAGCCTGTGCGCCGCGTTCGGCATCTCTGCATCATCCCAGAGCACGCGGTGGAAGGAGGACCCCGTGAGAAAATCTTCCGCCCGCGACACAGCCAGCCGGTGGCGCAGAAGCGATTTCGGCGTCATCAGGATCAGCGGCTTGCGGAAGCCGCGGTGCAGCTGCCGGCGCAGGATGTGGAAATAATTCGCCGGTGTCGAACAGTTCGCGACGATCCAGTTGTCCTCTGCGGAAAGCTGGAGGAAACGCTCCAGCCGGGCGGAGGAATGCTCCGGCCCCTGGCCCTCAAAACCATGTGGCAAAAGCACCACCAGCCCTGACATCCGAAGCCATTTACGCTCCCCCGAGGAGATGAACTGGTCGAACATGATTTGCGCGCCGTTGGCGAAATCGCCGAACTGAGCCTCCCACATCACCAGCGCGTTAGGCTCGGCCAGGCTATAGCCGTATTCGAAGCCCAGGACCGCATATTCCGACAGCATCGAATCGATGACCTCGTAATGGGCCTGGCCTTTACGGATGTTGTTGAGCGGATAATACCGCTCCTCTGTTTCCTGGCTGATGAACGCAGAGTGCCGCTGGCTGAAGGTGCCGCGCGTGCTGTCCTGCCCGGCAAGACGGACCGGGTATCCTTCGGTCAGGAGGCCGCCGAAAGCGAGCGCCTCGGCGGTCGCCCAGTCAAACCCCTTGCCGGAGGCGAACATCTCGCGCTTGGTCTCCAGCAGGCGTGACACTGTGCGGTGCATCGCGAAACCCTCGGGCGCGCTGGTCAGAGCCTGCCCGATCGCTTGCAGGGTTTCTTCGCCGATCGCCGTGTCGCCACGCTGGTAGTCGTCTCCGCCGCCCCGCCGGATATGGGACCAGCGCCCGTCCAGCCAGTCGGCCTTGTTAGGCTTGAAATCCTTGCCGGCCTCGAATTCGGCGTTAAGCATTGCCTGGAACGCGGCCTTCATGTCCTCGATCTCCCCCTCGGGGATCAGCCCGTCCTCGACCAGGCGCTCTGTATAAAGTTGCAGCGTGGTTTTATGCTTCTTGATCTTCTGATACATGAGGGGGTTGGTGAACATCGGTTCGTCCCCCTCATTGTGGCCGAAACGGCGATAGCAGAACATGTCGATCACCGCATCCTTGCCGAATTTCTGACGAAACTCGGTCGCCACCTTGGCCGCATGTACGACGGCCTCCGGGTCGTCGCCATTGACGTGAAAGATCGGGGCCTCCACCATCAGCGCAATATCCGTAGGGTAAGGCGACGAGCGCGAGAAATGCGGCGCTGTGGTAAACCCGATCTGGTTGTTGACAACAATGTGGATCGTGCCGCCGGTGCGATGCCCCACCAGCCCCGACATACCAAAGCATTCCGCCACCACGCCCTGGCCGGCGAAAGCGGCATCCCCGTGCAGCAGAACGGCAAGGATCTTCTTGCGATCAGGGTCGTTTTCCTGTGCCTGCTTGGCGCGGGTCTTGCCCAGAACAACGGGATTCACAGCCTCAAGATGGCTGGGATTCGCGGTCAGGGACAGATGCACCTTGTTGCCGTCGAATTCACGGTCGCTGGAAGCGCCAAGATGATATTTCACGTCGCCCGACCCATCCACGTCATCGGGCTTGAAACTGCCCCCCTGGAATTCGTTGAAGATCGCACGGTATGGCTTTCCCATCACATTGGCCAACACGCTCAGCCGGCCGCGGTGCGGCATGCCGATGGCGATTTCCTGTACCCCCAGCGCACCGCCGCGCTTGATGATCTGCTCCATCGCGGGGATCAACGCCTCACCGCCGTCAAGGCCGAAACGCTTGGTGCCCATGTACTTGACATGCAGGAATTTTTCGAAACCCTCGGCTTCGACAAGCTTGTTGAGAATGGCACGCCGCCCCTCGCGGGTGAACGTGATTTCCTTGCCATAGCCCTCGATCCGTTCCTTCAGCCAGGCGGATTGCTCCGGGTCGGAGATGTGCATGTATTGCAATGCGAAGGTGCCGCAATAGGTCCGCCGAACGATGGTCAGGATTTCCCGGATCGAGGCAACCTGAAGCCCCAGAACGTTGTCGAGGAAGATCGGCCGATCGAGATCGGCCTCTGTGAAGCCATAGGCGGCCGGGTCCAGCTCCGGATGGGGATCGGGGTTGCGCAGCCCCAGCGGATCAAGATGCGCCTCAAGGTGACCCCGGATGCGAAACGCCCGGATCAGCATCAGCGCACGGATACTGTCGAGCACAGCGCGCTTCATCTCCTCGTCGGAAACCTCTGCACCGGCTTCCTGTGCCTTCTCACGGATCTTTTTTTCCACCGCCCTGGCTTCCGCCACCGGGGCAGGACCGGGCCACTGGCCGTCCAGCGCGGCGGTCAGTTCGTCATTGGGCGCCGGGGGCCAGTCACGCCGCGCCCAGGAAGGGCCGGACGCCTCGCGCTTAACGGTGACCTCATCGTCCCCGAGGCTTTTGAAGTACTGCTGCCAGGCCTCGTCAACCGCTGCGGGGTCATTGGCGTAACGCGCGTACAGCTGTTCGATGTATTCCGCGTTGTGCCCCTGAAGGAAGCTTGAACCATGGAAGGCATCGTTGGGGCTTTGGTCGGTCATTTTTTACCTCGTGGGCTGGGGACCGTATCGGTTTGGGCCAGGGCGGGACAGCAGGGGCAGCCGCCACAGGATCAGCAGCGGCGGGACAGCCAGAACGAACGATGCCGCCATCGGGAAAATGCCGGCGCCGCCGAAAAACGGAGACCCGGCCCGGGCACGCGCCGTCCCGGCAAATCCGCCCATGAAACTTGCGGCGCTCGCGATACCGGCCATCATGATGAGGGAGCAGAGCAGGCAAAGGCCCGAACGACCGGTCTCTTGCATCCGGCGGCGGTCTGCCGAAAGGGCAAAGATGACAACCGCGCAGATCAGCGACGCTCCCACCGGCCCGGACAGGGTCCGGGCAAGGCTTCCGGTCAGCATCGTACCCGGCAAAACAGGAAGTAAGGCTCCACGAAACTCCGGGCACGGTGCGCACCCGGAAATCCTGAAGGTCTTGCCAAGGCAAGTTCTGGTGGCGGCTGTACAGCCCACGCTTCTCTCTCCCTTCGGCGGTCGGGGTTACCCGATCGCCTTCAGCACGGCCTCGCCCAGGTGGGCGGGACTGTCGGCCACGACGATTCCGGCGGATTTCATGGCCTCGATCTTGTCTTCGGCACCGCCTTTCCCTCCGGCGACGATGGCGCCCGCGTGGCCCATGCGGCGGCCCGGCGGTGCGGTGCGCCCGGCGATGAAACCGGCCACAGGCTTTCGACGTCCGCGCCGGGCCTCATCCTTCAGGAACTGTGCGGCTTCTTCTTCGGCCGATCCGCCGATCTCGCCGATCATGATGATCGAGCGGGTCTCATCATCGGCCAGGAACCACTCCAGCACATCGATATGTTCGGTCCCCTTGATCGGGTCGCCGCCGATGCCGACACAGGTGGATTGCCCCAAACCGACATCGGTGGTCTGCTTGACGGCCTCATAGGTCAGCGTACCGGAGCGCGACACGACACCAACCGACCCCCGCTTGTGAATATGACCGGGCATGATGCCGATCTTGCAGGCGTCGGGGGTGATGACACCGGGACAGTTCGGCCCGACGAGGGTGGAGTCCGACCCCTCAAGCGCACGCTTCACGGTCATCATGTCCAGCACCGGAATGCCCTCGGTGATGCAAACGATGAGCGAGATCCGGGCATCGATCGCCTCGAGGATCGAATCCGCCGCGAAGGGCGGCGGCACATAGATGACAGAGGCGTTCGCTCCGGTCTTTTCCACCGCCTCATGGCAGGAATTGAAGACCGGCAGGTCCAGATGGGTCTGCCCACCTTTGCCCGGTGTCACGCCGCCAACCATTTTCGTCCCGTAGGCGATAGCCTGTTCGGAATGGAAGGTCCCCTGCGAACCGGTGAAGCCCTGGCAGATCACCCGGGTGTTTTCGTCGACAAGAACGGCCATCTTGGCGTTTCTCCTCAGTTTGAGAACATCACAAAGGCTTCGCCGCCTCTGGTGTCATGAAGGAATGTATAGGTCTTGCCGCCGATAATACCCCGTGCGGTGCCTCTCTTCGGTTTCAGCCCGAGCGATTTGAAAAAATCGGCACGCACCTGTTCGAAGTTAGCCATGTCGGATGTTGTCACGGCACATTCGAATTTGTGCTTCGTCGCGACATTGACCTGCAGACTTTCATCGGTCTTCGTGCGAAATCCAATCGCCCCAACTGCCATCTTCTCCATTCCAAAGCCAGCCTTGTTACCCGCCGCTATGATTGCCGAGGGGTTTCCGGCATTTGAAACACAGATCTGGCGAAACGTGTCGATCGCACCGGCTTGGGCGAATTGGGTCATGAACCCCAATGCAATTGTACAGGCAAAAAATCCGGTTTTCATGCTCCTACCCCTTCACCGCCTTCACGATCTTCTCCGCCGCGTCGGACAGGTTGTCCGCAGCGATCACGTTCAGGCCGGAGTCATTGATGATGGCCTTGCCCTTCTCCACGTTGGTCCCTTCCAGCCGTACGACCAGCGGCACCTGAAGGCCCACCTCCTTCACCGCGGCCACGACGCCTTCGGCGATGACATCGCAGCGCATGATCCCGCCGAAGATGTTCACCAGAATACCTTTGACGTTCTCGTCCGAGGTGATGATCTTGAATGCTTCGGTCACTTTTTCCTTGGTGGCGCCGCCGCCCACATCCAGGAAGTTGGCCGGCTCGGCCCCGTAAAGCTTGATGATATCCATCGTCGCCATCGCCAGGCCGGCACCATTGACCATGCAGCCGATCTCACCCTCCAGGGCAATGTAGTTCAGGTCGTACCGGGAAGCCTGAAGCTCCTTGGGGTCCTCTTCGGATTCGTCGCGCAGGGCAAGGATGTCCTCATGCCGGTACAGCGCATTGGAATCGAAGCCCATCTTGGCATCGAGGCATTTGAGGTCGCCCACATCGGTGACGATCAACGGGTTGATCTCCAGCATCTCGCAGTCTTTTTCCATGAACAGCTTGTAAAGCTGACCCATCAGACGCACGCATTGCTTGACCTGCTGGCCCTCCAGCTCCAGCGCAAAGGCGATGCGGCGGCCATGATAGGGCTGATAGCCGGTCACCGGGTCGACGCTGAAGGACAGAATCTTCCCGGGCGTCGCCGCCGCGACCTCCTCGATGTCCATGCCGCCTTCGGTCGAGCAAACGAACGCGACGCGACTTGTCTGACGGTCCACCAGCAGCGCGAGGTAAAGCTCACGCGCGATACCGGAGCCTTCCTCGATGTAAACGCGACCGACCTGTTTGCCCGCCGGGCCGGTCTGGTGCGTCACAAGGGTACGGCCCAGCATCTTCCGGGCTTCTTCGGCGGCCTCGCTCACCGATCTGGTCAGGCGTACACCACCCTTTTCTCCGGCTTCGGCTTCCGCAAAGCGGCCCTTGCCACGCCCCCCGGCATGAATCTGGGCCTTTACCACCCAGACCGGGCCATCCAGCTTGCCCGCCGCGGTTTTCGCCTCTTCCGCGCGGGTGACGATCTGGCCGTCGGAGACCGGCGCCCCATAACTGCGAAGAAGCGCCTTCGCCTGGTATTCATGAATGTTCATCAAGCTGTCCCATGCTGGTGCTTACCGTTTCCAGATGTGGCACAGGAACGCAGTCGGTTTAAAGAGCTTTCGACCCTGATTCTACTTTTCCAAGATTTTTCCACAATTTGTGATCACACTGGAGGCGGGCGTGATCACGACGCCGGTGTGAGACAACTTGGCGCAGTGGGGGCGCTTGTGAAATCCGTGATTCGCATCACCGGCGGCAACGCCGATTGCGTCCCGGCGGGCATTTCCGATGACACGCGGGAGACCATGAAAAGCGGACGTTCGGAAAAGCCACCCTCTCCGCAATTCCCCTGCAGCAGCCCCCCTTGCAACGCTGCCACACGGCGCCGTATCCGACGCCCGGACGGGCACAGGGGAATTCTTGCAAAGGCTTTGTCCTTTTTAACTGCCGCGCCGGAATCCGGAGACCACGGCAGTAACATCCTGCCCTAGCCGCCGCGAATCCTTGAATGGGCGGGGGGGTGGACCTCATCCTTTTCCAGGATGAGCATCGAATCGTAGAGGTGAATCCCGGTAATCGCATTGCCGATTCCGGGCACCTTCGCCGGGCCCTCATGCAACCAGGCATGCATGTCGTCGGCGAGAGGTTTGACGATATTGAAAAAGTTCGTCGGCGCGTCCAGGCCGCCGCCATATTTCGGCCAGTACGCCGTATGCAAGTCTTCGACAAGATAGAGCCCAGGCGTGGAGAGTTTAGGGAACAAGACCTGCAAGCTTTTGCTGACGTGCTCCATCCGGTGGCTGCCGTCATCGAGAATGACATCGACGCCGCCCATTTCCTCAACGACACGGTTCAGGAAGGCTTCGTCATCCTGCGACCCGATCCGAACCATGCCTGACTGACCGTCGAGCGCCTGACAGTCGGGGTTGATGTCGATCCCCATGATCGTCGCGTCGTCGCCGAAATAGTGCCGCCAGAGATGCAGGGACCCCCCACCGGAAACACCGATTTCGAGAAAGCGGAATCCTGTTCCCCGATAGCGCGACAGATACTTTTCGTAGACTGGAAGATAGTGGTGCCATTTCTGGATAAGCGGCCCATCATGTTCGGCGTAAAGGCGGCCCAGATCACCTTCGTAGCGATATTTTTCTTTCAGGTCGTCTGTGATACTGTCACCTTGAAAGCGATACTCTCTCATAACAGTTCTGAAGCTTTTCATCTTCGCCTCGCGGAACATTATTTTGACAAAGTCGTAAACGATCTCCGGGGGGAGGTCTACAAAACAGTTCCGCCCCCCGGACATGCGGGGCGTGGCATGCCCCATCCCCGTGGCATGCCTGGATTTTCTAACGGTACGCACTGACGGAGGGCCGGGCCGACAATTCCTGACCCGCTGTATACCGTTGCGGGATATTGTCATGACCCTTGGTTGCGGGGCAGCCCTCCCGCCGGGCAGGGTGAGCGGCTTCGGGCAGAGGTTTCTCCGCTACCCCGGTCGGTCGCGACGCACGGGCCAACCCCACCCGGCGCCCAACATAACCCCCGGCGGCACCCGCCGGGGGAAGATGTGCAGGGTCTTACGCCAGGTTCGGGTCGATGCCCTTGCAGGCTTCTACCAGACCCTTCACCGCATCGACCGATTTGTCGAACATCGCCTGCTCATCCTTGTTGAGCTTGATGTCCACGACCCGCTCGATCCCGCCAGCGCCGATGATGGTCGGCACACCCACGTACATCCCGTTCAGGCCCAATGCACCGTCCACCCAGGCCGCGCAGGGCAGCAGACGCTTTTGGTCCTTCAGATAAGCCTCGGCCATTTCGATGGCGCTGGTGGCCGGGGCGTAGAACGCGGAGCCGGTCTTCAGCAGGCCGACGATTTCGGCGCCACCGTCACGGGTGCGCTGCACGATCGCGTCCAGCTTTTCCTGTGTGGTCCAGCCCATTTCCACCAGATCGGGCAGCGGAATACCCGCCACGGTGGAATAGCGGGTCAGCGGAACCATCGTATCGCCATGGCCGCCCAGCACAAAGGCGGTGACGTCGCGCATCGAGACGTTGAACTCGGTGCTGAGGAAATGGCGGAAGCGCGCACTGTCCAGAACACCGGCCATGCCAACCACCTTTTCGGGCGGCAGCCCCGAATATTGCTGCAGCGCCCAGACCATCGCATCGAGAGGATTGGTGATGCAGATCACGAAGGCGTCAGGGGCGTTGTCGCGGATACCTTCCCCCACGGACTTCATCACCTTGAGATTGATGCCCAGCAGGTCATCGCGGCTCATGCCCGGCTTGCGGGGGACACCGGCGGTTACGATGCAGACATCCGCGCCCGCGATATCGGCGTAATCGGTGGTGCCTTTCAGCGTCGCGTCGAACCCTTCGGAGGGGCCGGACTCGGCGATATCGAGCGCCTTGCCCTGGGGTACGCCATCAGCGATGTCGAACAGCACGACGTCCCCCATCTCCTTGAGCGCAGCGAGATGGGCGAGCGTGCCGCCGATCTGGCCGGCGCCGATGAGGGCAATCTTGGGTCTGGCCATGAGTAAAGTCCCTGAACTGTTTTCTCGGTGGTCTGTTGGGTAATCTTTCCGCGCGCGCCACGCAAGCCTGCCCCGCCGCGCCGCGGCATGCGCGCCCGGCTTGCGGGATGGAACGCCTGCGCTAACAATACAAAAACATGAAGCTTTTCGAGGTCCGAAATGACCCTTTTCGATGCGACCTTTTTCTCCCTTGCCGTTCCGGCCGTTGTATTTGCCGGAATCTCGAAAGGGGGATTCGGCTCCGGGGCGGCCTTTGCCGCAACCCCGATTCTGGCCCTCGTCGTCGAACCGGCGGTGGCGCTGGGTGTGATGCTGCCGCTCTTGATGCTGGTTGATGTCGCCACGCTGCGCCCCTTCTGGGGCAGGTGGGACTGGGCGGCATCGCGGCCGGTCATCCTGGGCGGGGTGCCGGGGGTGGCTTTGGGTGCGGCGCTTTATACCGTGGCACCGGCGGATTTCTTCCGCTTTCTGATCGGGGTGCTGGCACTTGGCTTCGTAGGGTTCCAACTGGCGGCACAGGTCCGGTTGCTGCGTCCGCGCGGGCAGCCCTTTCCGCCCGCGGGCGGAGTGCTGGCCGGTGTCGTTGCGGGGTTCGCGAGCTTTGTCAGCCATGCGGGCGGCCCCCCGGTGGCCGTCTACCTGCTGGCGCAGGGAATGGGGAAGACCACCTATCAGGCCAGCACCGTCCTGATCTTCTGGGCAATCAACCTGATGAAGGCGCTCCCCTATGGTATTCTGGGCGTATTTACCTGGGAAACCCTTGTCGCGGATGTGCTGCTGGCCCCCGCGGCACTTTTGGGTGCGTGGCTGGGTGTGCGGGCGCACTGGCTGGTGCCGGACCACATTTTCTTTGCCCTGACCTATGTTCTCCTGAGCCTCTCGGGGGGAAAGCTGATCTGGGATGCCCTCACGTGATTTCTGCAATGCGGCAAAATCGGCTTGCACAATGTGACGCTCCTGTGGTGTTTTTCGCAACAAAATAACTCAAGGGGAAGAATCATGGATCCACGCAAGCGGCCTTTCCGCTCTGTTCTTTATATTCCCGCATCGAAGGAAAGGGCGCTGGAAAAGGCCCGGACCCTGCCAGTGGATGCGATCATATTCGATCTCGAGGATGCCGTCGCCGTCGAGGAAAAGCCCGCCGCACGCGCGTTGCTGGTGCGAACCCTGGCCAGTGCCGACTATGGCCCGCGGGCAAAAATCGTCCGGGTGAACGGCTTCGACAGCCCGTGGGGCCGGGAGGACGTGGCGGCGCTGAAGGGGGCGGATATCGATGCCGTTCTGCTGCCCAAGGTGGAAACCACCGCACAGCTTGACGATCTCGCCGCCGCCATCCCCGATGTGCCGCTCTGGGCGATGATGGAAACCCCACGCGGCGTGCTCAATGCCGAAGCCCTGGCCGCACACCCGCGCCTGGCCGGTTTCGTGATGGGGACCAACGACCTCGCCAAGGAACTGGGGTGCCGCTACCGCCCGGACCGCCTGCCGCTGATGGCAAGCCTGTCGCACTGCCTGCTGGCGGCACGCGCCCACGGGGTGGTGGCAATCGACGGCGTCTACAATGCCTTCAAAGACGAAGACGGCCTGTGGGCCGAATGCGATGAGGGCCGTGACCTCGGCTTCGATGGCAAGACGCTGATCCATCCCGCGCAGGTCGCCAGTGCCAACCGCGCCTTCGCCCCGACAGAGGCCGAGATCGATCTGGCCCGCCGCCAGATCGCGGCCTTCGAGGAGGCCGGGGCCGCCGGGCAGGGCGTCGCGGTTGTGGATGGCCGTATTGTCGAGAATCTGCATATCGTGACGGCAAGGGAAACGCTGGCCAGGGCGGCCGCAATTGCTGAGTTGGAGGAATCTGCATGAGCCTGATCATTCTGGGCGTCCTGTTATGGAGCACCGCGCACCTGTTCAAACGCCTCGCCCCCGACGCACGCAGGGCACTGCAAGACAAGATGGGGAATGCGTCCAAGGCGCTGTTCGCCGTGGCGCTGGCGGCTTCTGTCGTGCTGATGGTGGTGGGGTACAAGGGGAACACAGCGCCGATATTGTATGTGGCGCCGGACTGGGCGGTACATGTCAACAATACCTTGATGCTGATTGCCATCGCATTGTTCGGGGTCGGCAATTCTCAAAGCCACCTGCGCGGCGCGATACGCCATCCGATGCTGATCGGCTTCCTGCTCTGGACCATTGCACACCTCCTGGTGAACGGCGATCTGGCCTCGATCGTCCTGTTCGGCGGGCTTGGGGTCTGGGCTCTTGCGGCAATCGTGCTCATCAACCGGCAAGACACGGGATATGTGCGCTGGACAGGCGGCACCCTCAAGGGCGACCTGCGGCTGGGGCTGATTGCGCTGGTGCTTTACGGCGTCGCCACCGCCATTCACTGGTGGCTGGGCGTACGGCCCTTCCCGATGGTGGGCTGATGCGTGCCTACCGCCTGTTGACCGAGGAAGACACCGCCGCCTTTTGCCACAAGGTGACAGAGGCGCTTTCCAAAGGGTGGGAGCTTTATGGCTCCCCCGCTTATGCCCATGACCCGGTCAGCGGGCGGATGCGATGCGCGCAGGCGGTGGTGAAAGAGATCGAGGGCAGCTATGCGCCCGACATGAAGCTGGGGATTTTATGATGGCCAAAACCAATCCGGGCCGCTTTTTCGAAGATTACAGTATCGGGCAGGTGATCGCGCACGCGGTGCCGCGCACCCTCTCCGGGGGGGAACGGGCGCTTTACCACGCGCTTTATCCGGCACGGCACGCGCTTTATTCCTCTGACGAATTCGCCCGCGCCTGCGGCCTGCCCGCCGCCCCCCTGGATGACCTGATCGCCTTCCATACGGTCTTCGGAAAGACCGTGCCGGACATCTCCCTGAATGCGGTGGCCAATCTCGGATATGCCGAGGGACGATGGCATCTTCCCGTCTATCCGGGGGATACGCTGCGTTCGGACTCCGAGGTGATCGGGCTGAAGCAGAATTCCAACGGCAAGTCCGGCGTGGTCTGGGTGCGCACCCGCGGCGTGAACCAGCGCGGCGAACTGGTCGTGGAGTATGTCCGCTGGGTCATGGTCCGCAAACGGAACATGGATCTCCCCGCCCCGGAAGCGACAATCCCCGAACTGGCCGGAGCCGTCGCGGCGCAGGACCTGGTGCTTCCCGAGGGGCTGGATTTCAGCGACTACGATTTCTCCCTGGCCGGGGAGCCCCACCGCTGGTCTGATTACGAGGTGGGTGAGATCGTCGACCATGTCGATGGTGTCACCGTCGAGGAAGCCGAACACATGCAGGCCACACGTCTGTGGCAAAACACCGCCAAGGTACATTTCGATGCCACTTTCCGTGAAGATGGACGGCGGCTGATATATGGTGGGCACGTCATCTCTGTGGCGCGGGCGCTCAGCTTCAACGGGCTGGCGAACGCGCAGATGATCGTGGGGCTGAACGGTGGTGCCCACGCCAATCCTTGCTTTGCCGGGGATACCGTCCGGGCCTGGACGGAAATTCTGGACAAGGCAGAAACCGCTGCTCCGGGTGTGGGGGCGCTGCGGCTGCGGCTCGTGGCGTGCAAGGCGGGCGGTATTCCGGGGATGCTGCGCGGCGAGGATGGCAAGTACCTGCCGCATGTGCTTCTGGATCTCGATTACTGGGTTCTTATCCCCCGGTGACGCGCGCAGTATTTGTGATCACGTGTGCGGCGTGCGTGATCACAAAGTGTGGATTTTCCCCGATCGTCGCAAAAATTTGCCGCCGAAAGTCGTGAAAGCAGTGACTCCGGCAAAAAAAACGTTATCACAGCCGCAACAATAGGTCGCCAGAGAGGGACAGCCATGCCTGAACTGAACCGGGGGAACCGGCCCCTGTCTCCCCACCTCCAGATCTACCGGCCCCAGATTACCTCGGTCACCTCGATCTTCACCCGGATCACCGGAAACGCGCTGATCGTCGGAGCGATTCTGATCGTCTGGTGGTTCATCGCCGCCGCGAAAGGTCCCGAAGCCTATGCCCGCGCCAACTGGTTCCTGACCTCGTGGCTGGGGGATGGCGTAATGTTCCTGTCTCTCTGGGCGCTGTGGTATCACGGCCTCGCGGGAATCCGTCACCTGATCTGGGATACCGGCCACGGGCTGGAGCTTGAAACTGCGCAAAAGCTGGGCATGGCCGTGATCGTCGGCTCCGGTGTCCTGACTCTGCTGACGGTGCTGGTCATATGAGGAATTCCGCCATGCGTTACGTCACCAACCGCAAACTGGCCCAGGGCTTCGGCAGTGCCCGCTCCGGCACACAGGAGCATTGGCAAACGGTCGTCAGCGCGGTTGCGCTGGTCGGGCTGGTCCCGTTTTTCGTGTATTTCTTCGGCTCCGCGCTGGGCGGCAGCCACGCGGACACGATCTCCACATTCTCGCGCCCCTTCCCCGCCATGGTCGCCCTGCTGACCTTCTGGGTCGGGCTGCATCACTTCAAGCGCGGTGTCACCGTCGCCATCGAAGATTACACCCGCGGTCTGTTCTGCAAAACGCTTCTGATCGCGACGACCTGCATCACCTACACCGCGATGGCGACCGGCATCTACGCCGTCATCCGCATTGCGATGTAACCGACGGAGACCGTTTATGGCCGCTTACGAATACGAAGTGCATGAATATGACGTGGTCGTGGTGGGGGCTGGCGGCGCGGGCCTGCGCGCCACGCTGGGCATGGCGGAGCAGGGCCTGCGCACCGCCTGTGTGACCAAGGTTTTCCCCACCCGCAGCCACACCGTCGCCGCGCAGGGCGGGATTGCCGCCAGCCTTGGCAACATGGGCCCGGACAGCTGGCAATGGCACATGTACGACACGGTAAAAGGCTCTGACTGGCTGGGCGATACGGACGCGATGGAATATCTTGCCCGTGAAGCGCCCAAGG
The DNA here is from genome assembly GCF_003046545.1 of Rhodovulum imhoffii. Lineage (GTDB taxonomy): Bacteria > Pseudomonadota > Alphaproteobacteria > Rhodobacterales > Rhodobacteraceae > Rhodovulum > Rhodovulum imhoffii. The sequence continues at coordinate 116,394 of NZ_QAAA01000009.1, read as the reverse complement.
CCGTTTACGAACTGGAACATTACGGCGTGCCGTTCTCGCGGACCGGGGACGGCAAGATTTACCAGCGCCCCTTTGGCGGCCACACGACAGAGTTCGGTGAAGGCCCGCCGGTACAACGCACCTGCGCCGCCGCCGACCGCACCGGCCACGCGATTCTGCATACGCTTTATGGACAATCCCTGAAGCAGAAGGCGGAGTTCTTCATCGAGTATTTCGCCATCGACCTTCTCATGTCCGAAGACGGCCGGTGCCAGGGCGTGATTGCATGGAAGCTGGATGACGGGTCGCTGCACGTTTTTGCCGCGAAAATGGTGGTTCTGGCCACCGGCGGCTATGGGCGGGCTTATTTTTCAGCCACTTCGGCCCACACCTGTACCGGCGATGGCGGCGGCATGGTCGCGCGCGCGGGGCTGCCCCTGCAAGACATGGAGTTCGTGCAGTTCCACCCCACCGGCATCTATGGCGCGGGCTGCCTGATTACCGAAGGGGCGCGTGGCGAAGGCGGCTACCTGACCAACGCCGAGGGCGAACGATTCATGGAGCGTTACGCCCCGACCTATAAAGACCTTGCCAGCCGCGATGTGGTTTCACGCTGCATGACGATGGAGATCCGCGAAGGGCGCGGGGTCGGCGCCCACGGGGACCACATCCACCTGAACCTGTCGCACCTGCCGCCCGAGACCCTGGCCGAACGTCTGCCGGGCATTTCGGAATCTGCGCGCATCTTTGCCGGCGTCGATGTCACCAGGGAACCGATCCCGGTGCTGCCGACGGTGCACTACAACATGGGCGGTATCCCCACCAACTACTGGGGTGAAGTTCTGGACCCGACCCCCGACCACCCTGACCGCGTCACACCGGGCCTGATGGCCGTGGGCGAAGCCGGCTGCGCCAGCGTGCACGGCGCGAACCGGCTTGGATCGAACTCGCTGATCGACCTCGTGGTGTTCGGCCGCGCCGCCGCAATCCGTGCCCGCAAGGTCGTCGACCCGAAATCCGAAGTCCCGACACCCAACCGGGCCTCGATCGACAAGGCCCTGGAGCGTTTCGACGGGCTGCGTTACGCCAATGGTACCGTCGCCACCGCGGAACTGCGGCTTGAGATGCAAAAGACCATGCAGGCCGATGCCGCCGTGTTCCGTACCGACAAGACACTGGCCGAAGGCTGCGAGAACATGGCCGGCGTTGCGTCCAAGATGGACGACCTGAAAGTGACCGACCGCTCACTGATCTGGAACTCCGATCTTATGGAAACGCTGGAGCTGACCAACCTGATGCCCAATGCGCTGGCCACCATCGTCAGCGCCGAAGCGCGCAAGGAAAGCCGCGGTGCCCACGCCCATGAGGACTACCCCGACCGCGACGACGAGAACTGGCGCAAGCATTCCCTGTCCTGGGTGAACGGAACCGATGTAACCCTGGCCTACCGCCCGGTACATCTGGAACCGCTGACCGGGCAGGATGCAGGTGGTATAGACATGAAAAAAATCGCCCCGAAGGCGCGGGTCTATTAGGCGCAAGCGGTGCCACCACACAGTGGCGCCGTTTCACCGCGATCGGGAAATCGCGTGGATGGCTTTTGCTGTATCCGTTTTGAGATTTAGATGATCTTCAGGCTCCGGCGGTCTTTCTGGCCGGGCTCGCGGCCGTGACACGGCATCGGGAGCTCTGCGGCTCTTCAGGGTTTGACGAAGACCGGCCATTCCGCCGATGCCCGCCAAAGCAGTTTCAAGATCTGAACGTATCATAGTGCGGCCCGCCGCCCGGGACGGGGGCCAACCTTCGGGGGCCGCCTTCTGGACCACACGAAACCGTATGAATTCCGTTCTGTTCGCCGCGCAGATTCGGCGGGGTTTTCAGGCCCTGACCCCGCCGGGCAGAGATATGGATCGGGGTATTCGCACTCTTTCGGTCGGATTGCCGTACACGGGCCGCAGCCATACGCTTTGAAGCGCCGCCAGGCTCGGATCCAGGGGCATTGTGGCCAATTGGCTACGCCCCCCCGTCGCCACAATCCCTGCAACCGGGGCGGGATTGAACGTCTGCCGCACACAGGCTTGAATATGTACGCGGCAACTTCGCACCGGCTTACGGGGCGGCGAAAGAAGATCATGGGGCGCTTCACTTTCCAGGCAAATACAACAGGGGCTGTGGGTTCGGGGCCGCGCGATTCGTTTCCGGCCCAACAGCCACGACCTTGCCGCATATGGGACAAGGCGCTCTGCTTACCCCCTGTGATCTTGCGGAAAGGGCCACCCCGCCGGTCACATGTGGCGGCAACCCGACGGAGACCAAGACATGAGGATCGAAAACCATCCCTTTTCGGAACTGAAGATCGGGGACAGCGCAGAGATGCGTCGCCTTCTGACCATTGACGATCTGTACGTTTTCGCCGCCGCCACGGGCAACCACAACCCGATGCATCTTCCCAGGGAAGACGGCGATGGGGACGGCATTGCCGAAGCCGTGGCGCCGGGAATGTTCATTGCCTCCCTGGTGGCGACCGTTCTGGGGATGCAACTGCCCGGTCCGGGTACGCTTTACCGCCGTCAGACGCTGAATTTTGCAACGCGCGCCCATGCCGGCGAAGAAATTCGCATCCATGTCGAAGTGACGGAAAAGCACACGGACGGGACCGTTACGCTGAAAACCGCGATTCACCGCATCGGTGACAACGCCCTGATCCTGAGCGGCGAGGCCGAGGTGATCGCGCCGCCAAAATACGCCGCCTTCGAAGACATGCACCTGCCCGGTCTGGTGGTTCAGCGCCACCGCCATTTCGAGGCGCTCCTCGACCGCGCCCGGTCTCTGCCACCAATTCCCACCGCTGTCGTCTGCCCGCAGGAGCCGAACTCTCTCGGGGGCGCATTGCTGGCGGCGAAGGAAAGCATCATCACACCGATCCTGGTTGGCGACCCGCAAAAGATCTCTGCGGCGGCCGCCGAAAGCGATACTGACATTACCGGGTTTGAGCTTTTGGCCGCCACCCACCCCCGCGACGCCGCAGCAACCGCCTGCGCGCTGGTCAACAGCGGGCGCGCAGCGGCGGTGATGAAGGGGCACCTGCATACCGACGATCTTTTGAAACCGATGCTCGACAAAACAAACGGGCTGCGGGTGGGGCGCCGCTTCACCCATGTTTTCGTCATGGATGTCCCCGGCATGCCGGCGCCGATCATGGTGACCGATGCGGCCATCAACATCGCTCCGGACCTCGCCACCAAAGTCGATATCGTGCAGAACGCGATCGACCTTGCGCTGGCACTGGGGATCGCGACACCGCGGGTCGGCGTTCTGTCCGCAGTCGAAACCATCAACATCGGAATTCAATCCTCGGTCGATGCGGCGCTGCTTTCGAAGATGGCCGAACGTGGCCAGATCCGGGGTGGGCTGGTCGATGGCCCCCTGGCAATGGACAACGCCATCAGCCTGACCGCCGCGCGCACCAAGGGGATCACCTCCGAAGTTGCCGGGCGGGCGGATATCCTTGTCGTTCCGGGGATCGACGCGGGCAACATGCTGGCAAAGCAGCTGGCCTATATCAGCCACGCCGAAGGCGCGGGGCTGGTCCTGGGGGCCAGGGTGCCAGTAATCCTGAACAGCCGCGCGGACGGACGTATGTCACGGCTTGCATCCTGCGCGGTGGCGGCCCTGTATCAGGCCCATGTCTGCGGCACCGATATGGCGGAGGCCCCCTGGCAATGACCCGGCCCGTTGCTCTTACCCTGAATGTCGGCTCGTCTTCCTTGAAATTCGGGTTGTTCGATATCGAGGGCCCGCCCATCGAACTGGGCTTCGGTATCGTGGAAAATATCGGCACAGCCCTCCGGCTGAAATTCACCTGTAACGGGACAACGATAACCCGCGCCTCTTCCGAACGCGGACCTGCGGACCACCGCAGCGCAGTCTCTGCGGCATTTGCGCTTTTGCACAGCCAGGTGCCTTCGGCCAAAGTGGTGGCCGTGGGACATCGCGTGGTACATGGCGGCCCGGCCTACGCTGCCCCCCGGATCGTGTCTGACAACCTCCTGGACGATCTCTCCCGTTTTGCCCCATTCGCACCGCTGCACCAGCCCCATAACATCGCCGGTATCAAGGCCGCCATGGCCGAATTCCCGGACGCCCTGCAAGTGGCCTGCTTCGATACCGCTTTCCACCGCAACCATCCAAAGGTCAACGACCTCTTCGCCTTGCCGCGCGCCTATTACGAAAGGGGGGTCCGCCGCTATGGGTTCCACGGATTAAGCTATGACTACGTCGCGGGGGAATTGCGCCGCATCGCGCCGCAGCTCCATGCGGGCCGGGTGGTGATGGCGCATCTGGGCAACGGCGCCTCCATGTGCGCCATGGAAGGCGGGCGTTCTGTTGCTTCGACCATGGGGTTTACCGCACTCGACGGGCTGCCGATGGGCACCCGAACAGGCCAGATCGACCCCGGTATCATTTTCTACCTGCTCCGGGAGGAGGGGATGGCGCTTGATGAGGTTATCGAGCTGTTCTACTCCAAGTCCGGCCTTCTGGGCCTGTCGGACCTGTCCCATGACATGCGCGTTCTGGAAGCCGCAGGCACCCCGGAAGCGGAAGAAGCGATAGATTATTTCGTCTTCCGGATCCGCAGGGAGCTGGGCGCGCTTGCGGCAACGCTTGGCGGACTTGATGCGGTGGTGTTTTGCGGAGGGATCGGGGAAAACTCACGCCTTGTCCGGGAACGGGTCTGTGACGGCATGGGCTGGATCGGAATCGGGATAGACCCTGACCGCAATGCTGAAAATGCCACGGTCATTTCCCCGGATCACAGCCGCATCCAGGTAATGGTGATTCCCACCAGCGAAGAGCTTGTGATCGCACGGGCCATCAAGCGGTTTCGCGAGGCCCCGAATATGCCGGAAGCGGGCGGTAAACCTCTCGGTCAGGCGGGGCCGGACCCCGCTTGAAATATCCCGCGGCACGCGGCGGCGCGTTTCGGCCTTGCCGGGCCTGAAGGGCCCGGCTTCTCACATCATCGAGGCAAGGCCCCACCCGGTCTCAGAAATCGAGATTCGCAACGCTCAGGGCGTTTTGCTGGATGAATTCGCGGCGCGGTTCCACCACATCGCCCATCAGCTTGGTAAAGACTTCATCCGCCTGGGCGACATCTTCAATCTTCACCTGCAACAGCGTGCGCGCCTCCGGATCCAGGGTGGTTTCCCACAACTGGTCCGGGTTCATTTCCCCCAGACCCTTGTAGCGTTGCAGGGCCAGGCCCTTTTCACCTTCGGACAGGATTGCCTGTAACAATGTGCTCGGGGCATGAATCGGTTGCACACGATCCTTTCGGATCAGCCTTGCAGGCGCACCATAGGTTTCTTGCAGTTTCCCGGTCAGGCCGCCCAACCGCCGGGCTTCGGCAGAGCGCAGCGCCGGGCCGTCCAGCGTGCGAACCTCCTCCACCCCACGCAGCATGCGTGACAGACGCAGACCGTGGTCCTGGGTGGGGCGGCCCTGCCAGCCGCGTTCATATTCCAGCGCGACAAGATTCAGCCGCTCGGCCACGTCTTCGGCAATCCCCTGAAGGTCTCCATCCAGCTGGCCGGGCAGGAAGGCCCCGGCTATGGCGGCCTGCTCAAGGATATGGACCGGGTAATGAGTGGGGAAGGCGGCCAGGATGCGCCGGACCTGCCGGGCCTCGTCCACCAGCCGGGTCAGGTCCTGCCCGACGATCTCTTCGCCGGAACCAAGCCGTAGCACCGCGCCCTCGACCCCCATCTGGACAAGGTAATCCTCCAGCGCGTTCTGATCCTTCAGGTAAACCTCGGACTTGCCGCGCGCCACCTTGTAGAGTGGCGGTTGCGCAATGTAGAGATAGCCGCCCTCGATGATCTGAGGCATCTGCCGGAAGAAAAACGTCAACAGCAATGTCCGGATGTGGGCCCCATCCACATCCGCATCGGTCATGATGATGATCTTGTGGTAGCGCAGCTTCGAAATATCGAATTCATCGCGCCCAATACCAGTTCCCAGCGCAGTGATGAGCGTGCCGATCTCCTGGCTTGACAGCATCCGGTCAAAACGCGCGCGCTCCACGTTCAGAATTTTGCCGCGCAGGGGCAAAACGGCCTGATTGGCCCGCGCGCGGCCTTGCTTTGCGCTCCCTCCGGCGCTGTCCCCCTCGACGAGAAAAAGCTCGCTGTGGGCGGGGTCTTTTTCCTGGCAATCGGCCAGTTTGCCGGGCAGGCTGGCGACATCCATCGCCGTCTTGCGCCGGGTCAGTTCACGGGCCTTGCGGGCGGCTTCACGGGCCAGTGCCGCCTCGACGATCTTGCTGACGATTTGCCGGGCCTCGTTGGGGTTTTCCTCAAACCATTCCGCCAGCTTTTCATTCACGAGGCTTTCAACTGCGGGACGCACCTCGGAGCTGACCAGCTTATCCTTGGTCTGGCTTGAAAATTTCGGGTCCGGCACCTTGACGGACAGCACGCAGGTCAATCCTTCGCGGGCATCGTCGCCGGTAAAGTTGACCTTCTCGCGCTTGGCGATCCCGCTGGATTGCGCATAGGCATTGATGGTGCGGGTCAGCGCGCCGCGAAACCCCGCAAGATGGGCTCCGCCGTCACGCTGGGGAATGTTGTTGGTGAAGGGCAGGACCGTTTCGTGGTAACTGTCGTTCCACCACATCGCAATCTCGACACCGATTCCGTCCCGCTCCCCCGCCATGAAGATCGGGTCCGTCATCACCGCTGCCTTGTGGCGGTCAAGGTAACGCACGAATTCCCGCACGCCGCCGTCATAGTGCATCTCTGCGCGCAGGGGTTCGGAGGGGCGTTCGTCCTCAAGCACGATGCGGACACCGGAATTCAGGAAGGCCAGCTCCCGCAGGCGGTTTTCAAGGGCCGCAAAGCTGTAATCCAGGCTGGAAAACGTATCGAGAGACGCCATGAAGCGCACCTCGGTCCCGCTTCGCCCTTCGGCTTCTGAAACGACACGCAGATGCTCGACCGTCTCGCCCCGTTCGAACCGGGCGTAATGTTCCTTTCCGTCGCGCCAGATGCGCAGTTCCAGCCAGTCCGAAAGCGCGTTCACCACCGAAACGCCCACACCGTGCAGGCCCCCCGACACCTTGTAGGAGTTCTGGTCGAACTTCCCGCCCGCATGAAGCTGGGTCATGATGACCTCAGCGGCCGAGACCCCCTCCTCCGCATGTAGATCGACAGGAATGCCCCGGCCATTGTCGCGGACAGAGATGCTGGAATCGGCGTGAATCTTCACGCTTACCTCGTCGGCATGACCGGCCAGCGCCTCATCGATGCCGTTATCGACCACCTCGTACACCATGTGGTGCAGGCCGGACCCGTCATCGGTATCGCCAATATACATACCGGGGCGTTTGCGGACAGCTTCCAGCCCCTTGAGAACCTTGATGGAATCGGCGCCGTATTCCTGCTGTGCCTGTACGTTTTCGGCCATGCGAGCCTTCCTTGGTAATTTTACGAGTTTATAGGCTGCCACCGTGGGTTTGTCACGCGCCGGGCCCAAGTTTCAGGGAATTTGCCACCTTCAGGTAAAGGGTAATACCACCCCCACCGCAATCAGCAGCCCTCCGGCAACGACATTGACCCGCCGCAGCGCACGGGGCGAGGTCATCAACCTCCGGGCCTTCCCCAGCGAGGCCGCCAGCGCGAGGTTCCCCACCAGCGGCACCGCCGCCGATACCGTGCAAATTGCCGCCACATCGCCTGCGGTCAGACTCGTAAGATCGAAAAACCCCGGCAGAATGCCCATGTAGAACAAAACCGCCTTGGGGTTGCCCAGAATTGCCGCCAGCCCGGCCAGAAACCCGGCCCATGCGCCCGGTCGTGTCAGCCGGCTGTCTGCGGCAATCGCCCGGTTCGCATTTCGGATCAGCATCCCCCCCATCGCAAGAAAGATTCCACAGGCGACCCAGCGCAGCACCAGCAGGAAGCTTTCGAATGTCGTCACCAGCCAACTGACGCCCAGCACCGCCAGCAAGGGCCAGAGCACATCCCCCACAACCACCCCCAGCGCCAGCGGCCAGGCCGCGTGGAACCCGCCCGACAACGCCCGCGCCATCAGCGCCACCCAGACCGGACCGGGGGTCAGGAACAGCACGAACAGCGCCCCGGCATAGAGGGTGAGTTCCACGAACGTAAGCGTCATGTCGGGGCCGGCAAGGTCTGGGCGACATCGTCGCCCAGCGTCCAGAAGGGGTTCATCGCCACTTCCCAGACATGCCTGTCCGGGCCCGCATAGCAGCCCGAGCATCCCCCACGGAACACTTTCTGCGGGCACTTCCGTACCATGGCTCCGGCACCAAGAGCCGCCTTGCAGGCAGCACCCGCCTCTGCCCCGGTGACAAAGTTCTGGGCCAGCGCACCTCCCACGGTGCCCGGCATCGCCTCCGGTCGTCCCTGATCCGCCGCCAACACGGCGCGTCCGAAAAGCGCCCGGACCTGTCCGTTCAACCGATAAAAGCTGTTGCCCTCCCGCTCCTGTGCCGGGCGCCAGCCCGGTATGGCACAAAAGGTGCGGGGCAGGTCGGTCACGCCAAAAGTGATGAAGCTCGCACGCTGAGGGGTCATGGTGTGTCCTTTTGCGTCACATGGCTGGTACCGTCCTGTTCGCTCACCGCGACGTACTGGGCACGGGCGGCAAGTTCTGTGAACAAGTCCGCGCCGGTACCGGTCAGAAACGCCTGGGCGCCCAGCGCGGCAATCTCGGCATAAAGTGCCGCGCGGCGCGCCGCGTCCAGATGGGCGGCAACCTCATCCAGCAGCAACAGCGGCGGCGCGCCGAAATCCTGCGCCAGCGCCCGCGCATTGGCAAGCACAAGCGAGATCAGCAGCGCCTTCTGCTCCCCCGTGGAGCAAAGTCGCGCCGGGACAGCCTTGGCGACAAAGGTCGCGTCCATGTCCGCGCGGTGGGGGCCGGACAAGGTGCGCCCAGCAGCCCGATCCGCGGCCCGGCCCCGTGCGAAAATCCCGGCCAGAATCTCCGCATCGGGCAGGTCGGCGCCTTCGGGTCCAGCCAGTGCCAGAGCGGCTTGCGGAAAGGCCGTTTCCGCCCCGGCCTGCGCGGCCTCGATCCGGGCCAGCGCCGCGCGCCGGTTGGCGGCAAGGCGCGCACCTTCTTCGGCCATGCGAGCTTCCAGCGCGCCATACCAGTGCCGGTCCGCGACCCCGTCCTTCAGCAGGCGGTTGCGCTCACGCATGGCCTTTTCATAGGCAAGGGCTGTCTCCGCATGGGCGGGGGTGAAGCTCATCGCGATACGGTCGAGAAACCGGCGGCGGCCTTCCGCGGATTCGATCCAGAGCCGATCCATCGCGGGGGTCAGCCACAGGATCCGTGCAATCCGGGCCAGCGCCACCTGCGGCGCGGATTTGCCGTCTATCTCTACCCGGCGGGGCGTGTCAGGGTCGGCACGGCTGTCGATTTCATGAACCTGTCCGCAGCTTTCCAGGACCGCGCCGATCCGCCAGCCAACCCCGGCAGACTGACGGGCCAGATCCCCCACCGGCGCCCGGCGCAGACCGCGGCCCGGAGACAAAAGTGAGACAGCCTCCAGCAGGTTGGTTTTTCCTGCACCATTGGGGCCATAGATCGCCACCGGGCGGCCATCCAAAGACAGTCGCGCCCCGGCATGGGAGCGAAACTGCACCAGCGCCAATTCGGTCAGGGCCAGTCGCACCATGGCCCGGCCTTTCCGGGGCAGGAGCGGGTCACACCCGCATCGGCATCACGACATACACGGCGGAGGTGTCGTTCCCTTCGCGCATGAGCGTCGGATCGCCGGAATTGTTGAACAGAAAAACGGCGTTTTCCCGATCCACCTGGCTGGCGATTTCCAGCAGGTACTTGGCGTTGAAGCCGATCTCCAGGCGCTCGTCGCCATAGGCCACGGCGAGTTCCTCTTCGGCGGCCCCACTGTCCGGGGCGTTGACCGAAAGCACCAGGCGATCTTCGTCCAGCGCCATCTTCACCGCCCGCGACCGTTCCGACGACACCGTCGCAACACGATCCACGGCCCTCGCGAACTCCGCAGCGTCCACCTCCAGCCGGCGGGCATTGTCTTGCGGGATAACACGGGTGTAGTCGGGAAAGGTGCCGTCAATCACCTTCGATGTCAGCGTGATGTCGGGCGTCGCAAAACGCACCTTGGTTTCAGAGACCGACACGGCAATTTCCATGTCGTCATCCTCCAGAAGCTTGCGCAGTTCGCCCACGGTCTTGCGCGGAACGATCACGCCGGGCATGGTTTCGGCCCCGCCGGGCAGGGCCGCGTCGACCCGCGCCAGCCGGTGACCGTCAGTCGCCACACAGCGCAGCACCTGACCCTCCTCCCCCTGCGCCACATGCATGTAGACGCCATTGAGGTAATAACGGGTTTCCTCCGTGGAAATGGCGAATTTCGATTTGTCGAAAAGCCGCCGCAGAACCGAGGCAGGGGCGGCAAAGTTCGATGTGTAATCGGGGCTGGCCATCACCGGGAAATCATCCCTGGGAAGGGTCGCCAGAGAAAAGTTCGACCGCCCGGCCTGTACCGTGAGCCGGCCCGCCGCATTGTCATCGGTCAGCTGCACCAGCGCACCGTCCGGCAGCTTGCGCACGATCTCGTGCAGCGTGATCGCCGAAACCGTGGTGGCCCCCGCACGCTCCACCTGCGCGGCGGCACGGTCCACCACCTCGATGTCGAGATCGGTGGCGCGGAAACGGGCGGAGTCGCCTTCGGCCTCGATCAGGACATTGGCAAGGATCGGAATGGTATTGCGCCGCTCGACAACCGACTGGGCCTGCCCGACCGCCCGCAAAAGGGCGCCACGCTCTATGCTGATCTTCATACCATCACTCCTCATGCCCGCGGGAGGAGAAACCTAACGGTTTTCTCTGTCCGCTCAAGCCTTTTCCCGGACTGTCTGATGCTTTCGCAGACCCGTCAAGGCCACAGCGCCTAACCTTCCAGCGTACGGCGCAGCAAGCGCAGGTCTTCCTCGATCTGACTGTCGGCGGCGCGCAGCTCGTCGATCTTCCGGACCGCGTGCATGACGGTGGTGTGATCCCGCCCGCCGAAGCGGCGGCCGATCTCGGGCAGGCTGCGCTCGGTCAGGTGCTTGGACAGATACATCGCCACCTGTCGCGGGCGGGCCAGCGTGCGCTGACGGCGTGGTCCGATCATGTCCGACAGGCGAATATTGTAATGTTCGCTGACCTTGCGTTGAATTTCCTCGATCGTGACCTTGCGTTCAGAGGTGCGCAGAATATCGGACAGACAATCCTGCGTCAGATCCATCGTGATCTCGCGCCCGACCAGCGTTGCGAAAGCGAACAGCCGGGTCAGCGCACCTTCCAGAACACGCACGTTGGTGACAATGCGGTGGGCGAGAAACTCCAGCACCCCATCGGCCAGAACCAGATCGGGATACTGCTGACGGTAATCGTCCACCTTCTGTTGCAGGATGCCCAGGCGCAGTTCGTAATCCGTCGGGTGCAGGTCCACGACCAGGCCACATTGCAGGCGGCTCTTGATCCGCTCCTCGAGATCCTTGATCTCGCCCGGCGCACGGTCGGCAGAAATGATGATCTGTTTGTTCTGGTCCACCAACGCATTGAAGGTATGGAAAAATTCCTCCTGCGTGCTGTCCTTTCCGGCGATGAACTGTACGTCATCCACCATCAGAACATCGACAGAGCGGAAAAGCTCCTTGAAGCCCATCGTGTCCCGCTCCCGCAGAGCCTGAACGAAGCGGTACATGAACTGCTCCGCCGACAGGTAAACCACCCTCAAATGCGGCGATTTCTTGTGTAAATCCCACGCAATGGCATGCATCAGGTGGGTTTTGCCCAAACCGACCCCGCCGTACAGAAACAAGGGGTTGAACGAAACAGCTCCGCCTTCGGCCACGCGGCGGGCAGCGGCATGCGCCAGTTCGTTCGGCTTGCCGACCACGAAGCTGTCAAAGGTGAAACGCGCATCCAGCGGCGCACCGGGCATATCCGCCACCGGTTCGGGCGGGCGCGCGGGCTGCACAGGAGCGCGGCGCGGCGCGGCAACGCTAAATTCAAGCCGCTGCACCGGCTCCCCATGCCTGACCAGGTGCCGGAGAATCTGGTCCCCGAAATTGCGCGAGACCCAATCCCCCACAAAGCTGGTGGGCACATCGAACCGGGCCACGCCCTGGCTGACAGAATGCAGTTTCAGGGGCGAAATCCAGGTGGCAAAATTGCTTTTCCCGATTGCCTGCTCAAGCGTTTCGCAAATACGTCCCCAGGTTTCTTCTGTCATTTTTATCCCGTAACCGACCGTACTGTTTTCGTTGACCGCAAGGCGGCGGGATTCACTCGGACCGAAACTGCAACGCCCGGCACACATGCCAAGCCATTGCCTTTACCCCCGAACAGGCACCGACCACAGGCCCCGGTTCCTGGCTCAGGCCAGCCGGGTTCTGATATCGTGCCTTGCGCAGGCAAATGGACAGTCGGATATTTCGGCGACAGCCAGTACAGGCTCTGACAGATCCGGCGCGAATCTCAACACACGCCACATGGCCGGAACTGCCCGCCCACATGGGCACCAACGCGCCCGGATCACCCCCAGTAGCTGCGGATTATCCTTTTGTCCCCCCAGTCGATATGAATCGCTGCCCAAAGCTAGCAATCTCTGTGAAGGCTGCGCAACAGAACTTCGCGCTTGACTCATTCTTTCCATGAACGAATCCGGAAAGCTGTCAGCACCCTTTTTTGCAAGGGCTCAAAAGCAAACGAAAAAGGGGGCACAGCCCGTGGCTGCGCCCCCTTTTTCGAAAATACCGACCGCGCCGTCGTCAGGCACCCAGGGCTTTCACACGGGCCGACAGGCGGGACATCTTGCGGGCAACGGTGTTCTTGTGCAGCACGCCTTTGGTCACACCGCGCATCAGTTCAGGCTGGGCCTGGCGCAGGGCAGTGGCCGCCGCGTCCTTATCGCCAGAGGCGATGGCTTCCTCCACCTTGCGCAGGAAGGTGCGGATGCGCGAGCGGCGCGCTTTGTTCACGGCGAAGCGGCGCTCATTCTGGCGGGCACGCTTTTTTGCTTGGGGCGAATTTGCCATAGGTTCGTGTTCCCGGTTCTGGGTCTTGGAAATCTGAAGTCGCGTCTTTAGGGCCGACTCGGCGGTAAGTCAACCGCAATTGGCACAATACGGCCCTTATTTGTCACGGAACTGTGGTTCGCGCTTCTCGACGAAGGCCGCCATGCCCTCGGTCTGGTCCTCGGTGGCAAAAAGCGCGTTGAACATGCGGCGTTCAAACAACAGCCCCTCCCGCAGGGTTGTTTCGTAGCTGCGGTTGACCGATTCCTTGACCGCCTTGACCGTCAACGCGGATTTTTCGGCAATCTTCTGCGCGGCCCCCATCGCCTCTTCCATCAGTTTCTTGGCGGGAACGACACGGCTGACAAGGCCCGCCCGCTCTGCTTCTTCGGCATCCATGAAGCGGCCGGTCAGGTGCATGTCCATCGACTTGGACTTGCCCACGAAGCGCGTCAGGCGCTGGGTGCCGCCGATACCGGCCACCACGCCGAGATTGATTTCAGGCTGGCCGAATTTCGCCGTGTCCGCCGCGATGATGAAATCGCAGATCATGGCCAGTTCGCACCCACCGCCCAGCGCATACCCCGACACTGCCGCGATGATCGGTTTGCGGCAGGCCAGAATCGCCTCGGTCTCACGGGTGAACAGGTCCTCGCTGAATACATCCACGAAAGACTTGGTGCTCATCTCGCGGATATCGGCCCCGGCGGCGAAGGCCTTTTCCGACCCGGTCAGCACAATACAGCGGACCTTGTCGTTGGCATCCGCCTGGGTCACCGCATCGGCCAGTTCGCCCAGCAACTCGGCGTTGAGCGCATTGAGCGCATCTGGCCGGTTCAGCCGGATCAACGCAATGTGGTCTTCAATCTCGACGATCAGAGTCTTGTAGGCCATGGCGGAACTGTCCTCCGTTCTGTTCGACCCGAGTCCTTACCAGCCTGCGGCCATGGTTCAAGTTATCTTTGGCAGCAGGGGCAGTAGAAACTGGACCGCCCGGACTGCACGATCCGCCGGATCGTGCCCTTGCAGCCGGGGGCGCGGCAGCCCCCCCCCTCCCGCCCGTAGACCCTAAAATCATGCTGGAAATACCCCAGCTCCCCACTGGTCTGCCGGTGGTCGCGCAGCGACGATCCACCGGCATCGATGGCATCGGAAAGAACGTTGCGTATCACCGGCACAAGTGCGGCAATGCGGCGCGGAGCGATTCGCCCGGCGGCCCGCAGGGGCGAAATTCCGGCACGATGCAGCGCCTCGCACACATAGATGTTGCCCAGCCCCGCCACGATCCGCTGATCCAGAAGCGCCGTCTTCACCGGCATCCGTCGGCCGCGCAGCCGGGCGATCAGGTACGCCTCGTCGAACGCATTGCCAAGCGGCTCTGGCCCGAGGTCGCGCAGCAGGGGGTGCGCCCCCACCCGGTCCGAAGGCGTCAGGTCCATGACGCCGAAGCGGCGGGCATCGTTGAACGTCACCCGTGCGCCCCCCGCCATGTGCAGCACGACATGGTCGTGTTTTTCAGGGGTGGGGGGATTGAAACGGAAGGCCCCCGGCATTTCGCCGGACACCATCATCCGCCCGGACATTCCAAGATGGATGAGCAGCGTCTCATCCGTATCCAGCCCGGCGAGGATATATTTGGACCGCCGTCCCAGATGCACCACCCGCGCCCCGGCCAGCCGCTCCGCCATCCGCGGCGGAAAGGGGCGGCGCAGGCCGTCGCGGCGCAGGTCCGCCCGCACGATTACGCGACCTTCCATCGCAGGCAGAAGCCCGCGACGCACTGTCTCTACCTCTGGCAATTCGGGCATCGGGTCTTTCTTCCTGTCAGGAACGCATTGTAAGCACCGCTGAGCGCCCTATAAGAGAGGCGCAAATGACGAACGGCAAGGCCCCATGACAGAGAACGCGCAGAAAACCACCCACTTCGGCTTCAAGACCGTGGCCGAAGAGGAAAAGGCCGGAATGGTTCACGGTGTCTTCACCAGCGTCGCCTCGCGCTATGACCTGATGAACGACCTGATGTCGATGGGCGTGCACCGGGTCTGGAAAGACGCAATGATGGACTGGCTCGCCCCGCGCCCGCATCAGCGGCTGCTGGATGTGGCCGGCGGCACCGGCGACATCTCTTTCCGGTTTCTCAAGCGTGCTCCGGGCGCCAGTGCCGTCGTCCTGGACATGACGGAATCCATGCTGGTCGAGGGGCGCAAGCGCGCCGAGGCCGCGCAGATGTCTGCCAGTCTCGACTGGGTGGCCGGCGACGGCATGGCCCTGCCGTTCGGGGACAACAGCTTCGATGTCTTCACCAACTCGTTCGGGACCCGAAACATCACCCGCATCCAGGATGCCCTGAACGAAGCCTACCGCGTACTGCGCCCCGGCGGGCGGATGATGATCCTGGAGTTCAGCCAGTTGCCCAACCCGGTGATGCAGTGGGCCTATGACCGCTATTCCTTCAACGTCATCCCGCCCCTGGGCAAGCTCGTGGCCGACGACCGCGACAGCTATCAGTATCTCGTCGAATCCATCCGCAAGTTTCCAGACCAGGAAACCTTCGCCGGAATGATCCGAAATGCGGGATTCGAACAGGTCAAATACCGCAACATGTCGATGGGCATCGTCGCACTTCATTCGGGCTGGAAATTGTAAATTGCGCGGACCTCACAACATATGGCGGCTCGTCCGCACCCTCGCCACACTGGAACGCACCGGCGCCAACCAGCTTGTCCTGAAGGAAGTCGAAGCCCCCGCCGGGGTGCGTGCCGCCGCCCGCGCACTGGGCTGGCCGCTGAAATGGCTGGGCGACAGGGGCGATGAAACCCTGCCTCCCGCAACCCGCGCGCTAACCGCCCTGGGCCCGGCCTATATCAAGTTCGGGCAGATTCTTTCCACACGGCCCGACGTGGTCGGCCCGGATCTGGCCGTACAGCTTCGGGTGTTGCAGGACAAGCTGCCGCCCTTCCCGCGTGAGGTTGCCATGCAGACCATCGCGCAAGAGCTTGGCGTCCCGGCGGAAGATGTCTTTTCGGAATTTTCCGAACCCATCGCCGCCGCCTCCATCGCACAGGTGCACAAGGCACGGCTGGCCACCACGGGTGAAGAGGTCGCCGTTAAGGTTCTCCGCCCGAATGTGGAACGAAACTTCCGCAAGGACATCGATGCCTTCTACCTGGCCGCGTCATCGATCGAGTTCCTGTCGCCTGCCTCACGCCGGCTGCGCCCGACGGATGTCATCAGGCATTTCGATGGGGTCGTCACCGGGGAGCTGGACCTGCGGGTCGAAGCTTCGGCGGCGGCGGAGTTCGCCGCGAATACGGAACAAGACGCGGGGTTCAATGTACCAAAGGTCATCTGGCCGTTTTCGGGCAAACGGGTAATGACGCTGGGCTGGGCCGAAGGGGCCCCCTTGGGCGACAACGCCGCCCTGGATGCCGCCGGCCATGACCGTTACCAGCTGGGAGAGCGGGTTCTGTCGATGTTCCTGCTGCATGCGCTGCGCGACGGCTTTTTCCATGCGGACATGCACCAGGGCAACATGAAGGTCGCCGCGAACGGCGACATCATCTGTTATGACTTCGGCATCATGGGGCGGATCGATGAATACACCCGCCGCGTTTATGCCGAAATTCTCTACGGATTTATACGGCGGGATTATCGCCGCGTCGCAGAGGTGCATTTCGAGGCCGGTTACGTTCCCGCCGACCGCGATATCGACGAGTTCGCGCAGGCGCTGCGCTCCGTGGGGGAACCCATCTTCGGCATGGACGCCACTCATATTTCCATGGCGCGGCTGCTGGCCTACCTGTTCGAGGTGACGGAACGCTTCGGCATGCGCACCCGGACAGAACTGATCCTGCTGCAACGCACCATGGTCGTGGTCGAGGGCGTCGCCCGGTCATTGCATCCCAGCATCAACATCTGGCAGGTCGCGCGCCCAATCGTTGAAGACTATATCAAGGAGAGCCTCGGTCCGCGGGCGCTGACCCGCGATCTGCTGCGCACGGCGCGTGTTCTGGCAAGGTTCGGCCCGCACCTGCCGCATATGGCAGAAACCGCACTGATCCGGCAGTCACAGGACCCGGCCCCTGTATCGCGCCGCCCGGTCGCACTTCCCGCGCTCTGGATGGGGGCGGGCGCCCTTTTGGCAAGCGGGCTGATCGGGCTGGTAGCGTTGCTCTGAGGCTGCGGCCCTCCGCTGGCGAGGGCATCGCCAGACAGGTCATACGGTAACGTCGTGGCCCTGGTCTGAGGAAACGGCCCAACCCTGAATCGAGAACGGCCGCATCCCCCCCGCGAGGCGGAAAAACCCCGTATCGTGGTCCCACCTTTCGGGCAGAACCCCTGTGACCGGCGGGCCACCATGCGCCCGCCTCTGACACGGACACACCCTGCCCGGCAGGTCAGGCCGGATGAGGCCTGTCATCCCCCGTAGCCGCGCGGCCGGCCACGGTAATCCCGCGGCCCGCAGAGGAATTACGGGCTTCGCAGGCCACGCACATCTTCGGCAAAGACGGCCTGACCGTTTTCCAGAAGTACCACCGTCTGGCCACGGTCCTGACGCAGTTCGACGATGCGGTTATAGGTCAGGGCCGGGGTGGTTCCGATCACCTCTTTCCCGGCCAGGCTTTCGACCGTGAAACCGTACACCCCCTCTTCCACCGGCAGACCGCTTTCGTCGGTTCCGTCCCAGGTTACGGGACCGCCCTGGGGGTCGATCTCGATCCGCCGGATCTCGGAACCTTGGGCATCGGTAATCACCAGCATCGCGGCCTCTGCCCCCTTGGCGGTCAGCGTCTCGACCGTCACGGCCCCACCGGAAACCTGTGCCGCGGCCGGGCTGAGCGCCTCCATCCCGATCCAGGCCCCGTAGCGGGTGATTCCGCCGTTTAACGTATCGGCCATCGCGGACAAAAGCTCATTCGTGCGAACCTGTTGTTCCACTCCGGAAAATGTAGCCAGCTGAACCGCGAATTCGCTGGATTGCATCGGGTTCAGAGGGTTCTGGTTCTGCATCTGTGTCGTCAGCATGCGCAGGAACGTCTCGAAATCCGAACTCAGCCCATTGGCGGGGCCCGTCTTGCGGGATGGGGCGGTTTGGGCGGCAGCGTTGGAAATCTCCATGGATGTCTCCTGTCAAAGGCGGATATCGAGCCCGGCACTCAGGCGCAGGCGAACCGGACGCGAGGGGTCGGGCTGCTCCCCCCCTCCCTCCGAACGGGCGGGCGTTTCGCCTTGCGGGGCCTGGCGGTGCTGCCCAAACGAAAAACTGACCTGCCCGTAGCCCATCTCCCGCAACTGGGCGCCAAGCTGGTCGATGTGGCGGCGCATCAACTCCACCGTTTCCGGACGATCGGCCTGAACCGTAACGGAAACCCCTGCGTCAGACGGCGAAATCGTAAGCCGCAGACGGCCCAGTTCCTCGGGGCGGAGATGCACGTCCACGGCCCCCTCCGGGGTGGTGCGGATGACCTCTGCCACCTGCGTGGCAAGGTTGGCCGGCACCGGAACCGGCACCGGCGCCGGAACGGGTGTGGACACCCCCCCGGCGCGGGGTATCTCGACCGGGGCGGACAGGGGAGCGTGCCCTTCCGGCCCAGGGGCGCCGATCTGTGGCACGGTCTCTGCAAGCGGGATTGCTGGGGCGCCCGGGCCCGGCACTACCGCCGCAGGGCGGGGCGGCGCGTCTGCCACGGGGCGGGGCAAAACAGGGGCATGCCCCGCCCCCTCCGCGAGACGGATCGGGGCTTGTAACGCAGGCATCGTGTCAGGGCGCAGGGTCTCCTCCCCTTGTGGAAGATCGGCGGGAAAGACCCGCAAGGAGCGGGGCGCGGGCGCAGGGGGCCCAGGCACAAGGGGAGCGGAGACCGGGACAGGTGTCTCCACCGCTCCGGCGGTGGCCCGCGGGTCGATGCGAACCTCCTCCTCCGGAAAAACCTGCCGGGGCAGGGGGACAGGCCCTTCCTCTCCGGGGACAGAGGGCTCCGTTTTCCGGGCGCCGATCTCCCCGCCGGTCTCTCCGGGAATAGCCGGCATGGGCACGGTGGAAATCTCTCCGTGGGGATGGATCTCAAGGTCGCCCGGCGGGGGCACCGCCGGATCGTCCGATGGGGGGGGCTCCGGATCGCCCGGTGGGGACAGTGCCGGATTTTCGGCCTTTTCCCCGGCGATGCCGGATATTGCGCAGTCTTCCCCGCCCTTTGCCGCGAAAAGCCCTGCAAAGAAACGGGCAAATCCGCTGGCGGGCACCTCGGCGGCGGTAGCGGCGGCATTTTTTTCGCCGCCGGGGAGCAACGCTCCGGCTGCGGCAATCGGCTGAACGGTCATGGAATTCTCCGTCTCGGGTTCTGCAAGTATCGCGGCAACGGGTTACCGCTTCTTTACCCCCGCCACGTCATAACGCGCCCATCGTCAACCGATGAGGTGCCCCATGATCCAACCCCCAGCCCTTTCCCCCCAGGCCCCGCACACCCCCGCCTTGCGGCAGGCGGCACAAAAACTTGAGGCCGGTTTTATCGGTGAGATGCTGAAACACGCGGGCCTTGGTACGCGCGACGCATTTGGCGGCGGCACGGGAGAGGCGCAGTTTGTCTCCTTCCTGCGTGCCGAACAGGCAAAAGCCATTGCGCTCGCAGGGGGGATCGGCCTTGCGGAAACCCTGTTCGAAGCCTTGAAGGAGCGTGCCGATGCCCGCTAACGCCGCCACCCTGTCTGCCCTTCTGGAGCGTGAGCGCAGCTTGCTTGTGGCAGGCGCGCTGGAAGACATCGCCGCGTTGGCCCCGGAGAAAGAGCGCCTGGCGCGGATGCTGTCCGTGGACCGGCCGGAGGGTCTCATCCCGCTGCAGGCCACGATACGCCGCAACGAAACTCTTCTGGCGGCCGCTCTGGCCGGTTTGCAGCAGGCCCGGGAAACCGTTTCCGGCCTTGGCCATGGCGGCTCCCTGCGTACCTATGACTGCCATGGCCAGAGCCGGGGCCTGGGGGGCGGGGCCTGCATTCTCCGGCGGGTCTGAGGGATTTGCCTCAAATCCACCATAACTTTCCCGGCAAATTAGGCGCGCATTAGGAAGGAACACGGAGTCTGGACCTTGCACCTTCGCAAAAAGGTGGCGCGGAGCGCCTCGCCCCGCATCGGTAGAAACCGTTCGCGCCACGAGATGTGGCCACGCCGCCCGGCGCAAAGCGCCTTTCCGAAGGAGTCTGAAATGTCGAACACCCGGACCGTCATCGCATCAGCAGCCCGGCATCTCCCAGGCGCCAGGCCCGGCTGGTCGGCACAGACACATATTGGTTCGCCACCCCGACGCCGGCGATGGCCGCCCAGCGGTCACCCCGGGGCTGCCGCTTTTCGCTGACTGACGGATGCGGAGCGAAGCCGCTGCACCGGTTTTCTTTCGTAATCACACAAAATCAAGGGAAGGATTCGCCTTGAACGCGTTGAACATGGCCAAATCCGCTTATGCCGCTCCACAGATCGTATTGAGCACCGCGCGCGGCACAGAATACCGGGTCATCTCCCGCATTACCGCCCGCATGGCCGAGGCTGGAAAACATGGGACCCAAAGCTGGCCCAGGCTGGTCGCCGCGTTGCACGACAACCACCGGCTGTGGACGGCCCTCGCCATTGACCTTGCCTCCCCCGGCAACAAGCTGCCGGAGGCGCTGCGCGCGGAGATTCTCTCACTGGCCGATTTCAGCCTGCGCCACACCGGCGCCGTTCTCGCCCGCAAGGCCGAGATTGCGCCCCTGATCGAAATCAACACCGCCATCCTGCGCGGCCTGGCCAAAACGGAGCAAACAGCATGAGCGGCCTGGTTCTCAAGCTTGGGCCCGGAGAGCGGGTACTGATCAACGGTGCGGTAATCGAGAACGGCGATCGCCGAAGCCGGCTGAGCGTGATGACGCCGAACGCGAACATCCTGCGCCTGCGCGATGCACTCCACCCCGAAGAGGCCAATACGCCAGTGCGCCGTCTGTGCTATGCCGCGCAACTGGTGCTGTCGGGCGACATGTCGCCCGAGGCATCGCGCCTGCCCCTGCTGCGCGGGATCGAGCAGCTCAGCCAGGCCCTGACCGATCCGGACAGTCACAGGAAACTCGCCCAGGCCACGGATGCCGTCATCGCGGGTCAGTATTATCAGGTTCTCAAGGCTCTGCGCGGTCTGCTGGCGCGCGAAAAGCGCCTGCTTGTCGGAGAGCCGGGATGAGCTTTCAGCCAGTCGTCCCGATCACTGGCTATGCGGGCTGGACGTTTCTGACCCGTACGCTGGACCGCCAGGAAACCCTGTATGCGCAAAGTCCGGAAATCTCGCGTAAAATACAATATTTCAAGGAAAATATCGGCAAGATTACAACGGCGGAGGCACTTGTGGCCGACCGCCGGCTGCTGGAGGTCGCGCTGGGGGCATTCGGCCTGGACGGCGATATCGACAACCGGTTTTTCATCAAAAAGGTCCTGAGCGACGACCTGACCGACCCGAAGGCTCTTGCAAACCGCCTTGCGGACAAACGCTATCTCAGTTTCAGCAAGACATTTGGATTCAACAACCCCGCAGGCCCCGCAACGGGCTCCGCAGGATTTGCCGACAGGATCGCGGAGGCATTCGGGAAAAAGGGCTTTGAAGTTGCCCTGGGGGAGCAAGACCAGTCTCTGCGCCTGGCGCTGAACCTGACGCGCGAGATCGGAAAGATCGCAGATGGAGCCGTGTCCGACGACGGGAAGTGGCTTTCCGTCATGGGCTCAGAGCCTTTGCGCCGTGTGTTCGACAAGGCATTCAACCTTCCACAGGCTTTTGCAGCCTTGGATCTCGACCGGCAAATGGACACCTATCGCGCCAAGGCCGCCCGGCTGCTGGGCGTGACCCAGTTCGACCAGTTCGGCTCCGCGGATGTTCAGGAGCGTCTGATCCGGCGATTCATGGTGCACAGCGAGATCGAGGCCGGACCCTCCGGTTTCGGACCGGCCCAGGCGGCTCTGGCCATTCTGATGTCCTGATCGTCCCGCTCAAAGCACAGGGGAAAGCACGGCGTGCAGTCTTTCGAAACTGCTCTGCACGCCGTCCGGGGCGGCTTCGGACAGGAAACCGTCCAGAGCAGGCCAGACCCGCACCGCCTTGTCGACCTCCGGATCTGAGCCTGCGGAATACAACCCGGCCTGAATCATCATTTCGGCCCGGTCATAGACCCCCAACAGGCGTCGTGCCGTCATGATGAGGTGGTTTTCGGTCTCACTGGCTGCGGCAGGCAAACTGCGCGACACGGACCGCAGAAGATTCACCGCCGGAAAACGCCCTCTTTCGGCAATCTGACGGTCCAGAACAACGTGGCCGTCCAGAACCCCGCGCAGGATATCGGCCACGGGTTCATCCATGTCAGACCCGGCCACCAGAACGCTGAACACGGCGGTGATATCTCCCGCACCCGCACCACCCGGCCCGGCACGCTCTGCCAGTGCCATGATTTCCTGCGCGGTGGAGGGCGGATACCCCCGCAACGCGTTGGTCTCGCTTGCGGCCAGCGCAAGCTCCCGGTGCGCCTCGGCAAAGCGGGTCACGGAATCCGCCAGGAACAGAACGCTCTTGCCTCGGTCCCGGAAATGCTCCGCAACTGCCATCGCAGCCCAGGCCGCCCGCCGCCGCACAAGAGGGGACCGGTCCGCCGTGGCCGCCACGACAACCGACCGGGCCATACCCTCTGTCCCCAGGACATTATGCACGAATTCCCCCAGTTCCCGCCCACGCTCCCCGATCAGAGCCAGAACCACGATATCCGCCTGAACGCCACGAGCAAAGCTGGCCAGCAGGGTCGATTTTCCCACACCCGACCCGGCAAAAAGCCCGATCCGCTGCCCGCGCACAAGGGGCAGAAGCGTATCGAAAGCCGCCATCCCCGTGGCCAGCCGCACCCCCAGACCCCGCCGCCCGACCGGGGCGGGCGGCACGGCGCGCAGGGGGCGGGGGCGCGGACCGGGCATCAAGGGCCGCCCGTCCAGAGGGTTGCCGAACGGATCTATGATACGGCCGCGCCATCTGTCATCGGGGGCGATCTCGCTGCGCCCGGTCAGAAGAACGCTATCCCCCACCGAAAGCCCGTCCGGCACGCCATCGGGCAGAACGGTGACGCAATCACGCGCCAGGCTCAGTATCTCTCCATGGCGTCCGCCCCCCCCCGCCGGACGGAGGCAGACCATGTCCCCCAGCGCCGCCTCCCGCGACAGGCCCGATACCGTCACGGTGCCGCCCCGGCTTTCGGCCACACGCCCCAACGGCCGTACGGGGCTGAGCGATTCCACCCGCGACACAAGCGGCGCAAAGGGACATGAGGGCATCGGGTTCTCCTTCTGGCGAGTACTTACCGTTTCTAAAGGAATCGCCCTTAAGGCTTGGTTGAAAGCGAAGGAGAATCCGCGATGTTCGATAATCTGCAAGTGCTGCGCATGGCCGGGGGGCTGGCATGGCACGCCGCCGGGCGACAGGACGTCATCGCGCGCAATATCGCCAATGCAGACACCCCCGGTTACCGCGCGCAGGACGTCACCCCCTTTGCCGAAATGTACCGCAACGGCCCCCCCATGGCGCTGCGCACCACACGTCCGGGCCACTTCACCCCCACCGCGCGGGAGCAGATCGGGCAAGGGGCCGTGACGGGGGTTCCCTCCCCCAACGGCAACTCCGTTTCGCTGGAGGACCAGATGGTCAGCGCCGTCGAAACGCGACAACAGCACGATCTGGCCCTGACGGTTTACAAATCCTCGCTGGGAATTCTGCGCTCCAGCCTCGGGCGGCGGTAAGGGCGCGTTATGGGAGATATCCTTCAAACCCTCTCGATCTCGGCCAGCGGGATGCGTGCGCAAGCCGCCCGCCTGCGCCATGCGTCGGAAAACATCGCCAATGTCGACACCCCCGGTTATCGCCGCAAATTGATCGTGTTCGAGGCCGCGCCCACGGACGGAACCGTCAGAACCGGGCCGGTCTCACTCGACCGGAGCGCGCTACCCAGGCTCTATGACCCCAGTCACCCGATGGCGGATGAGACGGGGCATTACCTCGGCTCGAACGTCGACCTCGTGGTGGAAATCGCCGACGCACGGGAGGCCCAGCGCAGCTACGACGCGAATGTCAAAATCCTTGACCAAACCCGCCAGATGACCCGCAGCCTGCTGGATCTTCTGCGCCGCTAACCGGAGTTCGAAGATGGACTTTACCCCTGTTCTCGCCGCAAAGGGCTACAGCTCTGCGCGCCCTCTGACCCAACCCGCACCCGGCACCGCCTCGGAAAAGCGCGGCGGGTTCGCCGCCGCCGCCGCCGCCGATTTCGTGCAGACCCTCAAGACCGGGGAACAAACGGCCAAATCTGCCATGATCACGGAGGCCGACCCACATGCGCTGGTTCAGGCCCTGGCCAAGACGGAGCTGGCCGTGGAAACCGCCGTGACCGTCCGCAACAAGATCGTCGAGGCCTATCAGGAAATCCTGCGGATGCCCGTGTGATGACCGAGGCCGACTTTTACGACACACTCCGCCAGGGGTTGTGGGTATCGGTAATGATCTCCACCCCCATCCTCATGGCCGCCCTGGTGACCGGGGTTGCAATCGGGTTGTTTCAGGCCCTGACCTCGATTCAGGAAATGACCCTGACATTCGTTCCGAAGCTGGCGGCCATCGTCGTGGTCTTCTGGCTGTCGATGGCTTTCATGACAGAAACGCTGGCAGACTTTTTTTCCCGGCAACTGGTGCCCCTGATCGCGGGAAGCTGACCCATGGACAATACGATCTACGCCACATTGACGCGCCAGTCGGGCCTGATGCGCGAAATGCAAAGCATCGCCCACAACATCGCCAACGCCTCCACTGGCGGTTATCGGCGCGAAGGGGTGCTTTTCTCGGAATATGTCACCGCGCTGGAAGGTCCGGGTGGTGCGCTGGCGATGGCGCGGGCGAACGTGCGCCACATCGACCTCGGACAGGCTCCGCTGACACAAACGAACGCGCCACTGGACTTCGCCATCGAGGGGGAGGGGTTCTTCATGGTCGAAACTCCACAGGGTCAGCGCCTGACCCGGGCGGGCAGTTTTACCCCCAACGAAATGGGGGAACTGGTTACCCCCGACGGTCATCGCCTGCTGGATGCGGGCGGTGCACCGGTCTTCATGCCGCCGGACACCGCTGATGTGGCGCTGTCGGCCGATGGGGCGCTGTCGGCCGGTGGGCGCCCCGTGGCAGATATCGGCCTGGTCCTGCCCGAAGATCCGACCCGGATGCAGCGCCAGTCCGGAACGCTGTTCGACCCCGACGGCCCAACGCTGCCAGCAGACACCGCGCGCCTTTTGCAGGGATATCTTGAACAATCCAACGTTGATCCGATCGGCGAAACCGCCCGGATGATCGAGGTCCAGCGCGCCTATGAACTGGGTCAGAATTTCCTCAGCCGTGAGGATGACCGGATTCGCAACGTCATCCGAACGCTCGGTCAGTAAAGAAAGGACAAGGATGCGTGCTCTACAGATCGCCGCCACCGGCATGTCGGCCCAACAGATGCGGGTTGAGGTCATCTCCAACAACCTCGCCAACATGAATACCACCGGCTACAACGCCCGCCGGGCGGAATTCGCCGACCTGCATTACCAGCAGGTCAGCCGCCCCGGAACGATCAACGCCACCGACGGCACGGTGCTGCCCACGGGGGTACAGCTTGGTCTGGGTGTGCGGCCCGCCGCAGTCAGCGTGGCGCTGAAACAAGGCGCACTGGCCCAGACCGGAGCCGATCTGGACATTGCCATCAACGGCGACGGATTTCTTGAGATCACGCTGCCTTCCGGAGAGCCGGCCTACACCCGTGACGGCGGGCTGAAGCGGAACGCTGACGGGCTGATTGTTACCGCAGATGGGTTTCCCGTCGCTCCCGGTGTGACCATCCCCGACGATGCCAGCAGTCTATCCGTCAATGCGCAGGGCGAGGTTTATGCCTATTTCACCGACGAGCCGGAACCGGAACTTCTGGGCCAGTTCAATCTCGTGCGATTTTCCAATCCAAAAGGGTTGGAGGCGATCGGTTCCAACCTGTTTCGCGAGACCGCCGCTTCGGGCATCGGGCTGGCAGGCATTCCAGGAGAGGACGGGTTCGGGACGCTGCGCCAGGGGTATCTTGAAAGCTCCTCGGTCGACGCGGTGCGCGAAGTGACCGAACTGATCGAGGCCCAGCGCGGGTATGAACTGAACGCCAAGGTCATCACCGCCTCGGATCAGATGCTGGCCGCGACCACGCAGGTGCGCTGATGCGATGGCTTGGGCTGATCGGGCTGGTGGCGCTGCCCGCAATGGCGGACACCGTGACCGCGACCCGCACGATCCGCAGTCAAACGGTTCTGGAACCACAGGACGTAAGCCTTATGCCCGGGGAGATTCCCGGAACACTTTCCGACATACGGGATGCCTTGGGGTTGGAAAGCCGCGTCATTCTTTATGCAGGGCAGCCGATTCGCGCACAGGACCTTGGCCCGCCCGCCATCATTGACCGTAACCGGATCGTAACCCTGATCTACCGGAAAGGCACATTGACCATGACCGCCGAAGGCCGTGCCATGGATCGCGCGGCCGCGGGGGAGCGGATACGGGTGATGAACCTGGAATCCCGCACCACCGTGAGCGGTACGGTCACAGAGGGGGGGGAGGTACTTGTCTCTTATAGCGACTGAAAGAGACTCGATATTGCGCCTTGGCCTTGGCCTGAGTCTGCTGGTACTGGCGACCGCCTGTGGGCGGCTTGGTAACGTCGGCCAGACGCCCGAATTCGCGCCCGTTGAAACTGGAAACGCCTATTTCGCGATGACCTCAGCCCCCTTTCCGACCGAAACGGAAACGCGGCCCCCGGTACAGGCGGCCTCACTCTGGCGTGGAGGCCGGCAATCGCTTCTGGGTGACCGGCGTGCGGAACAGCAGGGAGATATCCTGACCGTGGTAATCCAGATCGATGAGAAGGCGGAGATTTCCAACTCTTCAGAGCGCGAACGCAGCGGGTCGGAAAGCATGGGTGTTTCAGGGTTGTTCGGCATACCGCAACGGCTGAACGATCGGTTGCCCGAAGGTGCCTCGATGGAGGATGCGGTCTCAACCAGCTCCGCGTCGTCCTCGGGTGGGGAGGGGTCGGTGAAGCGCAAGGAAAAGCTGACGCTTCGCATCGCCGCCACGGTGACGAACGTTCTGCGGAACGGAGTCATGCGGATCGAGGGATCACAGGAGGTCAGGGTAAACTTCGAGATGCGCGAGTTGCTGGTTAGCGGCTACATCCGTCCCGAGGACATCTCCCGCCAGAACGAGGTGACCTATGACAAGATCGCCTCCGCACGGATTTCCTACGGTGGGCGCGGGCAGATCACAGATGTACAACAGCCGCGCTACGGCCAGCAAATCGCTGACATCATTCTACCGTTCTGAAAGGACGTCCGATGGGAAAACTTTTGCCCGCAATCCTGGGGCTGATCGGTCTGGCGGTGGGGGCCGGGGCGGGGGCCTTCCTCAGGCCCGCAACCGACATGGATACCCCCCAGGGGACCCCGCCCTTGTTTCCGACGCCGCCGCATATGGCCGACACCCCACTGACCTACATGCAACTGGAAAACAAGTTCATCGTGCCTCTGGTCTCCGAAGACCGGGTTCGCTCGCTCGTGGTGCTGTCTCTTGGGTTGGGGATTCTCGAGAAAGACAAGGACACGATCCTGTTCCAGGAGCCAAAACTGCGCGATGCCTTCCTTGAAGTTTTGTTCGCCCATGCGAATGCGGGCGGGTTTGACGGTGCCTTCACCGAAAGCGTCCCGATGGATGCCCTGCGCCGGGCCCTGGCCGAAGCTGCAAGAACAACGTTGGGGCCGGTCGTGCGAGAGGTCCTGATCATGGATATCCTGCGGCAGGATGCCTAACGCACCTTGTCCAGGAGATTTCGCAGCGCCGCCTGCCGCCCGAAAGCGCGCAGGGCGGCCTTCTTAACCTGTTCTTCGGCCACCCGACAGCGCGCGATTTCTCCGTTGAGATTCGCCCGCCGCGCAGCCATGTCATCTCTCCATAGTGCATGGGCACCGGCACGGCTGGCGATGTCCTGGACAGTTTCCGGTGTCCCGGACAAGGCCACGGCAATCCTCTCGGCCTGGAATTCGGCAACTTCCCGGCGTGTCCGGGCGCGGCGCAGATCTTCCATGGTCCGATCCAACAATATCTGTGCCAGGCACTGCATATCGGCCAGACGCCTTTTCTGTTCCGGGGTCATGAACGGGACCTTGCCCGCTGGCGCATGTCCTCGGCGAAACGGATCGCGGCCGCAACCGGGCGATACTGATCGGGTGGAACCTCCTGCCCGATCTCAACGGTTGCATGAAGAGCCCGCGCGGTGGGCACGTCTCGATGCACGGGCACACCGGCTGAGGCAGCAGTTTCGCGGATTCGCGCGGCGATCTCATCCACCCCTTTCGCGACGCAAACCGGCGCGCCGGGCATATCCTGACTCCATTTCAACGCTACAGCGTAGTGGTTTGGATTGACGATCACGACGTTGGCGCTCGGCACGTCATTCAGCATACGGTTTGTGGCGATATCCATCCCCTTTTGGCGGCGTTGCTGTTTCATGTGAGGGTCGCCCTCGCTTTCCTTGATCTCGTCCTTCAGTTCCTGATGAGACATGCGGTTCTTTCGTCGGTGATCGAACGCCTGCCAAAAGAAGTCGATCGCCCCGATAGCCGACGCGATCACCACGGCGACCATCAGAAACTCCACCGCCAGGTGCATCATTGCTGAACTCGCCGGAGCCGGGGGCAGGCGGGGAGTGGCAAGAATCTCATCAATCCGGGCAAAAATGTAGACCCCCAGCAAAACCGAATAGATCACCAGCTTGGCGGCACTTTTGGCAAACTCGAACAGGCCGGACGGACCAAATTTCTGCCGGGCCGTCTGGACTGGATTCAGGCGTGATGCTTTCGGCTTAATCTTGTCCGGTGCAACCACGAAGGCCCGCTGCGCAATGACCGAAACCAGGACTGCCACAGCGGGAACAAGAAACCATGGGACCAGCCCCCCCCCCAGGGCAAGAATCAGCCCGCCGGCCGGGGCTCTGCCGCCATCTTCCAGCAACAGGGGGGCAAATGTCGGGGCGCGGTCCAGCAGGACCATACCGATCGACCCGAAACCCACGAACCCCGACGCCCCCAGTGCCAGCGCAACAAGCACCAGCCCGGCATAGGACGCGGCAGTATGCAGATCCGTCGAGCGGGCGACTTCCCCCTTTCGGCGTGCCTGATCGAGCTTTTTTGGTGTCGGCTCATGCGGTTTCTCGGCGGTTTCGCTCATGCCGGAACCGAAAGTGGATTGGAAAGGGTCTGAACAAAAAGATCTTGCCAGACCCCAAGGATCAGGGGCAAGGACAGGAACAGCAGAATCAACCCGCCCAGCATCAGCGCCGGCGCACCCACGAAAGCGACCATAAGCTGTGGCATTGCCTTGTTGATAATCCCCAAGGCCATATTGTAAAGTAAAGCCCCGACAACGAAGGGCATGGCGAGACTAAACGCCAGCCCGAAAGCCCAAGCAAACCGTTTCATACCCCAATCCGCCAGTTCTGACGATCGGGGCAACAGGCCGGGGGGCAGAATTTCATAGGAAAGCGCGAAAATTTCGACCACCCGCACATGCAGGCCGGTCATCATCGCCACCGCCAACCCGGACACCACCATAAGCCGTCCCATTGCAGGCTGTGGGTCCAGAGCCACGCTACCAAGAACCTGCGCAAGTGAAATCGATTGCGCGGCAAAGTCTCCCGCCATTTGCAGGGCATAAACCAAAAACCGCAGACCCAGCCCGAGGGCCAGCCCACAAACGGCCTCGGCCGCCATTGTGGCGGGGGTCAGCGGCACACCCACCAACTCCGTCTGTATCAGCGGCGCAACCACCACCGTAAACGCGACGCTCAGCGCCAGGCGGATCCGCAGGGGCACCATTCGCTCCCCGAAACCGGGCAGCATTGTCATTGCCCCCCCCACCCGCAGGAACACCAAACCATAGGCAGAAAGGTAAGGTGCAAGATCGACCGTCACGCTCCAACCTGCCCTACCAATGCCGGGCGCGCCAACATCCCGATTTCCTCGAAAGACAGAACCGGGTTCGAAATTCCCTTCGCGGACAGGACCGTTTTCAAAAATCTCCGCCGTCGCGCCGGGGTTGCAACCACGGCGGCAACCCCACCCTTTTCAGCCTCGGAAAGCGCCGCAGCCACCGCGCTGGCCAGGTGGTTGAACTGATCGGGCGACAGGGCCACATCGATCTGCCCATAATCACCGTTCACTTGGTGATCGGTAAATCTTTTTTCCCACTCCGGCGCAAGTTGAACCAGAGGGATTGTTCCATCCTCGCGCCGATACTCGGCCACTAACTGGAATGCCAGTCTTTGGCGCACATGTTCGCAAATTGCCGCCGGTGCGGGAATGGTGTGACGGATCTCGGCAATCGCTTCGAGGATCAGAGGCATGTTGCGAACCGAGACACGCTCCTCCAGCAGAAGGCGCAAAATCGAAAGAAGCAGGTCGAAAGGCACCTTTTCCGGGATCAGTTCGTCGATCAGGCGGCGGTTGGCTGCGGCGCGCCCGGCATCGGACAGGTTGGTCAGTTCATCAAGCAACCGCCGCAGGGTTTTGTGCGTCATAAGACGTGCGAAATTCTGCTGGATAACTTCGAGAAGGTGGGTCGCCAGAACCTCTGTCGCGGAAACCACCGTCACACCGCCCAGCACCACCTCCTCGCGTGAGCTTTGGGGAATCCAGCGGGCCGGGGCACCGTAGACGGGTTCGCGCACATCCTCACCTGGCGGCATGGGAATACCATCCTCGGTCACCAGCGCAAGAACCCGATCCGGGCGCACATGATCGCGTGCCACGACGACACCCTGTACGCGGATTACATAGGTTCCCGCATCCAGCGCGCCGTTATCCGTCAAGCGGATCTCGGGCAGGATCAGGCCAAACTTTTCCGCCACATGGCGGCGCATCGAGGTGATGCGAGGCTCCAGCCCGCTGGCCGGATCCAGCACCATTGCGACGAGATCCGGCGCAAACTCGACATGGATGTCATCAAGGTCGAGAAAATCACCCATCGTCGTATGCGCCGGCTCAGCCATGTCTTCTTCTGGTACGTCGGGCTGTGAACGCCCGGCATGTCGGGTGGCAAGATAGGCCGCAGACCCAAGGGCCAGCGCACCGGAAACGAAGGGCAGGAACGGCAGGCCCGGCACCAACGCGAAAAGCGCCATCAACACCGCCACCGTGCCCAGTGCGGCAGGGTAACGGCCAAGCTGTTCGACAATGGCGGTGTCCGCCGCCCCAGAGGCCCCGCCACGCGCCAATAACAGCGCCGAAGCGATGGAAATGATGACCGCCGGAATCTGGGTAACCAGCCCATCCCCCACTGTCAGGATGGCATAGGTTTCAAAGGCGCGGGCAAACGGCATGTCATGCATGACGACACCCATCGCAAGCCCCATCACAAGATTGAGCAGCGTAATCATGAGCCCGGCCACGGCATCGCCCTTGACGAATTTCGATGCTCCGTCGAGCGACCCGAAAAATGTCGTTTCCGCCTGCTCACGCTCACGGCGGGCCCGTGCCTCTTCGTGAGAGATCGCGCCCGCGGCCATGTCACTGTCGATGGCAAGCTGTTTGCCGGGCATCCCATCCAGCGCAAAACGTGCGCCCACCTCGGCCATTCGGCCCGCACCCTTGGTAATGACGATGAAATTCACGATCATCAGAACACCGAAGACGACAAGGCCCAGAAATACGCTGCCCCCCATGATGAACATGGCAAAGCCTTCGATAACATTGCCCGCCGCCTGCGTCCCCGAATGGCCCTGACCGATGATCAGCTTGGTCGAAGACACATTCAGCGACAACCGCAGCATCAAAGATGCCAGCAGGATCGTTGGAAAGGCCGAGAAGTCCAGTGGACGTTCAATAAACAGGGTAACCGTGAAAATCAGGATCGCCAGCGCAAAGGACACCGCCAGGCCGATGTCCAGCACGGCCGCCGGAACCGGCAGGATCATCATCACGATCACCGCCATCAGCGCCAGCGCCAGAAGAACCGTCGGACGGAACAGATTGGAAACCCGGAACTTCACCATGCCATCACTCATGCCCCTGAATCCGGGCGATCAACGGCATCCCCGCAGGCGCAACGGGCACCAGCGAGCCTCGCGCGGGCGCACCTGCTCCCCGGAACAGGGGTTGTGGCCCCCCGACTCGCCGTGCGGAGGCGGATGTCCGGGTGTCTTCGCGGCTCAATCCCGCCAGGAACCGGTCAAACCGCTTACGATATCGGGTTGCGAATTTTGGCGTGCGGGAATGGTATGCCCCCGCTGCGGCGCTCCAGCTTCCGGTTTCACGATAAAGACCCGCCAGGAACCGCGCAGCATAGAGAGCGCCTGCCTCCGGGTCGAGCATATGGTCAAGCGACCCGAACCCAGCCCCATGCCAGCGGAAATTCAACTGAAAGCAGCCCATGTCGAAACTTCGCGCCCCCGCCTTGCGATGGCGCCTTGCGTAGTCAAGCGCCTCTTGCGCGGTTTCAAACCAAGTCCCCTTGCCCTGAATGTTCACGGTCCAGGGCCAGGGGCGCACGCGCCCGTCCTGCGCACGGCCTGTTTCTGTCAGGGAAATCGCCAGGAGGACGTCTACGGGAACTCCGGTCTTCCGGGCTGCAAAATGGGCGGCACTCACGCATATGTCCGAGGTGGCGTCCCGCTCCGCCGCGACCGCGATCAGCGGAAACACCAAGCCACAAATCGCTGCGCCACTCCACCACCTCCCCCACGCCTGCAGGGCGGACAGAACCATTCTGTCACCTCTTCATTCAGATTCCCGGACACGGTAGCGCGCCACCCTTTCCAAATCGTAAGCGCCCTATTGCCTGGTCTGCTCCAACAACGCCCGAACCGCCTCCTGTGTCCGCACGCTCCGTTCAAGTTTCGCACGGGCAGTCGCGAGGGGTGGCTTGTCCTCGACGAAATCCTCCGTCCGATACGAATCCGCCAGGGCCTTTTGCTCTGTGCTTCCAATTTCCTTCAGGCGATCCCAATCCTGATTTTCCCAGGCTGACAGAGCGTCAGAAAGAGGGGTAGGTTGAGAAGGCTCCACCCTGGCCGGGGCTGAAAACAGGCGTGACGCTTCTTTTGGGAATCCGATTGCACGCAGGCGATCGGCCAGGACGGCGCGCACCGCACCCCCCGGATGCGGCATGTCAGGCCGGGACGTGAGCGCCAACCCATAGCGCAATACCTGCGCATCGGTTCCATGGCGGGCCAACTCTGCGATCACACGATCCGACAGGGCCTGATCCGCAAGCAGGTTATGCCTGCGCATCTGCTCGAAAACTTCCGTGAATTTCCCTTCACGCGCCCGGGCCTGCAAAACCGCACGGTAAAGCCGGCTTCCCAGAGGCTCCCGTCGGAGCTCAAACGCAAGTGCAAGCGCATTCTCCAGCAACAGCGGTTCGATCTTCTCGTCGCGCTGCAACTTCTCTTCCAGCAAAAGCGCAAGTGCCTCAGGGGCTTCGGGTCCCGGGGTATTCGCCACCCCATTCAGGATGCCTTCCGCCGGGCCGGCCTGACCGCTTTCAAGCTTCACCTTCGCATCCACAAGCGCCAACGCTGCATGCCCCGCGGCACCGCGCTCCATCGAATCACGAATGAAACTGGCGGTATCGGCATCGTCAACCTGAAGAAACCTGTCCGCCAGCGCCGGCCCGATCTGACGGCGCAAGGCGGGCGGCAAATCGGAAAATGCCCGGCGGATCGCCGGGACGCGGATCTCGTCGCTTGGCTTCAGCCGCGTCTGAGCCATAACCGCCCAAAGCGCAACCGGCCCGTCGCAGGACATCTGGCGCCGCATTCTTTCGGCATCGGGTGAGGGCCTTCCCTCCAGAGCCGCGGCGAGCGTGGCGTAAAGCCAGGCGTCTTCAATCAACCCATCATACTGAGCAAGAGTTGCACGCGCCTCAGCCCCGAATCCCAGGTGGAGATAAAGTCGCACCAGAGTCTCGACCGCCCTGCTGTCGGGGCGGTCGCCCCCGTCCAGCAACAGCGCGCGCGTAGCAGAAAGCTGCTCCGCGATCGGGCGGGCATCCCCCCAATCACGCAAGGCAAGCTTGTCATTTTCGATGCAAGCCTCGCCATCGGCCGCTTCGGGCAGCGCGGCCAGCCGGTCCCGTTCCAGACTTGAACGGACGCGTATGTTCCGCCCCGCGTCCAGATCCGGCGGCGCCGAGACCGGCGCCGGCAATTCATCGGCCGGCTCCAGCAGGCCTTCAGAGGCCGCCCGACCGATTTCACGAGCCATCTGCCGGGCAAAGGCGGACATGGCGGCAGAAGAGGGTTCAGACTTCGGCTCCGGCAGGAACGGTTCAATCAGATTGATCGGGGGACGCCTTGCCGAAGGGGGCGGCAAACTCACGGCCGGCTGTGACGACAAGGGAACTTCGAACCGGGCACCGGGACCCGGCGCACCATCCCGGATATCGATCACCACAACCCCCCGCCGATAATCGAAGGCATGGGCGTGATGCATCCCGTCCACCTTCAGGCGGAGCTCTGGGCCGACGGTTTTCTCAACCCCCTGAAGACGCGTCCGCGTGATCAGACGAAAAACGCGCGAAAGATCGGCCTCGAAGTCCTCCCGGTCGAACCGTAGGAGATACCCCTCCGCAGTTCGACCCAACTCCCACTTAATCGGGTCGTCAAACAGAAAGACAAGACGACTGAAGGTCGGATGATCCCCCGACAGGACGCGAACCTGTTCCGGGCGGGCAGGAAACGCTATCAGTATGGCAAGAATGACCACCGCCAGAACGGACTTGGAATGGCTCATGCGGCCTCCTTTCGCGCGGATTTAAGCGCCTCTTCAAGATCCGCGAATCTCGGGCGGTTTACTGCTGGCGTTGCCTGGCGGCCGACCTCAATGCACAGATTCGGCGGATGATTGTAGAGATTCGCGACCAGAACCTCCCGGATCAGACGATAGAAGTGGATCTCTTCCTCGACGATGGCTTTCAGCTTGGTGGAAAACGGGCCAACCAGCCCATAAGCCAGAAAAACCCCCAGGAAAGTCCCCACCAAAGCCCCGCCAATCAGCCTGCCCAGAACCTCCGGCGGCTGATCGATCGAGGCCATTGTCTTGATCACCCCCAGCACTGCGGCCACGATGCCCAGCGCGGGCAGCCCGTCCGCCATGGTTTGCAGCGCCCGGCTGGAATGAAGCGAATCCTCCATGCTGGACTCGATTCGCTTTTCCAGCATTTCCTCGACCTGGTGCGGATCGTCATAGTTCATCGAAGCCGAACGAAGGGTGTCGCAAATCAACTCCACGGCTTCCCGGTCAGAGAGAATCTTCTGATAGCGCGCAAATATGTCAGATCGGTCGGGCGCTTCGATATGTTCTTCGAGAGAGATCGGGTTCTGGCGTGCGAGGCGGATCAGTTCGAACAAAAGACACAGGAGATCGCGATAATCCTCCGGCTTCCACTTCGCCCCGCGGAACACCTTCGGCAGATCGCCCAGAACTCTCCTGATCCCGTTCAGATCGTTGCCGATGACAAATGACCCGGTCGCCGCGCCCCCGATGATCGCCAACTCGTAAGGCATGGCGTGCAGGACAATGGACATTTTGCCCCCGGCAGCAATGTAACCGCCAAACACCATGGCAAATACGAGGACAATTCCGACCAATCCGATCATTCCAAATCTCCTGTCGCCCCCCTGTTGGTCACGACATTTTTCAGAAAGGCGTTAAGAAATCTCTTCACCGTGCCGGAGCGGCCGCGTTGCGCCCAGCCACGACCACGCTGATCGAATAGGCCACCTCAGGGGTCAGTCCAGCCAGGACCTCCGCCGCAGCTTCGGGGCGCATCCGGGCCAGGAACCCGGCAGCAAAATCCGGCGCCATGGCCTCGAACAATCGCGCAGCATCCTTGGGCTTCATCTTTTCGTAAACCGCCGTCAGGCGCGACACGTCATCCTCCGCCGCCTTTTCCGCAACAGACACGACCCGGCGCAAATCGGCCTGGGCTTCGTTCAGCAAAGCAATCTGGCGGGAAAGCTCGACCTCGGCGAGGTCGAGTGCCCTGCTGCGCTTTTCAAGGGCGGCGGCTTGCGCATCCAGCTCCGCATCGCGTTTGCGCACGGCCTCAAGTGCTGCCGCAAGATCTGGCGCTGGCGTACAGGGTCCACTGTCGCGCACAGAAAAATCCGGGATCTCCTTTGCAACCGCAAAAGCGACACCATCGCCCATCCGCACCAGACCCGAAGTGACAAAAAACACCGCGATCAGGAACAACACACCACGCCCTGGGCGCAGGGGGGAAGGGGTGCCGCGCGCTGCCATCAGCCTGCCTCCCGGTGGTGTCGCCACATGGGCACGGGATCCGGCTCGGGGAGGGTCTGCACAGACGCGACAAGAAGCTCCAGCCGCCGGGCAACGTCTTCCGCCCGTACCGTCAGATCCTGGAGCGATGCGGAGGATTCGCCCGCCGTCCTGCGTGCCGCCTCCAGCGCCCGCGTCATGTCGTCCACCTGCGCGGAAAGGGTCGCAATCGCCCCGCCCATGCCTCTTTCCAGGTCATTGAACCGGCGCAACCGGCGCGCCAGGAGGTTGCAGTAAACCGCACCACCCAGCGCCCCGGCGATCAGCAGAAAATCGGCAATCAGTCCCATAAGCGCCTCCTCAGTTTATGATGAATTCCGTGACAAGCAGATCCTGCACCCGGCCTTCACCGGTGATCATCTGAATCCGGCGCAACATCTGGGCCCGCAGGCGAAGCAATGCGGCACGGTCTTCCAGAACTTCCAGATCCACCGCACGCAAGTAGCCGTTCAGAACGTCAAGGATGCGCGGGATCAGAAAAGATACCTCCTCCCGATATTCCGGCGCGGTCTGGAGATGCGCGGTAAAGCGGAGGTGGCGCGGCTCGGACAGCGGGCCGAGGGTCACGACAACCGTATCGAGCGGCACGAACGCCATCTGAGATCGGGCCTGTGTGCCACTGCCTGGCCCATACGCCATTTCCTGCCGGGCCGCACCCAACAGATCCCGGAAGGTCACAAAAAATCCCCCCGTCCCGAGAACAAGGGCCAGAAGAAGGCCCGCCAGCAAAGGCAGGCGCATGTCCTGACGCGGGTTTTTGATGGGCGTATCTGCCATTTCGGCCTCCGGTTCGTTCCGCTTGTCTTCGCCATAACCACAGAGAGCTAACCGAATATTAAGACCAGCTCGCCAAACAGGCGGGGCCTGCGGGCAGAAGCCCTTGAAAGGAGATCTCTTTGGCCCAGATCATGGCCCTCTGGTCAGAGCTTGACGTCAGAAAACGGATGATCGTTGCTGCGGCGACGGCCGGTGTTTTCGTGGCTGTTCTCATGTTGTCGCGTCTCGTGGCGACTCCCGGCATGGCCTTGCTGTATTCGGGCCTGGACGAATCGGCGGCCGGGGGTGTTGTGCGGGCGCTGGAACAACAAGGCGTCGCACATGAGATTCGCGGTAACGCCATTTTCGTCGACAGCGCACAGCGCGACACCCTGCGCATGACGCTTGCCACAGAGGGGCTGCCCGCCAACGGGGCCGCAGGGTACGAACTTCTGGACACCCTGACCGGCTTCGGCACCACATCGCAAATGTTCGATGCCGCGTACTGGCGCGCGAAGGAAGGGGAACTTGCCCGGACCATCGTTGCCAGCCCCCGGATCAGGGCCGCACGGGTACACATCGCCCGGCCGATGGGCGGAGCGTTTCGCCGCGACGCATCTCCGTCCGCCGCGGTAACGGTCACGGCGGCGGCAGGCGCCATCGGGCCGGATCAGGCGCAAGCACTGCGCTATCTCGTGGCCTCGTCGGTGGCGGGAATGTCCCCTGCCGATGTTTCCGTGATCGACGCCGCATCGGGGATTGTTCTGCATGAAGAAACCGGCCCGGGCGCTGCGATGTTCGGAACCGATCGCGCGGCGGAGTTGAGGCAAAATGTCGAGCGGCTGCTGATCGCCCGCCTCGGGCCGGGGCGCTCGGTCGTCGAAGTCAGCGTCGAAACCGTGACCGAAAGCGAATCGATCCGCGAGCGTCTCGTCGACCCGGAAAGCCGCGTCGCGATCAGCACCGAAAGCGAGGAGCGCGCCTCCAAATCCGAAAACGGAGCGGCCGGCGCGGTCACCGTCGCCAGCAACCTGCCCGACGGCGATGCGCAGGGCGGTGGAAATTCCGCACGCACGGATTCCGAAACCCGCGAGCGCGCGAATTACGAGATTTCAGAAACCGAACGCGAGGTTCTGCGCCAGCCCGGCGCGATCAGGCGCCTGACGGTTGCAGTCCTGATCGACGGCCAACAGACGGTCGCCGCCGATGGGACATCCGGCTGGACACCTTTGCCCGACACTGAAATCGAGGCCCTGCATGACCTCGTCGCCTCGGCAGTGGGATATGATGAAGCTCGTGGCGACGTGATCACGCTGCGTTCTCTGCCGCTGCAATCGGCTCCGGCCACGGGAACGGGCCCTGGCAGCCCCGGCACACTGGACAAGCTTTTGTCTCACCCGATGGCCTTGATCCAGATGGCAGCCCTTGCACTGGTGGCGCTGATCCTCGGGTTGTTCGTGCTGCGCCCCATTCTGACCCGCCAACTCCAGGCCCTTCCCGTGCCGCCGGGCCTGGATGGCGAGGTGGAAATGGCCAGTGCCTTCGATTTCCCGGTAAGCGCCATGTCGGAGAATGGCAATGGCGGTCAACTGGCCCTGCCGACCGAGGATGCCGTGGCCCGCCTGCGCGAGATGATCGAATCCCGGCAGGTTGAAACGGTCGAAATTCTGCGCAACTGGATGGAAGAACCCGAGGAACAGGCCTGATGTCGTCACGGCTGCGACTGGAGAGTTTTGACGGTGTGCCCCCCGACGCGCCCGGCCCTGCGGAAGACACCGGCGCCTTGCGCACCGCAGCTTACGAAGAGGGTTACAGTGCCGGATGGGACGACGCGATCGCCCGGGAAGCCGCGGAGCGGACACGCATCGGGACAGATTTTGCAAAAACTCTTCAGGAGATGGCCTTTTCCTACCACGAAGCCCGCAGCAGCGTGATCCAGGCCCTCAGCCCCCTGCTTCAAGCGATGGCCGAACGGATTCTGCCGCAGGCAGCACAGGCACGTTTTGCCGAAACCGTTCTGGAGGCAGCAACGGATCTGGCCGCCTGTGTTGCCAACCGGCCGGTCGAGATCCGCGTCGCCCCGGAAAACCTCGAAGCGCTTGAACGGCTTCTGCCTCCTGATCCACCGCTGCCCGTCACCGTGACGGAGGATGCCACGCTTGGTCCGGGGCAGGCCTGGATCGGCGGCCCGGAAACAGAGCGTGAGGTCGATATCGACACGGTGCTGACAGAGCTTTCAAAGGCTGTCGACGATTTCCTTTACCTTGAACAGGAGACCCGACCCCATGGTTGACAACCCGACCGGACCGAACCCCTTGAACAGCGTGCCCATCGAGGTGACCGTGGCCCTGGGCCGGGTCCGCCCGCTGGTAGGGGAACTTCTTGCCATGGGCGAGGGGGCGATCCTGCCCCTGGACCGGGGAATCGAAGATCCGGTTGAGCTTTACATCGGCGACCGCCTGATCGCCCGTGGCGAGTTGCAGGAGATTGACGGAGAGCCCCACGGCCAGATCGCCGTACGCCTGACCGAGGTCGTCGACCTGAGTCAGGGGTTCTGATCGGTGGGGCGCGTTCTGCTGGTGGCTTTGGTCCTTGGCCTGATGACGGGCGGGGCACACGCACAGGAAATTGCCATCTCAATGGGCGGGGACGGGTCGCTGTCCTCCCGCGCGATCCAGCTTTTCGCGCTGATTACGGTACTCAGCCTTGCACCGGGGCTGGCGATCATGCTGACCTGCTTTCCCTTCATCGTGACGGTTCTGGCAATTCTGCGCCAGGCGATCGGCCTGCAACAATCGCCGCCCAGCATGCTTCTGGTCAGCCTCGCGCTGTTTCTGACCTATTTTGTGATGGATCCCGTCCTGACCGAGGCCTGGCAGGCCGGAATCGCCCCGTTCCTTAACGAAGCCCTCAGCGCGGAAGAGGCCCTGCCCCGCGTTCTGGAGCCCTTCCGGGGCTTTATGGCCACCCGGATGGACATGGAGACATTCGAAACACTTGCCTCCCTGCGCCCCAACGCCGTACCCGCGGACATCCCGGCCCGCGATGCGCCGCTTTCAGTTCTGATCCCGTCTTTCATGCTCAGTGAAATCGCACGGGCCTTCGAGATCGGATTCTTGATTTTCCTGCCCTTTCTCGTCATTGATCTCGTGGTTGCAGCCATCCTGATGTCCATGGGGATGATGATGGTGCCCCCGGTGGTGGTGTCGCTGCCATTCAAGCTGGCGTTTTTCGTGGTCTCGGATGGCTGGCGGCTTTTATCCGAAGCCTTGGTGCGCAGCTATGTGTGACGCGCGACATCAACTGGATTTCAAGCGTTAAGTCCCCGTTCAGACCCCTGCGCTATCCCGGTTCCGGGTGATAGCGAGGTGATCTCATGGGCGCAGCGGTAAACGCGCCGGTCATCATCAAACGTAAAAAGGTTGTGGTCGAGAAGAGCCACTATGGCGGCGCGTGGAAAGTGGCCTATGCCGATTTCGTTACCGCGATGATGGCCTTTTTTCTGCTGATGTGGCTGCTGAGCGCGACAACGGAAAAACAACGCAAGGGGATCGCGGATTATTTCGACCCGACCGTCCCGATCAGCCGGGTTTCCGGCGGCGGGGATGGGGCGTTTGGCGGGGAAAGTCTCGCGTCGGAAGATCGTCTGGCCCAGATCGGGGTGGGCGCAGTTCATACCCGCCCCACCGCCGACCGG
The DNA here is from genome assembly GCF_003046545.1 of Rhodovulum imhoffii. Classification (GTDB taxonomy): domain Bacteria; phylum Pseudomonadota; class Alphaproteobacteria; order Rhodobacterales; family Rhodobacteraceae; genus Rhodovulum; species Rhodovulum imhoffii. The sequence continues at coordinate 75,446 of NZ_QAAA01000009.1, read as the reverse complement.
CAGGCCCGCGGCAGCACGGGCACCGATTCAGACGGCGCCACACAGGAGGAAACCCGTGCCCTGAAGGATCTGGCCGACAGCCTGATGGGGATCAGCGGAGAAACGCTTCTGGACGACCGGATCAGGCGGCATATCATGACCCGGCTGACCGATGAAGGACTTGTGATCGAACTGTTCGACATTGAAGGTGCGCCGCTGTTTGCACCAGAAACGTCCCGCCCCACCCCGCAGACCAGGGAAATCGTCACGGTTCTGGCCAATCTTTTCCTTGTGGTCAGGAATGACATTGCCATCGAGGGACACGTGCGGGCCGGGCCGGTCATCCTGCGCCACAACCCGGTGTGGGAGCTTTCCACCCAACGGGCGCAAACCGCGCGCCAACTTCTGGCTGAGGCCGGATTCCCGTCTTCCCGATTGCGCCGGGTCACCGGCCACGCCGACCGGTCCCCCGCAACGGGCAACCCAATGGCCCTTCGCAACAACCGCATCAAGATGATCCTGCTTCGCAGCAGCCGTTAGGCCCCCGTTAAGCGGCGCACGGTAGGCAAGAAGAAACGGCGCAAAAGAAAGGACGTGCCATGACGATTTCCTCATCGCTTCAGGCTGGGGTAGCCGGGCTGAGCGTCAATGCCAGCCGCCTGGCAACCATCTCGGACAATATCGCCAATGCATCGACCTTCGGATACAAGCGGGCGGAATCCAGCTTTCATTCCCTGGTGATCGGCGGCTCGGGCAACTACACGGCGGGCGGCGTGCGCACCACGACCAGCCGCGCCATCGGGGAGACGGGCCCGATGATCAGCACGAAAAACGCCACGGATCTGGCCATCGCAGGGCGCGGGATGCTGCCGGTCACGCCATCCACCAGCCTCGGCGGGCCGGGAACGCCCCCCCTGATGCTCACCACGACGGGCGGGTTCCGTCCTGACGCCGCGGGTATCCTGACCGGCGAATCGGGTATGGTTCTTTTGGGCTGGCCCGTCAACAGCGACGGCACCGTGCCGCCCTTTTCCCGTGACTCCGCCGATGGCCTGCAACCCGTTCGGCTAAGCGGAGCACTGGCCGCCCAGCCGACCACGCAAATCGACCTGGGGGTCAATCTCCCGGCCTCTGCCGCGCCCGGCGACAGCCTGCCCGTGCCGGTGGAATATTTCGGCAATCTCGGCGCAAGCGAAACACTGGAGCTTTCCTTTACCGCCACGGCCAACCCGAACGAGTGGACCCTGACGGTGAGCGACTCCGCCAGCGGCCCTGCGACAGTCGGCGAATATACCCTGGTTTTCCGGGACAGCCGCACCGGCGGCGGAACCCTGGACAGCGTCACCCCCCTGGGCGGATCCCCCGCCTATGATGCGGCAACGGGCAGGATAGAGCTGGCCGTGGCCGGCGGCCCGATCGACCTGAATATCGGCAAGCCGGGCGACACCGGCGGCATGACACAGCTGGGAGACCAGTTTTCCCCGAACCGGGTGTCGAAGAACGGTGCACCGGTCGGCACCCCCATTGACGTGGAAGTGGATGAACAGGGTTTCGTCCATGCCATCTATGACACCGGCTTCACCCAAAAGATCTTTCAGGTCCCTCTTGTGGATGTCCCCAACCCCGATGGTCTGAAGGTGCTGGACGGGCAGGCTTACCAGGTCTCTCGCGAGAGCGGCGATTTCTTCTTGTGGACGGCCGGGACCGGCCCCGTCGGAGAGATTCGCGGATACGCGCGGGAGCAATCGGCAACCGATGTCGCCGGTGAGCTTACCAACCTGATTCAGACCCAAAGGGCCTATTCCTCGAACGCGAAAGTCATCCAGACTGTCGACGAGATGCTTCAGGAAACCACCAACATCAAACGCTGATAGGGGGCCGCCATGAGCATTTCCAGCACCTTGAACAACGCAATGTCCGGGCTTGCCGCGGCCTCGCGCGGGACCGAGGTGATTTCGGCAAATATCGCGAATGCACTGACCGAAGGATACGGACGACGTGACCTTGTATTGTCGGCCGCCATGTCAGGTGGGCAAAGCGCGGGGGTACGTATCGACAGGATCAGCCGCTTCGAAGACCCGACCTTGCTTGGCGCAAGGCGTCTGGCCCAGGCTGCGGGCAGCGCAGCGGCCACCCAGGCGGAATTCTGGAACAGGATGGAAAAGGACATTGGCCTACCGGGCGACCCCGGCGCCCTGGTCAGCCGGCTGACACGGTTTGAAAGTACGCTGGTGACCGCTGGCGCCACGCCATCGTCTCCGAACGGGCTTCGGGGGATACTGGATGCCGCCAAGGGGCTTGCGCAGACTTTCGGCGCCCTTTCGGAATCGATCCAAGCCCGCCGAATGGACGCCGACCAAGGCATTGCCAGCGCAGTCCGCAAAATCAACACGACCCTCGGCAATGTCCTGAAGCTGAATACGGACATTCGCAAGGGCCTCGCCGCAGGGCAGGATGTCTCCGCCCTGCGAGACCAGCGCCAGACGGCTATCGATTCGATCGCGGATCTGGTTCCCCTGCGCCAAGTCGAGCGGGAGGGAGGGGCCGTCGCTCTCTATACCGCCGGCGGGGCCACGCTGCTGGAAGGGAGCCGCCCTGCACGGCTGGGTTTTGTCGAAACCGAAACCATCACCCCACATATGTCGATCCAGGCCGGCACGTTGTCGGGCCTTTCCATTGAAGGAACGCCTCTGACGGCGGGCATGTCCGCCAGATTGCTTGGCGGCGGCAAATTGGCTGCCCTGTTCACAATCCGTGACGAAAGTGCCGTCTCCGCCCAGACCGCACTCGACAACCTGGCGCGCGACCTTGCTGAAAGATTTCAGACGGTCGTATCAGATCCAACCCTTCCGACCGGGGCGCCGGGCCTCTTCACCGATGCCGGATCGCCCGCCATTCCTGCGGATGAGACAGGCCTTTCCGCACGGCTTTCCGTCAACGCTGCCGCAGACCCGGCACAGGGCGGGGCGCTTTGGCGGCTGCGCGACGGGCTGGGCGCCGCAACCCCTGGCGACCCTGGAGATTCGCGCCTTTTGAATTCTTTCTCGGACGCGTTGAGTTCCGCACGAAGCCCTGCGACAGGCCCCTTCGCACCTCAGAAAGGCAGTGCCTCGGAGCTTGCGGCCCGATTTCTTTCACAAACTTCGACACAGCGCCTCTCTGCCGAGGGCGAACAAGCCTTCACCACCTCCCGCGAAGCCGAACTGCGCGCGGCAGAACTGGCCAACGGCGTCGATACGGATTCCGAGCTTCAAAGCCTGTTATGTCTTGAAAAGGCCTATGCCGCCAATGCCCGCGTTTTACAGGTTGTCGACGGTCTGATGGAAAAACTTCTGGGGATTTGAACCATGACCATCCGCAACATGGGCGATATGGCCCAGTCCTTCCAACTGCGCCGCAGCTCGGCGGACCTCCGTTCAAGATTGACCGATCTGGCAAAGGAAATGATATCGACGCGAAAATCCGATATCGGGAGGGAGATTTCCGGCCAGTTCGAACCTCTCGCCGATGTGGAGCGCGGGCTTGGCCTGATGAGCAGCTACTCCACGTCACTGGCCAGCGCGGCCACTCTCCTTGAAGCCCAACAAGCCGGTCTTTCCAGCATCCGGTCAGAGATCGACGCGATCGGGGATTCCCTGATCAACGCCAGAACTCTGGATATTTCCAGCCTCCGCCGGATCGGAGAGGAGGCCACACACAGGTTTTCAGGCGTCGTATCCACGCTCAACACCCGTATCGCAGGTCAATCGGTTTTCGCCGGGCGTGCGACCGCCAGCCCCGCGCTCGCCCCGGCGGCGGAAATCCTTTCTGCAATTCGGGACGAAATTGCCGCGGAGACTACGGCGGCGGGGGCGATCACCCGGATCGAGGCATGGTTCAACACACCGGGCGGTGCGTTCGAAACAATGGCGCTGAAAGGCTCGGCACAGCCTGCCGGACCGCTGCGCCTGACGGACACCGAAACACTGACACTGGAAACCACCGCTGCGGACCCCGCCCTGCGTGACAGTCTGCGGCTTTTGGCGACAGCCGCGATCCTCTCTGACCCTGCCGCGCTTGGGGGCGATACCGCCGCGCAAAAGGAGCTTGCATTCCTGATGGGTCAATCCGCGCAAGGCAGCGAAGAGCGCCTTGTCGGCCTCTCGGCGCAAGTCGGCTGGCAAGAGGAACGGGTGGAAACCCTTCGGACGCAAACCGGCGCACGACGCACGGCGCTGGAAATCACGCGCAATGTCATCACCTCCGCAGACCCTTTTGAAACCGCAACGGCGCTGAAAGAGGCCGAGGCCCGGCTGGACGCGATTTTCACTGTAACTGCCCGCCTGTCCCGCCTGTCCCTGACGGAGTACCTGTAATGCGCGCCCTTGCCCTGGCGATCCTGGCTTTTCTGATCGCATTTCAGGTAACGGCCGCCCCTGTCCGGATCAAGGATCTGGTCGAATTCGACGGGGTCCGCGGAAACGATCTGGTTGGCTACGGGCTGGTGGTGGGGCTCAACGGATCAGGAGACGGCATCCGTAACGCCCCCTTCACCGAGGAAATCATGTCCAGCATTCTCGAACGGCTTGGAGTGAATGTTTCGGGGGAACAGTTCCGCCCGCGCAACGTCGCCGCAGTGTTCGTCACTGCCGAGCTGCCGCCTTTTTCCCGCGCCGGATCACGGATCGATACGACGGTTTCGGCGATAGGCGACGCCAAAAGCCTTCTGGGTGGAACGTTGATCATGACCCCGCTGACGGCCGCGGACGGGCAGGTTTACGCCGTTGCCCAAGGGACTGTCATTGCCGGTGGCGTCGCCGCGGAAGGGGCCGCCGCCAGCGTTGTCCAAGGGGTCCCCACGGCGGGTGTCATTCCCTCCGGTGCGCGGGTCGAACGGGAGATCGATTTTGAGCTCACTTCACTTGATCGGTTGCGCCTTGCGCTGCGCACCCCCGACTTTACCACCGCCGCAGAAATCGAAAAAACGGTGAATGGCGCCTTTGGCCGGGCCGTAGCACGGATGACGGACTCCGGCACGGTTGAACTGGATATTGCCGCAACACATGCGCGCTCCCCCGCGCATGCACTGCAACGCGTCGAGAACCTGCTTGTCGAACCCCAGCGCAGAGCGCGGGTGGTCGTCGATCAACGCTCGGGCACCATCGTGATGGGCGAGGATGTGCGAATTTCGCGGGTGGCGGTGTCTCAGGGGAACCTGACACTACGGATCGAGGAAACACCGATGGTCTCACAACCCAACCCTTTCGCGCAGGGTGAAACGGTCATCGTTCCGCGTACCAGCGCAACGCTTGAGGAATATCTGGCAGCAGGATTGGCCGAAATTCCGGAAGGGGCCTCCCTGTCGGAGGTCGTCGCAGGGCTGAACGCCCTTGGAGTATCCCCGCGTGACATGATTGATATCCTCAAGAGCATCAAAGCTGCCGGGGCACTGCATGCGGAATTCATCGTACGCTAGCGGTCGCATCTGCCTCAATCTGGGCCAACTTCAGGCGCACGGCGCGATTGCTGTTTCGCGCCAGGATATAAGCCCCCAGCCGGCGCGCGAGATCCGTGTGCCCCTTTTCAAGTGCCCGGTTGAACAATTCGCGCTGGTAACGGGGAAAATCCTTCCGGGCGCGCAGAATCCGGTAGAATTCCTGTGAGGTCAGATCCCCGGACAGAGCCTTGAGGATGATGGTCGACAGCACGCCCATCTGATTCAGTGACGACCCCAGGCGGTGCCCCATAAGCGGTGTGCGCAGATGCGCCACATTGGGATTGGTGAAACGCCGGGCATGGGCGGCGTCAAGCTCGGAGTAAGGATCGTAGAGAATTGAAACCCGCCGCGCCGCGACAGATACCTGCGCCGCATCGCCATAGGGACCGGAGAAGTCTCTGTCCCACACCACGCGGTAGCGCGTCTCCCAGGGTACGACCGATTTGTCGACAGTCGATTGCGGGCTGATCGCGACCACCTCCGCCCCTGGCGATGCCGGGCAAAAGGCACAGGCGGCGTAACCGCCCATCGATGCCCCGTAGAAAACAACCCGCCCGAATTCCCTGAAAAAGCCGCTGTCGCGCAGTTCATCGAACTGCTCGGCAACCCATGGGTTTCGGTACCACGTCCATCCTCCGGCCAGAACGCCCAGCATCGACCAGCCCTGTTCCTTGATCAGAGAAAATCCCCAGGGGCGCCGGTCATCGCGCTTGTTCATGGCAATATCGAGGTTATCGAACGTGACCACCAGCGTATCCTTGCTGCGCGGCATGTAGAGGAAGGAATGTCCCTCCGGCCCCGCGCGAAAGAACCCCTCCGGCCCGGCAAGCCGGGGGGCGATTTCCGCCCAGTCGCCTTCGGATTCATCGGCCTTGGGCGGGTTCGGGGTCATGATGACGCGCAATACGTCCTTTCCGTCTTCAACCCGAGTGGAAATCTGCCGGTTCGTCCCATAGCCGCGCAGCAGCGGAAAGCCGCCGGACCCTTTCCGAATATCCATGAACAGGCGCGTGTCCGAGTGCAGACAGCTTTCCAGGAAAGGCTTGACGCCGCTTACCTTGAACCTGTCGCCATAACCGCTGAGGTTACACAGGACATCCACCGGACGCACTTCCTTCTGCGTGCGGATGATGCGGATACGCTCCGGTTCGACACCGTTTTCCGTCAGAAAGCCGACATACCCGTCAATCCACTCCGGCGGGTTTTCGGTGAAGTTGCCTTTTGGGTCGAGGCTGAACACTTGGATTGCACAGTCAAACCTGTTATGGGCGGCCAGAGCAAAACCGGGCGCCGCACCGGTCAGGTCGGCAAATGTTTCGACCGCATCCTGGTCAAGCTCATAGATCAGCCCTCCGTCAAAGCTCGTTTTTCCCCGACTTCCGATCGGGGCAGAGCCGGGCACGATATGGTGCTGCGTGACGATCCTGTCGAAGAAAGAGCCTTTGGGCGGCAAACCATTGTGGAAATTGCCCAACTGGCGCTTGTTCGACGCCCAGACATGGAGCGCCGTGGTATTTTCTGTCAGCACATCGTCGACCATCCCGGCCCGACGCATGAACAGGCGCCGGTCGGGAAAGGGCACGGGGTAGAAAGCATCCATCGGCTGCACCTTATCCGCAAGGCCCAGCGCATGTGTATAATGGGTCACCATGAGGGGGCCCCATACCCCCCAGGGCTGCTGGCTGACGTGAACGGGCTGCCCCGCATCGCGGGCCTCTTCGTAACCCCGCCGGACTTTGGGCGGCAGGAACGGCGCGATGGCAAAGCGGTCCCCGGTGAAATCGAGCATCTGACACAGCATGTCGCTGTCGGCGGGCAGGCCCAGAACGGCATTGTTGACACGCCGTTCGCCGGGCAGTTCAAACCCCATGACATAATCGCTGTCATAGGTCATCGGGCGGTGGCAATAGACGTCGGTATCGATCCAGATCATCCCGGGGAACCGACGGATCATGTGCAGGCGAAAAAGATCCGCAAACAGGGCATAGCTGTTCTTCTTCTCGTATTTTATGAAATCGTCGGTATCGAGGACTTCGCGACCGTCGCGACAGAGGACACCCTCCGGGACGTTGGGGATATTCTCGTACTGGAACAGGGTGATCTTCTGCCCCTTGTCCACAAAAGACTTCAGGCAGACTTGCTCCATCCAGCTCAGTTCACCGCCAATCCACAATGTCCCGACTTCGCGAGTGCGCACCATTTCATTTACCCGGCAACCCTTGTTGTCGTAGAAGGGTAAGACCCTGAAAGACCGATGTATACCGGAAATACAGGATCAGTCGCGGGTGGCAACCGCCCGCCGCGCATAAGAGGGTGCGATGCCCAGTTTTCCGCGGTACGTGACGACCGTGCGCCGGGCCAGTATGGCCCCCTGTTCCCTGGCCTGCCGGACGATCGCCGCATCGCTGAGCGGTTTGTGCGGGTCCTCGGCGGCAACAATCCGTGAGACCAGCGCAATGATAAAATCCTGTTGGCCCCCCCCCATCGGGTGGTCCGTTTTGATTGTTAGGCTGCTAACTGGTCAAAATACTGGGACCACCTCTGACCATCAAAATTTCTTTTCAGCGGTTTCTTCGCTACCATCTTCTTCGGTCGGCAAGGATACAATGGAAACATCGGTGCGCATTCTCAGGTCTTGCTGAGGATAGGGCACTTCAATGTTGTGTTGTTTGAATTTTTTCCAGATAAGTAAAAGCACTTCGCTGGCCACATTTGCGACGCCGTTTTCAGGATCGTCGATCCAAAAGCGTAATTCGAGATCTATAGAGCTGCTTCCAAAGCCTCTCATCAAACAGGCAGATTTCGGAAAACTCAACACGCGAGGAGTTTCGTCTGCCGCTTCAAGGCACAGTTTCCGGGCGAGATCGATATCGGTGTCATACGACACACCAACGGGTATACGGCGGCGCGACGTCTTGTCGGAATGGGTCCAGTTTGTAACAACATTTGAGATCAGCACTTCGTTCGGAATAAGCGTTTCCGTCCCATCGCGGGTTCGCACCGCAACGTATCGTGTTGTCATTTTCTTGACTTCACCATACGTCGGGCCGTTGGCGGTTTCGACCTCTATGACATCACCTGGTTTCACAGACTTTTCGACAAGCAGAGTATAGCTTGCGATCAGGTTCTCTACTGTACGGCGCAGGCCCAAACCAACACCGATACCGACGGCGCCGGAGAAGACGGCAAAAACGGTCAGGTCTACACCGATAGCAACCAGCGCAATCATCACCGCCAGGACAATCAGAAGCATGCGCAGCAATCGGGTGATCAAGAGCCGTAGGGCGGAACTCATTTTTTGCGCGGACTGCAAACGGCGTTCGACGGCTGCCGTGAGCGCACTCGCTCCCCAGATCAGAACTGCAATGAGGATAAGGCCTTTGACAATCGCCCACGCCGTAATTTGGACAGGGCCGACAGAAAAACCGGTTTCGCGCAACCACCCGATCACGACGTCCAGCAACCCAACGGAGTTCAGGGCGGCCGCGGACCAGGCGACCCAGGAGAACACCTGGCTCCAATAATGCGATGGAATGAAAATCGACACTGTGCGGATGACAACGAATGCCAGCAACAGGCTGTTTGCGAGCCGCAAAAATTCAATCGGCAGACCCAAATGGGCAAAAACATTCGTCACGATGCTCACCAAGATCAGCCATGCCACAGGCATCGCTATTGCCGACGCGGTGCGCATCAGGCGCTGAACAGTGACGCCAAGCGTCCTTTCATTGCTGAGTCTTTCCAGCAGGCGTTTGACCCGCCGGCGCAGCAACAGCGCAAGAAACAAGGTCGCGGCTATGGCCGCAATCTGGTAGAGCGACTCGAATGTGAGAAAATTGCTGTAGAACCAGTCGTACAGTTTGCGCAAATGGCCGGTGACGGCTTCGGCGACCTGCTCTACTTCTTGTTCGACGATTGTCTGTTCTTCATTTTCCATCGGACACCCCTGGGACATTCTCAGGTTATTTCCGGCTGCCCACAAGATTCGAGTTGCATGTTGGGGTCAGGCCGAGAGTTCGCGTACATATTCGACCCAAAGCTCGAAGGCGTCAGCTCGGACGTAGCAATAGGAACTGCTGAAAGACGGTTACATTTGGGGCGGAACAGCGCGGCGATTTGATCGTGAACCGACAAGAACCGCTGCGCCTGGCCGGGTAACTTGAAACGACCATAACCTTCTCTCGCCGCCGCGTGTGTCTGTGCAAGACTTTGGCGCAATTGTTCAACCTATTGTGCTGGCGGTGATCGATCCCAAGGGCCGGACCTGCCTTTGCGGCGCCATATGAGCACAGCTTGTCAGTGATGACCGCCCGTGTTTGCCCCGAGGTCTTGAACAATTTCCGGAAAAAGCGCATCGCGGTCGCCTTGTTACGGCGGGACTGAACCAGAACATCAAGAACATCGCCGTTGGCATCAACCGCTCGCCAGAACCAATGTTTGCGGCCCTTGATCGGCACGACGACCTGTCGAGGTGCCATTTATCGGTGGGGCGTAGCCGATCCCACCGGACCTTCGCAGCAAACTGGACACCGAAACGCGCAACCCGGTCCCGGACCGTTTCTTAGGAAACCGTGATCCCCCGTGATGCCAGCAGATCCTCAACGTCACGCAAGCTGAGGGCAAATCGATGGTAAAACCGCGTAGCCGATGATCGAGCGCGGGAAACGGAACCCTTTGAGCCGGAACAGATCAGACAAATTCAACATCACACGGCGCTAAACTGCGAGGCCGCTTTCCACAACCTGACAATGCCTGTGCGGGGGTTCTGTGCAAAAAACCCCAGGCGCACTGAAACTTCGCGCAATTTGATCTTCGGTGCCGCAAAAATGTGCACCCAGGGCGCTTTCCCGCATACAGAAAACGGGGCAAGGCTCCGTCAGCGGGGGCTGCGCTTGGCGAGGATACGCTGGAGCGTGCGGCGGTGCATGTTCAGCCGGCGGGCGGTTTCGCTGACATTCCGATCGCACAGCTCATAAACGCGCTGAATGTGCTCCCACCGCACCCGATCCGCCGACATGGGGTTTTCCGGTGGGGGCGGCAGGGCCTCACCTTTGGTCAGCAGGGCGGCCATGATATCGTTCGCATCCGCGGGCTTGGAAAGGTAATCCGTCGCGCCGACCTTCACCGCGGCGACCGCCGTGGCGATGGCGCCATACCCGGTCAGCACAACAATGCGGCTGTCGGGACGCTTTTCACGCAGAGCCTCGACCACATCAAGCCCGTTGCCGTCCTCAAGCCGAAGGTCGATAACCGCATAAGCCGGCGGGTTCGTCCTGGCAATAACCTGGCCCGCCGCCACGGTGCCGGCTGTAACCGGTTCGAACCCGCGCTTTTCCATGGCGCGCGCAAGACGACGCAGGAACGGCTCATCATCATCTACAAGAAGAAGTGAGCGGTCTTCCCCGATATCTTGCAGTTCGCGGTCTGCCATGGGGGCACCTCCAGTCCTAAGCTATCGTATTCCGAGGGTTTTATGACGATATCTTCACGCGGTCAATTTAGTTCACGGCGCGAATATAACATTCCACCCGATCGGCCATGTCTTCGGGTCCGACGTCACGTTCAAAATAGTCCACAACCCCAAGTCCGGGAAAAACGAGATAGGTGAAGGTCGAGTGGTCGATCAGGTAAAATTCGTCTTCCGGGTCGCGCACCTTGTAGAAGGTCCGGTAGGCGCGGCTGGCGGCCTGAACCTGCTTGGGCGTGCCCGTCAGCCCGATCATGCGCGGGTGCATGTATTCGGTGAACTCCTCCATCAGTTCCGGAGTGTCCCGGTCGGGATCGACCGAAATGAACACGGGCGTCACCCCGACTCCACGCTCATCCAGAAGATAGGTGGCCTGCGCGTTGCGGGTGTTGTCCAGAGGGCAGACATCCGGACAGAAACTGTAACCGAAATAAAGAAGCGACGGCCCGGTGACGACATCGCGTTCGGTCACGGTTTCACCGGTCTCGCTGACAAGGGTGAAGGGGCCGCCGATCTTGTCGAGGCCCGGCGGGCGCGGACCGGGGCGGCACTGGTCAAACCGGTCGGGTTCCGGCACCGAAAGCGCCCACCATCCGCCCAGGCCGGCAACGATGGCCGCAACCGCCGCAAAGATCATACGTGTCCGGGGCATGGGCGTTTCCTCGCAGCGGTCATTTGCGCGCATTGATCGTCTCTTGTCCACATTTTAACAAGGGTAAATTGAAATAACAGCGCGAACGGAACCCGAAATGGAGACCCCCAAAAACCAGCAGGCCCCGATCGAAAGGAGCCACTGGATTCGATTGCGGACACTGGTTCTGCTGCGGTGGGTGGCCATCACCGGCCAGCTTGTCGCGATCACCGTTGCATGGGTGAATTTCGATGTCAGGCTGGAACTGGGCTGGAGCCTTCTTGCCATCGGCATCGCCATCATCGCCAACATGATCTGGCTGTTCGTCTACCCTGAAAGCAAACGCCTGACAGAATCGGAAACCCTTCTGGCGCTGCTGTTCGATCTTGGGCAGCTTTCTTTTCTCTTGTTCTTGTCGGGGGGGCTGAACAACCCGTTTGCGCTGCTTCTTCTGACTCCGGTCATCATTTCCGCTACGGCGCTGCGGTTCCGGTCCACGCTGTTGATGGGCGTCATCACCATAACGATAGCGACATTCCTGGTCTTTTTCTACATGCCCCTGACAACCGTCGGCGGGCCGATGCCACAGCTTCCGCCGATTTTTCTTTTCGGGTTCTGGGCCGCTATCGTGATCGGAGTCGTGTTCCTGGCGCTCTATGCGGGCCGCGTCGCGTCGGAGATCAACTCAATGTCGGACGCGCTTCTGGCCACGCAGATGGCCCTCGCGCGGGAGCAGAAACTGACCGACCTTGGCGGTGTCGTCGCGGCCTATGCCCATGAGCTGGGCACGCCCCTGGCCACGATCAAGCTGGTCAGTTCGGAGTTGATGGAGGATTTGTCCGACAAGGAGGACCTGCGCGACGACGCGGCGCTGATCCGCGACCAGGCGGACCGCTGCCGGGATATCCTGAGATCCATGGGCCGGGCCGGTAAGGACGACCTTCAGATGCACACCGCCCCTATAGGCAGCGTCATCAACGAGGCTGCGGAGCCGCATCAGGACCGGGGCACGAAAATCATCTCCACTGTCGCGCCGGGGCCGGGCGTCATGACGCAACAACCGGTAATCCGCCGCCGCCCGGAGATCATTCACGGGCTGCGCAACTTCATCCAGAACGCGGTGGATTTTGCCGCCACGACCGTCTGGGTTGAGGCCAACTGGACGGATTCCGAACTGACCGTGCGCATCATGGATGACGGCCCCGGCTTCCCACCCCACCTGATCGGCCGTATCGGGGACCCGTTCGTGCGCAAGCGCAAGACCGAACAGGAGGCCCCCGAACGCCCCGGATATGAGGGGATGGGACTTGGCCTGTTCATCGCCAAGACCCTGCTGGAACGCACGGGCGCGGTGCTCAGCTTTGCCAACGGATCGGATCCTTTTCTTGCCAGCACCGAACAGCCCGAGCGCAGCGGGGCCGTGATCGAGGTGATCTGGTCCCTGGAAGCCGTTCTGCCTGACCCGGCAACGGGTTCTGCCCTGGGGGAAAACCAGCGGATAGAGGCGTGAGTTACCCTATACGGCCGACAAATTAACCTAATTAACCTACTGTTAACCTAATTTGAGGTGTACTCGCCCTGTAGCCTGAGGTCATCCTGGGAAAGGTTGATTTGTCACCCACGTGGGGAATTCCCCTGGTGCTTCTCGTCTCATCGCTGGTCGCCGCGCTGGTTGCGCTGGTCCTTGTGGCGTGCCTGCCCCCGCGCGGCCCGCGCAAAAGCCCCCCCCAGTCGGAGGACGAAGGCACTGTTTTCCTGTTCGAGGGGCAATCGCTGGCCGATGCTTCTCCCGCGGCGCTGGAAATCCTGGCGCACGGATCGCCCGATCTTCCCGAGTGGCCGCGCCTGATGGCAATTCTGCGGCCCCGATTTCCCGACCTGAAGACAGAGTTGAAGACCTTGCACGACCGCGCGCCCGGTGGACAGGATGTCGTGCTTCATGAGCCCGGCGGCACAGGCACGCTGAGGCTCCGCAGGCACCGGCAAACCCTTCGCCTGACTCTGACGGGCCCGGACCGCGGCGGCGCGGCCGAAGCCACCGTACGCGCCTTGCACGATGAGCTGGAAATCCACCGCGCCGCGCTGGAGGCCGCACCCGTTCTGATCTGGCAGCAGGACAAGGCAGGCGATGTCATCTGGGCAAATCGCGCCTACCTTGACGGGCTTCTCCGGAGGCCGGGCGGACCCGCAGCCCCGGCCTGGCCCCTGCCGCGCCTGTTCCTGGACGAGGGCGCGGCCGGAGCGAACGGGCGCCCGGTTCCCAGGCGCATCTCCCTTTTGAAGGAGGAGGCCCGGCTCTGGTTCGACCACGTGACCGTCCCGCAAGGGGAAGGCAGCCTGCATTTCGCCCTGCCTGCCGACGCGGCCGTGCAGGCCGAGAAGTCGCTGCGCGACTTCATCCAGACCCTGACGAAAACCTTCGCCGACCTGCCCATCGGGCTGGCCGTGTTCAACCGCGCGCGGGAACTGGTTCTGTTCAACCCCGCACTGACAGGGCTTTGCGGCCTGGAGCCCGAGTTCCTCGGCGCCCGCCCGCACCTGACGGAAGTCCTCGACCGGCTGCGCGAAACCCGGATGATGCCTGAGCCCAAAAACTACAAATCCTGGCGCCAGCAAATCACCCGGCTGGAGCGTGACGCCGAGAACGATGCCTATGAGCAAACCTGGACGCTGCCCTCAGGGCTGACCTATCGCGTAACCGGCCGGCTACACCCCGACGGGGCAATCGCCTTCCTGTTTCAGGACATAAGTGCGGAAATCTGCATGACCCGCCGTTTCCGTGCGGAGCTGGAAACCGGGCAGGCGGTGCTGGATACCATGCCGGAGGCCATCGCCGTTTTCGATGCTGCCGGGGTTCTGACCACCTCGAACGCAGCTTATGCGCAGATGTGGGGCCATGATCCGATGGATTCCCTGGGGGAGCTGGGGCTGTCCGAGGCCGGTGCCCGGTGGCAAGGCCGCTTCCGGAACGACGCGGCGTGGCAGAAATTGCAGACCGCGCTGTGGGCCAGTGGCGGGCGCACGGGGTGGGCGGGCGTTTTGCATATGCGCAATGGGATCCCAGTGGAAACACGGGTGGCCCCCCTTTCGGGGGGGGCGCTGATGGTGGGGTTCATTCGGCTTCCCCTGGGCGCGGGGGCGGCAAACCCGGCGGGCAGCACCCTTTCGGCACCGTTTCGCTGATCCCCGCTTGCAGGCGGGGCGGGGCGGGGTAAAACTGCCCTCATGACCGCTTTGCCCCTGACTGTCACGTTCCGCGACGAATCCGAAACCCGTGCCTTTGCCATCCGTCTGGGCGCGGCGCTGCGCAAGGGGGACGTGCTGCTTTTGCATGGCCAGGTCGGGGCCGGGAAAACGGCCTTTGCCCGTGCGCTGATCCAGTCGCGCCTGCCGGTCCCCGAAGACGTGCCCTCCCCGACCTTCACGCTGGTGCAAACCTATGACGGCGACGGGCTGGAAATCTGGCATGCCGACCTCTACCGCCTGACCCACCCGGACGATGTGCTGGAACTGGGCCTGGAAGACGCCTTCTCCACCGCCATGTGTCTGGTTGAATGGCCCGACCGCCTGGGTGGCCTCGGGCCTCCAGGGGCGCTGCACCTGCATTTCTCTGTCACGGACACCCCCGGCCTCCGGCATCTCAGGTTGTCTTCCGACGATGCCCGCTGGGCCGCTGTGGTCACAGCCGCAAAAGAAGGATTTCCCCATGACTGAGCGTGCCTTTCTGGCCACCCGTTTCGTGGAAGCCTCCGGCTGGGGCGCAGCGACGCGCACCACGCTGGCGGGCGACGCCTCCGCCCGCCGGTACGAACGCCTGACAGACCCGGATACGAACGCCCGCGCGGTCCTGATGGACGCGGATACGGCAAGGGGCGAAGACGTCCGCCCGTTCATTACCATCGCCGAACATCTTCTGGCCCTTGGTCTCTCCGCACCGCGCATCCTGGCCCGGGATACAGAATCCGGGTTCTTAATGCTTGAGGATCTGGGCGATGATCTCTACGCCCGCGTGGTGCCGCGGGCGCCGGACCTGGAGGAGATGCTCTACGAAACCGCAACGGACCTGCTCGCCAACCTGCACCAGACCCCCCCGCCCGCGGGAATCGCCGCCTATGACCCCCCCCTGATGGCCGAGATGGCGTGCCAGCCCTTCGACTGGTATCTGCCCGCTGCGGACGCCGGAACCGATGCGGGAGAACGCGCGGCCTTTCGCGCCGTGGTCGAGACGCTCTTGCGCCAGCATTGCGACACTGCGCCGGTTCTGGTGCTGCGCGATTACCACGCCGAAAACCTGCTGTGGCTGCCGATGCGTCGCGGGGTGGCGCAAGTCGGCCTTCTGGATTTTCAGGATGCGATGGCCGGACACCGGGCGTATGATCTGATCTCGCTTCTGGAGGATGCGCGCCGCGATGTGCCGCCAGCCCTGGCGGAAAGCATGATTGCCCGTTACCTGGCCCGCACCGGCTTGCCGGAGGCCCCCTTCCGCGCCGCCTGTGCGGTTCTGGGGGCACAACGCAACCTGCGTATTATCGGGGTCTTCGCACGTCTGTGCGTGCGCGATGGCAAGCCCGGCTACCTGAAACTGATGCAGCGGGTCTGGGGGCATCTGCAAAACGACCTGTCACACCCGGCGCTGACCGGGCTGCGCGCACGGGTGGACCGGTTGATCCCCGAACCCGGCAATGCGATTCTCAAAAGGATCGAGGCCAAATGCCCGATGCCGTGATGCTCTTTGCCGCCGGGTTCGGGACCCGGATGGCCCCCCTGACGGCAGATCGCCCCAAGCCGCTGATCCCGGTTGGGGGAAAGCCGTTGCTGGATCACGCGCTGGGCATTGCACAAAGCGCCGGGGTTGGGCGAATCGTGGTGAATACCCATTATCTTGGGGAACAGATCGCAACCCACCTGGCGGAAAGCGCGGTCACTCTTTCCCCTGAAACACCCGACATCCTGGACACGGGCGGGGGGCTGCGCCACGCACTGCCGTTGCTGGGGGCCGGACCGGTCTTTACCCTCAACACCGATGCCGTATGGACGGGGGAAAATCCGCTGACACGGCTGGCCCGCGCCTGGGACCCCGCGCGGATGGATGCGTTGCTGCTGCTGATTCCCAGAGAAGCCGCACTCGGCCACGCGGGCATGGGGGACTTCATGCCCAACCCCGATGGCCGTCTGAAACGCGGCCCCGGCGCAGTTTATTCCGGCGCGCAGATTCTCAAGACCGGCGGGCTGACCGAAATACCGGAGCAGGTGTTTTCGCTGAACCGGCTTTGGAACCGGATGCTGGAAAGGGGCCGCCTTTTCGGGGTGCTGCACAGGGGCGGCTGGTGCGATGTCGGCACGCCGGAGGGCATTCCGCGCGCCGAGGCAATGCTGGAGGCGGACGATGTTTGACTTCCCCGGCCCCCGCCTGTTCGGTCTGCCCCCCGGCGCGGATTTCCCGCGTCTGCTGGTAGTTGGACTGCTGGCCCGAATGCGGGGCTGCCCGCCCGAGACGCTGGCGCGGGTGGAGCTTTACGTCAACACTCGCCGCATGCAGCGCCGACTGACCGCCCTGTTCATGGAGGGTCCGGCGCGCCTTTTGCCGCGCATCCGGCTGGTTACCGACCTGGCCGGGGATCCGGCTTTCGCCGACCTGCCCGCACCGGTGCCCCCCTTGCGCCGCCGGCTGGAGCTGGCGCAGCTTGTCGGGGCGTTACTGAAGGCCCGGCCCGATCTCGGCCCCGGAACGGCCGTTTACGACCTGGCTGACAGCCTTGCCGCCCTGATGGACGAAATGCAGGGTGAGGGGGTCCCCCCCGAGGTTTTGCACGGGCTTGATGTCAGCGGCCTGTCGGAACATTGGGCCCGGTCGCGGGAGTTCATCGCGCTGGCGGAACAGGTCATGGCCGGCGATGCCCGCGATGCCGAAGGCCGGCGCCGCGAAGTGGTGACGCGCCTCGCCGCACGTTGGCAAGAGGCCCCCCCCGATCATCCGGTTCTCGTGGCTGGCTCCACGGGGTCCCGCGGAGCGACGGGGCTGTTCATGCAAGCTGTGGCCCGTTTGCCGCAAGGGGCCGTGGTGCTGCCCGGATTCGACTTTGACCAACCTGCCGCCATCTGGGCCGGTCTTGACGATGCGCTTGCGGCCGAGGATCATCCGCAATATCGCTTTCGGGCGCTGATGCGCGCGCTGGACCTGCCCCCGGAAGCCGTTCGGCGCTGGTCCGATGCCCCTGCGCCCTGCCCGGCGCGCAACCGTCTGGTATCGCTTTCGCTGCGGCCCGCGCCGGTCACCGACCAATGGCGGGACGAAGGCCAGCACCTGGAAGACCTGCGGGCGGCAACCTCGGACATGACCCTGATCGAGGCGCCTTCGCCGCGGGTGGAGGCCCTTGCCATCGCGCTGCGCCTGCGCAAAGCGGCGGAAGAGGGGCGGGCCGCCGCGCTCATCACCCCGGACAGGACGCTGGCCCGGCAGGTCACCGCCGCGATGGACCGCTGGGGCGTCGAACCCGATGACAGTGCGGGCCTGCCGCTGCCGCTCGCCGCACCGGGGCGGTTGTTGCGCCACATTGCGGCGCTGTTCGGTCAGGCGCTGACGGCGGAAGCCCTGCTGACGCTGCTCAAGCACCCGCTGGTGGCAACGGGCGGCGCGCGGGGCGACCATCTGCGCTGGACGCGGGATCTGGAACTGTTCCTGCGCAAGGGCGGGCCCGCCTTCCCCGACCGTGCAGCACTGGACCGCTGGGCTGCTGCCCATGCAGACGGGCGCGCGGGCTGGGCCACATGGTTGGCCGACACGCTGGAGCCCTGCGCCACAGTGGGCGTCCGTTCCCTGAAAGATCACCTGATCCACCATATTGCGCTGGCCGAAGCCCTTGCCGCCGGGGCGGAGGGCACACCCGGTGCCCTTTGGGACGGACCCGCCGGAGAGCAGGCCCGCGCCACCTGCGGCACGCTGACCGCCGAGGCTGGCCATGGTGGGGAAATGGCCCCGGCCGATTATGCCGGCCTTTTCACGGCGGTCTTGCGGCGTGAAGAGGTCCGTAACCCTGTTCAGGCCCATCCGGGCGTGATGATCTGGGGAACGCTGGAAGCCCGTGTCCAGGGGGCCGGGCTGTTGATCCTCGGTGGCCTGAACGAGGGCGTCTGGCCCGAAACCCCGCCGCCCGACCCGTGGCTGAACCGTCAGATGCGCAAGGAGGCCGGGCTTCTGCTGCCGGAACGGCGCATCGGGCTGGCTGCCCATGACTTCCAGCAGGCGGTCGGTGCAAAAGAGGTTGTCCTGACCCGCGCCATCCGCGACTCGGAGGCCGAGACCGTCCCGTCACGCTGGCTCAACCGGCTGCAAAACCTGCTGGGCGGACTGCATGGGCAGGGCGGGCCGGAGCGGCTGGCGGACATGCGCTCCCGAGGGGCGCGCTGGGTCGCGCTGGCGCAGGCGCTTGACGTGCCCGACGCGCCCGCCACCCCTGCCTCAAGGCCGTCCCCATGCCCGCCGGTCGCGGCCCGGCCCCGCACTTTGCCCGTGACCGGGGTGGAGCGCCTGATCCGCGATCCTTACGCGGTCTACGCCCGCTACATCCTGAACCTGCGCCCGCTGGAGCCCCTGGCGCGCGCCGCCGATGCCCGGTTGCGCGGCACCTTGCTGCACGATGTTCTGGAGAAATTCGTGCGGGAGGGCACCTCGTCGCGAGACCGTCTGCTGGAAATCGCCGCCGGAGTTCTGGAGCAGCAAACCCCCTGGCCCGCCGCCCGGCGCCTGTGGCTGGCCCGGCTTGCGCGTGTGGCGGACTGGTTCCTTGACCGGGAGGCCGCCCGGAAAACGGAGGGCGCCGTTCTGGCACTGGAGCGGGTAGGAGCTGTCACGGTGGATGGCTTCACCCTGACCGCGAAAGCCGACCGGATCGACCGGCTGCATGATGGTCGGCTGGCAATCTACGACTACAAGACCGGCACCCCCCCGACCCTGAAAGCGATGGATGCCTTCGACAAACAGCTTTTGCTGGAAGCCTGCATCGCGGAACTGGGCGGTTTCGGGGACATCCCGCCGGCATCGGTGGCAAAGGTCGCCTATATCGGGCTCGGATCGTCGCCGAAAGAGGTGGAAAACCCGCTTGCCGACGGTCTGACCGGAAAAACATGGGTGGACTTTCGTAAGCTGGTCGCCAGCTATCAAAGCCGCGCACAGGGCTACACCGCCCGCAACAACCTTCAAAAACGTAACATGGCGACAGATTATGACGGCTTGTCGCGCCATGGCGAATGGGACGAAAGCGACCGGGCACAAGCGCAGGAGGTAGGAGAATGACCCGCGATGCGGCCACCTTGCGGCAGATGCAGGCCGCCGCGCCGTTCCGCTCCACCTGGCTGTCGGCCAATGCGGGGTCCGGCAAAACACGGGTGCTGACGAACCGCGTGGCACGGCTTTTGCTTTGCGATGTGCCGCCGCAGCGGATCCTGTGCCTGACCTATACGAAAGCCGCAGCCAGCGAGATGCAGAACCGCCTTTTCGGAGAACTGGGCAAGTGGGCGATGCTGGACGATGCGCCGCTGGCGCAGGCGCTGGCGGATCTCGGGCACGAGGCCGCGCCGGACGAGACCACTTTGCGTCGCGCACGGCGCCTGTTCGCACGCGCCATCGAAACGCCGGGCGGGCTGAAAATCCAGACGATTCATTCCTTCTGTGCGGCACTGTTGCGGCGCTTTCCGCTGGAGGCAGGGGTCTCCCCCCAGTTCGTGGAAATGGATGACCGTGCCGCCCGTCGCCTGCGGGCCGAAATTGTCGAGGATCTGGCCGATGGCTCCCGGCGTGGAGCATTCGACGCAATGGCCGCCCATTACATGGGCGACGATCTCGATGGCCTTACCGAAGAAATCGTGCGCCACCGTACGCAGTTTCCCGACACACCGGACGCCACCGCTCTGGCGCGCCTTCTCGGCCTTTCCGAAACTCTGACCGAAGAAACCCTTCTGGCACAGGTTTTTACCGGCGGGGAAAGTGCCCTGTTCGGCACCCTGTTGCCCGCGCTGCGGGCGGGGTCCGCCACGGACATCAGGGCCGCGGACAGGCTCTCGCCGCTGGATGTCACCGCGCCGACACCTGAGACCTTGAAGGCGCTGGAAGCGGTCTTTTTGAGCGGGGCAAAAACCAAGACCCCGTTCTCTGCCAAAGTCGGCAGGTTTCCAACCAGGGCCACACGCGCCAAGCTGGAGACCGGCGCGCAGGCGCTGGATGACCTGATGCAGCGCGTCGCCGATGCCCGGCCCCTGCGCCTTGGGTTGGCCGCGCGGGAGCGGACGCTGGCGCTGCACCGCTTTGCCGCCGCGTTCCTGCCCGAATACGACCGCCGCAAGCAGGCCCATGGCTGGCTGGATTTCGATGACCTGATTCTCAGGGCCCGCGCGCTGCTGACCGATCCGGGGGTGGCGGCATGGGTTCTGTTCCGGCTGGACGGCGGGATCGACCACATCCTTGTGGATGAGGCGCAGGATACCGCC
Source organism: Rhodovulum imhoffii (assembly GCF_003046545.1). GTDB lineage: Bacteria > Pseudomonadota > Alphaproteobacteria > Rhodobacterales > Rhodobacteraceae > Rhodovulum > Rhodovulum imhoffii. The sequence goes on along the minus strand of NZ_QAAA01000009.1, from coordinate 54,410 downwards.
CCTGAACAATGGAAGGTGATCGAACAGCTTGCGCAGGAATTCACCGCCGGCGCGGGCGCGCGCGATGAAACGCGTACGGTTTTCGTGGTCGGCGACAAGAAGCAATCCATCTATTCCTTCCAGGGGGCGGATCCGGACGGGTTCGACCGCATGCGTGAAGCTTTCGCGCAGCGGCTGGAGGGCGGCACCCCCCTGCAGGACCTGACGCTGGAATATTCCTTCCGCTCGGCCCCGGCGATTCTGAACCTCGTGGACACCACCTTTCCGGAGGGCGCGCGGGCCGGTCTGGGGCGCGACGTGACCCATCGCGCCTTCAAGACCGATCTGCCCGGCCGGGTTGACCTGTGGCCCGTGATCGAGCCCGCAGACGAAACCGAGCCTCCGCACTGGGCCGACCCGGTCGATACGCTCAGCCCCGAGCACCATGCCGTACAGCTGGCCCGTCGCATGGCGGGCGAGATCCGCGCGATGATCGACCGGAAGGAGACCGTTCTTGACGGCGCCGTGCGCCGCCCGGTCTCCGAGGGGGATTTCCTGATTCTCGTTCAGCGACGATCCGACCTGTTTCACGAAATCATCCGCGCCTGCAAATCCGCCGGCCTGGCCATTGCCGGTGCAGACCGACTGAAACTCGGCGGCGAAATCGCGGTGCGTGACCTGCACGCCACGCTGGCCTTCCTCGCAACGCCCGAAGACGACCTGTCGCTGGCGACGGCGCTGCGGTCGCCCCTGTTCGGCTGGGGGGAGGGGGCGGTCTATGACCTCGCCGCCGGGCGGGAAGGCCGCCATCTCTGGCAGACCCTGCGCCGGCGCGGTGGACCGGAGGTCGAAATCCTGACCGCCTTGCGCGATTCCTCCGATTTCCTGCGCCCCTACGAGCTTCTGGAGCGCATCCTGACACGCCACCGTGGCCGCCAGAACCTGATCGCCCGGTTGGGACCAGAAGCCGAAGACGGGATCGACGCGCTTTTGGCACAGGCGCTGGCTTATGAGCGGATGGAGGTGCCCTCCCTGACCGGGTTCCTGTCGTGGCTGGACAGCGGCGACGTGGAGATCAAACGGCAACTTGACAGCGCAGGCGACCGGATCCGGGTAATGACCGTGCATGGCGCGAAGGGGCTGGAGGCGCCGATCGTGATCCTGCCCGACACGGCGGACCGGCCCCTGCGCCCGCGAAACGAGATATTGCCCGCCGGACTGCCGCTCTGGCGGACGCCTGCGGACGACAGCCCGCCCGCCATCGCGCAGGCTGCCCAGGCCTGGCGCCAGCGACAGGAGGAGGAACGCGCACGGCTGCTTTACGTTGCCATGACGCGGGCAGAGCAATGGCTGATCGTCGCGGCGGCGGGCAGGCTGAACAAGGACGGGCAGGACTGGTACCAGACCGTCCGTGCCGGGATGGAGCGCGGCGGCGCAACGGTGCACGACTTTCCGTTCGGCGCGGGCCTGCGGCTGGAAAACGGTTGCTGGGGGGGCAGACATGCGGCGCCGTTCCGGAGCCGTGGGCCGGACGCCCTGCCCGCACTGCCGGACTGGGCCACGACCCCGGCGCCGCGCCCCGCCCGCCCCCATACACCGCTGTCGCCATCCGGCCTTGGCGGTGCGAAAGGGCTGAGTGCACAACAGCCCGACGACACCGGAGAGCCCCTGGCCTGGGGCAGTTGGGTACACCTGCTGCTGGAACATCTGCCCCGAATTGCCCCGGACGCGCGCCGCATGGCCGGGCAGACGCTGCTGGCTGGCGCCGGCGCACCCGAACCGGCCCATGCCGGAATTCTGGCGGAGGCCGAGGCTGTTCTGGAGGCTCCGGACCTGGCCGGGATATTCACGCCCGACTCTCTGGCCGAGGTGGAGGTGACAGCCCCCTTTCCCGGGTCCGGTGCCGTGATGCTGGGCGCCGTCGACCGTCTGATCGTGCAGCCCGACCGCATCCTGGCCGTTGACTACAAGACCAATGCCGTGGTCGCCGCCGGCCCCGAGGACGTCCCCGAGGGGATTTTGCGTCAGATGGGGGCTTATGCCGCCGCGCTAAGGCAAATTTATCCGGATCGTCCGGTGGAAACCGCAATCCTGTGGACAAGGACCCGCACCCTGATGTCCCTTCCGGACTCCCTGATCACGCAAGCGTTGGCCCGTGTGCAGCTTGACGGGACGGAGAAGGCTCCTTACCTTCCCGCCTCAACAACCCAAGGAGAACCCGATGCCGACCCATGCCGTAACCGATGACACCTTCGAAGCAGAGGTGGTGAACGCCGACCTCCCCGTGGTTGTCGATTTCTGGGCCGAATGGTGCGGTCCGTGCAAACAGATCGGGCCGGCGCTGGAGGAAATCTCAGAAGAGCTTGCCGGAAAGGTCAAGATCGTGAAAGTCAACGTGGACGAAAGCTCCGCCTACGCGGCGCGGCTGGGTGTACGCGGGATTCCGGCGCTGTTTCTGTTCAAGGACGGGGAGGTCGTTTCCAACCAGACCGGCGCAGCACCCAAGGCCGCGCTCAAAAACTGGATTGAAACCTCGGTCTGACCTGCCTTGGGTCTCTGAGACAAAGGGGCGCCTTGGCGCCCCTTTTTGCTGAGCGGGTTGTGGGGCGGCATGGAGAGAACCATATCTGCCCGAACGAGACGGAGAAAGCACATGGCCGATAACGAGTTTCCCGGATGGCACGGCACCACGATCCTGGGTGTGCGGCGCGGTGGACAGGTGGTCATCGCCGGCGACGGACAGGTCAGTCTGGGCCAGACCGTCATCAAGGGCACCGCGCGCAAGGTGCGCCGGCTCAACCCCGGCGGGTATGACGTTGTGGTGGGGTTCGCGGGGTCGACCGCAGACGCCTTCACCCTGCTTGAGCGGCTGGAAGCCAAGTTGCAGGCCACCCCCGGCCAGTTGCAGCGTGCGGCGGTGGAACTGGCGAAGGACTGGCGTACCGACAAGTATCTGCAAAAGCTCGAGGCCATGCTGATCGTCAGCGACGGGGACGAGATGTACGTCATCACCGGCGCGGGCGATGTGCTGGCCCCGGAACATGACGTGGCCGCGATCGGCTCGGGCGGGAATTTCGCGCTGGCTGCGGCACGGGGGCTGATGGAGACCGACCTGACCGGAGAGGATATCGCCCGCAAGGCGATGGCCATCGCCGCCGATATCTGTGTCTACACCAACGGCAACCTGACCGTTGAAACGATCTCGAAAGGTTAAGATGGGCTGGCTCATCCTCCTTTTTGCCGGTCTGTTCGAGATTGGATTCACCACCGCGATGAAGACCTCCGACGGGCTGACGCGGCCGTTGCCCTCCCTCGCCTTCCTGATCTGCGCAGTCGCCAGCTTCTTCCTGCTGTTCCGCTCGCTGGACTATCTGCCTCTCGGCACGGCCTATGCCGTCTGGACAGGCATCGGTGCCGTGGGCACCGTTCTGGTGGGGATATTCCTGTACGATGAACCCGCCGGTTTGTTGCGTATGTTTTTTCTCAGCCTCCTGATTGCCTCGATCGTCGGGCTGAAGTTCGTGTCATCTCAATAGGAGTCTCCATGACGGACCTGACCCCCCGCGAAATCGTTTCGGAGCTTGACCGTTTCATCATCGGCCAGAAAGGCGCAAAACGCGCCGTGGCCGTGGCGTTGCGCAACCGCTGGCGGCGCAAGCAACTGCCCGCGGACCTGCGTGAGGAAGTCTACCCCAAGAACATCCTGATGATCGGGCCGACCGGCGTCGGAAAAACCGAAATTTCACGCAGGCTGGCCCGGCTGGCACGCGCCCCCTTCATCAAGGTGGAGGCAACCAAGTTCACGGAAGTCGGGTATGTCGGCCGGGACGTTGAACAGATTGTCCGCGATCTTGCCGATAGTGCCATTGCCCAAACTCGGGACCATATGCGCGAAGAGGTCAAAGCCGCCGCCCATCAGGCCGCCGAAGACCGCGTGATAGAGGCCATTGCCGGAACCGACGCCCGTGAGCAAACCCGCGAAATGTTCCGCGCCAAGCTCAAGCGTGGTGAACTGGACGGCACGATTATCGAACTCGATCTTCTCGACACGTCGAACCCGATGCCGATGATGGATATTCCCGGCATGCCCCCCGGTCAGGGTGGCATGATGAGTCTGGGGGATATCTTCGGAAAGGCCTTTGGCGGGCGCACCGTCCGGCGACGCATGACCGTGGCCGACAGCTATGCCGTCCTGATCTCGGAAGAGGCCGACAAGCTGTTGGACGATGAAACCGTTACCCGGGCCGCGCTGGAGGCGGTTCAGGAAAACGGCATCGTGTTTCTCGATGAAATCGACAAGGTCTGTGCCCGCTCGGATGCCCGCGGCGCCGATGTCAGCCGCGAGGGCGTGCAGCGCGACCTGTTGCCCCTGATCGAGGGCACGACCGTCTCCACAAAATATGGCCCGATAAAGACAGACCACATCCTGTTCATTGCCAGCGGCGCGTTTCATATTGCCAAACCCTCGGACCTGTTGCCAGAACTTCAGGGCCGCCTGCCGATCCGGGTGGAGTTGCGCCCCCTGACCGAGGCCGATTTCATTCGGATCCTGACCGAGACCGACAACGCCCTGACGCGGCAGTACACCGCGCTGATGGGAGCTGAGGAGGTGCATGTCTCTTTCACGGAGGACGGGATCGCCGCCCTCGCCCGGATCGCCGCTGAGGTCAACGAGACCATAGAAAACATCGGGGCACGGCGGCTTTACACGGTGATGGAACGCGTTTTTGAGGAGCTGAGCTTCTCTGCTCCGGACCGGGCCGGAGAGAGCGTGACCGTGGATGCCGCCTTCGTTGAGGAAAATCTTGGGGAATTGACGCGCTCCGCCGACATGACACGTTATATCCTGTAAGCGCAGTGCGTGGCCTTTCGGGCCGCGATTTCGGCTAAGCCCTGTATCGGCGCAGGTATACGTAGAATGCGCCCTCCCCGCCATGTTTGCGGTGGGCGGGGGTAATGTGCAGCACGAGGCCCGCCAGAGGACCTGAGGACAGCCACAGGGGTACCTGGTGTCTCAAAGCCCCCCGGCGCTGAGGGACCGGCCCGTCTTCAGGTCCGGTCCGGCCCTTGCCGGTGATGACAAGAACCAGCCGCTTTCCCTGTCCGTGGGCGCGGCGAATGAACTCCGTCAGGTCCGGATGCGCCTGTACGAGCGTCTTGCCGTGCAGGTCGATCCGGGATTCCGGGGCAAGATTACCGCGCCGCATTCGGTCATGGGTTTTGCGATCCATCCTCACGGGGGATTGTGCCAGGCTCTCCGACAGGGTGGGCGCAAGGTCATGGCCCGAAACACGCGACCGTCCTGACTGACCAGTCGGGCGAACGGAGCGCGGCGCGTGTTTCGCAGGTCTGGGCCGCACACCCTTGCCTGACGACGGGGCAGGGCGCTCCGGATGCATCGGGCGCGCAGTCGCCGCGACCTCCTGCCAGAGCGCATAATCCTCGGGGGTGAGGCGGCGGCTCACGGGCGATGCTCTGCCAGGGCCGCCATCGCATCTGCCAAAGGCAAAAGGACAACCAGCCGCCCACCGTCGCGAACATGCGCAGCGGCACGCCCGGCCGCACCGCCCGTACCAAAGAAAATATCCGCGCGCTGTTCACCTTTCACGGCAGCCCCCGTATCCTGCGCGACCATCAGCCGGGCAAGGGGCGATTTCCCCGCCTTCTCGATCCAGACCGGCGACCCGAGGGGGATCACACCGGGATCGACCGCCACGCTGCGCAGGGGTGTCAGCGGGCGATTCATCGCGCCGACCGGGCCAAGATCCGGGGGCAGATCGATCGCACGGAAAAACACGAAGGACGGATCATGATGAAGAAGCTCCCGGCCTTCCCCGGGGTTTTGCCGCACCCACTCCCGTATCATCCGCATTGAAACCTGGTGGGATTTATAAATGTCGCGGCGGATCATTTCCTTGCCGATAGACCGATAAGGATGGCCGTTGCGGTCGGCATAGGCCACGCGCAGCAAGCTTCCGTCGCGCAGGCGAATCCTGCCCGACCCCTGAACCTGAAGGAAAAACACATCGACAGGGTCTTCAAGCCACGCCAGCTCCAGACCCCGGCCCTCAAGCGCGCCGGTTTCATCAATTTCCTTGCGCGTCAGCCAGGGCCGGTTGCCAGCCAGTTCCGCAGGCGCGCGGTAGATGGGAAAGCCGAAACGCTCCGTGCGCGCGCGCGCGCCCTCCAGTACCGGTTCATAATACCCGGTGAACAGGGCGGGGCGGGACCCGTCGATCTGGACCGGGCGGAAAAAAAGCTCAAAGAACGCGCGCGGATTTGGTTCATCTTCTGCCTGCCGGCAGACCTGTTCCCAGCCGGGGCGCCGTACATCGGCGCAGGTCCGGACAAAGGTGCGCAGCGCAGCCGCGTGATCGTCCTTGGCCCAGCCGTTCAGATCGGCGTATCCAAGCAGCGTGGCGGTGCCACAGTTGCCCGGCCCCGCGGCCAGACAAAGCGACAGCACCGTCCCCCGCAGCACGCCTCAGCCGCCTGTCGCGACCAGTTGCCAGTTCGGATCGTCAGCGCCCATTACACGGGCGAAGCTCCATACGTCACGCTGGCGCTTGATCTCGCTGGGATTACCCTCAACCACCTCTCCGCCCGCATTACGCACCACGGAGGTCAACTCCCCCACGAACTTGACGGCCAGCTCGCCTTCACTGGTATCGGGATCGAAAGCGGCGTCTACAAGACGCAACTCCCGGATGCCGACAAAGCTGGCTTCGATACTCAGGCCCTGTTGCTCCCGCAGGTCGATGACCTGTTGAAAACTGTCGTGCACTTCGGGTGCAAGAAAGTCGCGCACCGGCGACAGGTCCCCCTTCTCGAAGGCCATCAGGATCATCTCATAGGCGCCGCGAGCGCCCTGAAGAAAATCCCCTACGGAAAATCCGGGTTCGCGGCGCTTCATCTCTGCCAGGGCCCGAGCGGCATCGCTGCCTTCGGGGACATGGTCGACAATGTCACGATCCGGCCCCCCTTCGATCACTTCAAGCTCCGGCGGGTTACGCTCCTGCGCGGGGCGGAGCGCCGCGGGCGGTTTCTCGAACCCGTCCCGGGTTCCCAGAACCGAGCGCAGCCGCAGGACCAGGAAAACCGCGATCCCTGCAAGAACCAGAAGTTGGATGATGGCTGAGCTCATATTCGGGCCTCGTCTGAACACCGTTTGTTTGCATGAAGGTGGTACCGCACATATGTAAGGCACGGGTGGTATCAAGTCCACCTGCGGCTCCCGCCGAAAAAGAGGTGAAAAATGTGGTTGTTCGTGATCTTTGTCACCGTTCCCCTTATCGAGATCGCCCTGTTCATTCAGGTTGGCGGTGCGATCGGCCTTTGGCCCACGCTGGGGATCGTGATTTTGACCGCGCTTTTGGGCACCTCGCTGATGCGCCAGCAGGGCGCATTGGCGATGTCGCAACTGCGCCACTCCTTCAACGATCTGCGTGACCCGACCGAGCCGCTGGCACATGGCGCAATGATCCTGTTTTCCGGCGCCCTGCTCTTGACCCCAGGATTCTTCACCGACGCGGTGGGCTTTGCCTTGTTGGTTCCGGCCATACGACGGGCCGCCTATGGCTGGCTGCGCAAGCGGGTTGTCGTGCAATCCGTAACCCCGGGAACGCGGCAGCCGCATTCCACAAGGCCCATGGACGTGATAGATGGCGAGTTTCAGGAGGTCGACCCTGGCATGGCACGCCCCACGCAGCCCCCATCGGACTGGACCCGGCATTGAGGCGTCGCCAATGACCTGTTAAAAGCCGGTCGATCAAGCCTTGCAGGAGCCGAAGATGACCGAGCCCACAGCCGGAAACGGGACCCAACCCCCCCAGATGAAAATGCATGTCCTGGGACAGTTCGTCCGTGACATGTCCTTTGAAAACATGCTGATGCGCCAGGAAGGGAACACCAGCGTCGACCCCGATATTCAGGTTCAGGTCGGGCTGGACGCACGCAAGCGCAATGCCGACCATCAATATGAGGTCATCAGCAAGTTCAACATTTCCTCGAAAAACAAGTCCGACGGGGCAACCATGTTCCTGCTGGAGCTGGAATATGCCGGTGTATTCCACATCGAGAACGTACCCGAAGATCAGATCCACCCCTTCTTGATGATCGAGTGTCCGCGGCTTTTGTTTCCCTTCGTCCGCCGTATCGTCAGCGATGTGACCCGCGATGGCGGCTTTCCGCCACTGAATCTGGAAAACGTCGATTTCCTCCAGCTTTACCGGCAGGAAATCCTGCGCCGGGCCGAGGCCAAAAAGGCCGACAACGAAACCGCCGACGCCTAATCGAACCTGCGCCACAGCGCGCCGTCACCCAAAGTCGCGACAAATTCGGCATGGGCGGCGGCTTCGGCCTCCGTCAGGCGGGACGGAAGAGGGTCCGGGCGCGGCCTGGGTCGCCATGACGCATCAAGGGTGGCGGAGGGTTTCGCGTGCATTTCGTCCGGGCCGGTCAGGGTGAAATCCGGCTGTCGGCCCCCGATCAGCTCAAGATACACTTCGGCCAGAATCTCTGAGTCCAGCAGCGCGCCGTGCTTTTCCCGCGCCGAGTTATCAACCCCGAAGCGGCGGCAAAGCGCGTCAAGCGTCGCCGGTGCGCCGGGGAATTTCGTGCGTGCCATGGCCAGCGTGTCGATTGCCTGGTCCATCGGAAGTTGCGGCAGCCCTGCCCATTCCAGTTCGGCATTCAGAAATTTCATATCGAAGCCGGCATTGTGAATCACCAGCTTGGCGTCACCTATGAAGCACAGAAAATCCTGTGCAACGGCCTTGAAAAGGGGTTTGTCGCGGAGAAAATCGTCCCCCAGCCCGTGCACTTCGAACGCGCCCTGGGGCATTGGCCGTTCCGGGTTGATATATACGTGAAAGGTTTTTTTCGTTGGCAAGTGGTTCCACAACTCCACTGCACCGATTTCAACGACCCTGTGTCCCTCGGACGGTTCAAAGCCCGTCGTTTCCGTGTCCAGCACAATTTCGCGCATTCTGCCGCCCCTCGATCTGCCCGATAAGAGTCTGCACTTCGACGCGGGTCTGTTCAAGGCTGTGCGTTTCGATAACATAATCGGCGCGGGCACGTTTTTCGGTATCGGGCATCTGCCTGGCCAGAATGGCGGAAAGGTGAATCTCCGTCATGCCGGGACGCGCCAGGACCCGGGCGCGCTGAATTTCCAGAGGGGCGGTTACCACCAGAATGCCGTCCAGAATGGACTCGGCGCCCGTCTCAAAAAGCAACGGAATATCGAGCACGATCAGCGGCGCCTGCATATGGTCGGCGATGAAGGCGCGGCGGTCTTCGACCACAAGCGGATGGATAACGGTCTCGATCCGGCTCAGGGCACTGGTATCTTTATCGATCCATGCCTTCAGTGCGGCACGGTCAACCCGACCGTCGCGCACTGCCCCGGGGCAGAGGGTGGCGATGGCCACTACCCCGGCACCGCCGGGCGCGTAAAGCCTGTGAACCGCGGCATCCGCATCCCAGACCGGAACCCCGGCTTCGCGGAAAAATCCCGCAGTGGTGGATTTTCCCATCCCGATCGATCCGGTCAGACCCAAAAGGAAGGGCGCCCCGCTCATCCGGTCAATACCGCGGCCCGCAGGGCGGCATCCACCTCTGGCACCCGGCCAAACCACCGCTCGAATCCGGGCGCAGCCTGATGCAGCAACATCCCCAACCCGTCTACGACGGTTGCGCCTCGGGCGGCGGCCTCCCGCAGGAGGGTCGTTTCAAGGGGGGTGTAAACGATGTCGGTCACGAGAAGCTCCGGGTGCAACATCTCAAATGGGAACGAAAGATCATCCTTGCCGGTCATGCCCAAAGCGGTGGTGTTGACCAGCGTTCTGGCCTCCTTCAGATAGGAAATGGGTTTGTTCCAATCATGGCAAAACACGCGGGGGCCGAACTCCGCGCACAGCGCCTCTGCCCGGGCGCGGGTCCGGTTGGCAAGCCGGATTTCCGGAACCCCGCTTTCCAGCAACGAAACAAGAATTGCCCGCGCCGCCCCCCCAGCCCCAAGCACCACTGCGGGGCCCTGGTGCGGCTGCCAGTCCGGGGCGGACTGATGCAAACTGGCCATAAATCCAAAACCGTCGGTGTTGTCGGCATGTACCGTGCCATCTGCCTGAAAGGTCAACGTGTTCGCCGCCCCAATCCGGGCCGCGCGATCCGTATGGGTATGGGAAAGGGCAAGGGCCGCCTCCTTGTGAGGAAGCGTGACATTGACCCCGACGAATCCCAGGCGCGGCAGGACATGCAGGGCCTCGGCCAGGTCGCAGGGAGCTACATCCATGGGAATATAGTGACCGGACACCTTATAGCGCCGCAACCAATGGCCATGCAGGGCCGGAGATCGCGAATGGGCAACTGGCGATCCGATAACTCCGGCAAGCGGAACAGGATGGGTCATGCGGGCAGCACCCCTCTTGTTGTAAGAAAGGTCAGGAGGGGCAAAAGCGGGAGCCCGAGCACGGTGAAATAATCCCCCTCGACACCGGAAAAAAGGCGTACACCTTCTTCTTCGAGCTTGTAACCCCCGACCGACTCCCCGACCGACGGCCAGTTTCGGTCGAGATAGGCGTCGAGATAGGTATCCGAAATGGAACGCATGGTCAGTGTGGCGCTGCCCACGTGACGCCATAGCGGGGCACCATCGTCGTGAACAACCACCGCTGAGAGAAGCTGGTGCGACTTTCCCCGTAAACTCCGAATCTGGCCACGGACGTCTTCCTTTGTGTCCGGTTTGGAAAAGACCCTGCCACGACAGGTCAGGACCTGATCCGCCCCAATCACAAGGGCTTCGGGGCGTTTTGCGGCAACGCGCGCGGCCTTTGCGGCGGCAAGCGCTTCGGCAATTTCGGCCGGGGTGGCATTTTCGGCCTCCAGGCCGGTGCGAAAGGCCCCCTCATCAATCGCAATCGGGTGGATGTCAAACGACACTCCCGCTGCCCGAAGCAGTCTTGCCCGCACCGCAGACCCAGACGCAAGAACCAGAGGCTGAGACATGTGGGTAACCCTGTTGAAAACCATGGGAAGAGCGGTGGATCCCGCCTGCACAAGTTCTGCCTTTTCGAGAGGCTGTGCTCAACCCTGCCTGTTGTCAACGCTCCACTCCGGAGTCATCCCCTGTGGACTGACTCATCGTCGCAACGGGGATAAGTGTGCAAAGCCTTGAATCCAGCAGTTTTTCCACAGACCGGAAGCTCATCCGCATCATTTAACCAATTGATATATATTTGTTTTTCTGGATGTTGAAATTTTTTAAGAAGTTATCTTCAGAGTTTTCAACAGGAGGTTGCGAGGCGGAAAAATCTGTGGAAATCCGTTTAATCCACAGTCTCCACAGGGCCTTCTACTACCTCATCTTTTCTTTTTATATTGTCCATGTTTTAGAGGTGGTCACGCGAACGCAGACAAGAGACGGAACATGCTTGATCTTCTGGCCTATCTTTACCCTTGGTCGAAATCGTTGCACATCATCGCGGTTTTGACCTGGATGGCAGGTATTTTTTACCTGCCAAGACTGTTTGTTTACCATACGGAACGTGTACAAACGGGGGGGCAAACGGATGAGCTGTTTCAGACCATGGAGATGAAGCTTTTCCGTTATATCATGAACCCGTCTCTGATTGCCGTCTGGATTTTCGGGGTAATGCTGGCGTTCACACCCGGGATCGTCGATTGGTACAGCATCTGGCCATATACGAAGGGTCTTTCCGTCATTGCGATGACCTGGTTTCACATGTGGTTGGGAAAACGGCGTAAAGATTTTATTGCCGCCGGAAATACCCGTAGCGGGCGCACGTTTCGAATGATGAACGAGGTTCCGACGATCCTGATGGTGGTGATCGTTTTCTCAGTGATCTTCAAGTTCTGAGCCCGTTGACTCGCGGACAGACCGGGCGTATGAGTCCGGTCCAACGGGCGGTCCCGCCCGGGTTATTTCCTTACAAATGACGCGACGCTGCCGCGCATCCTGGATATCTCCATGACACAAGAGCGTTTGAATCTGGCCGATCTCAAGGCCAAAAGTCCCAAGGATCTCCTTGCCATGGCTGAGGAGCTGGAGATCGAGAACGCCTCCACCATGCGCAAGGGCGACATGATGTTCTCGATCCTCAAGGAAAGGGCCGAAGACGGGTGGGAAATTTCCGGGGATGGTGTTCTGGAGGTTTTGCAGGACGGATTTGGTTTCTTGCGTTCCCCAGAGGCAAACTACCTGCCGGGTCCGGATGACATTTACGTGTCGCCAGAGATGATCCGACAGCACTCTCTTCGGACGGGGGACACGGTCGAAGGCGTTATGCATGCCCCGCGCGAGAATGAGCGGTATTTTGCAATCACCAAAGTGACGGCAATCAATTTCCAGGATCCGGAAAAGGCCCGGCACAAGATAAACTTCGACAACCTGACGCCGTTGTACCCGGATGAGCGGTTGAAAATGGAAATCGAAGACCCGACGATCAAGGACAGGTCGGCGCGGGTGATTGATCTGATTGCGCCGATCGGGAAGGGGCAGAGATCCCTGATCGTGGCGCCGCCGCGGACGGGGAAAACTGTCCTGTTGCAGAACATTGCCCATTCCATAGAACGAAACCACCCCGAATGTTACCTGATCGTCCTGCTGATCGACGAACGCCCTGAAGAAGTGACCGACATGCAGCGGAGCGTGAAGGGAGAGGTGATTTCCTCCACCTTTGATGAACCGGCAACACGGCATGTGGCCGTGTCTGAGATGGTGATCGAAAAAGCCAAGAGACTGGTGGAGCATAAACGAGATGTTGTTATACTTCTCGACTCCATAACAAGACTTGGTAGGGCATATAATACGGTCGTCCCATCTTCCGGGAAGGTTCTGACCGGCGGCGTGGACGCGAATGCGTTGCAGCGGCCAAAGCGGTTTTTCGGTGCGGCACGGAATATCGAGGAAGGGGGCAGCCTGACCATTATCGCCACGGCCCTGATCGATACCGGATCGCGCATGGATGAAGTAATCTTCGAAGAATTCAAGGGGACGGGGAACTCCGAAATCGTCTTGGATCGCAAAGTTGCGGACAAGCGCGTTTTCCCGTCCATGGATATCCTGAAATCCGGGACCCGGAAGGAAGATCTGTTGGTCGACAAGGGGGATTTGCAAAAAACCTTTGTCCTGCGCAGAATCCTCAACCCAATGGGAACAACCGACGCTATCGAGTTCTTGTTGTCCAAGCTGAAGCAGACGAAGACAAACTCCGAATTCTTCGACTCCATGAATACCTGACACCACCTCGGAGGATGGAGGGTGGATACGATCTTTGCTCAGGCCACTGCCCGTGGGAAAGCGGGTGTGGCTGTGATCCGTATTTCCGGCCCCGGGGCACGGCCGGCTGGGCAGGGCTTGGCCGGGGCATTGCCGCCCTCGCGGCGGGCGGGTTTACGGCGTCTGACATCTTCTTCCGGTGTGCTTCTTGATGAAGCTCTCGTTTTGTTTTTTCCGGAAGGGTCAAGCTTTACCGGAGAAGATATTGTTGAACTGCACTGCCATGGCGGACAGGCGACGATAGCGGCAATTTTACGGGAACTGGGGCAGATGGAAGGGCTGCGCCTGGCAGAACCCGGAGAATTTACGCGCCGCGCGTTGCAAAACGGGTGTCTGGATTTGTCACAGGTCGAGGGGTTGAGCGACCTTCTTGATGCGGAAACAGAAGCACAGAGAAAACAGGCCTTGCGGATTTTTTCTGGATCGCTGGCTGAAAGAATCGAAGCTTGGCGGGGTAAGCTGATCCGGGCGGCAGCCCTTTTGGCGGTTGTGATAGATTTTTCCGACGAAGAAGTTCCGGAAGATGTTCGCCCGGAAGTTTTGCCATTGATCAGAGGGGTTCTTGACGATCTTGGCCGGGAAATTCAAGGCGTTGGGGCGGCAGAGCGCATTCGCGAAGGATTTGAGGTGGCAATTGTCGGGCCACCGAATGCGGGAAAATCTACACTCTTGAACGCACTTGCAGGGCGTGAGGCGGCGATCACCTCTGAACATGCCGGAACGACACGGGATGTGATCGAGGTTCGCATGGACTTGGCGGGGTTGCCCGTGACTTTTCTGGATACGGCCGGGCTGCGCGAGACAGTGGATGCGATTGAGACGATTGGGATTAAGCGGGCTGTCGAACGAGCGCGTGCAGCAGATTTAAGGGTTTTCTTGCAAGACGATCTTGGGGCGCCTCTTTTTCTGGAGCCAGGGCCGGGGGATATCCTTGTCCTCGGTAAGGCGGATCTGAGAGATACAAGAGGCTTTGCGGTTTCCGGGGAGACGGGGGCGGGGCTTGAGACGTTGATCTCCCGGATTACATCTGTTCTCGAGACACGAGCGGGCGCAGCGGGGACCGCCACGCGGGAGCGCCACAGGCAGGCCATGGGGCGGGCCAGAATCGCAATAGAGGCTGCGCAGGCCCGTCTGGAGAGCGGCCTTGAATTGGTTGAACTGGCAGCAGAAGATCTTAACAGCGCGATCCGAAGCCTTGAATCGGTTGTAGGGCGAATCGACGTGGAGACGGTTCTGGATGAAATCTTCGGAAGCTTTTGCCTTGGAAAGTAAGGAGTGTTTCACGTGAAACATCGCATGTTCGATGTGGCCGTGGTTGGGGGGGGGCATGCCGGAACCGAGGCTGCCCACGCTGCCGCGCGCATGGGTGTGCGTGTTGCCTTGGTAACGCTTCGGGAATCGGATATTGGTGTCATGTCTTGCAACCCTGCGATTGGTGGGGTCGGAAAGGGGCATCTGGTGCGCGAAATCGATGCGCTGGATGGAGTAATGGGGCGAATTGCTGACCGTGCAGGCATCCAGTTCCGGCTGCTGAATCGCCGCAAGGGGCCTGCCGTACAGGGACCGCGTGCACAAGCAGACCGATGTTTGTACAGGGCTGAGGCAGAAAGAACCGTACGACTCCAGAAAAATCTGACGTTGATCGAGGGAGAAGTGGCGGACCTGATCGAAAGGGGTGGTTCTGTTTATGGCGTTTTGCTTGCGGATGGCAGTGAAGTTGAGGCCGGGGCAGTAATTTTGACCACAGGGACGTTCCTGCGCGGAACGATTCGTATCGGGGACAAGAGTTTCCCTGGGGGGCGGATGGGGGATAAGCCCTCGATTGCCCTGGCAACGCGGCTCGCGGGATACGGACTTCCCCTGCGCCGTCTGAAAACCGGCACGCCGCCCAGGCTGGACGGACGGACAATCGCGTGGGATCGCCTTGAAAAGCAGCCGGGGGATGAAGATCCGACCCTGTTTTCGTTCCTTTCAAGGAGGCCGACAGCTCGCCAAATTTCCTGTGGAATTACCCATACAAACCCGCAAACCCATGAAATTATAAAGAAAAATATTTCCCGGTCTGCGATGTATGGCGGGCATATCGAAGGGGTTGGGCCACGCTATTGCCCCTCCATCGAAGACAAGGTCATCCGATTTTCACACAAGGAGTCACACCAGATTTTTCTTGAGCCGGAAGGGCTGGACACCGACACTGTTTACCCCAACGGAATTTCGACATCGCTTCCGGAAGATGTTCAGGGTGCGTATGTGCGTTCCATTGCCGGACTTGAGCAGGTACGGATTCTACAGCCGGGTTATGCGATCGAGTATGATTTCGTCGATCCGCGCGCCCTGAAGGCAACGCTCGAACTCAAAGAGGTACGCGGCCTTTTCCTTGCGGGGCAAATCAATGGAACGACGGGTTATGAGGAAGCTGCCGCCCAGGGCTTGGCGGCCGGGTTGAATGCGGCCAGATTAAGCCAGGGGAGGGATGAGGTCCGGTTTGCGAGAACGGACAGCTATATTGGGGTCATGATTGACGATCTCGTGACCCGCGGGGTAACGGAGCCCTATCGGATGTTCACGTCTCGGGCGGAGTTTCGACTGTCGCTGCGCGTGGACAACGCCGACCAGCGGCTGACCCCGACCGGGATTGAACTGGGGTGCATTGGGAAGAGCCGAAAGCGGGCGTTCAACGAAAAGATGGATCTTTTGGCAAGTGCGAATGAAAAGCTTTCCACAATCTCGGTGACGCCTCAGCAATTGAACGCCGTGGGGATCAGGGTTAGTCCCGACGGGGCGCGGCGAAACGGCCTGGACATTCTGGCCTTTCCGGATATTTCCTTTGAACGGCTTCTGCCCTTCTGCCCCGAGCTTTCAGAGTTTTCCGGGGAGATTCGGAAACAAGTGACGTATGACGCGCTGTACGCAAACTATGTCAGGCGCCAGGCCCAGGATGTGGAGGCCATGCGCAGGGATGAGGCTCTGGAGCTTCCGCTGAATTTCGATTACGCGTCGCTGGAGGGTCTTTCCGCTGAGATCAGAGAAAAGCTGGCGCGCCTGCGGCCGGAAACGCTTGCTCAGGCGGCTCGGATCGAGGGGATGACCCCAGCGGCCCTGGCGCTGATTCTCGCGCGCCTGCGGCAAGACCAGCGCCGGCTTGCATGATGGCGCAGAGGGGGCTGCCGGGGCAGGATGTTTCACGTGAAACACTGGAGCGGCTTCATCACTATGAGGGGCTGCTGCGAAAGTGGAACAGCACAATCAATCTTGTTTCCCGGAGCACGATCGACAGCCTGTGGGATCGACACTTCCTTGATTCGGCGCAGATTTTTTCTCTTGTCCAGCCGAAGGGCCTCTGGGCGGATCTTGGCAGCGGAGGGGGCTTTCCTGGGCTTGTGGTTTCGATTCTCGCAGCCGAAAGAAAGCCGGATCTTCGCGTAATGCTGGTGGAAAGCGATCTTCGGAAATCCATATTCCTGCGAACGGTGGTGCGGGAACTCGATTTGAACGCTCTGGTTTTGGCAGAGCGGGCAGAGGCCGTTTCCCCTCTGGGTGCCGCGATTCTGAGCGCCCGTGCCCTTGCCCCATTAGCTGAGCTTTTGACATTCGCAGAGCGCCATCTTCGTCCGGACGGTACGGCGGTTTTTCCAAAAGGCGCACGTTTTCGCGCAGAACTGGATGCCGCGCTTGCATCGTGGCGGTTTGATGTTCAGACTTTTCCCAGCCAGACGAACCCTGATGCTGTAATCCTGAAAATCGGAGGCATTTCCCGTGTCTGAATCCGACGCCCGCAAGGGTCCGAAAATCATCGCGGTTGCCAACCAGAAGGGGGGGGTTGGCAAAACCACAACGGCGATCAATCTCGCAACTGCTTTGGCCGTCGAGGGACTCAAGATTCTCATCGTGGATATTGACCCTCAGGGAAATGCATCGACCGGGCTTGGCGTTGGGGCCGAGCAGCGGGACAAAACAACCTTTGACCTGCTTCTCAGGGAGGCCGAGCCGAGGGACGTGTTTCTGCCAACGGGCGTTGAGCGCCTCATGATATCCCCGGCGACGACGGACCTCAGCTCTGCAGACCTTGAAATTGCGGACAACAACCGCCGGAGCCTTCTTTTACGGGACGCATTACATCAGCCACAGGTCGAATCGTTCGGATTCGATTACATTTTGATCGACTGTCCCCCGTCACTTAACCTTCTTACGGTGAACGCTATGGTTGCCGCTCACTCGGTCCTGGTGCCGCTCCAGGCAGAGTTTTTCGCGCTGGAAGGGCTGTCGCAGCTTATGCTTACGGTGCGGGATCTGCGTCAGGGCGCGAATCCGGAGTTGCGCATCGAGGGAATTGTCCTCACGATGTCTGATGCGCGAAACCGGCTGTCTCAGCAGGTTGAAAACGATGCGCGTGCATATCTCGGGGATCTGGTGTTTGAAACCGTCATTCCCCGGAATGTTCGGTTGAGCGAAGCACCGTCTTTTGCCCTGCCGATACTGGATTATGACCCAAAGTCTAAAGGGGCGGAGGCGTACAGGGCTCTGGCGAAAGAGGTTTTGAAAAGCAAGGTGGCAGTGGCCTGAACGAAGGGCGGGAAAACGATGGTAAAGAAGAATGATCGGCGGGGCCTGGGGCGGGGTCTTTCGGCTCTTATGGCGGATGTAAGTATTCAGCCCGAAGTGAGATCCGGCGATTCGGGTCAGGCCATACGCCCCGACCAAACGCTTTCGCTTGATCTGCTTGAGCCGAATCCGGATCAGCCGAGGCGTCAGTTTTCCGAGGAGGCGCTGAAAGAACTGACGTCCTCCATCCGGGAGAAGGGCGTTTTGCAGCCCCTGATTGTGCGTGTCAGCCCGCGAAAGCCTGGCCATTACGAGATTGTCGCCGGGGAGCGCCGCTGGCGCGCGGCACAGCGGGCACAGCTTCACGATGTCCCCGTGATCGTTCGGGATCTGAACGATACCGAGGTCCTCGAGATTGCGATCATAGAAAACATTCAGCGGGCGGATCTGAACGCTGTCGAGGAGGCAATGGGCTATCGCCAGTTGATGGATCGCTTTGGGCATACGCAGGAAAAGCTGGCGGAGGCGCTTGGGAAAAGCCGCAGCCACATTGCCAACCTGATGCGTCTGCTTCAACTGCCCGATGCTGTTCTGGCGATGTTGCGGGATGGCCGGCTTAGTGCGGGGCATGCCCGGGCCCTCATCACCACACCTGATGCGGAGCGTTTGGCCCAAGAAGTCCTCCGCCGCCAGTTGTCGGTGCGCGAGACGGAGGCGCTTGTCAGGGCGTCGGAAGGCGGGCCAAAAAAGCCGGGGCGAAGGTCCGCGAGGTCAAGGGAAAAAGACGCGGATACCCGTGCTCTGGAACAGGATCTGTCCGCAGCTCTGGGGATGGATGTCAGTATTGAGCATTTGGCGGGTGGCCAATCCGGTCAAGTTGTAATCGGGTACAAGAACCTTGATCAGCTTGATCTTTTGTGCGGGATTCTCAGCGCAACACCGGCGGATCGGTTCGGCTAATCGGTTTCGGGCAAAAGCTCGCGAATGATCCCGTTCAAAACGGCCCGGCCCGCAGGGGTGGCAAAGAGCCGGCCTGAAGCAGCCTCGATCAGCCCAAGATCAGCCAATCCATTGATTTTAAATGAACTTATTTCCGATCCCAGAAAGGCCTCATACCGCGCCAGGCTGATCCCGTCTCGCAACCGAAGCCCCATCATCAGGTATTCCTCGGCCTGGTCGCGCGTGGACAGGGGCGCTGGAGGCCGTTCTCCGCTGCCGCGCGTCTCCACGGCTTCCAGCCATGCGTCCGGCCGGCTCAGGGCTTCTGTGGCAAAGCGCCGCCCGTGCAATGACATACGGCCATGTGCGCCCGGGCCGATCCCTGCGTAATCGCCATAGCGCCAGTAAATCAGGTTGTGCCGCGATTCCGCCCCGGGGCGAGCGTGGTTGGAAATCTCGTAAGCCGGGAGCCCGGCCCGCTCACACAGCGCCTGTGTCAGTTCATAAAGGTCGGCCCCTGTGTCTTCGTCAGGCAGCCCGTGCAACCGGCCGCTGGCCAGGCGGTCTCCGAACGCCGTGCCCGGCTCGATCGTCAGTTGGTAAAGCGAAAGATGATCCGCCGCCATGGCAAGCGCCTCGGACAGTTCGCGATGCCAGTCTTGCAGTGTCTGATCCTGTCGTCCGTAGATCAGGTCGAAGCTGACCCGTGAAAACCGATCACGGGCGATATCGAAGGCGGCGCGGGCTTCGGCGCTGCTGTGCAGTCGGCCAAGGCGGCGCAGATCCGCGTCTCGCAGTGCCTGAATGCCCAACGATACACGGGTCACGCCCGCATCGCGGTAGGCGGAAAAGCGTCCGGCCTCAACCGAGGTGGGGTTGGCTTCCAGCGTGACCTCCAGATCGTTCACGCTGATCCATGTGGCGCGCGCCCTCTGTATGATGGCGCGGACCAGGTCGGGGTCCATCAGGCTGGGCGTGCCGCCTCCGAAGAAGATCGAATTGAGAGTACGTACGGGGGTTTTGGCACCGATACGGTCTATTTCGGTCAGAAAAGCACGCTCCCATCGAAGCCGGTCGACGGATTCGGCAACATGGGAGTTGAAATCGCAATAGGGGCATTTGGACAGGCAAAATGGCCAATGAATGTACAGCCCGAAGCCGCCCGCCTGCCAGTCTTCAGCCGCCAAAAGCGTGGACCAGTTTTTCGAAGGCACGGGCGCGATGGCTGATCTTGTTTTTTTCCCAACGATCCATCTCGCCAAAGGTGATTTCATAGCCCTCGGGCTGGAAAATCGGGTCATAGCCGTGACCTTGCTCGCCGCGCATCGGCCAGACGATACGACCGGGCATCTGTCCTTCGAACACCTCGTCGTGTCCATCGGGCCAGGCCAGTACGAAGGTACAGCAAAAGCGGGCGGTGCGGGGCTCCGGTGCGTTTACCTTTTCCAGCCTGGCCCAGGTATTTTCCATTGCCATGACAAAATCGCGCCCCTGCGACGTTGTCGCCCAGTCGGCTGTGTAAACGCCGGGGGCGCCGTTCAGCGCGTCGATCTCTATTCCACTGTCATCGGCCAGTGCGGGCAGGCCGGTGGCCCTGGCCGCGGCATGGGCCTTGATGCGGGCATTCCCGAGGAACGTCGCTTCCGTTTCCTTGGGTTCGGGCAGGTTCATCTCTGTTGCTGAGATTGTGGAAACACCGTAAGGCGACAGCAGGGCGGCAATCTCCTCCAGCTTTCCCCGGTTGTGGGTGGCGACCAGAAGCCGGTCGCCCGCAAAGCGGCGCATGGTTCAGCCCCCCACTGCGGCGGTTTGAGCGGCGGCCAGTTCGTTCACACCCTTCTCGGCCAGGTCCAGAAGCAGACCCATCTGATCGCGGGTATAGGTGGCGCCCTCGGCCGACATCTGTACTTCGATCAGCCGGTTTCCGCCCAGCATGACGAAGTTGCCGTCCACACCGGCCCGGCTGTCTTCGGCATAGTCGAGGTCCAATACCGGCTGACCCGCATAAATTCCGCAGGAGACGGCCGCAACCGGCGCGACCAGCGGGTCGGAGGTCACATCCCCGGCTTTCATCAGCGCATTGACCGCCAGCCGCAGCGCAACCCAACCGCCGGTGATGGCCGCGCAACGCGTGCCGCCATCGGCCTGAAGGACATCGCAGTCGACGGTGATCTGGCGTTCGCCAAGGGCGACACGATCGACCCCCGCGCGCAGAGAACGCCCGATCAGGCGCTGTATCTCGACAGTTCGCCCGCCTTGTTTTCCCTGAGCGGCCTCGCGCCGCATACGCGATCCGGTGGCGCGCGGCAGCATGCCGTATTCCGCGGTGACCCAACCAAGGCCGGAGTTCTTCAGAAACGGCGGCACGCGCTCCTCCAGGCTGGCGGTGCACAGGACATGGGTGTCGCCGACCCTTATAAGGCAGGAGCCTTCCGCATGTTTGGTCACGCCGGTCTCGATTGAAATCGGGCGCATTTCGCTTATGTCTCGACCAGATGGGCGCATGGTACTTCCTTTGTTTAGGGGTGGGGCTTTGCTCCCATGAAGGGGGCGCTGATGCAAGCCCGATTGACGTTTCCGCCCCGCGCCATTTAATGGCATACGCTTGTGGGAGATCCGCCAGGTGAATGACACAGCCAGCCTTCTCAGGGAACTGAATCATCGCAGCCGCGAGGTTTTTCGCCGTGTTGTCGAGGGCTATCTCGAATCCGGCGATCCGGTGGGGTCTCGTACACTGACCCGCACGATGAACGAGAAGGTCAGTGCCGCCACCATCCGCAACGTGATGCAGGATCTCGAATATCTCGGTCTGCTCGACAGTCCCCATGTCTCTGCGGGGCGGGTTCCGACGCAGCTTGGCCTGCGGATGTTCGTGGATGGGCTGCTTGAGGTCCGGGACCTGGAATCCACG
Organism: Rhodovulum imhoffii; assembly: GCF_003046545.1. Classification (GTDB taxonomy): domain Bacteria; phylum Pseudomonadota; class Alphaproteobacteria; order Rhodobacterales; family Rhodobacteraceae; genus Rhodovulum; species Rhodovulum imhoffii. Next base: position 32,739 of record NZ_QAAA01000009.1, on the reverse strand, counting down.
GACCGCGAACAGATCGACGCTACCCTTGGCTGCAATGAGCGTGACGTGACGACGATGCTCGACAAGGTCGGGGCGGCCCTGTCCGGGGTCACCCATGGCGCCAGCCTTGTCCTTGCGCCCAAGCATGAGGCTCCGATCCGGCATATCGAATTTGTCAGCCTTGCGCCGGACCGTGCGCTGGCGGTTCTGGTTTTTGCGGACGGTCATGTGGAGAACCGCGTTTTTCAGCCCGCTCCGGGGCAGACACCATCCTCCATGCGCGAGGCGGCGAATTTTCTCAACGCTCTGGCGGAAGGCAAGACGCTGGGGGAGTTGCTCCAGGGTATCCGCGCAGAGATTCACCGCCGCCGCCAGGAAATCGACGTGCTCGCCCATGCGATGGTCGAAAGCGGTCTTGCAATCTGGGAAAACGAAGGGGAACCGCAGGAGCGTCTGATCGTCCGGGGTCAGGCCAATCTTCTGGGGGATGAGGCCGTGCCGACCGACCTGGAGCGGATTCGCGTCCTCTTCGACGATCTGGAGCGCAAGCGCGATATTGTGGAGTTCCTCGAGCTTGCCGAGCAGGGGGAAGGCGTGCGTATTTTCATCGGGTCGGAGAACAAGCTTTTTTCACTTTCGGGTTCCTCTTTGGTGATCTCTCCATATATGAACGCTGACCGGAAGATCATTGGTGCGGTTGGAGTCATCGGACCGACCCGGCTCAACTACGGACGGATCGTACCGATCGTGGACTACACCGCACAACTGGTCGGGAAGCTGATTTCCGACCGGGGCTAAGAGGGAAGAAATGGCAAATCCTGAAAAAGACGACAGCGTGAATATCGAACAGCTTACCAAGGATGGCGCCGCTGAAGAGCCTGGCGCATCGCATGGGGAAGGTACCCCCCCCGAAGAGGATCTGACTGCCCTGCGTGCGGAACGCGACGACCTGCGCGACCGTTTCATGCGGGCATTGGCGGATGCGGAAAATGCCCGCAAGCGCAGTGAGCGCGACCGCCGCGAGGCCGAGAATTATGGAGGTTCCAGGCTGGCGCGGGACATGCTGCCGGTCTATGATAACCTGTCCCGTGCGCTGGATGTCGTGACCGATGAGCAGCGCGAGGCGAACGGGCCGCTTATCGAAGGGATCGAACTGACCCTGCGGGAACTTCTGAACGTATTCTCCAAACACGGGATTGAACGTGTCGCCCCCGAGGTCGGGGATTCGTTCGACCCGCAACTCCACCAGGCGATGTTCGAGGCCCCGGTGCCCGACACCAGGGCCGGGGACATCATCCAGGTGATGGCCGTGGGGTTCATGCTGCATGACCGCCTTCTGCGCCCCGCGCAGGTCGGGGTGTCTTCCACACCGGCAACTTAATCCAGAAGTGCCTTCAGCACGTACACGAGATCCAGAGCGGCTTTCGGTGTCAGCTCGTCGGGGTGAATCCCGGCGAGCTTTTCCTCGACTTCAGAACGATGCTCACAAGGGCGGGTTGCCGGGGCCTGAGCCGCCGAAAACAGCGGCAAGTCATCCACCAGCGTTTTCTTTGCGCGCGTCCCTTCGCGGTCGCCCCGTTCGAGCGCCTCCAGAACCACGCGCGCCCGCTCCACCACGCTGTCGGGCAACCCCGCAAGCCGTGCCACCTGCACCCCGTAAGACCGGTCTGCCGCGCCCTGGCGGACCTCGTGCAGGAAGATGACCTCACCCTGCCACTCCTTCACCGCGACGGTGGCATTTTTCACTCCGGCCAGCTTGCCCGCCAGCGAGGTCATCTCGTGATAATGGGTGGCGAAAAGCGCCCGGCAGCGGTTTACCCCATGCAGGTGTTCCAGCGTGGCCCAGGCGATGGAAAGACCGTCATACGTGGCGGTGCCGCGTCCGATTTCATCCAGGATGACCAGCGCCCGGTCGTCGGCCTGGTTCAGGATGGCCGCCGTTTCAACCATTTCCACCATGAAGGTGGAGCGTCCCCGCGCCAGATCGTCCGCCGCGCCCACCCGGCTGAAGATCTGGGATACAAGCCCCACATGTGCCTCCTGCGCAGGGACGAAGCTGCCCGTCTGTGCAAGCAGGGCGATCAGGGCGTTCTGGCGCAAGAAGGTCGATTTTCCGGCCATGTTCGGCCCGGTCAGAAGCCAGATATGGGCTTGGTCCGCGCCGTCTGACAGGTTGCAATCGTTGGCGACGAAAGGGGCGGCCCCCTGTTTGCGCAAGGCCAGCTCCACCACCGGGTGGCGTCCGCCGCGGACATTAAAGATGCGGTTCTCCCCGACCTTTGGTTCGCACCAGCCTTCGCCCCGTGCCAGATCGGCCAGTGCGGCGGACAAGTCGATCTCCGCCAGTGCCGCCGCTGTCTGGCCCAGTGGCCCCGCGCGGTCCAAAACGGCCTGGCGCAGGTGCTCGAACAGTCGCTTTTCGATCTCCAGCGCGCGGCTGCCCGCGTTCAGAATGCGAGTTTCCATCTCCGACAGATCCACGGTGGTGAAGCGCGCGGCATTCGCGGTGGTCTGGCGGTGAATGAAGCGGTCTGAAAGGGGGGGCGACAGCATCTTCTCCGCATGGGTTGCAGTGACTTCGATGAAGTAGCCCAACACATTGTTGTGCCTGACTTTCAGCGAGCCGATCCCGCTTTCCTGGGCATATTGTGACTGCATCCGGGCAATGATGCCCCGGCCTTCGTCGCGCAACGTACGCGCTTCGTCCAGGTCCGCGTCATGGCCGGGGGCGATAAAGCCGCCCTCACGGGCCAAAAGCGGCGGTTCTGCCACAAGCGCCTTCTCCAGCAACTCCAGCAACGCGTCATGCCCGGTGAGATCTGCGCACCGGTCACGCAGAGGCTTGGGCAAGTCGGCGGCGTCCAGAAGGGCGGTCAGGGTCATGGCCTGCGCCAGCCCGTTACGAACCGCAGCCAGGTCGCGTGGGCCGCCGCGATCAAGGGCAAGGCGCGAAAGGGCCCGGTCGATATCGGGGCATTTGCGCAGGTTGTCGCGCAGGGCGTTGCACAACGTGTGATCTTCCACCAGCGCGCGCACCGCGGTCAACCGGGCTCTGATCGTGTCCAGATCGCGGGAGGGGCTGGACAGGCGCCGTTCCAGCAGGCGCGCGCCGCCGGCGGTGACCGTGCGGTCGATCGCCGCCAGCAGACTGCCCTCGCGCCCTCCGGAAAGGTTTGCGGTCAGTTCCAGGTTACGACGCGTGGCGGCATCGATCTGGACGATTCCGGCCTCTGCCTCCCGGTGCGGTTTCTGCAGGAGCGGGAGCTTTCCCTTCTGGGTAATGTCCAGATAATCGACGATGGCGCCCATGGCGGAAAGTTCGGCGCGGGAGAACGCCCCGAACCCTTCCAGGGTTTCCACGCCAAAAAGCGCCCCCAGACGCGCCTCGGCCGAAGTGCTGTCAAAGCTGGCACGTGCGAGCGGTGTTACCGCCGCGCCGGATTGTCCAACCGTGTCGGCCCATCCGCCTTCGGCTCCGTCTGGCACCAAAACTTCACGCGGGGCGAGGCGCGCAAGTTGCGGGCTCAGCCGCACCGGGGGGCAGGACATCACCCGGAATGCCCCGGTGGAAATATCCACCCAGGCCAGCGCGCCCGAATCGCGCACCAGCGCGCAGGCGGCCAGGAAATTGTGCCGGCGCGCCTCCAGCAAGGTGTCCTCGGTCAGGGTTCCAGGGGTGACAAGGCGTACGACATCGCGCTTTACCACTGACCTGGACCCGCGCTTCCTTGCCTCGGCCGGGTCCTCGAGCTGTTCGCACACGGCAACCCGAAAACCCTTGCGGATCAGTGTCAGCAGATAATTTTCCGCTGCGTGCACCGGTACGCCGCACATGGGGATATCCTCGCCCAGATGTTTGCCGCGCCTGGTCAGGGCAATGTCCAGCGCCTGCGCTGCGGCGACGGCATCGTCAAAGAACATCTCGTAGAAATCGCCCATCCGGTAGAACAACAGCGCACCGGGATGGGCGGCCTTGATCTCAAGATATTGCGCCATCATTGGCGTGACGGTTTCCCCTTTAGCCACGTTTGCCCCCGCTTTCTGGTCCGGCGACCTTACAAACCGCGCCGCGCCGCGAAAAGCCACATTTCCATCGGTGTTGAGGCCGTCGGCCCTTGACGCTAAGAAAACGTTGTGCAGGAGGAGACAGACCCCACATGTCCGACAAATCGAAAATCACCCCCGAAGAGGCGCTGCGGTACCATATCCACCCCACGCCCGGCAAATACGAGGTCGTCGCCTCCAAGCCGATGACCACCCAGCGCGATCTCAGCCTGGCCTATTCACCCGGTGTCGCGGTTCCGGTGGAGGCCATCGCCGAAGCCCCCGAAACGGCTTACGACTATACGACCAAGGGGAATCTTGTTGCCGTGGTGTCGAACGGCACCGCGATTCTGGGGCTTGGAAATCTCGGGGCCCTGGCTTCCAAGCCGGTGATGGAAGGAAAGTCGGTGCTGTTCAAGCGATTTGCCGACGTCAACGCCATCGACATCGAACTGGACACCGAAGATCCAGAGGAAATCATCAAGGCCGTCAAGCTGATGGGGCCGACCTTCGGCGGTATCAACCTCGAAGACATCAAGGCGCCGGAGTGCTTCATCATTGAGCAGCGTCTGAAGGAGGAGATGGACATCCCCGTCTTTCACGACGATCAGCACGGCACGGCGGTGATCTGCGCAGCGGGGCTGATCAATGCGCTGCACCTGACGGGCAAGCGGCTTGAGGATTGCCGCATCGTGCTCAACGGCGCGGGGGCGGCGGGGATCGCCTGCCTCGAACTGGTCAAGGCCATGGGCGCAAAGCATGACAACTGCATCATGTGCGACACCAAAGGCGTGATCTACCAGGGCCGCAAGGAGGGCATGAACCAATGGAAATCGGCCCATGCCGCGAACACGGACGCCCGAACCCTTGAAGACGCGATGAACGGCGCGGACGTTTTCCTTGGCGTCAGCGCCAAAGGCGCCGTAACCCCCGAGATGGTCGCCAGCATGGCCGACGATCCGGTCATCTTTGCCATGGCCAATCCGGACCCGGAGATTTCCCCCGAAGAGGCCCACGCCGTGCGGGCCGACGCCATCGTTGCCACGGGCCGGTCGGATTATCCCAATCAGGTGAACAACGTTCTCGGCTTTCCGTATCTCTTTCGGGGAGCACTGGACATCCATGCCCGCGCCATCAACGACGAGATGAAGATCGCCTGTGCCCAGGCGCTGGCCGAGCTGGCACGCCTGGACGTGCCCGACGAGGTTGCCATCGCCTATGGACGCAAGCTGTCCTTCGGGCGCGATTACATTATTCCCACCCCGTTCGATCCGCGGCTGATCTGGGTCATTCCGCCCGCAGTGGCGCAGGCGGGGATGGAAACCGGGGTCGCCCGCCGCCCGATCGTGGATATGGGCCGCTATCGTGACGCCCTGAAGGCCCGGATGGACCCGACGGCCTCGGTACTGTCGGGTATTGCGGCACGGGCCAAGGCCGCACAGGCCCGGATGATCTTTGCCGAAGGCGACGATGAGCGGGTTCTGCGCGCCGCAGTCAGCTATCAGCGTGCGGGTTATGGGAAGGCGCTGGTTGTGGGCCGGGAGTCCGACGTGAAACAGAGGCTGGAGGCTGCGGGCCTGGGCGATGCCAGCCGTGAGCTGGAAGTTGTCAACGCCGCCAATTCCCGCCATCTCGACGCCTATCGAGATTTTCTTTACAATCGGCTGCAGCGGAAGGGTTTTGATACCCATGATATCGACCGCCTGGCCAAGCGCGACCGGCATGTGTTTTCCGCCCTGATGCTGGCGCATGGCCATGGCGATGCCCTGGTTACCGGTGCGACCCGCAAATCGGCCCATGTCATGAAGCTGATCAACCACGTTTTCGACGCCACCGCAGAAGACGGGGCCGTGGGGGTCACCGCGCTTTTGCACAAGGGCAAGATCGTGTTCATTGCCGATACGCTGGTACATGAATGGCCCAATGAGGAAGATCTCGCCAACATTGCGGAACGGGGCGTTGCCGTGGCCCGCAGCCTGGGGATTGAGCCACGCGTGGCGTTTTTGTCCTTTTCGACCTTTGGCTATCCGGTCAGCGAGAGGGCGACGAAGATGCACGTGGCCTCGCGCGTGCTGGACAGGCGCGGCGTCGATTTCGAATACGATGGCGAAATGACCGTGGATGTCGCCCTGAACATGGAGGCGATGTCCAAGTACCCGTTCTGCCGCCTGACCGGCCCGGCCAACGTTCTGGTCGTGCCTGCGCGGCACTCGGCCTCGATCTCGGTCAAGCTGATGCAGGAGATGGCCGGAGCAACGGTGATCGGCCCGATCCTGTCGGGCGTAGACAAGCCGATCCAGATCTGCTCGACCGTGTCGACGGTGAACGACATCACCAACATGGCGCTTCTGGCCGCCTGTGAGGTCGGATGACGGTCTTTTGCCTTGGTTCGATCAATGTGGATCACGTTTATCGTGTGCCGCATCTGCCCGGACCGGGGGAAACATTGGCCGCAACGGAGGTTACGACAGGCCTGGGCGGCAAGGGGGCCAATCAGTCGGTGGCGGCGGCGCGGGCCGGGGCGCGGGTGGTGCATATCGGGGCCGTCGGACCGGATGGAGACCGGATGGTCGCGGCGTTGGCCGCGTATGGTGTCGATATAGACCACATCGTGCGGGTGGAGGACCCCACAGGCCATGCGATCATCACCGTGGAGGCGCGGGGAGAAAACGCCATCGTCCTTTTCCCCGGTGCGAACTGTCGTCAAAGCGTCGCCCGTATTGCCGAAGTTCTGGCGGCGGCCGGGCCAGAGGATACGCTGCTTTTGCAAAATGAAACATCTCATCAGGTTGAGGCCGCAAGGATTGGCCGCGAAAAAGGCGCGCGCGTCATCTATTCTGCCGCACCGTTCGACGTGGATGCCGTACGCGCGGTGCTGCCCCACGTCTCGCTTCTGGCGATGAATGCGGTTGAGGCCGAACAGCTTCAGGCTGCCCTTGGGACATTGGCCGGAACCGAGAAGATCGTGACCCAGGGGGCCAAGGGGGCGTGGTGGCATTTCGGGGGACGGGCCCTGCATGCCCCCGCCTTTCGCGTTGATCCGGTGGATACCACCGGGGCGGGAGATTGCTTCATTGGTGCGGTGGCGGCGGCGCTGGACGAACAGGCAGACCGGGCGTGTGCCCTTCGCTTTGCCAGCGCAGCGGCGGCCCTGAAGGTGACGCGTGCCGGGGCAGGGGATGCCATGCCGGCGCGCGCCGAAATAGAGGCACTGCTGAACGTCTGAGGTTGCGGCCCGGCCCTTAGCCCAGGCGACGGTTGCGCATCGCCAGAAGGCGCAGGCGCAGGGCATTCAGCTTGATGAAACCCGCAGCGTCTTTCTGGTCGTAGGCGCCGGCATCGTCTTCGAAGGTGACATGTTCCTCGGAATAGAGGCTGTGCTCCGACCAGCGGCCCACGGTGCGGGCCAGGCCCTTGTACAGCTTCAGTCGCACGGTGCCGGTGACGTGCTCCTGGGATTTGTCGATCAGGGCTTGCAGCATCTCGCGCTCGGGGCTGAACCAGAAGCCGTTATAGATGAGTTCCGCATATTGCGGCATGATCTGGTCTTTCAGATGCGCCGCGCCGCGATCCAAAGTGATCTGTTCGATCCCGCGGTGGGCTTCCAGCAGGATCGTGCCGCCGGGGGTTTCGTAGATGCCGCGCGATTTCATGCCGACAAAGCGCCCCTCTACAAGGTCCAGCCGCCCGATCCCGTGGAGGCGGCCATATTCGTTCAGCGTTGTCAGGAGCGCGGCGGGGGACATCGCCACGCCGTTGACGGAAACGGCATCGCCCTTTTCAAAACCGACCTCGATGTATTCTGGCGCATCTGGCGCGTCTTCGGGGTGGTTGGTACGCTGATAAACGTAATCGGGCGCGTCCTGCGCGGGGTCTTCCAGCACCTTGCCTTCGGAGGATGTGTGCAGAAGGTTTGCATCGACGCTGAAGGGGGCCTCGCCGCGCTTGTCCTTGGCAATCGGGATCTGGTTCTTTTCGGCGAAATCCAGAAGCTTCGTGCGGCTGGTCAGGTCCCACTCCCGCCACGGGGCGATCACCTTGATGTCCGGGTTCAGAGCGTAGGCCGCCAGTTCGAACCGCACCTGGTCGTTGCCCTTGCCGGTGGCGCCGTGGGCGACGGCATCGGCGCCGGTCCGTTCGGCGATTTCGATCAGGCGCTTGGAAATCAGCGGGCGGGCGATAGATGTGCCCAGAAGATACAGCCCCTCATACACGGCGTTTGCGCGGAACATCGGGAAGACGAAGTCGCGAACGAATTCTTCGCGCAGGTCTTCTATGAAAATTTCCTTCACGCCCAACATTTCGGCCTTCTTGCGGGCGGGCTCCAGCTCCTCCCCCTGGCCGAGATCGGCGGTGAAGGTGACCACCTCGCAGCCATATTCGGCCTGAAGCCATTTCAGGATGATCGATGTGTCGAGACCGCCGGAATAGGCCAGGACGACTTTCTTGGGCGCGGACATGCGGGAAACTCCGGGTGATACCATTTTCCGCGCGATAGCGGGTTTTTGGTTCAAGGGCAAGTTCACCGCCTCAGCTGTGGCTTGCGTCGGCCGGGCTTTCGCGCGAAAGCTTGCGCATGACAGAGTTCGCCTCCCTTGCCCGCGCCGCCGAAACGGCGATGCGCGATGTGTTTCCTCCAACGCCGTTGCAGCGCAACGACCATCTCAGCGCGCGCTTTGGCGCGGAGATCCTGCTCAAGCGCGAGGACCTGACCCCGGTCCGCTCTTACAAGATCCGCGGGGCCTTCAACGCCATGCGCAAGGTTCTGGCAGAGGGTGCGCAAAGGCTGTTCGTTGCGGCCAGCGCGGGAAACCATGCGCAGGGCATGGCTTATATCTGCCGGCATTTCGGGGCAAACGGGGTGATCTTCATGCCCGTCACCACACCCCAGCAAAAGATCGACAAAACCCGGACCTTCGGGGGAGAGAACATCGAAATCCGCCTGACCGGAGATTACTTCGACGAAACGCTCGCGGCCGCACAGGCCTATTGCGTCGGGGCGGAGGGGCATTTCCTGGCACCCTTCGACGACGAGGACGTGATTGAGGGGCAGGCCTCTGTCGCGGTGGAGATTCTGTCTCAGATGGAGACCCCGCCGAATCTGGTGATTTTGCCGGTCGGGGGCGGTGGCCTTGCCGCGGGGGTGGTTTCGTTCATGCGGCAGATGGCTCCGCAGGTGGAGGTTCGCTTCGTGGAGCCGGCCGGGGGGGCTTCGCTGAGCGCGGCCGTGGCGGCCGGGCGGCCCGTGACCCTGGGCGAGGTGGACAATTTCGTGGATGGTGCTGCGGTGGCGAGGATCGGGGAAAAGCCCTTCGCGCGGCTGAGCGGGATCGCGCCGGGGCAGATTCTGACCGCCCCCGAAAACCGCATCTGCACAACGATCATGGAGATGCTCAATATCGAAGGTATCGTACTGGAACCGGCCGGGGCGCTTTCGGTTGATGTCCTGCCTGTTCTGGCAGAGGAAATCGCCGGCAAAACCGTTGTCTGCGTGACCTCTGGCGGGAACTTCGATTTCGAACGCCTGCCCGACGTGAAGGAGCGCGCCCTGCGCTACTCGGGGGTGAAAAAGTATTTCATCCTGCGCCTGCCCCAGCGTCCCGGTGCGCTGCGCGACTTCCTGCATCTCCTGGGGCCGGATGACGATGTGGCGCGCTTTGAATATCTCAAGAAATCCGCGCGCAATTTCGGGTCGGTGCTGATCGGGATCGAAACGCGGAATGCCGCCAACTTCCCCCCGCTTCTGGCGCGGCTGGACAAGGGCGGGTTCGTCTATCACGATATCACGAACGATCCGACCCTGGCCGAGTTCATCATCTGATGCCGGGCCATGTCGCCCGCCCGTCGAGAAACGCGGACCGCGAAGCCCGATAGCAGTCGCGCAACGCCACGATGTTCACCGCACCGGGGCCGCGCGCCTTCGCCTTCCGGCTTTCTTCGCGGCAAAGTCGGCAGAGCGCGTCAAACCCGAGGTTCAGCGCCGACCCGGTAATGAAATGCAGGTCTTCCTCCAACCGGGAATTCGGGGAGAGGGCGACAAACACTGCGTCGATTTCTTCCATGAACAAGGCCACCACATCTTCAAACGCGTCATGGCCGACTTCTTCGCGCAGTTGGGAAACGCGGATCCAGTCTATCATGGGGCCCCCTGAGTCCAGACAGGCTTCTGAAGATGGCGGCCGGTTCTTAAGGTCGGGTTTGGGAAACCGCGAATACACAGACAACCCAGCCTTTCAGTTAAAATTAACCCAAGTCGTGAATCTCGTGAGAAAAGGTTCAACAGGATAATCTCTTGGGGCAAAGGTTCGATGTGATCGGCACTTTTGGGGGGAGGGGACGGGGAACCGTCCTTCTCGTCGACGACAGTCGTATGCAACGGCGCATCCTGAGGGCGTTGCTGGAACGATGGGGGTTTGCCGTGTACGAGGCCGGGGGGGCTGCCGCGGCGCTGGAAATCTGCCGGGCCACCCATGTGGACATCGTCATAAGCGACTGGATGATGCCCGGCATGACCGGGCTGGAATTCTGCCGGGCATTTCGTGACCTGCCGCGGGAGAACTATGGCTACTTTATTGTTTTAACGTCAAAATCAGAGATCGGCGAACTCGTTCACGGGTTGGAAGCCGGAGCGGACGATTTCCTGATCAAGCCCGTACACGCAAATGAATTGCGTGCCCGTATCGCGGGGGGGGAGCGTGTTCTGGGCATGGAGCGGGAACTGAATCACAAGAATCGTCAACTCCAGGAGGCTCTGGCGCGGCTGAACGGGCTTTATGATTCTCTGAACAGGGACCTGTTGGAGGCCCGCAAGCTCCAGCAATCGCTTCTGCGGGCCCCGTTCCAGAGATTCGGCGGGGCTCAGGTGTCGCTGCTCCTGCGGCCCAGCGGCCATGTGGGCGGCGACCTGGTGGGATGTTTTCCCGTGGGGGAAACCCGCCTGGGGGTGTTTTGCGTCGATGTGTCGGGCCATGGGGTCACCTCGGCCCTGATGGCGGCACGGCTGGCGGCGCTTTTCTCGGCCGGTACGCCGGAACACAATATCGCGCTGGCGCCGGACCGGAGCGGGCGGTTTCGCGCCCGCCCGCCGGATGAGGTTGCCCGTGCGATCAACCGCCTGCTGCTTCAGGACAAGGACAACGACATCTACATCACCCTGCTTTTGGCTTATATACACCTTCAATCCGGGCGGCTGAGCTTTGTGCAGGCCGGGCATCCGCCCCCCGTCGTTCAGCGCCGCTGCGGCGAAGTCGAGTGCCTCGGAGAGGGAGGTCTGCCGGTTGGCTTGCTGGAAGAGGCCGATTTCGAGTGCTGCGAAACGATTCTTCGCCCCGGTGAAAGGCTTCTGATCGTGTCGGATGGCGTGACCGAATGCGCGGATCCGCAGGGGCGGCAGGTCGACATTGCGGGGCTGGCGCGCGTAATGCGTCAGAACGCAAAGGCCAGAGGTCCCGATTTTCTCTCCCGGTTGGAGCGCACCCTGGAAGATCATGCCGCCGGGGAACCCCTGCGCGATGATATCTCCGCGGTTTTGTTGGAGCGTGATGCGCCACCCGCCTAGCGCAGAAGGCGTGTGACGAACAGCCGGTCCCCGTCATTGGCAAGTTGCGTGGCCGCGACCTCGGGAGACATCCAGATCGCGGTATGTCCGGCCTCTTGCGGGGGGCCGAGGTGGCGCACCGGTCGGGCAAGGTAGACAAGGCACAGTTTCTCTGCCCACAGATCGTATTCCGGCATGTAGGTAAAACGCCGGAACGCACCCAGGCGCCGGTGAACCCGGATGCGCCAGCCGGTTTCTTCCCGGACCTCCCGGTGAAGGGCCTGAAGGGGGGATTCGCCGGGGTCGATGCCGCCGCCGGGCAACTGGATTTCGGGGGTGGGGGCGGCCTGATGGGTCAGCAAAAGCGCCCCATCGCGGGCCAGCACCGCATAGGCCCCCCGCCGCAGGGTGTATTGTCGGTTCGGGTTGACCGGCTCTCCGACCCGTCTGATCATGTGGTGCCCTTTTGTCTTGGCGGTTGCGCGGCTATATACAGGCAGGTATGCCAAGCCGCAGAGCCCAAGGAAACCCCATGACACCCGGATCTCAGATCGCCTGGGACGATACCGTCCTGCCTTTCCAGCTTGACCGCAGCGACATTCGCGGTCGTGTCGCACGGTTGGACGGCGTTCTGGAAAAGGTGCTCTCCCAGCATGACTACCCCGCCGGGATCGAGGCGCTGGTGGCGGAGACGGCGCTCCTGACGGCGCTGATCGGCCAGACGATAAAGCTGCGCTGGAAGCTGTCGCTCCAGGTGCGGGGTGACGGCCCGGCACGTCTGATCGCAACCGACTACTATGCACCCGCGGAGGCCGGGGGGCCTGCGCGCATCCGTGCCTATGCAAGCTATGACAAGGATCGCCTGCAAGAGGGCGCCAACCCCTTCAGTCAGGTTGGAAGCGGATATTTTGCGGTGCTGATCGATCAGGGCAAGGGGATGGTTCCCTACCAGGGCATCACACCGCTGGCGGGCGGGTCTTTGAGCGCCTGTGCGCAGACGTATTTCGCCCAGTCCGAGCAGCTTCCCACCCGGTTCCAGCTTTCCTTCGGGCGTTCGCACCTCCAGGGGCAGGCCGAGGGCTGGCGCGCGGGCGGCGTGATGTTGCAGATGATGCCCAAGGCCTCCCCCCATGTGGCCGGGGCCAGCGGGGAGCGTGGCCTGCTGGAACCCGAAGATATCCTCCACAGCGGTGAGGCCGAGGACTGGAGCCGCGCCAATGCCCTTCTGGACACCGTGGACGACCTGGAACTGATCGGCCCCAGCGTGCAACCGACGGACCTTCTCGTGCGGTTGTTTCATGAAGAAACGCCCCGTGTGTTCGATGCCCAGCCGATCACTTTCGGCTGTACCTGTTCGCAAGAACGTGTGCGCCAGAGTCTGTCGATCTATTCGGCCAGGGACATCGCGCACATGACGACCGAAGAAGGCGTGGTTACGGCAGATTGCCAGTTCTGCGGGGCTCATTACCGGATGGATCCCGCGACGCTCGGTTTCGAGGCGGAGAAGGGCAATGGGCACCCATGACCCCGTTGCTGCCCTGCGTGCGGCCCTTGCCCGAACGGGCGGGGAGACGTCGGACCATGACCTGAATCCGGATTTTCCGCGGCTGCCCGGTCGCGTTCTGCGCCCGGCGGCGGTTCTGGTGGCGGTCAAGCGGGGGCCGGCGGGGCTGCATGTGGTGCTGACGAAGCGATCCTCCCGGCTCAGGCACCATCCCGGCCAGATCGCCTTTCCCGGCGGCAAGCTGGATGCGGGCGATGCCGGACCCGTCGCCGCCGCCCTGCGCGAGGCGCAGGAGGAAATCGCCCTGCCGCCCGAGAACGTCGAGATTCTGGGCCTCTTGCCCTGCCACGAAACGGTAACCGGGTTTACCGTGACGCCGGTTCTTGGGGTGTTGCGTGGGCCTTTTACCCCCGTGCCCGAGGCAGGGGAGGTCGAGGAAATCTTCGATGTGCCTTTCACTCACCTGGTGCAGCCGGGAAATTTCCGGGTCCAGGCGCGACGCTGGCGCGGGGACTGGCGCTTCTACTACACGGTGCCTTTTGGGCCATATTATATCTGGGGGGCGACGGCACGCATTCTGCGGGCGCTTGCCGACCGGGTGGCACCATGAGGTTGGCGGAAGACTGGGTTGCGGCCCCCCCCACGCAGGCCGTCTGTGCGATGCTGACGGGGGCAGGGTTCCGGGCGCTGTTCGTGGGGGGGTGCGTGCGCAATGCCCTGATCGGCGCGCCGGTCAGCGACATCGATATTGCAACCGACGCCCCGCCGGACAAGGTGGCTGCGCTGGCCGAAACCGCAGGTCTGCGCCCGGTTCCCACCGGGCTGGCCCATGGGACGGTGACGGTGGTGTCGGGCGGGATCCCGCACGAGGTCACGACCTTTCGCCGAGACCTGCGGACCGATGGCCGCCACGCGCAGGTGTCCTTTGCCACAACGCCCGAAGAAGATGCCCGCCGCCGGGACTTCACCATGAACGCCCTTTACGCGACGCCCGATGGCGAGGTTTTCGATCCGCTGGGCGGGCTGGCCGACCTGAGGGCGCGGCGAGTCCGCTTCATCGGTGCGGCGGCGGACCGCATCCGCGAAGATTATCTGCGCATCCTGCGGTTTTTCCGGTTTCATGCCTGGTACGGCGATGCCGGCGCGGGGCTGGACCGGGAGGGGCTTTCCGCCTGTGCGGCGCTGGCCGGGGGGATTGCGGACCTGTCGCGGGAGCGGTTGGGTGCCGAGATGAAAAAACTGCTGTCCGCCCCGGACCCGGCGCCGTCGGTAGCGGCAATGACGCAGGCCGGGGTTCTGATGCGGATCTTGCCGGGCGCGAATCCGGGTGCCCTGCCGATTCTGGTGCACCTTGAGACCGCGTGGGGGATGCCGCCCGATCCGATCCGCCGCCTTGCCGCGTTGGGGGGGGATGCCGTGGCCGGGGCGCTGCGGCTCAGCCGGGCGGAGGCAAGGCGGCTGTCGGCCTTGCGCGTGGCGGCGGAAAGCGACGCCTCTCCGGCAGAGCTGGGCTACCGCCTTGGTGCGGACGGGCCGGATGCGGTTCTTTTGCACGCGGCGCTTGTGAAAAGGCCGCCCCCGCCGGAGGCCCGCGCCCAGGTCGGGGCAGGTGCGGCGGCGTGTTTTCCGGTGTTGGCGCAGGACCTGATGCCCGCCCTGTCCGGCCCGGCGCTTGGCCAGCGTCTGAAGGAGCTGGAGGCGCGCTGGATCGCCTCGGGCTTCGTCCTGACGCGTGAGGAGCTGTTGCGCTAATCGCTGCGTCTGCGGGGCCGGTTTTCCCCGGCCCGGATCAGGGCTATATCCGGGGGGGCCAACCCGAAAAGGCATCCCCCGTGTTCCGTTTTCTCGAAACCCTTGTCGACCCCTATCAGCCGTATCGGGAAACCGACGAGCCGCCGCGCCGCCTGTTGCCGTTCCTTCGGACTTATGCGCGCCCGTTCCACAAGGTGTTCGCGGTTGCGGCGACACTGTCGGTCATCGTTGCGACTATCGAGATTGCGCTCATCTATCTCATGGGGCAGGTGGTGGATGTGCTGTCTTCAGGGACGCCGGAGCAGGTCTGGCAAGATCACGGCTGGATGTTGATCGGCATTGCGCTGTTCGTCCTGATTCTGCGCCCGGCGATACAGGGGCTCGATGCGGCGGTGCTGAACAACGCCATCATGCCGAATTTCGGAACCCTGATCCGCTGGCGGGCGCACCGGCAGGTCTTGCGGCAGTCCGTGGGCTGGTTCGAGGACGACTTCGCCGGGCGCATCGCCAACCGCATCATGCAGACCCCGCCCGCCGCGGGAGAGGCGATCTACCAGGTCTTTGACGCCATCGCCTTTGCGCTGGCCTATGCCGTGGGGGCGGTCGTTCTGTTGGGAGAGGCCGACATGCGGCTGGCGTTGCCCTTGCTGTTCTGGCTGGGGCTGTATGCGGTACTGGTGCGCTGGGTGATCAGGCGGGTCGGGCCGGCGTCGAAGGCGGCTTCGGCGGCGCGCAGTGCCGTGACCGGACGGGTCGTGGATGCCTATACCAACATCCATGCGGTCAAGCTTTTCGCCCATCACGACCGGGAGGCGAGTTATGCAAAAGAGGCCATCGAGGAGGCCCGCCGCAGCTTTGCCGCCGAGATGCGGATTTACACTCTCATGGATATCGCGCTGACGGCGTTGAACGGGTTTCTGATCGTGGGTGTCGTGGGCTGGGCCATCGCGCTCTGGATGCAGGGTGCGGCCAGCGTCGGCGTGGTGGCCGCAGCCACGGCGCTGACCTTGCGGCTCAATGCCATGACGGGCTGGGTCATGTGGGCGCTGTCCAGTTTTTTCCGGGCGCTGGGTGTGGTGGCCGAAGGGATGGAGACGATTGCCCATCCCGTCACCCTCACCGACACGTCCGGTGCCGGGCCGCTGGACCTGCGTGCGGGCAGGGTGGAGGTGCGAAACCTCACCCACCACTACGGGCGCGACAGCGGCGGACTGGCGGATGTCAGCCTGACGCTGGAGCCGGGGGAAAAGGTTGGCCTTGTCGGGCGCTCGGGGGCGGGGAAGTCGACGCTGGTGAAGTTGTTGCTGCGCTTTTACGACCCCGAGGGAGGACGTATCCTGATCGACGGCCAGGACATCGCGCAGGTTACCCAGGAAAGCCTGCGCCGGGAGATCGCCATGGTCGGGCAGGAGGCCAGCCTGATGCATCGCTCCGTGCGGGAAAACATCCTTTATGCCCGCCCCGATGCCAGCGAGACGGAGATGGTTGCTGCCGCGTGTCGTGCCGAGGCGCATGACTTCATTCTCGGCCTTCGCGACCCGCAGGGGCGCACCGGCTACGATGCCCAGGTGGGCGAGCGGGGGGTAAAGCTTTCCGGCGGTCAGCGCCAGCGCATCGTACTGGCCCGCGCGATCTTGAAGGACGCGCCGATTTTGGTGCTCGATGAGGCGACATCGGCACTCGACAGCGAGGTGGAGGCGGAGATCCAGAAAACGCTTTATGGTGTGATGGAGGGCAAAACCGTCATCGCCATCGCCCACCGCCTGTCCACCATCGCCCACATGGACCGCATCGTGGTTCTGGACGAGGGGCGGATCGCGGAGCAGGGAACCCATGTGGAGCTGCTGGCGCGAAAGGGGCCTTATGCCCGCTTCTGGGCGCGCCAGTCGGGGGGCTTCCTCGGAACGGAGGCCCCGGATTGAAACCTGCCCATCTGATCGACCCGTTTCGCCCCGCGCGCGGTGCCCCGCCCCGGCGGCTGGGCCGGTTCATGCTGTGGTGCCTGCGCGGGGCGTGGCCGGCGATCCTTCTGGCGGCGGCGATTTCGGCCCTGTCCGGCACGCTGGAGGTCCTGGCGGCACTGCTTTTGGGGGTTGTCATCGACACGGCGCTGGAGGCCGGGCCGCAGGGGTTCTTTGCCACGCACTGGCCGCTGCTTCCGGGGTTGGGCGTATTCTTCATTCTGCTGCGTCCGGCGGTTTTGGGGCTGAGTGCCTTCGCCAGTTCGGTGGTGGTGCAGCCCAACATTACCCCCATGGTGCAGGCGCGGCTGAACCGCTGGACACTGGGCCAGGCGGTGGGGTTCTTCGATGACGATTTTGCCGGGCGCATCGCCCAGAAGCAGATGCAAACCGCCCGTGCCGTCACCGATGTGATCTCAGAGATGGTGAACGTCGTCGCCTTTGCCCTGGCGACGCTGATCGGCTCTGCGGTGCTTCTGACCACGATCGACCTGCGGATCGCCGCGGCCCTGAGCCTTTGGCTCATGGCATATTTCGCGCTGATCCGCTGGTTCATGCCGCGTATCCGGCGCCGCTCGGCGGCGCGGGCCGGGGCGCGCGCGGCGGTGTCGGGGCAGATCGTGGATACGATCACCAACGTCAAGACCGTCAAGTTGTTCGCTCATGACCGGTATGAGGAAGACTCCGTCCGGGCTGCGCTGGGCAGCTATCGCGACAAGGCCGCGGGTTTCGGACAGGTGGCGGCGCTGTTTCGGGTGTCTTTGCTGGCGCTGGCGGGGGTCCTGCCGGTGGTTCTGATCGGCGGAGCATTGATCTTGTGGTCCGCCGGGGAGGCCAGTGCGGGCGATATCGCTGCCGCGGGGGCGGTGGCCCTGCGTATCGCGCAGATGACGGGGTGGGTCAGTTTCACGCTGATGGCCGTTTACGCCAATATCGGCGAGATCGAGAATGGCATGAAGACCCTCGCCGCGCCTCATGCCCTGACCGATGCCCCCGGGGCCCGCGACTTGCGGATGCGGGACGCGAAAGTGGCTTTCGATGGCGTCACCTTTACCTATGGGCGGCGAGGAGGCGGCATACAGGATCTGTCCCTGACCGTGAGGCCGGGGGAAAAACTTGGTATCGTGGGGGCCTCGGGGGCGGGGAAGTCGACGCTGGTGTCCCTGTTGCTGCGCCTTTACGACCCAGAAGAGGGCCGGATTCTGATCGACGGTCAGGATATCGCGCAGGTTACCCAGGAAAGTCTGCGCCGCGGGATTGCGATGGTCACGCAGGAAACGGCCATGTTCAACCGTTCGGCGCGGGAAAATATTCTGTACGGTCGCCCCGGTGCCAGGGATGCCGAAATCATTGCCGCCGCCCGCAAGGCCGAGGCCCATGATTTCATCCTTGGCCTCAGGGATGGCACCGGTCGCACGGGCTATGATGCCCATCTGGGGGAGCGGGGGGTGAAGCTTTCCGGGGGGCAGCGCCAGCGTATCGCGCTGGCACGCGCGTTTCTTAAGGACGCGCCGATCCTCGTTCTGGATGAGGCGACGTCGGCGCTGGACAGTGAACTGGAGGCATCGATCCAGTTCGCCCTGCACCGGGTGATGGAGGGCAAGACCGTCCTGGCCATTGCGCACCGCCTGTCCACCATCGCGCAGATGGATCGCATCGTGGTGCTGCATGAAGGCCGGATTGCGGAACAGGGAACCCATGCTCATTTGCTTTCCCGTGCCGGGTTGTATGCACGCTACTGGACGCGGCAATCAGGGGGGTTCATCGGCCTGAGCGAGGTTGAACAATGAACGTGAAGATCGAACGGCTTTCCCTTCGGGGGGAGGGGCTGAGCGCAGAGGGGCTGACTGTGCCGCGGAGTCTGCCGGGCGAGGTCGTCGAGGGTGCGGTGGATGCGGGCCGCATCCACCGGGCGAGGGTGATCACGCCTTCTCCGGATCGTGTGCGTCCCCCCTGTCCCCATTTTCGGGCCTGTGGGGGCTGTGCGCTGCAACATGCCAGCGATGCGTTCGTCGCGGACTGGAAGACGCAAGTGGTGGCGCGCGCCCTTTCCGGCCAAGGGCTTGAGGCGCCCGTTAGCCTTGTGCACACCTCGCACGCCCGGGCGCGACGGCGGGCGGTGCTGGCCGGGCGGCGCACGAAGAAGGGCGTTATGGTTGGGTTTCATGGCCGCGCCTCGGACATGATCGTGGCGGTGCCCGGCTGTACGTTGTTGCACCCGGACCTGGTGGGATGCCTGCCGGCACTGGAAGATCTGACCGCCGAAGGTGCGAGCCGCCGGGGAGAGGTTGCCTTTACCCTGACGTTGTCAGGGGCGGGGGTGGATGTGGCCGTGAAGGGGGCGCGGGAGGGCGAATTCGGGCGTCTTGCCGCACTGGCAGATCGTCACGACCTTGCCCGCCTGACTTGGAACGGCGAGCTGGTGGCCACCCGCCGCGAACCCGCGCAACGTCTGGGCCGGGCGCAGGTTGTGCCGCCGGGCGGTGCGTTCTTGCAGGCGACGGCCGGAGGGCAGTCCGCCCTGACCGGCCTGGTGCTGGAGGCGTTGGGGACACCTGCACGAGTGGTGGATCTGTTCGCCGGGGTGGGGACGTTCACGTTGCCTGTCGCCGGGCGTGCCGAGGTTCATGCCGTCGAAGGCGACGCGCTGATGCTGGCGGCGCTTGAGCGGGGCTGGCGACAGGCGCAGGGTCTCAGGCGGGTTACGGTTGAGCCGCGCGATCTTTTTCGCCGCCCCCTGACCCCCGATGAGCTGGCAGGCTTTGACGTTGCCGTTCTGGACCCGCCCCGGCCCGGAGCGGAGGCCCAGGTGGACCGGATCGCGGCTTCGCGGTTGGCGCGGGTGGTCATGGTGTCCTGCAATCCGGTCAGCTTTGCCCGCGATGCAAGGCGGCTGGTTGAGGGGGGCTTTGCCCTTGGGGCGGTTTCGGCGGTGGACCAGTTTCGCTGGTCGGCGCATGTGGAGCTTGCAGCCTGCTTTACGCGCGACCATATCGGCTGAAACCCGTATTTTTCCGCAAGGCTCAAAGATGCAAAGCAGGCTGGTCCGATTTCTGGAGCGTCCCCTTTTCCGCAACGCCATCATGGGCGTCATCCTGTTCAACGCCGTGCTTTTGGGGATGGAGACTTCAGGCCGGATCATGGCGCATTTCGGGCCGTTGATCCTTGCGCTGGACAAGCTGTGCCTCGCCATTTTCGTGGCCGAGATCGGGCTGAAGCTGGGGGCCTACAGGTTCGGATTTTTCCGGTCCGGCTGGAATGTGTTCGACTTCTTGATCGTCGGGGTGTCTCTGGTCCCCGGCGCACAGACGCTCAGCGTGTTGCGGGCCTTGCGTATCCTGCGGCTGCTGCGGGTAATCTCCGTCGCGCCGCGCCTGCGCCGGGTGGTGGAGGGCTTCATCACGGCATTGCCGGGCATGGGGTCGGTGTTCTTGCTGATGGGCCTGATTTTCTACATCGGTGCGGTAATGGCGACCAAGCTGTTCGGGGGCGCGTTCCCCGACTGGTTCGGTACGCTGGGCCGGTCGGCCTACTCGCTTTTCCAGATCATGACGCTGGAAAGCTGGTCCATGGGCATCGTGCGCCCGGTGATGGAGGCCTACCCTTATGCGTGGCTGTTTTTCGTGCCGTTTATCATGGTCACGACCTTCGCGGTGGTGAACCTGCTGGTTGGCCTGATCGTGAACTCCATGCAGGACGCCCATCATGAAGAAGACACTCTGCGTACCGATGCCTACCGGGACGAAGTGCTTGCCCGGCTGGAGAAGATCGAGAGGTTTCTTGAAAACCGGGGCTGAACCCGCAAACGCATTTACCTGCTGAAAATCTTTTCGTTTTCTGCTATGGGAGTGGAAAAAATCGTGTGAGGCAGTGAAATGATTACGCGTCGTGGCTTGGTGACGGGCTGTGCGGCAGTCATCCTGACCGGGGGCTCTTCGAAGTTCCAGGCCTATGACGGGCCGCAGGTAACCCGTGTCATCATCAGCAAAAGCAAGCGTCGCATTTACCTGATGCACCATGACAGGGTTCTCAGGCATTATCGGATCGGGCTGGGCTTTCGGCCGCAGGGCGACAAGCGCTACCGCGGTGACGGGCGCACGCCAGAAGGCCGGTACTGGATCGACCGGCGCAACCCCAACAGCCGGTACCACCTGTCACTGGGAATCTCTTACCCCAGCCAGAGAGATGTTGCCGAGGCGCGCGCTCTGGGCAAGCATCCGGGCGGAGACATCTTCATTCACGGACAGGCCGGTCAGAACCGCGGCAAGGGCCAAGACTGGACCGCCGGCTGTATTGCGGTCCGGGACCGCGACATCGAACAGATCTATGCCATGGTCGAGGACGGGACCGAGGTTTATATATTACCCTGAACCTGCGCCATGAGTACGTGTGGCGCGCCGGTGACGAGGGTCCACCAGATCTTGCCGCTGGGTTCCTGAAAGAAGGCAAAGCCCAGATCGCGCGCGGTGGGGTCAAGGATCACGTCGCGGGTGGGTTTTTCCTCCATCCATGCGGCCAGGGTTTCCAACTCGGTCTCGTAGGTTTCGGAGATGTTTTCCCCCATCATGGTGCCGGGGTAGCCCGTGCGGCGCACCCGGTCCAGCGGCGACGACCCGTCCGAGCCGAAATGCCAGGGCCTGTTTTGTACTGCCATGTCCCGCGCATGAGTCGCCGCGGCAGCGTTGAGCCGGGCGTTCAACTGCAATTCCGGGGCGGCTGCGGCGCGGCGCAGGGCGTTGACCGAATCCAGCATGCGATACTGGACAGCGGGCGTATCCCTTTCCGACAGCTTGTAAACTTTCGGAATTGGCCGCCCGTCCGGGCCGATGGCGCCGGATTGCGGGCTGCAGGCCGCAAGGGCCAGACCGACAGCAATGGTAACGACAGAAACGCGGATCATGGGGTGTCCCTCTGGTGAATACTGAAGTCTTAAGGCCAAGCCGGACGTCTTTCAAATCTATTGCGCGGCTGCTGACGGGAGTTTGAATTGCGCTTGAGGTGTGAGAGATTTACAAGATATCAACCTTTGTGTTCACGGAGTTCCCTTATGACACGTCGTATCCTCGGCGATCTCGACCGCCGCTCTTTTCTTGGGGGAGCGGCAGGTGTTATTGGGGGGCTGTCTGCCCCGTCGGTTCTGGCGCAAACCACATCGCTGAGCGCGCCGGAGGAAGGACGCACCCCCACACGCCATAACATTTCCAGCTTCCGCTCTCTCGACTGGAGACCGTATTTTCAGAATCTTCGCAACGGTGCGATCCTTGTCGATACGACGTCGCGGGCGTTGCATTTCTGGGCCGAGGATCAGGCGGTCTACAAGCTGTACCCGTCCAGCGTGCCGCTTTCCGAAGAGCTGACCCGCCTTGGCCGGACGGAGGTTGTGCGCAAGGTCGAAGGCCCAAGCTGGCGCCCGACGCCGTCGATGAAGGAGCGCAACCCGGAATGGCCCGATTACATAGGACCGGGTCCGGACAACCCCCTGGGGACACATGCCTTGTACCTGAGCTGGACCTATTACCGGATTCACGGAACTCACGACACGCGCAAGATCGGGCGCAAGTCTTCGAACGGCTGTATCGGTCTTTACAATGAACATATCTCCGAGCTTTTCAGTTACGCGAAGATCGGCACGCAAGTGTTGCTGATTTAGCAAAATTTCAGAATTTAACGGGAATTCTCCGCCCGTGTCTTGTGGCATCCATCCGCCTGATTACATCCAACCTGCGCCCCTGGCGCATGGTTGAAGAAGGGTGCTCCGGCACCCGTTCAGGAGGTTCAAATGAAGAAAATCGCTCTCGCTGCCGTTTTGTCTGTCGCGGCGTCTGCCGCTTTTGCCGGCGGTTACAGTGAGCCGGTCATGGAGCCCACGATCGAACCCGAAGTCATCGTTGAAGACACCGCGTCGTCCGCTTCGGGGATTCTTGTGCCGCTCATGGCGCTGATCATGTTTGCGGGGGTTGCGGCCAGCTGACTTCAGGCGGGTTCATGTAAAGGCGGCGGGTTTTCCGCCGCCTTTTGCGTGCCGACCCACCCGTTGATTAAACTTGTCCGTACTTGATCGGAACCTGCATTGGCAGGACCCGCAAGGGCAGAAATCCAATTCTTTGATTTCATTGGGTTACCGGACGGGAAGCCGTGGCTTTGGGTGCGCTTTTTCCAACCCTTCCTTAACAATTCGGGACTACCTCAAGGGAACGGGCGTTTTAAACGCCACCCATTCACGGAGATTTGGGGGCTTCCTTGCAGGACGGCGATCAAGGTTTTGAAATGGCACCCCGGCGCAGCCCGAGCGCGCCGGATGCGCTCTATTGCTTTCTGAACGCGGCCCGGGGCCGGCCGGTCATTATCGATGTCGGGCGGGTCGAGGTCGTGGATGCACCGCGCATGCAGATTCTTCTTTGCGCTGAAAGGGAGTGGCGGTCTGCCGGCGTGAAGTTCAGGCTCTCCAACTGCACCGAAATCTTCCGGCGTGGCGCATCCATGCTGGGCGTAGACATGGAAATCTTTGAACAGGAGCCAGGCGCATGACGATCAGGGTGTTGGCAATAGATGACTCGCGAACGATCCGTGACCTGCTGCGCGCAACGCTGGAGGACAGCGGGTTCGACTATCATTGTGCGGAGGACGGGGTAGCCGGAGTCGAACGCTTTCAGGATGTTCGCCCGGATGTGGTGATCGTGGATATCAACATGCCGCGCCTTGACGGGTTCGGGGTCATCGATGCGCTGCGCCGCGGAGAGGCCCCCAGTTCGGTGCCTATCATTGTGCTGACGACGGAATGTTCCCCCGATATGAAGGCCCGCGCCCGCGATGCCGGGGCAACGGGCTGGATTGTCAAACCGTTCGACGATGTTGCGCTTGTCTCTGTGCTGCGGCGCGTTACGGGGCACGCGGCCTGACATGTCCAGCCTTCAGGATACTTTCTTCGAGGAGTGTGAGGAGTTGCTTCTCGCGCTGGACGAGGGGCTGGGCCAGGTTGTCTCCGGTGCCCATGACAAGGAAACCGTGAATGCGGTGTTTCGTGCCGTGCATTCCATCAAGGGCGGCGCGGGAGCGTTCGGGTTCGACGATCTCGTATCCTTTGCCCATATTTTTGAAACGGTTCTGGATGAGCTGCGCGCCGACCGGCTGTCCCCCGATGCCGATCTTGCCAGAGTTCTTTACGCGGCAAGCGACCGGCTTGCCGCATTGGTGGAGGCCACGCGTGACGGAACCGCGGCGGACGCGGCCGCGCGCGACAGCGTTCTGGCGGATCTCAACGGCTACCTCGGCAATGCGGGGCAAGAGGAGGCGTTCAATTTTCCCACCCTGACACTGGATCTGGAGCCGCTCGCCGCCGCACCGGCGGAGTGGTACGAGATCGTCTTTCGTCCCCATGACGGCCTCTCGGCAAACGGGCACGAACCGGCGCTGATGTTTGCGGAACTGGCCGAAATGGGGGAAATCGGGGTGGTTCTCGATGACTCGGCCCTGCCGGACTGGGACGGTTTCGATCCGGAGAAATCCTATCTGGGCTGGACCATATCGCTGTGCGGCCCGCAGACGGAGCCGGCTGTCGCCGCAGTTTTCGATTTTGTCGAGGGGTTGTGCGATCTTGAGATCCGCCACATCCCCGCAGAGGATGCCCCCACCCCGGACTCTGTGCCGGACCTTGCCGTCGAGGTGCTGCCAGTGGAAACCCGGCCCCCCGGTGCCCCGCCTCCGGCCGACCTGCCCGACAAGGCCAGGGCGGAGCATCAGGGTGGCGCCCGTCCGACCCTGCGCGTCGATCTGGAGCGCGTCGACCGGCTGATCAACACGGTGGGGGAGCTGATCATAAATCAGGCCATGATCTCGCAGAGAATTCATGCGCTTGACCTGCCGGCGGGGAATCCGCTGGAAAACGAACTGGAGGACTACAAGCTTCTGGCCCGCGATATCCAGGAAGGGATCATGGCAATCCGGGCCCAGCCGGTCAAACCGTTGTTTCAGCGTATGGCCCGGATTGTGCGCGAAGCTTCGGCATCCACCGGGAAGGATGTGGAATTCGTCACCACCGGTGAGGCGACGGAGATAGACAAGACCCTGATCGAGCGTCTCGCGGACCCCCTGACTCATATGATCCGCAACGCAGTGGATCACGGGCTTGAACCGTCCGATGCCCGCACGGCCGCCGGGAAGTCCGCGCAGGGGCGTATCACCCTGTCCGCCTGCCACAGGTCCGGCAGTGTTTTCATAGAGGTTTCCGATGACGGCGCGGGGCTGAATCGAGAAAAGATTCTTGGCGCCGCCGTTCGGAAGGGGCTGGTTTCCGAATCCGCCGATTTCAGTGAATCCGAAATCGACGCACTGTTGTTCCTGCCCGGATTTTCAACGGCGGCGGAGGTCTCCAACCTTTCCGGCCGCGGGGTGGGCATGGATGTCGTCAAGCGCGCGGTGCAGGATCTGGGCGGACGAATTACCATTTCTTCGGTTCGTGGGCGGGGCACAACCTTTACCATCGTCTTGCCGCTGACGCTGGCTGTGTTGGACGGCATGGTAATCTCGGTTGCCGGGCAAACCATGGTGATGCCGATCACGGCAATCCTTGAGACCATACGCCCTGAGGTACAAGACCTGCACAGTCTCGGCGCGGAAGGTCAGCTTCTGTCCATCCGGGGTCAGTACGTGCCGGTGGTCGATGTGGCCAGCAGCCTTGGCCTGACCCGCCCGGATAGAGTGAATGAAGAGGGCGTTCTGATCCTCGTCGAAACCCAGACCCAGGAGCGGCGGGCTTTTGCCGTGGATATGGTGCATGATCAGCGGCAGGTCGTCATCAAGAGTCTTGAGGGCAATTACGGTGTTGTTCCGGGCATTTCGGCGGCCACGATCCTTGGAGACGGCAAGATCGCGCTGATCCTTGACCCGGACAGTACCGCGCAGCTTTCGCCCCGCCCCACCCCCATGAAAGAGGAGGCCTGAATGTCGATGACCGCTGAAGACACGGCGTTGCAAAAGGATCTTGAAGTTGTCACGTTCTCGGTTGCCGGGCAAAGCTACTGTCTCGATATTCAGAGTATTCGCGAAATTCGCCGCTGGTCTCCGGTGACCGCGCTGCCCCATGCGCCGGCAGATGTCCTGGGGGTGATGAACCTGCGCGGTTCGGTCATTCCCATCTATGATCTCGCGGCCCGGTTCGGGCTGGACAACATCCGGCAAAGCGAGCGGAACGTGATCATCGTTGTCGCGCTGGAAGGGAACATCGTCGGCCTTCTGGTTGAGGCCGTCTCAGAGGTCTTGTCCGTATCGCGCGCGGATATTCAGCCGACCCCCGACATCAGGTCCGAGGCCACGCGCCGCTGCATCACCGGCGTCATTTCCGTCAATGGAGACATGATCCGCATGGCGGATCTGAAGGCTGTCATCCATCCTCAGAAGGTTACCCCCGCATGATGAGCGCCGCCCCCGCGCCGCGCGAAATCCGGGACTTTGTCTTTACCGATGCGGATTTCCGGGCGATCGCCGAAATTGCCCACCGGGAATTCGGGCTGAACCTGCAAAGCGCCAAGAAGCCTCTTGTTGCCTCACGCCTGGCCAAGCGATTGCGCGGCCTTGGGGTTCAAAACGTCAAGGCCTACCTTGCCCGTCTGGAGGACAGGGAGGAGCTGACGGCTCTGTTGTCATTGCTGACGACCAACGTCACCCATTTCTTTCGTGAACAGCATCACTTCACCTACCTGCGGGAGAGGGTTCTGCCGCCTCTTCTGGATCATGCCCGGCGGGGCGGGCGGGTTCGGCTTTGGTCGGCGGGCTGTTCTTCGGGACAGGAGCCCTACTCGATCGCCATGACGGTTTTGGGGCTGTATCCGAACGCAGCTGATCTGGATATCCGGCTTCTGGCGACGGATATCGATCCGGTCGTTGTCGACCGTGGCCGGCGCGGGGTTTACGACCGGGAAGAGCTTGCCGCGATTCCACGGGAACACCATAAGTATTGCATGCTCAACATGCGTCTGGGCCGACAGTTTCGCATGGCGGACCCGGTTCGCCGGCTGGTGACTTTCGGGGTGATGAATCTCGTGGTGGACCTGCCGGTGAAGGGCCCGTTCGACGTCATATTTTGCCGAAATGTCGCCATCTATTTCGACAAGGCGACGCAACAAAAGGTCTGGGCGTCGTTCGGTCGGGTCATGGGGCCGTCCGCACATCTGTTCATTGGCCACTCCGAGCGGATCTCGGGGTCGGCGGCCAGCGGTATGCGCAGTGTGGGCATCACGATTTACGAGAAAGCTGCCGGGGTTCAGCCCCGCATCGGATGAAGGAGGCAGAATGAGTCTGAGGAATTCCTTGCGGGTCATGGTCGTCGATGACATGTCCACCAGCCGCGGGCTTATCACCCAGTCGCTGGAACAGATCGGAGTCATGAACTACACCACCGAGAACAACGGTCGCTCGGCGCTGCCCAAGCTTGTCGGGGCACCGGTTCATCTTGTCCTGTCCGATTACAACATGCCCGATATGGACGGGTTGGAATTGTTGCAGGCGTTGCGGGAAAACCGTTCGACCCAGCGGATCGGATTCATTCTGGTGACCGGGCGTCCAACCCCGGAGCTGATCGAACAGGGGCGCAGGCTGGGGCTGAACAACATGATCAAGAAACCGTTCACGGCGGCATCCATGAGGGCCTGTATCGAACAAGTTGTGGGGCGGCTGTGACGCACAAGGCCGCTTGTGCCGTCCTGGAAAGTCTTTCGCAGGAACTGGCCCGGCAGGCTGAACGTATTGATCGCCTTGAACATGAGATTCTGCCGCTTCTGGCCTGCCATAAGCTGAGCCGTGCCCAGTTGCATGCGCTTCAGGATCTGGATCTTTTGTGCCAGTCCCTTCGCGATTTGTCGCGCTATACGTCGGCTCTCGGGGCGCAGGCCGGGCCAGATGACAGGCTGAACACGACGGGCTGTTTCGAGGTTCTGCATCTGCGTGATCTTGCGGATCGGCTTGGTGGTGGAGAAGGGCATTTGCGGCATGATTCGGGTGAGGTCGATTTGTTCTGAAATACGTCACATTTTAGGTATTCCCGCCCCGGAATGCCGTCGCGATTAGGCCAAACTTAAACCCTGTCTGGCCACTCTGGCAGAGAAACCGATACCAACCCGCTTTTGCAGGTGGTGCTGACTGGAGTGACCATGAAAGCTATTCGATCCATGAAACTGGCGACGAAACTGCCGCTTGCAATCACGGCGTTCTGTTTGCTGGTGACCACCATCCAGGCCGTTGTGGCCTTTACCAATGCCCGTGCGAAATCCGTTGAGCAGGCGGAGGAGCACTTTTCCTCAACCATTCTCGACCGCCGCCAGTCCATTCAAAACTGGTTGGAGGTAATAGATTCGGATGTGATAACTCTTGCGGCCAGCCCGACGACCCGCACGGCGTTTCAGCGCCTGAATTCTGCCTGGAACACGCTTGAGAACCCGATGGCGTATCTTCAGCGCGTATATATCAACGAAAACCCGTTTCCGAGCGATCAACGCGCGATGTTCGACAAGGGGGAGGAAACGGGTCTCTACAATACGCATCACGGTATTTACCATGATTTCTTCAGGAAATTTCAGAACTCCAAAGGCTTCCACGATATCTTCCTGTTCAATGCCGAGGGCGATCTGATTTACTCGGTCCAGAAGGAGCGGGACTTCGCAACGAATTTCCGCAACGGCGCCTATGCGGAGTCAGGACTGTCAAAGGCGTTCCGCCGGGCGATGGAAGGAAGTGCGGGGCAGGTTTATGTCGCGGATCTTTCCTATTATGCGGCAAATGACAGGATGTCCCTTTTCGTTTCGTCGCCAATCGTGGACGAAACCGGAAGGAAGATTGGCGCGGTGGGGCTTGAGCTTCCTCTGGAGCGTTTGACGAGAATTATTGCCAATGAGCGCGGACTTGGCAAAAGCGGCGAAATCTATGTGGTGTCCTCAAACATGCGGCTGGCAACGGAGCCGCGTCTCAAGGATGGTCCAAAACTGATGGATGTCGTGCCGGCGCTGCCCCAGGTGGAGGCAGCCCTGGATGGGGAGGAACGCTTTTACGAGAACGTTTCCGGTCTTCAGGGGCGCCCGGTTATCGCCTATGCCAGTGGCTTGCACTATCACAACGCCAAATGGGCCCTCGTTGCCGAACAGGACATGGCGGAAATATACGCCCCCGCACGGCAGACCGGGATGGTCCTGGTGGCGTTTGCGGCGGTTTCGGCAGTGTTGCTGTCGATCCTGGGGTGGCTGTTCGCCCGCACGATAACCGTGCCGCTTGCGCATACGACAGAAGCCATGCTGGACATATCAAATGGAAATCTTGACATTGACGTACCCGATACCGACCGTAAGGACGAGATCGGCGATATGGCTTCCAGCCTTTCGGAACTCAAGGACAAGCTTGTCGAGGCGCGCACCGCGAATGAAGAACGGGCCGAGATGCAGCGCCAGCTTCAAAATGTCGTGGAAAGCCTGACCGTCGGGCTGACCTGCCTGGCCAAGGGGGACCTGACGCGCCCAATTGCGGAACCGTTTCCGGCGGCCTATGAATCGCTGCGTCTCAATTTCAACAAAACGCTGTCCACCCTGAATTCCGCAATGTCGGATGTCGTGGCCGCCGCCGAGAGTATCAATCGCGGCTCGGTAGAGATCAGTCAGGCGTCGGACGACCTTTCCAACAGGACGGAAAACCAGGCCGCGACGCTTGAGGAAACCGCTGCTGCGCTGGATGAACTGACGAGTGCCGTCAAGTCCGCCGCTGATGGTACGAAGTCCGTGGCCGAAACCGTGGGCCAGGCCCGAAGCGAAGCCGAACAGACCGGCCAAACCATGCAAAGCGCTGTTTCGGCGATGACCGAAATCGAGAAGTCGTCCGAGCACATTTCCCAAATTA
Source organism: Rhodovulum imhoffii (assembly GCF_003046545.1). Classification (GTDB taxonomy): domain Bacteria; phylum Pseudomonadota; class Alphaproteobacteria; order Rhodobacterales; family Rhodobacteraceae; genus Rhodovulum; species Rhodovulum imhoffii. The sequence goes on along the minus strand of NZ_QAAA01000009.1, from coordinate 3,089 downwards.
TCGGCGTGATCGACGACATCGCCTTTCAGACGAACCTTCTGGCTCTGAATGCGGGGGTGGAGGCTGCTCGCGCAGGGGATGCCGGTAAGGGCTTTGCCGTCGTAGCGTCGGAGGTCCGGGCTCTGGCCCAGAGGTCTTCGGAAGCGGCGAAGGAGATCAAGACCCTCATCAGCAGCAGCACGCAGCAGGTCAAGAATGGTGTGGAACTCGTCGGACTTGGCGGCAAGGCGCTGGACGGCATTGTGGAACGGGTTCAGCATATTTCGACCCTGACCACGGAGATTGCCGCCAGTGCCGAAGAACTGGCCAACGGAATCGGGGAAATCAACACCGGCGTAACGCAACTGGACCAGGTAACCCAGAAAAATGCCGCGATGGTTGAGCAGACTACCGCCGCCAGCCACTTGCTGAACAAGGATGCAGCGCAGCTTTCCGATCTCGTGTCGCGCTTTGTGACGTCCCAGTCTGAGGCCGACCTGGCCGGGGATCTTCCGCCAGCCGTGAGGCAGGGTGAGGAGATCGCGGACGGCACCCAGACCTCGCGCACCATCAATGGGGGTGCACATCCGGGGGTCTGGCAAGACTTCTGATCCGGAAACGGCGAAGCGCCAAGGCGCTTCGCCATCAGGCCACCGAGGAACCCTGCCTTGGCACAGATTGACACGATTATAGCCTCCCCCAGCCCGGTGGAATGCAGGAGACTGCAAAACATTCTGGAGAAAGAGCCGGATTTTCGTATTCTGGCCCAGGCCCGTGATCTGAGCCAAACCTACACCGCGACCGAGGCGCTCAGTCCTGCGATCGTACTTATCAGCCAAAGTTTCGCCGCCTTGCCGGAGTTCGAGGTGATGCACATGCTGTTCAGGGTGCTCGACACCCGGTGGCTGGTAATCGAGAATGGCGATGCCTGTACGCCGCATCTCAAGATCACGCGCAACTCGGACCTGTTTACCATAGACCTGCGCAGCGGCGGGGCGGGCCTGGTGCCGCTGATCCGGTCTGTGACGCGGGCACAGCGCCGGAAAATGGTACCTGCCCGACCGGTCCGGCAGAGTATGCCGGGGCAAAAGAAACTTGTCATGATCGGCGCATCGACAGGCGGGGTGGATGCGTTGGCCACGCTTTTGTCCGGTTTTCCGACAGATTGCCCGCCGACGATGATCGTTCAGCACACCCGCCATTCGTTCGGAGGCAGCCTGATAGGGTTGCTGGATCGTCAATGTGCCGCCCATGTGATGCCTGCGAAAGACCGCATGCGTCTTGACCCCGGAACGATCTGCATTGCCGCGGGTGGCCGGGCACATATGCAACTGGCGATTTCTCACGCCCCCCAGGTTCGCCTGGTTCCTTCGGCCCCGGTATCCGGACATCTGCCATCGGTGGACGCGATGTTTCACTCGGCGCTTCGGGTTGCGCCCCGAACGGTTGCCGTTCTGCTGACCGGAATGGGCCGAGATGGCGCCCGTGGCATGCTGGAGTTGCGACAAGCCGGGGCCAGCACGCTTGCCCAGGATGAGGCGAGCTCGGTTGTCTACGGGATGCCGAAAGCGGCCTGGGAAAACGGCGGCGCCCAAAAGCGCATACCGTTGGTCGATATGGCCGCGGAAATTCTGAAGGCGGCGTCCATGTCCGGGGAAGAGGCGAAACCATGATTGGGAATGGCGCAAAGTTTCGGATTGTGAATGTCTTGCAGGGAGAATTCTACGTTACCAGGCGCCCGGATGAAGTGTTGTCCACGGTTTTGGGCTCCTGCGTGGCGGTTTGCATGATGGACCCCATGGCCGGGATCGGCGGAATGAATCACTTCCTGTTGCCCGAACGCGACGGGCCGGATGGCGAGACTGTGAAATTCGGTGCTTACGCGATGGAGCTTCTGATCAACGCGCTTCTGAAAGGCGGGGCCCGGCGGAGCAGGCTGGCGGCAAAGGTATTCGGGGGCAGTTCGTTGAATGACAACCTGCGCGATATCGGGCGCGACAATGCCGATTTTGCCAGGGGGTTTCTGACCAACGAAAAGATTCCGATCTTGTCGGAAAGCCTTGGCGGCACCTCGGCCCGCCGGATCCGATTTTCCCCGGCGACTGGGTTGGTGCAACAGTTCCTTGTGCCCAGCATGCCGGACCTCGAGGTGCCCGGACCCGGATGCAGACCTGCGCCTCTGCGTCGCGAGGTTGAGCTTTTCAATTAGGCAGCAGGCCCATTAATTCCTGTTCATTTGCATGAGCTTGTGATTCAATTTTCGTCAAACGACAGGCGGGAGCAGGCTATGGCGCGTTCAGACATGAGTGATCTGGAGTGGGCCTTCATCAAGCGGTTCTGCCGAATAAATCTCGGGGCGTTAGGCGTGTTGATGACCGGTGTGTCATCAACGGCATTTTCTACGTTCTGCGCACCGGCATTCCTTGGGCTGATCTGCCGAGCGAATACGGCCCGCCTACCACGATCTACAATCGCTTCAACCGTTGGACCTGTGCCGGTCACTGGGACCGGATTATGGAGGCGGTGGCGGATGCCCACAATGTGGATACGGTCATGGTCGATGGCACAAGCGTGCGCGCCCATCATTCGGCAACCACGCTCAAAAAAACGACCCGCGTCGTTGCCGACCAGACGCATCAGCGTCCGCAGTGAGGTCGGGGCGGTATGCCTAAAGCGGTTTGCGTTTGATTTGACTCGGCTTGGGATTCACAGGCCAGATTTTTCTCTGGTTCACTTCTGTTGGGAGGTGGATCATGGGCAAACCTTACTCTTTGGACCTTCGGGAACGGATTTGCGCTTGCGTCGCTGAGGGCAACTCGGCCCGTTCAGCGGGGCGGCTGTTCGGCGTGAGTGCAGCCACGGCGGTGCGATTGGCAGCGGAGCATCGTGAATACGGTAAGGCGGTTCCCAGGCCACAAGGTCGCCCCGCCGGTCAGTTCGGCAAACTCGCCCCGCACCGGGATTTTCTGCTGGAGATCGTGCAAGCCGGACCGGACATTACGCTCAAGGAATTGGCCGCCGTGATTGGATCAGGCGCCGCCGCAGGCATCTACCTTGGCACCGAGACCCGTCATGCACTAAGACTGAAACCGGGCCACCCGATAGGGGCA
>NZ_QAAA01000008.1 GCF_003046545.1 Rhodovulum imhoffii | reverse complement strand
TCTGTCTCATCTCCACTCCTTGGTGGTTACGATGTGCCAGAAACCCTCTCTTATCAAATCACCCTATTCTGTCCCATTGGCGCTGACGTCAGACATGATGATCCCGCTATCGGTGGGGTTCCCCGACCGGGAGAAACCAAGTGTGCCGCCGTCAGCATAAAACCGGAAATCAAGGTCATGAGAGACGACCTCGTTGCCGTTATCGACCCGTATCGTCTTTGGGGAGCCTTCGGGCAGCCAGTCTGCGGAACGGGAATGTTGGAAAAAACCGACCGATCGGCTGTGGAGGATGCCCAAAGCACCCACATCCGCCAATGTCGCCCCCATGGCAGAGCCCGGAGCCTCCGGATCGCAGGCCCGAAACTTCCGGCTGGCGCAACATAGTGATATGAAAGAAAACACCGGCCGCAGCGCGGCCGGTGGTCATGAGTTCCGTGCCGGGATGGTCAAATTGCCCCGGAATCGGACATTTATGACGGCCTTCACACCCGGATGCGGCGTCCCCTTACCCGCACTTGGAATAGCCGCAACTCGCGCAGGTCATGCAACCTTCGACCATCCGCATCTCGTAGCTTCCGCAGGCGGAACAAACGGGTCCGCGGGGCCGCTCTCCGATGGTCATGATTTCGGCTTGCGGGTCGGATTTCAGCCCCATGCCTTCACCTTCGATGAACCCGATGGAAATCATGTGACGTTCGATTACGCCGCCGATCGCGGCCAGAATCGAAGGGATGTACTTCCCCTGCATCCAGGCCCCCCCGCGCGGATCGAACACGGCTTTCAACTCCTCCACGACGAAGCTCACGTCCCCCCCGCGGCGGAAAACGGCGCTGATCATCCGGGTCAGCGCCACGGTCCATGCGAAGTGCTCCATGTTCTTGGAGTTGATGAATACTTCGAACGGGCGCCGCCTGTTCCCCATGACGATGTCATTGATAGTGATGTAGATGGCATGTTCGCTGTCGGGCCATTTCAGCTTGTAGGTTGATCCCTCCAGCGCCTGCGGGCGATCCAGGGGGTCGGTGATATAGACCACATCGGCCGGGGGGACGTCGTTGTCGCCGGTGGACACGGCAATGTGCTCGGCGCTGGGCGTGTCTTTCTTCTTTTCCTCCGAAACGCTCAGCACGCTGCCGGTCACGTCGTTCGGGCGGTAGGTGGTGCAGCCCTTGCAGCCGCTTTCGTAGGCCTGAAGATAGACGTCCTTGAACGCGTCGAAGGAGATGTCCTCCGGGCAGTTGATCGTCTTGGAGATCGACGAATCCACCCATTTCTGGGCCGCGGCCTGCATGCGGACATGCTCGGCGGGGGCCAGCGTCTGGGCGTTGACGAAATACTCGGGCAGATCGGCCTCCCCGAACTTGTCGCGCCACATCTGCACGGCGTAATCGACCACTTCCTCCTCGGTTCGGGAACCGTCCTTTTGCAGAACCTTGCGGGTATAGCTGTAGGCGAAGACCGGCTCGATCCCCGAAGACACGTTCCCGGCATAAAGGCTGATCGTGCCGGTGGGGGCGATCGAGGTCAGCAGCGCGTTGCGGATGCCGTGTTTGGCAATGGCGTCGCGCACGTCCTTGTCCATGTGCTTCAGCGCGCCGCTTTCCAGGTATTTCTCCGCGTCGAACAACGGGAAAGCGCCTTTTTCCTTCGCCAGATCGACCGAGGCCATGTAGGCGGCGCGGGCGATCCTGTGCAGCCAGCGTTCGGTCTGGCGCGCGCCCTCATCGGAGCCGTAGCGCAGCTTGACCATCAGCAGGGCATCCGCGAGGCCCGTCACACCCAGCCCGATGCGGCGCTTGTTCCGGGCCTCCTCCTGCTGTGCGGGCAGGGGGAAGCGGCTGGCATCGACAACGTTGTCCATCATCCGGACGGCGGTGGCGACCAGCTCGTCCAGGGCCTCCTCATCCAGCGCGGCGCTCTCCGCGAACGGGTCCCTGACCAGGCGGGCAAGGTTGAGGCTGCCCAGCAGGCAGGCGCCGTAGGGGGGCAGGGGCTGTTCGCCGCAGGGATTGGTGGCGGCGATTTCCTCGCAATAGGCGAGATTGTTCATCTGGTTGATGCGGTCGATGAAGATCACACCCGGCTCGGCGTAATCGTAGGTCGCACGCATGATCCTGTTCCAAAGATCGCGGGCGCCGAGGGTGCGGTACACCTTGCCCCCGAACTGGAGATCCCAGTTTCCGCCGTCCTTCACGGCCTCCATGAAGGCGTCCGTCACAAGTACCGACAGGTTGAACATGCGCAGCCGCGCGGCATCCTGCTTGGCGGTGATGAAATCTTCGATATCGGGATGGTCGCAGCGCATGGTGGCCATCATCGCGCCGCGTCGCGACCCGGCGGACATGATGGTACGGCACATCGCGTCCCACACGTCCATGAACGACAGCGGTCCCGAGGCATCCGCCGCCACCCCCTTTACATCGGCCCCGCGCGGGCGGATCGTGGAAAAGTCGTACCCGATGCCGCCGCCCTGTTGCATGGTCAGCGCCGCTTCCTTGAGCATGTCGAAGATCCCCGCCATGCTGTCGGGGATGGTGCCCATGACGAAACAGTTGAACAGTGTGACCGACCGCCCGGTTCCTGCCCCCGCCGTGATGCGCCCGGCGGGCAGAAAACGGAAATCCTCCAGAGCCTTGAAGAACCGTCCTTCCCATGTGGCCGGTTTCGCCTCGACAGAGGCGAGCGCGCGCGCGATGCGCCGCCACGTGTCTTCCACCGTGGCGTCCCCCTTGTCGTTCTCGGCATTCTTCAGGCGGTATTTCATATCCCAGATTTGCTCGGCAATGGGGGCGGAGAAACGGCTCATGGCAGCATCCGGTTTCACTGTTGGAAGGGCCTTTCACACTAGCCCCACCGGGCGGTGCGGTCAACTTGAACTCTGCGCTTGACGTGCTAATTTATACCACCTATTGGGGGTGAATTTGGAAAGTTACATAAATATTGTAAAGCTTTGTGTCGGGGCCGAGAGCCTGGAAGACTTGCGCGACTGGCAGGCCGCCCCCCGCGCCAGGGGCCCGGACGGGCTGCCGCGCCATGTGACCCGGATGCATCCCCGGCGCGAGGAGGCGCTTTTGTCGGGCGGCTCCCTCTACTGGGTTATCCGGGGTGTGATCCTCGTCCGCCAGCGTGTTTTGCGGCTCGATCCGGTGCAGGGGCAGGATGGGATCGTGCGCTGTGGGATCGTGCTCGACCCGGACCTCGTCCGCACCCGGCCCCAGCCGCGCCGCCCGTTTCAGGGCTGGCGCTATCTCGCCCCGGCCGACGCGCCCGAAGACCTGCCCGACGACGCGGGCGGGGATGACCTGCCCCCCGCCCTTGCCGCGGCGCTGGCGGAAATCGGGGTGCGCTAGCTGTCCAGACCCAGCTTGTCTTCCAGTGTCCGGAAAGCCGCGCGGGCGGTTGCATCCCACGGGGCGGAGCGGGATTTGAAAAGCGTCGCCTGGCTGCGGTGCACCACCCCGTCAGAGAGAATTTTCAGGTGGTTGGCGCGCAGGGTTTCCCCGGTGGAGGTGATGTCGGCGATGGCCTCGGCGGTCAGGTTGCGCACGGTGCCTTCGGTTGCGCCCTGGCTGTCCACAAGGCTGTAATCCGCGACCCCGGCCTCCCGCAGGAAATCGCGCACGAGACGGTGGTACTTCGTGGCGATGCGCAGCCGGAAACCGTGCCCGGCCCGGAACGCGGCGGCGGCGGCATCGAGATCGTCGAGCGTGTCCACATCCACCCAGCAATGCGGCACGGCAACCACGAGGTCTGCATAGCCGAATCCCATCGGTTCCATTGCGATGACGCGGGCCTGCCAGTCGGCCAGCTTCTCATGCACAAGATCCGATCCCGTCACGCCAAGATGGATGCGCCCGGTGGAGAGCTCACGCGGTATCTCTCCGGCGGACAGCAACACCAGAGCCATGTTTTCAACGCCCTCGACCGCGCCGGTATATTCGCGCTCGGACCCGGTGCGACGGATCTCCACCCCCCGCTCTGCGAACCAGTCGAAGGTCTTTTCCATCAGCCGCCCCTTGGAGGGCACCCCCAGCTTCAGCGTCATGGCCGCGTCTCCGTCAGGTTCAGCACCAGTTCCGGCCGCACGACACCGCCCACGGCGGGAACCTCGCGTCCGTCGCCCAGCCGCCGGGTCAGTGCGTCATAGCGCCCGCCGGTGGCGACGGGGGGCAGATCCGGGCGGCCCTCGGCGTAAAAGCCGAACACGAACCCATCGTAATACTCCATCGTCGTGCGGCCATAGGTGGCCTCGAAATCCAGAAGATCCACATCGATCCCCTCGGCGGACAGGGCTTCCAGCCGGGCGTCCATCCGCTCCACGGCGGGGGCGATGGCGGGAAGGTCCACGGCGATATCGCGCAGGTGTTCCAGCGCGTTGGTGCAGGTCTCCCTCAGGCCAAGGATGTCTTCGAGAATCTCGACCTCGCCGGCGGCAATTGGCGGTGTGGCGGCATCCTCTTGCAGGGCGTGAAGGCGCGCGGAAATCTCCGTGTGGGCGCGCAGCCCGATCGGAGGACCCGCCCGGTTCAGGACGCTTTCGGCCCCGACCTTGTCCAGGGCTTTCAGCAACCTGGCACGGGATACAGGCACGGGGGCGCGGCCGCCGAATCTGTCCAGCAGGGCGCGGAAACGCCGTGGCCGCCAGATATGGCGCTTGAGCGCGGCCTTGCGCCCCTCGCTGGTCGACAACCCTTCGACCGCTGCCACAAGCAAGCCGATATCCCCCGTCGCGGCGTGCAGCCCGAGGGGTGAGAGAAGCTCGGAGAACAGCGCGAAAACCTGCGCTTCGGCAACGGCGGGGGCGCCATCGTCGAAAAGTTCGAACCCCACCTGAATGTATTCGCTCGCGCGCTCGGGGTGCTGTTCCTGACGGCGGAAGACCTCCCCCATGTAGGTGTAGCGCGCGGGTGTGGCGCCGGACTGCATGTGCATCTGCACCACCGGCACGGTAAAGTCGGGGCGCAGCATCTGCTCCCCCCGCGCGGGGTCGGAGGTCACGTAGGCACGGGCGCGGATGTCTTCCCCGTAAAGATCCAGGAGTGTCTCGGCCGGTTGCAGGATGTCCGCTTGCACCGGTTGCGCGCCAGCGGTCTGAAAAAACGCGAACAGGCGTTCGGCCTGCGCCAGGGTTGCGGCCTTTTGTGCCATGTCAGCCTCCGTTCAGCAGGCGCTGGACCTGTGCGACAAGCTCGCCGCGGGGAATCTCGAACTGGGCAGGCTGGGATTTCCACTCCTCAAGACTTGCGCTTGCGGCAATCTTTGCGCCCAGCACCAGGTCCTTGATCTGCACGACATTGCGTTCGGCCTCATCGCTGCCCTGGATGATGGCGAGGGGGGCCTTGCGTTTGTCGGCGTATTTCAGCTGATTTCCGAAATTCCTGGGATTGCCCAGATATACCTCGGCGCGGACACCGGCGGCGCGCAACTCGCCCACCATGGCCTGATAGGCGGCCATGCGGGCGCGATCCATCACGGTGACGATGACCGGGCCCTTTTCCGATCCGCCAAGGCGGCCCTTGGCGCGCAGCGCGGCCAGAAGCCGGTCCACCCCGATGGAGACGCCCGTGGCGGGCACCGCCTGCCCGGTAAACCGCTTCACGAGATCGTCGTAGCGCCCCCCCCCCGCGACCGAGCCGAACTGGCGAGGGTTGCCCTTCTCGTCGAGAATGTCAAAGGTCAGTTCGGCCTCGAAGACCGGACCTGTGTAATACCCCAGACCGCGCACAACAGAAGGGTCCAGCACGATGCGGTCGGGTCCGTAACCCTGCGCCTCCAGCAGCGCGGCGATGGTCTCAAGCTCTTCCACGCCTTCGGTGCCGATCTGCGACCCGGATACCAGTTCGCGCAGGCGGGCACAGGTGGTCGCCCCGCTGTCCCGGCGGGCCTCCATGAAGGCCATGATCACATCGGCCTGAAGGCCCGTCAGATTGGCGCCCTCGGTGAAATCGCCGGAGTCGTCCTTGCGGCCTGCGCCCAGAAGGGCGCGTACGCCGCCTTCGCCCAGGCGGTCCAGCTTGTCGATGGCGCGCAGGACGATGCCGCGCTCGGTCTCGAATTTCTCGGGGTCGGAGGGGTCCAGCACCCCCGCGGCTTCCATCACGCCGTTGAGAACCTTGCGGTTGTTGACCCGCACGATGTAATCGCGGCGCGGAATGCCCACGGTCTCCAGCGCGTCCGACAGCATCGCACAGATTTCCGCGTCCGCCGCGACGCTGGACGCGCCCACGGTATCGGCGTCACACTGGTAGAACTGGCGGAACCGCCCCGGCCCCGGCTTTTCGTTGCGCCAGACCGGACCCATCGCGTAGCGGCGGTAAGGGCTGGGCAGGTCGTTGCGGAACTGCGCCGCCACCCGTGCCAGCGGTGCCGTCAGGTCATAGCGCAGCGCCAGCCAGTCGCCGTCGTCTTCCTGCCAGGCGAAAACGCCGGCATTGGGGCGGTCGATATCGGGCAGATGCTTGCCAAGCGCGTCCAGCGTTTCAACCGCCGAACTTTCCAGCGGATCGAACCCGTAACGGTGATAAACGCCGGCAATCATTTCCAGCATTGCCTTGCGTTCGGTGACATCGGTACCGAAATAATCTCGAAAGCCCTTGGGCGGTTCCGCCTTGGGGCGCCGGGGTTTATTTTGCTTGGCCATGGCCGCCTCGTGCCTGCACATTCCGTTGCGGGTCGTCTATCGGATGGGGGGGCCGGGGGCAAGGCGGCGCTGAAGCTGGTACAGGAGGGCAAAGCATGACGGATTTCACCATCCACGTTCTGGAAGAGCGGCTCGCGCATCTCGCCGCGGCGGTCGAGGACCTGTCCGATATCGTCGTCCGGCAAGGCGGTGAGATCGACCGGCTGACCCGCCGGGTTGCCATGCTGATGGAACGTGAAGCCGAGCGTGAGCTTGACGCAGGCGGCCCGCTGCCGCTGGCGGATCAGACGCCGCCCCACTGGTAAGGGCGGGTGCAATCGTTTTCCGGTTCGGCTAAGCTGGCGTGGAATGGTTTGATGGAGAGAATAGTAATGGGTCTGCGAATTTTCTGGGTTCTTCTCGGTCTGCTTTCACTTGCGGCAGGGGCTCTGGCGCTGGTCAATCCCATGGTCGCCACGCTGACGGCTGAAACGCTGGCCGGGTTTGCCTTCCTTGCGCTGGGGGTGCTGCAAATCATTGCCGCCTTCGAGGACAAGGGTTGGAAGCCGCGCTTTTGGGTATTGCTGGCGGGGCTTCTGGGTGTGCTTTTGGGGGTGTCGATGCTGCTGAACCCGTTGGCGGGGGTTCTTTCGCTCACCCTCGTTGTGGCGATCCTGTTCCTGTCGCTGGGCTTTTTGCGCGTGGTGATGTCGTTTTACCTGCGCAGGTCGCGCCTGTTCTGGCCGATGCTCCTGGGCGGGGCGGTTTCGGCGGTGCTCGGGATGATGATCCTGGGCAATTTCCCGCAATCGGCGGAAAGCATCCTCGGCATCCTCCTGGCGGTGGAACTGCTGACCAACGGTGTGGTCCTGGTCGTGTTGGGGCTGATGCGCCGCGCACCCTGAGCGTTTCAGGGCCTGGGACCGGGCGGTTGCATCGCCCGCAGCATTTTCAGGCCCAGTTGCTGCGCGGCGTCGTGAGCGGGGAGCAACCGGTCCGGCCGGACGAGGTGCAGCCCGTCCAGCAGTGCCTCTTCGCGCGCGCCGTGCGCGCACAAGAGAATGAACCGCGTCAGTGTCGCGATATCTGGCGGGCTGTCGGGCGGCAGCAGGTCAAAGACCCGGCGCAGGGCCCCCATCAGCACCGTTGACGCCTCATTCCCACACAGGAGCCGAAGTTCCGCCCGCAGCCGGGCCTGTCCTGCCGGCCCGGACCCGAACCGCTGCAGGGCAACGTGCAGGAAGGTTTCAGGCGGGGCCAGCGCGGCCGCACCGGCAATGCGGGCTGGGGCGCTCATTTCGTCAGGATCAGCTTGCCCGCGCGGGTGATGCGCAGGGTGTAGACCTGGCCGTCAAGTTCGATGAACGTCTGGCTCCCGCCCCGCGTCAGGTCGCGGGCGTCGTGATGCGGCGGGCGCACGGCAAATGGCGAGTCGGCGGGGAAGCTTTGCGGGGGGGAGGGCGTTTCGCAATTCATCGGTGAAGTCCTTTTTTTCGATTTCGGGCTTGCCTGCGGAACGATCAGGGCGGCTGGCAAACAGGGCGGCTGGCAAAAAAATTTACTTAAAAAGTCGGAATTGTCAATCTGACAAAAACAGTCATGAATAGATCTGTGCGGTTGTCCTCGTGTCCGGAGTGTTGTAGACGTCCCCGTCGGCGTTGCCGCATCCCCCGCATCCCCCCGCATCACCCGTTTCCAACCCTTGCCGGGGTCGCCCGGCCCAACCCGGACGTCTTCATGTTTTCCCTTTCCGCTTACAGGCAGCAGTGGCTGATCAACCCGCGTGGCGACATTCTGGCCGGACTTGTCGTGGCGCTGGCGCTGATTCCGGAGGCCATCGCCTTTTCCATCATCGCCGGCGTGGACCCGAAGGTGGGGCTGTATGCCTCGTTCTCGATTGCGGTGATCGTGGCGATCGCCGGCGGGCGACCGGGCATGATCTCTGCCGCGACGGCTGCGACCGCGGTATTGATGGTCACGCTGGTCAAGGATCACGGGCTGCAATACCTTCTGGCGGCGACCGTGCTGGCCGGGCTGATCCAGATCGGCGCCGGGATGCTGAGACTGGGGCACCTGATGCAGTTCGTTTCGCGTTCTGTCATCACGGGGTTCGTGAACGCGCTGGCAATTCTCATTTTCATGGCCCAGCTTCCCGAACTGGTGGATGTCGGCTGGCTGACCTACGCGATGGTGGCCGCCGGGCTGGGGATCATCTATCTTTTCCCGCTGCTGACCACGGCGGTGCCCGCGCCGCTGGTCACGATCATCGTGCTGACGGCGGTCACCATGTATTTCGGGCTGGATGTGCGCACCGTGGGGGATATGGGCGCGTTGCCCGATACCCTGCCGGTATTTCTGGTGCCCGACATTCCGATGACCCTGGAAACCTTGCAGATCATCCTGCCTTATTCCATCGGCGTGGCGGCGGTGGGGTTGCTGGAAAGCCTGATGACCCAGACCATCGTCGACGATCTCACCGATACGCCCAGCGATCGCAACCAGGAATGCATCGGCCAGGGCATCGCCAACACCTGCACCGGCTTCATCGGCGGCATGGCGGGCTGTGCGATGATCGGGCAGTCCATCATCAACGTCAAATCAGGCGGGCGCGGGCGGCTGTCCAGCTTCACGGCCGGGGCGATGTTGCTGTTCCTGATCGTCGTGCTGGGGGATGTCGTCGGCCGGATTCCTATGCCCGCGCTGGTCGCGATCATGATCATGGTGTCGATCGGGACGTTCTCCTGGTCGTCGATCCGGCACCTGCGCGAACACCCGCGCTCCTCCTCCATCGTGATGCTCTCCACGGTTTTTTTCGTGGTGTATACCCACAACCTTGCCATCGGGGTCCTGGTCGGGGTGCTGCTTTCGGGTATCTTTTTCGCGGCGAAGATCGCGCAGCTTTTCCGGGTGACATCGCATATCTCCCCCGACGGGCGGGAGCGTACCTACGTGGTCGAGGGGCAGCTTTTCTTCGCGTCGAGTGAGGCCTTCATGAAAGCGTTCGATTTCAAGGAGGCGCTGGAGCGTGTGACGCTCGATGTCAGCCGGGCCCATATCTGGGACGTTTCGTCCGTTGCCGCGCTGGACATGGCTGTGCTCAAGTTCCGCAGGGAAGGGGCAAGCGTGAAGATCGTCGGAATGAACGCCGCCTCCGAAACCATCGTCGACAAACTGGCGATCCATGACAAGCCCGGCGCCATGGATGCGCTGACCGATCATTAGGGAGCACGCAATGACCGGAACACTGATGGCCCTGGTCGATGGATCGGCCTACTCGGAAAGCGTGTGCCGTCATGCGGCGTGGATCGCCCGGCGCACAGGGGCGCAAGTCAAGCTGTACCATGTACTGGATCCGCGCCGCGCGCCCGGTCAGGGGGACCTGAGCGGCGCAATCCGGCTGGGGGCACGCACACGCCTGCTGGAGCAGTTGAGCGAGCTGGACGCCCGGCACGCGAAGCTGGCGCAAGCCCATGGGCGCGCGATCCTTGAAGATGCCCGTGGCCTTCTGGAGGCCGAGGGTGTCGAAGACGTCGTTACCCGGCTGCGCAACGACGATATCGTCGAAACCGTCTCCCGCAAGGAAGAGGCCGCCGACATGATCGTTATCGGCAAACGCGGCGAGGCGGCGGATTTCGAGAAGCTGCACCTTGGCTCCAATTTTGAACGCATCGTCCGGGCCTGTCACAAGCCGGTCTTCGTGGCGAACCGCGCGTTTCGGCCGATCCGCAAGGTTCTGATCGCGTATGACGGGGGATTGTCCAGCTTGAAGGCGGTGGATTACGTCGCCCGAAACCCGCTGTTCGAGGGGCTGGAGGTCATTGTCGCCTTGGCCGGAGGGGGCGATGCCGTTCTCAGCCGGGGCCTGTCCGATGCGAAGGCAACGCTTGCCGCAGGCGGTCACGATGCGGATACACGCCTGTTGTCGGGATACCCGGAAACGGCGCTGGGCGATCTGGTCGAGACGGAAGGGATAGATCTTCTGGTCATGGGGGCTTACGGCCATTCGCGCATCCGCACGCTGGTGATCGGGTCCACCACGACGGCGATGATCCGCACCTGCAAGATCCCGATCGTTCTGATGCGTTAACGCCCCCGCCAAAGGCAGGGGCGCAGGCAGAGACCGGATCAGGCGATGTCGCCCTCGCCGGGGGCGCGTTTCTCGCCGGTAATCATCGCCACGGCGAGATTTTCATGGTGCTTGCGCGAAGCCCAGATCACGCCGCCCACATGAACCGCGGCCATCAGCAGCAGCAGGTTCGCGAGCGTTTCGTGAACCTCTTCCAGGGTGCTCTCCGCGTGGTGTTCCCCGCTGTCGGCATAGACCGGGGCGATCAGGGCGGGCATCTCGGGCAGCATGGCCTGACGTTCGGAACTTTCCATCAGCCAGCCGGTCAGCGCGGTGCCCGCCAGCGCCATCAGCATCGCCAGGATCATTGCGGCCCCTGCGGGGTTATGCCCCAGATAACGTCTCTCGCGCCCGGCGGCCATATCCCCCAGGTAGGTGCGGACGGTTTCGGGGCCGCGCAGGAACTGCGCAAAGCGGGCGTAGCGGGGACCGATGAATCCCCAGATCACGCGCAGCGAGATCAGGAAGGCAACGGCGTAACCTGCGGCCTCGTGCAGGTCCTGGTTCTCATCGGCCGCCAGCCAGACGATGGCGAAAGCCGCGACCAGGGCCCAGTGAAACGCTCGCAGAAACGGATCCCAGACCTTGATCATTGTTGTCCCCCGTTCTGGTTCATCGGAACATTCGGGGCCGGGATATTCGCACCGGGCGCGGCGGGCGCGGTGTTGGCACGGTCATACTTGCGTTCAAATTCGAACTCGACCATTTCCAGCGTCGCGGGGTCCAGCTTGACCTCGATTCCCCGGCCCTGGCTGTCGTGCCCCTTGATCTCGTAGCAGCCATCGTCGATGTCCAGTTTCCGCACGGTCCAGCCTTTTTGCTGGGCCACCTGCTGCACCGCCTGCGGGGCTTGCCAGTTGGCCATCGGCACGTGGCAATCGTCACCGGCCAGGGCGGCCCCCGTGCTCAACCCCAGAACCAAGGTGACAAGCATCAGCGATTTGGTCATCTTTTCGTCTCCTGTTTCGAATGTGACAGCCGTGTTGTCGGAGAGTCGCCTGAAGCCATCCTGACGGATTTTGAAAAAGTCCGTCAGCTTTCCGTAAGACTGGGGCGTCAGGACTGAAGCGCAGGAACGGAGAGGGCGATGCGGATACTACTGATCGAAGACGATGTGCCCCTGGGGGCAGCGGTGCGTGAGCATGTCATGGCCGACGGCCATTCGGTAGACTGGGCGCAGCGTCTTGACGATGCGCGGGACCACCTTCTTGTTGTCCGGTATGATCTGATCCTGCTGGACCTGATGCTGCCCGACGGGCGCGGCCAGCCGTTTCTGCGCCGCCTCAGGCAAGAGGGCGATTCGACCCCGGTGATCATCCTGACCGCCCTTGACCAGGTCGCGGAGCGCATCGAGGGTCTGAATGCCGGTGCCGACGACTATATCGTCAAACCCTTCGATCTTTCGGAACTCACGGCCCGGATCGGTTCCGTCGCGCGCCGTTACTCCGGCAGTCCGAACCCGATCGTGCACCTGCGCGACCTGGAAATCGACCTCGCCGCGCGCAGCCTGACCCGTGCGGGCCGGCCGATCCCCCTGACCGCACGCGAATGGACGCTGCTGGAGGCGTTTCTCCAGCATCCCGGCCAGGTCTTTTCCAAGGACCAGCTGACCGAACATCTTTATTCCTTCGAGACCGAGATCGAAAGCAATGTGATCGAGGCCCATGTCAGCCGTCTGCGCAAGAAGCTTGGCCGTGACACGATCGAAACGGTACGGGGGCTGGGTTACCGGCTGACGGCGGCATGAGATCCCTTCAGGCGCGTCTGGGGGTAGCCACGGGGCTGGCGATCCTTTTGTCCTGGCTGGCGGCGGCGGCGGTCAGCTATGCGGTGCTCAGCCACGAGATCGGGGAAGTCTTCGATTCCGCCCTCGAAGAAACCGCCCAGCGGGTGCTGCCGCTGGCGGTGATGGAACTTCTCGACAATGAGCAGACCGAGGGCGACAGGGCCGTCCGCCGGGTCACCACATTGCGCAGACACGGAGAGTATTTCACCTATCTTGTGCGTGACGCAGGGGGGAATGTACTGATTGCGTCCCACGCGGCCGACCCGGCCGATTTCCCACCGTTCTCGACGATGGGGTTTCACCGGACCGCGACCCACCGGCTCTATTCCGATGCGGCGCTGGGAGGTGGGTTCACGATCACCGTGGCGGAGCCGCTGCGTCACCGGCAGGAGGTTGCGCGCGAAACCCTTGTGGCGCTTGGCTGGCCTCTGGTGGCGGTGATCCCGCTGACCCTCCTTGCGATCTGGGGCGTCGTCCGGCTGAGCCTGCGGCCGGTACGCCGGTTCCGCCTCGCGCTGGAAACCCGCGGAGCGGGAGACTTGTCGCCGATGGACGAAACCGGCCTGCCGGCAGAACTGCTGCCCCTGGCGCAGGCGCAAAACCGCTTTCTGGACCGGGTGCGCGACGCGCTGGAGGCAGAGCGAAGCTTTACCGCCAACGCGGCGCATGAATTGCGCACACCGCTGGCGGCGGCGCTGGCGCAGGTTCAACGCCTCTATGCCCAGACCGAAGGGTCTGCCCGCCGCCGTACCGCCGAGGTCGAACAGGCATTGCAGCGGCTTGTCCGCCTTTCGGAAAAGTTGATGCAACTGGCCCGCGCGGAGGGGGGGCGCCTGCGGACCGAAGCCCCCTTTGACGTGCGGGAAGTGGTGCGGATCAGTTTGCGCGACTTCAGCGATCCGCGCCTGGACCACGCCCTGGCGGAAACCCCGGTGATGTCCGATATCGATCCCGACGCGCTTTCGGTATTGCTGCGCAACCTTGTCGAAAATGCCCTGCGTCACGGGCAGGGGCCCGTTCGCGTGGAGCTCAGCGCACAGGGGGTCCTGGCGGTTTCCAATGGTGGCCCGGTTCTTGACGAGGGAACCATTGCCCGGCTTATGCGCCGGTTTCAGCGCGGTGCGACGCGGGCCGAAGGCAGCGGGCTGGGCCTGTCCATCGTGCAGGCCATCGCCGACGGTTCCGGCGGGCGATTGCGTATCGCCTCCCCCGCGCCGGGGCGGGAGGACGGCATGGAAGTCTTTTTCGAACTGCCCCGCTAGCAGATCCGGGGCAACTGTTCGCCGACCAGCATGTCAACGATACGGCTTCCGCCGAAGGCGGTGCGCATCCGCACCTGTGCCGCACCCGCTACTGCATGCCCTATCGCGACGGCCCCCGCGCCTTCGGGTCGGGCGCGCATCGCCGCAAGCGCCGCCCCGGCCTGATCGGAAGGGACAAACAGCACCAGCGTGCCCTCGTTGGCCAGGTAGAGCGGATCCAGGCCGAGGATTTCACACATACCCTTGACCTCTGTGCGCAGGGGCAAGGCGTCTTCGTCGATTTCGATTCCGACCTGTGCGGCCTCGGCCATTTCGTTCAGTGCCGAGGCAAGGCCGCCCCGCGTCGCATCCCGTGCGGCGCGGGTGGCGGGGGCGGCGGCCAGCACGTCCTGCATCAGGTGGCCAAGGCTCTGGCAGTCGGATGCGATATCCGATGAAAGCGCAAGATCCCCCCGCGCCGCGAGGATTGTGGCACCGTGGTCGCCCAGAACGCCGTTCACGATAGCGACGTCGCCGGGACGGATGTGATGGGCGGCCATGTCGCGGTCCGGCGCGATCACGCCCACGCCAGAGGTCGTCACGAAAAGTCCGTCCGCCGCCCCCCGCCCGACGACCTTGGTGTCGCCGGTGACGATCTGGATGCCGGCCTTTTGCGCTTCGGCGGCCATGGTGGCGGCCACCCGGCGCAGCAGCGCGATCTCCGTCCCCTCCTCGATGATGAAGGCGGCGGACAGCCATAGCGGCCGTGCCCCGCCCACAGCCAGGTCGTTTACCGTTCCGCAGACCGCCAGCTTGCCGATATCGCCGCCCGGAAACTCCAGCGGTGTCACGACGAAACTGTCCGTGGTGAAGGCAAGGCGCGCGCCGGGTTCGGTCAGGGCGCTGTCATAAAGGCGGGCCTGATCCTCCATTCCCGGCGGGCGGAAGACGGTTGCGAAGACATCGTCGATCAGGTCGCGCATCGCGCGTCCGCCCCCCCCATGGGAAAGCGTCACGCGCGTATCGCGCAGTCGGCTGAGGGTGGGGGCGTTCATTCGGCAGCCTCCGCCCCTCGGGCACCGCGATATTGCCAGTAGGCCGCGCAAGCCCCTTCGGAACTGACCATCAGCGCGCCCAAAGGTGTGTCCGGCGTGCACCCGCGCCCGAATTGTGCGCAGGCGGTGGGCTTGATACGGCCGGTCATGACCGCCCCGCAGGAACAGCCCTCCGGCTCGGGCACATGGCGCGGGCCCGCGGCGTAGCCCACGGAGAATTTTTCCTCCGCGTCGAAGGCGGCATATTTCGCGCGGATGCGCAGGCCCGAGGCGTCGATTTCCCCCAGGCCGCGCCATTCGAAAGAGGGGCGGCGTTCGTAGACGTCGGCAATTGCGGCCAGGGAAACCGGATTGCCCTGCGCGGGAACCACGCGGGCATACTGGTTTTCCACCTGCGCGCGCCCGTCGCGGATCTGTTCCAGCACCATCAGAACCGATTGCAGCAGGTCCAGCGGTTCGAAGCCGGCCACCACGATGGGTCTGGAGTACTCCTGCGCGATGAAATCGTAGGGGTGGGTGCCGATCACCATGCTGACATGGCCGGGGCCGATGAAACCGTCCAGCATCATGTGCGGATCCTGCAACAGGGCACGGATGGGTTCAGGCACGGTGATGTGGTTGCAGAAGACGCTGAAGTTCTTCAGCCCTTCGCGCGCGGCCTGCTGGATGGACAACGCGGTGGAGGGCGTCGTCGTCTCGAACCCCAGCCCGAAGAACACGACCTCGCGTTCCGGGTTGCGTCGCGCCAGTTCCAGCGCGTCGAGCGGCGAATACACCATGCGGATATCGGCGCCTCCGGCCTTGGCCTGCATCAGCGATTTCAGGGTTCCCGGAACCCGCATCGCATCGCCGAACGTTGTGAATATGACGCCTTCGCGCTCGGCGATTTCGACACATTCGTCCACCCGTGCCATTGGCAGCACGCAGACCGGACAACCGGGGCCATGAATAAACTCGACCCCTTCATGCACCAGCTTGTCCAGCCCGTAGCGGAAAATCGCGTGGGTGTGACCTCCGCAGATTTCCATGATGCTCACGGGGTTTTCCGCGGTTGCACCGATGGCGTCCGCCACCTCCGAGATGCGGGCCAGTACCGCCTGGGCGGCTTTCGGGTTGCGGAATTCCGATGCGAATTTCATGGCTTGCCCTCTTCCAGCGCTTTCTGGCCCTCGGCCATGGCTTCCAGTGCTTCCTGCGCTTCGCCGAGCTCTTGCAGGGCGCGCAGGGTTTCGGCGGCTTCTTCCTCATCGATCAGCGACATGGCGAAGCCCACATGGATCAACGCCCACTTGCCCACCAGCAATTCGGCCGGTCCGTCCAGCACGCAGGCAATATTGATCTCGCGGCGGACGCCGGAAACCTCGGCCATCGCCATCATGCGGTCGACATCGGTTATGGCCACGATCTGGCCGGGAATCCCAAGACACATGGCGTCAGTCCTCCTCGTTCTCGTTATCGGTGACGGGCGCGGCAATGCCGTAGCGGTCCAGCTTCGCGCGCAGCCCGACGCGGGACAGGCCCAGTTCGGCGGCGGCGCGGCTCTTGTTCCACCGATGGCGGGTAAGGGTTTCGCGCAGGATACGCATTTCCATCAACTCGACCCGGTCTTTCAGGGTGCCCTCCGCCGTCAGGGCGGAATCGGCGGAGCGATCCGCCCCGTCCTCGCCGGGCGGGGCCTGAAGGATGTGGCGGGAGATCAGATCCGCCCCCAGGACGGGTTCCTGCGCGAAGACAAGCATCCGGGTGATCTCGTTCTTCAGTTCGCGCATGTTGCCGGGCCAATCGTAGTTTTCCAGAAATTCAAGCGCCGGTTCGTCCAGCCCGTGCACGGGCTTGCCGTGCTGGGCGGAAATGTCGGCCAGCAGGGTCTGGGCCAGAAGCGCCACATCCCCCCGGCGCGCTCGCAGCGGCGGCACGGCGATCTCTCCGGCGCACAGGGCAAAGTAAAGATCGCCCCGGAAGAGGCCATCGGCCACGCGGGTGCGCAGGCAGGTCCCCGACCCGCAGATCAGGCGCATGTTGGTGCCGACACTTTCCTGCCCGCCGACAGGGGTGAAGGTGCCCTCGGTCAGAACCCGCAGCAGCGCAAGTTGCAGTGCGGGGGCCGCGGTTTCTATGGCCCCGAGATAGAGCGTCCCCCGGTCGGCCTTCTGCAAAAGCCCGATCCGCGCGACGCCCCCGGACAGGACCCCGCGCTTGGCCCCCAGAAGTTCGATCTCTAGCAGATCGGCGGGCATGCCGGCGAGGTTGAGTTCGTAAAACGGTTTGTCCGAGCGGAGTGAGCCATAATGCATCGCCCGCGCCAGTTGGGCCTTGCCGGTGCCCGGTTCCCCCGTCAGCAGGACGGGCAGGTCGAAGCTGGCAAACCGGCGGGCGGCGTCCACCACCCCGGACAGGGGGGAGTGCGGGGTGCGCAGGATGGTTTCGAAGCCCATACCTTCGCGCAAGGCCTTGCGGCGCTTTTCCAGGCGCGATTCGGTGGTGGAGTTGAGAAACCGCATCTCCAGCGTCAGGCGCTCATTCTCGCGGCTGAGCGTGAAAAGCTGCGCCGCGTTGCGGGCCGCAACCAGAAGCTGGTCGGGGTGCCACGGCTTGGTCAGGAACTGGTGGATTCCTGCATCGTTGATGGCTGAAACCATCGCGGAGGCATCGGTGTAGCCGGTGACGATCAGGCGTACTGTTTCCGGCCAGCGTTCGCGCACGCGGGTGAGAAACTCCACCCCTGTCATCTCGGGCATTCGCTGGTCGCAGATGACGGCCTGCACCCACTCTTCGCTGAGAAGCTTCTCGGCCTCGCGGGCCCCGTTGGCGGTGAGGACATCGAATTCGTCCTCCAGCGCCATCCGCATCGCGGAAAGCGAATGCGGCTCGTCATCGACAAGCAGGATCGCAGGGCGCGGGCTGGTGGCCATCAGGCCGCTCCGCGGGATTTTTCGCCCAGCCGCGCATGCAGCCACGCCAGCCAGTTTTCCATACCGGCGCCGGTGCGGGCGGAAAGGCGCAGCACTTCGATCTCCGGATTCACGCGGCGCAGGTTGGCTTCATAGGCGTCAAGATCAGCGTCGCAATGGGGGGCCAGATCGACCTTGTTTAGAACCGCAAGCTTCGCCGCGGTGAACATGTCGGGGTATTTCAGGGGCTTGTCCTCGCCCTCGGTCACCGAGAGGATCGCCACTTTCGCGTCTTCGCCAAGGTCGAATCCGGCGGGGCAGACGAGATTCCCGACGTTTTCGATGAACAGCAGCGCACCGTGCGGCAGGTCGAGGTGATCCATCGCGTGGCCCACCATGTGCGCATCGAGGTGGCAGCCCTTTCCGGTGTTGATCTGGATCGCCCGGGCCCCGGTTTCGCGGATGCGGTCGGCATCGTTGGTGGTTTGCTGGTCCCCCTCGATCACCGCCAGCGGGGTTTGCCCCAGGGCGGCGATGGTGCGGCACAGCAGGGAGGTCTTGCCCGATCCGGGCGAGGATACGAGATTCACCGCATATGCCCCCAGCGCCCGCAGCACCCGCCGGTTGCCGCTGGCATAGGCGTCGTTCTTGGCCAGAATGTCCGTTTCTATCTCGATCAGCCGGGCCTGCGAGACACCTGCGACATGGGTGCCCGCCCTGCCCTGCCCGAAGTGAAGATCCCCGTCGGGGCCGTGGTGATGATCGTGGCTGTGGCCATGTCCGTGGACATGTCCGCCGCACCCGCATACCGTGCACATCAGATTACCTCCATGTCCTTGATCCGCATTTCATCCCCTCCCACAGGCATCAGCTTGCCGCCGTGGCAGCGCGGGCAGGGGTCCAGCCGGTTTTCGATTTCAACCTCCTCCGCGCAATCGTAACAGAGGGCACGACCGGGCAGGTCGATCATTTCAAGGGCTGCGCCCTCGGCGGGGCAGCCGCGCATGACGACGTCGAAGGCGAAGGCCAGTGCCTCCTTTTCCACCCCGGCGAAACGGCCGATCTCCACCCGCAGGGTTTTCACCGTGGCAAACCCGTGGGCACGGGCCTGATCCTCTACGATTCCGCGGATGCCTTCGCAAAGGGACATTTCATGCATTGCCGGCCTCCTGATCCTGAAGCCTGACCGGCACACATGGGTCCATGATGTCCACGACCAGCCGTGCGAACTGGGCCTTGTGCGCCGGCAGGCTGGCCAGGGCCTGTTCCAGGGCGCCGCCGGGCGCCAGCAGATGGTTGGTGGGGGTGCGGCGGGCAAAGGCGACCACCCGCCCGTTTTCCACGCGCGCCGACATCGCATAAGCCCCCCGTGCGGCGGGAACCACGGCGATGCCGTTGCTTAGACGGGGTTGCGCGGGCAGGCTGCCGTTGAGGCAGGCGAAAAGCTCCACCAGCCGCGCCAGGGCGCGCCACAGGGGCCCCCGGCCATAGCGGGCCTCTGCCATTTTCATCAGGGGGGCGTGACATTGACGCGCGGCGGTGGAGTTTTCCACCGCGGTTTCGTGCAGGGGGTCACGTGGCAGGGGCAGGTTCGCGACGGCCTGGCCGGGGGCGAAAGTTTCGGCCAGCCGGGCAAACAGGGGGGCGGTGCCTGCCCCCCGCTCCAGCCAGAGATCGAATTCGGAAGGGGTCGGCAGACGGCCTGACGGGCCGGCCAGAGCCGTGCCCAGGTGGACATCCGCCGGCAGCGGCCGCGACGTCAGGCCAAGCTGCGCGGGCCAGAACACGAACAGCCGTAACAGGTGGTCCCGCCGGATTTCGCGGGCGAGCGCCGGTCGTGTTCTGGTCTCCGGGGGCAGGGATAGCGTCATCTGGGCGGCGAGGCGCTGGGCGTTGGGGCAGAGGCTGAAGATGTGCGGCAGAGTATGGGCGGCCTCGACCGAACTGCGGCCTTGCAGCAAACGGCCGATCGGCAGGTCCTCCGGCGCTATGAGTCGCGGCGCGATGCGGCCCGCATGCACGTCCAGAGAGATATGAAGCTCGCCGCTCATTCGCTCTCGTCCGCGAGGCCGGCGGTGATCACCTTGCGGCGCGTGGGCGCGGGATCGTCGGCCGGGGGGATGGTTTCGGCTTCGCGGGCGGCACGAATTTCGGCGGCACGGTCTGTTTCGGCACGGTTTTCCGGGTCGAACAGGGCGACCATCACCGCCTGCGCGACCTCGACCGCCTGCATCTGGGTGGCGAAATCCGACATCGGCGAAAACAGCGAACAAGCCTTGTAACCGCCTGTCATCTCACGCCTGTTGTGGAGAAACTCGTAGTCGCCGGAGGGAAACGCGATTATCTCCTTCGCGCCGGGCGTCAGGGCGGACCAGTCCTCGCCGGGGGCAGGCAGAAGCACGAGGTTCATGAACCACGGCGCCACCAGAACTCCCAGCGGTCGGCCCTCATGGGCGGTAAAGCCCACGGCCTGGACCCGCAGCGCCTTGTTCACCAGGGGCACATCGCGCATCTTCGCGTTCCAGACCTCGCGAAAGTCGGCCTCCAGCGCGTCCTTGCGGTCGGCGATCCAGGCGGCCAGAGGGTCGGGGACGGCACCGGGGTCCTCGCGGACCATGAACTGCTCTTTCGGCGCGTCGCAGGTGGGGCATTTCCAGTCGCCGGGCAAGGTGACAAAGGGCGTCCCGGGCAAAACCTGACGCATCTCGTCACCCTCTGCGGGGTCGTAAGGGGTCCAGCAGATCTTGCATTCCATGACGGCGGCGGGGCTGATGCGATCGCTCGCCCCCAAATAGCTGCCTTCGAAACGACCGTTCATCGGATGGCCTCCAGAACTTCGTGGATCCGGGCGGCGCTGTCAGAGAGATCTTCCGCCGCGGCAAGGGCGACCTCGGGTATGTCGGCGACCTCGAAGGTGTCGAGGATCAGCGTGTCCATCGAGTTGAAAAACTGTACCCGCCAGACCGGGGCGGTGGCGGTGGCGGTGATGCGGCAATTGCCATACCCGCGCGACAGGATCGTGACGCCGCCTTCTCCCAGCGCCGCGTCAAGCCAGGCTAGGTCTGCCTCGGTATGGGGCAGCAGCGACAGATTCACCACGTAGGTTTGCGAGCCGGGGCGGTAGTTCAGGGCCTTGTCATGCAATTCGGCCAGAAGCGAGGGGGCGTTGATGACGCCTTCCCCTGGTGGGGTGCTGGCCCCCTGCGCGGCGCGGATGGGCCGGAAGGCGCCGGACCGGGCCGTTTCGGGCACGGCACCGATCTCGACCGCGTCGACACCTTCGCCCAGAAGCTGCCACACGCCGGCGAACACGCTTTCCTGCACCGCCAGTGCCGGTACGGAGCGGATCTTCATTGCCACTTCTCCCTGCCCAAGCGTATCGGCGATCAGCCGGCGTGCGGCGGGGGGCAGGCCGGAAAGATCGAACCGCGCGCCTGTGCCGTCCCGGGCACAGGCCGTGCAGGCCTGGGCAATGTGGCGGAGCACGTCCAGTGCCGGGACGACCGCCTCCGGGTTCTCGACTTCCGGCAGGTGGGGGGAATAGGTCCACATATCCGAAGGCAATGGCATATATTCCAGCCCTTCGCCTTCCGGGACCGGTTGCGATCCGGGGCCGAACCCCCTGGGTGGATTTCTGAAATCCGAGGTCATGGGCGGCTCCTTTTACGCATCTGCGAGCGACAGAATATGGGGAATGCGGGCCAGATAGTCGTCCCAGTCCCGGATCTTTTCGATTGCGCCCAGATAGGTGCCGGACCGGAAGAACAAAAACCCCGGCGTTTTCAGCGCCCGGTGGGTTTCTCGCAGGGCCGCTTCTATGGTGTCGTCCACGATGGCGCAGTCGAAAACATTCTGAAACGCCTGCCGCAGTTCCGGCAGGATCACCGCCGCGTCGGCGGTTTCCAGGTTGCGGTGCGGGTTTCCGGGGATGAACAGGCAGTGATAGCCCGGCTGCGCGGTAAAATGCTCGGCCTCTTCCAGCGTGTGCAGGCGGGGCCAGTTCAAGTCGCTTTCCAGTCGCGCGATCAGGGGGTGCATGGCGGTTATCCTTGGGCTTTGCCCGCGTCCAGCGCGGCCTGAAGATGGGGGGGAAGCGCAGGCGCACGGGCGTCAATATCCGCGAAGGCATCTCCGGGGTCGCCGCCCTGCATCGCGGCGCGCAAGCCTGCCAGGGCGGCCGATATCTTTTGCGCGGTCTCGGCGGAGATGACCTCGCGCGCGGCGCCCAGAAAGGTCAGCACCCAGTCGCCGGGGCGGGCGTCCGGGGTCAGCGACAGGTCGACCAGAACGGTCCGGTCGTCCTCCCGCGCGGTTCCGGCGATGCCGTCGATGGCGTCGATCCGAAGAGGCAGGCCGATACACATCAGTCCGCCCCCGGAAAGAACCGGTCATCGCCGATGCGGCAAGCCGTCCGGGCCGAAGGGCGTCCGGCTTCGTATGCGTCACGACGGATCGAGGGGTCCGCCAGATCCGCGCCGTTGCTTTGCCCGGCCTGAGCATCCACGCCCCACGCGGCCAGTTCGGCGATGGCAAGATCGATTACCGTGCCGATCCGTTCCGAAACGACGGGGCGCAGGCCGCCGCCGTAATCTTCCAGTTCCGCCGGCTGGCAGCCGATCAGGGTAATGCGCTCGGGCCGGCAGCCCTTCAGGTCCGCCGTGGCCAGGACATCCTGAAAACCCGTCTGGTGCAGGCTCATCTTTTTCGCGCCGAGAAATGCGGGGACATCGTCGTCCCGGAGGGTTTTCACCGTGCCGGGCTCAAGGCCGTAATCCACGGCGTCGAAGATGAGAAGGTCATCCGCGTCTTCGAGGAAGGGCAGCAGATAGAGACCCTGCGTCCCGCCGTCGAGCAGCTTTACATGGTCGGGGAAGGCGTAGCGTGCCGCCAGGGTTTCGATGCAGCGCGGGCCAAAGCCTTCGTCGGCCCACAGGACATTGCCGATGCCCAGAATCAGCACGCGGCGGGGGGGTACGTATGCCATCTTGCCTCCCTGCTGTGGCAGTAGGGCTTGCGCCCTTCTTGAAAACCGACAGTAAATCTTACACCCGGTTTCAGAAGCCAGAATTTGTATTGGGGTGCGACATTTTGCATACGATTGATTTTAAATTTAAAAATCAGAACATGCGGTATTGGAGTGCTGCTTTATTGAAAAGTAAGATTCCACTTTTATTAAAAAATGCAAACTTATATTGCATATGGCGCGGGCCTGGGAGGTCGGCCCGCGCCCCGGCAGCCTCAATTCGGACGGTTGTCCCTGAAGCTGCGCCAGCCGGACACGATCGTCGTCAGCATCGACTGACGGGACATGATGTCTTCGCGGATCGCGGCATAGACGTGGATGATCACGAAGATGAGGATCGCCCACATTCCCAGGTGGTGCAGCGTATGCAGCCTTTGGGAATTGCCGACAAGCCCCAGCACCCAGCCGAAGGCGCCGTCGAAGAAGCTGCCCTGGCCGGCGCCCTCTGCATAGAGGGCAAAGCCGGTGATGATCATGAAGGTCATTCCCAGCGTGATGAAGCAGAACATCGCAAGATGGGCCAGCGGATTGTGGCCGACGAACTTCTTCGGTTCCTTTTCGAGGAAGAAATACCACCGGACCTCGTAGAGAAGCTCTTTCCACCAGCGCGGGTTCCAGACCGGGACATAAAACATCTGCCGGGCGTGCGAATTGCCCGCGAAGGCCCAGTAGATGCGCGCGAAGAACCCGATCGTCAGGATCATGCCCGCAGTGAAATGCGCAAAGCGGATATAGCCGAACACGAACTGGTTGGTGGCCTCGCCGATCTCCATCGTCGGCGGGGGCGAGCCGATAAGATAGCCCGTGATCGCCAGGACCAGGATTGCCGCGGCGTTGACCCAATGCCAGATGCGCACCGGCACTTCGTAGACATAGACCGCCGTGCGCAGGCGGATGCTTTCCAGATCCTTCGCCGTGGCGTCTCCGGTCAGGCGCGAAGCTTCCATCGGAAGGTAATCTTCGAGCGTATGATGGGGTTTGGTTCTCTGGCTCATGGCGGTGCCCTCAGGTCATGGCCAGCGCCACGCCCGAAAGCGCGATGCCAACGCCAAGCGCCTGCTGCACGGCCAGCCGCCCGGAAATCGTCCGGGCAAGGCCGATGCCGGCAAGATGCAGGGCTCCGGTTGCGGCCAGAACCCCCGCAAGGTAGGGCAGGGCGCTTCCCGTGGCCTCCAGGGCGTGGGCCTGCCCGTGGAACAGGGCAAACCCGCCGATCGCCGCCAGAGATGCCGCCGTGACGGCGCGCCCCTGGCCAGGGCGGGCGGCCAGCGTCAGCAGCCCGAACAGAACCACCGAGCCAAGGATCCCGGCCTCGAGACCCGGCAGGGTCAGGCCGCTCCATGCGGCAAGGGCGCCCAGCGCCATCGCCGCCATGAACACCGCGGCCCCGCGCCAGACCCGGTGCGCCAGTACGAAGCCCGACCACAACCCGACAGCCAGCATGGCCAACAGGTGATCTGCGCCGCCCAGCGGATGCAAAAGCCCGGAAACGGCCCCCCCGGCCCCGTGCCCGGTATGGGCCAGTGCCGGCCCCGCTAGGGCGGTGAAAGCAGCTGTGAGTGCAAGTTTCTTCATTGTTTCCTCCCTCAGCGCACCTTGACGGTCGAAAGTTCCTGTCCGTCGGGTGCCATGACATGGGTCGAGCAGGCAAGACAGGGATCGAAGCTGTGCAGCGTGCGCAGGATTTCGACGGGTTCTTCGGGGCGTTCCATCTTCGTGTTCATCAAGGACGCCTCGAAGGCCCCAATGTTGCCGGCAGTATCCCGCGGGCTGCCGTTCCAGGTCGTGGGGACCACGCACTGGTAGTTT
This sequence comes from Rhodovulum imhoffii, assembly GCF_003046545.1. Taxonomy (GTDB): domain Bacteria; phylum Pseudomonadota; class Alphaproteobacteria; order Rhodobacterales; family Rhodobacteraceae; genus Rhodovulum; species Rhodovulum imhoffii. Next base: position 111,933 of record NZ_QAAA01000008.1, on the reverse strand, counting down.
TCGATCCGACCGTCCTTGATCTTGATCCAATGGCCCAAAGCGCCTCGGGGGGCCTCTGTCATGCCGACGCCCATGGCCTCCTTGGGCCAGGTCTTTGGATCCCATTTCTCGACATTGGCGGTGGATTCGTCGCCGTTGCGGATATTGGTTACCAGCTTGTCGAAGAAATGCTTTTGCAGGCGGGCGCAGTATTCGGCCTCCAGCGCGCGGGCGGCGGTGCGCCCCAGCGTGGAAAACAGCGCCGATACCGGCAGGTTCATGGTACGCAAAAGCCCGTTGACCTGGTTCTTGATGTCCTCGTGGCCCTTGGCATACCCAACGATATAACGCGCCAGCGGGCCGACCTCCATCGCGTGGCCTTTCCAGCGGGGCGCCTTGATCCAGCTGTATTTCGCCGCCTCGTCCAGGGCTTCGATGTTGGTTTTGGTGCCCTTGGCGTTCGGTCCCAGCTCGTATTTCGGTTCGGTGACGCCGTCCCAAGGGTGCAGGCCCTTGCCCGGCTCACCGTAGGTATACCAGGAGTGATCCACGAATTCCTGAATCTGCTCCGGGTCGCGGACATCGACGTCGTGGACCTCGTTGAGATTGCCGTTGACGATCGCTCCGCGCGGCAGGTGAAGCTGCCCGGCGGAGAAATCGTTGGGATGTTCGGGGATGTCGCCATAGGCCAGAACCGCCTGACCGGACAGTCCGCCCCCGTAAAGCCAGTTGCGGTAGAACCCGCCGATCGCGACAACATCGGGGATGTAGACATTGTTCACGAAGGCGATGCACTGGTCCACGATGGAACTGACCATGTTCAGCCGTTCCATGTTGATCGCCCCGACCGCGCCCGTGGAATGGACGTTGATCGGGCAGGGAACGCCGCCAACCAGCCAGTTGGGGTGAGGGTTTTTGCCGCCGAAGATGGTGTGAATCTTGACCACCTCTTTCTGAAGATCCAGCGCCTCCAGGTAATGCGTGGTTGCCATCAGGTCGGCTTCGGGCGGCAGAAGATAGGCGGGGTTATCCCAATAGCCGTTCTTGAACAGGCCCAGTTGCCCGGATTCCACGAATTTCTTCAACCGGTTCTGCACGTCCCGGAAATAACCGGGGCTGGAGAGCGGATGGTTGGGGCTGACGGCCTGTTGCAGTTCACTGGTGGCCTTGGGGTCGGCGCGCAGGGCATTGACCGGGTTGACCCAATCCAGTGCATGCAGATGGTAGAAATGCACGATGTGGTCGTGAACCTGAAGGTTCAGCTGCATGATGTTACGGATCGAGTTCGCGTTGTCGGGGATGGAAATCCCCAGCGCGTCCTCGACGGCGCGCACGCTGGTCAGGGCGTGTGTGCCGGTGCAGACCCCGCAGATTCTTTCGGTGAAGGCCCAGGCGTCGCGCGGGTCGCGGCCCTTGAGGATCACCTCCAGACCGCGCCACATTGTGCCGGTGGAGACAGCGTTGCGAATGATACCCGATTCGTCGACATTCACTTCGCACCGCATGTGCCCTTCGATGCGGGTGACCGGGTCGACGACGATACGCTGACCGCTGGTGTCGAGGTCAAAGCCGTTCGGAGTGGTCGCCATCTATCAGGCCTCCTCTTTTGTCTTGTTGTCTTCGGTTTTCTTCTGGGCACTCTTGAGCGCGCTGGCAGCCACGTGCAGGGCGATCCCCGCCCCGAGGACGCCTGCGGCAGTCGCGCCGATCTTGTCGGCGTTGGCCTCGATTCCGAACGCGTTGACCTTTGTCAGCCGGTCGTAGAAACCTCCCTGGTCCCAGAACCCGTCCTCGGAGCAGCCGATGCAGCCATGGCCGGACTGGATGGGGAAGCTGACACCCTCGTTCCAGCGGATCGTGGAACACGCATTGTATGTGGTCGGACCTTTGCAGCCCATCTTGTAAAGACAGTAGCCTTTGCGGGCGTACTCGTCGTCCCACTGCTCGACGAACTGACCTGCATCGAAATGCGGGCGGCGATAGCACTTGTCGTGAATCCGCTGGGAATAGAACATCGCCGGGCGGCCCTGGCGATCCAGCTCCGGCAAGCGGTCGAAGGTCAGCATGTAAGTGATGACGCCGGTCATCACCTCGGCGATCGGCGGGCAGCCGGGCACCTTGATGATGGGTTTGTCGGTGATGACCTTGTGCACCGGAGTCGCGCGCGTGGGGTTCGGCGCGGCGGCCTGTACACAGCCATACGAGGCGCAGGCGCCCCAGCTGATGATTGCCTTGGCGTGTTCGGCCGCATGGCGCAGCTGCTCCACGAAAGGCTTGCCGCCGACGATGCAGAACATCCCATCCTCGTTGAGCGGCGGGTTCCCTTCCACCGCGAGGATATAGTTCCCCTTGTATCGGTCGATCGTGTCCTGAAGGGCCGCCTCGGCCTGATGCCCGGCCGCCGCCATCAGCGTATCGTCGTAATCGAGGCTGATCATCGACAGCACGACATCCTTGGCCAGCGGATGGGCCGACCGGATGAAGCTTTCCGAACAGCAGGTGCATTCCAGCCCGTGCACCCAGATGACCGGGGTGCGCGGCTTTGTTTCCATCGCGTGGGCGATCCTGGGGACGAAGCTGGGCCCGAGCCCAAGTGCGGCCGCCGTCAGCGAGCAGTATTTCATGAAGCTGCGCCGGGTGATTCCTTGGCGGCGCATGACGTCGTAGAAGGTTTCGATTTCCGGCAAGGGGGCCTCCCGTTGCAAATGTGTTACCGGCCCCATGCAATCAGGCGGCGCCGGGCACGGCAAAAGAAAAGCCGTTTTGGGCCCTCGGCAGGTTTTTTCTTTTTAAAACAATATAAAAGCCGGAATTTGCGGAGCTTTTCCGCACCCGCATCCGGAAACGGACTTACCGGCGGGCAGCCTGTCCGGTCAGGGAGTTTCCGAATTTTCCAGATGGCGGGCTGCCGCTGCGACAGCTTGCCCCAGGGCCAACCCCCCGTCATTGGACGGGACCTGCCGATGCACCAGAACCGGCACCCCCTCAAGGGCTTTCAGGGTGGCCGCCAGCAACCGCGCGTTCTGAAAGCACCCCCCCGACAGGGCAACGGCGCGGGCCTGCCCGCGTTCCACCAGGCTCCGGGCCTCTTGTGCAAAGGCCCCGGCCAGACCGGCGTGGAACCGGGCCGCCATCTCGCCCGGCGGGCGGGTGGTGCGCTCCCCGGCCCAGGCGGCAAACAGGGGTGCGGGGTCGATCACGCCGTCTGCTCTGCCCATCGGGTAGGCCGGGGCGTCATGACCTTCGGCCAGCGCCTCCAGGCGCATCGCGGCTTCGCCCTCGTAGGTTTGGGCCAGGGGGCAAAGCCCCAGCCCGGCGGCGAAGGCATCGAACAGCCGCCCGGCGGAGGAACTTTGCGGCGCGTTCACCCCGGCCCTGGTGGCGGCCCGCAGCGCGTCGCGGGGGCAATCCGCCAGCAGCCTGTCGGCCAGGTCGCCAAGCCCCGCCTGATCCAGCCGCACCAGGAGGTTGCGCCACGGTTGCCGCGCGGCCATGTCCCCCCCTGCCAGCGGCGCCGGGGCCAGATGCGCCACCCGCCGCGCGCTTCGGTAATCGCCCAGCAGAACTTCCCCCCCCCAAAAGGTGCCATCACTTCCCAGGCCGGTGCCATCCAGGATGATCCCGGCCACGGGCCCGCCGTCGAGCGGCCAGAGGGCCTCCGCCAGGCAGGCGGCAAGGTGGGCGTGGTGGTGCTGTATATGTTCTACAGGCAGGCCCAGTGAGGGCGCCAGACCCGTGGTGCGATAGCCGGGATGGGTGTCGCAGGCGACGATCTCCGGACGATGATCGAAAAGGGCGGCGTAATCCTCCTGCGCCTGCCGAAAGGCTTCCCAGCAAAGCGCATCGTCGAGCGTGCCAAGGTGGTGCGACAGGAGGGCCTGGCCGTTCTTCGTCAGGCAGATCGCGCCTTTCATCTGCCCGCCGAGGGCCAGCACCTGTGGCGCGTCGGCGAACCCCTCGGGCAGCGGCAGCGTACCCGGCACCCGCCCCCGTGCCCGGCGCAGCACCATTGGCGGGCTGGCGCACTCCACCCCGTCATCGAGACGGCGGGCAATGGGCCGGTCATGCATCAGAAAGGAATCCACGAACGGGCCGAGCTTTTTGCGGGCTTCGTCATTGGCGATGACCTGCGGCTCCCCGGAGAGATTGCCCGAGGTCATTACGAGCGGACCGCCGAACGCTTCCAGCAGCAGATGATGCAGCGGCGTGTAGGGCAGCATCACCCCCAGCCGTGTCATCCCCGGCGCCACGGTGTCGGGCAGTGTGCCGGTCGCGCGCACCAGCACCACCGGCGCGGCGGGGTCGCGCATCAGGGCGATCTCTGCCATATCCGGTGCGCAAAACCCGGGCAGAATCGCCTCTGTTGCCATCAGGGCAAAGGGCTTGGCCGGGCGGTGCTTGCGGCGGCGCAACAGGTCCACGGCGGTGGCGTCGCGGGCGTCGCAGGCCAGATGAAACCCGCCCAACCCCTTGATCGCCAAGACCTTGCCCCCGGCCAGCAAACGCGCGGCGGCGGCGATCGGGTCCTTTGCCGCAGGTTCCATCCACAGGCGGGGTCCGCAGGCAGGGCAGGCGATGGGCTGCGCGTGAAAGCGCCGGTCGGCGGGGTTTGCGTATTCCGCCCGGCAGGCCGGGCACATGTCGAACCCGGCCATCGTCGTTTGCGCCCGGTCGTAAGGCAACCCGGTCAGGATCGAAAAGCGTGGCCCGCAATGGGTACAGTTGGTGAAGGCATAGCCCTGCCGCCGCCCCTGTGTCCGGGTTTCTTCCAGGCAGGCCGGACAGGTGGCGGCATCGGGCGTTACACGGGTTTCCGCTCCTTTCCCCTCGCTTGGGGCGATGGTGAAATCGCGGGGCAGGGCGCTAAAACGGATCGGCCAGCTTTCTACCGAATCAACCCGCGCCAACGGCGGCGGGTTTTCCCGGAGCGCCGCCTGAAAGCGGTTCAGATCCCCCCCGATGGCGCGGATCAGGACCCCTTCGGTATCGTTGAGAACCTCGCCCCGTATCCCGAGATCTTCGGCCAGAAGCCAGACGAAAGGCCGGAACCCCACACCCTGTACCTGCCCCCTTACCCGGATTTCACGCCCTTCCATCAGTGCACCGTGCAGACCATGCAGGGGTCGAAGGAGCGCACGATGTGCTGAACGGCAAGGGTGGCCCCTTCGTCCGCAGGGGTGCCTTCCAGCGCGGTTTCCAGCGGGCCGGGGGTGCCGGCCCCGTCGCGGGGGCTGAAGTTCCAGGTCGTCGGCGCAATGATCTGGTAAGAGGCGATGCGACCCTCTTCCACCCGCACCCAATGCCCCAGTGCGCCGCGCGCGGCCTCCACCAGGCCTGCGCCTGCTCCGTCCCGCAGATCCGGGGCGGGGGCCATGAAGCGTGAGCTCGGCATGATTTGCGCGGTGAGATCTTCCATCAGAACCTGTGTTCGGGCCAGCTCCAGCAGCCGTGCCGCAACGCGGGCCAGAACGCCACCCCCCGCCAAGGCCCGCGCCAGGGGGTGCCCGTCGATCACCTGCCGGGCCAGCGCGCCGGTTTCAAAGGGCAGGCCGTTCAGGCGTGGGGCCTTGCACCAGCTGTAGGCCCCGTCGCGCATATCCTCATCGGGCTCGGTGTGGCCGGAGGCAGGGTGCGCCGGACCACCCAGCATCCAGCTATGGGCCGTGTCCTCGACAAGGCCGGACAGCTCCAGCGGCGCGGGTGCCCCGTTCCACAGTCCCGCCGCGAAGCCGTGGCCTTCTGTCAGGGCGTAGGCTCCGAAGGACAGGTAGCGCCCGGCCCCGCGGCCCAGGGCGTCAAGATCCAGATCGGCGGCGATCTCCATGAACAGGCCGGCATCGCCGGTGTCCCAGCCTTGCAGCGCAGCGGGGGAATCCAGGGCAATGAATGCCTCCAGCGGGGCGCCGAAAAGGGTGCGCTCCAGATATTGGCGGAACGCGCGCAGGCTGGAGAGAATGCGCACCTTGTCGCGCGCACTCGGGCTGCGGGTGACGCCACCGGGCTGAATCGCCAGCGTATGTGGCCACTTACCCGCCAGCAGGCCCAGGACATGCATCAGCGCCGCGCGCGCCTCGAGGACTTCGCGCGGGGCGGCGCCCTCCATCGCCGTGAACCGCGCCACCGCGCGGGCGTGCCACGGGTGCGCGGCATAGGCGGGGCGGGCGAAATCGGGCATGAAGAACAGATTGAAATGAGTCAGGTGATCGGCGGCGTTCTCCACCGCGTGGATCAGGGCCGTTACCAGTGCCCCCTGTGGTGCGGGACGGTGTGCCCCCGCGGCGGCCAGCGCCTGCGCTGCGGCTGCCGACTGGCTGATCGAGCAGATCCCGCAGATGCGTGGCGTCAGGGTCAGGGCGTCGCTGGGCGGGCGCCCCCGAAGCATCCTTTCGAATCCGCGATAGAGGGGGGCGTTTACCTCTGCCCGTGCAACCCGGCCCCCGGACAGCGTCAGGTGTACCTCCAGATCGCCCTCCACCCGGTTGAAGGGGCCAACGACAAGGCGCGTGCCGCTCATCGGGGCCGCTTTCGGAGACTGGGGGGGATGGTGATGCGGTCGGCCACGGCGTTCTTGGCCAGCCGTTCCGGGGTGGCGGCCTTGGACAGGGAGGCCAGCGCCATGAACCAGGCCTTGGGCATGTCGCTGGGCAGGCCGACGGGAATGCCGCCCACCTTGGGCGTTTCGGTGAAAGCGTGGGCCGGTTCCTCGAATTCCGGTGCGGTGCAGGCGATGCAGGGGTAGCCCCCCTTTGTGCAGGAGCCGCCGCCGTTCCAGGGGCGGATGTTGCAATCGCCTACGGCCTGTGTGCCGATGCAGCCGAGATGCTCCATCATGCATCCCAGTTCACACAGCTGGCGGGCACTGGCCTTGTATTCGTAGAACTCGTTTTTCGGGCAGCCGTGATGGACGAGGTGATCGGCGTAGAATCTGGGGCGTGCCAGCGGGTCGAGCCCATCCGCCGCCAGTTCCCCCGCCGCCAGCATCAGGAGCGTTTCCCCGACCCAGTCGGGGTGGGTGGGGCAGCCCGCGACATTGATGACCGGCAGGCCGCCTGACGCCTGGAAGCGTGCGGGCAGAATGCCGCCTTTGTGGCCGCCTTCGTATTGCAGCCCCACCGCGTCCGAGGGGTTGCCCCCGGCACTGGTTACGCCGCCGTAGGCGGCACAACTGCCTACGGCGACAACATGGGTGGCCCGTGGCACAAGGTTGGTGATCCAGTCCAGCATCGATCGCCCGGTGCCCGACAGCATCTGGTATCGCCCGCTGCCGCGCGGGCCGCGCGCGATGGCACCCTCCACGCAGAGAATGTCCAGCGGAATGTCTCCCCGTTCGACGGAGTCCAGCAGGGTGCGGGCCTGCGCCCCGGTTTCGGCGCTGAGCGCCGGGTGCCACAAGAACCGCAGCCCGGCCCCCGCGAGAAGGTCGAGAATACCGGGCGCTTCCGCGCAAAGCAGCGACATCGTGCACCCACCGCAGCCCGCGGCCTGAAGCCAGAGGATATTCATTGGCCATTCCCGGCCAGCGGCAGGTCCAGCCGGAAGCACGCGCCCCCCTCGCCGGGGCAGAGTCGCAGATCGCCGCCATGCTCCTGCGCGATCTTGTGGCTGATCGCCAGCCCCAGCCCGGTGCCTTGGCCCACGGGCTTGGTGGTGAAAAACGGATCGAAAATCGTCTCGCGCACGGCTGCGGGCACGCCGGGGCCGTCATCGGCCACGGTCAGCACGCCACGCGGACCGTCCATGCCGGCGGTCAAAGTGATGCGCCCTCCGTCTTCCATCGCATCCAGTGCGTTCTGGATGAGGTTCATGACCACTTGCTGAATATGGCCGGGGCGCCCCCTGACGCGGAGTTCCGCCAGCCCCTCGAAAACCGCCTGTACGGTGCTTTCGGAGCCGCGCATCACCCATTGCGTCGCCACGGTCGCGGTTTCGACAAGATCGAAGGCGACTTCCTCGCCGCTGCCCTCCGAGGACAGCCGACGCAGGTCCTCGACGATGTCGCGCACCCGCTCGGCCCCATCACGGGCTCCGCCAATGGCTTCGCGCAGGTTGCGAAGGGCGCGGTCCAGCTGCAAATCCTCCCGCAGGGCGATAAGATCCTCCCGGCTTGCGCCCGCCTGGACACGGCTGAAATAGGTTTCGAACTTGTCCGCGTAACGCCCCAGCGCGTGGGCATTCGCATAGACGAAACTGATGGGGTTGTTCAACTCATGGGCCACACCCGCCAGAAGCCGCCCCAGCGAGGCCAGCTTTTCATTGCGCACGAGGTGCGCCTGCGCGGCTTTCAATTCGTCATGGCCGGCGGCAAGCTCTGCATAGGCCTGCCGCAACTCCCCCACCGGGCGGCCGGTCAGGACATGGCCCGCGACGCGGCCCCTGTCATCGAAGCGGGGGCTGACCGACAGTTCCAGCGGGCCGGGGCCTCCGGGCGTGTCAAGGCTGGCTTCGATCATCACGGGGGCGCGGCGGGTGGTCACCTGGTGCAGCGCCTGCGCGAGGGCCGCGTGGTCCGCCGGGACAAAAAATTCCGCGACGTGGTTGCCAAAGGCCCCTTTGCGGCCGGTATGGGTGGTGACGGAGGTGGAAACTTCTTCCACATTTCCGCTGCGCGAGACCACGATCAGGATGTCGGAAACCGAAGTCAGAACCGAGGCCAGAAAACCCCGCATGGTTTCCATTTCCGCGTTCTTCCGTTCAAGCCTTTCCTGGTACTCGACCAGTTCGGCATAGGTGCGGTCCACCGCCGAAAGAACATCGGCCCAGACCGCGTCGGAAACCGCATCGGGTGGGGTAACGGATTTACTGAACAGCTTGGCCATGGTCGCTCCCCGGCCAGAATACCCGGCTCCGCTGCCCGCGCAACGAAAATGCGCGTGATGCGGAGCCGGGGGCTCAGCCCTCTTCAGGGACGTGGCGCACGGCCCCCTGGGCCGCGCTGGTCGCCATGGCTGCGTAGGCACGCAGGGCGGCGGAAACCCGTCGCTTGCGCGGGTGGGCGGGCTTCCAGCCGGCCTTGTCCTGTTCGGCGCGGCGGGCGGCAAGCCCGGCCTCCGCCACAGCAAGGCGAATGGTGCGGCGGGGAATGTCGATCTCGATCGTGTCGCCGTCACGCACCAGCCCGATGGGGCCGCCATTCGCCGCCTCGGGCGAAACGTGGCCGATGGACAGCCCCGATGTGCCACCGGAAAACCGCCCGTCGGTGATCAGCGCGCAGGCTTTGCCCAGCCCCTTCGATTTCAGGTAGCTGGTTGGGTACAACATCTCCTGCATGCCGGGGCCGCCCTTGGGGCCTTCGTAGCGGATGACGACCACATCGCCTTCCCGGACCTTGCCGGTCAGGATGGCGCTGACGGCGGCGTCCTGACTTTCGAAGACCCGTGCAGGCCCGGTGAAGACGAGGATGCTGTCATCCACCCCGGCGGTTTTCACGATACACCCGTCCGGGGCGAGGTTGCCGGTCAGCACCGCCAGCCCGCCATCGGCAGAGAAAGCGTGCGCGGCGTCGCGGATCACGCCGGTTTCCCGGTCTGTATCGAGATCGTCCCAGCGGCGGTCCTGGCTGAACGCGGTTTGCGAGGGCACCCCCCCCGGCGCGGCGCGGAAGAAGTCGCGCACTTCGTCCGAGGGCGTGCGGCTGATATCCCAGGTGTCGATGGCCGCGCCAAGGGTGGGCGCGTGTACGGTGGGGCTGTCACGGCGGATCAGCCCGGCACTGTCGAGCCGCCCGAGAATCGCCATGATACCGCCCGCGCGGTGGACATCTTCCATGTGGACGTCGTTCTTCGCGGGCGCAACCTTGCACAGAACCGGAACCTTGCGCGAAAGCGCATCCACATCGGCCATGTTGAAATCCACCCCGCCCTCGTGGGCGGCCGCCAGAATATGCAGCACCGTGTTGGAGGACCCGCCCATCGCGATGTCCAGCGTCATCGCGTTTTCAAAGGCTGCGCGGTTGGCGATGCCGCGCGGCGTGGCGGTGGTGTCGTCCTGGTCGTAGTACCGCCGGGCAAGGCCCACGATACGGTGGCCGGCCTCTTCGAACAGGCGGCGGCGGTCGGCATGGGTGGCCAGAACCGAGCCGTTGCCGGGCAACGACAGGCCCAGTGCCTCGGTCAGGCAGTTCATCGAGTTTGCCGTGAACATGCCGGAGCAGGAGCCACAGGTGGGACAGGCGGCGCGTTCGATCTCCAGCACCTGCTGGTCGCTGAACCGCTCGTCGGCGGCGGCGACCATCGCATCGACAAGGTCCATCGCCTGTTCCTTGCCGTTCAGGACCACCTTGCCGGCTTCCATCGGGCCGCCGGAGACGAAGATCGTCGGGATGTCCAGCCGCATTGCGGCCATCAGCATGCCGGGGGTGATCTTGTCGCAATTGGAGATGCAAACCATCGCGTCGGCGCAGTGGGCGTTCACCATGTATTCGACGCTGTCGGCAATCAGGTCGCGCGAGGGCAGGGAGTACAGCATTCCGTCATGGCCCATGGCGATGCCGTCATCCACCGCGATGGTGTTGAATTCCCTGGCCACGCCACCGGCCTTTTCGATCTCCCGCGCGACAAGCTGGCCCATGTCCTTGAGATGCACATGCCCGGGCACGAACTGCGTGAAGGAATTCACCACTGCGACGATCGGTTTGTTGAAATCCTCGTCCGTCATGCCGGTGGCACGCCACAAGCCCCGGGCGCCGGCCATGTTGCGGCCATGGGTCGAGGTGCGGGAACGGTAGGTTGGCATGGCGATCTCCGGTTGCTGGCTCTCCTGATGGATTTGCACCCCCCCCGCTCTGCCGTCAAGGGCGGCTCAGAGCCGGGGAACCACACCGGGCAGGTTCAGGGCTTGCAGCAACTCCCGTACCTCCTGGCGGGCGGCGATGTTGCTCATGGTCAGGTTTTCGGCGCCGGTGTCGCGTAAATCCAGCAATGTCAGGCCATTGGGGAACAGCTCCCGGAAGATCACGCGCTCCGAAAAGCCGGGGGCGACACGAAACCCGATCCGGCGGGAGAGATCCTCCAGCGCCTCGCCGACCTTGCGTTTGTTGTGCATGTGCTGGGTCCCCATACGGTTTCGCAGCACGATCCAGTCGATCGGTTTCAACCCCGCCTGGGCGCGCAACTGACGTGCGCTCCAGACCATCTCGGAATAGATCGAGGGTCCGGTGATCTGCCCGGTTTGCCCATCGCGGCGGGCAAGCAGATCGAAATCGATGAAACTGTCATTGAGCGGTGTGACCAGCGTATCGGCCATCGAATGGGCCACGCGGCTGGCGCGGGTATGGGAACCGGGGCAGTCGATCAGGACGAAGTCTTTTTCCGACTGAAGCGTTTCCATCACGCGGTTGATCCGGGCGTCCGTCGGGTTCAGGCCCGCAGGCAGGTCGGCGCGGTCGATCTCGGGCAGTTCGCGGTAATCGGGGGTGGGCAGTTCCAGCCCTTGTTGGCGGCAAAAGATGCGGCGGTTCTCGACATAACGTCCAAAGCTGCGTTGCCGCAGGTCCAGATCAAGCGCGCCCACCTTGTGCCCCAGCCGCGCCAAAGCGGTTGCCAGGTGCATGGACACGGTGGATTTGCCTGCGCCCCCCTTTTCGTTTCCGACAACAATTATATGCGCCAAGATGAAACCCTCTGCCGGAATCAGAAACGGCGCGCCCCCGGGGGCGCGCCGCCGACTATATGGTGCGCCCCGCCGGGGAGGAAGCGCAGGCCGGGAATCAGAAGCCCAGACCCTCGTATTTTTTCTTGAATTTCGACACACGACCACCGGTGTCCATCAGGCGGGTCCCGCCCCCTGTCCAGGCCGGGTGAGACGAGGGGTCGATATCAAGCGACAGCGTATCGCCTTCCTTGCCGTAGGTGGATTTCATCTGCACCACGGTCCCATCGGTCAGTTTGACGTCGATGATGTGGTAGTCGGGGTGGATATCTTTTTTCATGCCCGGTCTCCTTACGCTTCGGCGCCGGCTTTGGGCTTGTAGGTGGAATCTTCCGCGATCCGGGCGGATTTGCCCCGGCGCGAACGCAGGTAGTAGAGCTTGGCGCGGCGCACGCGGCCACGGCGCACGACCTCGATGCTCTCGACATTGGTCGAATAGAGCGGGAACACACGCTCCACCCCTTCGCCGAACGAAATCTTGCGGACGGTGAAGGATCCGGCAATGCCCTTACCGTGCTTGCGGCTGATGCATACGCCTTCATAATTCTGGACGCGGGTGCGGGTGCCTTCGGTAACCTTGTACCCCACGCGAATCGTGTCACCGGCCTTGAAATCCGGGATTTTCTTGCCGAGCGCGGCAATCTGCTCCGCCTCGAGCTGTGCGATCAGGTCCATCGCATTTCTCCTGTCTGCTCACGGTTCGGTCCGTGAAGGTGATGTGCGCCCTCAGAGCTCTTGGTCTCCATCCGGGTCCCTACCGTGTTTGGCACGGTAAGCCCGCCAGAGGTCAGGTCGGCGTTTCTGCGTCAGCCTTTCGGCCATGTCCCGGCGCCATGTGGCGATATTCGCGTGATGACCCGACAGGAGAATATCGGGGATCGTGCGGCCTTTCCAGACGGCGGGGCGGGTGTACTGCGGATGCTCAAGCAGCCCGTCGGAGAAGCTCTCCTCCTCGGTGGATGCCTGATTCCCGAGCACGCGGGGTATAAGGCGAACCGTCGCATCAATCAAGGCCTGTGCGGCGATCTCTCCGCCGGTGAGGACGAAATCCCCCAGCGAAACTTCTTCCACCGCATATTCTTCCAGCGCACGTTCGTCCACGCCTTCAAACCGGCCGCACAGCAGGGTCATCCCTTCGCTCCGGGAAAAGCGCGCGGCCATGGACTGATCAAAGGGTTTGCCGCGGGGGGAGAGATAGACAACCGGCCAGCGGGCCGGATCGGCCGGGGTGCCGTCTGCGGCCTGCTCCAGGGCCGCGCCCACCACGTCGGCCCGCAGCACCATCCCCGCGCCGCCGCCCGCGGGGGTATCGTCGACATTCTTGTGGCGACCGTCGCCAAAAGGGCGCAGGGCGACCGTTTCCAGCGCCCACAGACCTTCCTCCAGGGCCCGCCCGGTAAGCGAATGGCCCAGAACGCCGGGAAACGTTTCGGGAAACAGGGTGATGACACGCGCCGTCCAGGCGCCTTTCACGCGCGGGCGGCCCGTCAGGTCGCGTGGGTGCGCGGAGGCGTTGATCGACAAACGCCCGTGGGATCTTGCAGCGGGCACCTTATCTGCCGTTGCGCGACGACATCGCCGCCAAGACCAGCCCGGCGGTCAGGCCCAGCGCCGAAACCACCAGCGGCAGCAAGACCGGCAGCGGCAGGGCTCCGAAAAGGCGGCTTATCCCTAGACCGACGAGAAAGGCGAGGTTTACCCAGATCAACTGGTTCAGCACCATGCCGGGCAGGACCTGAAGCAGGCTGCGGCCTTCACGGGTGCGGATCAGCCGGGTGCGCGGGTCGTAGACACGGGACACGGTTGCCAGCGCGGCGATGACAAGGATTGCCCAGGCGGGGTGGGCGGACAACCCCGCGAGGGCGGCCCCCGCCAGAAGCAGGGCGTAGGAAGTTGTTGCGAGTGTTTTGGGCATTGAAGGCCTCGTGCAGAGATATTTCGATTAGCCAAACAACCCTTCCGGCGGGTCGGCAATGAGACGCCCCGCCGCAAGGTCCACGGTGGGAACGCAGTCATTCGTGAACGGCAGCAATACGGTGGATCCGAGGCCGGGGCCATGGATCTCAAGCAGATCCCCGGCGCCATGATCGTGGACCGCCCGGACCTCGCCAAGCCGGACGCCGCCGGTGTCGATCACCTCCAGCCCGATCAGGTCGGTGTGGTAAAATTCGTCCTCGGGCAGGGCCGGAAGGACCTCGCGGCCGGCATAAAGCCGGATGCCGCGCAGAGCGTCGGCGGCGTCCTTGCTGTCCACGCCGGAAAGGCGGGCCGCAAAGCCGCCTTTCACCGGGCGCGTCAGCCGAAGGGAAAAGCCGCGCCCTTCGGGTGTGTACAGCGGGGCATAGTCGGCGATGGCCTCAGGCGTGGCGCAAAAACTTTTCAGCCGCACCTCCCCCCGCACACCGAATGCGCCGGTGATCGCCCCTACACAGACCCGTTCGGCCATTTTGCGTCCCCCCTAGCGGGTTTCCATCCACAGGCCCGGTGCGCGCTTCTCCCAGCCGATTTCTTCCAGCTCGGGGCTGTCGCGCACCGCTTCGGGCCAGCCGATGCAAAGATACGCCACCAGCGTCCAATTGTCAGGCACATCCAGATCCCGGCTCAGCCGGTCCGGGTCCAGTATCGAGACCCAGCCAAGCCCAAGGCCCTCGGCCCTCAGCGCCAGCCAGAACATCGAGATTGCCGCCACCACCGAGTAACGGCGCATCTCGGGCATGGTGGCCGCCCCAAGGCCGCTGCCCTGCACGGTGGCGTCATCGCAGTAGATCGCCAGTTGCACCGGCGCGCGATCCATACCGGAAAGCTTCAGTTTCGGGTAAAGCGCGGCTTTCTTACCGGCATAGCCGGCAAGGGCCCGGGCATTGGCGGCCTCGAAGTTTTCCCGCGCGGCCTTGCGGGCGCTGGCGCTTTCGACCCGCAAAATCCGCCACGGCTCCGACAGGCCGACCGAAGGGGCAAGGCGGAAGGACTCCAGGCATCGTGCCAGCACGGTTTCGTCCACCGGGGCGGTGCGGAAATGGCGCACATCCCGCCGCCAGCGCATCAGTTCCGTTAGGTCGTTGCGGAAGGCGGCGGGAAAGATATGTGTGTCCCCGGACACGGCTTATTCTGCGCCGTTCCCGGCCTCGGCCGCCTTCGCCGCCCTGGCTTCGGCACGTTCTTTGGCCTTGGTCCCGGGCGCACCCTTGCTGGGGTTGCTGCGGGTCTTCTTCTCCAGCAAGCCCGCGGTTTCCAGCATGCGGGAAATGCGGTCGGTGGGCTGTGCGCCCTGAGACAGCCAGTGCTTGACGCGCTCGACGTCCATTTTCACGCGTTCTTCGCTGTCTTTGGGCAGCAGCGGGTTGTAAGTGCCCAGACGTTCGATGAAGCGCCCGTCGCGCGGCATGCGCGAGTCGGTTGCCACGATGCGGTAGAAGGGGCGTTTCTTGGACCCTCCACGGGCCAGACGGATTTTCAGTGCCATTGGTTCTCTCCTTGGGTTTGGGTTCGGCGGTTTGCCTATCTTTGATGTTCGATGTGATGCCGGATCACTTCCTGTATGATGAAGCTCAGGAATTTCCGGGCGAATTCCGGGTCGAGGTCGGCCCGCCGGGCCAGATCTTCCAGCCGGGCGATCTGGCGGGCTTCCCGTTCCGGATCAGAGGGCGGAAGGTCGTGCTCCGCCTTCAGCTTGCCCACCGCCTGGGTGTGCTTGAAGCGTTCCCCCAGCGTATAGACAAGGATCGCGTCCAGCCGGTCGATGCTGTCGCGATGTTCCTTCAGAATTTCTGCGGCGCGTGCGGCGTCAGTCAATCCGGCCTCCCGTTCCGAAAAGAGCCTTTGCAGTGCTGTTCTCCATCGCGATCCCATCGGCAAGCTGGCTGCCGCGCAGGGCCGCGGGGCCGGGATGGCGGTAGACGATGTCGTGGCTGTCCACGGTGGGCGCATCCGGGTCCGGGCGGGCTCCCAGCCGTTCGGCCAACTGGACCGAGCGGATATTCTTCGGGTCGAGATAGGTCACCGCCGTGTCCCAGCCCATCCGGTCATAGAGCCACGCGCGGGCAGCGTGGGTGGCTTCCAGTGCGATGCCGCGCCCTTCGGCGCCGGGCCAGATCATCCAGGCGATCTCGCGCTCGGGCCAGCCTTTTGGAAACCAGCCCCCGGCCATACCGCAGCTTTCGCCGCTGGTGCGGTCGGCGATCACCCACATGCCGAAACCATGGATCTTCCAGTGGCCGATCTCGGCGGCGTAGAGCATCCAGCTCTCGTATTCGCTCAGCGGTCCCCCCATGAAGCGCGCCCGATAGGAGGTGAAGGTGGCCTCGAATCCGGGGTAGTCCCGCGGTGCGGGCGCGCGCAGGATCAGGCGGGCGGTTTCCAGGGTGGGGATGGACATCAGGCGCCCCCCGGTGCGGGATGGCGGTAGACGTCCAGCGTGCCGAGATGGGGCCTGCTGACCTGCCCTTCCCTGACCGCGCCCATGCGCGCGCAGACGCGCGCCGAGGCGGTGTTTTGCGGATTTACCAGCGAGATCACCGTAGACCAGCCCAGCGTGCCGTAGGCGTAATCGCGTGTGGCAAGGGCGGCTTCGGTCGCGTAGCCGTGCCCCTCGAACCCGTCGAACAAATCCCAGCCGATCTCCGGTTCCGGCCAGCCTTCGGGGTTCCACAGGCCGACGATTCCGCAGGTTTGCGCGGTGTCGGCAAGGTCGACCATCCACCGGCCATAGCCGCGCAGCGTCCAGTGACCGATTTCGGTGGCCAGTTGGCGCCACGCCCCCTCGGGGTCCTTCGGGCCGCCCACGAAGGACGACCGCGCCGACGCGTAAAACCGTGCCATGGCGGTGACGTCACGCGGTCCGGGTACGCGCAGGGTCAGCCGTGCGGTCCGAAGGGTGGGAATGGGAAGGGCGCGGTGCAGGGTCATTTTTTCCTGTCCAGCCCGCTGAGCGGCGGCAGCCCCCCGCCCAGTCCGGGCATGCCGCCCATCTTGCGCGCGGCGTCTTCCATCGCCCTGGGGTCCATGTCGGGCATCCCGCTCTTGCCGAGCATCCCGCCCATCGCCTTCTTCAGCATGGCACGGCCGCCTTTCTTGCCGAGCTTCTTCATCATGTCCGACATTTGCCGCTGCATTTTAAGCAATTTGTTCAGTTCGCTCACGTCCAGCCCGGCGCCCTTGGCGATCCGTTTTTTGCGGCTTGCCTGTAGGATCTGCGGGTTGGCGCGCTCGCGCCGGGTCATGGAGTTGATCAGCGCGATCTGGCGGCGCAGGACCGAATCGTCGAAGCCGGCCTGTTCCATCTGCCTGGCCATCTTGCCCATGCCGGGCATCATGCCCATGATGCCTTCCATACCGCCCATCTTGAGCATCTGTTCAAGCTGGGATTTGAGGTCGTTCATGTTGAACTGGCCCTTCTGGAAACGCTTCATCATGCGCTCGGCCTGCTCGGCCTCCAGCGTGGCCTGGGCCTTTTCCACCAGGCTGACGATGTCGCCCATGCCAAGGATGCGTCCGGCGATGCGCTCGGGGTGGAACTCTTCGATCGCGTCGAGTTTTTCGCCAAGACCCACATACTTGATCGGCTTGCCGGTGACCTTGCGCATCGACAAGGCCGCCCCGCCGCGCCCGTCGCCGTCCATCCGGGTCAGGATCACGCCGCTGATGCCGATCCGGGCATCGAAATTCTCGGCGGTGTGAACGGCGTCCTGGCCGGTCAGCCCATCCACCACCAGAAGCGTTTCGCGCGGCGCGGTGACGTCGCGCACGGCCTCGACCTCGGCCATCAGCGCGTCGTCGATGGACAGGCGTCCGGCAGTGTCCAGCATGTAGACATCGTAACCGCCCATGGTCGCCTGCTGTTTGGCGCGCCTGGCAATCTCAACGGGGTTCTGGCCGGGGACGATCGGCAGGGTATCGACTTCGATCTGGCGGCCAAGGATTGCCAGTTGTTCCATCGCAGCGGGGCGGTTCACGTCGAGCGAGGCCATCAGCACCCGCTTGCCGTTGACCTCTTTCAGGCGCAGGGCCAGCTTGGCGGTGGTGGTCGTCTTGCCACCCCCCTGAAGCCCGACCATCAGAATGGGGGCGGGCGGGTTGTCCACCTTCAGCGCGCCCGGCTCACCCTCGCCGGTGAGAACCTTGACCAGTTCGTCATGGACGATTTTTACCACCTGCTGGCCGGGGGTGACGGATTTCGTCACCGCCTGCCCGGTGGCCTTCTCCTGCACCGCGCTTACGAATTCCCGTGCCACGGGCAGGGAAACGTCCGCCTCCAGAAGGGCCACGCGCACCTCGCGCAGGGCAGTTTTCACGTCATCCTCTGACAGGGCGCCCTGCTTGGTCAGCCGGTCGAAAACGCCGGAGAGGCGGTCGGAAAGACTTTCGAACATGGCCTGGCCTCCTTCGTGCCGTTAGCGTTGCCCCAGTGTCGGGCGGGGCGGGCGATCTGTCAGCGCGGCAATCTGCCAAACGCGTATGGCACCCGCGGGCGAAACCTCGCTGACGGGTGGCGATCCTGTACAGGACAGGACCGGAAGGTCTGTGCCTTTCCGGATATCGCGCTGCTTAAGCCATGTTTCCCGATCTGAGTCAACAGGCTTGCACCGGCCCGTGGCACTTGGCAAAAGTCACCCTTGGGGCAAGGAAAGCGAAACCGCATGGGCCTGGACAACTGGGATGAAATCCGTACCGCCTATCAGGTGGCACGGATTGGGACCGTCAGCGGCGCGGCGGCAGAGATGGGCGTGCATCATGCCACCGTCATCCGCCATGTCGACTCCCTGGAGGAACGGCTTGGCGTAAAACTGTTTCAGCGCCATGCCCGCGGCTACACCCCGACCGAGGCCGGGCAGGATCTGCTGAAGGTGGCGCAGGTCACGGCCGATCAGTTCGATCAGTTGGTGGGGCGCATGCGTGGCAAGGGTGCGGCGGTGACGGGGGAACTGGCGGTAACGACGGTCGATCCTCTTGCGCCGCTGCTCATGCCGGTGCTGACGGCGTTTCGGGCCGAACACCCGGAACTGTCCGTGCGCCTTCTGGCGGATCAGCGGGTGCTGCGACTGGAATATGGCGAGGCCCATGTCGCGGTGCGGGCCGGGGGGGAGCCGGACGAACCGGACAACATCGTGCAGAAGCTCTATGTCCAGCGCAGCGGGCTTTACGCCCACCGCAGCTATCTGCGCGCACATGGAATGCCACAAGGGGATCTGACGGGCCACAGTTTTGTCGGGCCCACGGACGATGCGCACCGCGCGCCGTTTTTCCGCTGGCTGCGCGATACCCAGCCTGCGGAGAGCCTCGTGTTCCGGGCCAGCAGTATCCGCAGCACGATCGAGGCGATCCAGGCAGGGGCCGGGCTGGGCTTCGTGCCGTTGTGGCTGGCCCGGGACGACCCGGATCTCGTGCAGGTTCTCCCGCCGCAAAAGGAATGGGACGTGTCGCTGTGGCTCGTTACCCATGTGGACCTGCACCGCACGGCCAAGGTTCATGGTTTTACCACACGCCTCAAGGAAGCCGCCAGGACATGGCCCTGAGCCGCACCGCAGGGGGGCACCTTGCGATGCTGACATTTTCGGCCCTCGTGGCCGGATCGTTCAGCTTCGGAAGCCTGATCGCAAACCGGATCGACCCGGTCGCGCTGACCGTCGTGCGCTTTGCGATCGCGGGGGTGGTGATCGGCGCGGCGGCGGCGCTGGGGCCGGGGCTGCACGCGCGCCAGTTCCGCGCTCCGTGGCGGTTTTTCATCCTCGGCGGTATTTTCGGGGCTTACTTCGTACTGATGTTCGAGGGGCTCAAGACCGCGCTGCCGGTTTCTGCCGCGGCCATTTTCACCCTGACGCCGGTCATGGCGGCGGGATTCGGCTGGCTGCTGCTGCGACAGGTGACCACGGCACGCATGGCGCTGGCGCTGGGCATCGGCGGGGGCGGGGCGTTGTGGGTGATTTTTCGCGGTGACCCGGCAGCCCTGGCGGCGTTCGACCTGGGGCGCGGGGAGGCCGTCTATTTCATCGGCTGTCTTGCTCATGCGGCCTACCCGGCCCTGGTGCGCAAGCTGAACCGGGGTGAGCCCGCGCTGGTGTTCACCTTCGGGATGATGATGGCCGCCCTGATCATGTTGACGCTTTATGGCCTGCCCGCGATTCTGGCCACCGACTGGGCGCATCTGCCGCCACTGGTCTGGGCGGTGACGCTGTACCTGGCGCTGTTCACCAGCGCGCTGACCTTCGTGCTTCTGCAATACGCGGCGCTGCGGCTGCCCTCGGCCAAGGTGATGGCCTATACCTACCTGACGCCAAGCTGGGTTATCGGGTGGGAACTGGCGCTGGGCCACGGCGCCCCGCCGGGGCTGGCGCTGGTGGGGGTGGCGCTGACGGTTGTGGCGCTTCTGATGCTGCTGAAGAACGAGGGTTAGGTCTCGTCCTCGCGGAGTTCGGCCTCCAGGAACCTCTCAAAGGCGTCAAGGTTGACCGGCTCGAACTGGCCAAAGCCCTGCATCCAGACCGAGGCCTCGCGCAGGGAGTCGGGTTCCAGCTTGCACCACTTTACCCGCCCGCGCTTTTCCTGGCTGATCAACCCCGCGCGGGTGAGGATTGCCAGGTGCTTGGACACCGCGGCCAGGGAAATCTCGAAAGGATCGGCCACATCGGTCACGGCCATGTCGTCTTCCAGCAGCATGGCAAGGATCGTCCGGCGGGTCGGGTCGGCCAGCGCGGCAAAGACGGTATCAAGGGGGCTTTCCATGGCGGCAGCTTTGCGGCACGACGGCGCAATCGTCAACCGTCCGGTTGAATATGAAAAGACGCGCGGGTGGCGGTGCCACAGGCGGCATGAATTTTAAATTTCTTTTATAAACAACGTGTTGTACAGCAAAGAGCCAGCTTGACTCGGGGCGCGGGTATTTCTACCTTCGCGGCGACTGTTCTGAGGACCTTCCTGAATGATCGACCCGGCGGAGAAAGAGCGCCTCGCGCGGCTTGAACGGCGGATTTCGAACCTCAAAAAGACGGATCAGGCGGCAGCGAAGGCGCATCAGGACGAACACTATTCCCAGGCCCAGCTGGCGTGGCGGATGGTGATAGAGCTTGTAGCCGGTCTGATGATCGGCTTCGGCATCGGCTACACGCTGGATCTCTGGATGGGGACCCTGCCTCTGTTTCTGGTGCTGTTCATATTGCTGGGCTTTGCGGCGGGCGTGCGTGTCATGATGCGATCCGCGAAAGAGGCCCAGGCGCAACAGGCGGCCGCGGCCGCGGATGAAACGAGGGACTGAAACGTGGCGAGCGAAGAAGCGACCGGCGGTTTGCAAATTCACCCGATGGACCAGTTCATCGTGAAACCCCTCTTCGGCGGCGACACGATCCACTGGTACACCCCCACCAACGTGACCCTGTGGATGGCGCTGGCGGTGCTGTGCGTCGTTCTTCTGCTGGTGATCGGCACCCGCGGCCGGGCGATCGTGCCCTCCCGCGTGCAGTCGGTCGCGGAACTCGCTTACGGGTTCGTCTACAAGATGGTGGAAGACGTGGCTGGCAAGGATGGCCTCAAATACTTCCCCTACATCATGACGCTGTTCATGTTCATCCTGTTTGCCAACTTCCTTGGCCTGGTTCCGATGAGTTTCACCACCACCTCGCATATCGCCGTGACGGCCACGATGGCGCTGGCGGTGTTCTTTGCCGTGACGATCCTTGGGATCGTCAAGCACGGGGTTGGCTTTCTCAGCCTGTTCTGGATCAGTTCCGCCCCGCTGGTGCTGCGCCCGATCCTCGCCATCATCGAGGTGATTTCCTATTTCGTGCGGCCTGTCAGCCACTCCATCCGACTGGCCGGCAACATGATGGCCGGACACGCCGTGATCAAGGTTTTCGCAGGCTTTGCCGGGGTGCTGGGCGTGGGTGCGATTTTCCCGCTCGCGGCCATAACTGCCGTTTACGCGCTGGAGACGCTGGTGTCCTTCATCCAGGCCTATGTCTTCGCGATCCTGACCTGCGTCTACCTGCGGGATGCGCTGCATCCGCACCACTGACCTGAATTCAATCTGATTGCCACTTCCAACGTAAGGAGACATCGACATGGAAGGCGATATCGTTCAAATGGGTGCTTACATCGGTGCCGGTCTGGCCTGTACCGGCATGGGTGGGGCCGCCGTTGGTGTGGGCCACGTCGTTGGCAACTACATCTCGGGCGCGCTGCGCAACCCCTCCGCCGCGGCGTCGCAGACCGCGACCATGTTCATCGGTATCGCGTTTGCCGAAGCCCTGGGGATCTTCTCGTTCCTCGTTGCGCTTCTGCTGATGTTCGCCGTCTGATCCCCTGATCCGATCCTTACGGCCGGGTGGGCGCCGCTGGCCCCACCCGGTGTATTCCGGGGTTCCAGGAGGACGACATGGCATCACAAACGCACGCCGCCGAAGGCACCGCGCACGCCACCGAAGCCGTTGGCATGCCGCAGCTCGACTTCGCGACCTTTCCGAACCAGATCTTCTGGCTCGTCGTCACGCTTGTCGTGATCTATTTCGTTTTGTCGCGCATTGCGCTGCCGCGTATCGGCGCGGTTCTGGCCGAGCGTCAGGGGACGATTTCCAACAACATTGCCGCCGCCGAAGAGCTGAAGCTCCGCGCCCAGGAGGCTGAGCGCGCCTATGAAAAGGCGCTGGCCGATGCCCGCGCCGAAGCCCAGCGCATCGTCGGGGAAGCCCGCGCCGAAATTCAGGCGGACCTCGACGCCGCGACCGCAAAGGCCGATGCAGAGATTGCCGCCCGATCCGCCGAGGCCGAGAAGGCAATTGCCGAAATCCGCGCCGGCGCGATGGAAAGCGTGACCGAGGTCGCCCGAGACACCGCACGTGAGATTGTGGCTGCCATGGGCTTTAGCGCGGATGCCGCGACCGTGGACGCCGCGGTCCAGTCGAAGCTGAAAGGGTAAGACGATGAAGAAGCTCTCGCTCGTTTTCGTTCTTGTCGCCAGCCCGGCGCTTGCCGCTTCAGGACCGTTCTTCTCGCTTTTCAACACCAATTTCGTGGTGCTGATCTCGTTCCTCGCCTTCGTTGCGGTACTGGTTTATCTCAAGGTTCCCGGAAAGCTGATGGCCATGCTGGACAAGCGGGCCGAGGGGATCAAGGCGGACCTGGACGAGGCGCGTGCCCTGCGCGAAGAGGCCCAGACCGTGCTGGCCTCTTATGAGCGCAAGCATAAAGAAGTGCAGGAGCAGGCCGAACGTATCGTCGAGACCGCGAAGTCCGAGGCTGAGGCCGCTGCGGCAAAGGCCAAGCAGGATCTCGAGGTTGCGATTGCGCGCCGCCTTGCCGCCGCTGACGACCAGATCGAGTCCGCCAAGGCCGGGGCCGTGAAAGAGGTGCAGGATCGTGCCGTTCATGTGGCCATCGCCGCCGCGCGGGACATGATTGCCAGGCAGATGACCGCGCAGCACGCGGACAAGTTGGTCGACACGGCCATTGCCGAGGTCGACGCCAAGCTGCACTGATTCTTGAGGCGGGTGCATCCAAAAACCCGGCCATGGGCCGGGTTTTTCATGGCCGGCTTTGCTGGCGTTCCAGCCGCTGGCGGGCAATGCGTTCGTGGCGTTCCGACAGCAGGTGGTCGGACAGAGTGTCTTTCACGTAATCGAGATGCCGCTCCACAGCGGCGCGGGCTGCGTCCGGTTTTCGGGACTGAATCCCGTCATTGATTGCGCGATGTTGATCGAGCAGGCTTTCACGGGTCGTGCGCTGACGAAACATGATCTTGCGGTTGTAGAACACGCCTTCGCGCAGCAGATCATACATCGACCGCATCACATGCACCATTACCACGTTGTGGGCGGCTTCGACGATGGCAAGGTGAAATTCCGCATCGAACCGTGCCTCCTCGGCAGGGGCGCGTTTGGTGTGGGCGTCTTCCATCTTGTGGAACACGGCGTCGATGACCTTGAGATCGGTCGTTGAGCCAAGGCGCGCAGCCCGTTCGGCGGCCAGCGCCTCCATGTCACGGCGAAAGGCGACGTAGTCGAATATGGCTTCGTCATGGGTTGCGAAAAGCTGCACGAGTGCCGGCGAAAAGGCCGAGCCCAGCACATCGGCCACAAAAATTCCTGCCCCCGCGCGTGCCTCCAGCAGGCCACGGGCCTGTAACTCGGCGATCGCTTCGCGCAGGGACGGGCGGGACACCCCGAGTGTTTCGGCCAGTTCCCGTTCCGGCGGCAGGCGTTCTCCAGGGCGCAGGATGCCGCGCAAGACCAACAGTTCCACCTGGCGCACGACCGCGTGCGATAGTTTTTCCGCCTGAATTTTCTGGAAAGGCATGTATCCCCCCGGTTTGGTCAAAATATATGACCGCTGGGTCCGGGGGGCAATGGGAAAGGCCGGGCCGGTGGCCCGGCCGGAGGTCAGGACCGTCCGGTCGGTGTAATGACGATCTCCACCCGGCGGTTTTGTGCACGGCCCTGTGGCGTGAGGTTTGAGGCGACGGGCTGATCCTCCCCCCGGCCATAGGCGCGGATGCGGTTCCCGGACACCCCGGCTTCGCGAAGAACGCCCGCCACGGAAGATGCCCGCCGGACCGAAAGATCCTGATTATAGGCGGAACTGCCGGTGTTGTCGGTATGGCCGATGATATCGACGGTGGTGTTGGGGTAATCGCGCAGGCTGTCGGCCAGCACCAGCAGGTCGCGGCGCTGATCGTAGCGCACGGCGGCGCTGTCGGTGGCGAACAGAATGTCCTGCGGCATCGTGACGACCAGTTCGTTGCCGGTATTGACCACGCGAATGCCGTCATCGCCGAAGTTGCGGCGCAGTTCGGCGGCCTGTTTGTCCAGCTGGTTGCCGATCACCCCGCCAGCGGCCGCGCCAAGCGCGCCCCCGATCACCGCGCCGCGCAGGCGTTCGTCGGAATCGTCGCCGGCCACGACGCCGGTAATGGCCCCAAGAACGCCGCCCACGACGGCGCCTTCCTTGGTGCGCTGGTTCGGATCGTCGGTGGGGACATCGGTCGCGGTGCATGCGGTCAGCGCCAGCAGGCCCGCGGACAGAAGAAGAAAAGTGCGTGCTCGAATAGCGATCATTGAATGCCTCTTGGTTTGTTTGGGCCTTGATAGCACAACATTACAGGCAGTTTTTCACGTCTGTGTTACTCTTGCCTTAAGGCGGGTCCGGTCGGCGGGTTTTCGCGCGCGCTTTCCCAGGCCAGCATTGCGCGTTTGACGGGCAGCCCCCAGTGATATCCCCCCAGCCCGCCGGATTTGCGCAGGGCCCTGTGGCAGGGGATCAGCCAGCTGACGGGGTTGCGGCCGACGGCGGTGCCCACGGCGCGCACGGCGCGGGGCTGGCCGATGGCGCGGGCGATTTCCGAATAGGTGGTGACGTGGCCCGAGGGGATGGCCATCAGGGCTTCCCATACCTTGATCTGGAAAGGGGCGCCGATCAGGTGTAGATGCGCCTGTCCCTGCCTGCGGAAGACCGCGGCAACGGTGTGGGCAAGTGCCGCCGGGTCTTCGCTGAACCGGGCGTGGGGCCAGCGGGCGCGCATGTCTGCAAATGCGGCGTTGCGGCCCGTTTCGGCCGTGAAGGCCAGCCCGCACAGCCCGCGCGGTGTCGCCATGGCCAGCACCTCTCCGAACGGGCTGGGGAAAAAGCCGTAGCGGATTTCCAGCCCGGCGCCCTTGCGGGCGTAGTCCCCCGGTGTCATGGCCTCCCACCGCACGAACAAATCATGCAGTCGCCCTGAACCCGACAACGCCAGCGCATGGGCGGTGTCCAGGGTGGTGAACCGTTCGCGCAGCAGGGTGCGGGCGTAGTCCAGGGCCAGGTATTGCTGATAGCGTTTCGGGCTGACACCGACCCACCGGCTGAAAAGCCGCTGAAAATGGGCGGGGCTCATGTTGAGCTCCGCAGCCAGGTCTTGCAGGTGCAGCGGCGCGCCTGCGGTGTCGATCCTTTCGATCGCGCGGCGGACGATGGCGTAATGGTAGCCGCTTTCGGGGTCGGTCATGGCGATCTCCTCCGGTGCGATCATAGGCGGGCCGCTTTCCCCGTGCGACCCGAAAGCTGCGCGAAAAGGTCGGGCTTGCCCCCGGCGCTCCGGCGAGGCATACCGCTTTCATGGCTGCGCAGCTCGATTACCTTACGATCCATGAGATCTTTACCCGTTTCCAAGCCGCCGAGCCCGAACCCAGGGGCGAGCTGGAACATGTGAACGCCTATACCCTGCTGGTTGCGGTGGCGCTGAGCGCGCAGGCCACGGATGCGGGTGTCAACAAGGCGACGCGGGGGCTTTTCGCGGTTGCCGATACACCGGAAAAGATGGTGGCGCTGGGGGAAGAGGGGCTGATCGCGCATATCAGGACGATCGGCCTTTACCGCAACAAGGCGAAGAACGTCATGAAGCTCAGCCAAATGCTGATGGAGCTTTATGGCGGCGAGGTGCCGTCTTCCCGCGCGGCGTTGCAGGCGTTGCCGGGGGTGGGGCGCAAGACGGCGAACGTGGTGCTGAACATGTGGTGGGGTCTGCCCGCCCAGGCAGTGGACACCCACATCTTCCGGGTCGGAAACCGCACCGGGATTGCGCCCGGCAAGGACGTCACCGGGGTCGAACGCGCCATCGAGGACAATATCCCCGCCGAGTTTCAGCGCCACGCCCATCATTGGCTGATCCTGCACGGACGCTATACCTGCAAGGCGCGCAAACCCCAATGCGCCGCCTGCCTGATCCGGGACCTGTGCCCTTTCGAGGAAAAGAACATATGACCAAACCCTATCATGTTGTCGGCATCGGCAATGCCATCGTCGATGTCCTGGCCCATGCCGACGACGCCTTTCTGGAGCAGAACGGCATTGAGAAAGGCATCATGCAACTCATCGACATGGAACGGTCGGTGCAGCTTTATGACCGGGTCGGCCCGGCGCAGGAAATCTCCGGCGGTTCGGCGGCGAACACGATTGCCGGCATCGCCCATCTGGGCGGGCGCACGGCCTATGTCGGCAAGGTCAAGGACGACCAGCTTGGCCGCATCTTCGCCCATGACCTGCGTGCGCAGGGCGCCGAATACGACACCCCCCCGGCCCCGGCCGAAACGCCGGGAGAAACCGGGCGGTGCATCGTCCTTGTCACCCCCGATGGAGAGCGGTCGATGAACACCTACCTGGGTGTGACCGAACATCTCTCCCCCTCCGATATCGACGAACGCCAGATCGCCGGCGCGGAATGGATCTATCTTGAGGGCTACCGTTTCGACGGCCCCGAAAGCCATGAGGCCTTCGCCAGGGCCATAGGTGCGGCCAGAGCTGCCGGCGGGCGCGTGGCGCTGACCTTGTCGGACCCGTTCTGCGTGGAGCGTCACCGCGACGCTTTTCGCCGCATGATCCGCTCGGACGTGGACCTGCTGTTCGCCAACCGGGCGGAGATTTTATCGATGTACGAGACCGGGGATTTCGATGAGGCGCTCAGCCGCGCGGCGGCGGAAATCGACATTGTCGCCTGTACCGACAGCGAGAAGGGCGCGCATATCCTGTCCGAAGGTCAACGCTGGCACGCGCCTGCGGTGCCGACGCGAATCGTGGATGCTACCGGCGCTGGGGACTTGTTTGCCGGGGCTTTCTTGTGGGGGCTGACCCAGGGGAATGACCTGGGGGTCAGCGGCCGCATGGGGTGCGTGGCCGCGAGCGAGATCATCGGTCACATCGGCGCCCGGGCCGAAACCGACCTGAGAGTCCTTTTCCGGGAACACGGGTTGATCTGAGGGGGCGGCCCTGTCAGTCCCCCAGTTTGGCGTGCACCTCGTCGAGGTCGATCTCACCGACGGGCAGTTTGTTGCCGGGATTTTCGAAATCGTATTTGAACAGGTCGAAATCGCGTTTGTAGATTTCGTAGACGAGGTGCATCGAGATGTCGTCGAAATAGGCCTCGACCGGATGGGCGCGCTTGGGGCCGTGGCCTTCGGATTCGTTGAAACGCGGCACCTCGTCCAGCTTGACGGGGTACCGTGTTTCAACGGAATCCAGAACTTTCTGCATGCCGTCTTTGAATGTCTCGGTGAAGAAGATGTGGTCGTAGCGCCCGCCATTCACGATGAAGGTCGAGATATGTCCCGACATTGCGGACCAGTGGATGTCCGGTTCCATCGGGCGGCGCCAGCGAATCGTGTCGCGTGCGAACAGAAGAAAGCGGCGAAAGCTCTGAACCTGGTCGAACTCTTCCTTGCCGTCGTCCCCGCCGACCTCGATGCCATATTTCTGAATCAGCAGCGGCACCAGCTTGCCGCGGTAACGTTTGCCGTTACGCTGGATGCCGCAAATCTTGTCGAAAAAAGACGAAAGAATCCGCGTATAGGGGTTGCGTACGCAGGTAAAAGCGAAGGAGGAATGCTCCTTCACCGCGCGGGAAATGGGGTCATGGCTTTCTTCCAGCGCCCATTTGTGCAGGCCGCCGGTTGCGTCATGAACGTCGCCGTCGAAATAGTTTCCGTGGTCGGAATAGAACATGATCTGTCCGATCGTCGAGCAGGCGCATTTGGGCACGACGCGATAAACCATGCTTTCGCTTTCGGTCATCCATGTGCCGGGAAACCCCATAAAATTACTCCTCACCCTGGCGGGCCATTGCTTTGGCGCGCATTATCTCTAGAAAGCGATGTTAGAGGTTTTTCAACGTCACAGACCCTCAGTGTCAACGGCAATATGCGAAACTGAAATGCGAAACTGAAACGAATAAGGCGTCATGGCCCGCATAGCCTACATCCTCCTTTGCCATAAAGATCCCGAGTCCATCGTCCGGCAGGCCGAGCGGCTGACCGCTTCGGGCGACTACATGGCGATCCATTTCGATGCCCGCGCCACAACCGAAGATTATACTAGGATCACAGCCGCGCTGGCCGGCAATCCCGGCGTTGTTTTCGCCAGAAAGCGGGTGAAGTGCGGCTGGGGGGAGTGGTCCCTGGTGCGCGCCATGCTGAACGCGCTGGAAGAGGCCGAGAAAGCTTTTCCGAAGGCCACGCATTTTTACATGCTGTCGGGCGATTGCATGCCGATCAAATCCGCGGATTACGCCCATGCCTACCTTGATGCGCACGATGTCGACTTTATCGAGAGTTTCGATTTCTTTACCAGTGACTGGATCAAGACCGGCCTGCGCAAGGAGCGGCTGGTCTTCCGCCACTACTTCAATGAACGCACCCAGCCAAAGCGGTTCTATGCGGCGCTGGAGTGGCAGAAAAAGCTGGGCCTGACGCGCGAGATTCCCAGGGACATCCAGGTGATGATCGGCAGCCAGTGGTGGTGCCTGCGCCGGACCACCATAGAGGCGGTGCTGGAGTTCTCCCGCAAGCGGCCCGACGTATTGCGGTTCTTTTCCACGACATGGATTCCGGATGAGACCTTTTTCCAGACACTGGTGCGCCACCTCGTGCCCTCGCGCGAAATTCGCAGCCGCACCCTGACCTTTCTGCTGTTTTCCGATTACGGCATGCCGGTGACGTTCTACAACGACCACTATGACATGCTTTTGGCACAGGATTTCCTGTTTGCCCGCAAGATTTCCCCCGAGGCGCTGGAACTCAAGCGCCGTCTCGGCGCACTCTACGCCAGCGGCGAAACGTGTTTCGCGCTGTCCAATGAGGGGCGCAACCTTTATCGGTTCCTGAGCGGACGGGGACGGATCGGGCAGAGGTTCGCCCCGCGCTTCTGGGAGAAGGAAACGAGTCTCGGCAAGGGGCGGGAATTGCTGATCCTGACCTGCAAGAAGTGGCACGTGGCCAAGCGTCTGGTACGCAAGATCCGCGATGAGACCGGCCTTCCCGGTGTAGAGTATCTGTTCAACGAGGTGGATGCCGGTCTGCCGGACCTGGGCGGGATCGAGACGACAGTGGGCAAGCGTATGCGCCATCGCCGGGCGCTCATGCGAATGCTGTTCGACTTTTACGACAGCCGGAAGCTGATGATCTGCATGGACCCGTCGAATATCGACCTTTTGCAGGATCTGCACGGGGAACGGCCCCGCGTGCGGGTGCTGCATATCCAGTGCAATTTTTCCGACGAATACCTCAGGGGCCATGCCAGGCGGGTCGGGATCGCAGGTCCGTCAACCCCTCCGGAGGTCATGGCCCGGCTCTTGCCCAGTATTCGTAACGATTTTATTTTTGAAAGCGACCGACTGCTGGACAGCGATCTCCCCAACCTGTTCGAGATGCACCAGCAGCAGGAAGCCATTGCCAAGACCGATATCCTGGCGGACTTTCTTTCGATCCCGCGGGAAAAGGCGGCCGGGATCGCCGTGAAAGACCAACTCTTTGCCGATTGAGGACCCCATGCCCTACACGTATGACGACCAGAACGTATTCGCGAAGATCCTGCGCGGGGAGATCCCCTGCAAGAAGGTAAAGGAGACCGCACACGCGCTGGCTTTCCACGACATCTCCGCGCAGGCGCCCCACCACGTTCTGGTCATCCCGAAAGGGCCTTACGTCTGTTATGACCATTTCGCGCTGGAAGCGTCCGATGCGGAGATCGTCGATTTCACCCGGACCGTGGGGGAGGTGTGCAGGATGCTGGGCGTGCAGCCGGGCGAAGGCGGGGCGGGCTATCGCGTCATCTCCAATGCCGGGCAGGACGGGGTGCAGGAAGTTCCGCACCTGCATGTTCATGTGCTGGGCGGGCGCCATCTCGGGCGGATGCTTCAGAGGGGCTGATCCCGCCATGCGCCGGGGGTGAGCCCCCCCCAGGCTCCAGCGGCCCACGCGCGCGCGGATCAGGCGCAGTGTCGGGTGGCCCACGGCGGCTGTCATCCGGCGTACCTGCCGGTTGCGCCCCTCGGTGATCGTCAGTTCCACCCAGCAGTCCGGGACGGTCTTGCGAACGCGCACCGGGGGCTGGCGCGGCCACAGCCCGGCCGGGGGGGCGATGCGGCGCACCCTGGCCGGGCGTGTGGGGCCGTCGTTGAGCGCCACGCCCTCCCGCAAGGCCTTCAGGGCCGATTCGCCCGGCAGGCCTTCCACCTGCGCCCAGTAGGTCTTGGGCATCTTTGCCTTCGGGTTGGCGATGCGGTGTTGCAACCGCCCGTCATCGGTCAGCAGCAACAGGCCCTCGCTGTCGCGGTCCAGCCGTCCGGCGGGGTAGACGCCGGGGCGGTCGATGTAATCGGTCAGTGTTTCGCGCCCCGCCGTGTCGGTGAACTGCGAAAGAACCCCGTAAGGTTTGTTGAACAGGATCAGCGTCACGCCGCCTCGCTCTTGTTGGAGGTCAGCGCAACGAACACGTCCTCCAGGTCCGGCTCCTCGGTGGCGATGTCGCGGATGACGACGCCGGCGTTGCGCAGGATCTCGATCAGCGTGCCGGCAGAAATTTCGCGGCGGCGATAGGTCAGTGCCAGCGCCCCGTCGCGGCGGTGACTGGCTTCCACACCTGCGGGAAACGGGGGCAGGGCGGGCAGGGCGTCCTGCGGGTGAATGAGCAGCGTTTTCGCATCCATCCGCCCGATCAGTGCCGAAGTGGTGTCGCGGGCGATCACCTCCCCGTGGTTGATGATGGCGATTTCGTCGCACATTTCCTCGGCCTCTTCGAGGTAATGGGTGGTCAGGATGATAGTCGTGCCTTCCTCGTTGAGACGGCGGACGTTCTGCCACAGCATCTGGCGCAGCTCGATATCCACCCCGGCGGTGGGCTCGTCCAGCACCAGGATCTGCGGCCGGTGCACCAGCGCCTTGCCCAGCAGCAGCCGCCGCCGCATCCCCCCGGACAGGGAGCGCGCGTAGGCCTCGGCCTTGTCCTCCAGCCCGATGGCCTTGAGGATGCGGTCTGTCGCGCGCTGGGATTTCGGGACGCCGTACAGACCGGCCTGCACCTCCAGCGCCGCGCGGGGGGTGAAGAACGGATCGAGGTTGAGTTCCTGCGGCATCACCCCGATCGAGGCACGGCTCTGGCGCGGGTTCACGTCCTGGTCGAAGCCCCAGATCCGCACCTTGCCCGAGGTCTTGCGGACCAGCCCGGCGAGAATGTTGATCAGCGTCGACTTTCCCGCCCCGTTCGGCCCCAGAAGCCCGAAGATGGACCCGGCGGGGATGGTCAGGTCCACGCCCTTGAGCGCGTGTTTGGGCGGCTGGTTGCCCTGCGCGGCGTAGGTCTTCGTCAGGCCCTCGATTTCGATCGCATTGCCGGTCATTGGTGCTCCTTCGCGGCTTGCCCATGGCGGGCCACTCGCTATCATGGGGGACAACGTAAGGCGACACCCTCGCCACGGCAAGAAACGGAGATCCCCGATGACAGACGCCCCTGAAACCGAGATCGTCAGCCAGTGGCGCGTGGCCTGTGACGGCAGCGGCCCCGGGCTGGGCCACCCGCGGGTGTGGCTTCAGATCCCACAGGACAAGGGCTATGTCGAATGCGGCTATTGCGACAAGAAATTCGTCCACGACAGCTTTGCAACGCGGGACTGACCCGGCCCCTCAGGTGATCGGGATTTCGATCGGACCGCAGAGCAGGGTTGGCATCTTGCCTGTTTCGGTCTCCAGATAGTCCAGAACATGCAGCCCCGACCAGCTGCGAATGCGCATACCCGTTTCGGTTTTACCCTGTCCCAGCGCGGTGTCGGTATAGCGGTCCCGGTAGAAAAACAGGATTGTCGCACGCATTCCGTCGTGACAGGCGACATCCGCCTGCCCGACACCAAGGCTGTTGCGCTCTATCCATGTGCCGGTGCAGACAGCCCCGTCATTCGTTTCCCCCGCCAGGGTCCCGTGCCGCGGCCGAAGGCCCGCCCGTTGAACCGGCGCCCCTGTTCTCCGATGCAGGCCAGGATGCGTGCGCAGTTGGACGAATCATCGGTCAGCGGGCAGGTGCGGGAGGGTTCCTCCGCCACGGCCGGGGCGGAACAGAGCGCAAACAGAAGCAGGGCAGCGCGGCGCATCGGAGTCCCCATCGCAAAACGCCTGTTCAGGTTGAGATGCCGCCCTCCTTGACACAAGCTGTTTTTCGCAGCGTTTTCCGTTCCCGGCTGGAAGCGCGTGGCACTTCGTGGCAAGACCGGGACGGATATGCCTAGGGGGGACGACATGAGCGGAACGTTCGGCAAGGGCTGCCACCTGCATCTGATCGACGGATCGGCCTTCATTTTCCGGGCCTTCCACGCGCTGCCGCCGTTGACGCGCAAGTCCGATGGTTTGCCCGTGGGGGCGGTCAGCGGCTTTTGCAACATGCTGCACAAGTATGTCGAGGACACCCGGGGCCCCGAAGCGCCCACCCATGTGGCGGTGGTGTTCGACAAGGGCAGCCACACTTTCCGCAACGATCTCTACGATCAGTACAAGGCAAACCGGGACGCCATGCCCGAGGACCTGCGCCCGCAGATTCCCCTGACGCGAGAGGCCACCCGCGCCTTTAATATCGCCTGCCTGGAGCAGGAGGGTTTCGAAGCCGACGACATCATCGCCACCCTTGCCACCCGTGCGCGCGATGCGGGCGGGCGGGTGACGATCATCAGTTCGGACAAGGATCTGATGCAGCTTGTCGGCGGTGGCGTGGAAATGCTGGACGCGATGAAGAACCGCCGGATCGGCCTGGAGGAGGTCCACGCCAAGTTTGGTGTCGGACCCGACCGGGTGGTGGACGTGCAGGCCCTGGCCGGCGACAGCGTGGACAACATCCCCGGTGCGCCGGGGATCGGGGTGAAGACGGCGGCGCTGCTGATCAACGAATACGGCGATCTGGAAAGCCTGCTGGATCGCGCCGCGGAGATCAGACAGCCCAAGCGCCGCCAGGCCCTGCAAGAGCACCGCGCCCAGATCGAGCTTTCGAAAAGGCTGGTGCTTCTGGATGTGAACATGCCGTTGGATGTGGCCCTGGACGATCTGGAAGTGTGTGAGCCGGACCCGGAGACGTTGCTGGGTTTTCTCAGCCAGATGGAATTTCGAACCCTGACGAAACGCATTGCGGAAAAGCTGGGCGCGGAGCCCCCCGCCCTGCCCGACACCAGCCCCGCAGAGGCAGACCCTGACCCCGAAGCGCGCCCTGTAGATCCCTCGGCCTATGAGTGTGTGCGCGACGCCGGGGCGCTGAAGGTGTGGATCGCGCGGGCCCGGGCGCTGGGCCGGGTGGCGGTGGATACCGAAACCACCGGGCTGGATGAGATGCGCGCCGGTCTGGTGGGGATATCTCTGGCCACCGCGCCGGGGCAGGCCTGTTATATCCCGCTGGCGCACAAGGCCGGCGGCGACGATCTCTTCTCCGCGGAAGCGCCGGTTGAGGGGCAGATGGAGATGGAGGCCGCGCTGACCCTGCTCCGGCCACTGCTGGAAGACCCGGCGGTGATGAAGATCGGCCAGAATATGAAATACGACGCCAAGATCCTGGCCCGCCATGGCATCGACATCGCGCCCATAGACGACACGATGCTGATGTCTTACGCGCTTGATGCCGGGTTGCACGGTCATGGGATGGATGCGCTTTCGGAACGCCACCTGTCCCACACGCCGATTCCGATCAAGACTTTGCTGGGGTCGGGCAAATCCGCGATCACCTTCGACCTGGTGCCCATCGACGAGGCGGTGAAATACGCCGCCGAGGATGCGGACATCACCCTGCGCCTGGCCGACCTGCTGAAGCCGCGGCTCCACCACCGCAAGGTCGCCACCGTTTACGAAACGATGGAGCGCCCCCTGGTGCCGGTCCTTGCAAAGATGGAAATGACCGGCGTCAAGGTGGACCGTGACACGCTCAGCCGCATGTCCAATGCCTTTGCGCGGAAAATGGCCGCGCTGGAGGCCGAGATCCATGATCTGGCCGGGGAAAGATTCAATGTCGGCAGCCCCAAGCAACTGGGCGAGATTCTGTTCGACAAGATGGGCCTGCAAGGGGGGCAGCGTGGCAAGGCCGGCGCCTATGCCACCGGTGCCGACATATTGGAAGACCTCGCCGCCGAGGGTCACGATCTGCCCGCCCGCGTGCTGGACTGGCGGCAGCTTTCCAAGCTGAAATCGACCTACACGGATGCGTTGCAAGACCACATCAACCCCGAAACCGGGCGGGTGCATACGTCTTACGTCATTGCCGGGGCGAATACCGGGCGGTTGGCCTCGACCGACCCCAACCTGCAAAATATTCCGGTCCGCAGCGAGGAAGGCCGGCGTATCCGGGAAGCCTTCGTGGCCGAGGAGGGCAAGGTGTTGCTCAGCCTCGATTACAGCCAGATCGAGCTGCGCATCCTTGCCCATGTCGCCGGGATCGGCGCGCTGAAGGAGGCTTTCCGCCAGGGACAGGACATTCACGCCATGACGGCTTCGGAGATGTTCAGCGTACCGCTGGCGGAGATGACACCCGAGATCCGCCGCCAGGCCAAGGCAATCAATTTCGGGGTTATCTACGGTATTTCCGGCTTTGGGCTGGCGCGCAACCTGCGGATTCCGCGCGCCGATGCACAGGGGTTTATTGACCGCTATTTTGAGCGATTCCCCGGCATCAAGGACTACATGGACGCGACCATCGCCTTCGCGAAGGAACATGGCCATGTGCAGACGCTTTTCGGCCGCCGGATCCACACGCCGGAGATCGCCGCCAAGGGGCCGCGGGCCGGGTTCGCGCGGCGTGCCGCCATCAACGCGCCGATTCAGGGGACCGCCGCCGATATCATCCGCCGCGCGATGATTCGCATGCCCGAGGCCATCGCCACCCTGCCGGCGAAGATGCTGTTGCAGGTCCATGACGAACTGATCTTCGAGGTGGAGGAACACGCCGCCGAAGATACCGTTGCCGTCGTGCGCAGGGTGATGGAGGGCGCAGCCCTGCCGGTGGTGCGGCTTGACGTTCCGCTGGAAGTGGATGCCGGGCAGGGGGCCAGCTGGGCCGAGGCCCACTGACTGCCGGTTGCGGGTCCCGGCCTGTCGTATCGGGGCGTGCGCGGGCGGCGCACGGCTGTTAAGGTGCGCGTGAGGCTATGAAAGGAGGCCCCATGCCCCGCGAAATCCGTACCATCCTGTGCCCGCTGAACCTGCGCCATGCCGCCCATGCCCACCCGGCCTATGGGGAGGCCCTGCGCCTTGCCCGCTGGCACGGGGCCGAGGTGATCGCCGCCACCGTCGCCCCGGAAATGGAGCGCAACCTCAACATCCGCGATGCAGAGGGCTTCTGGACCGCAAAGCTGAAGGAATTTCTGAAAAACAACCCCGCCGGGGATGTTGCCGTGCGGCCGGTGGTCCGCAAGGGGTCGGTCCACCGTCAGATCGTGAAACTGGCTGAGGACGAAAAGACTGACATGATCGTGATGGAGGCCGCAAACCCCCGGATACAGGACTATTTGCTGGGAACTACGGCCAGCCACGTGGCCACCCATGCGCCATGCACGGTGATGGTGGTCCGCTAGGCGCTTGCGCTTTGCGCCGGGTCGGGGCACCTATCCGGTATGGGCGCACATCATCATCACCATCACCATATCGACCCCGAGGCCGGGGATCGCCGGGTTGCCTGGGCGGTCGGCGTCAACATGCTGCTCACGGTTGCGCAGATCGTGGGGGGGATCGTCTCGGGGTCGCTTGCGCTTGTCGCCGACGCGATTCATAATTTCTCGGACGCGATTTCGCTGATCGTCGCATTGGTGGCCCGCCGCATTGCCCGCCGCCCCAGCGATGCGCGCATGACCTTCGGGTATCACCGTGCTGAAATCGTGGCCGCGATGGTCAATTACACCACGCTGATCGTGATCGCGCTCTACCTGATTTACGAGGCCGTGCTGCGCCTGGTCGACCCGCCCGGCGTGACCGGCTGGATTGTCGTGGTGGTGGCGGCCATCGCGCTGGTGGTGGATGTGATCACCGCCCTTTTGACCTACGCCATGTCGAAAAGCAGCGTGAACATCCGTGCCGCCTTCCTGCACAATGTGGCGGATGCGCTGGGATCGGTCGCGGTGATCGTGGCGGGCACGCTGATCCTGATCTACGACTGGCGGTTGATCGATCCGCTGGTGACGCTGGGCATTGCCGTCTACATTCTGTGGCATGTGGCGCAGGATATCGGGCCGGTGATCCGCATGCTGATGATGGGCGGACCGGACGCGCCGGGGCTGGGCGACGTCCGCGCGCGGCTGATGGCGGAGGACGGGGTGGAAGACCTTCACCATCTCCACCTGTGGCAGATCGATGAACACCGCACCGCGTTTGAGGCCCATGTGGTGATGGCCGAGGATGCAGGCTTTGCGGCACTCACCGCGCGGCTCAAGCGGGTTCTTCTACAGGAATTCGGCATCGCCCACGCAACGCTGGAGGTGGAAACCGTCGCCTCCGGTTGCGCGGACCCGCGCTGACCTTTCCGGCCCGCGGGCCCTCTTGCCTTGCGGGGCCATGGCGAGGCCGTGCCTGCCGAACGGCTCCGTGCCGGCAGGCAGGTATGGGCACCGGGTTCAGATCTCTTGCGAGGGGATCACCGGAAAGA
The DNA here is from genome assembly GCF_003046545.1 of Rhodovulum imhoffii. Lineage (GTDB taxonomy): Bacteria > Pseudomonadota > Alphaproteobacteria > Rhodobacterales > Rhodobacteraceae > Rhodovulum > Rhodovulum imhoffii. Next base: position 74,931 of record NZ_QAAA01000008.1, on the reverse strand, counting down.
ACATACCGCCCGACCACAGACCGAACCAGCGATCGCCGTCGTGGTTTTCATGGGCGCCGATTTCAACCAGCCGGTAAAAGCTTTTACGATCGATCAGGGCTTCAAGGTTCGTGCGTACCGTTACGTAAGGCGCGGGTTCGCCGGTATTCGGGTCACGCGCGACCCGCAGGGGGGCTTTGGGTCCTGCGGTCACCCTGTCGCCCACATTGGTCGTGAATGTCAGGCACTGGGCGCGGCCTTCGCCTTCGGCCTCGAAATCGATGGCGACGAAGGGCGCGTCCTCCACAACGATGCGGACCTTTTCCACCGGTGTCACGAGGAAGTAATCCCCTCCGTCGCGACGCAGGATGGTGGAAAACAACCTGACAAGCGGCGCCCGTCCGATCGGGGTGCCCTGGTAGAACCATGTGCCGTCACGGGCGATACGCATGTCCATGTCGCCGCAAAAAGGCGGGTCCCAAAGATGTACGGGGGGCAGGCCTCCGGATTTCGCGGCGGTCCGGGCGGCTTTGGCAAATGTGCCTGCATCGGGCTTCACGGGGCTTTGTTTCGTCATATGGGCATTTCGGCTGCGGGAGATGTGTGACTCTGATACCCTGATACAGCCATAGAGGGAGGTTTGTCATGGCCGAGTGCGACCTGCTGGAGGAGATCGAGGCGCTGGGCGAGAAGCTGGCGGAGACCCGCGCCAGCATTACCACACGTTTCATCGGGCAGGCCCAGGTCGTGGATCTGACGCTGGCGACGCTGCTGTGCGGGGGGCATGGGCTGCTGATCGGCCTGCCGGGCATGGGTAAGACACGGCTGGTGGAGACACTTTCCACCGTCATGGGGCTCGCGAGTGCCCGCATCCAGTTCACGCCGGACCTGATGCCGACCGACATTCTCGGGTCCGAGGTCCTGGAAACCGCCGCCGATGGCAGCCGGTCGTTCCGGTTTCTCGAAGGTCCGGTCTTTTGTCAGCTTCTCATGGCCGATGAGATCAACCGCGCCAGCCCGCGCACCCAGTCGGCGTTGCTGCAGGCGATGCAGGAACGCTCCGTTACCGTTGCGGGGCAAGACCATCCGCTGCCGCCGCCCTTTCACGTGCTGGCCACGCAGAACCCCATAGAGCAGGAGGGCACTTACCCTCTGCCCGAGGCGCAGCTCGACCGATTTCTCATGCAGATCGACGTCCCCTATCCCGACCGGCAAAGCGAGCGTGAGATCCTCCTTGCCACCACCGGGGTGGGGGAGGCCCGCGCGACCCGCGTCTTCACGCCCGACGATCTGATGCGCGCCCAGACCACGGTGCGTCGCATGCCGGTGGGGGAAAGCGTCGTTTCCGCGATTCTCGACCTTGTGCGGGCCTGTCGACCGGGTTCCGAGGCGCCGGCGCTGGTACGCGAAACCGTGGCCTGGGGGCCGGGGCCGCGTGCGGCGCAGGCACTGATGTTGTCGGTTCGGGCGCGGGCGCTGTTGCAGGGGCGTCTTGCCCCCGACACCGATGACATCGCCGCGATGGCAGCGCCGGTTCTCAGCCATCGCATGGCGCTGGGGTTTGCCGCGCGGGCCCAGCATGACCTGCAAGACGTGATTTCAGAGGTCGCCCAAATAACCCTGCGCGATGAGGCCGCCGCATGAGCGCCCCGGCCCTGCGCACCGGGGCAGAGACCCTTGCCGCCCCCCTGCCGCCTTTGCTGGCCGAGGCGGAACATCTGGCGCAGGCGGTGCTGCCGGGCAGTCACGGCCGTCGCCGCGTGGGGCAAGGGGACGAATTCTGGCAATACCGTCCCGCCCATGGGGGAGATCCCGCGCACCGGATCGATTGGCGCCGCTCTGCCCGGTCCGATACTCATTACGTCCGGGAACGGGAATGGCAGGCGGCGCAGAGCGTCCTGCTCTGGGTCGATCCGTCCGCCGCGATGCGGTTTGCCTCGCCCGGCCGGGTAGAAAAAAGGGCGCGGGCACAGCTTCTTGCGCTGGCGCTGGCGGTGCTTCTCGTGCGTGGCGGAGAGCGGGTTGGCCTGGTTGGCGGCCCGCCGCCGCGATCGGGAGGCCTGCAACTCATGCGGCTGGCGCAGGCGCTGGCCGCCCAGTCCGGGCCACAGGATCACGGGACACCAGGGCTCGATGGGGCCCGCCCGCATATCCGAGCCGTGTTCCTTTCCGATTTTCTTGGTCCGCTCACCCCTCTGCGCGCGGCGCTGGCCGAGGCTGCCGACCGCGGGGTTCGGGGCGCGCTCGTTCAGGTGCTGGACCCCGCAGAAGAAACCTTTCCCTTCGAAGGGCGCACCATTTTCGAAAGCATGTCAGGCCATTTGCGCCACGAAACGCTGAAGGCTTCCGAATTGCGGGCCCCCTATTGCGCACGCCTGTCCGCGCGCAAGGCCGAACTGGCGGAGCTTGCCCTGTCCGTCGGCTGGCACGCCACCTGCCATCACAGTGACGATGCGCCTCTGGCCGCTCTCCTGTGGTTGTATCGGGCCCTGGAGCCGGTACGGGGATGACGCCCCTTGGTCCCATAGCCTTTGGTGCGCCGGGGGTGTTGTGGGCACTGCTGGCCTTGCCGGTGCTGTGGGTGCTGTTGCGCGCGGTGCCGCCCGCGCCGGTGCGCCGGCGTTTTCCCGGTGTCGCGTTGCTTTTGGGGCTGTCCGACGAGACCGCGCAAACCTCGACGACCCCTTGGTGGCTGCTGTTGCTGCGTATGCTGGCCGTGGCCGCCGCGATTCTTGGTTTCGCCGGCCCGGTGGTGAATCCGCAGCCTGCGCGGGAAGGTCGCGACCCGCTTCTGATCTATGCCGATGGCGGCTGGGCGGATGCCCGGGACTGGCCGCGCCGGCAGGAGCGTATTCGTGCAGAATTGCAACAGGCGGCTCGGGCTGGCCGCCCGGTTGCGGTGGTGCTGGGGACGGATCTGCCCGCGGAGCCTTTCCGGTTCGAACCTGCTGAAAGCTGGCTTCCGCGTCTTGCGGGGCTCGGCCCCGCGCCGTGGATGCCGGGGCAGGCCCCCGTGGATTGGGCGCGGGCGCTGGAGGGCGATTTCGAGACGCTGTGGCTGTCGGCAGGGTTGGAAACGCCGGAGCGCGCCGGTCTCCTGGCCGTGTTTCAGGCCCGCGGCGATGTGCGGGTTCATGAAAGCCCGCGCCCGCTTTTCGCGCTCCGCCCGCCTGAGGTCGAGGGGGGCGGGATCGCATTGACCGTCCTGCGTGCCCGGCCCGGCGCGGACGCGCCTGACCTGCGTGCCATCGGGGTCGATCCGGCCGGTCAGGAGCGGGAGTTGGCCCATGCCGCTGTCCGTTTCGCCCCCGGTGCGCGGCAGGCGAAAGTCGTTTTGTCCCTCCCGCCGGAGCTTCGCAACCGGGTGGCGCGGTTCGCGCTGGCGGGGGTTCCCTCTGCCGGGGCGGTGGCGCTGGCGGATGACAGCTTGCAGCGGCGCAAGGTGGCCCTGATCGCCGCGCGGGAGGATCGGGAAGGGCTTCGCCTGCTGTCGCCGCTCTACTACCTTGAAAAGGCGCTCATGCCGTCTGCGGATTTGCTGTCGGGCCGGTTGACGGAGGTCATTCAGGCCGGGCCGGACGTGATCATTCTGGCGGATATTGCCGCGTTTGCCCCGACGGAGGCCGAGGCATTGGCCGCGTGGGTGACGCAGGGCGGGCTTCTGGTCCGGTTTGCCGGGCCGCGCCTTGCCGCGCGGGGGCAGGATGGCCCGCTGCTGCCCGTGCCGTTGCGCGCGGGGGGGCGCAGCCTTGGCGGAGCGATGAGTTGGGGAACCCCGCGGGGCCTGCAACCCTTTCCGGAAGGGTCGGTGTTTCATGGTCTGCCGGTCCCTGACGAGGTCGGGGTCCGACAGCAGGTGCTGGCCCAGCCGGGGCCGGAGCTTGCGGGCCGCACCCTTGCCGCGCTGTCCGACGGCACGCCGCTGGTGACGCGCAAAGCGCTGGGACAAGGCCAGGTGGTGCTGTTTCATGTCACCGCCAATGCGGAATGGTCGAGCTTGCCGCTTTCAGGTCTGTTCGTGCAGATGCTGGAGCGGCTTGTCGTTTCCATGCGTCCGGCGATACCGGGGCAGGCAGCGCCGGAGGAGGGCACGGTCTGGGTGCCGCAGAAGGTGCTGACGGCGTTCGGCGGGCTGGAGGCCACGGATACCCTTGCTGGCGTGGATGGCGCACGGTTCGCCAAGGGGCCGGGGCCGGGCATGCCGCCTGGGCTTTATGCCGGACCGGACCGGCGGATTGCCCTGAACGTGATCGCGCCGGGGCAGGAGATTGCCGCGCCCCGGTGGCCGGCCTCGATTCCGGTCGAGCAGGGGGACGCCCGGCCGGAGCGCGCGCTGAAGGGGCCGTTGTTGCTGGCGGCGCTGGGGCTTTTGGCGCTTGATGTTCTGGCGGCATTGGCGCTGACCGGGCGTCTGCGGGTGGCGGTGCTGCTGTTGGCGATCGTTTTGCCGGTGGAGACCCGTGCCGATGAGGCCGGCGCCGTTGCCGCGACGGCAGAGGTTACGCTGGCGCATGTCCGGACCGGCGACCCCCGTGTGGATGACATCGCCCGCGCCGGTCTGGAGGGGTTGTCGCGGGTGTTGACCTTGCGGACGGCGGTGGAGCCCGGCCCGCCCGTGGCGGTGGACCCGGAAACCGATGAACTGGCTTTTTATCCGCTGCTGTACTGGCCGGTGACGGCGTCGCAGCCGTTGCCATCGGGTGCGGCGTATGAACGGCTGGTGCAATACCTGCGCGGGGGCGGGATGATTCTGTTCGACACCCGCGACGCCGATATCGCGGGGCTGGGGGGCGCCTCGCCCGAGGCGCGGCGTCTGCGCCAGGTCGCGGCACCGCTGGATATTCCGCCACTGGAGCCGGTGCCGGGGGATCACGTTCTGACCCGCGCCTTTTACCTGTTGCAGGATTTTCCGGGCCGTCACCCGGCCGCCCCGGTCTGGGTGGAGGTGGCGTCTTTGGAAGGAGAGCAGGCCGAGGATATTCCGTTCCGCACGCTCAACGATGGTGTCAGCCCGGTGGTCATCGGCGGCGGCGACTGGGCCACCGCCTGGGCGGTGGACGCGCGGGGTGTGCCGCTCTATCCCGTTGGTCGCGGCTATGGGGGGGAGCGGCAGCGCGAGATGGCCTATCGCTTCGGGGTGAACCTGGTGATGTATGTCCTGACCGGGAATTACAAATCCGATCAGGTTCATGTGCCCGCGCTGCTGGAGAGGCTGGGGCAATGAACGGGGTGATATTTTCTCCGATCGTGCCGTGGCCGGTGCTGTGGGGGACGCTGGGGCTGATTGTTGCAATCCTCGGGGTGGCAGTATGGCGGGGGCTGGCGGGCTGGCCCCTGCGGGCCTTGGGTGCGGGGGTGTTGCTGGTGGCCCTCTCGGGTCCGGTATTGCGGCAGGAGCAACGGACACCCCTGTCCGACATCGTGCTGACAGTTGTGGATGAGAGCCCCAGCCAGGGTCTTGCGGGCCGGGCCGCACAGGTGGAAACCGCGCTGGCGCATCTGCGCGGCGAAGTCGCCGCCCTGCCGGATACGGAGTTGCGCGTTGTCCGGTCCGGCGCGGGGGAGGACGGTACGCTGCTGATGGGGGCGCTTTCCGCCGCACGGGCCGAAATTCCGGGCGGGCGGCTGGCCGGGGTGATCGTGCTGACCGACGGGCAGGTGCATGACGCCGGGCCGTTGTCCGAACTGCCTGCCCCCCTGCACGTGTTGCTGACCGGCCGGCCCGAAGATTGGGACCGCCGGCTGATCGTGCGCAATGCCCCGCCTTTTGCCATTCCCGGCGAAGAGATCGCTCTTGTCCTGCGCATCGAGGACACGGGTGCCGTGCCCGGCGGGCTTGCCCGTGCGGACCTGCGGATCAGTGCCGATGGCGGAGAGGAAAAGGTGGTGTCCGTTCCGGTGGGGCGCGACATCCCCGTGCCTGTGCGTCTTGGGCATGCCGGACAAAACATCATCCGGTTTGCCTTGCCCGAGATGCCGGGCGAACTGACGGGGCGCAACAATGCCGCCGTGGTGCAGATCAACGGCGTGCGCGACAGGCTGCGGGTGCTTCTGGTGTCCGGCGTTCCCCATCCGGGGGAGCGCACATGGCGCAACCTGCTGAAATCCGACAGCGCCGTGGACCTTGTGCATTTCACCATCCTGCGCCCTCCTGAAAAGCAGGACGGTGTGCCCGTTACCGAGTTGTCGCTGATCGCTTTCCCGACGCGGGAATTGTTTATGGAAAAGATCGACGAGTTCGATCTGATCATCTTCGATCGTTATCGCCGTCGCGGTATTTTGCCGGAAAGCTATCTTGAGAACGTCTCCCGGTATGTCGAGGAGGGCGGCGCGGTTCTCGTCTCCGCCGGGCCGGATTACGCGGGGGCGGAGTCGATCTATCGTTCGCCACTGGCCTCTGTCCTGCCCGCCATCCCGACGGCAAGGGTGAGGCAGGAGGGCTTTCGGCCCGGTGTGACGGATCTGGGCCAGCGCCATCCGGTGACCTCCGGGCTGAAGCAGGGCCAATGGGGGCGCTGGTTCCGGCTGGTTGAGGTGGACGCCGACCGCGGGCAGGTCGTAATGACCGGTCCGGATGCGCAGCCCTTGCTGGTACTGGATCGTGTCGGCGCGGGGCGCGTGGCCCTTTTGGCCTCCGATCACGCGTGGCTGTGGGACAGGGGCTTTGAAGGTGGCGGCCCGCAGATGGAGCTTTTGCGCCGCCTCGCCCACTGGATGATGAAGGAGCCGGATCTGGAAGAAGAAGCCCTGAGCGCCAGGGCGGACGGTACGGGTTTGCAGATCATCCGGCGCAGCCTGTCGCGCGCCGTGGGGGCGGTTGAGGTCATCCGTCCTGATGGGGAAAGTCAGAGCCTGCCGCTGGAGGAGACCGCACCGGGGGTTTTCGAGGTGCGCCTCGACACGACCGAACCCGGTATCTATCGCCTGCGCGAAGGGGATCTGGAGGCCGCCGCGGCCCTTGGCCCGGCCGCCCCGCGTGAGTTCGCCGAAGTTGTGGCCAGCGGTGCTGCGCTGGAGCCCGTGGTCAAGGCCACGCGCGGGGCTGTCTGGCGTATTTCCGGCGGCATGCCCGATCTGCGGCAGGTGCGCAGCGGGCGCAGTGCGGTCGGGCGGGGCTGGATCGGGGTGACCCCGCGCGATGCCATGCAGGTTCAGGACGTGCGACTGGTTCCGCTTGCGCCGGCCTGGGCGATGCTGCTGCTTGCGGCCGGTCTGATTCTCGGGGGTTGGCTGCGCGAGGGCAGACGCTAACGCTGCAGCAATGCCCGCCGGGACTGGGATGCGAACTCCCGCCGCAAGAGTACCAGCACGGTCACCAGTGTCGCAAGCATCAGGGGCACCGCGCCCAGAAGCCACGCCAGTCCGCCCAGCGCGAAATACAGCGCCCGAAGCCCCCGGTTGAAACTGCGTGCGGCGGTCATGTTGATCTTTGCCGCCTGATCGGCGCGGCGGAAGGTTTGCGGATCGGCGGTGTCGTTCGGGACTGCGCCCATCAGAACAGCGCAGTAGCCGAAAAGCCGGTGCGACCAGACGAATTTCAAAAAGGCGTTGGTTACGAACAGAAGCACGACAAGGATCTTCACTTCCCACACGATTGCCGGGGCCGTGCTGAGCGTCAGGTCTTCCGCCACGCCCAGAAGGCGTTCGGTGTTTCCGATCAGGGCAAGGCCGCTGCCGATAAGGATCATCGAGGCCGATGCGAAAAAGGTCGTCCCCTGGCGCAGGGTCGACAGAATCCCTGAATCGAACATGCGCGAGTCGCGGCCGGCCATGGCGTGCATCCAGTCGCGGCGGTAGTCTTTCATCAGGACCGAAGCCGAGGGGCAGCGCGGGCCGAGGCCGCGCTCGATCGCGAAGCCGGAAACCAGCCATGTCAGCACCCAGATCGCCACGGCGGTGGCGTCCAGCGGGGAGAAAAGGGCGATGCGGTCGATGAATTCCATGGCCGCAAGATAGGGGTCTGGAAAAATTCTTGCCAGATGGGATTATTGGTTATATTTTCTTACCAATAATAGGGGGAAAGCCATGGATATGCCCGTGCCCGATACACGTATCCTGTCGGGAAAGGACAGGATCGTTGCCCGGCTTGTCGCGACACTGGGGGCGGGTGGGGTGATCCACGATCCGGCCGAGACGCGCGCCTACGAATGCGATGCACTGACCGCCTACAAGTGCCCGCCGCTGGCCGTGGTGCTGCCCCGCAGCACCGATGAGGTCGCGGACGTGCTGCGCGTATGCCATGAGGAAGATATCCCCGTGGTGCCGCGCGGCGCGGGAACGTCCCTTGCCGGAGGGGCGCTGCCGACCGCGGACGCGGTCATCCTGGGCGTGGCGCGCATGAGCGATGTGCTTGAAACCGATTACGACAATCGCTTCATCCGTGTGCAGGCAGGGCGCACCAACCTTTCGGTTTCCACCGCGGTGGAGGAGGCGGGGTTTTTCTATGCCCCCGATCCTTCCAGTCAGCTGGCCTGTGCCATCGCAGGCAATATCGCGATGAATTCCGGCGGGGCCCATTGCCTGAAATACGGGGTGACGACGAACAATCTGCTGGGTCTCACCATGGTGCTGATGGACGGTACGGTGGTGGAGCTTGGCGGGCCTTACCTGGAACCCGCCGGGCTGGACCTTCTGGGGCTGGTTTGCGGCTCCGAGGGGCAGTTGGGCGTGGTGACGGAGGCGACCTTGCGCATCCTGCCCCGGCCCGAGGGCGCGCGCCCCGTCCTGATCGGCTTTGACAGCAACGAGGTCGCGGGGGCCTGCGTCTCGGACATCATCAAGGCCGGGGTTCTGCCCGTGGCGATCGAGTTCATGGATCGCCCCTGTATCCGCGCGACCGAAGCTTTCGCTGGCGCGGGCTATCCTGATTGCGAGGCGCTGCTGATCGTCGAGGTCGAGGGCAGTGCCGAAGAGATCGACGCCCAACTCGAACTGATCTGCGGTATCGCCCGCCGCCACGACCCTGTGGAACTGCGCGAAAGCCGCTCCGAGGAGGAAAGCGCCCGCATCTGGCTGGGGCGGAAGTCCGCCTTCGGTGCGATGGGGCAGATCAACGATTACATGTGCCTCGACGGCACGATTCCGGTGTCGCAACTGCCCCATGTTCTCAAGCGGATCGGCGAGATGTCAGAACATTTCGGGCTTGCGGTGGGCAACGTCTTTCACGCGGGGGATGGTAACATGCACCCGCTGATCCTGTTCGATGCCAACAGGCCCGGCGATCTGGAAACCTGCGAAGCGTTCGGGGCCGAGATCCTGAAGCTGTGCGTCGAAGTCGGCGGTTGCCTGACCGGGGAGCATGGCGTGGGAATCGAAAAGCGGGACCTGATGGGCGTGCAGTTCAGCGCCGCGGATATGAAAGCGCAGATGCGTGTGAAAGATGTGTTCGACCCCAAATGGTTGCTGAATCCCGCGAAGGTGTTTCCGCTGGATGTTTCCGCGCCGCACCGGGCCGGCGCCGCCTGAAAGGGAGAGCGGAAATTGGACCTTGCAAGATGATGACACCGGCGGATGAAGCGGAACTTTGCGCGATGGTGGCCGGGGCGCAGGCGCCCCTGCGTGTGGTGGGCGGCGGCACCCGGAGTTTCGGCAAGGGAGAGCGTCTGAGCCTTTCGGCCCTGCGCGGTGTGGAGGTGTATGAACCCGGTGCGCTGACGCTGGTTGCGCGCGCCGGGACCCCTGTGGTGGAGGTCGAGGCCCTGTTGGCGGCAGAGGGGCAGCGGCTGGCTTTCGAACCGATGGATCATCGCTCGCTTCTGGGGACCACCGGGGAACCGACCCTTGGCGGGATGGTTGCGGCGAACGTTTCCGGTCCGCGGCGGGTTCAGGCCGGGGCATGCCGCGATGCGCTGCTGGGCGTGCGGTTCGTGGATGGGCGCGGGCAGGTGCTGCGCAATGGAGGGCGTGTCATGAAGAACGTCACCGGGTATGACCTGGTCAAGCTGATGGCGGGCAGTCGGGGTATGCTGGGGGCCTTGACGGAGGTCAGCCTGAAGGTTTTGCCCGGGGTCGAAACCGCGGTGACGCTGATCTTGCACGGGCTTGACGACCGGCGGGCCGTGGCCGCGATGGCGGCGGCATTGGGCTCTCCTTTCGAGGTGACGGGGGCGGCGCATCTGCCTGCCCGTGCCGGTGGGCCGCTGACCCTGCTGCGGCTGGAAGGGTTTTCGGATTCGGTGTGCTACCGTGCCGGGCGCCTGGAGGCGCTGCTGTCAGCCTTCGGAGAGATCGAGGTGGAGCAGGGGGACGCACGATGGGCGGATCTGCGCGATGTCCGCCTCTTCGCGGGCAGCGGTCGCGATGTATGGCGCATCGTGGTCAAGGCGACTGAGGCACCGGGGCTGGTGGCGCGTCTGCCGGAGGGGGCGCGGGCGTTCTATGACTGGGGCGGCGGTCTGGTCTGGGCAGAGTTGCCCGCAGGCACCGATCTGTCTGCCTTGGGGCCGTTTGCGGGCCACGCCCGTCAGGTGCGCGGCTCCGGCTGCGGGCTGAGTGCGCATCCGCCGGCCATCGCAGCCCTCACCGCCGCCCTGCGTGCTCAATTCGATCCCCGCGGTATCTTCATATGCGATCCGGCCTGAATCCATGCAGACAAATTTCACCGAAGAACAGCTGAAAGACCCGGCATTGCAGCGTGCGAACGAGATTCTGCGCGCCTGTGTGCATTGCGGGTTCTGCACCGCAACCTGCCCGACCTATCAGGTTCTTGGGGACGAACTGGACAGTCCGCGCGGGCGCGTCTACCTCATCAAGGATATGCTGGAAAGCGGTCGTCCGGCCGATGCCAACACGGTAAAACACATCGACCGTTGCCTGTCCTGCCTTGCCTGCATGACGACCTGCCCTTCGGGCGTACATTACATGCATCTCGTCGATCAGGCGCGTGCGCATATCGAGAAAACCTATCGCCGCCCGTTCCTGGACCGCAGCCTCAGGGCCGTTCTGGCGCGGGTGCTGCCCTACCCGGCGCGGTTTCGCCAGGCCCTGCGGCTGGCACGGCTGGGGCGGCCGCTGGCGCGGCTGATGCCCGATATACGTTTGCGGGCGATGCTGGCCATGGCGCCTGACCGGGTGACCGGGCCCAGCCCCAACGATGCGCCCCAGGTCTTCCCCGCGCACGGGCAGCGCCGTGTGCGCGTGGCCCTGATGACGGGCTGCGCGCAGAAGGTTCTGAACACGGATATCAACGATGCGACCATCCGGCTGCTGCGGCGGCTGGGATGTGAGGTGGTCGTGGCGCGGGGCGCGGGGTGCTGCGGGGCGCTGAACCATCATATGGGGCGCACGACGGGCAGCCATGCGCAGGCCGAGGCCAATATCCGCGCCTGGATGGCGGAGATCGAAGGTGAGGGGCTGGACGCCATTGTCATCAATACCAGCGGCTGCGGCACGACCGTGAAGGATTATGGGCACATGTTCCGCACCACTGCCCTGGCCGATGCGGCACAAACGGTGGCCGCAAGGGCAAAGGACGTGAGCGAGATGCTCTGCCTCCTGGATCTGCCCGAAGGTGCCGGCGGATTGCGGGTGGCGTATCATTCCGCCTGTTCCTTGCAGCATGGGCAGAAGGTGACATCCGCGCCGAAGGCGCTGCTGATCCGGGCGGGGTTCGAAGTGGTCGAACCGGCTGACAGTCATCTTTGCTGTGGGTCGGCGGGAACTTACAACCTTTTGCAGCCGGAGATTGCCGGGCAGTTGAAGGCCCGCAAGGTCGCGACGCTGGAGGCGAAGGCCCCACAGGTGATCGCCGCCGGGAATATCGGGTGCATGGTGCAGATCGGTTCGGGAACCGATGTGCCGGTGGTGCACACGGTAGAACTTCTGGACTGGGCGACCGGCGGGCCGCGTCCCCGTGCGCTGGGGTCCTGAAGGTGGTCCGGGGCCGTTTTCGCTGCCCCCGTGCAGCGCCCCGCGAAGGGAGGTCCTGAAATCGGCAGGAGCCGGCGTCGTTCTCAACCATGTTTTTGAGAGATGGCCCGGTGCGTCTGGACAGTTTCAGTCGTTTGCGGGGGGAGTGTTCGCCGGACATGTCGCGACCGGGAGTGCCTGGCCGGGTCTTCCGGCCTTCGGGCGTTTTTTGGGCGGCGCCTGATACGGATTTTGGAAATACCTTCAGGCGGTCCGGCCCGGTCATCCTGTCTTTGACCTTGAGGTCGTCCGGGGCGATCCCGATGTCCCGACGAACAGTGTTTGCGCATAGGCCGTACCTGCCTTTGGCGGCCTTTTTGCCGTCGCTCGGCGGGGCGGTTTCTGCCTTATCGTCACTCTCCGGGGGACTCCCGGCATGCGCGATGAGGCAGAAACCTCCTCTTGCCGGGCGGTCTTAAGCCGCCCCGGTCGCGCTGGCGGCAGGCACCGCATTCTCCGGGGCTGCGGATGCCGCTTCACGGACGGGCAGGACGCGGCCGAGAAATTCGATCTGGTCCTTCAGGGACATTTCGAACCCCTTGCCGGTATAAACATCGAAGTGACCGATATCGTAGAGCCGCGTCTCTGCGGTTGGCATCTTTTCCGCCGCCTTTTTCGCGACTTTCGCAGGGGCGACCGTATCCTTTTCACAGATCAGGAGCAGTGCGGGGGCGGTTACCTTGTGTGCCTTGCTGACCGGGCGGAAGAAGGGAAGATACATGGAAACGATTGCCGCGACGCGGTTGTTCGCATTGTCCGCAAGGATCGGTACATAGCCATCGTAGCAATCGTCGGCTGTCATCATGGCGAGGTCGCCGGGCTTGCCCGCAGCACCGACATAGCGCCGCCGCGCCCCGAATATGGATCGTACCGCATCCACTGTGGCATGCCATGACAGCCGCATGCCCTGGCCAATCCCGGCATACCCGATGAGTCCGGCCGTTGCCGCCAGACCATCCATCATGGGGCATTGTGAGATCGTGGCCTGCACCTGGCCATCACGCGCTGCCGCCACGGTCACGAGGCCGCCGGCAAAGGACGTGCCCCAGAGCGCAATCCGCGCGGCATCCACCTCTTCGGTCGACCGGGCATGGGCCAGTGCGGCCAGGTAGTCGTCGACCTGGTGAAACGGGTTCATCACGTCGCGCGGGGTGCCATCGCTCGAACCGAATGTCCGGTAGTCGAAGGCAAAGACAGCGTAGCCGGCCTCCACGAAAGCTTCCTTGAAGGGCATCAGGCCACTGTCGTGGGTCAGTCCGAAGCCATGTGCCATGACAATGCAAGGATGCGGCCCATCGGTATGTTCAGGAAGATAGAGAACGCCTCTGCAGGTCGTCCCGTTGCTGATGAATTCTTCATTACGCATTTTCATTGGTATCTCCGTTTCCTGTGGGTGTGGGGGAGCGCGGCACCGCGGTCATTGCGGCGCCACAGGATGCTTTGGGTCCGCTCAGGCGGCCTCGAGAGCCTCGCGGAGCGCATTCTCGTCCTTTTGCGACAGCGAGGTGGTGAAGACGTTACCTTTGCCGCGGAAGGCTTCGATTCCGTCCAGAACCTTGTCCTGCGTCAGATCGCGGACGAGGACGAAGACGGCGGCCTTCCCGTTTTTCAGCGTCTGGCCGACGTCTTTCATGAACCGGTCGTCGATCCCGATATCGGCAAGCCGACCGCCAAGGGCGCCGGAGGCTGCGCCAACGGCCATGCCGAGAAGCGGGTTGAGGAAGATAAGTCCGATGAACATGCCCCACCAGCCGCCGTTGATGGCGCCCAGGGTGGTCAGGTCCGTCGCCTGGTGAAGTCTGGGTTTGCCCTCTTCGTTCGTGACGACGACGATGTCGTCGAGTTGCAGGAGGTAGTCGTCCTGCATGGAAACGAGCCGGGCTTTCATATCGAAGGCGGTGGCGGCGTCGTCAAAGGTGATGGCGATAAGTTTGGACATTTCGGTGTTTCCTCGATGTGGGTTGCGACGCCGGTGTTGCGTCTGTGATGCCAATATCGGGGAGTATTTGCCAGAAAAGAAATAATTCTAATTGCCACCTGATATAAATATTTTTATATATGGTGTATGTCCCTTCTGCTCCTCCGAAGTTTCTGCGAAGTTTTCAGGCAACGCTCCATTTCACGGGCGGCCGATCTGTTGGGGATGACGCAGCCCGCCATTTCACAGCATATCTCAAGCCTTGAGGCGCAGTTCGGGCGGCAATTGTTTGAGCGTCACCCGCGCGGTGTGGCGCCCACCAAAGTGGCCGAGGAGCTTGCCCTGAGGATCGGTGGGTCGATCGATCACCTTGAATCCGTGTTCGCGGAAACCCAGGCCCGGTCCGTACATCTGAGCGGCAGCATCCTTTTGTCGGGCCCTTCTGATATCCTCTCCGATCTTGTCGGCCCGCGCCTGAGGGCCTTGACCGAAAACAACCTTGCCCTTCGCTTTTCCCCTGCCCCTGGCGAGGAATCGCTGCTGGCTCTGGAAAGCGGCGCGGCGGATTTCGGGTTCGGAATCAACGTTCCGGCGGACCCGAAGATCGGCTATGCAAGGCTTGGGAGTGAAGAACTCATCCTTGCCGTTCCAAAAAGCTGGGAACGCCGGTTCGAGCTTCCGGACGATCTGCCCCGGACACTTTTGAGTACGCCGTTCGTCGCCTATGAAATGGGCCGCCAGTTCATTCGCCAGTGGCTCGGCCATAACGGCATTGACATTGGGAATACCAATGAATGCGCGACCGCGCCGGACTTGCGCTGTCTTCGCAATCTCGTAATCGCCGGCTTTGGATGGTCGGTTCTTCCAACCTACCTGGCCAGAAGGGAGATTGCCGCCGGGACTCTGATTTCCGTGGACGGGCCCAGTGGCGATCCGAAAGTGGACTACTTTCTCTATTGGTTGAAGGCAGGGATGCGGACGCCACGGCTCACTGCGGCCCGGAACATGATTCTGGAGCAGTTCCAGGCCAAATAGGAACGCTCAGGCCGGAGGGGCGGCATGGCATCCGCGCGGTGACGCAAGGAACCCTTGAAAACCGTTCCCCCGTCAGGGCACGTCCTGCCGTGCATTTGCGCCTGATTCGGCGCCCCCGATGTGTTGGCCAGTCTTGCAATATCGGAAGGGCTCCGGTGACGCGTCCCTCACAATTCCGGCAGCGGGGGCGCCACCGATCAGCGGTCGGCCGGGTGGACATCATGCCGACGGTTCCGCCCGCGAGGCGGATCAAGCTGCGTCGGCCCAAAGGCCGCATTCAAGGCATCCGAAAGGCAGGGGCGCGCTCCCGCGCACCCAGATGTTCCAGGCCCTTACGGAGGAACGGCGAAGAACATCGTCTCGCCGGAGTGATTGTCGACCCCGTCATTGTCGGTGACCGCCCGGATCTTGCTGCCGCCAGCACTTTTCCAGTGCTCAATGCGAGAAGATGTGCCCCCAGGGTTCCCCAAAACAGGTTACGATCTGCCTTGGGTGCCGGTTTCCCGTGACCGCCCGCTGGCGGAAATGCGCAGATTTCATGACGGATTCAGATCGCGAGGCACATGTATTTCATTTCGAGGAAGTCCTCGATCCCGTGGCGGCTGCCCTCGCGGCCCAGACCGGATTGCTTGATGCCGCCAAAGGGCGCGACCTCGGTCGAAATCAGCCCGGTGTTGATCCCGACGATGCCGTATTCCAACGCCTCGCCGACCCGGTGCACGCGCCCAATGTCGCGGGCATAGAAATAGGACGCCAGCCCGAAGATCGTGTCATTGGCCAGCGCGATTGCCTCTTCCTCGGTCTCGAAGCGGAACAGGGGTGCCAGCGGGCCGAAGGTTTCCTCGGTGGAGAATTTCATGTCGGGCGTGGCGCCGGTCAGGATCGTCGGTTCGAAATAGGTCCCGCCATTGCCGTGGCGCGCCCCGCCGTGGATGACCTGTGCGCCCCTGGCGGTGGCGTCGGCCAGATGCTCTTCCACCTTCCTGAGCGCCTCTTCGGAGATCAGCGGCCCGAGGTCGGTCCCGGCCTCCAGCCCGTCCCCCACGTTCAGTTTTGCCACCGCGGCCGCCAGTTTCCCGGCAAAGGCCTCGTATACGCCGGCCTGGACATAAATGCGATTGGCACAGACGCAGGTCTGGCCGTTGTTGCGAAACTTGCACAGGATTGCGCCCTGAACGGCGGCGTCCAGATCCGCGTCGTCGAACACGATAAAGGGCGCGTTGCCGCCCAACTCCATGCTGCATTTCATCACCTGGCCGGCAGCCTGACGCAGCAGGATGCGCCCGACCTCGGTCGAACCGGTAAATGTCAGCTTGCGCATGATCGGGTTTTCGCAAAACTCCTTGCCGATGTCGGAGGCGCGGCTGGACGTCACGACCGAAAATACCCCGGCGGGGATGCCCGCGCGTTCGGCCAGAACCGCCAGCGCCAGCGCCGAAAGCGGCGTTTCCGCCGCCGGGCGGGCAACGAAGCTGCACCCCGCCGCCATTGCGGGCGCGGCCTTTCGGGTGATCATGGCGTTGGGAAAGTTCCACGGTGTGATCGACCCCACCACCCCCACCGGTTGGCGGATCACGGTCAGGCGTTTGTCCGGCTGATGGCCGGGAATGGTTTCGCCGTAGATGCGCTTGGCCTCCTCGGAAAACCACTCGATGAAACTGGCACCATAGGCGATTTCGGCTTTCGCTTCGGCCAGAGGTTTGCCCATTTCAGCGGTCAGGATGGTGGCCAGGTCGGCCTGGCAGGCCATCATCAGCTCAAACCAGCGGCGCAGGATCGCGGCGCGCTCTTTCCCGGTGCGGGCGGCCCAGTCCTTTTGGGCGGTCTCGGCGCAGGCTATGGCGCGGGCGGTTTCCGAGCGGGTCACATCCGCCACGCGGGCAATCACATCGCCGCGTGCGGGGTTCGTCACGTCAAATCGTGCCCCGTCGTCGGCCTCCACCCATGTGCCACCGATATAGGCGCGGGTTTCCAGGAGCGCGGGGTCCTTCAGCAGGCTTTGCAGATGTGTCGCGGTCATGTCGGTTTCCCTTCCTCCTGTTTTATCCGGGCAGGTCGCGCATCAGCCAAATTTCCCGCGCCAGGTGGGGTGTATGTCGTCCGGTTCGGGGCGGGCATGGTACACGCCACGGGCAATGGCACGGGCAAGGCACTGGGCGGCGGCATGGCCCAGGCGGACGGTTTCGAACCCTTCGGGCAACGGGTGCGCACCGGTTGCGGCGGCAAATACGAGGTCGCCGTCGAAAGGCGTGTGGCTGGGCAGCAGGGCGCGTGCCATGCCGTCATGGGACGCCACGGCCAGCCGGGTTGCCTGCGCCTGTGTCAGGGCCGCGTCCGTGGCGACGATGGCGATGGTGGTGGCCGCGCCAGGCCGCGTCTCGGGGCGGGGTTCGGATGCCGGGTCGTGGGTGCCGTGGCGCGGGCCGCCGAATTCGGCGTTGAACTCGAACGGTTCGGCCCAGAACCGCCCACCCTCCATCACCGCGGAGCCAAGCGCATTTACCGCCACCAGCGCGCCGACCGTGACGCCACAATCCAGCACCAGGGAGGCCGAGCCCAGCCCGCCTTTCAGGTCTGCCGTGGTGGCGCCGTATCCCGCGCCCGCGGTGCCCAGTTCGAAAGTCTTCCCGGCGGCGTCCAGTGCCGCGCGCCCAAGGGGTTTGTAGGGGTTCTCGTGCCACCCCTTGTTTCCGCCGTTGAGCAGGTCGAACAGGATCGCGCCGGGTACGATCGGCACGCGCTGCCCGCCCACGTCAAAGCCCCGTCCGAGCGCGCGCAGCCCGTCCGCCACGCCCGAAGCCGCATCCAGCCCGAAGGCGGACCCGCCCGACAGGACAAGCGCGTCCACCTCCTGTACCAGCCTGTCAGGGGCCAGAAGGTCGGTTTCCCGCGTGCCGGGGGCGCCGCCCATGACATGTATGCCGGCGGTGAAGGGGGTTTCGCCCACCAGAACGCTGACACCCGTTTTTATGCGGGCGTCCTGTGCATTGCCGACGCGCAGCCCGGCAACATCGGTGATCAGGTTGCGCGCCCCCGGCCTCATGGTGCGTCATCGCCAAGAGCGCGGGCCAGAAGGGTGTGGGCCTCGGGGTCCATTTCTTCGCCTTTGCGGGTCAGCCGTTCGGTGTATTTCCAGCCGGTGGAAATGCCGGAACAGTGCCAGTACCCGACATCCTCGCGCAACAGTCGATGACGCAGGGGGAAGGGCTCCAGCCGGTGTACGTCCCAGCCGAATCGCCCGGCGAAGCTGCGCGGGACGACGGCGAATTTCGTCGGGCAGGGGGCACTGCCGTCTTGCCAGACGTGGTCGGCATGGGTTGGGGAACCGGTGTTGGGGAGACGCCATGTGCCGGTGAAGGGCTGATACCCCAGCCTGCTTCGGACGGCGAGATCGAAGACCGAGGCGGTCTTGCTCCAGACCAGTTCGTCGATATCCACGTTCAGAACCGCGCGCGCCTGTGAGAGAAACCGCAGCCTGGCGACATTCAGTATCGCGGTTTTGAAAAACTTGAGCTTGTGACGGCTGGCAGACCCTTTCAGTACCGGGCCATAGGGCAACGGGGCGCGCAGGATCAGCCCGCTCAGCCCGCTGGGGCGAAGGGCCTGAACGATGTCATCGGCGGTGTAGCGCTCGGAGCCGTTGTCGATGAACAGGATCGCTTGTGCGTCCTGAGTTTTGCGGTGGAACAGGGCGAAATCGCGGATCCAGCGCAGGTCGTTGTTTTTCGACAGGGTGACGATGGTGTTTTTGCCTGCGAAGAGGGCCGGACCAGCGGGCGCCACGGCCATGTCATGCTGCCAGCCGCCAATTCGGATGGAGAGGCTCCGGGGCGGGCGTGGCGCGGCCACGGCCCATAGTTCCCAGCGTTTGAAGCGCCACAGGCGGCGTGCACGGGCGCGGCTCCCGTCGAGGCGCAACTCCGCCCTGCGCAGGGCGCTGCTCAGATTCAGCAACCGGGGGGTGATCAGCACGACCCGCCCGTCGCGCCAGAAGGCATCGTACCACAGGGTGGTGCGGTCGTATTTTGAAAGCTCTTCTTCCGTAAGGGCATGCGCGGGGCCAAGAATCCGGCGGCGCAGGCCGGTTTCGGCAATATCAAGGCAGGCCAGATCGGCGATCCCGATATCCGGGCGGTCGTGCACGGGTTCACCTCATCGTTTCAGTTTTGGCGCCGCGCGCAGCAGGGCGTGGGTATAGGGGTGCGCCGGGCGGGCGAACACCGTTTCCGTATGGCCCTGTTCAATGATACGCCCCTCCTTCATCACGAGCACCCGGTCGGTGATCGCGCGCACGACATGAAGATCGTGGCTGATGAACAGGTAGCTCAGGCCGAAGCGTTGCCGGAGCGCGGCGAGCAGGTCAAGTATTTGTGCCCGCACGCGCACATCCAGCGCGGAGACTGCCTCATCCAGCACGATCAGGTCGGGCCGGGCAATCAGCGCCCGCGCGATGGCGATGCGTTGCCTCTGCCCGCCGGAAAACTGGTGGATGAACCGGGTGGCATCGTCGGCGGAGAGGCCGACAGCCTCCAGCGCCTCTGCGACGCGCGCCTGCGCGTCGCGCGGGTGGCCGGTCAGGTGGAATGGCTCCGCCACCAAGCGTGCAACCCGGTGACGGGGGTTGAAACTGCCGTAAGGGTCCTGGAACACGACCTGCATCCGGCGCCGCAGGTCCGGCCCTGCGCGGGGAGTGACGGGCTGTCCATCCAGCCGGATTTCACCGCCTTGCAAAGGCTCCAGCCCGAGGATTGCGCGGGCGAGCGTGGATTTTCCGCAGCCCGATTCCCCCACCAGCCCGACGCTTTGCCCCCGCCTGATGTCGAAGCTGACTTTGTCCACCGCGCGCAAGGGCGGGGTCCGGCGCAGGCCGCGGCGCGGGCGGGGATAACTGCGAACGGCATCGCGGACCTGCAAAAGTGCGGCACCGGCCGTCCGGGGCACGGCTTCGGGCCGGTGGGCGGAGGCCGCCAGCAAGGCACGCGTGTAGGGGTGGGCAGGCGCGCCCAGCAGATCCGCGGTGACGCCTTGTTCCACGATTTCGCCCCGGCGCATGACGGACAGCGTCGTGGCCATGCCGCTGATCACCGCAAGGTCATGGGTGATCAGCAGCAACCCCATGTTTTCCTCTTCGACCAGTCCGCGTAGCAGGTCGAGGATGCGCGCCTGCGTGGTGACGTCCAGCGCGGTGGTGGGTTCGTCCGCGATCAGGATCTGAGGGCGCAGGGCGATGGACATGGCAATACAGACCCGCTGGCGCTGTCCACCCGAAAGCTGATGGGGATACCGCGTCAGCGGGAAGCGGCCGGCGGGAAGACCGACCCGGTCCAGCCGCGCCTGCGCTGCCCGCAGGGCTTCGCCCCGACCGGCGACTCTGTGCACGACGAGTGTTTCGGCCACCTGGTCGCCGATGGTCTGCATCGGGTTGAGTGCGGTCATCGGCTCCTGGAAGATCATTGCGATGTCGCGCCCGCGCCGGTGGCACAGTTCCCGTTCGGGCAAGGCCAGAAGGTTTTCGCCATCCAGCACGATCTGTCCGTGCGCCCGCGCCCCGTGCGGCAACAGCCCCATCATCGCCAGCGCGGTCAGGGATTTGCCGGAACCGCTTTCCCCCGCCAGGCCAGCGATCTCGCCGCGTTCCAGCGCCATGGAGACCCCGCGCAGGACCGGTGTACCGCGCATCGACAGGTGCAGGTCGCTCACCTCTATCATTGGGTTGCCCGCCGCAGGCGCGGGTCCAGTGCGTCGCGCAGCCCGTCCCCGAGAAGATTCAGCCCCAGCACAAGCGCCATGATCGCCAGGCCGGGTAGCAGCGCAAGGCGCGGGGCGGTGTAGATCATCGTCTGGGCCTCGGCCAGCATCCGCCCCCAACTGGGCGTGGGGGGCTGTGCGCCAAGGCCGATATAGGACAGGCCCGCCTCGGCCAGAATGCCGAGCGAGAACTGGATCGTCGCCTGCACGATCAGCAGGTTCGTGATGTTGGGCAGGATGTGCTCCAGGCTGATCCGGACAGTGCCCTTGCCCGCCACCCGCGCCGCAAGGATGTAATCCAGTGTCCACAGGCTCAGCGCCCCGCCACGGGCGACGCGGGCGAAGACGGGGATGTTGAAGATGCCGATGGCGAGAATCGCGTTCACCGCCGAGGGGCCGAAGACGGCTGTGATGAGGATGGCGATCACCAGCGCCGGGAAGGCGAAGGTAAGGTCGTTGCCCCGCATCAGGACCTCATCCAGCAGCCTGCCGCGGCTGGCGGCTGCCAGAAGCCCCAATGGCACGCCCAGCCCGACCCCGATCCCCACCGCCACCAGCGCCACCGCGATGGAAACCCGCGCCCCCACCATCAGCATGGACAGCAGGTCGCGGCCAAACTGGTCGGTTCCCAGCCAGAACTCCGCCCCCGGCGGTTGCAGGCGTTGGGCGATGTTCAGCACGCTTACGTCATGGGGCACCCAGAACAACGAGACCAGTGCCGCCAGTACGAAGACACCGGCCAGCGCGATGCCCGTCAAAAGCTGTATGCGACCGCTCATGTGTGGCGCCTCAGGCGGGGGTCGATGGCGGCGTAGGCGATATCCACGAGGAAAGTCACGAGAATCACCGCGAAGACCAGCAGCATCACGACGCTTTCGACCACCACCAGATCGCGCTGGGTGATGGCCTGGAAGATCAGCCGCCCCAGACCGGGCAGGTAAAAGACATTCTCGATGATGATTGCGCCGGCCAGCAGAAAGGAAAACTGCAACCCGAGGATCGTCAGAACCGGGATCAGGGCATTGCGCAAGGCATGGCGGCGGATCGCCTGCGCGCGGCTCAGGCCTTTGGCGCGGGCGCTTCGGATGTAGTCCTGCTCCAGCGTTTCGATCAGGGCCGACCGCAGGACACGGGCCAGAATCGCGGCCTGTGGCAGCGCCAGTGCCAGCGCCGGAAGGCTTAGCGCGCGCAGGGCTTGTGCGGGGTCGTTCCAGCCCGGAAACCCGCCCGCCGGGAACCAGCGCAGCTTTACCGCGAAGACCAGGACCAGCAGCATGGCAAACCAGAAATTGGGGATCGCGATCCCAAGTTGCGCCGTCCCCATCAGACCGTAATCCACCGGCCCGCCTCGCTTCGCGGCAGCCACGATCCCGACCGGCAGGGCGATCAGGGTGGACAGTGTCAGCGCATAGGCGGCCAGCGGCAGCGACACGCCCAGACGCTGTACGATCAGGTCCGCCACCGGCACGCGGTAGGTGTAGGAAATGCCGAAATCCCCTTGCGCCATGTCCCCCAGCCAGGCGAGATAACGCGCGGGCGCGCTGCCGTTCAGGCCAAGGTCGTCGCGCAGGGCCTCAACTGCCTGCGGATCTGCATTGAGCCCCAGCATGAAGGCGGCCGGGTCGCCGGGGATGATCTCGATCACGGCGAAGACCACCAGGCTGGCGGCCAGAAGGCTTACCCCCATCGAGATCAGCCGCAAAACGGCAAATCGAAGCATTCCGGCCCCCCCGTGGTCAGGAGGCGAACCTAAGGCCCGTCCGGGCCCCTGTGCAAGGGGCTTGTCAGGGGGTGGACATTTGGCAAACCTGCGCCGAAGAAGACCCCATGAGATCAGACCGCCCTGCATTTTACCGCTTCCACAACGGCCTCAAGGCCGCTCTACCCTTTGCGCCGGGGGAATATGCCCACCGGCTGATGGCGTTGCGTTCGGCCATGGATCATTGCGGGGCAGAGGCCGTGCTGCTGAGCTCGGTGCAGAACGTGGCGTATTACTGCGGGTTTTTGTATTGCGCCTTCGGTCGCCCCTACGGGCTGGTGGTGACGGCGCGGGATGCGGTGCTGGTGGCGGCGGGGATCGATGGCGGCCAGCCGTGGCGCCGCAGCTTCGGCGATGTGCTGACCTATACCGACTGGGCGCGCGGCAATTTCTGGCGCGCAGTGGCGCATCTGGCCGGAACGGGCCGGACGCTGGGCGTGGAAGCCGATCACCTGACCTGTGCCGCCGCCGCCGAGATGCGTGCCGTCCTCTCCCCCGCCTGCGAGATCGATATCGCTCCGGCAACAATGCAGCACAGGATGCGCAAAAGCCCGGCGGAGATGGAACTGATCCGCGCCGGGGCCGCGGTGGCGGATCTGGGCGGCCACGCAATGCGCGAGGCCGTGCGCGCGGGCGTGCGGGAACTTGACGTTGCCATGGCCGGGCGCGAGGCGATGGAGGCAGAGATCGCCCGCCGGTTCCCCGATGCCGAGTATCGCGACACATGGGTCTGGTTCCAGTCCGGTTCCAACACCGACGGTGCGCACAACCCGGTGACCTCGCGGCGGTTGCGGGCGGGGGACCTGTTGTCGCTCAATGCTTTCCCGATGATCTCGGGCTATTACACGGCGTTGGAACGCACCATGTTTCTGGGGATGCCCGACGCGGAAACCCGGCGCATCTGGCAGGCGAATGTCGAGGGGCATGAATACGGACTTTCGTTGCTGAAGCCCGGTGCGAGGTGCCGTGACATTGTCGACGCGCTCAACGCATTCTACGCGGAGCGCGGCCTGCTGGAGTTCCGCAGCTTTGGGTATGGCCACAGTTTCGGGCTGCTGTCCCATTATTATGGGCGAGAGGCGGCGCTGGAATTGCGTGAGGATGTGGAAACCGTTCTGGAGCCCGGAATGGTGATTTCGATGGAGCCGATGCTGACGGTGCCGCTGGGCCGGCCCGGCGCGGGCGGCTACCGGGAGCACGACATCGTTCTCCTGACGGAGAGCGGGGCCGAAAACGTCACCGGCTATCCTTGTGGGCCCGGGTTTAACGTGATCCCCGCCTGAGAGGGCAACCTGTGGTTGGAGTGCTTGACGCCTGATGACGCTATGCCGATAACCTAGACACAGTTTAAGTTAATTCGGAAGGCCGTCTTTGATGCAACTCCCGTTCAAACCGACCTCTCAATCCCCTGTGCGGCTGTCTCGCCGGGCCATGATCGGAGGGGCGCTTGCCCTTGGAGCCTGCCAAAGGATGCCCGTTGAGGAAATTCTTCTTGGCCCCCCGGCCCATGTCATGGCCCGCTATGGCCAGATCGAAGATGGCGGTTTCCAGATTCGCGCGGTGCCGCCGCGCTACCTGACCGAGCGCACTTACCGGGTGATCGTGGCCTATACCGGCAGCGAAGCGCCGGGAACCATCGTCGTGGATCCCTGGGCGCGGTTTCTTTATCTCGTGACCGGGCCGCAGCGTGCTTATCGCTACGGCATCGCCGTGGGGCGGGCCGGACGCGGGTTCTCCGGTGATGCGGTGATCCGGCGCAAGGAGCACTGGCCAAGCTGGACCCCGACCCGCAACATGATTCGGACCGAGCCGGAGCTGTACGCCGAATACGCGGGGGGGCTGCCCGGAGGCCCGATCAACCCGCTGGGGGCGCGGGCGTTGTATCTGTATCGTGGCGGGCGCGATACCTATTATCGCATCCACGGCACAAACGAAGTCAGTTCGATCGGGCACGCGACTTCGGCGGGCTGCATCCGGCTGTTCAACCAGGATATCCTGGATCTGCATGAGCGCGTGCCGCTGGGGACCCGGGTGCATGTGCGCACCAAGGCGCAGTCCCGCGCGCTGGAGGGCGAACTCATCGAGGATGAGAACGGGTTCATCGTCCAGACCGCCCCGCCGACCATCTGGCCAGAGGGGGAGCCCGCCTGAGGCTCACTCCTCCCAGTAAACTGCGGTAAGGTCGTTGGCCTGGGTGGGGGCGTTTTCCCACAATCCGCGAATCTTGCTGTTGGCGACGCCTGTCTTGGCAAGCTGGAACAGATATCCGTTCACGTGATCCCCGGCGATCATGCGCTGGGCGGCTTGCAGCAGTGTGCTGCGCTCCTGCGGGGCGGTGGTTGCATCCAGCCGGGCCATCAGGTCTGCGAATTCGGGCTTTGCGTACTGGAAGTAATAGTCGGGCCGGGCGTAGATTCCGATATCCGCCGGCTCGGTGTGGCTGACGATGGTCAGGTCGAAATCCTTGCCCTTGAAGACCTGCTCCAGCCACTGTGCCCATTCGAGATTGATGATCTCCGTCCCGATCCCGACGGCGCGCAGCTGCGCGGCCAGAATTTCCCCGCCCCGACGGGCATAGGATGGCGGCGGCAGCATCAGGCGCAGGGTCAGGTCAGTTTGCCCGGCCTCTTCCAGCAGGGCGCGGGCGGTGTCCGGGGCGTGGGGGGAAAGGCCGGTGAGGTCGAGGTAATCGGGGTTGTGCGGTGCGAAGTGGGTCCCGATCGGGGTGCCGTAGCCGAACATCGCCCCGTCGACGATGTCTTGCCGGTCGATCGCATGGGCGATGGCCTTGCGCACGCGGATGTCGTCCAGCGGGGGACGGGCGTTGTTCATGGCCAGGATCGTTTCCCCCTCGGTCGTGCCGACGATTACCGAAAAGCGCGGATCGGCGCGAAACTGTTCCAGTGTTTCAGGGGCGGGAAAATTGGGAAAAGCGTCCACATCGCCCGCCATCAGCGCGGCGAAGGCGGCGCTGGGATCGGGGATGAACTTGAAGATCGCGCGCTTCAGCGCCGGGGTTTCGCCCCAGTAATTCTCGTTCCGGATCAGTTCCACCCGGTCGCCCTGCACCCAGCGTGCAAAGGCGAACGGGCCGGTCCCCACCGGTGCGGTGGCGGCCTGTGCGGCGGATTCGGGGGCAAGGATCACCGCATCTCCCCAGGCCATGTTGAAAGGGAAATTGCCATTTGGCGTTGAAAGCCGCACGCGCACCGTCAGCGGGCCGATCACCTCGACCGCTCCGATCCCGGCGAACAGGCCTTTTTGTGCGTTGGTGCTGTCCTCCGCGCGCGCACGGTCAAGCGTGAATTTCACGTCTCCCGCATCCAGCGCGGTGCCGTCGTGGAAGGTGACCCCCGCGCGCAGGTGAAAGACGTATTCGGTCGCGGTTTCGTTCACGTCCCATGTTTCGGCCAGCGCCGGCAGCACCGCGCCATCGGGGCCGATGCGGGTCAGCCCCTCGAACAGGTTGGCGTAGACGACCTCGTCGATCGCGGCGGCGGCCCCCGCGGTGGGGTCGAGATTGGGCGGCTCCAGTACCATGCCAAGGGTCAGGCTGTCTTGCGCGGCAGCGGGGCCAAGGCCAAGGACAAGGCAAAATGCGGTGGTGAAAAGATGGCGCATGGGCGTCTCCTGTCATCATTTGGGCCATCAGAAAGGTCCGCGCAACTTTACGCAAGCCATTTTGCATGTGCAGCAATCTTCTTCTGGCCATTCCCTGCCGCCCTTGTGTATAACGCCCGGCAGCCAACCGGGAGGATTCATGAGCACTGCCGCACAAAACCGCCAGTTGACGCCCGCAGACATCCGCGCCCGCAAGGGGGGACCCCCGATCGTCTGCCTGACCGCCTATACCACGCCTGTCGCGAAGCTGGCCGACCCCGCCTGCGACCTGGTCCTGGTGGGCGACAGCGTGGGGATGGTGCTGCACGGGCTGCCCTCGACCCTGGGCGTGACGATGGAGATGATGATCCTGCATGGCCAGGCGGTGGCGCGGGGGCTCCGGCGGGCACTGATGGTCGTCGACATGCCTTTCGGCAGCTATGAGGAAAGCCCGGAGCAGGCCCTGCGCAACGCCGCCCGACTGATGCGCGAAACCGGAGCCGCGGCAGTCAAGCTGGAGGGGGGGGGCGCGATGGCGGAGACCATCCGTTTTCTTACCCGGCGGTCGATTCCGGTGCTGGCCCATGTGGGGCTGACGCCGCAGGCGATTCATACGCTGGGCGGGTACAAGGTGCAGGGCCGGGGCGCGGACCGGGCCCGCGTCCTGGCCGATGCCCGTGCCGTGGCAGAAGCCGGGGCCTTCGGTGCGGTGCTGGAAAAAGTGCCTGCCGCGCTTGCCGATGAAATCACCGGGGAGATCGACATTCCCACCATCGGGATCGGGGCGTCCGCCGGGTGTGACGGGCAGATCCTGGTGGTCGATGACATGCTGGGCCTGTTTGCCGAATTCAGGCCGAAATTCGTGAAACGCTATGCCCATCTGGCCGAGGATGCGGAACGGGCCATCGCCACCTACGCTGCGGAGGTCCGCGCCCGTACCTTTCCCGCACAGGAGCATATCTTCGCCGATGAGGCCGGGGTATGAACCCTCCGATCCTGCGTGAGGTGGCAGAGCTTCGGGCTGTTGTCGCCGGTTGGCGCGCATCGGGCGCATGTGTGGGCGTGGTGCCGACGATGGGCGCACTGCATGAGGGTCATCTTGGTCTCGTTCGTGCGGCGAAGGCGCGGGCAGATCGGGTTATTGTGACAATCTTTGTCAACCCGCGCCAGTTCGATAATCCTGACGACCTGGCGAAATACCCCCGTAGCGAGGTCCGCGATGCGCAGACGCTCGCCCCGCTTGCGGTGGATGCGATTTATGCCCCGGATACGGCACAGATGTACCCGGAGGGATTTGCCACCACGATCAGCGTATCCGGGATCGGCGAGGGGTTGTGTGGCGCGCACCGGCCCGGCCATTTTGACGGCGTGGCAACCGTGGTGGCCAAGCTGCTGCTGCAAACCGGGGCGGATATGGCGTTTTTCGGAGAAAAGGACTTCCAGCAGCTGATGCTGGTGCGCCGTCTTGTGCGCGATCTGGATATTCCGGCCGAGATTGTCGGTTGCCCGATCGCGCGGGCGGAAGACGGGCTGGCGTTGTCTTCGCGCAATGCGCGGCTGTCACGGGCGGGGCGCGCGACGGCGCCGGCCCTTTACAGGGCGCTATCGAAGGCGGTGGCGGCGCTGTGTGCCGGCGCGCCGGTGGCCGGGACGCTGGAGATTGCCCGGGCGGAGGTTCTTTCTGCCGGGTTCAGCGCGGTGGAGTACCTCGAGTTGCGTTCTGCGCAGACACTTGCCCCGCTGGACAGGGCTGACCGGCCGGCGCGGGTTCTCGCTGCCGCGCATCTGGACGGCGTGCGCCTGATCGACAACGCCCCAGTTCCGGTTTGATGCGGCGTTAGCGCGCGCATCGACGGGGCCTGTCAGCGGGACCCAAGGAGAGTATACTGATCCCGACCCGCAAAAGGAGGCACAGATGATTGCTTTCGCCCGGTTTTTTATTATCGCCTTCATCGTTTTGACAGTGACCTACATCATCCTCTCGATCCGGGGCCGCGCCGCCGCGCGCGACAGATTGGAGCAGGAGTGGGATGAGGAGGTTCAGGCCGGAGATCGCGATGCCTATATCGAGGAGGGATTGCGCGCGTATGACGGCTCCCTCCGTCGCAAGCTGATTCTGGGGGTCTACGTTGTGCCGGCGGTCGTGATCGGCACGATCCTCTATGTCGTGAATCATATGTGAGGTGACATGACTTATGTAAAATGGACCTTTCTGGCGATCATCGCCGTACTGGTCTTTTCTTTTCTGCACTACACTTTGCCGCAGCATGATGTAGTCCGCATCACCAATACCGATATCCGCCGGGTCGATTTCGGGGATAACGCAATGTTCTGGTCCGGCAGTGCGCCGGGGAACAAGGAGGGCGTCAGCAGCCGCGATGTGCTTTTCATCGAGGCGTTCTATGAGGACGGCAAGCCGATCGTCTATCGCAACCAGGATACCGGCTGGCTGTGGCCGCCTTATTTCAAGGTCAACAGTTCCAACCTTCAGGCCGAGGCGCAGGACATTGCCTCGACCAAGGATAACCCGCAATGGGTGGTGGTAACCCACTACGGCTGGCGCAGCGAATACCTGTCGATCTACCCCAACGCGATCGATCTGCGTCAGGTGGACAGCCCCGATGTGCGGATCGTCCCGTGGTTCAACATCGTCTTCCTGACGGTTCTGGCGCTTGTCGTGCTGACGATTCGCAACCGCTGGGTCCGGTTCCGGGAAACCCGGATCGAACCGATGATCGATGAGGCGGGGGATATTATCGAGGCGGTGGATGACAAGGCCGAGGGGCTGTGGCGCCGCTTGTCCGGGTCCAGAAAACGGTGACCTTCTTCCCGCCGGAGGAAAACCTTCATGCCTCCGGCGGGGATATTTCACCCAAAGCAAGACCGGCCGGGGCTAGCGGCGGATTCGGGGGATTGGGGTGTGCCGGTACGCGACCACCGGGTGAGGGGGGTGGCCGCGGGTACGGGACCAGAAAGCCGATCCCCCGCGTTTCAGCCACAAGGGCAGCGTCAGGATTACACCTGCGATGAAGCCGCCGGCATGGGCCCAGTAGGCGACGCCTCCTTCTTCGGTTGCGGCCATGCTGCCGGAAACGAGTTGCAGCGTGAACCAGATTGCCAGCATCAGCCACGCGGGGACGGGCAGAATTCGGAAGATTACGATCAGGATGATCAGGATATCCACCTGTGCCTTCGGAAACATCAGCAGGTAGCCCCCCATAACCGCGGCGATCGCGCCTGAGGCGCCGACCATCGGCACGGTGGAAGAGGGGTCTGTCACGTATTGCGCCAGCCCTGCCAGGAGTCCTCCGGCGAGGTAGAAGATCGCAAAGCCCAAATGCCCCATCTCGTCCTCGAGGTTGTCGCCGAAAATCCAGAGAAACAGCATGTTGCCGCCCAGATGCATCACCCCTCCATGCAGGAACATCGAGGTAAAGAGGCCATGCATCAGATCCCCTTGTGAAAGCGCCGCGGGAATCAGCGCCCAGTTGTAAAAAAACCTGTTGAGCGCTGCCGGGTCGGCGAAAAGATTCCAGTAGCTGAGGAACACGACCACGTTTGTCACGATCAGGGCGATGGTGACATAGGGAGTTCGGCGGGAGGGGTTATGGTCTCGGATCGGGAGCATTTCGCAAGGCTATCCACTTCGTTGTTCCGGTCAAGCGGAACCGGCGGCAGCCATGAGCGCGGCATTCCCGCCAGAGGCGGTGGTATCCACGCAGAGGTGGCGTTCCAGCAGGGCGTGGGCGGAGTCGGGGATGCCGGTGATCAGAGGCAGGATCGGGCCGGGGCGGTTGGCAAGCATCATGTCGTAGGCACGGGCGGTTTGCGAATCGCCCCACCAGATTACGCCGCCGAACCCATCCAGCCGGTGCAGCAGGTCGGGCGCGACGGCGGCGAAAACGACGGCGGCCCGTCCACCGAGCATTCGCACCTGTGCCGCCTGCATTTCGGCGGCGGCGCGCCCCGGGCCCAGACAAAGCAGCGGTGGGCGGGGCAGGGTGGTCAGCCGGTTGGATTCGCCTGTCGGACCGGGCAGATTCTGGGCCGTGGGTCTGGTCCCCGGCGGGGCGGCCGCCAGTGCGGATTGCAGGTCTGAAAGCATGGCGACACCTTCGGGTGTGCCGTTGTCTGGAGGGGTGGCGCGGGTGGTGAACCGCGCGAGGTAGCGCGGCCCGCCCGCCTTCGGACCGGTGCCCGAGAGCCCCTCGCCCCCGAAGGGTTGGCTGCCGACGATTGCACCGATCTGGTTGCGGTTGACGTAGATGTTGCCCACTGCCAGCCGGTCGGCAAGGTTCTGAACCCGACCGTCGATCCGGCTGTGAAGGCCGAAGGTCAGACCATAGCCGGTGGCGTTGATGTCGGCGATGACTTTGTCCAGATCCTCCGTGCGGTAGGTGGCGATATGCAGGACCGGGCCAAAGATCTCCTGCGCCATCTCCTTGATTCCGCTTACTTTCAGTGCTGTTGGGGGCAGAAAATGCCCGGTTTCCGGGGCCAGGCCCTGCCAGAGCACCCGGTCCCGGGCGCGGGCGGTGGCGATATAAGCAGCGATCCGGCTCCTGGCGTCGGCATCGATCAGCGGGCCGAGATCGGTGGACAGGTTCCATGGATCCCCGAGGTGCAGTTCTGCCATTGCGCCAAAGAGCATCTTCTGAAACGGTTCTGCAATGTCTTCCTGCAGGTAGAGACACCGCAGGGCGGAACAGCGCTGCCCAGAGGACTGAAACGCCGAGGCGAGGATATCCGCCACCGCCTGTTCGGGCAGAGCGGTACTGTCGACGATCATGGCGTTCAGGCCGCCGGTTTCGGCGATCAGTGGCGTGCCGGGGCTCAGATGTGTGGCCATCGCCCGGCGGATGATCCGCGCGGTTTCGGTGGCCCCCGTGAAGGCCACGCCCTGCACCTGTGGGGCGCAGGTCAGTGCCGCGCCCACCGTGCCATTGCCGGGCAGTAATTGCAGCGCTGTTTTCGGCACGCCGGCTTTGTGCAGCAGGCGCACGGCATCATGGGCGATCAGCGGGGTCTGCTCTGCCGGTTTGGCCAGAACCCCGTTGCCGGCCGCCAGCGCCGCAGCAATCTGCCCGGTGAAAATTGCCAGGGGGAAGTTCCATGGCGAGATGCAGGCGAACACCCCGCGCGCGGGATCCTGAGCCGCTTCGCCCGCGTTGGCGTAGTAACGCAGGAAGTCGACGGCCTCGCGGAGTTCGCCCACGGCATCCGGCAGGGTTTTACCTGCCTCGCGGGTGAGCAGGGCAAGCAGAGGGCCGAAGTTTTCCTCGTAAAGACCGGCGGCACGGTGGAGTACGGCGGCCCTGTCCCGCGCGGGGGTCTGCCATGGGCGGGCGGCCTTCAGCGCGACGGCGATGTCGATGTCCGAGGCCAGATGCACAGTGCCGACCTTCGCCCTGGTTGCCGGGTTCAGGACAGGCTGTTGCCTGTGGGGCCGGGCCTCTGCCGCGATCAGGGGGGCGGCGGAGGCCGTGGTGGTTCGATAGGGCGCACGGGCGGTCTCGATTTCGTCCAGGTCCGGTGCATGGGTCAGGTCCCACCCGCGGGAGTTGCGCCGTGCCGGGCCGAAAAGATCCGGCCCGCGCGGGATGGCGGGATGTGCCGGTGTGGGCAGGCTGGACAGGACCTCCGCGAATGGATCGGCGGCGACATCCTCGGCGGGGATGTCTTCATCGACGATCTGGTTGACGAAGGAACTGTTGGCCCCGTTTTCCAGAAGACGCCGTACGAGATAGGCCAGCAGATCGCGGTGGGCCCCGACCGGCGCGTAGATGCGGCAGCGTGTGCCGGCCTGGGCTTTTACCTCTTCATGCAGGGTTTCCCCCATCCCGTGCAGGCGTTGGAACTCGCAGTTTTCCGGTGACGCGCCCATGGCAAGAACCGCACTTACCGTGTGGGCATTGTGGGTGGCGAACTGGGGGTAAAGGCGGTCTGTCATCCCCAGCAGTCGCCGGGCGTTGGCGATATAGCTGACATCGCTGGCCGCCTTGCGGGTAAAAACGGGAAAGCCGTCGAGGCCTGCCACCTGTGCACGTTTGATCTCCGTATCCCAGTAGGCGCCTTTGACGAGGCGCACCATCAGTTTGCGGTCATGCCGCCGGGCCAGCGCATGCAGCCAGTCCAGCACCGGGCCTGTCCGCGGGCCATAGGCTTGCACGACGACGCCGAAGCCCTCCCACCCGGCAAGGCGAGGGTCGGGCAGAACGGCCTCGAGTACGTCCAGAGACGGGCTCAGCCGATCGGCCTCTTCCGCATCTATGCTCAGGCCGATATTGGCGTCTCTTGCCGCCAGGGCCAAAGATAGCAGCCGGGGGACGAGTTCCGTCCCCACGCGGGCGATCTGGGCGGCCTCATAACGGGGATGCAGCGCCGACAGCTTGACCGAGATGCCGGGATTTTCCCGGATGTCGGACGACGCGGCGGCCCTGGCGAGCCGGGCGATGGCCTGTAGATAGGCTGCGTGGTAGCGCCGGGCGTCGGCATCGGTGCGCGCGGCCTCGCCCAGCATATCATAGGAACAGGTGTAGCCGCGGGCCTCCATGCCGGAGGCGCGGTTCATCGCGGCGTCGATGTCTTCGCCGAGGACGAACTGGCGCCCCATCAGGCGCATGACACGCGCGACCGCCGTGCGGATGACGGGCTCACCCAGCCGTTTGACCGCGCCGCGCAGGGTCGCGGCGACGCCGGTGTCGGGGGTGCCCAGGAGCCGGCCCGTCAGCATCAGCGCCCATGTCGAGGCATTGACCAGCGGCGAGGCCGATTGGCCGAGATGCTGGCTCCAGTCCGACGGCGCGATCTTGTCCTCGATCAAGGCATCCATGGTTTCGGCATCGGGGACGCGCAAAAGCGCCTCTGCCAGGCACATCAGCGCCACGCCTTCTTCGGTCGAGAGGCCGTATTCGGAGAGGAACACCTCCATCATGCCGGGGCGATCCCGTTTCCGGATTCGGCGGACGAGGGCGGCCGCCTCGCGCGTGATTTGGGCGCGGGTCTCGGGCGTCAGCCCGGCGGTCTCTATAAGTGCCGCAAGGACGGGGCCTTCCGCCACGTAGGTGGCGCGGTCGATCCGTACGCGCAGGGCTTGCAGGTCTGTCATGGCGTTTCCTTGGTGTTTGGGGCAGTATACCGCGTGCAGGAAAGGCGATTGGCCTGAAACATGGCAAAAATGAAGAGGATATGACTTATTTGGCGAGATTGAGAATGCCATCCGATCTTCCGGTTCTGGATCGGTTCGATCACGCGATTCTGCGGGTTCTTTCCACCCAGGGGCGGTTGCCGGTGGCAGAGCTGGCCCGCCGGGTGGGCCTTTCCAAGACGCCGACCCAGACCCGGCTGAAGCGGCTGGAGGCCGAGGGCGTCATCACGGGTTACCGGGCGATGCTGAACCCTCTTCGACTTGGCCTGGCCCATGTGGCCTTTATCGAATTACGTCTTTCCGACACGCGTGAGGCCGCCCTGGCGGAGTTCAACGCCGCTGTGCGTGCTATTCCCGAGGTCGAGGAATGTCACATGATCGCGGGAGGGTTCGACTATCTGCTGAAAGTGCGTACGCCGGACATGGCGCGCTATCGCGAAATCATGGCCGAGCGGATTTCGGCCCTGCCCCATGTCGCGAACAGTTCGACTTACGTGGCGATGGAAGCGGTGAAGGATACGAGCTTTGCCGCCTCTTAGGGTCCTTTACTCCGGCCGGTGAATGCCTATTCTGCGCGGCGCCGTGCGGGCGTGGTGGAATGGTAGACACATGGCACTTAAAATGCCTGGGCCGAAAGGCCGTGCCGGTTCGAGTCCGGCCGCCCGCACCAGAATTCTCGCGGTTGGGTCGTTTTTGCCGTTGCCCTTCAGGGCCTCTCTCTCGCCCCCCGTCGCTTTCGGGACGGGCTGTACAGCCCATGCTGAGGCCTCTCCAGGTCCCTCAAGGTGGCCGGGCCTCGGGCGATGTTGGCCTGCGGCTTCCGTTTCCGGAAGGCTGCCGTCTCAGGAGACGCTGGCTGCTTGAACCCCGTGCGCTGGTTCAAAGGCACTGAGGAAGACAGCGGCCCGTCCGCACGGAAAGGCTGTGTCGGGGCTGTCAGGTGAGTCTTGGCGGAGAAGCCAGCGGCGCAGGCCAGGGATGTCCAGGGCGCGATGGGCCGTGAGTGCGGGCTTGGTGTCTTTGCCCTTCGCTTATTTTGCGCCGTGTTGCCTGATCCGCACGGCTATTGTGCCGGGACAGCCTGCGGACTTTCCTCGACGGGCTTATAGGTGCCGCAGGTAACTCCCGTGCGTGGTCGGGGCCGGTGCACCAAGGCCCCCCATGCCCCGCGGGGCCTGTAAGCTATCGCACGGCGACCAAACCGACCCGGCCTTTTCGGGATCGCAGCCCAAGCTTTCCGGACAGCCGAACGCCCGGTTGCGTGCCCGCGAACAGCCGGTATCCCGAAGCGTGACACCATGGCACAGGCACTTGCCCGTTAGTCGCGAGGGGGCATCGGCCTGCAAAAGTGGATGCCCGTCACCGGGCACCAGCCGCGTTCACCGGCGGCGCGCAACGAAACCGCCCGCGTCCGGACGCGGGCGGTGGAACCGTTGATGACAGACAGTTTATTTCTGGACTTCGCCGGTCACGATGCCACGCAGGAAGCGGGAGAACGCCCCTTCACCCTTTTCTCCGGTCTTGGCGGTGCCGGGGGTGCTTTCAAAAGGGGTCTTGTCGGACAGAAGGTCCCAGCCCATGCGTGAGGAGAAGGGCGTTGGGTTGTCCGTCATGAGCTTGATGCTGGACTTGCGATCGCTCAGCAGCGGCAACTTCATGAAGCGCGAGAAGGGCGTCGGATCGTCGGTCTTGAGTTCCTTCACCGACATCGGTGTGTCCGGGTTGTCGGACAGCAACTGCCAGTTCATCCGGCTGGACAGTGGCGTGGGGTCGTCGGTTTTCAGCGCGTCGGCGTTAAACATGGTGTCTTTCTTGTCGGTCATTTTCACGTTCTTTCCTGAAGGCTGGGCAGATTGCGGAGTCATGGCTCAAAGATGGGCCGCAATTCAACCGGGGGCAAGGGTAGTGAGACAGTTTGCCCGAGGGCACGGATATATCGGCGGAAAACTACCGGTGACACACACGTAATGCGTGTAAAAAGCATTCTATCACCACCTGATGGGATATAAATAAAATTTATATAATAATAGATAATTATTATAACCCTAAAGTAGAAAATCATTGCAAAATGCACCAAATTAAATATCATCATAAATCAACGTAAATGACTATTGATCAACTTAACTCGCCTTTAAGGCGTGCTCACACAGGGGAAGTAGAAATGCCCGCACATACGCTTGACCCAGATCTGGTTTATTACATCACATCCGGAAACCAGCTTTACGCATGGGATCCGGTAACCGGCCAGGAAATCTATATCAACGATTACTCTTCGGCGGGCCAATGGGGTGACCTTTCCGTTTTGAAGACACCCGACGGCGATTTGGAACTGGTAGGCATCGTCTATTCGGGTTCCGGCAGCTGTGACGTGTATCGTTTCAATACCGAAAGCGGTTCGGCCAATGATTACACGCTGATTGCAGATTCGCCGTCTACGGGGACTGCGTCCTCTCTCACGCCCAGTCCGGATGGCATACATCTTTATTATACGTCTTTCACGACTACGCCCCAGGGCTGGACTTCGCGCATCATAGAACTGGAGCGGCAGACCGACGGCACCTATCAGCCGACTGGGGCTTATACCGATCTGTCCGGTGTCAATGTCACCGACCTGATCTATTTTGGTGAAGACGACACGGGCCGGGAAATGTACCTGGGCCTAGACCCGAATTCCCAGAAAATATACCGCTATACGTTCTCGGACACACCCGGTGCGGGAAGTTTGGTCGAGGTCATGGTCGATACCGGGCACACCATTCCCAGAGATGCGTTTGGGTTCGCCTCGGTCGGGAAGCATATATATTACTTCGAAGGATCTGGGCAGGCGCACAAGCTGACCTTCAATTCCAACGGTACGGTTGCCACCGACACGATTGTCGATACCGTATTTCTGCCTTCCGGAACGCAGGTCTACGGGGCCGGTGCCGCCGGCGACAGCACCGGCGCGCCGTGCTTTACCAAGGGCACATTGATCCGGGCAGAGGCGGGGGATGTCCCGGTAGAGACTCTGCGGCCGGGGGATCTGGTCCTGACACGGGATAACGGCTACCAGCCCGTGCGCTGGGTTGGGGCGCGTGTCATGGGCGTGGGTGAATTGCGGACCAATCCCAAGCTGGCGCCGGTGCGGATCGAGGCCGGTGCGCTGGGGCCGGGCATGCCCGGCGCGCCGCTGGAGGTATCGCCGCAACACCGGGTTCTGGTTTCGTCGCGTGTCGCGCGCCGCCTGACCGGGCGGGAGGAAGTGCTGATCCCCGCGATCAAGCTGCTGGGGTTGCCGGGCGTGCGCGTTGTCACGGAGGCGCCTGGAGTCACTTACTTCCACATCCTGTTCGACCGTCATGAAGTGATCTGGAGCAATGCCGCCCCGACGGAAAGTCTATATTTGGGCCGGTTCGCCTTAGCGGCTCTTTCGCCCGAGGCGCGCGCGGAGATCGCGGCGATTTTTCCCGACTTTCTGGAGGGAAAGATTACCATGAACCGGCCCGAACCGGAGTCTGGCCGGGTGTCGCGCAACCTCGTGGCCCATCATGTCCGGAACGGTCGGCCGGTGCTGGAAATCCTTGCGCCACAAACGATCAGTGTCACTTTCCCCGCTCCGGCGAGGATGCACTGAGCCGGATCAACGCTTGCGTGGCCTGCCGCGCTGCCCCGGCCGTCCGGCGGTGGAGCGCGCCCGGGCACCGCCGGAGGTCTGGATGGCGGACTGGCGGGCCATCGGGTCGTCGGCCACGGCGAGGTCAACGGCTTCAAGCCGCTTGATCTCGTCTCTCAGACGGGCGGCGTCTTCGAACTCCAGATTCTCGGCGGCCTCGCGCATCTGCGTGCGCAGCCCGTCCAGGTGGGCCTGAAGATTCGCGCCCAGCAGCGGCTTGTCCACCGTGGCGGTGACGCGGGTCATGTCCACATCCCCCTGGTAGAGGCCGGCGAGGATGTCCTCGACATTCTTTTTCACCGTTTCGGGGGTGATCCCGTGGGCGGTGTTGTAGGCGATCTGTTTTTCGCGGCGGCGTTCGGTCTCGGCAAGGGCGCGCTGCATGCTGCCGGTGACCTTGTCGGCATACATGATGACCCGCCCTTCCGCGTTGCGCGCGGCGCGGCCAATGGTCTGAATCAGAGAGGTTTCAGAGCGCAGGAAGCCCTCCTTGTCGGCGTCCAGGATGGCCACCAGGCCGCATTCGGGGATATCCAGGCCTTCGCGCAGCAGGTTGATGCCCACCAGCACATCGAAGGCGCCCAGGCGCAGGTCGCGCAGGATCTCGATGCGTTCGATCGTGTCGATGTCGGAATGCATGTACCGCACCCGGATGCCCTGCTCATGCAGGTATTCGGTCAGGTCTTCGGCCATGCGCTTGGTCAGAGTGGTGCACAACACCCGGCACCCTTTGGCCGCGACCTGCCGGACCTCATCCAGGAGGTCGTCCACCTGTGTTTCGACCGGGCGGATTTCCACCTCCGGGTCCAGCAGGCCGGTGGGGCGGATGACCTGTTCGGTAAAGATGCCGCCCGCCTGCTCCAGCTCCCACGCGGCGGGGGTGGCGGAAACGAAGACCGATTGCGGACGCATGGCGTCCCATTCCTCGAATTTCAGGGGGCGGTTGTCCATACAGGAGGGCAGGCGGAAACCGTGCTCGGCAAGGGTGAACTTGCGCCGGTAGTCGCCTCGGTACATGCCGCCGATCTGGGGGACAGTCACATGGGATTCGTCGGCGAAGACAATGGCGTGGTCGGGGATGAATTCAAACAGCGTGGGCGGCGGTTCGCCGGGCGCGCGACCGGTCAGGTAGCGGGAGTAATTCTCGATCCCGTTGCACACGCCGGTGGCCTCCAGCATCTCAAGATCGAAATTCGTGCGCTGTTCCAGGCGCTGGGCTTCCAGCAGCCTGCCGTCCTGTACCAGATGGTCCAGCCGCTGGCGCAGTTCTCTGCGGATATGGTGGATGGCTTGCTGAAGGGTCGGCTTGGGCGTGACGTAGTGTGAATTGGCATAAACGCGAATCTGATCGAAGTTGCCGGTCTTTTGTCCGGTAAGGGGGTCGAACTCGGTGATGCCTTCCAACTCCTCGCCGAAGAAGGACAGCCGCCAGGCACGGTCCTCCAGGTGGGCGGGCCAGATTTCCAGCACGTCGCCACGCACGCGAAAACTGCCGCGCTGAAACGCCTGGTCGTTGCGGCGGTATTGCTGGGCGACCAGGTCTGCGATGATCTTGCGCTGCTCATACTCCTGCCCGGCGACTAGGTCCTGCGTCATCGCTCCGTAGGTTTCGACACTGCCGATCCCGTAGATGCAGGACACCGAGGCCACAATGATGACGTCGTCGCGCTCCAGCAGCGCCCGCGTGGCCGAATGGCGCATCCGGTCGATCTGTTCGTTGATCTGCGATTCCTTCTCGATATACGTGTCAGAGCGCGGCACATAGGCTTCGGGCTGGTAGTAGTCGTAATAAGAAACGAAATACTCCACCGCATTGTCGGGGAAGAAGCCCCTGAACTCCCCGTAGAGCTGGGCGGCCAGCGTCTTGTTGGGGGCAAGGATGATTGCCGGGCGCTGGGTTTCCTCGATCACCTTGGCCATGGTGAAGGTCTTGCCGGTGCCGGTTGCGCCCAGAAGCACCTGATTGCGCTCTCCGGCGGCGATCCCTCCGGCAAGTTCCGCGATGGCGGCAGGTTGATCGCCGGCGGGCGCGAAATCGGTTTGCATGACAAAGCGTTTGCCGCCTTCCGGCTTGGCGCGGTCTGGCACGGGCGGGTCAGGGGGGCGCAAAAGCGGTGTGTCTGGCATGGGCGATTCCTTTCCGACCCCTAGATTTGACCCGCAGACGCACCGGATCAAGGGCCGCGCCCCTTGCGTGCGGCGGGCGGATTACCCATAACAGACCCATACCCCGCGACAGGAGGAAAACATGCGTGCCCGCATCTACAAGCCCGCGAAAACGCCCACGCAGTCCGGCCAGGCCAGGACACATCAGTGGGTTCTGGAATTCGCTCCGGCCTCTGCGCGGGAAATCGACCCGCTGATGG
This sequence comes from Rhodovulum imhoffii, assembly GCF_003046545.1. GTDB lineage: Bacteria > Pseudomonadota > Alphaproteobacteria > Rhodobacterales > Rhodobacteraceae > Rhodovulum > Rhodovulum imhoffii. Next base: position 35,820 of record NZ_QAAA01000008.1, on the reverse strand, counting down.
GGTGGACGTCATCCTCCGACACGCTGACGCAGGTGCGCATGCGCTTTGCCAGCAAGGAGGCCGCACTGAACTACGCCAGAGAGAACGGCATCGAGGCGGTCGTGATGACGCCCAGGGAGCGCCGTCCCAACATCCGTCCGGGTGGGTATGGGGAGAATTTCGCCACCGGCCGTCGCGGGGCCTGGACCCACTGACCCCTCCCGTGCCGCGTTATTCGGGGGAGCGGGCGTAGATTGCCTGCGCGACCTCGTCGCCGGTTTTCAGGGTGCGCACCACCAGGGGCACCAGCAGCGCGGTCAGGCTGGCGTGCGTCCCGCGCGCCTGCTGGGCCTGACGGACCTCTTCCAGCACCGTCCGAACCAGCGGAATGAACCGCAGGCACAAGGAAATCGCCAGCGCAATCTGGTGTTTCGGTATCCAGTGCGGGGCGTGGGTCAGCGCGGCAAGAATTCCCTCCACGAACTCGCTGGTCCGGGTTGTCAGGGTCACCAGTGCGGCCGCGAGGATCAGGACCACGAACCGCGCGGTGACGAACCCGGCAAAGAGCGCATCTGTCAGCATGGCCTGGACGGCGAAAATCGCCACGAGAATCCACAGGGCCGGACGCAGGGACGCCAGGGCGTGACGCGGGCGCAATCCCGCCATCGCGAATCCCGCCCCTACCAGTATTCCGGCAGTCAGAACGGAGGGCCAGCCCTCGAAGATGAAGAGGCCGGTGCAAACCACGATCAGCGCCACGATCTTGCGCACCGGGCGGGCGCGGTGCACGGGGCTGTCGCCGGAAACGTAAAGATCCGTCAGCATTGCGAGCGTGCGACGTAGGCCGCGATCACCGGGGCGGGCGGGCCGTCTTCGCAGAGCGTGCCGTTTTCGAAATGCAGGACCCGGTCAAACCCCTGCAACAGATCCAGGTCGTGGGACACGACGACGATCTGTTGTTCCAGCTCTTGCAGGGCGGCCATGAAGCGACGTTTGTTGCAGAGGTCCAGCAGTGTCGTGGGTTCATCGAACACGATCACCCGCGGCTGCATGACCAGTACCCCGGCCAATGCGATCATCTGTTTTTCCCCACCGCTGAGTTGGTGGGTGAACCGATCGCGCAGGTGGGCAAGGCCGAAGCGGGTCAGCACCGTGTCGATTCGCGCCGCAGTTTCCTGTTGCGTCAGCTTCAGGTTTTTAAGTCCGAAGGCGAGGTCTTCGGAAACGATCGGGTAGACGATCTGATTGTCGGGGTTCTGGAAGACGAACCCGACATGGCGGCGCAGGTCTTTCCGCCCGGTCTTTCCGTCGATGCCAACCTCCCCGGACGATGGAGTCTCGATCCCGTTGAACAGGCGCGCGAAGGTGCTTTTGCCAGAGCCGTTGCGGCCGATCACGCCGATGCGCCGTTCGCTCAGGCGCAGGGTCAGCCCGGCAAGGATCGGGGTGCCGTTCTTTTCAACGACAACATCCCGAAACGTGATGACCGCGGGCTTTGGCGCAGGCATCATTTTGCAATGATCGGGTAAGACCGCTTGACGATCACGATCACTCCCGCCGCGATCAGCGCCTTGACGATGTCGCCGGGGATGAAAGGCAGCGACCCTGCCAGCGCCGTGCCGAGGCTGACCTTGGCGACGAAGGCGCTCCAGGGGATGCCGATGGCGTAAAGAACCACGACCCCGCCTGCCACGCAGATGACGAAAGCGCCCGGATAGGTCAGACGCGACCAGAACCGCTCTGTCAGAAAGCCGATCACGAAGGCGGCCACGGCCCAGCCGATCAGGTAGCCTCCGGTAGGGCCAAGAAACACCCCGAAGCCCCCCCGGCCGCCCGCCAGAAGCGGCAGCCCGATAGCCAAAAGACCCAGCAGCAGGACAATGGCGAGCCCCCCGCGCATTGCCCCCAATACGCCACCTGCGAGCATGACGCCCAGCGACTGCGCCGTGATCGGCACCCCGATGACCGGCAGTGTCACTGGCGGGAAAACGGCGAGCGCGGCCGTGATGGCGGCGAAGAGGGCGATGAACACGATGTCTCTGGTTTCCATGGGCGTCCTGCGCTTTGACGGGTTGCGGCGCCACGCTACCCGGCGTGCGCGGGGGGTGAAACAGGAAATTCCGGTCGTGGGCACGCCGCGGAGCGTATGTGATGTTTTCTTGCACTGGGAGTCCGGGAAACAAGCGATCCGTTTGCCGGTCGGGCGGCGGGGGGTGACGAACGGCATTTTCCGTGGGGAACGCCGATCGGCAATGCGGGGCAGCATTGCACGGAGGCAGATCTCAACACCATCCGGGCCGATCCGCGAGGAGCTTGGGGTGCGTCGTCCGGCTACGAAGATGTGACGCGGGGGCCTCTGTCCCGCGCCAAGGCCCGCTCGATATTGAGGCCGGGAAAATCGAAGCGCCGGGGCTGTGCCGTCGCGCGGCGTCTGGAATGTGGGTGGCGGCGCAGGTTTTCGCGGTGCTTTCCGCCGGAACGGCCCGAAATCAGGAGCCTTAAAGCCGGAACAGCTTTGACCTGGCAGAGGGGTCCGTGATCCGCGCGTCCGAAAGACGCGGCGGCACCAACCGGGAATCGGTTGCCGCCCGTCATCGACTTGTCATAATGCCCCGGGCGTCTTCGCGCCTGACCGCAGCTGAACCAGTATGGGCAGGTCGATACAAGTGATCCGGATCCCCTCAGGGGGCAGGGTGAAACCGGCGGCGGGGTCACCCAAGCGTCTTTCGGCGGGATGCCGAGCCGGTCTGCCTGTTGAGGGCGATCCTGCCGTTAGCGTGTGCTTTCAGCCCCGTTCTGCCCCGGACCAGACGTGTACAGGGCTGTGCCGCACCGGGTGAGAAAAGGATTTTTCATGGCCTTCGCAAAAGGTTTCCTGCACGGAACTTCCATTGTGGCATTTATGGCGCTGACCATCGCGCCCAGCGCGCGGGCGGGGGAGGTCCTTGCCGCGGTGGCCGCGAACTTCACCGGAGCCGCCAACGAGATCGCGGCGGCTTTCACCGAGGCCACGGGCCATACCGTGATCCACAGCTTCGGGCCAACGGGGCAGATTTATGCCCAGATCACCCAGGAGGCGCCCTTCGAGGTGTTTCTCGCAGCCGATCAGGCCCGCCCCGAAAGAGCCGAGGCAGAGGGCTACGCCGTCCCCGGTACCCGCTTTACCTATGGGGTGGGGCGAGTCGTACTCTGGAGTGCCGACGACACCCTGATCGACGGAACCGGCGCTGTCCTGGGATCGGGCGATTTTACCCATATCGCCATCGCCAACCCGCAAACGGCCCCCTATGGCGCGGCAGCCGTCGAAACGATGCAGGGGCTGGGTGTCTTCGCTTCCCTCGGGGACAAGATCGTGCAAGGGATGACCATCACCCAGACGCATCAGTTCGTCGCCACGGGAAATGCGCAGCTCGGCTTCGTTGCGCTGTCGCAGGTTCTGGACGATGAGAGCGGGTCGCGCTGGATGGTTCCGCAGGATCTTTACGCCCCGATCCGGCAGGATGCGGTTCTTCTGGAGAGGGGGGCGGAAAACGAAGCCGCGCGGGCGTATCTGGCCTTTCTGAAGGGGCCCGAGGCGCGCATGATCATTGAAAAATTCGGGTACGATACAGAGGATTGAGCGATGACGGAGGCGCCCCTGCTGGACGCTGCGATGGTGCAGACGACGGTTTTGACCCTCAAGCTGGCCGCCGTCTCGACAATCGTGCTGCTCGCGGTAGGGACGCCACTGGCCTGGTGGCTGGCCCGCGCGCGGGGGCTTTGGAAGGAGGTCGTCGCCAGCATCGTGGCGCTGCCTATCGTGCTGCCGCCGACCGTACTGGGTTTTTACCTGCTGATCGCGATGGGGCCGGAGTCACCGCTGACGGCGCTTTTGGGGCGCAAGCTGTCCTTTACCTTCGAGGGGCTGGTGGTCGGGTCGGTGATCTATTCGCTGCCATTCGTGGTCAACCCGATCCGTAACGCTTTCGAAGCCATGGGGGAACGCCCGATGGAGGTGGCCGCCACCTTGCGTGCTGCCCCGCTGGATGCGTTTTTTTCGGTCGCGCTGCCGCTGGCTGCACCGGGTTTGTTCACCGGGGCGGTTCTGGGGTTTGCCCATACCGTTGGGGAATTTGGCGTCATCCTGATGATCGGCGGTGCCATTCCGGGCGAAACCAAGGTGTTGTCGGTGACGGTTTTCGATTATGTCGAAACGTTGCAATGGGACAAGGCCCATGTCCTTGCCGGCGGGATGCTGGCGATGTCTTTTCTGGTGATCCTGTCCATGATGCTGGTCGAACGGCGGCTGAACGGGAGGCGCGAATGATCGAAGCCGCCTTCAGGGGCCGTCTTGGCGGTTTCATGCTCGATGCCGCTTTCGCGGTTCCGGGGCAGGGAATAACCGCGCTGTTCGGTCCTTCGGGTTGCGGCAAGACAACGGTGCTGCGGGCCATTGCGGGGTTGCTGCGGATGCCGGAGGGGCGGTTGCGGATCAACGGTGACATCTGGCAGGAACGTCGCCGTTTCGTCCCCCCGCATCGCCGTGCCGTCGGCTATGTCTTCCAGGAGGCAAGTCTCTTTCCCCATCTCTCGGTGGAGGCCAATTTACGATTTGGTCTGCGCCGTTCCGGGACTACGCGGATCGGGATGGAGGAGGTGGTGGATCTGCTCGGTATCGCGCCCCTGTTTGACCGCCCGAGCCGGATGCTCTCGGGGGGGGAGCGTCAGCGCGTCGCCATCGGCCGGGCGCTGTTGTCACAGCCAGGGCTGCTGTTGATGGATGAACCGCTGTCGGCTCTCGACCGCTTTTCCAAGGATGAGATCCTGCCCTACCTTGAACGGCTGCACGCGGCCCTGTCGATCCCGGTTCTGTATGTCAGCCATGATATCGCCGAGGTGGAGCGTCTCGCCGATACGCTGGTCTTGATGGAGCAGGGCCGGGTGCGGGCGGCCGGGCCAATCCCGGATTTGCTTGCGGACCCGGCTCTGCCGTTGCTGCACATGCCCCAGCCGGCGGTGGTGATCGACGGAAAGGTGGTAAGAACCGATCCCGGTTACGGGCTGAGCGAAATCGCCGTACCGGGTGGGGTGTTGGTGGTTGCGGGGGGTCTTGGCCCGGTGGGGGAGGGGCGGCGGGTGCGTATTCCTGCCAACGATGTCAGTCTGGGCCGGACTCCCCCCCGTGATACGACCATCCTGAACGCGTTGCCCGCCCGGATCGAAGGCGCCGACCCCGCCGGTCATCAGATGACCGTCCGCCTGCGTTTGGGCAGCGATGGCCGGGGCGCGGCGTTGCTGGCCCGTATCTCGCGCAAATCCTGGGACCGTCTGGCGCTGGCTGAGGGGGAGTTGGTCTTTGCCCGGCTGAAGGCGGTGGCGCTTTCCGGGTCCGCCCGCGTGCCTGCCCTGACGCGCGTGGACTAAGGCCCGACGCCTGCGAGAGGCGTGGCCAAATGCCGGCTCTTATCGCCGGGAAGCGGGGGCCGACTGGCGACCGACGTTTAGCCGACCGGACCTCCCCGGCAAAGCCCTGGCGGAATCGCATCCGGCAGGCCCTACAACCGGATTGGCGGCCCGGCGCATGCGCAACCAGCGGTTTCTTTGGAAATTCGACGTACCCTTTGGTCGGATGGCGGCGCCGATCCGCATGGAGGCAGGGCAGGCGGTCATGGCGGCCCCTGAAGGACTCGAACCCTCAGCCTGTCGATTAGAAGTCGACTGCTCTATCCAGTTGAGCTAAGGGGCCGCTTGGCGCCGTTTTGCCCGCGCCTTTGCCCGAATTCAAGCGTTCATGTGGCCGGAGGAAAGTCTTTCGCTGTGCCGGGGCAGTGTGCGGATCGTTGCCGGCAAGGTTATGGCGTTTCCTTTTGACGCCGGACCCGGTGCCGTAAGCAGGGCGTTAATCTCCTTGCGTAATTCTGCCGCCGCCATGGCGAAGGAGGGTCCGTTGAACGCTGTTTCACAGTTTGTGCCGATGCCGCGTGCGCGCAAGGCGGCGGTGATTGTCCGGTTGTTGCTGGGGGAAGGGATCGACCTGCCCTTGCGCCAGTTGCCGGAGTCGCTCCAGCGTGCACTGACCGACGAGATCGTGCGTACACGTTATGTGGATGGGCCGACCGTGGCGGCGATCGCGAATGAATTCCTTGAGGAACTGGAGCGTGGTGGGTTGGGGTTTCCCGATGGTCTGGATGGGGCGCTGCACCTGCTTGAGGGGGTGCTCAGCCCCGCCGCGGCAGAGGCTCTGCGCCATCGCGTGAACGGGACGACCGGGAACCCGTGGCTGAAAATCTCGCGGCTGGATGATGGAATGCTCCACCATTTGCTGGAACACGAAAGCGCAGAGATCGTGGCGATCGTGCTTTCCAAAATGCCGAACGCGCGCGCGGCGGAATTTTTGGGCATGTTGCCGGGTGCGCGCGCGCGGTCCATCGCGCTGGCGATTTCACGCACCAGGAAGGTTTCTCCCCAGACCGTGGCGCGAATCGGGGCGGCCCTGGCGGAGGCGGTGGATGCCTATACACCTGCCGCCTTCGAAGATGCGGCAGAGGCCCGCATGGGGGCCATCCTGAACATTTCCCGCGCCAGCACGCGTGAGGATGTTCTGGCGGGGCTGGAGGCGGAGGACGCCGGACTTGCGGAGCGTGTGCGCCGGGCGATCTTCACATTCGAAAACATTCCCGACCGTCTGTCGCCCGAACATGTGCCCACCGTGGTGCGTGAGATTCCCCAAGACATCTTGCTGACCGCGTTCGCCGGGGCGGCCGGGGGCAAGCAAAGAGAAACCGTTGAATTTGTACTGGACAACCTTTCCAATCGTATGGCCACGCAATTGCGGGAGATGATCGAGGACCGTGGCGAGGTTGCAAAAAAGGCTGCGGAACAAGCCATGGCGCAGGTTGTTGCCAGACTGCGTGAGATGGAAGACGCCGATCAGATCAGCCTGCAGGCCGATGAGGACGACGAAGCCATTGTCTTCGTCAATGGTTGAGGTCGCAAAGGGGGGACAGTAAGACAGGGCATGCCCGCGCTGCGGGCCCCCGGATAGGGTTTTGGAATGGCGAAACAGCGCAGAGGCCCCCCCGAATTTTTCGAAAACCTCTTGGTGCGGGCGATTCTCGCCGGCGCTCTGGTATTGCCTTACCGCTGGCGCGTACCTTTCGCGGGCTGGGTGGTGGCGCGGCTGGTTGCCCCGGTGGCGGGCTATGACCGCCGCGTGCGGGACAACCTGGCCCATGTCTGCCCGGACCTGCCCCGGTCCGAGGTGCGGCGTCTCATGCGGGCGGTTCCAGATAATTTCGGCCGTTCGGTGATCGAACTTTATTCCGCACGCGACTTTGTGGCGCGCGCTGCCGCGACACCGATGAGCGGACCGGGGGTGGCGGCCTTGCAGGAGGCCCATGAGGCCGGTCGCCCGGTGCTTCTGGTGACGGGGCATTTCGGCAATTACGATGCCCCGCGCGCGGCGCTGATTGCCAGGGGCTATCGGGTGGGCGGGCTTTACAACCCGATGCGCAATGGCTTTTTCAACGACCATTATACCCGTGCGATGGCCACGATCGGGGAGCCGCTGTTCCCGCGGGGGCGTCAGGGGCTTGGGGAGATGTTGCGCTTTTTGCGGTCGGGGGGGATGCTGGGCATCGTCATCGACCAGTACATGCGCCACGGTGCCCCGCTGACATTCTTTGGCAAGACCGCGCCCACCGCGCTGTCGGCGGCACAGATGGCGTTGAAATACGATGCGCTGGTCGTTCCGATCTACGGTGTCCGCCAGTCCGACGGGGTGAGTTTCGAGATTGTCGCGGAGGCTCCCGTCCCCCACGGGACGGCGAAGGAGATGACGCAGGCGCTCAATGACAGCCTTGAGGCGCAGGTGCGTCGCAATATGGACCAGTGGTTGTGGATACACCGGCGCTGGAAACCGGAGCGTCGGTCAGCGTAGCTGGGCGGCAGCCAGGATCTGCCCCGGTCCGGGGCGCTGAATGATCGCGACCACGGGGTCTTCGCCTTCGATTCCGACCCGCAGGACAAGGGGTTCGGCCCCGCTCCAGCGGGCGACGGCATCCCACGCCGTTACGATATTCGTGTAGCGGATCGTGCGCCCGGCATTTTCGCCCCGGGTGATTTTGACGGTTTGTTCGGGTGTATAGCGCACGATCTGAAGAAGCGCGTCTTCCTTCAGCGGGCGACTGGACCGGGCGGTTACGATCACTTCGCCGGGACCGCGTTGCAGATGCATCCGCACCGGGCTGTCGAAGCCTTTCTGGCTTTCGATCAGGTCCAGCAGGGTCATCGGGCTGAAGCCGACCACGTGTTCTGTTCCGCCGACAACCATTTGGGGTGTGTAGATGGAACTTTTCTGGGCGGCGCGGGCATAGGCTTTCTGGCGGCTGGTGAACTCGGGTTGGGCGAAGATGTCTTTCCAGCCGATATAGTCCCAGTAATCCACGTGCAGCGCCAGAGGTATCACGTTGTCCCGGCGCGCGAGGGCGCCCATCAACTCATCCGCGGGGGGGCAGGATGCACAACCTTGCGAGGTGAACAGTTCCACGACGACGGGGCGATCCTGGGCCAGCGCGGCGCCTGACATGGCCCAAAGCGCAAATAAGATACCTGTGAAACGGCGCATGTTTCCCTTCCCTGCGGGCGGCTGTCTTCTTCCTATCGGAAGCGATTGCTCCGCGCCAATCAAGGAATCGCGAGAGAGATGCGAGCAATTGGCGCGGGTGCGCGACATTTTGTGCACGAAGGTATACAAAAGTGCGCCAACCCTCTTGATCGGTGCTCAGGGATCAGGCAAGAGCAGGGGAATGAACGCCATCTAGGACGGAGGCTCCGATGCCCATTACCGTTGGACATGACAGCTCGAACACCCGCAAGACGCTTTCGGCCGGTGGGGCCAGCGTCGCCTATTACTCCATTCCCGCTGCGCAGGAGGCCGGTTTGGGGGATTTCTCGCGGTTGCCGGCGGCGCTGAAGGTCGTGCTGGAAAACCTGCTGCGCTTCGAGGACGGCAAGACCGTCAATACCGATGACATCCGCGCCTTTGCCGACTGGGTGGCCAATGGCGGAAAGACCCTGCGCGAGATCGCCTATCGTCCGGCGCGTGTGCTGATGCAGGATTTTACCGGGGTGCCTGCTGTCGTGGATCTTGCCGCGATGCGCGACGGCATCAAGGCGCTGGGCGGGGATGCCCAGAAGATCAACCCGCTGAATCCGGTGGACCTGGTCATCGATCACTCGGTCATGATCGATGAATTCGGCAACCCGCGGGCCTTCCAGTTCAACGTGGATCGCGAATACGAGCGGAACATGGAACGCTACACCTTCCTCAAATGGGGACAGAAGGCGTTCAACAATTTCCGCGTGGTGCCGCCCGGTACGGGAATCTGTCACCAGGTCAACCTTGAATATCTGGCTCAGACCGTCTGGACCGATGTGGATCAGTCCGGCGAAACCGTAGCCTACCCGGATACGCTGGTCGGGACCGACAGCCATACAACCATGGTCAACGGCCTGGGCGTTCTGGGCTGGGGCGTGGGCGGGATCGAGGCCGAAGCCGCGATGCTGGGTCAGCCGGTTTCGATGCTGATCCCCGAGGTCGTGGGGTTCAGGCTTACCGGTCGGATGGTCGAGGGGACCACGGCGACAGACCTTGTGCTGAAGGTCGTGGCCATGCTGCGCGAGAAGGGCGTGGTGGGCAAGTTCGTGGAATTCTACGGCGAGGGGCTTGATCGCCTGCCGCTGGCCGACCGGGCGACCATTGCCAACATGGCGCCCGAATACGGTGCCACCTGCGGTTTCTTTCCTGTCGACGAGGAAACCCTGCGCTATTTGCGGACCACCGGCCGGGAGGAAGCGCGCGTCGCGCTGGTGGAGGCCTACGCGAAGGCCAACGGTTTGTGGCGGGGCCCGGATTACGACCCGGTTTATACCGACACGCTGCATCTGGACATGGGCGATGTCGTCCCCGCGATTTCCGGTCCGAAGCGTCCGCAGGATCATACACCCCTGGATCAGGCCGCATCGAGTTTCTTCAACGTCGTCTCGGAGTATCGGGGAGAGGATGAAGGCATGGAAGCGCGGGACATGCTTGCCGAGGCACCGGCCCCGGATATGGGGCGCGACCCGCGCCGCACCGCCAGGGTCGACGGGCAGGGCTACACTTTGCGCGACGGGGCGGTGGTGATCGCTTCGATCACGTCCTGTACCAACACCTCCAACCCCTATGTGATGATCGGCGCCGGGCTTGTGGCCCGCAAGGCCCGTGTGCTGGGTCTGGACCGCAAGCCGTGGGTAAAGACTTCGCTCGCTCCGGGATCGCAGGTGGTATCGGAGTATCTTGAGGCCGCAGGCCTGCAAGAGGATCTGGACGCGATCGGGTTCAACCTTGTGGGCTATGGTTGCACGACCTGTATCGGCAATTCCGGCCCCCTGGCCGAGGAGATTTCCAAGGCCATCACCGAAAACGATCTGGTCGCCACCAGCGTTCTGTCGGGCAACCGCAACTTCGAAGGGCGCATCAGTCCCGATGTGCGCGCCAACTACCTGGCCAGCCCGCCGCTGGTTGTGGCCTATGCCATTGCCGGGGATATGAATATCGATCTGACCCGCGACCCGCTGGGCAAGGACAAGGATGGCAACGACGTCTACCTGAAAGATATCTGGCCGACCCAATCCGAGATTGTCGAACTGGTCGAAAGAACCGTCACCCGTGAGGCGTTCCGGAAAAAATATGCCGATGTCTTCAAGGGCGACGACAAGTGGCAGGGCGTCCGCACGACCGACAGCGAAACGTATGATTGGCCCGCCGCCTCCACCTATGTGCGCAACCCCCCGTATTTTGACGGCATGTCGCCCAATCCGGGGGTGATTTCCGACATTGCCGGAGCGCGTGCGCTGGCGGTTCTGGGGGATATGGTCACCACCGATCATATCAGCCCCGCAGGATCGTTCAGGGAAAGTACACCGGCCGGGCAGTATCTTGTCAGTCACCAGGTTCCGGTGCGGGAGTTCAACTCCTACGGGTCGCGGCGTGGCAACCATGAGGTCATGATGCGCGGGACCTTCGCCAACATCCGTATCCGCAACGAGATGCTGGACGCTGTGGAAGGCGGGTATACCAGGGGCCCCGATGGCGTGCAGACGTCCATCTATGAGGCGGCGATGGCATGGAAGGACATGGGCGTGCCGTTGGTGGTAATCGGGGGGGAGCAGTACGGCGCTGGATCTTCGCGGGACTGGGCGGCCAAGGGCACCGCGCTGCTGGGCGTCAAGGCCGTCATCGCGGAGAGCTTCGAGCGTATTCACCGTTCCAACCTGGTTGGCATGGGGGTGATCCCGTTCGAGTTCACCGGCGGCGACACCCGCAACACACTGTCCCTCAAGGGAGATGAAACCTTCACCATCACCGGACTGGCCGGAGATCTCAGGCCGCAGGCCGAGGTTCCGTGCATGATTGCCTATGGGGATGGCAGCGAAAAGACGATCCTGCTCAAGTGCCGGATCGATACCGCGATCGAGAAGGAATATGTCGAGCATGGCGGAGTGCTGCACTACGTGTTGCGCGATCTCGCCAAGGCGGGCTGATGAAATCCCCGCCCCCGGTGCGAAGCTGCACCGGGGGCTTCAGGGCCGCAGAATGACCGCCGACCAGTGTCATCTGCGGGGGGAGTGCGTTCCAAACCGACCTTCGCCAGAGAGGCCCTGCATATTGGGGGCTTTATAATCAGGCCCGGACGCGGGCGCTTTATCTGGCGTGTCCGCTTTTGCATATTCCCTGCAAGTCTCTTTCGATCTTTGCCAAAGACATGAGAAGAGATGCAGTACGCTGTGCTCCGGCTTCGATATGCGCGTAGGCGATGTCCTGAAGTATCCCGACTGCCAAATTCAGCTGGATTTCTTCATACTGTGCGATCGGATCTGGGTGGGAAGTTACAGAAGCCGCTGAGTATCCGGTTTTGCGCATTTCAAGTCTCCCAAAATGGACTCTCCTGAAGTGGACCGATTGTTGGATTTTCCGGTCTTTCCGGTTGAATATCAAAGTTGTTAGGAAAAGATCGGGAAACATCCATTTTGGCGAGAAAAGCACTTGGTTTGGCAAAAAAACCGAAGTGCCGGCAGGGGTTTTGTCCATAAATCGTGTTGTAGTGTCAGGACACGTTATTGTTTCATGGCCAGAACCTGACAGTTGCGGCGAGGGCGATAACTGAGAAGAAGTCCTTCGGACGTCTGCGTATCGGGTTGCCCCGCGCTGCCCTGACCTGCCCCCAAACTTTCGGACCATTCAAAATGAGAGTTTGTTCTCGTAACGTTCAAAGCAACGAGGAGAACGAAGAATGCGGAAGTCACGTTTCACAGAGGAACAGATCGTCGGGATTTTGCAGGAGTATGCTGCGGGTGCCAAAGTGTCTGAGCTTTGTCGCAAGCATGGGATGTCCGATGCGACGCTGTACAAGTGGAAAGCCCAGTATGGCGGCATGACAGTATTCGAGCTGCGCCGCCTGAAGGATCTGGAGGCCGAGAACTCTGAGCTGAAGCGTCTGCTGGCTGACGCGATGCTCGATAATGCGGGCCTTAAGGGGCTGTTGGGGCTCTGTTGCACAAATCCCGTGAGGGATTCATCTCGTGGATCCAGCGTGGTAGCTGGAGCTCATGAGCAGACCGGCACCCCAACTTACAAGACCCGGAACTGGCCAGCCTACAATGAAGCGCTCAAGCGCCGGGGCTCGCTGACGATCTGGTTTGACCCCGAGATGAGCTGGGGTGCCGCGCCGACAGGCAGGCGTGGCCGACAGCAGACGTACAGCGATGCGGCTACCCGTCACAGTGGCCGTAGGATAAGTCCGTCCGGGGAAAGGGGAACTCCGCTCAGAACCTGATTAATGCAACAAGGCCCATTGAAATCATCGTCAAAGATGACATTCGCCAAATAGTCAAAACCGTTGAAATCGCGGATAGCCGAAAGCCAACCCAAAGGAGGGCGACGGTTTTTCCTCCGACCCGGAGGTTAGGTCCGGCAGAGACTGCGGCCTCAACCGTTTCTCAATCAGAATCGTCGTTTCCTCAAGCCCGATTTCCGGGCGCCGGAATGCCCGGCCGGGTGAGGGTGAGGTGAGAGAGGCGTGCATGACAAGGCCCCGTAATGGTTTTCCCGAATTGCGACAGGCGTGGCGGTCGGGGATGTGGCTGCTGGTCGCCGTGTTCCTGTTCAGTGTTTTCGTGAATCTGCTGATGCTGACGGGGCCACTGTTCATGTTGCAGGTCTATGACCGCGTTCTGGGGTCGCGCTCTGAGGAAACGCTTGTCGCCCTGTTCCTTCTGGTCGGGGTCCTGTTTGCCCTGATGGGGGTTCTGGATTTTGCCCGTGGCCGGATTCTGGCACGGGTTGGCGCGCGGTTTCAGACGATGCTGGACCGGCGTGTATTCGGCGCGGTCATGCGGCACTCTCTTATCCCGCAGTTTCGCGCGGGCCCGGTTGCCGGGCCGCGCGATCTGGAGGCGATCCGGACAGTGTTCACCTCACCGGCGATGCCGGCGTTTTTCGATGCGCCGTGGACGCCGCTGTTCATTGCGGCCATCTTTGTCTTCCACCCGCTGCTGGGGGGGCTGGCCGTTGCGGGCGGCGTGTTTCTGGTTGGTGTCGCGGCACTCAACAACTGGCTGACCCGTCACGGGACAGCCGGGGCGCAGGCGGCGGCGCGTGACGCCCAGGATCTGGCGGATCAGGCCCGGCATTCCTGTGAGATCGTGTATGCGCAGGGTATGAACGGCACGATTTCCGCCCGTTGGCAGCGGTTTCAAGGGATCGCTCTGGCGCAAACGGTGCGGACAAGCGACTGGACAGGCCTGTTCGCGTCGCTCACCAAAGCGTTCCGGCTGTTCCTGCAATCCGCGATGTTGGCGCTGGGGGCGTGGCTGGTTCTGAACGGGGAAATGACCGCGGGCGGGATGATCGCGGCGTCGATTCTGCTGGGCCGTGGACTTGCTCCGGTGGAGCAGGTCATCGGGCAATGGGCGCTTTTGCAGCGTGCATTCGCGGGATGGAAGGCGCTTGGGGCGTTTCTGGAAGCCACGCCCCCCGCGCCGGAAACGCTGCGGCTGCCCAAACCGACACCATCGCTGACGCTCCGGGGGGTGACGGTTTTCGCGCCGGGGGCGAGGCAGCCCACGCTGTCCAACATTAGTTTCAGCGTAACCCCCGGAGAGGCTGCCGCCATCATCGGTAAAAGCGGATCAGGCAAGTCGACCCTGGCGAAAACCCTGCTGGGTCTGATCCACCCGGTTGCGGGGGAGTTGCGCCTTGGGGGGGCGGCGCTGGATCAGTATGACCGGGATGCATTGGGTACCTTTATCGGGTATCTGCCGCAGCAGGTGTCTCTTTTTGCCGGAACGATCTCGGAGAACATTGCGCGCATGTGCCCCGATCCGGACGATTCCAGGGTCGTTGACGCGGCCCACCGGGCCAATGCGCATGAGATGATCCTGTCCCTGCCGGATGGCTACAAGACCATGGTTCATGCGGGCGGGCCGCTTTCGGGGGGGCAATGCCAGCGTATCGCTCTGGCGCGCGCGTTTTACGGCGATCCGGTCTTGCTGATCCTGGATGAACCGAATTCGGCGCTTGATGGCGAGGGATCGGAGGCGCTCAACAGGGCCGTGCGGGACTTCAAGCGTGATGGAAAAGCGGTGATCATCATGACTCACAGGCCGATGGCCATTGCCGAATGCGACAGGTTGATCGTGGTCGAGAACGGGCGTCTCAAGGCGGATGGGCCGCGCGATGAGGTGCTGCGCACGATGGTGAAAAACGCAGGGGATCTCCAGAACCTTGTTTTGCGGAGGTCGGGGGCATGAAAAACGCCGCGGACAACGCTTGTGCCTGGCCGGCGCGCGCCCCGCTATGGGCCGGGTTTGCCGCGCTTGTGGTTCTGATCGGGGGGGTGGGGGTCTGGAGTGTCCAGGCCCGGATCGCGGGGGCGATCATCGCGCCGGGAATGGTGCAGGTTGAAAGCAACCGGCAGGTTGTCCAGCACCCGCAAGGGGGCGTTGTGGGGGAAATTCTGGCCAGAGACGGGGACACGGTCGAGGGGGGGGAAGTGCTCCTGAGGCTTGATACGTCCTTGCTGAAATCCGAACTGGCGATAGTCGAGACGCAGCTTTACGAGGTGATGGCGCGCAAGGCCCGGCTTGAAGCCGAACGCGACGGCCGATCGGCATTGAGTGTGACGGACTCGCTCTCGCGCGTCGCCGCGCAGTCTCGCGAGGTGCGGGATCTGGTCGACGGGCAGGCCCGTCTGTTGGCCGCCCGTGCGGTTTCCCGCAGCAAGGAGACGGAGCAGCTTGACGAACAGGTTCTCCAGACCCGCAGCCAGATTGCCGGGACGCAGGCGCAACTCGCGGCCACCCGTACCCAGGGGGTGTTGATCGGGAAGGAACTGGAGGACAGCCAGCTTCTTTTGAAACAGGGGCTGATCCAGGCCGCGCGGGTTTCGGCCCTGCTGCGTGAGCAAGCCCGCCTGCGGGGGCAGGTCGGCAACCTCGAAGCGACCGTTGCCCAGTTGAACGGGCAGATCGCGGCGTTCGGTATCCAGAAGCTGAAGCTGGCGACCACCCGCCGGGAGGAAGCCATCGCCGCCTTGCGCGACCTGCAATACCGGGAGATGGAACTGTCCGAACGCCGTCTGTCGATGCGGGAGACCCTGGCGCGCATGGAGGTCCGTGCCCCGGTTCGCGGGGTTGTTCACGGGTCGCGGGTGTTCGCGCGCCGGGCCGTGATCTCTCCGGCGGAGCCGATCCTGTATATCGTTCCGCAGGATCGGCCGCTTGTCGTGGTGGCGCGGATATCGGCCATGAATATCGATCAGGTTCATGTCGGGCAGCGGGTTTTCCTGCGCTTCACGGCCTTCGATCGGCGCCAGACACCGGAAATCCGCGGGCATGTGGTGCGGCTTTCGGCGGATGTCTTTACCGATGAGGCGACGGGCCAGTCCTATTACCAGGCCGAGTTGCTGCCGGAGGATGGAGAAATGGCCGGTTTGGGCGGGAGGACGATTCTTCCCGGCATGCCGGTCGAGGTCTTTTTCAGGACGGCCGACCGCACCCCGCTGAGTTATCTTGCAAAGCCGTTCATGGATTATTTCAACAGGGCGTTCCGGGAACCATGATGCCCCTCACGGCTGTCGTGCCTTGGGGAATCGATGCAAAGGCTTGCATGATACGCCCGCGCGGTCTATACGCGCGCCGAGCCACATACGGCTCGGATTTACGATCAACTCATGCCGTGTTTGGCCCCACACGCTTCGGGGGCCACATCCGGCTTCGGGAGAAGCGACATGAAACTGCACGAACTGCGCGACAATGAAGGCGCGGCGAAGAAAGCCAAGCGTATCGGCCGCGGCCCTGGCTCCGGCAAGGGGAAGACCGCCGGGCGTGGGATCAAGGGCCAGAAATCCCGTTCGGGCGTGGCCATCAAGGGATACGAAGGCGGTCAGATGCCGCTTTACCAGCGCCTGCCCAAGCGTGGCTTCAACAAGCCCAACCGCAAGCAATTCGCGGTGGTCAACCTGGGCCTGATCCAGAAATTCATCGAGGCCGGCAAGCTTGACGCAAAAGCTGCTATTACCGAGGACGCGCTGCTGGCCAGCGGTCTGGTGCGCCGCAAGCTGGACGGCGTGCGCGTGCTGGCCAAGGGGGAGTTTACCGCCAAGGCGTCGATCGAAGTCACCGGCGCTTCGAAGGCGGCCGTCGAGGCCGTGGAAAAGGCCGGCGGCAAGCTGACGGTCGCCAAGGCCGAGGCTCCGGCCGAATAAGAGGTTGTGGGCGGCGCGCGCGCCGCTTACATCTTCCCGTGGTTTTCCAAAGCGCCGTCGGAGCCGGAAAACGGTTTCGGCGGCGCTGACATGAGAGAGGCTGTGCATGGCATCTGCAGCAGAGCAAATGGCCGCGAACATGAGCTGGGGCGCCTTCGGCAAGGCGACCGAGCTGCGTCAGCGAATTCTTTTTACCCTTGGTCTTCTGATCGTTTACCGTCTGGGCACGTTCATCCCGGTTCCCGGGATTGACGGCGCTGCGCTGCGTGACTTCATGGAGGGTGCGGCGGCCGGTCTGGGGGGCATCCTGTCGATGTTCACCGGCGGTGCGCTGGGACGGATGGGGATCTTTGCCCTGGGCATCATGCCCTATATTTCCGCCTCGATCATCGTGCAGCTGATGACTGCGATGATCCCCTCGCTTGAGCAACTCAAGAAAGAAGGGGAGCAAGGGCGCAAGAAGATCAACCAGTACACCCGGTACGGCACGGTGTTTCTTGCGACTTTCCAGGCCTATGGCCTGGCTGTCAGCCTGGAGGCCGGCGGGCTTGTGACAGATCCGGGCTGGTTCTTCCGGGCCGCCACGGTCATCACGCTGGTGGGTGGCACGATGTTCCTGATGTGGCTGGGGGAGCAGATCACCGCGCGCGGGGTCGGTAACGGGATTTCCCTGATCATTTTCGTTGGTATCATTGCCGAGGTGCCCGCCGCACTGGCACAGTTTTTCAGCCAGGGCCGCTCGGGCGCGATCTCTCCGGCGGTGATCGTCGGCGTGATGGTGATGGTGGTGCTGGTGATCGCCTTCGTGGTGTTCATGGAGCGCGCGCTGCGCAAGATCCATATCCAGTATCCCCGCCGTCAGGTGGGGATGAAGGTCTATGATGGCGGCTCCTCGCACCTGCCTGTCAAGGTGAACCCGGCGGGCGTCATTCCGGCGATCTTTGCCTCCTCGCTGCTGCTTCTGCCGACGACGGTTTCCACCTTCTCCGGCAGTCAGACGGGGCCGGTGATGTCCACGATTCTCGCCTATTTCGGGCCGGGGCAGCCGCTTTACCTGCTGTTTTTCACGGTGATGATCGTTTTCTTCACCTATTTTTACACTGCCAATGTCGCGTTTAAGACGGAGGATGTGGCTGAAAACCTGAAAAATCAGAACGGGTTCATTCCGGGTATCCGCCCCGGTAAGCGAACCAGGGAATATCTGGATTACGTCGTGGCCCGCATTCTTGTTCTGGGTTCGGCCTATCTGGCCCTGGTTTGTCTGCTGCCGGAGATTCTGCGTTCGCAGTTGGCGATCCCGTTTTATTTTGGCGGGACGTCGGTTCTGATCGTCGTGTCGGTCACGATGGATACGATCAACCAGGTTCAATCCCATCTTCTGGCCCATCAGTACGAAGGGTTGATCGAAAAGTCCCAGCTGCGCGGCAAGCGCCGTAGCGGCAAGAAAGGAAAAGCGCGTCGATGAATATCATCCTTCTCGGCCCTCCGGGGGCAGGCAAGGGCACGCAGGCCCGAAAACTGGTTGAAGAGCGCGGCATGGTGCAGTTGTCCACCGGAGATATGCTGCGTGAGGCCCAGAGTTCGGGCTCGCAGATGGGCCGCATCGTGGCCAACGTGATGGCGCGGGGCGAGCTGGTTACCGATGAAATCGTCATTGGCCTGATCGAGGAAAGGCTGACCACGGTCAAGGCCGACGGCTTCATCTTCGATGGCTTTCCGCGGACTTTGGCCCAGGCGGATGCGCTGGCAGAGCTTCTTGAGAAGGTCGGGCAACGGCTTGATGCCGTTGTCGAGATGCGCGTTGACGACGCCGCCCTGGTGGCGCGTGTCACCGGGCGTTTCACCTGTGGGGATTGTGGCGAGGTTTACCACGACCGGACCAGACCCCTGAAGGTGGCGGGGTCGTGTGATGTCTGCGGGTCTGCAAACCTCAAGCGCCGCCCCGATGACAACGAAGACAGTCTGCGCCAGCGGTTGATGGAATATTACAAGAAAACCTCTCCGCTGATCGGGTATTACTACGCCAAGGGCGATCTGTCCGTCGTTGACGGCCTGGCGGAGATCGACACTGTTGCGGGCTCTATCGCGAGGGTACTTGACAAGGCCTGAAGCCCCTTGACGCTGTCCCTGAATCGCCTTAGGGACATCAACTCTGATGAGAATCGGCCCTTTGCACCGAAACGTCGGCGCAAGGGCAGAGCGGCCCGGAGGCGAACGCTTTCGGGCCATCGTTGTGAAAAAAGGTTCTGGGGTTACGGAACCGCAACCAAAGGAATATCTGCGTGGCACGTATAGCTGGCGTTAACATCCCGACAGGGAAACGCGTCCCCATTGCACTGACCTACATCCACGGTATTGGATCGGACTCGGCCTCTCGCATCTGCGAGGCGGTCGGTGTCGAAAGCAACCGCCGTGTCAACGAACTGTCGGATGCCGAGGTTCTGGCCATCCGTGAGCATATCGATGCGAACTACACTGTCGAGGGAGACCTGCGCCGCGAAGTTCAGATGAACGTCAAGCGCCTGATGGACCTTGGCTGTTACCGCGGCCTGCGCCATCGCCGCAACCTGCCCGTGCGCGGCCAGCGCACCCACACGAATGCGCGCACGCGCAAAGGTCCGGCGAAACCGATCGCCGGCAAGAAGAAGTAAGGGGGGCAGACAACATGGCACGTGACAAGACCCGTACCCGCCGCAAGGAGCGTAAGAACATCGCCGCTGGCGTGGCGCATGTGAACAGCTCTTTCAACAACACCAAGATCCTGATTTCCGACGTGCAGGGGAACGCGATTTCGTGGTCCTCCGCCGGGACGATGGGGTTCAAGGGATCGCGGAAGTCGACCCCCTACGCTGCGCAAATGGCTGCCGAAGACGCCGGTCGCAAGGCGCAGGAGCATGGCGTGAAGACGCTGGAAGTCGAAGTGCAGGGCCCCGGTTCGGGCCGGGAGAGCGCGCTGCGTGCGCTGGCTGCCGTCGGGTTTACCATCACCTCGATCCGTGATGTGACCCCGATTGCCCACAACGGCTGCCGTCCGCCCAAGCGCCGCCGCGTCTGATTGCGGATTTTACGCCGGGCCGCGCGCTGTGCGGCCCGGATTTGTCATTTTGAACCTCGGGCGTTGCCGCCTTTGGGCATGGGGAGGCAACAGGAATTGAGGAGACGTACATGATCCACAAGAATTGGCAGGAACTTATCAAGCCGACCCAGCTTGAGATCAGACCCGGCAACGATCCGGCCCGGCAGGCCGTTGTTGTTGCCGAACCGCTGGAACGTGGCTTTGGCCTGACGCTGGGTAATGCCTTGCGCCGGGTTTTGATGAGTTCCCTTCAGGGGGCGGCGATTACCAGCGTCCAGATCGACAACGTGTTGCATGAGTTTTCCTCGGTCGCCGGGGTGCGCGAGGATGTGACCGACATCGTGCTGAACCTCAAGGGCGTTGCCCTGCGCATGGAGGTGGAGGGCCCCAAGCGGCTTGCGATTTCGGCCAAGGGGCCGGGTGCCGTGACAGCGGGGCAGATTTCGGAAACTGCCGGTATCGAAGTGCTGAACCGGGATCACGTGATTTGCCATCTCGACGAAGGCGCGGATTTTTATTGCGAACTGACGGTCAACACCGGCAAGGGTTATGTCGCGGCAGACAGGAACCGCCCCGAAGACGCGCCTATCGGCCTGATTCCGATCGACGCGATCTATTCGCCGGTCAAGAAGGTTGCCTATGACGTTCAGCCGACCCGTGAAGGGCAGGTGCTGGATTATGACAAGCTGACGCTCAAGGTGGAAACCGACGGCTCCATCACGCCCGACGACGCCGTGGCCTATGCCGCGCGAATCCTGCAAGACCAGTTGTCGATCTTCGTCAACTTCGAAGATCCGGAGGCGGCCACCCGCCAGGATGACGATGACGGGCTGGAATTCAATCCGCTGCTTCTGAAGAAGGTGGATGAACTGGAGCTTTCGGTTCGTTCTGCCAATTGTCTGAAGAACGACAACATCGTCTATATCGGCGACCTGATCCAGAAGACCGAGGCGGAAATGCTGCGCACGCCGAACTTTGGCCGCAAGTCGCTGAACGAGATCAAGGAAGTGCTTTCCGGTATGGGGCTTCACCTTGGCATGGATGTCGAGGAATGGCCGCCGGAAAACATCGAGGAACTGGCCAAGAAGTTCGAGGATCAGTTTTGAGAGATTGCACCCCCGCAAGGGGGTGCCGGGCACCCGCCCCAAGGAGAGCGGCCCGCACGCATGGGCTGCCGGACAAAGCAAAACACGTAATGGAGATTTGAAATGCGTCACGCCCGCGGCTACCGCCGCCTGAACCGTACCCACGAACATCGCAAGGCGCTGTTTGCGAACATGGCCGGCTCACTGATCGAACATGAGCAGATCAAGACGACCCTGCCCAAGGCCAAGGAACTCAAGCGCGTTGTCGACAAGCTGATTACGCTTGGCAAGCGCGGCGATCTGCACGCCCGCCGCCAGGCCGCAGCGCGTCTGAAGCAGGACGCCCACGTAGCCAAACTGTTTGATGTTCTCGGTCCGCGCTATGCCGAACGTCCGGGCGGGTATGTGCGTGTCTTGAAGGCCGGGTTCCGCTATGGGGACATGGCCCCGATGGCCATTGTCGAACTTGTGGACCGTGACCCGGAGGCCAAGGGTGCCGCCGACCGCGCCCGGGTCGAGGCAGAAGAGGCCGCTGAGGACTGAGGCGGCCGATGGCCGGAACAGAAAGCCTGCCTTTTTGGCAGGCTTTTTTCTTGCACTGAAGAAAATTTCAGGCGTTAGTTACTGTGATGGTTTTTGCCGTCCGCCGTCTCGGAATTTGCGATCCATTCGGAAAGGTCTTCAATGATTTTTTCCAAATGCTCGTCGTCGATCGGGGCGGAGCCGAGAAGCTCCAGAAGGTCTGAGCGGATATTGGGCGGGAAATGCATCAACCGATTAAATATGGCAGGGTGGATATCTTTCAAACCGAAATCTCCACTGGGTTTACTTCTGTCTTTGGTGTGCAAAGTTGGTTCGAATTAGTCTAAGGTTGACTGGTGTGATTGCAACTTGTCTAAAAAGTCATGTTTGAAAAGTCCGAGTTTGACCGTGAGCTTCGTAAACTGGATGCGTATGCATCTGCCGGTTATTTTCTGGCGTTGCATATCCGGTTCACGTCTCCTCTCTTCTTGTTCCGCACCTACGATCAGGCCTGGACGGATCACTACACCGAGAATGGCTATGTCCTGCGCGACCCGATGACGGCGTGGGGCTTTGCCACCACCGGCTCCACACGTTGGAGCAACAGGCTCATCCCGGACCCGTTCGGAATATTCAAGGAAGCGGCGTCGTTCGGGCTGAAGTATGGCGTAACGATCTCCTGCGGGCCTGTGCGCTCCAGGACTATTGCGAGTTTGGCAAGAGCAGATCGGGAATTTACGGATGTGGAAATCACCGAGATCGGGAAACTGGTGAAACGCCTCCATGACATGACCGAGCCACCGCAAAAGCTTACGAAGGCCCAGATCGAAGCGCTGAAGTGCATTGCGGACGGTGATCGCCACGCGGCGGCAGCGGCTAAGCTCGGAATCTCGGAAAGTGCGCTCAAGGCGCGGCTGACATCGGCACGTCAACGGCTGATGGCGCGCACCACTGCCGAGGCCATTCAGCGTGCAAAAGATAACAACCTGCTCTGAGGGTGTCGTCTTCCGCAAGGTTTGTAACTGTAACGACTTGCTGGAGGCTGCCATGCTGACGACGACCCTTTCCTTTGAGAACCTGCACAACCATGGCGAATTGTTCGCCAACATGCTGCGGGCCCGCCGTGACCTTTTCATCGTTCACAACAAGTGGAACCTGCCCGAGGCCCTGGGCATGGAATACGACCAGTACGACACCCCGGCCAGCCGCTGGGTGGTTGTACATGATGAGCTTGGGCGCGTTCTGGCGGGCAACCGTCTGACGCCGAGCACGGCACGCTGCGGGATCTACAGCTATATGATTCGCGATGCGCAGCGGGGATTGCTGGATACGATCCCTTCGCATCTTCTTTATGACGAAGCCCCGGTGGGCGAAAACGTCTGGGAAAGTTCGCGCCTGTTCGTTTCCCATGACGTTCCGGCAGCGCGGCGGCGGCGGGTTCATGCGCGGCTGGTGCTTGCGTTGACCAAGGCAGCGCGGGACCTGGGGGCTACAAACTGCCTGACCCTGCTGAATGCGAACTGGCCGCGCTGGGCCGGACGTGTCGGTGTGGACATGACGGCGATGGGGCCGGTGATGGAAATCGAGGGTGTGGCCAATCAGGTCGTTTCCATGAATTTCGTGCCCAACCTGCACTGACGTTCCGAAAGCAGGGCGGTTGAACCGCCCTGCTTTGCCGCGCATATCTGGGTCTGAACCTGCCGGAGACGACCAGATGAAACGCGTTACCCTTTTTATGCTTGCCATGATGCTGGCGCTGCCCCTGCGGGCAGAGACCGTGCCCGCCACGCGTGAGGAAATCACCCTGAGTTTCGCACCGGTCGTACGGGCCACGGCACCGGCGGTTGTGAACATCTACGCACGTCGCATCGTGGCCGAACGCGTCAGCCCCTTTGCCAATGACCCGTTCTTCAGCGACCTCTTTCGTGATTTTGGCCGCCTGCGCCAGCGGGAGCAAAACTCCCTCGGCTCCGGGGTTGTCGTCGGGGCGGAGGGGGTGGTGGTCTCCAACTACCATGTTGTCGGCCAGGCAACGGATATCCGCGTGGTTCTGAACGACAAACGCGAATATGACGCGGAGGTGCTGTTGGGCGATGAGCAGTCCGACCTGGCCGTGCTTCGGCTGAAGGGCGCGCGGGATCTTCCCGCGGTGTCGCTGCGCGATTCCGACACCGTCGAGGTTGGGGATCTGGTCCTGGCCATCGGCAACCCTTTCGGGATCGGGCAGACAGTGAGTTCGGGGATTGTCTCCGGGCTGGCGCGCTCGGGGCTGTCGATCGGGGGAGGGCGGGGGTATTTTCTGCAAACCGACGCCGCGATCAACCCGGGCAACTCGGGCGGGGCGCTGGTGGATATGAAGGGCCGGCTGGTCGGCATCAATACCGCGATCCTGTCCCGCTCCGGCGGGTCGAACGGTATCGGATTTGCGATTCCCGCCAATCTGGTGCGCAGTTTCGTGGATCAGGCCCGGGCCGGGAATGTCCGCTTTCAGCGCCCCTGGGCTGGTGTGACGGGTCAGCCGGTCGATGCCGCGCTGGCCGAGGGCTTCGGGATGGACCGTCCGCAGGGCGTGGTTCTGAGTGCGCTGCACCCTCAAAGCCCCTTCCGCAAAGCCGGTCTGGAGGTGGGAGACGTGGTCCTGACCCTTGATGGCGCGCCGGTAAACTCTCCGCAGGAGATGCTGTTCCGCCTGTCGGCCGAGGGGGTCGGCCAGAAGATCGAGGCCACCTATCTGCGCGACGGGCGCCGTGAGCAGGTGCGCCTGACATTGATCTCCCCCCCCGAAGATCCGCCCCGAGACCCGCGAACGCTGGGCCGCCGGAGCGTTTTGGAAGGGCTTTCAGTGGTAAACGTCAACCCGGCCGTCGCCGCGGAAGAGGATCTGCCTTCCGAAAGTAGCGGTGTACTGATCGTCGAACCGGGACGCAACGGGGCGCGTCTCGGGTTGCGGCCCGGTGACATCCTGCTGAAGATCAACGGCACCCCGGTTGCCACCACCCGCGATGTCGCTCGTGCCGCGGGTGAGGAGCGTCGCAACTGGAGCGTGGAGTACCTGCGCGAAGGCCGGCGCGCGGTTGTCCGCTTCCGCGTCTAGACGTGATGGCGTAGGCTGGGCAGATGGCTGACCTTTTTGACACTGCGCCCGACGAGGCCGCCAGGCCCGCCGGGCCGCGCCCCTTGGCCGACCGCCTGCGCCCCCGGCGTCTGAGCGATGTGGTCGGCCAGGAGCACCTTCTTGGCCCGGATGGCCCGCTGGGCGTGATGCTGACCTCGGGGGCTTTGGGCTCTCTGATCCTGTGGGGACCGCCGGGGGTTGGAAAGACGACCATCGCCCGCCTGTTGGCCGATGAGACCAGGCTTGCCTTCGTGCAGATCAGTGCGATCTTTACCGGTGTCGCGGACCTGAAAAAGGTCTTTGAGGCCGCGAAGCTACGCCACGCGAACGGGCAGGGGACGCTGTTGTTCGTGGATGAGATCCACCGTTTCAACAAGGCCCAGCAGGATGGATTCCTGCCGCATATGGAGGATGGCACGATCCTTCTGGTTGGCGCGACGACGGAAAACCCCAGTTTCGAGTTGAACGCCGCGCTTCTGTCGCGGGCGCAGGTGATGGTGCTGGAGCGGCTGGATCTTGCGCATCTGGAACTGCTGGCGCAGAGGGCAGAGCGGGAACTGGGCCGTGCCCTGCCGTTGACCGGCCCTGCGCGTGAGGCGCTGTTGGAAATGGCCGATGGCGACGGGCGCGCGCTTTTGAACCTGATTGAGCAGGTTGCCGCCTGGAAACCCCATGGCCCGATCAGCCCCGATGAACTTTCGACCCGGTTGATGAAGCGTGCCGCGCAATATGACAAATCGGGCGATGGCCATTACAACCTGATCTCGGCGCTGCATAAATCGGTACGGGGGTCGGACCCGGATGCCGCACTGTACTGGTTTACCCGAATGCTGGAAGGTGGCGAAGATCCGCGCTACCTCGCCCGCCGCCTGACCCGCATGGCGGTGGAGGATATCGCACTGGCCGATCCGCAGGCACAGGGGATCTGCCTGGAGGCATGGCAGATTTATGAACGCCTCGGCAGCCCGGAGGGGGAGCTGGCATTGGCGCAGGCAGTGATTTATCTCGCGCTCGCGCCCAAGTCGAACGCGGGGTATGCCGCCTACAAGAATGCTCGCGCCGCCGCCCGCCGCACCGGATCGGAGCCGCCGCCCAAACATATCCTGAATGCCCCCACCGCGCTGATGAAGGAGCAGGGCTATGGCGAAGGCTATGAGTATGACCACGACACCGAGGCCGGGTTCTCGGGTCAGAACTACTTCCCCGAAGACATGAAGCGTGGAGTTTACTACACTCCGGTCGAGCGCGGCTTCGAGCGCGAACTCAAACGTCGGCTGGACTATTTTACCAAGCTGCGCGCCCGGCGGCAGAGCGGTTGACAAGCCCGCCAAAGGGGAACATGGGAATCCCATGACTGGCGGAACGATCATTCAGGTGGCCCTTGGCGGGGCGTTGGGAGCGACGGGGCGGTATATGGTCGGCGTCGCCGCGGTCAGGCTTCTGGGCCGGAGCTTCCCCTGGGGAACGCTGGCGGTGAACATCGCCGGATCGTTCCTGATGGGGGTGCTGGTTGTGGTCCTGGCCAGGAAGGGCGGCACGCCTTTCGCGCCGTTCTTCATGACCGGGCTTCTGGGTGGGTTCACCACGTTCTCGGCTTTTTCTCTGGATGCGGTCACGCTTTATGAGCGCGGGCAGGCGGGGCTGGCGCTGGGTTATGTCGCGGCGTCGGTGCTTTTGTCGCTGGCGGCGATCGTGGCCGGTCTGGCCGTTGCGCGGGGGCTGATGACATGAGCGGCGTGCAAACCGTTACCGTTGCGCCGGGGGAAGGCGGACAACGGCTCGACCGCTGGTTCCGCCGCCGTTTCCCCCAGGTGGGACAGGGCCGGATCGAAAAGATGTGCCGCAAGGGAGAACTTCGCGTCGACGGCGGCCGGGTGAAACCTGCCACGCGGGTCGTAGAGGGCCAGCAGGTGCGTATCCCCCCGTTGCCCGGCCCGCAGGACAGGCCGGTACCGCGCCCGACTGTATCGGATGCCGACGCGCAGATGATTCGTGCCGCCGTGCTTTATCGCGACGATCACGTCATTGTCCTCAACAAGCCTCCGGGTTTGCCCAGCCAGGGCGGCAGCGGCCAGACCCGCCATGTGGACGGTCTGGCGGAGGCGTTGCGCTTTGGGTTGGACGACAAGCCACGCCTTGTCCACCGGCTGGACAAGGATACTTCCGGCATCCTGCTGCTGGCCCGCACCCGTGCCGTGGCCGGGGCGCTGACAGCCGCCTTCCGTGCCCGCGAGACACGCAAGATCTACTGGGCCGCCGTGGCGGGGCAGCCGGCGCCGCCAATGGGAACCATCCGCTTTGGTCTGGTGAAGGGGCCCGGTCACGGCGCACACGGGGAAGGGGAGAAGATGCTTTGCCTGCATCCCGACGCCGTCGACCGAACCGAAGGGGCCAGGCGCGCCACCACCGATTACGCCGTGCTGGCATCCTTGGGCAAACGTGTCAGCTGGTGCGCGCTGATCCCGGTTACGGGACGGACGCATCAGTTGCGCGCCCACATGGCCGAGCTGGGCCACCCGATCGTGGGGGATGGTAAATACGGCGGGTCGGGGCAGGAAAACCTGGGCGATGGCTGGGGGGCGCAGCTGGGCGGTGAAATCAGCCGCAAGCTGCACCTGCATGCGCGTTCCATCCGTTTTGCGCATCCGGTGACAGGCGCGATGATGACCGTTACCGCCCCCTTGCCCGAACACATGCGCCGGACCTGGAAGATGGTCGACTGGTCAGAGGACGACGTGCCCGCAGACCCGTTCGAGGATCTGGAATGAGTGATCTGCGGCTGGTCATCTTCGACGTGGACGGTACGCTGGTGGACAGCCAGGCGCATATTCACGCGGCGATGGCGGCGGCCTTTGACGGGGCGGGGCTGACCGTCCCGGACATGGCGGCAGTGCGCGGGATTGTCGGGCTTTCTCTGCCGGTGGCAATCGGACGTCTCGCCCCCACCCTTGACGATGCGGCGGTGGCGGATCTGACCGGGCGCTACAAGCGGGCCTTTTTCGACATGCGGGTGGGGGGCGCGACCTCACCTCTGTTTCCCGGAGCGCGGGACCTTCTGGAGACGCTTGCCGCGCGCGAAGAAGTCCTTTTGGGTATTGCCACCGGCAAATCCCGGCGCGGGCTGGATCATCTTCTGGCGGCGCACGGACTGGCCGAGATGTTCCTGACCCGGCAGGTTGCGGATGACCACCCTTCCAAGCCGCACCCGTCGATGGTGCTGGCCGCGTTGTTGGAGACCGGGGTGGCGGCATGTGATGCGGTCATGATTGGGGACACCAGCTTTGACATGGAGATGGGCCGTACCGCGGGCGTACGTACGCTTGGGGTCGGCTGGGGCTGCCACGACCCGGCGAATCTGAGCGCCGATGCCGATCTTGTGGTCTCGGATTTTCCCGCCCTGGCTGCGGCGATCGAGGAGAGTTGGGGGTAGGAAATGGCGGAATGGGCCCCGAAACGGTTTTGGAAAGCGGCAACGGTTGAAATTGCTGAACCGGGCTTTGCCGTATCCCTGGACGGGCGGAGGGTGAAAACGCCGGCCAAGGCGGCGCTGATCGTACCCAGCCGTGCCATGGCGCAGGCCATTGCCGCAGAGTGGGCCGCGCAGGGGGAGAGGCTCGACCCAGGTACCATGCCGGTGACGCGTGCGGCCAACGCGGCGATTGACAAGGTCGCCGTCCAGCATGGCGAGGTCGCCGATATGATCGCGGCCTATGGGGAGACGGACCTGACCTGCCACCGGGCCGAGGGGCCGGAGGTGCTGTGCGCCCGCCAGTCGGCTGCCTGGGACCCGTTGTTGGATTGGGCGCATGATGTGCTGGGGGCACGGCTGTGCCCGGCTTGCGGGGTCATCCCGACCGCGCAGCCCCCTGAAAGCCTTGCCGCCCTGCGCACGCGGGTGCGCGCGCTGGATACGTTCGAGTTGACGGCTCTTCACGATCTGGTGGGGTTGTCGGGGTCCTTGCTGATCGGTCTGGCGGCCTTCGAAGGCTGGGCGCGGATCGAGGCGCTGTGGGATATCTCGCGCATAGATGAAACCTGGCAAGAGGAGCAATGGGGCAGGGATGAGGACGCCGCGGCGGCTAGTGCTCTGAAGAGAAAGGAATTCCTTCAGGCCCGGCGGTTTCTGGACCTGCACCATGCGCAGGGGCGGCGGGGGTCTCTCGGCCAGGAGACGTAAAGCACACAAGCCGCGCACGCCAGGGCTGTTTCCGTAAGGTTAGAGAGATCATAATTTGCCAACAGGCTTGACCCGCGCGTTTTTCTTCATTCACACTTCCTGCACATAATAGGGTCCGGATGGACCCTGCCTTCGGGTAAAAGAAAATCCGCCCCTGCGGCGGAATAACAGGAAGAGGTCAAGATGAAAAACACCGTATTCCCCGGCGTTCTTGTTGTGGCGGGTCTGGCCGCTGGCGTGGCTGGCGCAACGACGCTGGAAGACGTTCAGGCCCGTGGCAAGCTGAACTGCGGTATCAATACCGGCCTTGTCGGGTTTGCTGCACCGGATGCCAATGGTGAATGGTCAGGCTTCGACGTGGCCTATTGCCGGGCGCTGGCGGCGGCTGTTCTGGGCGATCCGACCGCGATCGAGTTCGTTTCGCTCACCGGGAAGACGCGCTTTACCGCGCTGGCCTCGGGGGAGATCGACGCGTTGTCGCGCAACACCACCTGGACTTATTCGCGCGATGTCGACCTGAAATTCACCTTCGTGGGCGTCAACTACTATGACGGGCAGGGGTTCATCGTGCCGAAAGCGCTGGGCGTCAATTCCGCCAAGGAGCTTGATGGTGCCACGGTCTGCATCCAGACCGGAACCACCACGGAACTGAACCTGGCGGATTTCTTCCGGGCCAACAACATCGGCTATGAGCCTGTCCCGATCGAGACCAACGCCGAGGCGCAGCAGCAGTATCTGGCCGGTGCCTGCGATACCTATACCACCGACGCTTCCGGCCTTGCCGCCACACGGGCCACCTTTGAAGATCCGTCGGCGCATACGATCCTGCCCGAGATCATTTCCAAGGAACCCCTTGGGCCGTTGGTGCGCCACGGCGACGATCAGTGGGCCGATATCGCCCGCTGGACGCTGAACGCCCTGATCGCCGCCGAGGAGTTCGGCGTAACTTCGGCCAATGTGGATGAGATGGCTTCTGCCCCGACCGACAACCCCGAGGTCAACCGCCTGCTGGGCACCGAAGGCAACCTGGGCGAGATGATCGGTTTGCCTGCGGACTGGGCCGTCAAGGCCATCAAGGCCGGCGGCAATTACGGCGAAATCTTTGAGCGCACGATCGGTGAAAGCACCCCTGTGGGGCTGGCGCGCGGTCTGAACGCGCAATGGGCAGAGGGCGGGCTGATGTACGCCCCGCCGTTCCGCTAAGCATGCATAGGGCGCGGTTCTGCCGCGCCCTTTCGCTTGCGCTGACACACCCGGCCAGAAAAGAACCGGGGACAAACAGGGACTGTAAATGTCGACATTGACCGACCCTCCAAAGGCGTCGTTCCGGCTGAGCATGCTGGTCTATGACACCCGCTACCGGTCGCTGACCATACAGGTGGTGGCGCTGATCGCGTTCATGCTTGCGGCAGCCTGGCTGATCAATAACACGCTTCAGAACCTTGCCGAGTTGGGCAAGCCGATAGATTTCGGCTTTTTCGCCGAGCCGGCAAGCTATGACATCAACCAGCGCCTGGTGGAATATACCAGCCGCGACACTCACCTGCGCGCGGCGTTTGTAGGGCTTTTGAACACGCTGCTCGTGGCGGTTCTGGGCTGTGCGCTGGCCACGGTCGTCGGCGTGTTGGTCGGGGTGCTGCGGCTTTCGGGAAACTGGCTGGTGGCGCGGATCATGACGGTTTACGTCGAGATGTTTCGCAATGTTCCGGTCCTGCTCTGGATCGTCTTCTTCATGGCGGTCCTGATCGAGAGTCTGCCTTCCCCCCGCGACTTTCGCGGCGAAAGCCCCGAGGCCTCAATGCTGTTGTTCGACAGCGTGGCGGTGACGAACCGGGGCATTTATATTCCCGAGCCGCTTTTTTCCCGCAGTCTTGGGGATTTGTCTTTGGGGGTTTTCGATGTCAGCCTCGATCTCGTGGCGATTTTGGCGGTGCTTGGCGCGGGCCTTTGGGGGACGGCACGTATCAGCAGGCGTGCGGGCAGAATCCAGGAAGCCACGGGGGTGCGCCCCGTCACCTGGTACCTGCGCCTGGCGGTCGTGGTTTTGCCGGTTCTGGCGGTTCTGATCGTGCTGGGCTTTCACCTTGGGCTGCCAGAGTTGACGGGCTTCAACTTTCAGGGCGGAATCTATATGCGCAATTCTCTGATTGCGCTTTGGCTGGCGCTCAGCTTCTACACCGCCGCCTTCATCGCGGAGATCGTGCGGGCGGGGATTCTCGCCATTTCCAAGGGGCAGACCGAGGCCGCCGCGGCGCTGGGCCTGCGGTCCGGGCGGATCATGTCCCTTGTGATCCTGCCACAGGCGCTTCGGGTCATCATCCCGCCGCTGATTTCGCAATATCTGAACCTGACGAAGAACTCCTCGCTGGCGATTGCGGTGGGTTACATGGACATCACCGGGACGCTGGGCGGGATCACCATGAACCAGACCGGGCGTGAGCTGGAATGCGTGTTGCTTCTGATGGGGGTCTACCTGTGCATCTCGCTGATCATTTCGGTGATGATGAACTGGTACAACACCCGCGTCAAACTGGTGGAGAGGTAAGATGGCTGACCTTTCCTATGTCCGTACCGAGATGGTGCCCGAGCAGGCGCCGCCCCCGTCTTCGGTCGGGGTGCTGGGCTGGTTGCGGGAAAACCTGTTTTCCGGATGGTTCAACGTTTTGCTGACGCTCCTGTCGGCGGCGTTCATCACAATGATCCTGGCGGCAGTGCTGCCGTGGTTGTTCCACTCAAGCTGGACGGCGGGGTCGCTTAACGAATGCCGGCAGCAGATTGCCGCCGCTTATGGCGAGCATGCAGAAGGCGCCTGTTGGGCGGTGATCCGCGAACGCCATTTGCAGCTGCTGTTCGGCTTTTATCCCTCCGAACTTTACTGGCGGCCCGTTCTTGCCTTTGTCGTGACGTTCCTGGCGCTGGCTCCGGTGCTGTTCCCGGCCTTGCCGCGCAAGATGTTGTGGGGGTCGGTCCTGGTTCCGTTCCTTGTGCCGTGGCTGCTGTGGGGGGGAACATTGTGGCTGCCGCTGACGGTTCTGGCGGGGTTCGGGCTGGGCTACGTGGCGTTGCGCGGCGTGTCTGGCCTTGCCGGGGGGCTGGGGGGCGTCGTTGCCGCGGCGGCCGTGGCCGTCCTGTGGTGGCTGTTCCTGGCCGGGCCGGTGGCGCAGGGGGCGCACGCGCTCTTTCCGCTGGGGCTTGAGCCGGTTCCCAGCCGCCAGTTCGGAGGCTTCATGCTGTCGATCACCATCGGGGTGGTGGCGATCACGTTATCGCTGCCGATCGGCATCGTTCTGGCGCTGGGGCGACAGTCGGATCTGTTCATCCTGCGCACCATCTGCGTGGGGTTCATCGAGTTCGTTCGCGGTGTGCCGCTGATCACGCTGCTGTTCGTGGCGTCGGTGTTGCTGAACTACTTTTTACCGCCGGGGACGAATTTCGACATCATCCTGCGCGTCATCATCATGGTGACGCTGTTTGCTTCCGCCTACATGGCCGAGGTGATCCGCGGCGGTCTGGCCGCACTGCCCAAGGGACAGTACGAGGCCGCCGATGCACTGGGTCTGGATTACTGGAAGGCGCAGCGCCTGATCATCATGCCCCAGGCGCTGAAAATCTCAATTCCCGGGATCGTGTCCACGTTTATCGGTGTGTTCAAGGATACCACGCTGGTTTCCATTATCGGCCTGTTCGACCCGATCGGCCTTTCAAACGCGATTCGCGCCGACACCAACTGGAACGGCATCGTGTGGGAGCTCTATGGCTTCATCGCGCTGATGTTCTTTGTCTTCTGTTTCTCGATGTCGCGCTACTCGATGTACCTGGAGCGCAAACTCCAGACCGAGCGGCGCTGAAGGAGGATCCATGTCAAACCCCGCCGAAACGAACAAGGCCGATCACAGCCGCATGACGGTATCGGACAATACCGCCATCCAGATCACGAGCATGAACAAGTGGTACGGCGCGTTCCATGTCTTGCGGGACATCAATCTGACGATCTATGAGGGGGAGCGCATCGTCGTATGCGGCCCGTCCGGGTCGGGGAAATCGACGCTGATCCGCTGCATCAACCGGCTGGAGGAGCATCAGGCCGGGGATATCTTCGTGGATGGGATAGAACTTTCGAACGATCTCAAGAATATCGACAAGATCCGCTCCGAGGTTGGGATGGTGTTCCAGCATTTCAACCTGTTCCCGCATCTGACCATTCTTGAAAACTGTACGCTGGCACCGATCTGGGTGCGCAAGGTCCCCCGCAAGGAGGCCGAGGAGACGGCGATGCATTTTCTCGAGAAGGTAAAGATCCCGGAGCAGGCAAACAAGTATCCCGGTCAACTGTCCGGCGGGCAGCAGCAGCGGGTGGCGATTGCGCGTTCGCTATGTATGAAGCCACGGATCATGCTGTTCGATGAGCCGACCTCCGCACTCGACCCGGAGATGATAAAGGAAGTTCTGGACACCATGATCGCCCTGGCCGAGGAAGGCATGACAATGATCTGCGTCACTCATGAGATGGGCTTTGCCCGCCAGGTGGCCAACCGTGTGATCTTCATGGACCAGGGGCAAATCGTTGAACAGAACGAGCCCGAGGAGTTCTTCAATAACCCGAAATCAGACCGGACCAAGCTGTTCCTTAGCCAGATCCTGGGCCATTAGCCGATCAACTCACGCGGTGTGATGAAGGCAAGTGACTGGCCGGTGCCGAAGGTGACGGTAGTCCAGTCCTTGCCGGCGAACTCCGCGACCAGCGTCGCACAGGTGGGGTAGGCATCGAAACGGTCATGCCTGGGCGGGCGCGTCACCAGCCGCGCGGCGAACTCCGCGATGCCGGGGTTGTGGCCGATCATCAGGACCGGGCTGGCGGCGCAGTTTTGCAGGGTTTCCAGCATGATGTCCGGCGCGGCATGGTAAAGCGCGGGGATGCGTCGCATCACTGTGGATTCCCCCAGGTCGGGGGCCATGCCTTCCCAGGTTTGAACGGCGCGTATCGCGGTGGAACAGGCTACCTCTGCCGGGTGGTGGCCCTGCGTGGCCAGCCACTGACCGATCGTGGTGGCGGATTTGCGCCCGCGACCGTTCAAGGGCCGGTCATGGTCGTCCTGAAGCGGGTCGTCCCAGGCGGATTTCGCGTGACGGATCAGGATCAGGCGAAGGCTCATTCGGGGCGGCCCTCCTTTACTTGCGCCGCGGGCATCCTGCCACAGCTTGATCTGCGGGCCTACCCTTTAGCGTGGCAGCCGGATCAGCGAACCGGCGCCGTGGTCGGTGAACAATTCCAACAGGCAGGCATTGGGCGCGCGCCCGTCCAGAATGACAACCGCCCGCACGCCGCCCGCGATGGCGGTCAGTGCCGTTTCGGTCTTTGGAATCATGCCGCCGGCGATCACGCCATCCTTTGTCATCTGGCGGATCTGTTCGGGGCTGAGTTCTGTCACCACGTGGCCATCGGCGTCCTTGACGCCTGGCACGTCGGTCAACAGCAGGAGCCGATCCGCCTTGAGCGCCGCCGCAACGGCTCCGGCGGCGGTATCGCCGTTGATGTTGAACGTCTCCCCCTTCCGCCCGGAGCCGAGAGGCGCGACGACCGGGATCATCCCGGCCTCAAACAGGTTTTTCAGAACGGCGGGGTTCACATGGACCGGTGTGCCGACAAAGCCCAGCGCCGGGTTGGTCTGCTCACAGGTGATCATCCCCGCATCCTTGCCCGACAGTCCGACCGCCGTGCCGCCCTGGCTGTTGATTGCCTGCACGATGCGCTTGTTCACCTGGCCCGAAAGAACCATTTCCACCACTTCGACGGTGGCGGCGTCGGTCACGCGCTTGCCGTTCACGAATTCCGATTCGACGCCCAGCTTGCCAAGCATCTCGTTGATCATCGGCCCGCCGCCATGCACGACGACCGGGTTCACACCCACTTGCCGCATAAGTACGATGTCACGGGCGAAGCTTTCCATCTCGGAATCGTCGCCCATCGCATGCCCGCCGAACTTGATCACGACGATTGCACCCGTGTAGCGTTGCAGATAAGGAAGCGCCTCGGACAGGGTCCGGGCAGTGGCGATCCAGTCGCGATTCATGGCGGTTTGCTTTTTCATCTGGCTTTTCCGGTTCCTTTTGTCTGTTATCGCGTGGCCTGCGCGCTGCCAAGGGTCATTGTCTTTCCGGCGCCACGCGTTACGGTGCCGCCAAACAGCGAGGCACAGGATGGATCGGAAAATCATGCTTCTGACCGGGGCCAGCCGGGGGATTGGCCACGCGACGGTCAAACGCTTTTCAGCGGCGGGGTGGCGGGTTCTGACCTGTTCGCGTCAGCCCTTCGATCCGCGCTGCCCCTGGCCCGGAGGCGCGGAGGATCATATCCAGATCGACCTGTCGGACGCCGCAGCGACCCTGCGCGCAATCGAGGTCGTGCGTGGCAAGCTGCCCAAGGGCAAGCTGCACGCACTGGTGAACAACGCCGCGATCTCCCCCAAAAGCGAAGAGGGCACGCGCCTGAACACCCTGGAAACCGATCTGCGCATCTGGGCGCAGGTGTTCAATGTGAATTTCTTCGGCCCGCTGGTTCTGGCACGTGGATTGCGCGATGAACTGGTCGCAGCGGAAGGCATGATCGTGAACGTCACCTCGATGGCCGGCAGCCGGGTGCACCCGTTCGCAGGGTCGGCCTACGCGACGTCGAAGGCAGCCCTTGCGGCGTTGACGCGCGAGATGGCAAACGATTTCGGTCCGCTGGGCGTTCGGGTGAACGCCATCGCCCCCGGTGAGGTCAACACCGCCCGCCTGACCTCCGAGGCCCAGGGCCTGGCCCGCGCCGCCCCTCTTGGGCGGGCCGCGGAACCGGATGAGGTTGCCAGCGTGATCGAGTTTCTGTGCGCGGCAGGGTCTTCCTATGTCACCGGCACCGAGATCGAGGTCAACGGTGGCCAGCACGTCTAAAGCGGTTTGCGTTTGATTTGACTCGGCTTGGGATTCACAGGCCGATTTTTTTCTGGTTCACTTCTGTTGGGAGGTGGATCATGGGCAAACCTTACTCTTTGGACCTTCGGGAACGGATTTGCGCTTGCGTCGCTGAGGGCAACTCGGCC
>NZ_QAAA01000007.1 GCF_003046545.1 Rhodovulum imhoffii | reverse complement strand
GCCGAAAACGACTACGGATCCCTCGGAGACACATCAACTCTCGCAGACCCCTCCGTCGTCGATAACCTCATCGAAAACAGAAAAAAATAAAAAAAAGGGCTCGCCCTTGGGCGCGCCCTCATTGCTGGGGGGAGATCATGACACGCGCAACTTTTATTCTTATGGGGCCGCCCGGAGCAGGCAAGGGCACGCAAGCCCGCCTGCTGCAAGAGCGGCACGGCTTCGTTCAGCTTTCCACCGGGGATCTTCTGCGGGCCGCAGTGGCCGAGGGCACCCAGGCGGGGCAAAAGGCTGAAGCCGTGATGGAGGCGGGCGGTCTGGTCGGCGACGAGATCGTCACCGCGATTTTGCAAGATCGCCTGGCCGAACCCGACTGTGGCGCCGGGATAATCCTTGATGGCTTTCCTCGAACGCCCTGCCAGGCTGAGGCCCTGGACGACTTGCTGGCGGGTGCGGGCCGCAAGGTCGATGCGGCGATCATCCTTGAGGTGGATGATGCCGCAATGGTTGCGCGGATTTGCGGACGTTTCACCTGTGCGAACTGTGGGGAAGGCTACCACGACAGATACAAGCCCTTGCGTGCGCCGGGGGTGTGCGATGCCTGTGGCGGTTCCGAAATGAAGCGCCGCGACGATGACACCCCCGATACCGTCGCCGCGCGCCTTCGGGCCTACCACGCCCAGACCGCACCGTTGATTGCGCTCTATGAAGGACGCGGCGTCCTGCGCCGGGTGGATGCGATGGGAGACATCGCCGCCATTGCCACGACGTTGGAAGAAATCGCCGGCCGGGTGGTCGCCTGACGACCGCCCGGCAACCAGAAACACGAGAAGGGAGGAACATTCCGTGTCCGAAAAAGACTCAGCCAACGCATATTGGAAGACCAATCTGCGGATCATCACCTGGAGCCTCGTCATTTGGGCGCTGGTTTCCTTCGGCTTCGGTATCCTGCTGCGCCCGCTGATTGCGGGGATCAAGGTTGGCGGGACTGACCTGGGGTTCTGGTTCGCCCAGCAAGGGTCGATCCTGGTCTTCCTGGCCCTGATCTTCTTTTACGCCTGGCGCATGAACCGGCTGGATCGCCAGCATGGTCTCGGCGAGGAGTAAGCGACAATGGATCAGTTCGTTATCAACCTCATTTTCGTTGGCGCGTCCTTCGCGCTTTATATCGGTATCGCGATCTGGGCCCGCGCCGGGTCCACGTCGGAATTCTATGCCGCCGGGCGCGGCGTGCACCCGGTCACCAACGGCATGGCCACCGCGGCAGACTGGATGTCCGCCGCGAGTTTCATCTCGATGGCGGGGCTGATTGCCTTCGTCGGGTATGATAACAGTTCATTCCTGATGGGCTGGACGGGCGGTTACGTGCTTTTGGCGCTTCTGCTGGCCCCTTACCTGCGCAAGTTCGGTAAGTTCACGGTGTCCGAGTTCATCGGCGACCGGTTCTACAGCCAGACCGCGCGGATGGTGGCGGTAATCTGCCTGATCGTGGCCTCGACCACCTACGTGATCGGCCAGATGACAGGCGTGGGCGTGGCCTTTGGCCGCTTTCTGGAAGTGGACAACACCACGGGCCTTCTGATCGGCGCCTGTGTCGTCTTCGCCTACGCGGTGTTCGGAGGCATGAAAGGCGTGACCTACACGCAGGTGGCGCAATACGTTGTGCTGATCACCGCATACACGATCCCGGCGATTTTCATCTCGCTGCAACTGACGGGCAACCCGGTTCCGGCGCTGGGTCTTTTCGGGGATCACCAGGCCAGTGGCGAGCCGTTGCTGGCCAAGCTCGACCAGATCGTGCGCGAGCTGGGATTTGCCGAATACACCGCCCACCATGCGGACACCATCAACATGGTGCTGTTCACGCTGTCGCTGATGATCGGGACGGCGGGGCTGCCGCATGTCATCATGCGCTTCTTTACCGTGCCGAAAGTGGCCGATGCGCGCTGGTCGGCGGGCTGGGCGCTGGTTTTCATTGCGCTGCTTTACCTCACGGCCCCTGCCGTTGGTGCCATGGCGCGGCTGAACATCAGCGAACTGATGTGGCCCGAAGGCCCGCAGGGTCAGGCTGTGTCCGTGGAAACCATTGAGACCGACGAGAAATACGACTGGATGGCCACCTGGCAGAAAACCGGCCTTCTGGGATGGGAAGACAAGAACGGCGACGGTCGTATCCAGTACTACAACGACACCTCGCCCGACATGAAGGCCCGCGCCGAGGCCGAGGGCTGGCAGGGTAACGAACTGACCAATTTCAACCGCGACATCCTCGTTCTGGCGAATCCCGAAATCGCCAACCTGCCGGGCTGGGTCATCGGTCTGATCGCGGCGGGGGGGCTTGCGGCGGCGCTCTCGACGGCGGCGGGTTTGTTGCTGGCGATCTCGTCCGCCGTGTCGCACGACCTGATCAAGGGCGCAATCAATCCCGGAATCAGCGAAAAGGGCGAATTGCTTTCCGCCCGCCTCGCGATGGCACTGGCGATTGTCGTGGCCACTTACCTGGGCCTGAACCCACCGGGTTTCGCGGCACAGACTGTGGCCCTGGCGTTCGGCCTGGCGGCGGCGTCGATCTTCCCGGCACTGATGATGGGGATTTTCTCGACCCGCATCAACAATACCGGTGCCGTGGCGGGCATGCTGGCCGGCCTGGTAACCACCCTTGTCTACATCTTCCTGCACAAGGGTTGGTTCTTCATTCCCGGCACCAACAGCTTCACCGATGCCGATCCGCTGTTGTTCACGGTCAAGTCGACCTCTTTCGGGGCGATCGGCGCGGCGATCAACTTTGCCACCGCGTATATCGTGGCCGGCATGACCAAGGAACCGCCGGAAGAGATCCGGCAGCTTGTCGAAAGCGTGCGCGTCCCGCGCGGGGCGGGTGCGGCCACAGATCACTGAACCCGACCGGGGGGGCGGCGACGCCCGCCCCCCTTCCCGGCACACGCAGGAGGAGCGCCGTGCCCGATTCCGACCTTCTGGCGAGCTTGCGCCGCCACCCGCCCTTCGACACGTTGCCTGACAGCGCCTTGCCGCTGCTGGAGGGCGGGCTGACCCGCATCTCCGCCGCGCCTGGCCATGTCGTTTTCGCATTGGGCACACGGCTGGAGGGGCTTTACGTCATCGAGGCCGGTGGCGTGGACCTGGAAGACGACAGCGCAGAACCGATCTCCCACCGCGGTCCCGGTGACGTGATCGGGCAGAAGGGGCTGATGCTTCTGGGGCGTGCGACGCTGACCGCGCGCGTGACCGGTCCCGCCCGTCTTTTACGGGTGCGCAAGGATTGCTTTTACGATCTTCTCGACGAGGTTCCCGATTTCGCGGCGTGGTTCGATCGTGCTCCGCCTGCCCGGCCGCAGGCGCTTGCCTCTGCCGGGCTGACGGCGTTGCAGGTTTCTGACCTGATGGCGAAGACACCTGTCACTTGCCCGGTTTCGGCTGTCATCGCGGATGTTGCGCGCCTGATGCGTGCACACCGTATTTCCTCGGTCGTAGTGATGGAGGGCGACCGCCATGTCGGTATCGTGACGGCCCGTGACCTGACCAACCGGGTGCTGGCAGAGGGTTTGAGCGGCGCCGCCCCGGTCCGGGATGTCATGACCCCGGATCCCATTACCATCGCCCCCGATGCGCTGGGGCTGGATGCGTTGATGATGCTGGCGGATCATGGCATCAGTCACCTGCCGGTGGCCGAAAGGGGCAGGGTCGTCGGAATGATCGGACGGACGGATCTGTTTCGTCAGCAGGCCGCCACTGCCAGCCACATGATTGCGGAGATCGCTTCGGCCGACAGTGCCGGGGCGATGGCCGGGGTTGTCGCGCAGGTGCCCGCGCTTCTGGCCCAGCTGGTCAGTGCCGGAACGGCACCCGGACCGGTCTGCCGCCGTATTACCGACATTACCGATGCCGTGACGCGCCGTCTTCTGGCGCTGGCCGAGGCGCAGCTCGGCCCGGCACCGGTGCCCTATCTGTGGCTGGCCTGCGGATCGCAGGGCCGGCGGGAGCAGACCGGGCAGAGCGATCAGGACAACTGCCTGATTCTGGACGATGCCGCCACGTCCGGGGACGATGCCTATTTCGCCGCGCTGGCGCAGATCGTCTCGGACGGGTTGCATGCCTGCGGGTATGTCTACTGCCCCGGCGACATGATGGCGACCAACCCGCGCTGGCGACAGCCACGCCGGGTCTGGCGCGACTATTTTTCCAAATGGATCGGCCAGCCCGACACGGAGGCGCAGATGCTGGCTTCGGTGATGTTCGATCTGCGTCCGATCAGTGGCGAGGCGGCCTTGTTCGAAGACCTTCAGGCCGAAACGCTCAGGATGGCGCGGGCAAACTCGATCTTCGTGGCGCACATGGTGTCGAATTCGATCAAGCACGCGCCGCCGCTGGGCCTTTTCCGCGGATTCGCGCTGATCCGTTCCGGGGAGCACAAGAACATGCTCGATCTCAAGCACTCCGGCGTGGTGCCGGTGGTGGATCTGGGCCGGGTTTATGCGCTCCGGGGGGCGATCGAGGCGGTCAACACCCGTGAGAGACTGGAAATCGCCCGCGATACCGGCGTGGTGTCGAAGGCGGGGGCTCTTGATCTTATCGATGCCTATGACCTGATTTCCGAAACCCGTTTGCGCCATCAGGCCCGCCAGATCCGCGCCGGGCAAAAGCCCGACAATTTCATGGCGCCGGGCCAGATGTCGGAGTTGGAGCGGAACCATCTTCGAGACGCTTTCACCGTGATTAAAACCATGCAATCCGCCGCCTCGCAGGGGCGCGGCACATTGGGGTAACCTATGTTCCTGGAACTGATCGCCACCTTTATCGCAGGTATTGCCGCCGCCGGTGTGGCGCTGTTGTTGAACATGGCTTCGGGGCGGCGGCTGCCCCGCTGGCTGATGCCGGTGGCGGCCGGGGCGGCAATGTTGGGGTATACGATCTGGTCGGAATACAGCTGGGCCGGCCGTACCGTTGCCGCCCTGCCGGACGGTGTGCGGGAAATCCACCGCGTCCGGCAAAAGGTGCTGTGGAAGCCCTGGACCTATGCGGCGCCCCAAACCACCGCCGTGATGGCCGCCGATCTGGCCGGGGTCGCGCAAAACCCTGCTGCGCCAGGGGTGAGCCTGGTGGATTTGTACTTTTTTACCCGCTGGATGCCCGCCCGGCGGGTGCCGCAGCTTGTCGATTGCGCCGCGGGTGCGCGGGCGGACGTGTCGGATGCGGGGTTGTCGGATCCGGCCGCTGCCCGCTGGCGAGGCCTGCGTCCGGACGACCCGCTTTTGAAGGCGGTTTGCGCGCCTGAGAGCAGGGGGGCCGGATGACGCGGAAATCGGTGCTTCTGGTCGAGGATGAGGACAACATCGCACTGGCGCTGGAGTTTCTGATTGCCCGCCAGGGGTATGATCTGCGCCGGGTGCAGGACGGGGCGGCGGCGTTGTCGGCCTTGCGCGAAAGCCCGCCCGACCTTGTCGTGCTGGATGTGATGCTGCCCGAACGTTCGGGTTATGAGCTGTGCCAGATCATCCGCCGGGACGCGGCGCTGAAACATGTGAAAGTGCTGATGATGACCGCCCGTGGCGGTGAGATCGAGCGCCGCAAGGGAATGGCGTTGGGCGCGGACGCGTTCCTGACCAAACCGTTCGCCACCAGCGACCTGACCGCCCGCATCGCCGCCCTGCTGGGGAGTACGGATGCCTGAACGTCTTGGCCTCCGGGTGCGGTTCGCACTGTTTTTCGCGGCGCTGGCACTCGCGGTGGCGGTGGCGCTGGTGGCCGGGCTCTGGATTGGGCATGCGCGGGCCGGCGGGCCGGCGCAGGGCTACGTCATTGCCGGTTTGGTCGCGGGGTTCGTCCTGATCGGAGCAACGGCCTGGGTGGCGATCCTGTTCGATGAAAATGTGGCCAGGCCGATGCTGGCGCTGGCCTCTGACCTGCGCACCCGCGCCCGTACCGGCATCGACACCGAGATCGACGCGGAGCGCGTGCGTTATCTGGGGGCCCTGGCTCCCGCGGCAACCGCCGTACATCGTGCCTTGTCACAGGCGCGCGCCGAACAAACCCACGCCGTAGCCGAGCAGACGGCCCGCCTCAATCGGGAAAAGGCGGTGTTCGAGACCCTGTTGCGCGACATGGCCGAGGGTGTCGTGGTGGCCACATCCGATCACCGGATCATGCTGTACAATCGCGCGGCGCAGGGCCTTCTGGGCGATCTGGGGCTGAACCGGCCGCTGACCGCCTTTCTGCGGGCCGAACCCCTGACCCACGCGCTGGATCGCCTGAACGCCCGTGCCACTCGCGGTCAGGTCGAGGCGGAGCGGTTCCTTGCCGCCACGGCGCGCGGCCGGCGGTTCCTGCTGGCCCGCGTCAGCCCCGTCACCGCGGAGGGGGAGCGGGTGGGCTATGTCCTGATTTTCCACGACGCGACGGAAGATCTTGCGGCCCATGCCGAGCGAGACCACCTGTTCAACGCCCTGCTGGAGACCGTTCGCCGGCCGACGGCGGCAATCGGCGCCCTGTTCGACGCGCTGGAGGCCGCGCCCGACCTTGCCTCCGGTCCGCGGGCCGCGTTCACGACGGCCCTGCGCGATGAGTTGGGCCGCCTGGTCACCGGCCTGGCCGAAATGGGAGAGCGCCACAACGCTGCCATGACCCGCCATTGGCCTATGCCGGAGGTTGCCTCGGATGACATCTTCGATGGGTTGCGGGCCCGCCATGACGGGCTGGCGGGGCAGGGCCATACGCAGTTCCTGCACTGCGACGGGTTTGCCATTCTCGAAGTGCTCAGCCGTCTGATAGAGGGCCTTTCCGCCAGTGCGACCCGTGAGGAGTTTGCCCTGTCGGCATTGCCGCAAGGGCGCGAGGTCTGGCTGATACTCGATTGGCAGGGAGAGGACGCCCCCGATGGCCTTCTGGACAACTGGCTGAGCCGACCGTTGACACATGGGTACGGAAAATACTCCGGTCGCGATGTTCTGGAGGGCCACGGGACCGAGATCTGGTCGGAGCCTACCCGTACGGGCCATCGTCTTGTTTTGCCGCTGGAGGCCGCCGATGCCGCCCGCCTGACGCCGACGGATCCGCGCCCGGAATTCTACGACTTCACCTTGCCTGGGCTGTCCGCAGGCAGCGCCGATACCCGCAGGCTGAGCGAGTTGAGCTTCGTCGTTTTCGATACCGAAACCACCGGGCTCGCCCCGCGCTCGGGGGACGAGATTGTGCAGATCGCGGGGATACGCATCGTCAACGGGCGGCTCCTGCAAGGGGAAGTTTTCGACACGCTGGTCAACCCCAACCGCCGGATTCCGGCGGCGGCAACCGCCGTGCATGGGATCAGCGAGGCCCAGGTGCAGGATGCCCCCGACATCACCGAGGCCGGGCGCAGGTTCCACGCCTTTTGCGAGGGTGCGGTTCTGGTGGCACACAACGCGCCTTTCGACATGGCATTCCTGAAATTGAAGGAAGACCGGATCGGGCGCCGCTTCGAAAACCCCGTGTTGTGCACGGTGTTGTTGTCGGCGCATTTGTTCGATCATTCCGGCGATCACACGCTGGATGCGCTGGTGCGCCGCTTCGGCATCGATCTGCCCGAAGACAAGCGCCATACCGCGCTTGGGGACGCTCTTGCCACGGCACAGGTGTTCCAGCATATGCTGGGGCTTCTGGAGGGCACGGGGGTCGGCACGCTGGCCGAGGCGCTGGATGTCAGCCGCAAGATGACCCAGATCCGGCGTGCCCAGAAGTACTAGGGCGTTTGACCCTGAACACCGCGAGATACAGCGCCGGCACGAAGATCAGCGTGATCAGGGTGCCGGCGATGATGCCGCCCATCATCGCGTAGGCCATTGGCCCCCAGAAGATCTGACGTGAAATCGGGATCAGTGCGAGGCTCGCGGCGGCGGCCGTCAGCAGGATCGGACGGGCACGGCTGTCGCTGGCGTGGAACACGGCGTTCCATGCGTCCATGCCCTTGCCGCGCAGGACCTCGATCTCGCAGACCAGTATGATCGAGTTGCGGATCAGGATTCCGACCAGAGCCAGCACCCCGAGGATTGCCACGAAGCCCAGCGGCGCCCCCGAGGACAGCAGAGCCACGACCACTCCGATCAGGCCCAGCGGCGCCACGCACAGCACCACAAAGCCCAGCCGGAACCCCTGCATCTGTATCATGATCAGCGTCAGCATGATGAGTGTCATCAGCGGCACGACCCTGGCAATGGGGCCCTGGCTTTCGGCGCTTTCCTCGACCGAGCCGCCGACCGCGATGTGGTAGCCATGAGGAAGCGTATCGGCGAAGGCGGCGATCGTGCCGGCGAGATCGTTGACCACGGTTGCGGGCTGATCGCCGGTGGCGAGTGCGGCCTGCACGGTGATCGTCGGGACGCGGTTGCGTTGATGGATGACGGGCTGTTCGGTTTCGTAGCGGAAATTTGCCACGGCCCGCAGCGGGATCGCACCGCCCGGCCCCGTGGACAGCTGGAGATTCTCCAGCGCCTCGACCGACCGGCGCGCCTCTTCGTCCCCGCGTGCGACGATCCCGATCAGGTGGTCGGCATCCCGCAGTTCCGTTACTTCCACCCCGTCATAGATCGTGTAGAGCGTGGCGGCGATATCGCGCGAGGTCAGGCCAAGCTGGCGCGCCCTGTCATGCAGGATATCCACGGCCACGACGCGGACCGGCTCGTTCCAGTCCAGGACCACGCCGGTCAGGCGCGTGTCCCGCGCCACCAGCGCGGCAAGATCGCGGGCATGGTCGCGCAGGGCGTCGATGTCGGGGCCGCTGAGACGGTATTGAACCGGGCGGCCCACGGGGGGGCCGATTTCCAGAAGCTTCACGAACAGGTC
This sequence comes from Rhodovulum imhoffii, assembly GCF_003046545.1. GTDB lineage: Bacteria > Pseudomonadota > Alphaproteobacteria > Rhodobacterales > Rhodobacteraceae > Rhodovulum > Rhodovulum imhoffii. The sequence goes on along the minus strand of NZ_QAAA01000007.1, from coordinate 132,105 downwards.
CACGCCGGGGAAATCTTCCCGTGCGATCTGTTGCAGTTCTGTCCGCAGCGCATCGCGTGCGGCGACGGATTTCGACTGGATGACCACCTGCCCCGTGTTCTGGGCCGGCGTCAGCACATCATAGGCCAGAATGAAGCGCGGCGCGGTGCGCCCGACATAGGAGGTCCAGTATGCGACATGGGGGTTGTCTTTCAGGTGTGCCTCCAGCCGGTCCATCTGCGCTTGCGTTTCCGTGATGGAGGCATTTTGCGGCAGCCTCACGTCCACGATCAGCTCTGGCCGGTCGGAGTTGGGAAAGAATTGTTGTTCGACAAAGCGCATGCCGTAAACGGACAGGCCGAAAGCGGCCACCGTCAGCCCGATGGTAACCCAGCGATGTGTCATTCCGATCCGCAGAACCTTGTGGAAGGTCCGGCGCACGATACCCCCTCCCTCCGCATGGGGCCTGAGCGTTTTCGGAAGGAAGCTCACCCCGAGAAGAGGTGCGAACAACACCGCCACACCCCACGAGATCAGCAGCGAGACCGCGATGACCACGAACAGCGAGAAGGTGAATTCCCCCGCGGCGGAATCGTTCAGCCCGATGGGAATGAACCCCGCCATCGTCACCAGCGTGCCCGAGAGCATCGGGAAGGCGATCGACGTCCACGCGTAAGAAGCCGCCTGTGTCAGCCCTTCGCCCTTTTCCAGCCGGGAAATCATCGTTTCGATGGCGATCATGGCGTCGTCGACCAATAGCCCAAGCGCGATGATCAGGGCCCCCAGGGAAACCCGCTGCAAGGTAAAACCCGTATAGTGCATGAACACGAAAGTCAGTGCCAGCACCAGCGGTACGGTGGTCGTGACCACCAGCCCCGCACGCCAGCCGAGGCTGATGAAGCTGACCGCCAGCACGATCAGTACCGCCTCTGCCAGGGCCTTGAGGAAGTGGTTTACCGCGTGGTCCACGACCTGCGGCTGGTCGGCAACCTGGTGAATCTCGACCCCCACGGGCAGGGAACGGCGCGCGTCTTCGATCACGTCCGTCAGGGCTGCGCCGAAGTCGAGGATGTTGGCGCCCGTGCGCATCCCGACGGCCATTCCGATCGCCTCCCGGCCGTTGAAGCGGAAAATATCCTCCGGCGGATCGGCATAGTCGCGGCGGATGCTGGCGACATCGGAAAGGCGGAAGAAGCGATCCGCAACCCGCAGATTGACATCCAGCAGGCTTCCGGTGCCGGTGAAGTCTCCGCCGATGCGCACGAGAACCCGCTCCGGCCCTGCGTCGATCACGCCGGAAGGCAGGATGGCGTTCTGCGCCGCCAGGGTTTCCTGTACCTGTTTCTGATCCAGCCCCAGCGCGGCAAGCTTGTCGATGTCGAATTCGAGGTAGATAACCTCCTCGCGGGTGCCGAACAACTCCACCTTGCCGGCATCCTCGATCTGCTGCACGATCCGGCGGACATCTTCGGCGTAATCGCGGATCTCGCGGCGGGTGAATCCGTCCGAGGTGAAGGCATAGAGATTGCCGAACACGTCCCCGAAATCGTCGTTGAAGCGGAAACCGGCGAATTCCGCCGGAAACTCATCGCGGATATCGGCCATCATGTTGCGGACCTGCTGCCATATCCTGGGCAGTTCTCCCGCATGCGTGTCGGGGCGCAGCTCGATATAGACGATCGATTCGCCGGGGCGTGTGATGGATTCGGTGTAATCCAGTTCCGGCAAGTCGCTCAGTTTCTTCTCGATCCTGTCGGTCACCTGTGTCAGCGTCTGCTGCACATCGGCGCCAGGCAGGGCGGCGGAGACGATCATCGTCTTTATCGCGAAGTCGGGATCTTCCTCGCGCCCGATGCCGGTATAGGCCAGAGCTCCGGCCAGGACCGAGACAATCATGAGGAACCACACGAAGGACCGGTGCTGAAGGGCCCAGTCCGACAGGTTGAACCGTTTCATTCCGTCACGCGCGGGCCGACACGCTGCCCGTCCTGCAATGAATGGATGCCTTTGAGAACGACCTCGTCCCCTGCGGAAAGCCCGGAGCTGACGCGGACCATGTCACCGAAAACCGGGCCCAGGACAACGGGCCGCCGATGCACGGTGTCATCGGTCCGGTCCACGATCCACAGAGCGGTGCCGCCGTTCTCGATCAACACGGAAGACAGAGGGACGCGCCACCCTTCCGCCACGCTTCCGATGGGCAGAACACGCACCAGGGTCCCCAGCCGGAACGCGCTTGGAGGGTCTTCCAGCGACAGGTAAAGCCGCCGGGTGCGGGTCGCGCGTTGCGCGACCGGGTCGGTCCGGTCCAGCCGCGCCCGGGCCCTGAGCCCGGGGGTGATGGCCAGCGCCACGTCGAATACCGCGCCGGGCGGCAGACGCGCGGCGTCTTTCTCGGTCACGTCGATGACGACCTCGCGCACATCCTGGGCCGCGAGGCTCAGCACCGGCTGACCGGCGGCAACGGTTGCGCCCGGCTCCAGGTGGACGGCGGTGACGACCCCGTCATGCGGGGCGGAAAGCGTTGCCAGTCCGCGCAGATAATCCGCCCGGGCCAGCGTGGCTCGGGCCTGTTCAAGCTGGGCTTCGGCTGCGGTCAGGGCGCGTCTTGCATCCTCCAGACGGGTGGCGCTGCCCACCCCGCGGGCGGCCAGTTCGCGGGCGCGGGTTTCCGCATCTCTGGCAGAGCGCAACTGGGCCTCGGCCACACTCACGCCGGCCTGGGCCGCGCGCTGATCGGCGTCCAGGTCCTGAGGGTCGAGTCGCGCCAGGATATCGCCTTTTTGGACGCGCTGGCCGATTTCTGCCGGGCGCGCGGCCAGAGTCCCGATCAGGGGAAAACCGAGGTCGGTCTTGGTCCTGGCCTCGACCGTGCCGACATAACCGCGTCGGGTGTCCGGACTGATCTCTATGATTGCCGAAACGACCGGACGCGCGGGGGTGTCGGCCAGCGCCGGAGCCGGGAGCAAAAGAAACCATGCAAGGATGCGGATCATTGGACCGCCTCCCGCACAATACGGCCGGGATACATCAAATGCGCCCCGCGGGCGACGACCCGGGCGCCGTTTTCCAGCCCCCGGCGGATCACGACGCGGTCGGTCTCGAACCGCTCGATCTCGATGGCGTGCAGGGAAACGGCCATGGTTTCCGGGTCTGTGACCCAGACGGCGGGGCCCTCGGCGGTATTGGTCAGTGCCGTATAGGGCAACACGATGTGGGGGGCGCTGGTCTGCGTAACGACACCGCGAACCGCATCGCCATAGGCGGTGGCGACCGGAGGAGAGGAGACCGAAACCGTTACCCGCACAGTTCCAGAGCGCGGATCGACCAATGGCGAAACCTCGCGCACGCGGCCGCCGAAAAGCGTACCGGGGCGGTCGATCAGCGAAAGCGCCACCTCCCGCACGCCGCTGAATCCGACCAGAAAAGCCTCTGGGACCTCGAAAACGGCGTCCAGCCCGTCGCCCAGCGCCAGGTCCATCACCGGTTGGGCGGCGCCGACAACCTCACCGGGTTCTGCCATGCGCCTGATGACTGTGGCGCGGGCCGGGGCGGAAAGAACCGTGTCGTTCAGCGCCTTGGCGGTGCGGTCCAGGTCGGCCCGTGTCTGTGCGACGGCGGCTTCCGCGATCTGAAGCGCATCCTCGGCGGCATCGCGCCGGATGCGGGTGGTGGCGCCGCGCGCCAACAGGGCATCCTGCCGGTCCAGATCTTCGATCGCTTGCCGGTAGTCGGCCTCGGCGGTGGCCAGGCCTGCTTGCGCGGCGCGCAGGGCCTGTTGTTGCCGGACCGACTCCATCCGTGCCAGCGGGGTCCCCGCAGCGATGCGATCCCCGGCCTCCGCGAGAACCTCGGACAGGCGCCCCTCCATCGGAAAGGAAACGCCGACCGCGTCGCGCGCGACGATCTCCCCGGTCAGGGCGTAGCGCCTTGTATCGGACACGGCGCTGGCGGTAACGACTTCGACAATGAGCGGATCCGCCAGCGCGGGCGCTGCCAGAAAGGCCAGGGCAAGTGCGCGCAGCAGGCTCATGGCCGGGCCCCGGTACCGGGCAAATCCGCGAGCGAGGCTTCAAGACGATCGAACACCGCGCGCTCTTCGTCCGAGCTGAGCGGGGAAAGATCGAACAGGTGGAAGAACTGCAGGCCCTCCAGGGCTGCCCAGATTGCGAAGGCGCCGAAGGGGTCGGTCGTTTCGCGTTGAATGTCGGCCCAGAACTGGCGGAATTTCCGGCGGGCCGGGTCCAGCAAGCCAGGCTTTTCCGCCAGCACCGTCACCAGCGCCACGCGCACCCCGTTCCTGGTCCAGGCGCAGTGGCGCAGGGTGCTCAGCGCCGCCCTAAGCGTCGGGTTGGGCTGGCCGGATATCTCCTCGCGCCGGCGCAGGATCTCGATGGCGGTCTCTTCGATCATTTTGTCCAGCATGCCCTGAAGAAGCGCGCATTTGTTGGGAAAATGATACAGCACGCCCCCTTTGCTGACCCCTGCCGCGCGGGCGGCGGCCTCCAGTGTCAGGTGGCGCGCCCCCTGGTCCTGTGCGATCTGCTCGGCCGCGTCGAGAATACGGGTTCGGGCATCTGCCATGATTGCGGTTCCTGTACCGTCCGGACGGTACAGGAGATGGCAGAACCGTTGCCTTGTCAAGGGCGTCAGACCGGCAACACCGTAGTGGATTTGATTTCTTCCATCGAAAGCAGCGCGGTGATCTCGAACACCTTCACCTCTGAAATCAGGGCCTGGTAGAACTGGTCATAGGCGCGGGCGTTGGGAACCCGCACCTTCAGAATATAATCGATGTCCCCGGCCAGCCGGTGGGCTTCCTGCACCTCAGGGCGGGCGCGCAGGGTGGCCAGAAAGCGCCCCTGCCACTCGGCATCATGTTCGCTGGTGCGGACCAGAACGAAAAAGCATGCCTCCAGCCCCAGCGCCTCGGGCGAAAGCAGGACTGTCTGCGCGCCGATCACGCCGCCTTCGCGCATCTTGCGAATCCGGTTCCACACCGGGGTTTTCGACGATCCGACCTTGCGCGCGATTTCGTCCAGGGACTGGCTGGCGTCATTTTGCAATTCGCGCAGAATCTTACGGTCGAGCGGGTCGAGCTTGGTCTGCATCGGGCCTCCTTTTCGGCAAAGCGCCGCCGCACAGAATATTCTTCCGCAAGAAATAGCCCCTTTTGGTCCCGGGCGGAACAGCGTTCCGCTCTGCCGGGGAGGGTGAAATCGTATTGAAAGCGGTCTTTCAGATACACATTTCTAAGACGCAACTGGTATGGGAGCACTGAAATGACAATCGACCGCGCCGTGATGGCATTTGCCGGTATAATGATTCTTCTGTCCCTGGCCCTTGGCACATGGGTATCGGGGTGGTGGTATCTGTTGACAGCGTTCGTCGGTCTCAACCTGATTCAGGCGTCGTTCACCGGGTTCTGCCCGGCGGCGATGGGCTTCAGGAAGCTGGGCATCCAGCCCGGAACCGCGTTCGACTGAGCCTTCCCCCGGCGGGCGAGCTGGCATAAAAGACGCCCATGGCCGTCACCCTGACCCACCTGGGCGCCGATCCGGGCTTTGACCAGATCATCGATGTGCGCTCGCCCGCCGAATTTACCGAGGATCACATCCCCGGCTCAATCAGCCTGCCCGTTCTGAACAACGAAGAACGCGCGCGTGTCGGTACGATCTATACGCAGGGCAGCCCCTTCAGGGCGCGCAAGATCGGGGCGGCACTGGTGGCACGCAATGCTGCGGGCCATATCGAAACGGCGCTGGCCGACCGGCCCAGGGGTTGGAGGCCACTGATCTATTGCTGGCGGGGTGGGCAGCGGTCGGGCAGTTTCGCGCTGATCCTGAAACAGGTAGGTTGGCGGGCGGATACGGTCGAGGGCGGTTACCGCAGTTACCGGCGCCTTGTACATGACAGTCTTTATGGCGCGCCATGGCCTTGTCCGGTGGTGGTTCTGGATGGCAATACCGGCACGGCAAAGACCGACCTTCTGCCGCTTCTGGCCGAGCGGGGTGTGCAGGTCCTCGACCTGGAGGGAATGGCCAACCACCGGGGATCCTTGTTTGGGGCGGTGGCGGGGGGGCAACCGGCGCAGAAGGGGTTTGAGACCGCGCTCGCCCATGCCCGCGCGGCACTGGACCCGACCCGCCCGGTGGTGGTGGAGGCGGAATCGAGCAAGATCGGCGACCTGATCCTGCCCCCCGGCCTTTGGGCGGCAATGAAAGCCGCCCCCCGGATCGAACTGTGCGTTCCCCTGGCGGAGCGTGCCCGATACCTTACCCGCCGTTACAGCGATGTGACCGATGACCCGGCGCGTCTTCTGGCGACGCTCGATGCGCTTGCCCGCCTGCACCCGCGGGAGCGCATCGAAGCGTGGCGGAAAATGGCCAGGGACCGCGCATTCGAACCGCTTGCCGCATCGTTGATGAAAGCCCATTACGATCCGCGCTATGAACGCCAGCGCGCGCGCTTTTCGGATTTGCCGCATGTGATCCTGTCGCTTGACAGTCTCGGCCCGACGGCCCTGCGTGCCGCGGCATCCCGCATTGCCGGTGCGGTGGACTCCCTGGTGCTTATGCCCGCGCGCTGAACCCGGCCATGAAGCTACGGTCAATCCGGTCTTTCCACTGCCACATCAGGGCCCCCCGCGCCCACAGCCGCCCGCGTACCGCGAGGGCGCGCCGATCCCCCAGCGAGATGAGCTTCAGGTAGTCTGTCTGTGGCCGATAGGGGTGCAGAGGTTCCCCGGACAGGGCGGCGCGCAGGTTGTGGCGCAGAACCGGTGCGGCCCGCACGGCATAGACACCCGCCTTGGGCCGGGGGGCATGGGAGAGATGTGCACAATCCCCGGCGGCGAATATGGCAGGATCGCTGGATTGCAATTGTGCCCCCACCGTTATGAAGCCGTCGGTCAGGTGCAGCCCGGTTTGCCTCAGCCAGCCCTGGGGCCGTGCCCCGCCGACCCCCAGAACGAACCCTGCGGGGATCATGGCGTGACCGTCAACCGCCACCCCGTCGGGCGTGACGGTTTGTGCCGCGGGATAGAGGGCGATGTCCCGGCGCGACAGTTCCGCCAGCAGCGCGCGCCGGACCGGGTCGGGGGCGTCGCGCAGGGGGGTCGCGGCCTCCAGAAGTGCGATGCGGGGGGTCAGCCCATAGGTACGCAGACGGAAATCCGCCGCCAGTGCCAGTTCCACCCCGGCCACGCCCGCGCCAATCACCGCCACCTCCGGCGCCATGAGTCCAGCGGCCGTATGGGCGGTGAATTTTTCCCAGGCCGACACGAAGGTGTCCAGCGGTTTGGCGGCCACGCCGTGGGCTTCAAAGCCGGGCAGGGGCAGGCCGGTTGTGATGCCGATATCCACAGAGGCCACGTCATAGGGGATCTCCTGCCCGGCGACATGGATCACGCGCGCGACACGGTCGATCCCTTCGGCGCGCCCCTCCACCAGGCGCGCGCCTGTGCGGCGGGCCAGGCCGGCGAGGTCGATCTCCAGTGCGGTGCGGGCGTAATGCCCGGCGATCAGCCCCGGCAACATGCCGGAATAAGGTGCGCTGGGCGCGGGGTTGAGAAGCGTAAGCGACACCCCCGGCAGGGGCGTCCAGTCCCGCAAGACCAGGGCGTGCGCATGCCCGCCGCCGATCAGGACAAGGCGTTTGGGGCCAACGAGGCCTATGGGTGCCGTTTCTTGCGCCATATCCGGCCTATCCTATAGCCGTCCTTGCGTTGTCCTGACAGCCCCGGCGTTGCGTCAAGGCGCCTGCCACACACCCTTCCAGCCATCTGTGGCGCAAAACAGGGCCCGGCGGTGATGAGGCAGGCCCAGTTGAAGCGTTTCGATCTCGACCACCGTTCCGCGCAATACGCAATAGGCGCTGTCATCTGGGCCGGGGGTGTGGCAACCGGGGCCGCGGATCGTCGCGCCCGGGGCGGGGTCTCCACCATAGAGGCTGCGGGCCGGGTCGGGGATGGCTTGCCAGTACCCCCCGATCTCTTCGCCCTCCATGACGCGGAAATCCACCCGCAGGCGGATTTGCAGCTTGGCGCGGGCTTCCCAGATCACCAGACTGCCGCGTGGATTGGTGCGCAGTTCTTCCACCTTTGCCGCGCGCAGGTCGGAGTGGACCTCCACCCGGTCCAGTGTCCGGCGTGCCCGGCGCAAAACGACGATGCGGGCTTCGGCCCCTTGCGCGCCGACAGTGGCCAGAACCGGGTGGCGCGCGGCGGCGCGCTTTTCGGCCACGCCGCGTTCCAGCCGCCACCAGACCTGGTCCAGCGTGCCGTCCAGCGTCGAGAAAGGGTCACTCATATCCTGTCATCTCCAGGTAACCCCGTCCGCCGTGGCTGCCCGAGATCTGCACCGGGCCTTCCCAATAGGGAAACAGGGTGTTCATCCAGCTTTGCGCGTTTAGCGCGGTTATTTCCACATCCAGCCCCCGGCCGGGCAATTCTGCGCGCCAACGTACGGGCAGCTTGCGGCCTGCGACCGCCGCGGTCTCCAGCGGTGTCAGACGCAGCAGACCGTCCCGGAAGGGGGCGGCACTGCCGTCAGGACCGATCCAGGTGCCTGAGGTATAAGGCCCTGCGGCGCTGCGCAACTGGAAGGCCATCAGTTTCTCGCCGGTATCGAAATGGAGCGACAACCAGTCCCACCCGGTCTGGTCCGTTCCCAGAGGCTGGCTGGACCATTCACGATCCAGCCACGCCTGCCCGGTGACGGGCACCGGGCCGTCGGCCAGGTTCAGGGTGCCCTCCGCACGGTAGAAGGGTTGGGAATAGTAGTAACTGGCCTGCCCGCTGGCGGATTTGACGGAATACCCGCGATCCCCCTGCAAAACCTGCGGTCCATCCGCCCGCAAGGCCAGGTCATAGGAAAATTCGGGCCCCGAGGCCCACAGGTTCAGCGTCGAGATGCCCGCCTCCGTACCGGTCATGTGCCAGTCGTCGATCCACGCGCGGAACGGCAGGGCTTCCACGCCCGCCTGCCCGATTCCGCCACGCCCCAGTCGCTGGGCTGTGAAATGGCGGCTGGGCGTGGTCAGCCCGGCATGGCCCATCCAGACTTGCGGGTCGTCCCAGCCGGGTCGGGTTTGTGGGGCCAGCGCAGTGCGGAAAAGCGTCCACTGTACGCCATATTCAGTTCCGTCGGGGCCGTTCAGGTTGGCGGTGACATACCACCACTCGACGCGGTATTGCGGGTGTGCGCCGTGATCGCGTGGAAACTCCAGCGCCATACCAGGTGCGGGTACGGCATAACCTTCCGCCGGTTGTCCCAGCCCGGCAAACCCCTGCGCCAGCGCGGGCAGGGGTATCAGACACAGCAACAGCGTCTTAACGTTCATCGGCAAACACCTTCAAAAGCCCCGAAGGGGCGATCCGCGCCAGCCGCCATGCGGGCCAGGCCGCTGCCAGCGCCCCGGCCAGCAACGCCAGCCCGCTCAGCCACAGCCAGTCTCCGGGGAACAGGAACATCGGCAGTCGCCAGCCAAAGGCGGCCACGTTGATTACCGTCAACAGCACCCAGGCCAGCAGCACCCCCACCGGCAGCGCCACCGCCATGGTCAGTACTGCCAGAAGTGCTGCGCGCAAAAGCTCCAGCCAGGCCAGCCGCCGACGTGTCAGACCCAGTGCCCAGACCGGGGCAAGCTGTGGCAACCGCAGGGTGGACAGCGTCAGCAGGCTGGTGAACATCGCGAACCCGGCCACCCCCATCGTCAGCACGTTCAGGGCGGCGGTGACTGCGAAAGTGCGCTCAAAAACCTTCAGGGAGATTTCCTTCACGCGGGCCTGGTCGATCATGTTGTCCTCGGGCAGACCGAACTCCCGTATCAGATCCTTGCGCAGGGCGGACAGGCGGGCCGGGTCGATTCGTACGGCGAACCGCCGGCGGTCCACCTCCGGGTAAAGGGCCACAAGGTCATCGACGCCGATGATGACCTGGCCGCGCGGGTTGCCGTAATCGGAATAGACCCCGACGATGCGCCGCCCGGCCCCGCCGGGCAGGGTGAGCCGGTCGCCCAGCTTCACTGCGCCGCGCCGCCACATCTGTTCGTTGATCAGGGCACCTTGCCCCTTGGCCAGGCTTTGCCACAGGTCCGGCTCCCCGGTCAGGATGGGCCAGTGGTCGGGATAGGTGCGGTGGTCGGCGACGCCGTAGATCTCCACCCGCTGGCCCAGCACCGGCCCCTCGATATGCCAGATCGGCAGCACCGCGTCGCTGCGGGGAAGCAGCCAGTCGTGCAGCGCGCGGGCTTCCTCCCGGGTACGGGCCGTGGCGTAGAACTCCGAGGCCAGCCGCTGATCCAGCCAGCCGGTGAAGGTCAGGCGAAAACTGGAGACCATCGTGCCCACGCCGATATTGGCGGAAAGCGCCAGCAACAGCGCCATCAGCGCCAGTGAAAGCCCCGGCAATTGCTGGCGCGTGTCGGCCCAGAACCAGTGCGTCAGCACGCGGCGGCTGACCCGTTCCGCCCCGGCCAGCAGCAGCGCAAGCACCCCCGGCAGTGCCAGCGCGGCGGCCAGCAGCATCGCCCCCAGCAGGACGAACCCCGCCACGATGCCCCGCCCCCACAGGCCCGCCGCCAGCGCCCCCAGCGCCAGGAGGATCGCCAGCGCCCCCTGCCGTGCCAGCCCCCGCGCCGAGGCCCGCGCCCAGGCCCGCGGCTGTGCCGGGGCCAGCAGAGGCAACCGCCACAACCGCCACAGGCTTTGGCCCGCCGCCCCCAGCGCCCCCGCCAGCGCCATGGCCAGCCCGCCCAGCCACCATTCCGGCCGCAGCGTCAGGCTGCCCGGCACCACCGCGCCATAAAGCCCGCGCAGGCTGGCCGCAACGTCGGGCAACAGCACCGCCGCGATGGCATAGCCCAGCCCGACCCCGGCCAGTCCGGCCAGCAGCGCCAGCAGAACGACCTCTGCCGCCAGCAGGCCGACAAGTGTTTTCACCGGCAACCCCAGGGCGCGAAGGGTTCTAAACAGAGGGCGGCGCTGTTCGAAGGCCAGCCCGATGGCCGAGTGCACGATGAACAGCCCTACCGCGAAAGACAGGAATCCGAAGGCCGTCAGGTTCAGGTGAAAACTGCCTGAAAGCTGCGCCGCGTCCACCTCGGCCTGCGGGGGGTGGCGTTCAAGTTCCGGGGCGACGGTTTCCAGCGGTGCGTGGCCTTTGGGCTGATCGGGTGAAAGCAGAAGGCGATCCATCTGCCCTTCGGCACGCAGCAGGCGCTGGGCAACGCCGACATCCATCATCACCACGCCGGGCACCATATCCGGGGCCGGGCTCAGGGGCGGCAGGCCCTCTGCCCCCTCCATTTCCGCGATGGTGCGGGGAGCGGCATAGCCCAGCCCCGGCGGGCCAAGGAAGGTGGCGAAATCGCCTCCGGCGCGCACCGCCCCGGGCATGGCGCCGCGTGGTGCGGTCAGCGGGTCCACCCCCAGAACGATCACGCCGTGCCCGTCGTGAAAAACCCGCCCCTCGACCACTGGTGTCACCGCCCACCCGGCGCGGCGGAGGCTGACGTAAACCTCCTGCGGGAATCGCTGACCATCGGCAGGCTGGAGCCGCTCCAGCCGGTCTTGTGCCAGGATCCCGGCGGCGCGGGCGTAGCTGGCGCGGGCCTCGGTGTTGATCGCCTGCACCCCGGACCAGAGCGCCGTGGCCAGCGCCAGGCCCAAAAGCACGCTGACCAGTTGCAGTGGATGCCGCCGCCAGTGTGAGAGCAGTGCGGAGAGCGCGGTGCGGCGCATCAGTCAAGCCTCCCGCCCTTGAGGTGCGCCCGCCGCCCCAGCCGCGCCGCGAGGCGCGGCGAGTGGGTGACCATCAACAGCCCGGCCCCGGTTTCCGCGACAAGGGCCAGCATCAGTTCCAGCACCGCGTCGCCGGTTTCCTCATCGAGGTTGCCGGTCGGCTCGTCGGCAAGAATCAGTGCGGGCTTTGCGGCCAGGGTGCGCCCGATGGCAACGCGCTGCTGCTGCCCGCCTGACAGTTGTTCCGGGTAGCGGTCCAGCAACCCGTCCAGCCCCAGCCGCACCGCAAGCGTGGCCTGCCAGGCCGGATCGTGCCGCCCGGCCAGGCGGGCCTGAAAGGCAAGATTCGCGGCCACATCCAGCGACGGGATCAGGTTGAACTGTTGAAACACCAGCCCCACGGTTCCCCGGCGCAGGCGGGCGCGGGTGCTATCATCGGTTTGGGAGATGTCACGCCCCTGTAGACACAACGCCCCCGCGTCGGGCAGGTCCAGCCCCGCGCAAAGGTGCAACAGGGTGCTCTTGCCGGAGCCGGATTCTCCTGTCAGCGCGACGGTTTCACCCGGTCCCACCCGCAGGGAGACCCCGCGCAGGACCGGCACCCGACCGGTCCCGCCGATATAGGATTTTTCGATATCGCACAGTTCAAGCATCGTACCGCCCCGGTTTTTTATCGATCTAGCCCGCCGTTTCGCACAGACATCCCCAATCTCCCCGGTGCAATGTGGCATCCTGCCGGAAAACAGCAGATCATCGGGTGCAGGATCGTACTTTGCGCCCCATCCGGTCCAGAAGTCACAGAGGGGGGAAGGAAAGCACGGGCAACCCGGTGCCATTGCCCGCCATCTGCGCGTGCCAAAGGCTTGCGTATCGACAGGCCTGCCTGACGCCGTCTGCCGGCATCCCCGCTGCCCCGGCCGTTTGATAGCCGCCCGATGGGGGAATCGGGCCCGTTCGCGGCGGTTCTAACTCTGTGCGCGGAGCACCGTTGCGGGCCGCGCGGCCAGAGGCCGCCACGCAAAGCCAAGCCCGGCCAGCAGGGTTGCGAGAGCTCCGCCCCCCACGATCAGGACCGCAGAACCGGGGTGGAAGGTAAAGCTGCCCTCCATCACGAAGGTCATCACCGCCCACCCGGCGCCCCCCCCGGCCAGTAGCGCGACGCCCCCCGCCGCCGCCCCCATCAGGGCCGAGCGCAGCGCGAAAGAGGCCAGCACCTGCGGGCGCACCGCGCCAACGGTTTTCAGCACCGCCGCTTCATAAAGGCGCGCGCGTTCGCCTGCCGCGGCAGCCCCGATCAGCACCATCGCCCCTGCCGCCAGCGTGATTCCCGCCCCGAGGGAAATCGCCGCCGCGAGGCCGCCCAGCACTTCTCCCACCCGGTCCAGTGCATCGCGCACCCGGATAGCGGTGATGTTTGGATAGGCATTGGCCAGGTCGCGCAGCAGGGCGGCCTCCGCCTGGGGCTGGGCGTATATCGTGGCGATATGCGTGTGAGGGGCCCCCTGTAGCGCGCCGGGGTTCATCGACATCACGAACCCGATCCCGGCGGTGGAGAAATCCACCTCGCGGAAACTGGTGACGGTTGCGGTGATATCCCTGCCAAGAATATTCACATCCACCGTATCGCCCAGTTTCAGGCCAAGCTCGCGCGCCTCTTCGGCGGCAAAGCTCATCACCGGGGGGCCGTCATGGGTTTCGGACCACCATACGCCTTCGGTTACGCGCACGTCCGGGGGCTTGCGGGCGGAGTAGGTGACGCCCCGATCGCCGCGCAGCACCCAGTGGTCGCCGGCCACCGCGCGCGCGGGCTGGCCGTTGATGCGGGTGATGATGCCGCGCAGCATAGGCGCGGTTTGCAGTCTTGTTACGCCGGGGGCGTTCTGAACCCGCGCCTTGAACCCGCGCAACTGATCGGGCTGAATATCCACCACGAAATAGGACGGTGCTCGCTTGGGGATATCCTGTGCGATGGCGCTGCGCAGGTTGGCGTCAATCTGCCCGACGGCGGCAAGGACCGACAGCCCCAGCCCCAGGGAAAGTACGACGGAAGTGACTTCTCCCCCCGGCCCGCCGACCGCGCCCAATGCCAGCCGCAGTACCGGGTGGCCCCGCAGGCCGTGCCACCGTGCCAGCCAGCGCGCGCCCCGGTGCAGGGCCAGCGCGGCCAGCGCCAGCAGGCCCAGCGCCCCGGCAATGCCCGCCGCAGCCCAGATCGCCAGCCGGGGGGCCCCGGTGAACAGGGCTGCCAGCCCCACCAGGCCCACGGCCAGCCCCCCCGTGGCGATGACATAGGCCGGGCGCGGCCAGCCGCCTGCCTTTCCGGAAACCTCGCGGAACAGGGCGGCGGCGCGGATGCGCTCGGTACGGGCCAGGGGCCAGAGCGTGAACAGAAGCGCCGTCAGCACGCCATAGGCGGCGGCTTCCATCAGGGGCGCGGGGTGAAGGGCCATTTCCACCGGGACGGGCAGGCGGGCGGTGATCGCCGGGCCAAGGGTCAGCGGCAGCACAGCCCCCAGAGCCAGCCCCAGCACGATACCCAGCCCCGCCAGAACACCGATCTGGATCAGGTAGGCCAGCAGGATCGTCCCGCTTTCGGCCCCCAGTGTCTTGAGCGTGGCGATGACCTGCGTCTTGCGTTCCAGGTAGGCGCGTACCGCGGCGGAGACCCCCACTCCCCCCACGGCCAGGCCCGCCAGCCCGACCAGCACGAGGAACGCCGCCAGGCGATCCACGAAAACGGTCATGCCCGGTGCGCCGTTGCGGGCATCGCGCCAGCGCAGACCGCCCCCGGCAAGGCCGGTCTCGGCCTCGGCCTGAAGGGCGGGCAGGTCTGCGTCCGGAATTGCCAGGCGGTACTTCGTTTCGAAAAGCGTTCCGGGCTGCAAAAGGCCCGAGCCCTCCAGTGCCTCTGTCCGCAGGATCAGCCGTGGGCCAAGGCCGAACCCGCCCCCGGCGGCGTCCGGTTCGCGGGTCAGGATGGCGGACAGGGTGTAGCTTGCGGTGCCAAGGCGGAACGCGTCGCCGGGGCGAAGGCCCAGCCGGTCTGCCAGCACGCGCTCCATCACCGCGCCGTTTCCGGACAGCGCGTCCTCCAGCGCCATCGCGGGGTCCAGCCCCACCCGTCCGTAAAGCGGGTAGGCCCCGTCCACGGCTTTGATCTGTGTCAGGGCGCGGTCCTGGCCCACGGTGATCATGGAGCGGAAATCCACCACCTCGGAAACCTCTCCCGTGGCTTCCATCCACGCGCGTTCCGACAGTGTGGCGAAACGATAGGTGAGCGTGACCTCCGCATCCCCGCCCAGAAGGACCGCACCCTCGCGTTTCAGGCCGGTCTGGATGCTGTCCCGTACGGAACCGACGGCGGCAATGGCCGCCACCCCCAGTGCAAGGCAGGCGAGGAAGATGTAAAACCCCCGCAGGCCGCCGCGCAGTTCCCGCCGGGCGATGCGAAAGGCGATGCGCGGGGTCATTCGGCGGCTTTCCGGTCGGGGGAGATCCGGCCATCGCACAGCCGCACCACCCGGTCGCAGCGCGCGGCAAGCTCGGGCGCATGGGTGACGAGGATCAGCGTTGACCCGTACCGTTCGCGCAGGCCGAACAGAAGATCCATGATCGCGGCGCCGTTTGCACCATCGAGGTTGCCGGTCGGCTCATCGGCCAGCAACAGGCGCGGGCGCGGCGCGGCGGCGCGGGCCAGGGCCACGCGCTGTTGTTCCCCCCCCGACATCTGGGCGGGGTAGTGTCCCATCCGGTGCGCCAGCCCGACGGCGCGCAATTCTTCCGCCGCGCGGTCGAACGCATCGCGGTGGCCGGCCAGTTCCAGCGGCGTGGCCACGTTTTCCTGTGCCGTCATCGTGGGGATCAGGTGGAAGGACTGGAACACCACGCCCATATGCTGGCGGCGAAAGCGGGCCAGCGCGTTCTCGTCCATCGTCGTCAGGTCATGGCCCAGCGCGGTAACGGAGCCGGTGGTGGCGCGTTCCAGCCCGCCCATCAGCATCAGCAGGGACGACTTGCCAGATCCCGACGGTCCCACAAGTCCCAGGGTTTCCCCCGCGCGTACGTCCAGCGTGATGCCGTTCAGGATATTGACCGGACCCGCATTGCCTGCAAGCGTCAGCGAAGCGTTATTCAGGGACAGGATCGTATCGGCCATGAAACACCTTTTTTCGCGCGTGCCTCTCCTTGGATATGGGGTTCTGGCGCTGGGCCTCAACCTTTTTGCCGGGCCGGCGCCGGCGGTCACCATTGCCGCGCTGGGCGACAGCCTGACCCAGGGCTACGGCCTGCCCCCCGAGGAGGGGTTCGTGCCACAGATGGAACGCTGGCTGTCCGCGCGCGGGGCGGAGGCGGTACTGATCAATGCCGGGGTGTCGGGGGATACGACCGCCGGGGGGCTGTCCCGCGTGGGCTGGACCCTGGTGTCCGAGGTGGATGCGATGATCGTGGCGCTGGGCGGCAATGACCTGTTACGGGGACTTGACCCGGCCGCCTCGCGGGCGAATCTGGACGGGATTCTGAAGGCCGCGCAGGACGCGGATGTGGCGGTCTTGCTGGTGGGGTTGTCCGCGCCCGGCAATTACGGCCCCGCCTACAAGGCGGCGTTCGATGCGATGTATCCCGATCTCGCCGCCCGTTACGGGGTTCTGTATTTTGATAATTTTCTGAAAGGAATCAGCAACTTACCAGACCGTGAGGGGGCGATGCGCGTTTACATGCAGCCGGACGGGATCCACCCCAATGCCAAAGGGGTCGCCCTGATCGTTGAGGCAATGGGACCGAAAGTGCTGGAACTGATCGACCGGGCCGAATGACGGCGCGCCGGGCAAGCGAAGCGCCCGGCGTTCGTCTGGCTATGCTGTGATGATGCGTGTCAGGCCCCGACCCAGTCGAAGAACCCTTCCCCGGCGCGGGCGCGCAGGGTTTCACCCAGTTCACGGCCCATTTTTGCGCCATCCGCGATGGGGGCGGACATGGCGTCGGCAATGCGCTCCGACCCGTCGGGGCGTAAAATTTCTCCCCGCATCCGGATGGTGGTGCCGTCCAGTTCCGCCAACCCTCCGATGGGCGTTTCGCAGGATCCGTCCAGCGCCGCGAGGAAGGCGCGCTCCGCCGCCATACGCTGACCGGTTTGCGTGTGGTGAATCGCGGCAAGCATCTCTGCGGCGCGGTTGTCGTCGATACGGCGTTCGATGCTGATGGCGCCCTGCGCCACGGCGGGCAGCATTTCTTCCGGCTCGATGGCGGATTGCACGATGTCCGTCATGCCGAGGCGGCGCAGCCCGGCCATGGCAAGAAAGGTCGCCACCGCCACGCCGTCTTCCAGCTTCTTGAGCCGGGTCTGCACGTTGCCGCGGAATTCCACGACCTTCAGGTCCGGGCGGTAGTTGAGAAGCTGGGCGCGCCGGCGCAGGGAAGAGGTGCCGACCACGGCGCCCTCGTCGAGATCCGCCAGCCGTTTCACCGATTTGGAGACGAATGCATCGCGCGTGTCTTCACGCGGAAGGTAGGTGTCAAGGATCAGGCCCGCGGGCTGTTCGACCGGCATGTCCTTGGTGGAATGGACGGCGATGTCGATGCGGCCTTCCAGCATCGCATCCTCGATCTCCTTGGTGAACAGGCCCTTGCCGCCAATCTCCTTGAGGGGGCGATCCAGGACCCTGTCGCCGGTGGTCTTGATGACCACCACTTCGAACGCCTCCTCGGGCAGGTCGAACGCCTTCATCAGCCGTTCGCGCGTTTCGTAAGCCTGCGCCAGCGCGAGCGGCGAACCGCGCGTGCCGATCTTCAGGGGTGAAGCGGGGGAAGGAAGTGTGATAGCCATGCGCCTACCTCTAATCGCGTCACGTCGTCCTGACAACTCGCCCCGTCTTGACATGCTGACGCAAGCAGGGGACGACAGGCGCCAGCAATATACGGGGATCAAGATGGCGGAAACCAAAAAACTGTTGCGCGCACTGGCCGGGGAGACGCAGGATGTGCCTCCGGTGTGGCTGATGCGGCAAGCCGGGCGCTACCTGCCCGAATACCGGGCCACGCGGGCCGAAGCGGGCGACTTTCTGTCGCTGTGCTATACGTCCGATCTTGCGGCGGAGGTTACTCTGCAACCGATCCGGCGCTACGGTTTCGACGCGGCGATTCTGTTCGCGGACATCCTGCTGATTCCCGATGCGCTGGGGGCCGACCTGTGGTTCGTCACCGGCGAGGGGCCGCGCCTGTCCACCACCACCACGCCCGCCGACATGGCGAAGCTGAAGGGAAAGGACGACATTCACGACCACCTCGCGCCGGTCTATGAGACCGTGCGCATCCTGTCGCGGGAACTGCCGGAGGAAACCGCGCTGATCGGTTTCGCCGGAGCGCCCTGGACGGTCGCGACCTACATGATTGCCGGACGCGGCACCCCTGACCAGGGACCCGCGCACAAGCTGATGGCCGAGGATCGCGCAACCTTCGAGGCGTTGATGGAGCGTCTGACCGGGGCCACGATCGAGTACCTTTCCAAACAGGTCGAGGCCGGCGCCGAGGTCGTGAAGATCTTCGACAGCTGGGCCGGGTCGCTGAAAGGCGAGGATTTCGACCGCTACGCGCTGGAGCCGGCCAGGCGGATCACGCAGGAAATGAAGGCGCGCTTTCCCGGCTTGCCGGTTATCGCCTTCCCGCGTGAGGCGGGTGAGAAATACATCGGTTTTGCCAAGGCCACCGGCGCGGATTGTGTCGCGCTGGACAATTCCATCGATGCGGATTGGGGGGCGGCCAACGTACAGGCCGATGGCTGTGTGCAGGGGAACATGAACCCCGGTCTGATGGTCACCGGCGGGCAGGCGCTGATCGACGAGACGAGGCGGATCAGGGCGGCCTTTTCCGGGGGGCCGCATATTTTCAACCTCGGGCATGGTATCACCCCCGATGCCGACCCCGAAAACGTCACCATCATGCTGGAGGCCCTGCGCGGCTGATTCGGTACAGGGATGCGCCACGACGCCCCGGGGCCGCCTGCGCCGGGGCGTTTTTGCGTTTCCGGTATGGAAAGCCCTTGGAACCAAGGCCGATACGGGCCAAAACAGGGGAAACTTCAACGCGCGTGGTGCCGTGAAAGTCATAGAACGTTGTCTCAAGTCGTTTTCCGTGCCGGAGGGCACGCTGTTGGCCTGCCTGACGGGGGTGGAAGGACGCACGAGGTTTTTCTTTCGAAACGGCACGCTGCCGGAGGCGGTCGCCGCGCCTGAAGGTGTCGAGGTGGTCGAAAGCGGGACCATCGGCGGCAGCCCGGTCCTGACCTGCCGGGGGTTGGGCGATGGGCCGTGCCCCGTGCCGCTGAAGGGGGCGGTGGCCCAAGTACAGCCGCAGATGCCGGAGACCGGCTTGTTCGAGGGGCTGAACACCGCCGTGACCCTGCGCAATGG
The DNA here is from genome assembly GCF_003046545.1 of Rhodovulum imhoffii. GTDB lineage: Bacteria > Pseudomonadota > Alphaproteobacteria > Rhodobacterales > Rhodobacteraceae > Rhodovulum > Rhodovulum imhoffii. The sequence goes on along the minus strand of NZ_QAAA01000007.1, from coordinate 112,977 downwards.
CGAGGCTCCCCGGCTGGTCCTGGACTGGCTGGGCTACCACGCGCGCGATTTCGGACTTCAGGCCGCCCTGATCCTCGATCGCGTTCGCCCCGGTGCGAATGGGGACCTGGCCGAGGCCCTGCGGGCGGCGGCAATTCCGGGGCTGTCCCATGTGGTGCTTCTGACCGCCGATGTGCCATTGGGCAAACCCGGACTCGGACCGGAGGCGCATCCGTATTACGCCCCTGACGCGCCGGGCAAGGACCGCATGACCGCCCCCGCCCCGGACCCGTGGCAGGCCCCGATGGGCGAGATGGGGATTTATGAGCTTCTGCGCGACATGTTTCTCAATCGTGCCCGGGCCGTAATGAACATCGATATCAGCGACCTGCTGATGCCGCATGAGGGCTCAACCCCTTTCGACATGGCGTCGGAGGTGCCCGGCGGCCTGGTGCAGCTTGTGGGCCGCCGCGTTTATCCGTGGCAGTTGCGGAGCGGAGAAGACGCAACCTTTGGCGATCACATCTGCCGTCAGTTCGATTCCATCGGGTCGAACGGGCGCTGGTGTATCGCGCCCGTGCGCATCCCCGCCGACGGGGTTTGGCGGATGATTCGCGTCGGGCGGGTTCCGCCCGGTGGTCACTGGCCTTTCGTGCGGTGCATGGCGCTTCGCCACCGGGGCCCGAAGGTGGCCCGGATCGTGCCCAAGTCCAGCCTGATCGAGGATGACCGCCTGTTGGCGCTGGCACATGACGCCTTCGACCACAGGCCCCGCCGCGTGCCGGAACAGAATATCGCCGGCCATTCGCGGCGCGACCATACCGTTATCGTTACCACGATGAAGAACGAGGGGCCTTTCATTCTTGAATGGATTGCCTATCACCGCGCCATCGGGGTGGACGATTTCCTGATCTATACCAACGATTGCACCGACGGTACGGATGAGCTCCTGGATCTGCTTCAGGCAAGGGGGATCGTGCAGCGTCGCGACAACCCTTACCGCAAGGTCCGGCTCAAGCCGCAGCATGCCGCACTTTTCGCAGCCGAGGACGAAGAGATGGTGCAAAAGGCTGGCTGGCTGGTCTGTATGGATGTCGATGAATACATCAACATCCATGTGGGTCAGGGGCGCCTCGCCGATCTGCGCGCCGCGGTGCCGGAGGCCAACATGATCTCGATGACCTGGCGGCTGTTCGGAAATTCGGACATCCACGCCTTCCGGGACGGGTTCATCACCGGGCAATTCACCCGTTGCGCCCCCAGGATGACCCGCAAACCCCACCAGGCGTGGGGGGTCAAGACGCTTTACCGAAATATCGGCCTGTTCAAGAAGATGGGCGTGCACCGGCCCAAGGGGCTGCATCCGCAACTGGTGGACGAGGTCAACTGGGTCAACGGCTCCGGTCGCCGATTGCCGAAGACGTTTTATCGCAACGCGTGGCGCTCCACCAATACGACGGTGGGGTATGATCTCGTGACGCTGAACCACTACGCGGTACGCTCGGCCGAGAGCTTCCTCGTCAAGCGCGACAGGGGGCGTGTCAACCATGTCGAGCGCGATCAGGGCATGGCCTACTGGTTCCGCATGAACAACAACGGCGAGGAGGACAGGTCGATCCAGGACCGGCTGCCGTTGCTGCGCGCGGAATACGACCGCCTGATGGCCGACCCGGACATCGCCGCCGCCCATCGCCATTGCGTCGCGCGCCACCGCGAGAGGATTGAGACGCTCAGACAGATGACGAATTACGCGCGGTTTTACGCGGACCTCACCAGCGCACGGATGGAGCGTCTGTCCCGTCTGCACATACATTTCGGGGCCGGGGTGTTCCTGGCCGGGCCGGATGTCGTGCCGGACGAGATCCTGCGCGAGGATCTGCCGCCCAACTTCTTTTTCACCGTGGAAAAAGGTACGCCCAGTCACTGACCCCCCCCGGCTTTGGGTGCTGTCACTTGTTCTGGGGCGGTGCAGGTTCTACATGCGCTACATGCAACGGTGGTTTCCCTTCATTAAGCACAAACCGCGTGTGTCCGTAGTGCGCCTGTCCGGGGTGATCGCCGGGGCACGGATTCGCAGCGGGTTGAGCGATGCCGGCCTCGCCCCGGTTCTGGAGCGTGCGTTTCGCCGGGGCAGGCCCGCGGCGGTGGCGCTGATCGTGAACTCACCCGGCGGATCGCCGGCGCAAAGCTCTCTGATCGCGCGGCGCATCCGGCGGCTGGCGGATGCGCACGCCGTGCCGGTTCATGCTTTTGTAGAGGATGTCGCCGCCTCGGGCGGGTACTATCTTGCCTGTGCGGCCGATGAGGTTTGGGTGGATGAAAACTCGATCCTCGGGTCGATCGGGGTAATTTCGGCGGGGTTTGGCTTTCATGAACTTCTTGCGCGGCACGGGGTGGAGCGGCGCGTCTACACAGCGGGCGAGTCCAAGAACCTGCTGGATCCGTTCCTGCCCGAAAAAACCGGCGATGTCGCGCGCATCAAGGCATTGCAGGCGGTCTTGCACACGGCCTTCATTGCCTATGTCAAGGGGCGCCGGGGTGCGACGCTGGCACAAGGCGCCGATCTTTTTTCCGGGGATGTCTGGGTTGGACAGCAGGCGGTGGATCTGGGGCTGGCCGACGGGGTTGCCCATATGGAGCCGAAGATGAAGGAAATCTTTGGCGAGAAGGTGAAGTTCGTTGCCTGCGGTGTGCGGCGTGGCTGGCTTTCTCGGCTGGGGGTTCATGCGATGGCCGGGCTGGCCGACGAGGCGGAGGCCCGACTCATGTGGGCGCGGTACGGGTTGTAAGTCATGATCCTGAAGGTCGTTTCCCTGTTTCTCATCGGCATGATGGTGTTGGCCATGTTCGGTCGTTTGCGCTTGCCCGGTGTAGGCCGTGTCCGCCTGAACAAACCCGCAAAATGCCCCGATTGCGGGCGCCATGTTCTGGGCAAGGGCCGATGCCCCTGCCGCAAGGAGTAACAAGTCCATGGCCATGGATCTGGTGTTCTCGTGTCTCGGTCTGACCATTCTGCTGCTGGCGGGGGATCTTCTGGTGAAGGGCGCGGTGAATTTCAGCCTGCGCCTGGGCGTCCCCGCCATGATCGTCAGCCTGACGGTTGTGGCCTTCGGCACCTCTGCGCCGGAACTTCTGATTACAGTCAAGGCGGTTCTGGATGGCGCACCGGGCATCGGCCTTGGCAACGTGGTGGGGTCGAACACGGCGAACGTTCTGTTGGTGCTGGGGATTCCGGCGCTGATCAGCGTCATTCGCACGGATCAGTGCGATACGCGTCGGACTTACGTGATGATGCTTGCCGCCTCGCTGTTTTTCTTGTCGCTGGCGATGACGGGTTCTTTTCGCTGGCCGCACGGGATTGCGCTTCTGGCCGGGCTGGGCGTGGTCCTGGCGGACGCGTTTCTGATCGCGCGCCGGCATCGGCGGGAGTCGGCCGGTCTTGCCGCCGAAGAGGGCGAGATCGAAGGCGCGGATTCATCGCTGTCCTGGGGGCGGATCGGGTTTTACACGGGGGTGGGGCTGGCCGGCCTGCCATTGGGGGCCGACCTGCTGGTGGACAGTTCCATCAACATCGCCCGCGCCGTCGGGGTCAGCGAGACGGTCATCGGCCTGACTCTGGTGGCGGTGGGTACGTCTTTGCCGGAACTCGCAACCTCGGTCATGGCGGCACTGCGCCGGCAGGCGGATGTGGTGCTGGGGAACGTGATCGGCTCCAACATGTTCAATCTGCTTTGCATCGTCGGTATCGCCAGCCTGATCGGGCCGATCCCGGTTCCGGCGGAAATGCTGCGCTTCGATCTTTGGGTCATGATTGGGGCATCCGTGCTGCTGGCACCGTTCGTCTTCCGCGGCTGGGTACTGGGCCGGATCTGGGGCGCGCTCTTCCTGATGCTCTATGGCGGGTACATCGTCCTGGTGCTGACATGACCTGTCGCGCGCTGGTGACCGGGGCGGGGCGGCGTCTGGGGCGGGCGATGGCGCTGCATCTTGCCGGGCGCGGCTACGATGTTGCGGTCCACTATGCCAGCGCCGGGTCCGAGGCCAATGCCGTCGTGGAAGAGATCCGGGGCATGGGGCGCGCGGGTGTGGCCCTGTCGGCCGACCTTCTGGATGACGCACAGGCCGCCGGTCTGGTTCCGCGTGCGGCGGATGCGCTGGGCGGACCGCTTAGCGTTCTGGTGAACAACGCCTCTATCTTCGAATACGACAATCTTGCCACCGCGACCCGTGAGAGCTGGGACCGGCACATGCAGTCGAACCTGCGTGCGCCTTTCGTTCTGACGCAGGCCCTGGCCGCGCAGATTCCACCGTATACGACCGATGCCGCCGGTGAGCCTGTCGCCAATGGCCTGGTGGTGAACATGGTGGATCAGCGGGTGCGCAAGCTGACGCCGGAATTCATGACCTACACCCTGGCAAAGATGGGGCTTTGGGCGTTTACGCGTACGGCCGCGCAGGCTCTGGCGCCAGGAATCCGGGTTAATGCCATCGGTCCGGGGCCGACCCTTTGTGGCGGCCGGCAGAGCGTGGATCACTTCCGGCGCCAGCGCCGGGCGACGCTGCTCCAGCGTGGTGCCGACGCGGAAGAAATTTGCGCTGCGCTGGAGTATTTCCTGAACGCGCCGGCGGTGACCGGGCAGCTTTTGTGCGTGGATGGCGGCCAGCATCTCGGCTGGCAGACGCCGGATGTCCTGGGTTTGGAATAAAACATCGGAGGTCAATCTTTTCCACCGGAGAGAGGATGTTTCGGGGATGTCTTGAATTTGTTAACTTTTCTAAACATTTACGTCATGAATTAAAAAAAATGATTTTATATCAAGAGATTAAAAAGTTGCCTAAAATATAGGCAGACCATGGAAGCGGGCCGAAAAAAAGGAAAAATTCAGATACCCGAACAGTTGCCCACAAAGTTTTCCACAGAAACCGTGGACATGTTTTCCCTTGATCGGGACCCGCGTATCATTGCAGCCCAAAACCGGAATCACATCCGCTCAGATGACTGACCAGACCGCCTCCAGCCCGACCGGGCACACATGCATCCAGTCTTACCTGCCGCTTCTGGATGGTTCCCCCGGTGTGTACAGGATGCTCGATTCGCAGGCGCGGGTACTGTATGTCGGGAAGGCACGCAATCTGAAGAAGCGGGTGGCGAATTATGCCAAGCCCACGGGCCACAGCGCCCGGATTGCGCGGATGATCTCCGAGACCGCGTCGATGATGTTCCTGACGACGCGGACGGAAACCGAAGCCCTGCTGCTGGAACAGAACCTCATCAAGCAGCTCAGGCCGCATTACAACATTTTGCTGCGCGATGACAAAAGTTTCCCGCAGATCCTGATCACGACCGGACATCCCTTTCCCCAGATTGCCAAGCATCGCGGCGCGAAGCGGGAGGATGGCGCATATTTTGGACCTTTCGCCAGTGCCGGTGCCGTGAACCGCACCCTGAACCAGTTGCAGAAGGTGTTTTTGCTGCGCAACTGCACCGATACAGTGTTCGACAGCCGGACCCGCCCCTGCCTTCTGTACCAGATCAAGCGGTGTTCCGCCCCCTGCGTGGGCAAGATCGGCCAGGAGGACTATGCCGGGGCCGTGCGTGATGCACAGCGGTTCCTGGCCGGCAAGAGCACCGGGATACAAGAGCGTCTGGCGGCGCAGATGCAGGCGGCTTCGGACGGGCTGGAATACGAACGCGCCGCTGCCCTGCGCGACCGTATCCGGGCGCTGACGCAGGTGCAGTCGGTTCAGGCGGTCAACCCCCGCAGTGTGGCCGAGGCGGATGTGATCGCCCTGCACATGGATGGCGGGCAGGCCTGTGTTCAGGTCTTTTTCATCCGCGCCAACCAGAACTGGGGCAATCGTGATTACTACCCCCGCACCGGTTCCGGGGCTGCACCGGAGGAGGTCATGCGGGGTTTTCTGGGTCAGTTCTACGAAAACAAGCAGCCGCCGCGGCTGCTGCTTTTGTCCCACGATATCGAGGATCGTGACCTGATGGCTGCGGCGCTGGGCGAAAAGGCCGGGCGCAGGGTCGGTATCGCGGTGCCCCGGCGCGGGGAAAAGTATGAATTGGTGGCCAGTGCCTTGCGCAATGCGCGCGAAAGCCTGGGCCGGCGGCTGGCCGAAACCGTGGCGCAGGGCAAATTGCTGGCCGGCCTTGCCGAGGCGTTCGATCTGCCCGCGCCGCCGAGGCGGATCGAGGTCTACGACAACTCCCATATCCAGGGCGCGCACGCGGTTGGCGGGATGATCGTTGCCGGACCCGAAGGGTTTCTGAAAAGCCAGTACCGGAAGTTCAACATTCGCGGCGACGACCTGACTCCGGGGGACGATTTCGGCATGATGCAAGAGGTCCTGACCCGCCGTTTCCAACGCCTTCTGAAAGCGGACCCCGACCGCGCGGGCGAGACATGGCCGGATCTTTTGCTGATCGATGGCGGTGCGGGGCAAGTCAGCGCTGTGGCAAGGAGCATGGCCGACCTGGGGGTATCCGACATCCCGATGGTCGGCGTGGCCAAGGGGATCGACCGCGATGCCGGCAAGGAGGAATTCCATCGCCCCGGCCGCCGCCCGTTCGCGCTGCGCCATAATGACCCGGTGCTGTATTTCATTCAGCGCCTGCGGGATGAGGCCCACCGTTTTGCCATCGGCACTCACCGGGCGAAACGTGCCAGGGCCATGGGCCTGACCCCGCTGGAGGAAATTCCGGGCGTCGGCACAGCCCGCAAACGTGCGCTGCTGGCCCATTTCGGCAGTGCCAAGGCCGTGTCGCGCGCCGGGCTGGCGGATCTCAAGGCCGTGGAGGGCATTTCCGACAGCCTTGCCGAAACCATCTATGGCTTCTTCCATGATCAAGGCTGACGCGTTATCACCCCTCCCATGACCTGGACACTTCCGAATATCCTGACGGTTTTTCGTCTGCTCGCCGCGCCGGGGCTGGCGCTGGCCTTCGTGCTGCTGCCGCGCCCGGAGGCCGACCTTTGGGCGCTGGTTCTGTTCGCCGGGGCCTCTGTCACCGACTGGCTGGATGGTTACCTGGCCCGCAAATGGAACCAGACCAGCCGTTTCGGGGCGATGCTGGACCCGATTGCCGACAAGGCGATGGTTGTCATCGCACTGGGCACGTTGATGGCGTTATGGGGGGCGAATGCCTGGCTGATGGTCCCCGCGACGGCCATTCTTTTCCGGGAGGTGTTCGTTTCCGGATTGCGGGAATTTCTCGGGACGCAGGCGGGGCTTTTGAAGGTCACGAAGCTGGCCAAGTGGAAAACCACCGTGCAGATGGTGGCGGTGTCGGTACTTCTGGCACAGGGGCTGCTTGGCGGCTGGCTGGCGGGTCTTGCGCAATGGGGCGGGTTTGCGCTGCTCTGGGCGGCGGGGGCGCTGACGCTCCTTACCGGTTGGGATTATTTTGCAAAGGCGTTACCCTTTCTGAGGGAAAGGGAATGAAATGATCGAGATCCTGTATTTTGCCTGGGTGCGGGAGCGCATCGGCCTGCCGAGAGAGCGGGTGGACACCCGTGCCGCCACCGTGGCCGATCTGGTCGAGGAACTGAAACTGCGTGAGGCGCGTTATGCCGCCGCTTTCGCGGATCTCTCTGCCCTGCGTGTGGCGGTGGATCAGGACCTGACCGATTTCGATGCGCCGCTGGCCGGTGTGCGGGAGGTCGCGTTCTTTCCGCCGATGACGGGCGGATGAAAGTCCGGGTTCAGCGCGCGCCGTTCGATTTCGCCGCCGAGGCCGCCGCCTTCGGCGGGGCCGGGGCCGGGGCCGTGGTGACCTTCACCGGTATCGTGCGTGACTGTGAGGGCAGCTTGCAGCGCATGGAGATAGAGCACTACCCCGGTATGACCGAACGCGCCCTGACCCGAATCGCAGAAGAGGCGTCTGCCCGCTGGGGGCTTGTCGGGGGTCTGATCATTCATCGTTACGGCCCGCTCGTACCGGGGGAGGCGATCATGATGGTCGCCACCTCTGCCGCGCACCGGGCCGAGGCCTTCGCCGCAGCTGAATATCTGATGGATTACCTGAAATCCCGCGCACCGTTCTGGAAAAAGGAAATCCGCAGCGACGGGGAAGCCTGGGTCTCGGCGCGGGACGCGGATGAGCAGGCCCTGACCCGCTGGTAAGGGTCAGATTCCTTTGCGCGCACGCAGGGCGGCGCTGATCGTTCCGTCGTCGAGGTAGTCGAGTTCCCCGCCGATGGGGACCCCCTGTGCCAAAGATGTCACCCGCACGCCCGTCGGGGCCAGTTCGTCCGCGATATAATGGGCGGTGGTCTGGCCATCGACCGTGGCGTTCAGGGCAAGGATGACCTCGGAAATATGCTCTGCCGCGACGCGGGCGGCAAGCTGGGGGATACGCAACTCCTCCGGGCCGATGGCGTCCAGCGCCGAAAGAGTTCCGCCCAGAACGTGGTAGCGGCCCCTGAAAGCGCCACCGCGTTCCATCGCCCATAAATCCGCGACATCCTCGACGATGCAAAGTTCGCCGTTCGTGCGTTTCGGATCGGCGCAGATTTCGCAGAGATCGGTTGTCCCGATATTGCCGCAGACAGAACATTCGCGCGCCGTGGCCGCCACCTTGTGCATCGAATCGGCCAAGGGCCCCAGAAGCACGGCGCGCTTTTTGATCAGGTGCAGAACCGCGCGGCGGGCCGACCGGGGGCCAAGCCCCGGCAACCGTGCCATCATCTCGATCAGCGCCTCGATCTCGCGGTTCCGGCCGGGCATCAGACCGGCAGGTTCATGCCTGCGGGCAGGCCCATGTCCTCGGTCATCTTGCGGGTTTCTTCCTGGGTCTTTTCCATGGCCTTTTCCTGGGCGTCCTTGATGGCGGCCAGGATCAGGTCTTCGACCACTTCCTTCTCTTCGGCGTTGAAGATCGACGGGTCGATCTCCAGCCCTGTCAGAGTGCCTTTCGCGGTGGCGGTGGCCTTGACCAGCCCGGCCCCGCTTTCGCCGGTCACCATGGTGTTGGCCAGGTCTTCCTGAAGCTTGGCCATCTTGCCCTGCATTTCCTGCGCGGCCTTCATCATCTTGGCCATGTCGCCAATGCCGCCCAAACCTTTGAACATGCGTGTCTCCTTTGGATCAGTCGTCTTCGAAGGGGTCCCATTCTTCCTCAACCTCGGGCAGGGCGTTTTCGGCGGCCTGCGCGGCAAGGTCTGCGGGGGGAGTTATGTCTGTGATTTCGGCCTGAGGGAAGGCGGCAAAAACGGCCTTGACCAGCGGATGCTTTTCCGCAGCCGCCTTCAGGGCGGTGGTTTCTTCTTCGCGAATCTCGGAGAGAGTGGCCCCGCCGCCCGATCCGGCAACCGAAACCCCCCAGCGCGCGCCCGTCCAGGCCTGGAGGCTCTGGCCCAGCCGGGAGGCCAGATCCATCGGGGCGTCGGGCGTGGGTTCGAACGTGATGCGGCCGGGGCTGTAGCTGACCAGCCGCAAACAGGTTTCGACCTCGATCAGGAGTTTCGCGTCGCGCTGGGCACGGATCAGATCCACGATATCCTCGAACCGGGCATAGGTGGCCAGGACGGCCTGAGGGACTTGCGCGGGCGCCGTGGCCTGCATCACCGGCCCGCTCCCCTGGGGCGCCGCGCCCGCGGAGACGCCCCCGGCGTGGGTCTGGCGTACGGTGTTCCCCCCTCCGTTGCCGTGTGCGCCGGCCCCGCCGCCCGGCCCCGGAGGGGGCAGGGAGTGCAACTTGCGCAGCAGGTCTTCGGGGGCGGGCAGGGTGGAGACATGGGTCAGCCGGATGATCGCCATCTCGGCGGCCATCATCGCATTGGGCGCGGCGGAGACCTCCTCCAGCGCCTTCAGCAACATCTGCCACATTCGCGTCAAGGCTCGCATCGGCAGCCGTCCGGCCATGTCCTGCCCGCGGCGGCGTTCGTCGGGGGGGACGGTCGGGTCGTCGGCAGCCTCGGGGGTGATCTTCACCACACTCAGCCAGTGGGTGATTTCCGCGAGATCCCGCAGGACGGCCAGCGGGTCGGCCCCGTCGGCGTATTGGGCCGACAATTCGCAAAGGGCTTCTGCGGCGGCGCCCTTCATGATCAGGTCGAAAAGGTCCAGAACCCGGCCGCGGTCCGCCAGGCCGAGCATGGCACGTACCTGATCGGCCGTGGTTTCGCCTGCGCCGTGGGAGATGGCCTGGTCCAGCAGGCTGAGCGCATCGCGCACCGAGCCTTCTGCCGCGCGGGTAATCAGGCCCAAGGCGTCTTCGGCGATGGGGGCGCCCTCGGCCCCGGCGATCCGTTTGAGATGCGCGATCATCACCTCCGGTTCGATCCGGCGCAGGTCGAACCGCTGGCAGCGCGACAGAACCGTTACCGGCACCTTGCGGATTTCGGTGGTGGCGAAGATGAACTTTACGTGGGCGGGGGGTTCTTCCAGCGTCTTGAGCAGCGCGTTGAAGGCGCTGGTCGAAAGCATGTGAACCTCGTCGATGATATAAATCTTGTAGCGGGCAGAGGCCGCCCGGTAGGCCACGCTGTCAATGATTTCGCGGATGTCCCCGACCCCGGTGCGGGAGGCGGCGTCCATTTCCAGAACGTCGACATGACGGCTCTCCGCGATGGCAACGCAATGCTCGCACTGACCGCAGGGGTCGGTGGTGGGGCCGCCGGTCCCATCGGGACCAATACAGTTCATGCCCTTTGCGATGATCCGCGCGGTGGTGGTTTTGCCCGTGCCGCGGATGCCCGTCATGATGAAAGCCTGCGCGATACGCTCGGCAGCGAATGCGTTCCGGAGCGTGCGCACCATTGCATCCTGCCCGATCAGGTCGGCAAAGCTGGCCGGGCGGTATTTGCGGGCAAGCACCTGGTAGGGGGTATCGGGCATGGGTCCTCTCGCTGTCGCGCCACAGGGTAGGCGCTGGCGGCGGTCGCGTCCAGTTGATTGCGGGAAAGGTGAGAGGTTGGACAGCGACCCGAACGGGGCTCGTTACGGCTGCTTCCTTCCGGACCTGACCGGGTTGGCGAGGCGCTCGCCCGCGCCAACCTCTCATCCCGGTACATAGGCGTCACGGCGCGGATTCGCAACCCTCCAGCCGGATTCGGAACCGCGTGAAGCCACCTGTCGTCGCCACGGGGGTCAGGGGGAGGGGAACATCGCCGGTAAGCCTGGCGGCGCGGGGGCTGGTCTCAAAGGTGGCGGTGGTGTCCGGCAGCGGTGCCAGGCACCAGTTGCCGTCCGCTGCGGACCCCACGACCCCCTGCGCGCGGATGTAGCGCAAAAGCACATCCCTGTTGGTGTCGGGTGCGGAGAAGACGATGGTGCTGCCGTCTGCGCCGGGAAAATGGCCCCCGCCCCCGGCGCGGTAGCTGTTGGTGGCGACGATGAACTCCATGTCGCCGGTCACGGGCCGGCCTGCATGGCGCAGGTTGCGGATTCGCCGGGCCTGCGGGTCGGCCATGGCACCGAGAGGGTCGAACCTGGACGACCGGGAGACGTCGATCTCGTAGCTCACCCCCTTGATCGTGTCGAAATTGTAGCAGGAAAAATCGGGGTTGAGCAGCGGCGCATCCCGTGCACCGGGCGGGATTTGGTTGAACAGGCCCGCGCTGCGTTCCAGCCAGCCGCGCAATTGCGCGCCGGTGATACGCACCGCACACACGGTGTTGGGGTAATAGTAAAGATTTGCGATATCTTTCATGGCGATGCCGCCCGGCGCAACCTCGGTGAAATGTTCCGGGCCGCCGCGTCCGCCGGCCTTGTAGGGCGCCGCAGCGGAAAGCAGGGGCAGCCCGGCGTGCTCCGTGTCCGCAAGCATCTGCCGCATGTGCCAAAGCTGTGCATCGGCGACGATCTGCACCGAGGGGGTATCGGCCACCAGCGAAAAGTAACTGTGAAGTGCCACGCGTGTGTGTCCCACTGGGCGGCGGATGTAAGCCAGGGTGGCGTCATGGGCGGCGGCGGCGGCGGCAAGTACATGCGGGGCGCTGTCCACCAAGGGGGTGGCCTTGCCGTTGTGGCGCCGGGCGATGGGGTGCAGCGTCGTCTCGTGGCGCGCGATGCGCCAGCCGTCAGACCCGTGTTCCAGCAGAAGGTCGATCGCCCCCAGATGCGAACCCCAGCACCCCGCCATCACCGCCGGCTTGCCGTGAATCGTGCCCGCCTGCGCATCGACGTCCGGCAACCCGCTGAAGGAGGAGCCGGGGAAAAGAAGGTGTTGGTGTCCGGCGAACACCACATCGATTTCGTCCACGGCGGCCAGCGGGATACAAGCGTTTTCCTGCCGTCCCCAGGCGCCGCTGCCACCGATGCCGGAATGAGCCAGTGCCACGATCAGATCCGCGCCCTGTTTGCGCATCTGCGGAACAAATGCGCGGGCGGTATCCACGATATCGCGGACGACGATGCGACCTTCCAGGTTCCGGCGATCCCAGGTCAGGATTTGCGGCGGAGTGAACCCGATCACCCCAAGCCGGAATGGCCTTTGCCGGCCCGTGCCATCGGTCAGGGGGCGCTCCAGTATCACGAACGGGGGCAGAAGGGTCGTGTCCTGAACCGCCGTCGCTCCCTGCCGGGTGGCGATATTGGCGCAGACGACCGGAAAATCCGCGCCCGCCAATGCCGTCAGAAGGAAATCGAGACCATAGTTGAACTCGTGATTGCCCACGGTCGCGACCTCGACTCCGGCCGCCGCCATCGCTGCGAGAATCGGGTGCGCGTCGCCCGCCCGCAAGCCCTTTTCATGGGCGATGTAGTCGCCCATCGGGGTCCCTTGCAGGAAGTCTCCGTTATCCAGGAGCACCGAATTGGAGGCCCCCTTTCGCAGGTGGTCCGCGTGGCGCGCGGTGCGCGCCAGCCCGATGGTATCCGTGGGCCTGTCGGCATAATAATCGTAGGGAAAGACATGGACATGCAGATCGGTCGTTTCCAGCAGGCGCAAATGGGCCTGGCAGGGACGGGCCTGAACCGAGAAGGGATGCAACGTCATCCGCGCCTTCCCACGGCTATGCCGGCCTGAAGGCACGGCGATTGAGGTTCGGGATCACGCGGCCGGGCCTTTCAATCATCGGGGGGGATTTCCGCCGGGAAGCAAGACCGTGTGATTGGGAGGACGGATATACGAAAAAGGGCGGGATTGACACCTGTCGCGGCAGTTGCGCCGCCGGTGCGGCCAGGCGGACACACCCCACCGGTCTTCCGGACGGGGGAAAGCGAATCGCCGGATTGACCCGCGCCCGCAGCCGGGCAAAACTGTTCGTGAGGCATAAAAGGGATGGTCCGAATGAAATTTTCAACCCGGGAGGATGTCGAGGCCCCCATCGATCAGGTTTTCGCGCAAATTTCCGATTTCGACGCGCTGGAACGGAAGGGGCGACGCTGGGGGGCGACGCTGCAACGTACCGACACAATGCCTGCCCCGGCAAAGGGGATGGCCTGGGAGATCGACTTCGATTACCGCGGCAAGCGGCGCAGCATGGCTTCGGAATTGCTGGTTTATGAACCGCCGAGCGCTCTGACGTTCTTTTCCCGCACCGGAGGGCTGGAGTGCCGGTCCGAGATCGAACTGATGGCGCTTGCGCCCCGGCGAACGCGGGTTGCCGTGCAGATCGACCTGTCACCGAAGGGTATGTCGGCGCGGTTGTTCTTGCAGACCTTGCGGTTGGTGAAATCGAACCTGAATGTACGTTTCAAGAAAGGCATCGCCCGCTATGCCCGCCAGATCGAGCAGACCGCCCGTCAGTGACGGCGCGGATCTGCCGGATACACGCCCAGGATGTTGAGATGCGTGGTGAAATATTCCAGTTCCTCAAGCGCCAGCGCGACGTTGCGGTCATCCGGGTGGCCTTCGATATCGGCGTAGAATTGCGTTGCGGCGAAGGTCCCGTTGACCATGTAGCTTTCCAGCTTGGTCATGTTTACACCGTTGGTGGCGAAGCCGCCCATCGCCTTGTAAAGCGCCGAAGGAATGTTGCGCACCCGGAAGACGAAGGTCGTCATCATGCCGGATCTGCCCCTGCGCTTGAGATCCATTTCCCGCGACATCAGCAGGAAGCGGGTGGTGTTGCGGTCATGATCTTCGATATGGCGGGCCAGAACGTCCAGGCCGTAGATTTCCCCCGCAATATCGGAGGCCAAAGCCGCCCGAGCAGGATCGGCCAGATCTGCGATCAGCCGGGCGGAACCCGCAGTATCGGCCCCCGTTACCGGGGCAATGCCGTGTTCGCGCAGAAAATCCCGGCACTGACCCAGGAGAACCGTGTGGCTGGTGGCGCTTTCCACGCAATCCAGTTGTGCGCCTGGAGGAGCGAGGAGGTTGATGTGCACCCGCACGAAGGCCTCATCCACGATGAACAAACCCGATTCGGGTAAAAGCTGGTGAATGTCGGCGACGCGCCCATAGGTGGAGTTCTCGACCGGCAGCATCGCAAGCTCGGCCTCTCCCTTGCGCACGGCCTCGATTGTGTCCTCGAAGGTCCGGCAGGGCATGGGTTCGTATTTGGGGCGCGCGTCGCGGCAGGCCTGGTGGGAATAGGCTCCCGGCTCCCCCTGGAAGGCGATCCGTCCGGTCATTTTCTGTCTCTTACGTAGCGGCGCGGGGGAAGGGCCCCGATTGCAGATGTATCTACACCTTGCCAATCCGAAGGGGAAGCGCATAGGAAAGGGCTGGGGAAAGACGCGATGGGAACGCGATATGTCTGATACACTGGCCTTCACCAAGGTTTTTGCCGCGCTGAGCGGGGCGCTTTTGATTTTCGTCGTGGTCAACATGGCCGCCAAAGGACTCTACCGGATGCCGGCGCCGGGGGAAGGCGCGCAGGCCTACGTGGCCCCCGGAGGGGAAGAGGCCGAGGCCGCCCCGGCAGAACCGGAACGGACGGTTGAGGAAATTCTCGCCTCCGGCGATGCCGATGCCGGTGCGCGCGTGTTCAAGAAGTGCCAGGCCTGCCACAAGGTTGATCCGGGTGTGAACCTGACCGGACCGACGCTTTATCAGGTCGTGGGTCGGGCGGTCGGCGTGGTTGAGGGCTTCGGCTATTCCGGTGCGCTGGACGGCACCACCGAGGCCTGGACGCCGGAGGCGCTTTTCGCCTATCTCGAAAATCCCCGCGGGTTTGCCCCCGGAACCACGATGACCTTCGCGGGTTTGCCCAAGGCGCAGGATCGTGCGGACGTGATCGCCTACCTCCGGTCACAGGCCCAGTAACCGCACGCCCTGCCGTTGCGCGGGTAAGGCCAGAGGCCTATACCGGCACCCGACTCCCGGCCAGATGCCGGGTCAGGGGAAAGGGCGCGCATGAAGGTCTTTGTCACCGGTACCGCCGGGTTCATCGGGTATCATCTGGCCGAACTCCTGCTGGCCGAGGGCATGCAGGTGCATGGTTTCGACGGGATGACGGATTATTATGACGTCACGCTCAAGCAGCGGCGTCACGCGATGCTGCACCAGACCCCCGGCTTTTCCGCGACCGAGGCCCTGCTGGAGGACGATGCGGCACTGTCCGCCGCGGTGGATGCGTGTGAGCCGGATGTCATCGTCCACCTCGCCGCGCAGGCCGGGGTGCGCTACAGCCTCGAAAACCCGCGCGCTTATATCGACGCCAACGTCATCGGCACCTTTAACGTGATGGAGGCCGCCCGCCGCCACCATGTCGCGCATCTTCTGATGGCCTCGACCAGCTCCGTTTACGGTGCAAATGCCGATATGCCCTATGCCGAAACGCAAAAGGCCGATACGCAGATGTCCTTTTACGCGGCCACGAAAAAGGCCAATGAAGCCATGGGCCATACCTATGCCCACCTGCACGGCCTGCCGGTGACGATGTTCCGCTTTTTCACCGTTTATGGCCCGTGGGGGCGCCCGGACATGGCGCTTTTCAAGTTCACCGATGCCATCCTGCGAGACCGCCCGATCGACGTTTACAACCACGGCGACATGTATCGGGATTTCACCTATGTCTCCGACCTCGTGCGGGGAATACGCTTGCTGATGGATGCCGTACCCGGCGACACGCCGGTGGAGGACGACAGCCTCAGCCCCGTGGCACCGTTCAGGGTGGTGAATATCGGCAATTCCGAAAAAGTGCGCCTGCTGGATTTCATCGACGCAATCGAGGCCGAGATCGGCCGCCCCGCGATCCGCAACTACATGGAGATTCAGCCGGGTGATGTCCCCGCAACCTGGGCGGACGCGGCCCTGTTGCGGCGTCTGACCGGCTATTGCCCGAAAACCCCGTTCCGTGAAGGGGTTGCCAATTTCGTCGCGTGGTTCCGCGACTATTACGGGAAATAAATCATGAAAGGCTCTCTTCTTCGCACGCTGCTTTGTCTGGCGCCTCTCGTGGCGCAGGGCGGGGAGATCGCGACTGTACCTCTGTCTTTCACGCAGGGGCAAACCACGGCCGCGGTCACGGGGCGAATCGTGGGTTACGAGATTATCGATTACACGCTGGAAGTTTCCGCCGGGCAGGTGATCCAGGCGACGTTGAGCGCGACCAACGACAGCGCCTATTTCAACATCCTGCCGCCGGGAGAGGACTCCGTGGCGTTGTTCGTCGGGTCGAGTCAGGGCAACAGCTTTATCGGCGCCCTGCCCGAAAGCGGGGCCTACCGGCTGCGTGTTTACCTGATGCGTTCTGCCGCCCGGCGGGGGGAAGGCAGCGATTTCGAACTGGATGTCAGCCTGTTCGGACCGGATTTCGCGGATGGCCTGTCCGGCGGACCGGATTATTACAAGGTCCGGCTGAATTCTTCCGGCGGCCGTCTGAACCTGCGCGGCGCGCCAACGCTGCGGGCAGAGGCGCTGAGCTGGTTCCAGTCGGGCGACATCCTTCAAAACAAGGGCTGTATCTTTGCCGAGGGTCGCCGCTGGTGCAACGTCGCACAGGGGATGCATGACGGATGGGTGGCCGGGGAGTTCCTGGCAGAGGCGTCGGGGCCGGATGCGCTGGTTCCCGGTACGGGTTATCACGCCACCGGCAGTTTACGCTGTTCCGTCGCCGGGCAGGACGCGGAATGCCCTTTTGGCGCGATGCGCCGGGGTGACGGGAGCGGGACCATAAACGTCACCTTGCCCGGTGGGGCGGAACGGGTGATCCGCTTTGAAAACCACATGCCCACCGGATACGACGGAGGCGCGTCGATGCAGATTTCACACGCAGTGGATTTTTTCACCGTTGTGATTGGCGATGCCTGGATCGAGATCGCCGAGGCGGTGATGACCGGCGGTTAACCCACGCCCTGCGCCCGAAGGAAGGCGGTGATCGACATGGCGACGGCCTCGGGCGCTTCTTCATGGGCAAGGTGCCCCAGCGCGGCAAAGCGGACATGCTCGGCCCTCGGCATCCGGGCCACCGCGCTTTCGGCCACGCGGGGGGGAACAGCCTGGTCCTTGTCCCCGGTGACAAACAGGGTTGGCACGCAGATTTCCGGCAGGTCGGCCTGGAGGCCTTCCAGCGACCATTGGGCCATCATGGTCAGGGTCGCGTCCACGTGGTGCCGGTCACTGATGAGCCGGCGATAGAGCGCCAGCCCCTCAGGCGTCAGTTCGCTGCCGGTGGACCCGATCAGTGCCTTCACATTGCTTTCGGTGGCTGTGAACCGGGCGAACATCGATGCCGTGAAAGGATTGAGTGACAGCATCCGTGCCATCATCGGGAAAAGCGTGCCAGCCGCGCCCTCGAAATTCGACAGCGCCGCATTGATCCCCACAACAGCCCCGGGCGCGGGATCCATCCGGCCGGCCATGCGCAGCGCGATGGCCCCACCCGCCGAATGGCCGATGATCGCCGCGGGTGAGAGCCCTTCGCCTGCCATGAAGCCGGCGATGTCGGTACTCATGTTGTCCAGCCCGCAGCGCTGGCGTGCGCCCATGCGGGTGAAGCCCTGCCCGGGCAGATCCAGCGCGACGACGGTGTAATTCCGCGCCAGCAGGGGGATCATGTCGCGCCAGCTGTGGGTGGAGCCGCCGGTGCCGTGCAGCAAAAGTACGACCGGACCGGCGCCCGCCTGCTGCACATGCCAGTAATGGGGCCGGTGGCGCACAAAACGCGAGAACTGGTTGTTGGGCCAGTCTGCGCCATCCGTGCGCCACTCCATCGGCCTAGCTTTCCAGAACCGCCGATACCGCCGAGGACAGGCGGTTCGCGTCGGCGCGGGGCAGGGGGATATACGGGGCGGCCATGATTTCGGCCAGCGCCTTGAGGCTGCGCTCCGGACGCATGCCCATATCGATGACCATCGCCGGAAGGCCGTTGAGACGCAGGGCGTGCCCCATTTTTCGGGCGTCTTCGGCGGCTTCGGCCCGGTTGGGGGTCCCTTCCAGGGAGATATTCGCGCGCCCGTCGGTCAGCAGGGCGATGGTTGGCGTCATCCCGCGCCCGGACGCCTGAGCCGAGACCTCCAGCGCCAGTTTCAGCCCCGCCGCCAGAGGGGTGCCGCCGCCGCCTGGCAACGCGGCCAGCCGTCTCTTGGTTTGCACGAGCGAGCGGGTTGGCGGCAGCAAAAGCTCCGCCCCTTCGCCCCGGAATGCCACCAGCGCCACATGGTCGCGGCGCGCATAGGCTTCGGCCAGAAGCAGCTCCACCGCGCCCTTGGCTTCTGCCAGCCGGGTCATCGCCGCTGAGCCGGAGGCATCGACGACGAAGATCAGAAGCCGATCGCTCTTTTCCTCGTAGCGGCGCAGGCGGATGTCATCGGTCTGGATGTAGAGCGCCTGTTCATGGCGGGCACTGCGGCGGCGGATCGTCTGCCAGGGTGCGGCGGCGCGCAGGGTGGAGATGATATCGACGCGCGACTGACCGTCCATCCGTCCCCGGCGGGAAGGAATCGGCCGGCCGCGGCGGTTGCCCTTGCGCCGCGCTCCGGCGCCGGTGCTGCCGCTGGCGCCGCGGTTGGCTTTTCCGGCGGCCAGTTGCGCCAGAAGATCGGCGGGCAGGGCAGCCTGCGCAGCCTCCAGCAGGATGTCCTGCAAGGGTAGGTCTTCGAGGGTCTGTTCGCCGTCGTCGCCCTGGTCCTGATCCTGCGGTTCGGGTTCGGGTGGGGTCTGGTCCTGCTCCGGCTCCTGGGGGGGGTCTTGCGGGAACCGCGTGGCGCGCGGGGCGAGCACCAGTTCGACCGCGGCGGCGACCTCCTCCACCTCGACAATGTCCTGCCCGGCGATGGCGGCGAGTGCCTTCGCCATGCGCAGCGCCAGCATCGGGGCACGCAGGCTGTCGATACCCAGCTTCATGGCGACAACGGTCAGATCCTGCAGAATGCCGGCCTCCGCGGTTACACCGGGCAGGCGGGCGCGGGCGCGGGCCAGGGCGTCCGTGTCGTAGGTTAGGGGGTCCGTCTCCCCCCAGGGCAGGGCTTCCAGGTCGATGTGGACGCCCAGCCTGTCCACCAGCGCGGCGGGCAAGGCCTCGTCCGGGTCCGCGCCTTCGTCCAGTGCGATCAGGCAATGGCCGATATTGTTGTCCAGCGCCCCGGCCAGCCGTGCGGCCAGGCCGGGGGAGGTCCGTTCCGCCATCGGCAGGACAAGCAGTCCGGGGGTGGAAAGCAGGCCGGGCCGATCCACGACTTTCCCGGTGCCGAGCGTCGCGGTCAGGTCGATCCCGCCGAAGAGCTGCTCATCCCCGATGGCGGGGTGCAGGCGACGCTGCGGCAGGTCGATGACCCCAAGCGCCCCGGTGACGCGGTCGCGTACGGGGCTGGAGCGGGCGCGCAACCACAATCCGCCCAGACCGTCCGGGTCCACCGCCAGCGCGGCCAGGCCCGTTTCAACCCGCTCCCACGGGGTCATGGGAGTGCTCACGCCAGCACCTCCTCCACGACGCGGGCGACACGGGTGGTGGACCCGGCCTCATCCAGCGGGTCGCGGCGCAGGCGGTGGCGCAGGGCCGAGGGCGCGACCTTGCGCACATGCTCCCGCCCGACCTTCTCCGCGCCCTCGAAGGCAGCCAGCGCACGGGAGGTGCGCAGCAGTGTCAGTTCTCCGCGCAGCCCGTCGGAGCCGAGCGCGAGACACAGCTCCGCACAGTCGCGCAACACCTCCTCCGGTGTCTCCATCGCAGGCAGCTTGCCGCGCGCGGTGACGATGCGGTCGCGCAGCGCGGCGTCCTGTTCGCGCCAGTGCGACATGAAGCCTTCGTAGTCCATCTCGTAGGCGTCGCGGCGGCGGATGACCTCGATCCGGGTGTCGATGTCCTTGGGCGAGGTCACCTCTACCGACATGCCGAAGCGGTCCAGAAGTTGCGGGCGCAGTTCGCCTTCCTCCGGGTTCCCGGAACCGACAAGAACAAACCGCGCGGGGTGACGGATGGACAGGCCCTCACGCTCCACTACGTTTTCGCCCGACTGGGCCACGTCCAGCAGAAGGTCCACGATGTGGTCTTCCAGCAGGTTGACCTCATCGATATAAAGGTAGCCGCGGTTTGCGCGGGCCAGGAGGCCGGGCTCAAACGCCTTTTCGCCGCTGGTCAGGGCCTTTTCGATATCCAGCGCGCCGACGACGCGGTCTTCCGTCACGCCCAGCGGCAGGTCCACCACGGGGGTAGGGCGTTCGACGATGTCGTGCTGGGCGATATGGGCCCAGTCGGGGCACTTGTCAGGCGTGGGGGAGTTGACCGGGCAGCCCGCCACCACCCGGATGGGGGGCAGCAAGGCGGCCAGGGCGCGCACGGCGGTGGACTTCCCCGTCCCCCGGTCGCCGAACACCAGCACGCCGCCGATGCCCGGGTCGATCGCGGTCAGGATCATTGCCTGTTTCATTTCGTCCTGCCCAACGATGGCAGAGAACGGGAAAGGTTGTGTCATGCCGCCTCTTCTTCGGTTTTTTCGGCTTTCAGTTTTTCAAGCGGGCTCTTGCCCTCCCATGTGCCCTCGTCTTCGAGGATGCGGAAGCGGGCGTAAAGCTCTTCCTTGAACCAGTTGCCGTCGCGCACGTTCTGAATGGCGCGGGCATGCGGGCAATCGCCCCGCGCGAACTTGTTCATGACCTTTGCATTCGGCCAGATCGAGAAGGTCACCTGTTGCACCCAAGGCACCTCGGCCATGCCCATCTTGAAGACCACGTCCGGGTCTTCCTTCACCATGTCCTGAATGTCGGGTACCTCTTTCCAGAACTGGAGTGCAACCGGCAATTTCAGCGTGGCGCGGGTCAGTACCGCAAGCGGGCCGCGCTTTTCCTTCATCTGCGGTGTGAAGGGCTCCGCCCCCGACCACCTGCCCCGCGCCGAGGTCGCCGCCATGTAGAGCGTCCACATTTCGCAGGAATGATCGCGCCAGATCCGGTAGGTCAGGTTGTCATGGACGGCCTTCTTCGCGGTCTCCATGTCCTTCCACACCGCCAGGATGGCGTTGACGTTCACGTTGGGAACGGGGGTAAACCCGGCATCCGAGCCCGTACCCATGAGCTTGAAGAACTCCAGCCCCTCGACATTGCGCAGCGCGTAGCGCGCGCGGGCCATCTGGGTGAAGGCTTCGAACCGGGAGGCCCAGTTGTCATAGCGGAAATAGCTGAGGGTAACGACCTGCATTGGCGATTCTCCTTCCGGGCTGTCAATCTTTTGTGACACTGAGGGTGCGACCGCAAGGTGTCTCCCGCCCGCGCCGCACATTATGTAGGAGCATTGTAAACTAAACTGGACAGGTTTAACCTAGCGACATGATGACACGAGCAGACCCGGGCCTGATCGATCAGGCTGCGCAATCCACCGGCCGCAGGGCCATCGTAATCGGTGCGGGGCTGGGGGGGCTCGCGGCGGCCATGCGCCTGGGGGCAAAGGGGTATCAGGTCACGGTGATCGACAAACTGGACGTGCCCGGCGGGCGCGGCAGCGCGATTCATGAAAACGGGCACCGCTTTGATCTTGGCCCCACCATCGTGACCGTTCCGCAGGTCTTCCGGGATCTCTGGGCCGCTTGCGGGCGCAACTTCGACAAGGAGGTCGACCTGCGTCCGATGGACCCGTTCTACGAGATCCGCTTTGCCGATGGAGAGACGTTCACGGCCCGCCAGTCGACGGAGGCCATGCGCGCCGAGGTGGCCCGCATCTCGCCCGACGATCTGCCGGGATATGATCGGTTCCTCAGAGACAGCGAGGAGCGTTACTGGTTCGGGTTCGAGAACCTTGGCCGCAAGCCGATGCACAAATGGATGGACCTGGTGAAGGTGCTGCACATCTTCGGCAGGCTGCGTGCCGACCGGTCCGTTTACGCCCACGCCTGTAGCCGCGTGAAGGATGAGCGTCTGCGCATGGCGCTGTCGTTCCATCCGCTGTTCATCGGCGGCGATCCGTTCAACGTGACGTCGATGTACATTCTCGTCAGCCACCTCGAGAAGGAATTCGGGGTGCATTATGCGATGGGCGGCGTCGCCGCACTGGCGCGCGCGATGGCGGATGTGGTCGAAACGCAGGGGGGAACCCTGCGCATGGAGACCGAGGTCGACGAGATCCTGGTGAAAGATTACAAGGCGCGCGGCGTTCGCCTGAAAGGCGGTGAAATCCTGACCGCCGATGTCGTCGTGTCGAACGCCGATGCGGGTTTCACGTACGGGCAGCTTCTGCGCAACCACCGCCGCTGGCGCTGGACCGACGAAAAACTGGACAAGGCCCGCTGGTCGATGGGGCTGTTTGTCTGGTATTTCGGTACCAAAGGCACCCGTGGCCTGTGGGAAGACGTCGGCCACCACACGATCGTCAACGGCACCCGTTACAAGGGGCTGGTCAGGGATATCTTCTTCAGGCGCGGACAACTGGCCGAAGACATGAGCCTTTATGTCCATCGCCCCACCGTGACGGACCCGTCCGCGGCGCCTGCGGGGGACGATACGTTCTACGTTTTGTCGCCGGTGCCGAATCTGCACGCTGACACCCCCATCGACTGGGCCGAACAGGGCGAGCGTTACCGCAAGATGGTGGAAAACGTTCTGGAAGAGCGTCTGTTGCCCGGTTTTGCCGGACATATCAGCGCCAGCCGCTGTTTCACGCCCGTGGATTTCCGCGACCGCTACCTGTCGCCTTTCGGGGCCGGGTTCTCGCTTGAGCCGCGCATCTTCCAGAGCGCCAATTTCCGCCCGCATAACATCTCCGAGGAGATCGGGGGGCTTTACATGGTCGGTGCCGGCACCCATCCCGGCGCGGGCCTGCCCAGCGTGGTGACCTCTGCCGAGGTGATGGCCAGGCTCGTTCCCGATGCGGTGAAAGCAGGCTGACATGATTCACCCCGCAGACCTTGCCCATTGTGAGGAAGCGATTCGCACCGGGTCGCTGTCGTTTCATGCGGCCTCCCGGTTGCTGCCGGACAAGGTTCGCAACCCGGCCCTGGCGCTTTATGCCTTTTGCCGGCTGGCGGATGATGCGGTGGATCTGAACACCGAAAAGCGTGCCGCCGTGTTGTCGCTGGGCGACCGTCTGGACAAGGTCTACAGCGGCACGCCGCTGAACGCTCCGGCTGACCGGGCCTTCGCCGCAGTGGTGGAGGAATTCGATATGCCCCGTACCCTGCCCGAGGCTCTGCTGGAAGGGCTCGCATGGGACGCGATGGAGCGCCGCCATGCCACGCTCTCGGACGTTTACGCCTATTCGGCGCGGGTGGCGTCCACGGTGGGGGCGATGATGTGCGTGTTGATGCGTGTGCGTTGCCCGCATGCGCTGGCCCGGGCCTGCGATATGGGGGTGGCGATGCAACTGACCAATATCGCCCGCGACGTCGGCGAAGACGCCCGGGCCCGGCGCATCTACCTGCCGCTGGCGTGGCTGGATGAGGCGGGGATCGTGCTGGAGCGGTTCTTTGACGATCCGCGGCCGACACCGGAGCTCTGCCGTCTTGTCAAGCGCATGGTGGCCGATGCGCGGCGGCTTTACTTTCGGGCTGAGACCGGCCTTCCTGAACTGCCGCTGACCTGCCGCCCCGGCATGTTTGCCGCGCGCCACATCTACGCCGGTATTGCCGGAGAGATAGCGCGTGGAAAATACGATAGCATCAACCGCCGGGCACACACCAGCACGGCCCAGAAACTCTGGTGGCTCGGGATGTCTTCCGCGCAGGCGGCGCTGAGTACGGTGATGCCCCGTTCCGCGGTTCTTTATGCAAAACCGCTGCCCGAGGTCGCATTCCTGGTTGAGGCCGCCGCCGACCGCAAGCCGGACGAAAACCCATGGGGCGAAGGCCGCGCCGGATCCGTGATCGCCGCTTTGGCGACGCTTGAGGCCCGCGAACGTGAAGCCCGCCGGTGGGCGCAGCGTCGTGACGCATTTGAGCCGCTGCAAAGACGCGCTATCTGACCCTCATGGATATGCAATTTGACTGGCTTCTCTTTTCGATCTTTCTCCTGACCACGGGCGCGGCGGGGGCGACCGGCGCGTTCTTTTCGCCCGGCTCCTGGTATGAACGGCTGGACAAGCCGGTCTGGACACCGCCCAACTGGTTGTTCCCGCTGGCGTGGACGGCGCTTTATCTGGGGATGGCCTTCGCCGCCACGCGGGTTGCCATCAGCGGCGCGCCGGCCATGGCATATGCCCTGGCCGTCTGGGGTTTACAGATTGCCTTCAACACGCTGTGGTCGCCGGTCTTCTTCGGGCTGCGGCGTCTGGGTGCGGCCCTGGTGGTGTTGTGCGGGATGTGGCTGTCGGTTCTGGCGATGGTGGTGCTTTTCTGGCAGGCGGACCCTGTTGCCGGCCTGATCGTGGCGCCCTATGTCGTCTGGACGAGCTATGCCTTCGCACTCAACTTCTCGGTCTGGCGCAGGAACCCCTTCGCACAGGAAATGGCGGCCTGAAGGCCGCCTCCCTATCCGAATTTCCAGCCGGCCCGGCGCGGGACGCGGCAGGCAAGCATGGGCTTGATCAGTTTCGTCGCGAAGCGGTCAAGATCCAGCGCCTCGTGTACGCCAAGCGTTTCCTCGCCGTGGATCCGGGTTTTTACCGCCGAGCGGCAGTAGAAGGGCGCATCCAGCATCCCGTGATCCTGATAGGGACGGAACCCGGCATCTGAGCGCATCTCGCGCCGGACCGTCCAGAGCGACCGGCGCATCCGCTGCCGGGGAGGCAGGTCCTCAAGCATGTCGACCCGCCCGTCTTCATGGAATTTCATGCCCACGGCCAGTTCGGAGCCGTCGCGCAGGTCCGCGTCGTAAAAGCAGTAGGCGCCGTTATCGCCTGAAGGAAAGCGCGCCCATGTCCAGTATCTGAAATCATCTTCCAGCGCGGCAGTTCCGAAATTCGCGTCGAAATACCCGTGGCCGGCCCACTGCCAGCCGGGCTGGTTCAGGTCCACGGTAATGTCGGCACTGGGGGCGAAAGGCCGCCAGACATGGCTGCCATCGGCTTTCAGCGGCAGTTCGACATCGGTTATCGCGGTGGGGTGCACGGTGATCCGGCCCTTCAGCCGATGCATGCGTGGCCAGGCGAGCTCATCTATGTCCACGTGCAGATCCTGCCCGGTCCAGGTCAATTTGGAGGGGCCGACCTCGAAGGTCTCGCGGCTTTGGCGCAGGGCGGCCTGCCCGCGGTCCGTCATCGTCCAGCGGCCGCCCTTGCCGTAGGTGGCGACATTGATACAGACGTGATCCTCGGGGTTTTTCCGCCCCGACCAGCGATACCATGGTGAAAACACCGAACCGATGAAGGCAATGATGGAGATCGACCGTTCGCCATCGTGGCTTATGCCGTCGATGTACCACCATGCATAGCCGTTTGCGGGGACATCGAGGGCGAAGCAAGGTCCGTCAAGATCGCCTCGGCCGCGTGCTTGCCGGAGAGGGTTGCCATGGGGATGCCCGCGCCCGGATGCGCCCCGCCCCCCGCCAGGTAGACCCCTGTCATCGTGGTGCGTGCCGTCGGGCGCCGAAAGGCCGCCAGCATTCCGTGCGGGCTGCGCCCGTAGAGGGAACCTTGCGATGCCGGAAACAGGCGGGCGAACTGCTCCGGCGTCGTCAGTGCCGTCACGTCTGGCCTGGGGGTGAAGGTCAGGCCGAACTGGGCCAGCGTCTCGAAAGTGCGAATCCGGCACGTTTCCATCTCCTTTTGGGTCGCGGCGGCGGTCCCGTTGACCGGAGGGCCGTTCATGATGATCTCGAATCTCTCCGTGCCGTGCGGGGCGCGTCCGGTCCCCCGGTCCTGGGCGCAGATGTAAAGGGTCGGATCCTGGGGCATGTGGCCCTTGGCGATCGGGCCGAACTCCTGGCGCGGGTCGGCGGCGAAGAACACGTTGTGGTGCACCATGTCCGGACCTTGCGGCGTGGCGGCAAAGCTCCATACATAGGCCGACAGGCTGCGCGGTTGCGTGGCTGCGGCGGGCAGGGTGGTGCGCAGGCGATCCCCGAGCAACCCGGCGGACAGCGCAGCGGGATCCCCGTTGAACACCACGCGCCCGGCGGGAAGGCGCCCCCCGTCGGACAGGTGCACTGCCGCCGCCGCGCCGTTCTGAATCTCGATCCGCGTGGCGGTCCTGTTGAAAAGGAAGCTTGCCCCCTTGTCGGTGGCGAGTTTCTTCAGAGCTTGCGCCAGCGCGTGCATGCCGCCTTCAACCTGCCAGACGCCCTGTTCTTCCGCATGCCAGACAAGCGCAAGAACGGCGGGTGTGAGAAACGGCGAACCGCCGACATAGGTCGCGTAGCGCCCGAACAACTGCCGCAGGCGCGGATCGGAGAAGCCGAATTCGAGGCTGCTGGCCAGCGTTTTCAGTGGAGCCATTGCCGGAATCAGGTCCGGGTTGCGCAGGACATGGGCCGCCAACCCGGCCAGGCGGGGCTCGGCGGCGCGCATCATCGGGGCGTCGAAAGCGTGGAACAGCCGCTCTGCCCGGTTGCAGAAGGCGGAGAATTCCGCCGCCGCCTGCGCCCCGGCCAGGCGGCCGATGGCGTCCCGGCTGGCGTCCCGGTCGGCAAAGAGATCGAGGCTGGATCCATCGGGCCACCAGTGCCGGGCCAATACGTCCTGCCGGTTCAGGGTGATGTAATCCGTCATCCGGGTGCCGGTACTCTCGAAAAGCTGTTCGAAGACCGGGCGCATTGTCATTACCGTCGGGCCGGCGTCGACAGGGCCGGCGATGCTTTGGACTGTGCGCATCTTGCCGCCGGGACCGGGCGCGCGGTCCACGACGGTGACGTCCAGCCCGGCATGGGCCAGCCGGATGGCGGCGGAAAGCCCGCCCATCCCGGCCCCTATGACGATGACCTTCTCTGCCGCTGTGGCCATGTGGTGCCTCAAGGATTGTTGACTTGGGAAAATAGACTGTCCATTCTGATTTACAATCTAAAATGTCTCGTGAACCTGACACTTTGCGGGACCGTTAAGAACAGGAGAACCCGGATGGATATCCCGGCGCGAATCGAAGCGGCCATCCATCATGCCATTCGTCATGGGCAGGGGGATACGGCCCCGCCGCGGCTGGCCTCGGCGCTGGAGTATGCGGTCACGCCGGGGGGTGCGCGCATACGCCCCACCCTGTGCATGGGGGTCGCGCTGGCCTGCGGGGATGATATCCCGGAACTGACCGATACCGCCGCCGCTGCGCTGGAACTGATTCACTGTGCCAGCCTCGTGCATGATGACATGCCGTGTTTCGACAACGCCGATATTCGCCGCGGCAAGCCCACGATCCACAAGGCCTACAGTGAGCCGCTGGCCCTGTTGGCCGGTGACAGCCTGATCGTGATGGGGTTCGAGAGTCTCGCGCTCAAGGCCTATCTGGCGCCGGAGCGTGCGCTGGAACTGATCCGCATCCTCGGGAAGCGCACGGGCTCCCCCTATGGCATTTGCGCCGGGCAGGGCTGGGAAAGCGAAGAGGCCGTGGATCTGTCTGCCTACCACCGGGCCAAGACCGGGGCATTGTTCATAGCGGCGACCCAGATGGGCGCAGCGGTCGCCGGGCAGGAAGCCGGGCCGTGGGAAGAACTGGGCGCCCGTATCGGAGAAGCCTTTCAGGTGGCCGACGATCTAAAGGATGCCCTTTGCGACAGTGAGACGCTCGGCAAGCCCGCCGGTCAGGATGTGATCAACCTGCGCCCGAACGCGGTTTCGGAGCTTGGCGTGGAGGGGGCGGTTCTGCGCCTCAAGGACATCCTGTCCGGGGCGATCGCTTCGATCCCGGCCTGCCCCGGTGAGGCCGCACTGGCGCAGATGGTCCGTAAACAGGCAGAACGTCTGGTCCCGGAACGGGTCCCCGGATGACCGATGCGGCCGTTCCTGCCCCCGTGCCGCGGTTTGGCTGGCGGCGCTGGCGTAACCGCAAGCTGGGCTCGCCCGCATTCCAGTCCTGGGCGAGCCGGAATCCCCTGACCCGTGGCAGGGTGCGCCGGGATGGGGAGCGGCTTTTCGGTCTTGTCTCCGGGTTTGTCCAGTCACAGGTGCTGTTCGCGGTGGTGGAGCTTGATCTGCTTGCCGCCACCCGCGATGCGCCCCGGCCCGCTTCCGAACTGGCCGCCGCGGTCGGGATGACGCCCGACCGGATGGAGCTGTTGTGCCACGCGGTCACGGCGCTGGGCCTGTTCGAACGGGTGCGGGGGGGATATCAGCTTGCGCCGCTCGGGGCGGCGCTGTTGGGGGTGCCGGGCCTGACGGAGATGATTCTCCATCACGAGGTGTTCTATCGCGACATGTCCGACCCGGTCGCCCTTCTGCGCGGGGCGCGGGAAACGGAGCTTGCCGGCTTCTGGCCATATGTTTTCGGGGCCGGAAGTGCCGATGACCCCGCCGTGGCGGACCGGTACTCCCGCCTGATGTCCGAGAGTCAGGCCCTGGTCGCCGAGGACACCCTGCGCATGGTGCGATTCGACGGTGTCGGGCATCTTCTGGATATCGGTGGCGGGACAGGCGCATTTCTTGCGGCGGTCGGGGCGGCATATCCCGACCTGAAGACGACTCTCTTCGATCTGCCCGCCGTCGTTCCTGCCGCGCAGGCGCGGTTTGAACGGGCTGGCATGGCTGCACGCGCCACGCTTGTGCCAGGGTCGTTCCGGGACGACCCTCTGCCGCGGGGTGCGGATGCGGTGTCGTTGGTGCGGGTGCTTTATGACCATGCCGATGACACGGTGCGGGCACTTTTGGCCAAGGTCTTCGCGGCACTGCCCCCGGGGGGGCGACTGATCGTATCGGAGCCGATGACGGGGGGGGACGCCCCTTGTCTGGCGGGGGATGTCTATTTCGCCTTTTACTGCATGGCGATGCAAACCGGGCGGGCACGCTCTGCCGCGCAGATCTCCGCGCTTCTGGCCGAAGCCGGGTTCGCGGAGATCGAGGTTCCGCACGCTCCGCGCCCGTTCATCGCCTCTGTCGTGACGGCGCGCAAGCCGGCAAAACCTGACACTGAATCTGTCTAAACAAGTTGACACTTTTGACTGTCAGACTAGACTGACAAAAAGTTTATCACCTCTGCACCCGTGCGGGTGAGTCTCGTTCAAAGACGCAATCGGAAATTCTGGGGGATACCGGATGCAGACCACGGCGGTCATTCTACGCGGGCCAAAGGAACTGGAGCTGGGCCGGCTGACCCTGAGCGAGCCGGGGCCGGGGGATCTTGTGGTCGAGATTTCCCATTCGGGAATTTCCACCGGGACCGAGAAACTGTTTTACACGGGCCGAATGCCGCCCTTTCCGGGTATGGGCTACCCGCTGGTGCCCGGCTACGAGGCGGCGGGCGAAGTGGTCGAGGCCGGGGCGGACACGAATTTCAGGCCCGGAGAGTGGGTCTTCGTTCCCGGTGCCAACTGTTACCAGGAAGCGCGCGGGTTATTTGGCGGGTCTGCCCGCAGGGTGGTGACCGCGGCGGATCGCGTTACCCGAATCGATGCCGGTCTGGGGCCGGAAGGGGCGCTTTTGGCGCTGGCGGCGACGGCACGCCATGCGCTGGCCGGGATCAACAAGGAAATGCCGGAGCTTATCGTCGGGCACGGTGTTCTGGGTCGCCTTCTGGCGCGGCTGACCCTTGCCGCCGGTGCGCCTGCGCCAACCGTGTGGGAAATCAACCCCGACCGTGTCGCCGGGGCGCGGGACTATGAGGTGCTTCACCCCGACAATGACCCGCGCAAGGATTACCGTACGATTTACGATGCCTCGGGGGTGGGCAGCCTGCTCGACAGCCTGATCACCCGTATCGCCAGGGGGGGGGAGGTTGTGCTGGCCGGGTTTTACACTCAGCCGCTTTCGTTCGCCTTTCCGCCCGCCTTCATGAAGGAGGCACGTTTGCGCATTGCGGCGGAGTGGGATCGTGATGACCTGATCGCCACACGCACGCTTGTGGAGGCCGGGGCGTTGTCGCTGTCGGGGCTGATTACCCACAGCGTGGCCGCCGATGACGCGTCTGTCGCGTATGAGACGGCCTTCAATGACCCTGCCTGTCTGAAAATGATCCTGAACTGGGGAGCTTCCCATGACGCTTGATACGCCTGACCTCAAAGATTTCGACCAGCGTCTGCGAGATGAGGCCAACGCGCCGCTTGAGGAGATTCCCGTGGCCGAGCCGACCAGCAAAACCCAGATTATCGCGATTTACGGCAAGGGCGGCATCGGAAAGTCTTTCACGCTGGCCAATCTCAGCCATATGATGGCGGAGCAGGGCAAGCGGGTGCTGCTGATCGGGTGCGACCCGAAATCCGATACCACCAGCCTTTTGTTCGGGGGCAAGGCTTGCCCGACAATCATTGAGACCTCGACCGCCAGGAAGCTGGCCGGTGAGGAGGTGACCGTCAGCGATGTCTGTTTCAAGCGCAATGGCGTCTTCGCGATGGAGCTGGGCGGCCCGGAGGTCGGGCGCGGCTGTGGCGGGCGTGGCATCATCCACGGTTTCGAACTGCTGGAGAAGCTGGGCTTTCACGATTGGGATTTCGACTATGTGTTGCTGGACTTCCTGGGCGACGTGGTGTGCGGCGGCTTCGGCCTGCCCATCGCACGGGACATGGCGCAGAAGGTGATCCTGGTCGGTTCGAACGACCTGCAGTCGCTTTATGTTGCCAATAACGTGTGTTCGGCAGTGGAGTATTTCCGCAAGCTGGGTGGCAACGTGGGTGTCGCGGGGCTGGTCATCAACAAGGATGACGGCACCGGGCAGGCGCAGGCTTTTGCCAGGGCCGTGGACATTCCCGTTCTGGCCGCCATTCCCCAGGATGAGGATCTGCGCCGCAAGTCTGCGGCCTACCAGATCGTCGGCACAAACGAAGGCCCGTGGGGGGATCTGTTCGCCGGGCTGGCCGAAGCCGTGGCCGATGCGCCGCCGGTGCGCCCCCGGCCACTGGATCAGGACGGGCTTCTGGGGCTGTTCAGCGCCGATGAAACCGGCGCGGATTTCGAACTCGAACCGGCTACGGATGCCGATATGCGGGGTAAGAACTACGCGCCGAAGAAGTCGCTGGAAGTGGTGTACGACGATGTTTGATCTGGATGAACTCTCCCGCTGGGACGAGGTGCTGGAGCGTCTCGCGCAGGCCGGGGAGCCTGCCGAACCGCCAGCGCCCGATGACGGGGAGGGGGAGGACGCATGACCACCGGAGAGGTCAGATACGACGCCGCTCATGCCGCCGAGGTGATCGAGGGGGCCAGACCGGAGCCGACGGCTGGCCAACCGTCGGATGCGGGGGGGTGTCATGGTGGCGCCGAGATGGAGAAAGCCGCGCGTATGGCGGGACAGTCCGCGATGCTGGAACAGTTTGCCAGGGATTACCCGCTTGGCCCTCATGACAAGCCCCAGAGCATGTGCCCGGCATTCGGAAGTCTGCGTGTCGGTTTGCGGATGCGCCGCGTGGCAACGGTTCTTTCCGGGTCGGCCTGCTGCGTCTATGGCCTGTCTTTCGTGTCGCATTTCTACGGCGCACGGCGGTCGGTGGGTTACGTTCCGTTCAATTCTGAAACGCTGGTCACCGGCAAGTTGTTCGAAGATATCCGCGACAGTGTGCATGAACTGGCGGACCCGGATCGTTACGATGCCATTGTGGTGACGAACCTGTGTGTGCCGACCGCATCTGGCGTGCCTTTGCGCCTGCTGCCCAATGAGATCAACGGGGTGCGCATCGTGGGGATCGACGTGCCCGGTTTTGGCGTGCCGACCCATGCGGAGGCCAAGGACGTTCTGGCCGGAGCAATGCTGAACTATGCCCGCAAGGAGGCCGAGGCCGGACCGGTTGCCGCCCCTCAGGGCGGTGTGTCCGACCGTCCGACCGTGACGCTTCTGGGGGAGATGTTCCCCGCCGACCCGATGATGATCGGTCGCATGCTGGACCCGCTGGGTCTGGCCGTCGGTCCCGTGGTGCCGTGCCGCGAATGGCGGGAGCTGTACGCGGCGCTGGACTGTGGCGCGGTGGCGGCGATTCACCCATTTTACACAGCCTCCATGCGTGAGTTCAAAGCCGCCGGGCGGCCCGTTGTGGGGTCTGCCCCCGTCGGGCATGACGGCACGGCTGACTGGCTGGCCGCGATCGGGAAGACCTTCGGCCTGGCGGCCGGGAAGGTCGCGGCGGCGCAGAACGCTTTCCTGCCCGCGATCAAGGCGGCACTGGCGGAGGCGCCGGTCGACGGTACCGTCACCTTGTCGGGTTACGAAGGCTCGGAGTTGCTCGTTGCGCGGTTGCTGATCGAGAGCGGGGCCAACGTGCCCTATGTCGGGACGGCCTGCCCCCGTACCGCCCAGTCCGAAGCCGACCGGGCCTGGCTGGAGGCCAGGGGCGTGAGCGTGAAGTACCGCGCCTCTCTTGAGGACGATTGTGCCGCGGTGGATGCGATCCGGCCCGATCTGGCCATCGGCACGACTCCGGTGGTGCAGCATGCCAAGGAGAACGCGATTCCGGGGCTTTATTTCACCAACCTGATTTCGGCGCGGCCCCTGATGGGCCCGGCCGGGGCGGGCAGCCTTGCGCAAGTGGTCAACGCTGCGATTGCGAACAAGGGCCGCATGGCAACCATGCGGGAGTTCTTTGAAGGTGTCGGGACAGGCGACACCGCCGGTGTCTGGGAAGGCAGCCCGAATCTCCATCCGGAATTCCGGGCGCTGCACCAGAAGAAGCTGGACAAGAAACGCCGCGCGGAAAAAGCGCAGGAGATGATCTGATGCTGGTTCTCGATCACGACAGGGCGGGGGGCTATTGGGGCGCGGTTTACGCCTTCTGCGCGGCCAAGGGCCTTCAGGTGGTCATCGACGGACCCGTCGGATGCGAGAACCTGCCTGTGACTTCCGTTTTGCACTATACGGATGCGTTGCCGCCGCATGAATTGCCCATCGTTGTGACGGGTCTGGGTGAGGAAGAGCTGGGCCGTGACGGGACCGAGGGGGCGATGAAACGCGCCTGGAAAACCCTGGATCCGGCCTTGCCGGCCGTCGTCGTGACAGGGTCCATCGCGGAGATGATCGGCGGCGGCGTGACGCCGCAGGGCACCAATATTCAGCGATTCCTGCCCCGCACCATCGACGAGGACCAGTGGGAAGCCGCCGATCGGGCGATGACCTGGCTGTTTACCGAATTCGGGATGACCAAGGGTCGCATGCCCCCCGAGAAAAAGCGCCAAGAGGGGGACAAGCCGCGCGTCAATATCCTTGGGCCGATGTATGGTGTGTTCAACATGCCGTCCGACCTGGCGGAGATTCGCCGCCTCGTGGAAGGCATCGGGGCCGAGGTGAACATGATCATGCCGCTGGGGTCCCACATTGCGGAGATGCGCGGCCTTGTGAATGCCGACGTCAATATCGTGATGTACCGCGAGTTCGGCCGCGGGCTGGCGGAGGTTCTGGGCAAGCCCTACTTGCAGGCGCCCATCGGGATCGACTCAACCACCAGGTTCCTGCGCAAGCTCGGCGAACTTCTGGGTCTCGACCCGGAACCGTTCATCGCGCGGGAGAAACACTCGACCATCAAACCGGTCTGGGATCTGTGGCGTTCGGTCACGCAGGACTTCTTCGCCACCGCGAGCTTTGCCGTTGTGGCCAGTGAAACCTATGCGCGCGGCCTGCGTCATTTCCTTGAAACGGACATGGGCCTGCCCTGTGCATTCGCGGTCGCCCGCAAGGCTGGCGCAAAGACCAACAACAATGAGGTTCGCGCGCTGATGGCCCAGAAACGGCCCCTGGTTGTTTTCGGGTCCATCAACGAGAAAATCTATATGGCTGAACTGGTTGCCGGTCACGGGCCGCGACCTGCGTTTATCCCCGCCGGGTTTCCGGGTGCGGCAATCCGACGGGCTACGGGCACACCTTTCATGGGATATGGTGGCGCAACCTACCTAGTACAAGAGATTTGCAACGCCTTGTTCGACGCCCTGTTTCATATCCTGCCCCTTGGATCCGAGCTTGATTCGGCCGCTGCGACGCCGACGACCTTGCGCCGGGATTTTCCTTGGGACGAGGACGCGCAGGCACTCCTGGACAAGATCGTTGCCGAGCACCCTGTTTTGACCCGTATTTCCGCCGCTAAGACCCTGCGCGACGCTGCCGAGCGTGCTGCGCTTGAACAAGGGGCTGAGCGCGTTGTGCGGGAAACCGTCGAGGCTCTGCGCCCCGCCGGGTTCGCAAGCCTTCAAGAGGAGAACGGAAAATGACCGACCAGACTTCCGACGTGCGGGCGCACCGGGCGCCGAAAGCGGAGTTTACCGTCTATTTCGCGATCATCTTCATTGCTGCTTTGCCGCTGGCTGTCATTGCGTGGCTTCTGGCGGGGCTCAAGCAGGGTGACCTGACCATCAAGGGGCCGGTGTCGCGTGCCTGGAGCCAGGCGCGGATCATCACGCCCATGATTTTTTCCGCCTGAGAGGGCGGAAGTTCGAGATTCGCCCAGACCCCATGGGCGAATGCCGGCAGGGCATGAGGCCTTGTCGGGACCCGGCCGCCGGGGTGCGCGGCATCAGTCAGACGATCCGGAGGATAGTTAATGGCTGATAATACTGACGTGTCGTTCACCGGTCTCACCGACGAGCAGGCGCAGGAAATCCACGCTGTCTACATGAGCGGGCTCTGGCTCTTCGTTGCCGTTGCCGGCATTGCTCACTTGGCAGTGTACATCTGGCGTCCGTGGCTCTGAGGAGGACTGAGAAATGGCAAAATTCTACAAGATCTGGATGATCTTCGATCCGCGCCGCGTGCTGGTTGCGCAAGGCGTGTTTCTCTTCCTGCTGGCAGTGATGATTCACCTTGTTCTGCTCAGCACGGACCACTTCAACTGGCTGACCATCGCCGCCGAGAAAGCCGCTGGCGCCTAAGCCTCGCCTTTTCCGGCTTCGGTCAGGACCGAAGTGACAAGACTAGCTGCGGGCGAAAGCCCCGATCTCTCGCCCGCAGCGATCTCAAAGGACAAGGACGGCTGAGGCCCGGACGGACACGGCCGCCATTTGCGGAGACAGACGATGGCACTGCTCAGTTTTGAGAGAAAGTATCGCGTCCGTGGAGGGACGCTCATCGGTGGCGATCTGTTCGACTTTTGGGTGGGGCCTTTCTATGTAGGCTTCTTCGGAGTAACGACAGTCTTTTTCGCTGCCCTTGGCACGATCATGATTTTTTGGGGGGCGGCCTTGCAGGGCAACTTCAACCCCTGGACGATCCATATCGCGCCGCCCGACCTCAGCTACGGTCTGGGGCTGGCCCCGCTCGCCGAGGGCGGGCTGTGGCAAATCATTACCATTTGCGCTACCGGCGCATTCATCAGCTGGGCTCTGCGGGAGGTTGAGATCTGCCGCAAACTGGGGATCGGATACCACGTTCCCTTCGCGTTCGGTTTCGCGATCCTGGCCTACGTGACGCTGGTGATCTTCCGCCCGCTTCTTCTGGGCGCGTGGGGGCATGGTTTTCCCTATGGCATTTTCAGCCACCTCGACTGGGTGTCGAACACTGGCTATGCCTTCCTGCACTTCCACTACAACCCGGCGCACATGCTGGCCGTGTCGCTGTTCTTTGCCACGACGATGTTCCTGGCCCTGCACGGTGCCCTTGTGCTGAGCGCCTGTAACCCGGAAAAGGGCGAAGAAGCCAAGACCCCTGATCACGAAGACGCCTTCTTCCGTGACTTCATCGGCTATTCGGTCGGGACGCTGGGGATTCACCGGGTCGGCTTCCTGCTGGCCATCAACGCGGCCTTCTTTTCCGCCGTTTGTATCATCATTTCCGGCCCGCTCTGGACCGAGGGATGGCCTGAATGGTGGAACTGGTGGCTTGAACTTCCGATCTGGCCCGAAGCCAGCGCCGCTGGGGGGATCTAATCATGGCTGAATACCAGAACATCTTTACTCAGGTTCAGGTTCAGGGTCCGCCCGACTGGGGCATGGACAACGAGAACAACATGATGGAGGAGCGCGGTCCGGGGATCGCCCATCTCAAGCTCCTTGGTTGGTTCGGCAATGCGCAGCTCGGCCCGATCTATCTTGGCTGGACCGGCTCGATCGGCCTGCTCACCGGCTTCACGGCCTTCTTCATCATTGGGCTGAACATGCTGGCCCAGGTGGACTGGTCGCTGGTGCAGATGCTGCGCCAGGGCTTCTGGCTGGCGCTGGAGCCACCCAGCCCGGAATACGGCTTGCGCATGCCTCCGCTCAACGATGGTGGCTGGTACATGATCGCCAGCTTCTTCCTGCTGGTTTCGGTCGGTTGCTGGTGGCTGCGAACCTACCTTCTTGCGAAAGAGCACAAGCTGGGCAAGCACACTGCCTGGGCCTTTGCTGCCGCGCTGTGGCTGTTCCTCGTGCTTGGACTGTTCCGTCCGATCCTGATGGGCAGCTGGTCGGAAATGGTGCCTTATGGCATCTTCCCCCACCTTGACTGGACCACGGCCTTCTCGATCCGCTACGGCAACCTGTACTACAACCCCTTCCACGCGCTTTCGATTGCGTTCCTTTACGGTTCGACCATGCTGTTCGCCATGCACGGTGCGACCATTCTTGCCGTAACCCGTTTCGGCGGCGAGCGCGAGTTGGAGCAGATCTACGACCGCGGCACCGCAGCTGAGCGTGCGGCTCTGTTCTGGCGCTGGACCATGGGGTTCAACGCCACGATGGAAGGCATTCACCGCTGGGCTTGGTGGTTTGCGGTTCTCACCCCGATCACGGGTGGTATCGGCATCCTCCTGACCGGCACCGTTGTCGACAACTGGTTCATCTGGGCCCAGGAGCATAACTTCGCGCCTGAGTACATCGAGCCCTACGGCTACGAAGCCTACACCGGGCAAGGAGGCTGACATGCTGAGATTCCCGAAATGGTACAAGCAATGGTCCAAGGATAATCCGACCGACCTGTTTCGCCCGGGTATTCTTGTCGGCACGGTTGGGGTGGCGGTGGCCGCGGCTGCGATCATAGTTGCCTACGACAACCCCAACGCGGTGGAATACACCCAGACCGGCCCGCGGGGTATCGGGATGGAGGTGATCAAGTTCAAGCGTGACAACGCCAGTTACGATGCGTCTGTCGAGAACTACACCACCTATGCGCCGATCCCGGTCGAGGAAGGTGAGCCACTGGCCCAGGACGTTTACCAGAACGTCGTGGCTTTCGGTGATCTGACCCAACGCAACTTCGACCGCCTACAGACGGCGATGAGCGAATGGGTCGGCATGCCGGTTCCGCTGCATGACGGAGTCGAGGTTGCCGAGGGAAAAGAGTACACCCGAGAGATTACCAAGCAGTGCATCGAGGTGACCCAGTATCTCAACGATGATTGGGATCTGCACAACCTCGCCTCTGATGGCAAGGGCGTGAACTGCTATACCTGCCACCGCGGGGAACCGATTCCTTCGGATACCTGGACCAAGGCAGGTGCGGTAAATTCGTCCTCGGAAGGGTGGGCCGCCGTGCAAAACCGTGTTTTGCTTGATAACCAGTATACGCTGAGTGAGTTTTCGGCCCTCCCCGTCGATGCGCAAGAGGTTTTCTTGCTGGATGGCGCAAGCATCAAGGTCCACGATCTCGAAAGCCGCGTTGCCCAGCAGCCGGGCAATCCGACCTGGCAAGATGCCGAGCGAACCTTCTCGCTGATGAACCACCAGGCGAATTCGATCAATGTCGGCTGTGTCTACTGCCACAACACCCGCGCCTTCTACGACGCGACTCAGGTGACCCCGGCATGGTCGACGACGACGCTCGCGCAGCAGATGCTGATCGACATCAACCAGAATTTCTTTGAGCCGCGCGCGGAGCTTTTGCCCGCCGGGCGTCTTGGGGAAATGGGAGATGCTGCCAAGGTGAACTGCGCAACCTGCCACAAGGGCTATATCTTCCCGCTGAACAGGACGGATATGGTATCCGACTGGCCGGAACTGGCAGCAAGCGGCGAATGAATGAAAATGGGGGCGGCGCTTTTGCGCCGCGCCCGCTTGGGTCGCAAGACCTGATTGTCGGGGCATCCACACCCCGGTTCCTTTCCTGTCAGACAGGGCACTGGTGCCGTGGGGAGGTCGAGCCACACGGCACCTTTTTGACGGGAGTAAAAACCCATGAACACTGCCGCTACCCCCTTACTTGACCGTGTTGCCGGTCCGGCGGATCTCAAGGCCATGTCCAACTCCGAACTGGCGGCCCTGGCACAGGAACTGCGTCAGGAGGTGGTTTCGATCGTCAGTCAGACAGGTGGCCATCTGGGGTCATCGCTTGGGGTGATCGAACTGACTGTCGCCTTGCACGCAGTATTCACGGCCCCTTTTGACAAGCTGATCTGGGATGTCGGGCACCAGTGCTATCCCCACAAGGTTCTGACAGGCCGGCGCGCCCGGATGCATACGCTCCGTCAGGAGGGAGGCGTTTCGGGGTTTTGCAAGCGGGCGGAGAGCGACTACGATCCTTTCGGTGCCGGCCATAGCTCAACGTCGATTTCCGCGGCGCTGGGGTTTGCCACGGCGCGCGACCTTGGCCAGCCGACGGGCGATGCGATCGCGGTTATCGGGGATGGGTCCATCAGTGCCGGGATGGCCTATGAGGCGATGAACAATGCGGGCCATGCGGGACGGCGGTTGTTTGTCATATTGAATGACAACGAAATGTCCATTGCGCCGCCCGTGGGGGCGATGTCGCGCTACCTTTCGCGCTTGTACTCAGAGACGCCCCTGGGCCGCCTGAAAGACATTGCGGAGGATTTCGAATCCGTCCTGCCCGGCCCGATCCGCGAAGGCGCGCGCCGGGCGCGTCAACTGGTGACGGGATTTCCCGGCGGGGGGACGTTGTTCGAAGAGCTGGGTTTCGACTATATCGGTCCGGTTAACGGGCACGATATGAACCAGCTTCTCCAAGTTTTGCGGGCGGCCCGGGCACGGGCCTCCGGCCCGGTTCTGATTCATTGCTGCACGGTGAAGGGGAAGGGTTACCGCCCTGCCGAAACCGCGGCTGACAAGTACCATGGGGTGGGCAAGTTCGATGTGGTGTCGGGCACGCAGCAAAAGGCAAAGGCCAATGCGCCATCCTACACCTCTGTCTTCGGGGCGGCTCTGTGTGAGGAGGCCGCCCGTGATCCCCGGGTGGTTGCGATTACTGCTGCGATGCCTGCCGGAACGGGTGTTGACCTGATGCAAAAGCGATTTCCCGCCCGTGTCTTTGATGTGGGAATCGCAGAGCAGCACGCGGTGACCTTTGCCGCCGGTCTTGCCGCGGGCGGGACAAAACCGTTCTGTGCAATTTATTCCACTTTCCTTCAGCGTGGGTACGACCAGATTGTCCATGATGTGGCGCTTCAGAAACTGCCTGTTCGGTTTGCGATTGATCGTGCGGGGTTGGTGGGGGCCGACGGGGCGACACATGCAGGGACCTTCGATCTGTCCTACCTGTGCAACCTGCCCGATTTCGTGGTGATGGCACCGGGGGACGAGGCCGAGCTCAAGCATATGGTCGCGACGGCCGCAGGCTATGACGAAGGGCCGATTGCGTTTCGCTATCCACGGGGGGAGGGTATGGGCGTTGACCTGCCCGAGCGCGGGCAGGTGCTGGAAATCGGGAAAGGCCGGGTTGTCCGCGAAGGGTCCACACTGGCGCTTTTGTCCTTGGGCGATGCGCTTGCCAGCAGTCTGGTTGCAGCCGAAGCCCTGGAAGCGCGTGGCATATCGGTGACCGTGGCGGATGCCCGCTTTGCCAGGCCATTTGACACGAATCTCGTTGCTCGACTGATGTCCAACCATGCCGCGCTTGTCACGGTTGAGCATGGTAGCGAAGGTGGCTTTGGCGCGAAGGTTCTGCATTGGCTGGCCCGTAGCGGGTGGCTGGATCGGGGGATTCCCGTCCGTACGATGACCTTGCCGGACCGCTTTATCCATCAGGCCAGCCCGGCGCGGATGTATGTGGATGCAGGGATGAGTGCCGACGATATCGCAGCGACGGCGCTGAACGCGCTGGGGGTTGCGTCTGGCAAGTTCGGCGCCAGGGGCTGAAATTTCAAGGGCCGCCCAAAGGCGGCCCTTTTCATGGTGTCTGCGGTGTCGCTTATTCGGCTGTAGTGACCCCCAGAGAGGCAAGATAGGCGAAGACATCGTGGGCCTCGTCTTCCTTGCGGACCTTGTGGGTCATGGATCCGCGTGCCTGCGGGTCGCCCAGGTAGTCACGCAGATAGGCGGTCGGGTCCTGAACGTATTTCACAAATTCTTCCTCAACCCAGTGCAGGCCGGCTTCGCCTGCGGCGGTCATGAATTTCGAATAGCGAAAGTCTTCGACCGTTCCGGCAACACGGCCGGGAACCATGTAAAGGTTCGGGCCAACCTTCGCGTTGCGCCCGGCAAGGATCTCACCTTCGTCGTTTTGCACGACATGGCAGGTCATGCACTGGCGAAACGCTTTTTCCCCGGCAGCGGCGTCACCAGAGACGGTCAGTTCTTCGGCCATGGCGGGCGCGGCGATCAGAAGACCGGCAGCGGCTACGGCAAGTTTCATCTTCATCAGTCTCTCCCTGACTAGAGTGTGGCGCGGTTAACATGTAGCGCCGCGCGCTTCAGGTCAATTTGAATCGAACAATTACAACCTTCGGAGGAAGCTCTGTCGTCAAGCCCATCCTGTGATGCATCTGTCAAAAACTGGGGGCGTCGTTCTTTGGGGTTTTGGGGTCCGGTTTTTTCTTCGCCTCCGGCATCATCCAGCGCCAGAGCTTTTCGTCCGGGAGGGGAAGTACCATCAGCCAATGCTCCAGCAGGGCAAGTGCCGTCAGCGACGCCAGGAGTGCAAAACCAACCGTATCCGCGGGGGTAATGGCCGCGTCAAACAGGCGTTCAAGCCAGCAGGCGACCGCGAAAGTCAGCGCAGAAACCGACAAGGGAAAGAGCCAGTTCATTTTCGAGATGCGGAAATGGCTGGGCAGATGCGCCAGCGGTGTGGGCAGGAATTCCACGTTGATCTTCGGCACACCGAGAAACAGGTTCAGCTTGGCCGAAATCCGTGCAAAGAACAGCACGATAAAGGTCCAGAGTCCGACAGTGTTTGGCGCCCCATGGCTGGTGACCAGCATTCCGAACAGGATGATGACCAGAAGCGTTTCATGATACGCGATCGTGCCGTAAGCCCTCAGGAACCGTTCCCATCCACGTGCCCTTACATGGCAGTGAGAAGTGTTTGGACCGGTGATTACCCCGGTCAGAAAGGCCAGTTCCACCCAGCCCCAGATGGCCAGAGCGGAGAGAAAGGCCAGGTAAACCGCGCCGACGCTGTCGATATGCCGGGTCACCTCGAACCCGAGGATGCCCAGCGCGAGGCCCGGCAGCCCCCACAGGGTCGCGCGCCTGTGGGCGGTCAGGCCCCGGTGTTCGGCATAACGGACGATTACAAGAATGGCCCCGGTGGAAAACCACCAGATAAACAGCGCAGCCAGCGCAGCAAACCAGGCCGATTCAATCAATAGACTGGCTCCAATCGTGTTG
This sequence comes from Rhodovulum imhoffii, assembly GCF_003046545.1. Lineage (GTDB taxonomy): Bacteria > Pseudomonadota > Alphaproteobacteria > Rhodobacterales > Rhodobacteraceae > Rhodovulum > Rhodovulum imhoffii. The sequence goes on along the minus strand of NZ_QAAA01000007.1, from coordinate 71,275 downwards.
AGGCGGGCACCGTGTGGCGCTTCGCCGGGATCGTGTACAACATTGCAAAGCCCAGTGTGGCGCGCAGGGCCGCGAATGCGCCCGCCAGCGCCCCGGCATACCCGCCGCGGCGCCTGGCCGTATCTGCTTCGCTGCTGGCTTTCTGTAACTGGCGCAGCCCTTTCTGCCAGCGCGGGTGGTCAATATCGAGCGTGATCGGGAAGATCTGTTTTGAAAGCTCGGATGTCTTGCGGAATACCTCTTGTCCGTACCAGTCCGTGTCGACACCCAGCGCCGCGTGGAAGACCGGGCGCTGGTGGTCCCGGACATGCATGGTGGCGAAGACTGCGGTCAGGAAAAACTTGATCCACCACACATTCACGCCCCGCGTCAGGGCCGGGTCCGTTTTCATCAGAAGGGCGAAGGCTTCGCCGTGGCGGAACTCATCACTGCACCATTCCTCGAACCACTTGAAAATTGGATGAAAGCGTCTTTCCGGATGCTTTTCCAGATGGCGGAAAATCGTGATGTAGCGGGCATAGCCGATCTTCTCGCTCAGGTAGGTGGCGTAGTAGATGAACTTTGGCCGGAAATAGGTATATTTCTTCTTTTGGGTCAGAAAACCCAGGTTTACGGCGATGCCGGCTTCGCGCAGCGCGTCGTTGATGAAGCCTGCGTGCCGGGCTTCATCCCGCGCCATGAGCTGAAACAGCTCGGCTACGTCCTTGTTGTGACCGCGCCGTTTCATTTCCTTGTACAGAACGCAGCCCGAGAACTCCGCGGTGCACGAAGAAATCAGGAAGTCCACGAATTCCTTTTTCAGCGCCGGCTCCATACCGTCCCAGTCGACATGGTCCCAGTCTGCGGTTTTGCGGAAGTGGCCCTTGTTGGGGTCCGCTTTCATCTCTGCGATCAGGCTGTCCCAATCCCCCCGCACCGGGGTCACGTCGATTGCGTCCAGCACGTCGAAATCGGTTGTGTAAAAGCGCGGAGTCAGCAGAGTGTTCTGCATCGCGATAGCGGTGGCCGCCTCGCTGTCCAGCCTGGACTGACGTTCCTGAATGGCAAGCCCTTCCTCGACGGTCACGGCGTCCGCAGTGTGCATGTTCATAGCCGCGCCTCCCCGGAGAAGGAGAATTCGCACAGCTCCATAACTTCGAAATCGCCGGTCAGGCGCGTCCAGATCCGCTCCAGATCGCTTGCGCGGGTAATGGTTGCAGTACGCTGTTCGGTCACGATCTCGCCAAACGGGGCCATGATCTCCGGCCCGTGTACAAGCACTTCGTCGCCGGGGTAAACCACGGCGCCGTTGTCAAAGCGCACATGCGCATGAAGACTTTCGAATTTGTGAGAGACTTCAACCGTGCAGGGCGCCGTCTCCTTTGTTCGGGTAAGAAATCCCATAGCGTGACATCCTGTTTTTCGGGGTGAGGGGCATTCCGGGCCCCTCAATCCAGCAGTCGCGCGAAGACTGCCGCGTTGTCGGCACCAAAGCCGATCAGTTCCGCACGCCACCCGGTCAGGTCGTCGTGCAGGGCCAGCCGCCCGTTCTCATACCGGGCCAGCCGTACAGGGGCATCCAGCGCCACACCATGCTTGTTGCGTTCACGCTGAAGAACCCGCCATATCCCGGCGACGAAACCTCCCTCGTCGCTGGAAAAATCGGCGATGACGTTTCCGTCGATGTCGAAAACCGTGGCGGCGCCGCTCATGCTGCCTTCAAGCACGATCCGGCGTTCCTGCGCCACGGGAATGCTGTCATCCGGAGTCGCAACAAGCGGTTTGTCCGTGATGCGGGCATAGGCCACGATCACGAGGCAGGCGGCCACAAGGAACAACACCCCCCGCAGCAATGCAGGGGGAATGAGATCGCCGTGCCCATCGTGTTTCTTGGACTGCATGTTGCGTTTACTCCGCTACCAGCGCGTCATCCGGGACGTGCGTGATCCTGGGTTCTGAAACCCGCGTTTCCGCTGCGTCGGCGATCAGTTTTGCAACCTTCGCCGCTTCAGGGATGCAGCGGAACGCGGGTTCCGTGCGGGCGATCCGCCAGGGGCGGACGTGGGGCCAGCACATAAGGTAGGAAAAGCGGGTGGTCCCCATCAGTTCGAATGCGATGGTTCCAACTCCGGATTTCCGCAACTCCAGATTTGCGTTCCCGATCCAGGTATAGGGCAGGTTCAGTGTCATCGTCAGGGCAGCGCCGATACGCAAGGCAACGCGCCGGTTTGTTACCGTGTAGACCGTAGCCCTGGCCTGTACATACGCCACGGCCATCAGAAGCGCGCATACGATCGCACCCAGAACAAGGAAAGGAGATCCGGAAACTATGGCAGCCGCGGCCGGCATGGTTTCGCCGGCCACGATTGCGCGCCATAGGAACAAGATGACGAAATAGCCCATGACCCAATAGACAGACAGCCCTTCCCGGGCGAGCGCCCACCAGTCGGGCGCCCCCTGCCAGAGAATTTCTTCCCCCTCCGGCAGGTGGGCGGGAAGTCCGCGAATGGGTTCGACGGCGAAATCGTCGTGAGGCATGAACCCCCTCCTCAGATCTGCGACTCAAGCCGCTCCTTGGGGTCGGCATACAGCTTGCCGCCGGCGTAGTAGGCACAGATCTTTTCTTCTTCCAGCTTGGTAATCTGGGTCGAAGATTTGGTCTGTGGGACATCGGCAAAGTGCTTGCCGTAGATCGAGTGTACGTTCACCTGTTTCTTGAGCCATCCAATACGGGCCAGCTGCATCGGTAGCAGGCGGATGCCGCCGCCATAGGCCGGGTCCAGCTCGACCTCGAGGTAACGGACCATCTGTTCGGGCTCGTCCACCCACATTTCGGTCACGGTCCCGACGCTTTCGCCGTCACCGGCCACAACGGACAGGCCGCGCGGGTCACGGCCGCCGGACACCTTGAAGGTTTTCAGGTGCTTCATCGGCTGGATTTTCGGATGCCCCTTGCCATCCAGCTCCGGCTCATCCTTGCGGGCGCACCAGGCTGCCGGGCCGACCCCGTCGACCATCGGGTTTCCGGTGGGCTCAAAGGGAAACCCGTTGGCCTTAGATGTCTGGCGCAGGGCCAGATTCGCGTTGCGCGGGTCGGTCAGCTGGTTTGGCACGGTCAGTTCACCCGCGCCATGGGGCAGCTTGAAGGTCTTTTCCTTCGGCAGCGGGAACATGCCCTGATTGGGTGAGGTTTCCCCGGCATCTGTCTCCAGCGGGTAGCCCTCATGCATGTTCATCCGCTGGAGATAGAAAATCAGACCAGCGAAGAAGAGCCAGAACAGCCACAGAGACAGACTGGCCAGATCGAAGTTTCCAAAGAATGATTCCACCATGGGTTTGATCCTCCAGGTCAGGTGGGAAAGTCGGCCAGCCCGATCTTGGCCGAGGGATCCCTGTTGGGAGAGGTTATGCCATGAGTCCGCACCAACGGGCCCAAGACTGCAAGAGTGACGAATAGTAGCACGATTTCGATGTGATAGACCGACGCATATCCCGTGGCCGGGGTTTGCAGGCCCTTGCCCAGAATGCCGGTCATGGCAACCTGGGTCATCACGTCGCGGATGGTTCCGCCCAGCGCGATGGCCAGACCGGCCGCCGTCGCCTGTGCGGCGCCCCAGGCGCCCAGGGCAAGCCCGCGCCCGGCCGTGCCTTCAACCGGCAGTGACATCGCGGCCATCAGGGTGGCCACGGCGAACAGCCCGCCGCCAAAGCCGATCAGCATCGCCCCGATAAAGAAGATTGAGGCTGACTGCATCGGAGCTGCGAATATCACCGCCGCGAAGGCGACAATTCCCGCCAGGATACCCACCGCTGCCATGCGGTAAGCGTTCATTCCGCGGCTCAGCCACCGTGCCGAAAGCGCAAAGCCCCCCAGTGCGCCCAAGGCCCAGACCCCGGTCAAAAGTGTTGTTGAAGACACCGAAAGCCCAAGAATTTCACCGCCATAAGGCTCCAGCAGGATATCCTGCATGGAAAAAGCCAATGTCCCGATCGCCACCACCGCGAGCAACCGCCCCGCGGTGCCTCCGCGTGCGAGATCCGCCCAGGCATCCGCAAAGCGCGGCCTGGGGGCGGTGCGCTCCTCCCGCGTCATAGGGCGCATCTTCTCCTGCTTCCAGAGTGCGATCAGGTTCAGGATCACCGTTGCGGCGGCAGCCCCCTGCACCACGCGGATCAGCCGCATCTGCGAAAAGTCGTGCAGCAGCCAGCCGACGATGATGGCGGATAGCCCCATCCCCAACAGGAACATTACGTACAGCATGGCCACGACCCGTGGACGCGTTTCTTCGCTGGCGCGGTCGGAAGCCAGCGCCAGCCCGGCCGTCTGGGTCATGTGCAGACCCAGCCCGGTCATCAGAAAGGCCAGAGCGGCCAGAACCTCTCCCGCCCAGGCCGGACCAAGCGTCTGGTCCCCGGACAGAACGATCAGGGCGAATGGCATGATCGCCAACCCGCCCATTTGCCACAGCGATCCGAACCACAGGTAAGGTACCCGCTTCCATCCTATGGCGGAACGGTAATTGTCTGACTTGAAGCCCATAAGCGCGCGGAACGGTGCCACCAGAACCGGCAATGCCACCATGATGGCGACCACCATCGCGGAAACCGAAAGTTCCACGATCATGACCCGGTTCAGGGTGCCCAGAAGCATCACCGTGGCCATCCCCACCGAGACCTGGAACAGCGACAGGCGCAACAGATCCTTGAGCGGAAAGCCTTCCGAGGCGGCATCCGCGAAGGGCAGCATGTCCATCGTCAGCCGGGTCAGGGGGTGGGGCTTCTTGCTCATGTCCGCAATTCCAACGCCTGGCTGATGTAAAAGCCCCTGGCCACGCGTGCGACCGGGCGCAGCGCGCCCCTGACACCGGCCTCGCGCAGTGCGGAGGCAACCCGCGCCTCGGAATGGGGGATGATCCGCGGCGACCGGTCGGAGCGCGGAAACAGTTTGCCCGTCACATGCATCGCCGACAGGAGCGGTGTCTTCGGGGCGACAGTGAACACCACCTTTTCACGCACACGCGGGGCCAGTTTGCCCAGCGCGGCGGCAATGTCTTCGGCCCGGTAATGGATCAGGCTGTCCATTGCCATGGCGAAATCGAACCGTCCCAGCGCCGCCCCCAGCATGTCGCCGGCCACGAAGGTGATCCGGGGGTGGTACTTCTCGGGTATACGCTTTTTCGCAACATCCAGCAGGCTGGGCGAAATATCCACGGCGACGATTTCGGCCCCGCGCTGGGCAAGTTCCAGCGTCATCGGTCCCGCGCCGCAGCCCGCATCCAGAACCCGCGCGCCGGACAGATCCCCCGGCAGGCAGGAAAGCATCGCAGCCCGCATCTCCTCCCGGCCTTCGCGCACGGTCTGGCGGATGCGTGACACCGGCGCGTCCGAGGTCAGACGCTCCCACGTTTTCGACGCGGTGCGGTCGAAATAGTGCTCCAGCCGTTCGCGGGTCTGGGAGTAGCTGTCCATTAGTCGAATCCCAGAAGTTCAAAGATTTCGCGGTCCTCCAGCGGTGCGGGCGCCAATGGTTCGGTTCCTTTCCACAGCGTTTCCGCCAGCCGGATATACTCGGCCCGGCATTGCACGATATCCTCATCGTCAGGCATCTCGAAAAGGGTCTTCTTCATCAGCCGCGATCGGCGGATCGCATCGACCAGGGGCATATGCGCGATACGCTCGAAGCCGACACGCTTGCAATACTTGTCCACCTGGTCGGTATCTTCCGAGCGGTTGGCGATGCACCCCGCCAGGCGCACGCCGTAGTTGCGCGCCTTTGCCTGCACGGCGGCGATGATGCGGTTCATTGCGTAGATCGAATCGAAATCGTTGGCGGTAACGATCACCGCGCGGTCGGCATGTTGCAACGGCGCGGCAAAACCGCCGCACACGACATCGCCCAGCACGTCGAAGATCACCACGTCGGTATCTTCCAGCATGTGGTGCTGCTTGAGCAACTTGACCGTCTGCCCCACGACATAGCCGCCGCAACCGGTGCCTGCGGGGGGGCCGCCGGCCTCGACACATTGCACGCCATTGAACCCTTCGGTCACGAAATCTTCGGGGCGCAGCTCTTCGGGGTGGAAATCGACGTCCTTCAGGACATCGATCACCGTTGGCTGGAGGTGCCCGGTCAGGGTGAAGGTGCTGTCGTGTTTGGGATCACAGCCGATCTGCAAAACCCGCTTGCCCAGCATCGAGAACGCCGCAGACAGGTTCGAAGAGGTGGTGGATTTTCCGATCCCCCCCTTGCCGTAAACCGAAAAGACCTTGGCCCCCTCGATTTTCATGCTCGGATCCTGATGCACCTGAACGGAGCCTTCCCCGTCCTCGCCTTTCAGTACCGGTATTTCGTCTCTCGGGCTCATCCTGTTCTCCTCGGCTTATTCCGCCGCGATTCCTTCCAGCCGGTCTTCCAGCTCGTCAGCCGCGTTTTGAAGGGCGGCCAGCGTTTCGGCGTCAGGCTGCCAGTAATTCCGGTCATGGGCCTCCAGCAGGCGGTTGGCCATGCGGGCGCTGGCGGCCGGGTTCAGGCTGGCAAGGCGTTTGCGCATTTCCTCGTCCAGCACGAAAGTCTCTGACAGGCGCTGATAGATCCAGGGTTCCACCTGCCCCGTCGTGGCCGACCAGCCCAGCGTGTTCGTGACCTGAGCCTCAATCTGGCGTACCCCTTCATGCCCGTGTTTGAGCATACCTTCAAACCATTTCGGGTTGAGACTGCGTGACCGGGTTTCCAGCGCGACCTGTTCCTGCAATGTGCGCACCTTGCCCTCTCCGCGGGTCTGGTCCCCGATGTAAACGGCCGCCTCGGTGCCCTTGGCCCGTTTAACGGCACGGGAAATGCCGCCCAGCGTGTCGAAATAATGGTCCACGGTCGTGACGCCCAACTCCACGCTTTCGAGATTCTGGTACGCAATGTCCACATCTTTCAGCGTCTGTTGCAACAGCGCGGCGTTGGCGGCACATTTGCCGTCGCGGCCATAGGCATAGCTCTTGCGGGCCTCGTAGGCATCGGCCAGTTCGTCTTCCTCACCCCAGGCGCCGGAGTCGATCAGCCCGTTGACGTTTGAACCATAGGCGCCTTCCGCGTTCGAGAACACCCGCAGCGCGGCTGTTTCCATGTCCACACCCATCTTCTCCGCGTAGGCCAGAGAATGGGCACGGATGAAGTTCATCTCCGGCGGCTCATCGGCCGTTGCGGCCTTCCACGCGGCTTCGGCCAGCATCCGGGTTTGCAGGGGCAGAAGGTCGCGAAAAATGCCCGACAGCGTCATCACGACATCGATGCGCGGGCGGCCCAACTCCGCCAGCGGGATCAGGTCGGCTCCGGACAGGCGCCCATATCCGTCAAAGCGCGGCTTCGCCCCCATCAGCGCCAGCGCCTGCGCGATTGGCCCGCCGTCTGACTTGATGTTGTCCGACCCCCACAGGACCAACGCGACCGTGTGCGGCAGTTCGGCGTGGGTGTCCAGCAGCTTCTGTGCCTGTTTCGCCCCGTCCTGCAGGGCGAACTGTGTCGGCATGCGAAACGGATCGAAGGCGTGGATATTGCGCCCCGTGGGCAACACATCCGCCGAACGGATCAGGTCGCCGCCGGGGACAGGTGCGATATAGCGACCGCCAAGGGCGCGCATCAGGGCCGGAAGCTCAGTCTCCTGTTGCAGCCAGTAGTCCACCCGCTCTCGGGTGTCGTCATCGACGTCGCACATTACGCGCAGATGCTCTGCCCGCTCTTCGGTGGTGACCGGGCGGCCCACCACGTGCAACCCGTCCGGGATCAGCGCGTCCTCGGTTTCAAGAAGCTTCAGCCACAAATCTTCGGGCGGGGTGCCGCCCATGTCGACGGCATCGGCCTGCACGGCGATGAGGTCTTCCAGGTCGTCGCGGGTGGGGCAGCCCGGCTCCGTCTGGCGCCAGCGGGTGAGACTGTCCTTGAGTTCCTGAAGCCCCTTGTAGAGCCCGGAGGCCGCGAGCGGCGGTGTCAGATGCGTGATCGTCACCGCATTGGAGCGGCGCTTTGCCAGCGTTGCCTCCGACGGGTTGTTGGAGGCGTAAAGATAAACGTTCGGCATGTCGCCGATCAGCCGGTCGGGCCAGTCCCGCGCCCCCATCCCGGCCTGCTTGCCAGGCATGAATTCCAGCGCGCCGTGCATCCCGTAATGCAGAAGGACATCGGCCTTGAAGTGATTCTTCAGCCACAGATAGAAGGTGCTGAAGGCGTGCGTCGGGGCAAAGCCTTTTTCGAACAGAAGGCGCATCGGGTCGCCTTCGTAGCCGAAGGTCGGCTGGACCCCCACGAACACATTGCCAAACTGTGCGCCCAGAACGAACACGCCGGTGCCGTCGGATTGGATGCGGCCGGGGGCGGGGCCCCAGCTTGTTTCGATCTCGCTCAGCCAAGGGGTGCCGCGCACGATGTCGTCAGCGGGCACATGGGCGGCGACGTTGGCTTCCTGTCCGAACGTTCTGGCATTGCCGTCCATGACCGCCTGGCGCAGGTCGTCGACCGTGGCGGGGGGCTCGATGTCATAACCCTCGTCCTTCATGCGGTGGAGCGTGTTGAAAAGGCTTTCGAACACGGACAGATAGGCTGCGGTGCCGATCGCGCCGGCATTGGGCGGAAAGCCGAACAGGATGATGGCAACCTTGCGCTCTGTCACTTCCGAAATGCGCAGCCGTGCCAGTTTCGCCACCCGCGTGGCAAGGGTTTCCACCCGTTCGGTACAGGCGGCCATCGCTTTGGTTTCGCTGCTGCACTGGCAGGAGCGGGGGCAGCCCTGACAGCCCTCGGGGCCGTGGCGGCCGCCGAAAACGGTGGGTGTGGTGGCGCCATCCAGCTCGGGCAGGGCAATCAGCATCGTGGTCTCGACCGGGCCAAGCCCGCCGGAACTGGCGCTCCACTGGCCAAGCGTCTGGAACTCCAGCGGGTGCGCGGCCACGTAGGGGACATCCAGCCCCTGTAAAACCGCTACCGCGGCGTCGCTGTCGTTGTAGGCCGGGCCGCCGATCAGGCTGAAGCCGGTCAACGAGACCAGCGTGTCAATCTGTACGCCGTCTTCGGTTTTGAAATAGGCGTCCACGGCCGGGCGGGCGTCCAGCCCTCCGGCAAATGCAGCGACGACCCGGATATTGCGCCCCTCCAGCGCACGGATGACGGCGTCGTAATGAGCCGTGTCCGAGGCGAGAATATAGCTGCGCATCAGCAGCAGACCGACGGTGGCGACCGGTGCCCCAGGCGCCGGCAGCCGGGCCGGATCCGTGGTAATGCGGTGTTCGATGTCAGGGTGGTAGAGCCCCACCTCGGGGTAGTCGATCGGCGCCTCGGAATGGGCCCCGCGCCATGCCTTTTCATGGGCATAACGCGACAGCAGAAAGCGGACCATCTGCTCTACGTTGTCGTCGGAGCCACCCAGCCAGTACTGCATGGTCAGAAACCATGCGCGCAGATCCTGTGCCTTGCCGGGTACGTATTTGAGCATCTTCGGCAGGCGGCGCAGCATCGCCATCTGCTTTTCCCCCGCCCCCGCGGCAGGCGCGCCGTTGCTGCCGTCTTTCGACCCGCGCAGCTTCTTGAGAAGCTTCATTGGGCCGGAGGCGGGCTTGGTCATGTCCAGATCGCCCATTTTCGTCAGCCTGACGATCTGGCTGTCGGCGATAATGCCGATCATCGCGTCGCAGTGGTCGCGCCGGGCCTGAAGTTCGGGCAGGATGGCGGTGATGTGTTCCTCGATGAACAGCAGGTTCACAAGGATGATATCCCCGTGCAGGACATCGTCCTTGGCCCTGGCAAGCGCCTCCGGGTTTTCCGCCCAGGTCGCCGCTGCGTGGACCGAGACCTTGAGACCCGGAAAATCACTGGACAGGCGTTCCGTTACCCGCGCGGCCGGCCCCGCGGAGTGGGAATCCAGCGTGACAATGACGACTCGGTAGCCGGGAATGTGGCTGTCATCGCGCATAGTGGGCCTTTGCCTCGTACAGGGTTTCGACGCTGATCTTTTGCACGCCTTTTTCAAGGGCGAATTTCTCCGTGTTCCGGCGGGCCTTGCCGCGCACGAAGAACGGGATCTTCTTCAGTTCCCGTTCCGCATCGGACAGCCAGACGATGGCGTCGGAGGCGGCCGTGGCGGGCTGTGCCTCCGCCGGGGCTGGCGTACTTTCCACCGCGCGCAGCCTGACCGCGCCGCCGTGATGGGAGGCTCCGGCCTCATCGTGAAATTCGAAATCCTCGCGGAACATGTGCAGCAGGTGCTCCTCCAACCCCATGACCAGCGGATGCACCAGCGTGTCGAAGAGGACGTTCGCGCCCTCCCACCCCATTTGCGGGCTGTAGCGGGCGGGGAAATCCTGCACATGAACAGGGGATGAGATCACCGCGCAAGGAATCCCGAGGCGTTTGCCGATATGGCGCTCCATCTGGGTGCCGAGGATCATTTCCGGGGCGAGATCCTCGATGGTCTTCTCGACCTCGAGGTAATCGTCGGTGATGAGCGCCTCGACACCGTAATCCCTGGCGAGCTTGCGGATATCGCGGGCGAATTCACGGTTATAGCAGCCCAGGCCGACCACCTCGAACCCCATCTCATCGCGCGCGACACGCGCCATGGCCCTGACATGGGTGGCGTCCCCGAACAGGAACACGCGCTTTCCGGTCAGGTAGGTCGAGTCGACCGATTTCGAATACCAGGGCATCCGCAGGCGGGAATCGTCCGCCTTGGGCACGACGCCGGCCATCCCGGCAACCTCGGCGATGAAATCGCGGGTCGCGCCAATGCCGATCGGCACCACCTTGGTGTAAGGCTGACCGAGATTGCGTTCCAGCCAGCGGGCGGCGGCCTCCGCGTGTTCGGGGTACATCAGCACGTTGAAATGGGCGGCCCCCATGCGGGTAATGTCCTGAGGGGTGGCGCCCATCGGGGCCACGACGTTCACGCTGATGCCCATTTCCTCCAGCAGCGCGGTGACCTCGGTGATGTCGTCGCGATGGCGGAAGCCCAGACCGGTCGGTCCGATGAGGTTGGCGCTGATATGGGCGCTGCGCTCCATCGGGCGGGCGAGCGCCTTGACGATCCGGAAGAAGGTTTCATCCGTACCGAAGTTTTCCTTGCGCTGATAACTGGGCAGTTCAAGAGGTATGATCGGAACCGGAAGGCCCATCGTTTCCGACATGCCGCCGGGATCGTCCTGGATCAGTTCCGCCGTGCACGACGATCCCACGATCATCGCCTGCGGCTTGTGGCGGTCATAGGCGCTCTGGCAGGCGGTCCTGAACAGATTGGCGGTGTCTTCGCCAAGGTCGCGGGCCTGGAAGGTGGTGTAGGTGACCGGCGGGCGATGGTTGCGCCGTTCGATCATGGTGAACAGCAGGTCGGCATAGGTGTCGCCCTGCGGGGCATGCAGAACATAATGCAGGCCTCTCATGCCCGTGGCAACGCGCATCGCGCCCACATGAGGCGGGCCTTCATATGTCCATACGGTCAGCTTCATGCTGCGCCCTCCAGCCCGGAAAGCAGCGCGCGGCGGCGCAGCGGGCGGGCAAACAGTCCGGCAAGGTCACCGGCTTGCTCGTAAAAATGAACCGGGGTGAAAACCAGTTCAATGGCCCACTTTGTCGCCATGCCTTCGGCTTCCAGAGGGTTCGCAAGGCCAAGGCCGCAGACCGTCAAGTCGGGCCGCGCAGCCCGGCAGCGATCCAGTTGGCGGTCGACATCCTGCCCCTCGGAAATAACAGGACCCTCGGCCAGAAGGTCGAGCTCCGGGCCGACGATGCGCTTGTTGATGAAAGGCGTCCCCACCTCGACGGCGGTCATCCCGCATTCGCGGGTCAGGAACCGTGCCAGCGGAATTTCCAGCTGGCTGTCGGGAAAAAAGAACACGGACTTGCCGCCCAGCGTTTCCGTCGCGGCGGCAATGGCCTTGCGGGCGCGGGCGCGCGGGGCTTCCGTCACGCGGGTGAACGTTTCGGCGTCGACACCGAACTCCTGCGCCACGGCCCACAGCCACGCGGTGGTCCCCTCTTCGCCGAAGGGGAACGGGGCGGACAGGATGCGCGCGCCGCGCCGCTCCAGGTGCGCGGCGGTTTCATTCAGGAAAGGTTGGGTCAGGGCGACGACGGTATTCTCCCCCACGCCCGGCGTCTTGTCCGTGCGGGCGGCGGGCAGGCAGCGCACCGGGGCAATGCCCATCTCGGAAAGCAGCGACAGCGCCTGGTCCTCGACCACGTCGGGCAGCGCGCCGACCATCAGAAGCTGTCGCTCCCCGGTGTCGGGCAGAGCCGGGACCATCGCGGCGAGACAGGCATCTTCCCCTTCGGTGAAAGTGGTTTCGATCCCGGAGCCGGAGAAATTGATGACCCGCACATGGGGGGCATATTTGCGGGTCAGCCGTTCGGCGGCGCGGTGAAGGTCCAGCTTGATGACCTCGGACGGGCAGGACCCGACAAGGAAAAGCTGACGGATGTCCGGGCGGCGGGAAAGCAGGCGCTCCACCTCGCGGTCGAGTTCCTCGTTCGCGCAAGCCAGCCCGGCAAGATCCTTTTCCTCGAGAATCGCGGTGCCGAAGCGCGGCTCGGCAAAGATCATCACGCCCGCCGCGCTTTGCAGAAGGTGCGCACAGGTGCGTGATCCGACCACCAGAAAAAAGGCATCCTGCATCTTGCGATGCAACCAGATGATGCCGGTGAGGCCGCAAAAAACTTCACGCTGGCCGCGTTCCTTCAGAACCGCCGCGTCGCGGCAACCGCGCGCGGGAACGGGTGTATCGACGGTCAAGACGTTGCCTCCCCCTGCAGGCGCGCCATGCGCAGCTTCCACAGGAACTGTCCGGCGTTGATGACATAGGCGGCATAGGCCGCAAGCGCGATCCCCATCTCGGCGGTATGGCCGAAATCGCCGGTCGCGAGCGCATAAAGATACGCGGTGTGCAACGAGATCACCAGCATCGAGAACACGTCTTCCCAGAAGAAGGCAGGCGCGAACAGGTACTTGCCGAACACGACCTTTTCCCAGATCGCGCCGGTGATCATGATGGTGTAAAGGATGAGGGTTTTCGCCACGATGGAGATCGTGGCCGCCTGGTATCCGGTTCCGGTGGCGAGATAGCGCACGACGAGAACCAGCGACACGAGGAAGACGAGAAACTGAAGCGGGGCCAAGACCCCCTGCACGATGGTCCAGACGCTTTCATCGCGGCGGCGGCGCTGTTCCGGCGTGTAGAGTTGCACCGCAGGCGCGGCGTGCTTTCGCATGTCTGACATCCTCCGACTCCCTGACAGGCGGTGGCAAGCCTCAACCTAAGCCCGCTTTCCGGAAAGTGTCAATTGTAATTTACACTTTTTGAGTTTACACTCTTCCACGTCTGGCGTTGTGTTTTGACGTGCCGGATGGGGAAAAATCCCCGTTTTTATTTGGAGTTAACCGTATTATGGATGATTCCGGGCTTGTGAAGGGACCACCCGTGTCAACTCCTGCTGACATCTTGGCGCACCCGGTGTGCGGCGCAGGGGGCGGGCCTTCAGGTCCATGGGGACGAGTCGGTCTTCTGGGAGGCTGAACATGGCCGAAACGGTACCGTCCGAACAATGGGAAGCCCCCTCGCGTCCGGGGGGGGTGGAATCGCTCGTATCGCAGGTTCTTTCGGCGCTTGCGTCCAAGACGCATCTGTCCGGACAAAGGGTTGAGGCAGAGTTGCTCACCGCGTTTTGCGCGGCCCTTCTGCGGCCGGGCGGCAACCTGAAGACCCCGGCGCTGGAGGTTTTGCGTGGCCACGGGGTTTCGGCCGCAGCGGTCATGGATGGGTACGCCCCCGCCGCCGCGCGGGTTCTGGGCGATCGCTGGGCGCAGGATGATCTGGGCTTTGCCGAGGTTACCCTGGCGGCGGCACGTCTGCAGGCGCTGCTGCACGATGCGGGGCGGCTGTGGTCGGAAAACGGCCCCGTGTCCCCTGACGCCCCCAACATTCTGATTGTTGTTCCCGTTAATGAGTTTCATACTCTGGGCGGCATCGCGGCGGCCAGCCAGTTTCGCAGGCTTGGCCTGTCCGTTTCGTTGTGCCTGGGGCAAGATGAGGAAGAGATCTTGCAAAAGATCGGGCAGCGCCGTTTCGACATGGTTGCGATTTCCGCGTCGGGAGCGACCCCCGTGCCGGTTCTTTGCGCCCTTGTCCGCAGTTTGCGCGGGGCCTGTGCCGCGGCGGTTCCGGTCGTGATCGGCGGACCGATCCTCGAACAGGTCAGGGATGCGCGGGCGGTCACGGGGGCGGATTTCGCCACCTCGGACCCGCGTGAGGCGGTGCGCCTTTGCGGGATGAAGGCCGCCCTGCATGCCACACAGCGAGAGAGTGCGCGATGACGGCTGCCAAAGGAGCGATGCGGTGAGTTCCCGCGGGTCCAGATTTCTTGCCAGCGGCGCGATTCCCCTGATCGCGCCGGAACTGCTGGGGGATATCATTACCCATGCGGCTGACCTGTCGCTCGTGATTTCGAGGGAAGGGCGCGTACTGTCGGTTCTGGTCAACCCGACGCATCCGGGTTTCGGCGATCTCAGCTCCTGGGAAGGGGAGAACCTGCGCGATTTTCTGACCTCTGACAGCCAGCCCAAGCTGGAGCGGCAACTGGCCGCTTTCGCGGACGGGCGGGATGCGGAAAAGCCGGTGGTGGAACTGAACCATTGCGACAAGGAGCAGTGGGAATTTCCGATCCGCTATACCTTTCACCTGATCGGACCCGATGAAACCGTGCTTCTTATGATGGGGCGGGATTTGCGCCCGATCGCTGAGATGCAGATGCAGCTGATCGAGGCCCAGATGGCGCTGGAGCGGGATTACGAGGTCCAGCGCGAATACGACACAAGGTACAGGGTTTTGCTGGAGGCCACGTCCGAGGCTTTCGTGCTGATATCGGTGGGGGCCGGGCGGGTCGTGGATGTCAACCCGGCGGCGTCTGCCCTGATCGGTCTGCCGCGCGAGGATCTGATGGGACAGGTTCTGGCGCAGGAGTTCGAGGGCCGGCGTCAGGGCGAATTCCTGCAAGAGCTTGCCGCCAGCGCCCGGGACGACACCGTGCGCCCGCTGGATCTGCACCTGCGCCGCAGCGAACTGCGCGTTCTTGTCACGCCAAAGGCGTTTCGCGCGGCGGGGGATCAGCTTATCCTCTGCCGTGTTGAACCCGCCATCGCCGCCGTCGGCGTATCGGACGATCTGACCGAAGGGCTGGGTGCGATGTATCACACGGGGGTTGACGCCATCGTGTTCACCGATACGGACGGCATCATTTTTTCGGCCAACGACAGTTTCCTCGGGCTTGCCGATGCGCCGGACATGTCCTCGGTCAAAGGGCATTCGCTGGCGGATTATCTGGTCCGGGGCAGCGTGGATCTGCGGGTTCTGGTGGAAAATGCCATTCGGTCCGGACAGATGCGGATGTTTGCGACCAAACTCGCCGGGGATTACGGCGCGCAGGTCTCGGTTGAGATTTCGGTGACCCATCTGGCTGACGTCGCGCATCCCGCGCTGGTCTTCGTGATTCGGGATGCCAGCCGCATGGAAGTCGTCCGCAAGCCCGGTGTCGCCGTTTCCGACGATGCGGTGCGCAGCGTGATGGAACTGGTCGGGACCGCGTCATTAAAGGACATTGTGGCCGAAACCACGGATGTGGTGGAAAAGATGTGCATCGAAACGGCGGTGGAACTGACGCGCAACAACCGTGTCGCTGCGGCCGAGATGCTTGGGCTTTCGCGCCAGAGCCTTTACGTGAAGCTGCGTAAATACGGGCTTCTGAACAGAAACGCCGCGGCGGACTGACGCCGCGCAGAACAGGACCATGCCCCGCGGGCAAACGTGCATATGACCGATCTTTCCAACGCCTCCGCCCGGCAGTGGCCGGAACCCGCCGCGATGTTGACGCTGATCAAGCCCATCACGTGGTTTCCGCCGATGTGGGCGTATCTGTGTGGCACGGTATCGTCTGGTGTGTCGCCTCTGTCTCGTCCGGGGCTGGTGGCGCTGGGGGTTTTCCTGGCCGGGCCGGTCGTGTGCGGCATGAGCCAGGCGGCCAACGACTGGTGCGACCGCCACGTAGACGCCATAAACGAACCTTACCGCCCGATCCCGTCGGGCCGGATTCCGGGGCGCTGGGGGCTTTATATTGCGTTGACCATGTCCTTGCTGGCGCTGGTGATCGGCTGGCAGCTTGGCCCGTGGGGGTTCGGGGCGACCGTGCTGGGCGTGCTGGCGGCCTGGGCCTATTCCGCCGAACCCGTGCGGCTGAAGAAATCCGGCTGGTGGGGGCCCGGCCTTGTGGGGCTGTCTTACGAGACTCTGCCATGGTTTACCGGCGCGGCGGTTCTGTCCGCCGGGGCACCGTCGGGGCATGTGGTGATCGTCGCGCTGCTTTACGGCATCGGTGCGCACGGAATCATGACGCTGAACGATTTCAAGGCTCTCGAAGGCGACAGGCAGATGGGCGTGAACTCCCTGCCGGTGACGCTGGGGCCGGAAAAGGCCGCCTGGGTTGCCAGCGTCGTGATGGCGGTGCCGCAAGTGGTGGTGATCGGCCTTCTGACGTTGTGGGACCGCCCGTGGCATGCCGCCGGTGTGAGCGCCGTGCTTGTGGTGCAGTTCTGGGCCATGTCGGTGATGATGCGGGACCCGAAGGGGAAGGCCCCCTGGTATAACGGCGTGGGTGTGGGTCTTTACGTGACCGGCATGATGATTTCGGCCTTTGCGATTCGCTCTCTCGGGGGGGCGTGATGACGCTGAACTGGCTCCAGATCGTTCGTCTCGGCCTGGTGCAGATGTGCTTGGGCGCGATCGTGGTGCTTACGACCTCGACGCTGAACCGCCTGATGGTGGTGGAACTGGCCCTGCCCGCTGTTCTGCCGGGGATGCTGGTGGCACTGCATTACGGTATCCAGATTTCGCGCCCAAGCTGGGGGTTTCTGTCGGATACCGGCGGGCGGCGGACGCGGTTCATCGTCGGGGGCATGGCCGTTCTGGCTCTGGGCGGGTTCGCAGCGGCATCCGGCGTGCTGGTGATGGCCGATCACTTCTGGCCGGGCCTGTTCCTGTCGGTTCTGGCCTATACGCTGATCGGGCTTGGGGTCGGGGCGTCGGGGACTTCGCTTCTGGCGCTTCTGGCGACAGCCACCGCACCGGAGCGCCGGGGGGCGGCGGCCACCATAACCTGGCTGATGATGATCGCGGGTATTGCCGTTACCGCGGGGACTGTCGGGATGTTCCTGGATCCGTATTCGCCCCGGTTGCTGATGGAGATTGTCGCAACCGTCACGATCGGCGCGGTGATCCTGACCTCTCTGGCGGTATGGGGGATCGAACGTCGCGTGATCGTCCGCCGTGAACCCGATGAGATGCCCTTCCGGGACGGGCTGAAGGAGGTTTGGGGGGAACGAAAGGCGCGTAACTTCACCCTGTTCGTGTTTCTTTCCATGTCCGCCTATTTCATGCAGGAACTGATCCTCGAACCCTATTCCGGGCTGGTGTTCGGGTTCACGCCGGGGCAATCCACCTCGCTGTCCGGGGCGCAGAACGGGGGCGTTTTCCTTGGCATGATCGTGGTGGGGATCGGGTCCACCGGGCTGCGCATCGGGTCGTTGCGGGCCTGGGTTGTGGCGGGGTGCTTTGGGTCGGCGGCGGCGCTGCTGGGGGTTGCGGCGCTGGGGATCTATGCGCCGCACCTGCCGCTGATACCTGCGGTCGTGACGATGGGGGTCTTCAACGGCATGTTCGCGGTGGCGGCTATCGGGGCGATGATGGCGCTGGCTGGCGAAGGCCGGGAGGCCCGTGAGGGTACGCGCATGGGTCTTTGGGGGGCGGCGCAGGCGATTGCCGCCGGTTTTGGGGGCCTTTTGGGGGCCGCCTCCGCCGATACCCTGAGGACCGTGATGAGTGACGCACCGGCCTTCGGCGTGGTGTTCCTGGCAGAGGCGATCCTGTTTTGCCTGTCCGCGTGGATGGCGATCCGGATCATGGACGGCAAGCGGCCGACAACCGAAAACGCGGGGCTGGTTCCCGGGGAGTGATGAGAATGAGCTATGATGTAGTCGTTGTTGGGGGCGGACCCGCCGGGGCCACCGCAGCCGAGGATCTCGCCCGCGTGGGCAAACGCGTGGCGCTTCTGGACCGGGAAGGCCGGATCAAACCCTGCGGCGGGGCCATTCCTCCGCGCCTGATGAAGGATTTCGACATCCGCGACGCACAGCTTGTGGCCAAGATCGACACCGCGCGGATGATTTCGCCCACCGGTCGCTACGTGGATATTCCGATCGAGAACGGCTTTGTCGGCATGGTGGATCGCAAGGATTTCGACCCTTTTCTGCGCGCGCGGGCCGAGAAGGCCGGGGCGCACCGCTTTACCGGCACCTTCCTGAGACTCGAACGGGATGAGGGCCGGACCGCCCTCGTTTTCCGCGACAAGCAAAGCGGCGAGGAAAAGCATCTGCAAACGCAATATGTCATCGGTGCCGACGGGGCGCGTTCCGACGTTGCGCGGGCCGAGGTGCCCGGCGGAGACAAGATCCCCTATGTGATCGCCTATCATGAGATCATCGACGCCCCCGAAGCGGTTGGAAACTATGCCCCCAACCGTTGCGATGTAATCTATGACGGCCGCATTTCCCCCGATTTCTATGGCTGGGTATTTCCGCACGGGAAGACCTGCTCGGTCGGAATGGGAACGGGTGTGGACGGTTTCGACCTGAAGGAAGCCACCGCGGAACTGCGCCAGCGCGCCGGTCTGGCCCAATGCGAAACCCTGCGCAAGGAGGGCGCGCCGATCCCTCTCAGGCCGCTGGACAAGTGGGATAACGACCGTGACGTGGTGCTGGCCGGCGATGCTGCCGGGGTTGTGGCGCCATCTTCGGGTGAAGGGATTTACTATGCCATGTACGGTGGCCGCGTGGCCGCGCAGGCGGTACAGGCCGCGTTGGCTTCGGGCCGGGCGCAGGATCTGCAACTGGCGCGCCGGACCTTCATGAAGGAACACAAGAATGTCTTCCGCGCGCTGCAGGCGATGCAGGATTCCTATTACCACACCGATGAGCGGCGTGAGCGTTTCGTTTCGCTGTGCCATGATGTGGATGTGCAACGCCTGACCTTCGAGGCTTACATGAACAAGAAGCTGGTCAGGAAACGCCCGCTGGCGCATCTCAGGATCGGGATCAAGAACATCGCCCACCTGACGGGCCTCGTGTCGCCGCTGCGGACATGAGCGTGATGATCCCGGCCTGGGTCAATGGCGAACTCACCCCTGTCGAGAAACTGGAAGCCCATCGGAAGGGTCTCCCGCACAAGGCGATCTCGGTCTTCGTGATGGAGGGCGACAAGGTTCTCATCCAGCGCCGGGCGCTGGGCAAGTACCACACGCCGGGGTTTTGGGCGAATACCTGCTGTACGCACCCCGACTGGGGCGAAAGTGCGCAAGACTGCGCCACCCGTCGCCTGCGGGAGGAACTCGGGATCACCGGGTTGACCCTGACGCACCGGGACCGCGTCGAATACCGCGCCGACGTGGGCAACGGCCTGGTCGAGCACGAGATCGTGGATATCTTCACCGCCCCGGCCGGCCCTGACCTGAAGCTGGACCTGAACCCCGATGAGGTGATGGATGCCCGCTGGATCGCCCTGCCGGATCTGATGCGCGAGGTTGAGGAAAACGCCGGAGCTTATACCCCCTGGCTTCGGATTTACCTGGCCCGGCACCGGGAAAGTATCTTCGGGGAAGATGCGGCCGTCTGAATCCATTTGTGAAATTTCGATGACCTCCTGTCAGGAGTGCCGTTTTGCGCTATAATGTTGTAAAGACAATAAACGGGCAGGGTAGGGTATCGTGTCAAATGGTCAGCAGGTTGCGGCGCTGCCTTTCCGGCGCCGCAAAAACGGGAAAATCAAGGTTCTGCTGGTTACGTCCCGCCGCAGACGGCGCTGGGTGTTGCCCAAGGGCTGGCCGATGGAAGGCAAGGCCCCTTGGGAAGCCGCCGAGATCGAGGCGTTGGAAGAGGCTGGCGTGCGCGGCAGGATCCTGAGCGAGGCGATGGGTCATTTCAGCTATGAAAAGCGGCTGGAGGAGGGCGGTGTTTTGCCCTGTGAGGTGGTGATCTATCCCCTGGTCGTGGACCGGGTGGAGCGGCGGTGGAAAGAGAAGCCCCAACGTCAGCGACGCTGGTTCTCGCCCGAAGAGGCCGCGCGTCTCGTGGAAGAGCAAGGCCTGGCCGATCTGTTGGACCAGTTGCAGGCCAGGCCCGTTCGGGCGCCCATTCTGAAGTCCCTCCTGAAAGTCGCCTAAAGCAGCAGGCGCTTGTGGTGGGTCAATGGCCCGTCGCCTTGTGCCACGATCCGCGCGATGGCATCGGCAACGGGTTCATAAGCCACAGCCATGTGGTGTGCGTTGGCATGGATCATCACGCGATCGTCCACCGCCAGCGCCACATGCCCTTTCCAGAACAGGATATCGCCGCGCTGGACCGGGCTGTCCGGCGGCAGGGCGGTGCCAAGGGTTTCCTCCTGCTGGTCGCTGTCGCCGGGGCAGGGCAGGCCGCAGGCCAGATATGCCGCCTGGACCAGCCCCGAGCAATCAATTCCCCAGGCTGAATTCCCCCCCCATAAGTAGGGTGTGCCAAAGAACAGTTGCGCAATGGTCACCGGGTCCTTGAAAGGCGCATTGGCCGGGCGCAGATGCGGTTTGGGCACGAACCAGCCCTCGGCCGTTTCAAAGAAATTTCCCGAGGCGGAGACCACCCTCAGCCGGGTTCCAAAGCTCAGACCGCAAAGCTCGGGACGTTTCATGTCGGGTGCGGGGTAGGCGTGGGTCGCGCGCGCCGCGACGATATGGGTCGGCTCTGGCAGATCGGTCAGCGCCTCGGCCGTGACGTAGCCGACATAACCGTCCCGCCCGGCCTGTCCAAAGGCGTACCCGTCGCGGATTTCCAGGACCTCGAAACTTTCTCCGTGCAGCAATTGCCGGTCCCGTAGGCCTGCGGGGGTGCGCAGCAGGTCCGCGACCGGCGGGCCGATGCGCCGGGCCTTCGGGTCCACGAAACGGGGGGCCTGCAGCCGACCCTCGAGGCTGCGGGCCGCGACATGGGCATTGGCCGGGGTGATGCGGGGGTCCATGTTCAGATCTCCAGCATTTCGGGCAGTGCGGCCAGCAGCGCGCGCGCGCCCTGGCCAACGCCACCTTTGGGCCGGGCGGGCGCGTCAGCGGGCTGCCAGCCGTAGATGTCGAAATGTATGTACGGAACCTCGGCCACGAAGCGGCGCAGGAATAGGGCTGCCGTGACGGACCCGGCAAATCCCCCGCCCGGAGCGTTGTCCAGATCGGCGATGCCGGGTTCGATCATTGTCTCGTAGGGGGTGTGGAACGGCATTCGCCAGACCGGGTCGGCCTCTTGCCGGGCGGTGCGGCCCAGCACATGCGCCCACTTGTCCGAGCCGGTGTAATAGGGGGCGATGTCCGGCCCCACGGCAACCCGTGCCGCCCCGGTCAGCGTTGCCATGGAGACGAGCATGTCCGGCCTTTCCTCGGCGGCCAGCGCCAGCGCGTCGGCCAGCACAAGGCGCCCTTCGGCATCGGTATTGTTGATTTCCACCGTCAGGCCGTTACGGGCGGTCAGGATGTCTTGGGGGCGGAAGGAGGCGGAAGCGACGCTGTTTTCCACCGCCGGGACGAGCACCCGCAAACGCAGCGGCAACTTCAGGGTCATGATCGTTCTTGCCAGCCCCAGCACGGTGGCCGCGCCGCCCATGTCCTTTTTCATCAGACCCATGGAGCCGGCGGGTTTCAGGTTCAGCCCGCCGGTGTCGAAACACACCCCCTTGCCGACCAGTGTCAGGGCCGGGCCCATCTTGCCCCAGCGCAGGTCCAGAAGGCGTGGGGCCTGCGGACCGGCACGGCCCACGGCGTGAATCAATGGAAAATTCCGGTCCAGCAAGGCATCGCCCCGAATGGAGGTAAAGGCCGCGTCGTGGCGGGCGGCAAGGCCGGCAGTGGCCTCCTCCAGGGCATCGGGGCCCATATCGGCGGCGGGCGTGTTGATCAGGTCACGGGTCAGGAACTCCCCGGCAGCGATGGTTTCCAGCCGCGCGGCGTCGACGTCATCGGGGGCGACCAGCCTGGCCTTCAGCCCCCCCCGGTCGCGATAGCGGGTAAAACAGTAGCCGGCCAGCAGCCAGCCAAGGGCTTCTTGCGCCGGGTCGCCCGCCTCTGGAAAGGTGGCGATCCGGTAAGTGCCCTCCGGCAGTTTTGGCGCCGCGGCGGCGATGTGAAACCGCCCGCGCGCCCGTTTGGCCGCGGTCCCGAACCCGGCGACCGCCGCTGAAATCCCGCCTTGCGTATCGGGCAGCAGTGCAACCTCCCCAAGGGCGGCGGAAAACCCGGTGGCCTTCAGCCATGCCGCCTGCGCATCGGGCAGTGCGGCGCACCAGCTCGCCAGAGCGGACTCTTCGATCACGTGCAGTGGGATGGTTCGTGCGGTGGCGGGTGCGAAACTGGCGGGCATGCTGGCCTCTCTTGTTGTTGGATTGGCTCAAACTACGCCCTTTGCGTGCGCCCGCAAGCGGGTTCAGGCGGTGCGTTCGTCAAGCGCCTTCACGATGTCCTGTGTGCGCCGGGCGATCGCCTGCATCCGGTGCCGGGTGACCCGGGTCGCATGCGTATCCTGCGACCGGGCGGCTTGCTCCACCGCGAGGGCGGCGCGACAACCCCGTCAGACCCAGCGTCCCGGCAAGATCAGAGGCGCGCAACGCGACTTCCGGGTCGGGCCGGTGGCTGTCCGTCAGTGTGCGGATATCCGTGTGCAACACCCGCATCGCTGCGGAGATCAGCCGGTTTGCGCGTGCCTCACCCAGCCCGATATAGAGATCCGCAATCTGCTCGACATCCATGGACAGGGTCTCATTCTGTCGCAAAACGGAAATTCGTGCCACCGACCTTCCCACGCGTAAATTCGCTCGCTCCCCTTTGGCAGATTGGGGGAGAGAAACTCGACACCCGGTTTCCCGCGCGGCAAGAAATCGCTCGAACTTGGCGCAAATGCTCCTTACAGATGTCCGGCGGAACACCATGGAGGCACAGATGCAGCATGCGAAACCTTTGCCGGGCTATCTGGTTCAGCGGTATCAGGGCTGGCGGGCGACGACCTTCGTCGACAACAAGGCGTGGTATCGCCGCCTGGCACAGGAAGGCCAGCACCCTCGGGCGATGGTGATCTCGTGCTGCGATTCGCGGGTACATGTGACCTCGATCTTTGGTGCCGACGAGGGGGAGTTTTTCATACACCGCAATATCGCCAACCTGGTTCCCCCGCACGCGCCGGACGGCGACCATCACGGGACCTCGGCGGCGCTGGAATACGCGGTGACGCAACTCAAGGTGCCGCATATTCTGGTTCTGGGGCATTCGAATTGTGGCGGTGTGCGCGGCTGCCATGACATGTGTTCGGGCAAAGCACCGGAGTTGGAGGAAAAAAGCAGCTTTATCGGCCGCTGGATGGATATCCTGCGCCCGACCTATGAGCGGCTTGCCCATATCGGGAACGAAGCCGAGCGGCTGCGCGCGATGGAAAAGGAAGGTGTTCTGGCCTCTCTGAACAACCTGATGACCTTCCCCTTCGTGCGTGAGGCCGTGGAGGCGGGCGACCTGACCGTGCATGCGCTTTGGAATGACATCGGCGCCGGTGCGGTCGAGTATTATGACGAAACGGAAAAGGCATTTTTGCCGGTCTAGGATTAAACACGCGCCACCCGGCTCTATGTCCTTAGAAAACCGGGGAGGGTCTTGTGTCCGACATACTCGATCTTGCGGCGGGAAACCTGATTTCGCCGATCATCCTGTCTTTTGCCTTGGGTGGTGCGGCCGCCCTGGCGCGTTCCGATCTCAGCGTGCCGGAGGCCGCGGCAAAGGCGCTGTCGATCTATCTTCTTTTTGCCATCGGTTTCAAAGGGGGGGCAAGCGTGGCCGGCCACGGCCTGGATGGCACGCTGATTCTGTCTTTGGGGACAGGGATTGTACTGTCCGTGCTGCTGCCCTTCGTGGCCTTCGCGCTTTTGCGGGCCATGACACGGCTGAGCGTCGTGGATGCGGGCGCGGTGGCGGGGCATTACGGCTCCATCTCCATCGTGACCTTCGTTGCCGCCAGTTCGGTGTTGGCCAGCCGTGGTATCGGGGCGGAAGGCTACATGGTTGCCGTCGCCGCGATCATGGAGGCCCCGGCGATTCTCGCGGCACTTTGGCTGGTGGTTCGCAAGGGCGGTGGCGGCGGGATCGACGCGGGGCTGTGGCGGGAGATCCTGCTCAACGGGTCCATCGTGCTTTTGGTCGGGGCGTTTGCAATCGGCTGGATCACCGGGCCCGAGGGGTTGGCGGAAATCGACAGCTTCATCGTGGCCCCGTTCAAGGGGGTACTGTGCCTTTTCCTGCTGGACATGGGGCTTGTCGCCGGGCGTAACCTGCGTGCCAGCGGCAAGGTGATTACCCCCGGCCTTCTGGCCTTTGGCGTTCTCATGCCGCTTGTGGGCAGTCTGTTCGGGCTGGCTGCCGGGCTGGCGCTGAATCTTTCGACCGGGGGTGTCGTGTTGCTGATGACGCTGGCGGCGTCGGCGTCCTATATCGCGGTTCCGGCGGCCATGCGCGTCGCCCTTCCGGAAGCGAACCCGTCTGTGTACCTGACGCTTTCGCTGGGCGTAACCTTCCCGTTCAACCTGACCCTTGGCATCCCGGCCTATGTGGCCCTGGCCAGCCTGACGACAGGAGGATAACCGATGCAGACCCATGAGGCGAAACGTGTCGAAATTACCATAGAGGCCCCGATGGAACGCCGCCTGGTCCGTGCGCTGAAAGAGGCCGGAGTGGCGGGCTACACCATCCTGCCGGTTCTGGGGGGCTATGGCCGCTCGGGGGAATGGAGCCGCGAGGGGCAGGTCAGCCGGGCCGGCGGGATGGTCTGCGTGATATGCATCCTGTCCGAGGACCGCCTCCAGCCGCTGCTGGAGGCCGCGTTCGCCGTCCTGGAGCGTCACCTCGGTGTCGTTTGCGTCACCGATTGCGAGGTGTTGCGCCCGGGCCGTTTCTAGCGCAGGATCTTGCCTTCCGGCCAGCTCATGCGGTGGGTCAGCTCGATTTGCCGGGTAGCGCCCGCCTGTAGGTCGAAGGTCCACGCCATGACCCCCTGCTTGCCGTCCGGGTCGGTTTCCGCCGGTTCGGGGCTGGCGGACCAGGTAATCTTCAGATCTTCCTGCTCGGCATAGGGGATACGGTCGACGACCCGCAGCGGCCAGTTGTCTCCGGTAAGGTTTTCCACCTTCAGGCGTACCGTTTCCTGCCATTCCTCCGACCTGGAGATCAGGCCCCGGTCGCCTTCGTTGCGGATCACGGTTCGGGTCAGGCGCAACCCGTCGATCGGGCCGAAGGCAAACTGTGCCTCCGCCCCTGCCGGGATCAGGTCCAGGGGCTGCTGGCCGACGAAGCGCCCGTCGAGGTAAAACATCGCATGCCCCGTGGGCAGGAGCGGTTCACCCGTGTCGTTCCTGGCCCGTGCTACCAGGAAGGCACTGCTGTCCCACAGTGGCGCGGCCTCTGCCCGAAGAGCTGCGGGCAGGGAAATCTCTCCAAGGATCAGCCGCAGACGGTCCGCCCCGGTGGCGATGTTGACCGGCGCGGAATACCCGTAACTAACCGAGATCCCATCGAAATCCGCCTGCGCGGTCATCGGGGCGGATTCGGCAAGCGCCATCGGGGCGTCATCGGCCATCAGCCGGGCTTTGGGGGCGATCGGCTGCGGGTCGAAGATACGGCGCAACAGCGGGACGATCTCGCTTGGGGCGGTCTGTTCGCTGGGGCGTGTGGTGGAAAGGGTCAGTGTCACTCCGTTCCAGTTTTCGCCGGTGTGCTGTTCGATGAACGCACCACGGGTGATCGTCAGCGCGCCGGTCGCGCGGGTCAGGTGCAGGTCGTAAACCGGGGTCCAGCCAGCCTCCGGGATGGTGTAGGTGACGCTCAGCATGCCTTGGGCCGGAGTCTCCGCCGAGACCGCCACCGACAGCATTGCGCGCGGACCCTCGTCGGGCACCAATGCCGCCATGGCCTGTTTGGCGTTCTCCAGATCCTCCTCCAGCGGTATGAGCGCGCGCTCGGTGGCCCCGGCTCGCTGGGCGGCATCATGGGCGGCGCGCAGAGCGGAAAGGGTCTCTTGCGCCACGGTTGTGGCGAGGCTGCGCACGGCATCGGCGCTCAGATCCGCCCCGGTCCCGGACAGGGATCCGAGAAAATTCACCTGGGCCTGCGCCGCAGTCTGTTCGAGCCGGATCGTCTCTACCTCGGCGCGGGCGGCGCGCAGGGCGTTCTCGGCGGCCTCGACGCGGGCACGGGCCTGCGCCAGGGCAGGGGGGTCGGTAATATCGCGGGGAGGGACGAAATCCGCCCGCGTTGTCACGCCGCCCATCCGTGCGCCGGTCACCGAAACGCGGACCCGTTCCAGGGGTGTGTCGCGGGGCAGATCCGTCAGGATCAGCCGGTGCTGGCCTGCCGGCATGGAAAAGGGCATCTCACGGGTAATCGTTGCCCCTTGGGGATAAAGCGTCACGGCGCTGACGGTTCCGTTCAGTGCGATGTCGTCGGCCAGGGCGGGCAGGGGAAGCAGGGCAAGAAAAAAGGGCAATTTACGCATGCAGGATCTCCGGTCGGTATGGGTGAAAGTTGGGACCCGGAGGGTGCGAAATACAAGGGGCGCCTTAAGGCGCCCCCGGGTTCGTGACGAAATGGGCGGAAATCAGCCCTTTTTCAGAACCTCGCGGCCCAGAAGCTCTGCAATCTGTACCGCGTTCAGCGCCGCGCCCTTGCGCAGATTGTCGCTGACGCACCACAGGTTGAGGCCGTTTTCGATGGTGCTGTCCTGCCGGATACGGCTGATGAAGGTGGCGAAATCGCCCACGCATTCCACTGGCGTGACGTAGCCGCCATCCTCACGCTTGTCGACCACCATGATGCCGGGGGCTTCGCGCAGGATGTCGCGGGCTTCGTCTTCGTCGAGGAACTCCTCGAATTCGATGTTGATCGCCTCGGAATGACCGACGAAAACCGGGACCCGCACGCAGGTGGCGGTGACCTTGATCGCAGGATCGACGATCTTCTTCGTCTCGGCGACCATTTTCCATTCTTCCTTGGTCGATCCGTCGTCGAGGAACACGTCGATATGCGGGATCACGTTGAACGCGATCTGCTTGGGATAGACGCTGGGCGCGACTTCCTGGCCGGGCACGTACATGCCCTTGGTCTGGTCCCAAAGCTCGTCGATCGCGTCCTT
Organism: Rhodovulum imhoffii; assembly: GCF_003046545.1. GTDB lineage: Bacteria > Pseudomonadota > Alphaproteobacteria > Rhodobacterales > Rhodobacteraceae > Rhodovulum > Rhodovulum imhoffii. The sequence goes on along the minus strand of NZ_QAAA01000007.1, from coordinate 43,994 downwards.
GCCGCTGCCGGAGACAGACTGGTAGGTGCTGACGACCACGCGCCGGATCGTGGCGCGGTCGTGCAGCGGTTTGAGCGCCACCACCATCTGCGCGGTTGAGCAATTCGGGTTGGCGATGATGTTCTTGTTCGCATAGCCGTGAATCGCCTGTGGGTTCACTTCGGGCACGATCAGCGGCACATCCGGATCGTAGCGGTAGAGCGAGCTGTTGTCGATCACCACGCAGCCCGCCTTGGCGGCCCTGGGCGCGTAGTCCTTCGTGGCATCGGAGCCGATGGCGAACAGCGCAATGTCCCAGCCGGAGAAGTCGAATTGCTCCAGATTCCGGGTTTTCAGGGTGGTGTCGCCAAAGCTGACCTCGGTGCCGAGGCTGCGGCGCGAGGCAAGCGCGGCAATCTCATCCACGGGGAACTGGCGCTCGGCCAGGATGTTCAGCATTTCGCGGCCCACATTGCCCGTGGCGCCCACGACAGCGACCTTATAGCCCATCAGGGTCTCCTTGCGTCTTTCGCGTTAGCGCGGGCAGCCATACCCGAAAGGGGGGCGCGGCGAAAGAGGCTTCACACAGCGGCGCGGGCAGCCGCCAGCTTTTGCGCAATGGCGTTGCCGTCCAGCCGCAGGCCCGCGGGGGTATCGACGACCCTGAGGTAATAGACCTGGTCGAGGTAGTTCATGAAAGCCGCGCGCAGGGCCGGATCGAACCCCGCATCCGCCGGGGCGGAAAGGGCGGTGCGCAGGGCGTCGGGGCCGCTGACGGGGGTGGTCAGACCGGGGATGGCAAAGAAGGCCTGCCCCAGAACCAGAACCGGCTTGTCGTGGAAAAACGCCTGTAACCCGACCGAGGAATTGATGGTGATGACCCCGCCGGAAGCCGCCACCTGGGCGAAGGTATCGGTGGCGTTGTCCACCACGATCCGGCCGTTTGCCCGTGCCACCGCCCGCCCCAGCGCACCGGCAAGCGAGGTCTTCGCGGAGGGGTGCTCTTTCACCCGGAGATGCCAGCCTTCGGGCAGGGCGTCGCTGGCCCCGGCCAGGGCTTCCAGCATTCCGGCCACACTGCCGACCCAGCCGGAGAAGAGCGTGATCTGGCTGTCATTGGGCACCTGCAACGGACAAAACAGGAAGGGCCCGGCACCGTGCAGGGCGTCCGCCCCCGCCTGCCCCACATCGGTACGGCGCGAAGCCCGCGCGGTCAGGTTTTTCCCCAGCGCCCGCCAGCCTTCGCCCCGGCGTTCCGGAGTGTTGGCCCAGCCGCGGTAAAACGCCGGATCGCGCGGCAGGCTGTTCCGGGCGTTCACCCCGGTATGGTCCAGCGTGACCCGCCCGGGGAAAGGGGCCAGTTCAAGGTAGAGCCGTGCGGCCCCCGCATCGCGCGCGCCTTCCATGAACGCCCGGCGGGAGCCGGTCAGTCCGTTCCAGCAGGCGGCTACGCGTTCCGGGTGGCGGGTGAAATAATGCCGTGACCAGTTGTATTGTGCGCGGATCAGCTGAAGCTTCAGCCACCGTCCCGCGCGTCCGTGCGGCTGACGTTTGGCCACCGCAAGCGCGGCGCGGGCGCGGGCACCGCTTTCAGAGAAGCCGCGCAGGGACAGCCCGATCGCCGGAAGGCGCACCCCGCCGCCCGCGGCTGCCGCCAATGCGGTGAACAGGGCATCCTTGCGTTTGGTCCAGCCGGCAAGCCAGGCGATCATCGGCGGCTCCTTTCCGGCCGCAGCTTAGCCGTCCCCCAGGCTGAATCCCAGTACATCGGGGCCGACCAGCATGAATACCGCGAAAGCCGTGGCGATACCGATGACCTTCAGCGCCGCGCCCGCGCGCACCATGTCCGACAGGCGCATCCGGTCGTAGGAAAACACGATCGCATTGGGCGGTGTGGCCACGGGCATCATGAAGGCCATCGAAGCCCCCAGTGCCACCGGCACGGTCAGGACCTGTGCTTCCAGACCCAGACCAACCGCCACCGCCCCCAGAATCGGCAGGAAGGCGGCGGTGGACGCGGTGTTGGAGGTCACTTCGCTGAGATAGGCGATGGCGACAAGGATCAGCAGGATCATCGCCACGGTGCTGACCTCAATCCCGGCGACGGCACTGCCGATCCATTCCGCCAGCCCTGTGGTGGCGAAGCCTCCGGCCAGCGCCAGCCCGCCGCCGAACAGGATCAGCACGTTCCACGGCAGGCCTTTTACCACGTCCCATGTCAGGGCGTAGTGCCCGTGCCGCCGTGAGACCGGCACCGCGAACAGCACCAGTGCCGCGCTCAGAGCGATCATCGCATCGTTGAGAGGCAGCCCCGTAAGCGAGGCCAGCGGCATGCGCAGCATCCATCCGGCGGCGGCGGCCAGAAAAACCGCCCCGACAAGACGCTCCCCCGCGGTCATGGGGCCGAGGGTGCGAATCTCGTCGCGCACGATCTGCCCGGCCTTGCCCAGCGCCCCGGCCTCGGTTCTGAACAGAACCTGTGACAGCATCACCCATGCGATGGGCAACAGGATCAGCACCACCGGCACGCCGACCAGCATCCAGGTGAAAAAGCTGATTTCCAGCCCGTAGGTATTGTTCAGAAAGCTGGCCAGCATTGCGTTGGGCGGCGTCCCGATCAGTGTTCCCACGCCCCCGATCGAGGCGGCGTAGGCGATGCCAAGCATCAGCGCGACCCCAAAGCGGCGCACGGCGTTCTCGTCCCGGGCTGTGTGGCGGACGAATTCCACCACCGACAGCCCGACCGTGTACATCATGATCGAGGACGCGGTGTTGGAGATCCACATCGACACGAAAGCCGTGGCCAGCATGAAGCCAAGCACGATCCGTTCGGGTGTATCGCCCACCGCCGCCACGATGTGCAGCGCGATCCGCCGGTGCAGGCCGACATTCTGTACCGCCGCCGCCAGCATGAAGCCGCCCAGGAAAAGGAAGATCAGGGGGTCCGCGAAATGCACTGCGGCGGCGCGCATGGTATCGATTCCGAACATCGGAATGTAGATCAGCGGCAGCAGGGCCGTGGCGGGCAGGGGGACGGCTTCGCTCAGCCACCACACGACCATCCACGCCGCCAGCCCGACCATGCGCCACCCTTCGGGTGCCAGGCCTTCCGGGACGGGCAGGGCCAGCGTTGTCAGGGCCAGCGCCGGACCTGCCGCCAGCCCCAGCAACCGCCCCGCACCGATCGGCTGGCTGGGGTCGTCGGTCGGGCGTGTGGAAAGCGGTACGGAAGTGTTTTGCATCGCCATTGTCCAGTGCTGTTGCGCCGTGCCGGCCGACGCATACACGTGAGATATGGGGAGACCGGAAGACACCACGGGCGCGGCGTCATGTCCCCCCCGCATCGCACAAGGGTTCCCCCGTCAGGGGACGGAAAACTCCTGCTGGCTGTATCCCTGAAGATACAGCAAGGCGCTCAGGTCGCCGTGGTTGATTCTCAGGTCGCTTTGCGCCGCGACGGTGGGTTTCGCATGCAGCGCCACCCCCGTGCCCGCCAGGTTCAGCATGCCCAGGTCGTTCGCTCCGTCGCCCACGGCAATGGCTTCGGCTGGCGTCAGGCCGAGGCGGGCCGCCACCTCCCGGAGCGTGGCGACCTTGGCGTCCAGGCCAAGGATCGGCTCCGACACTTTGCCGGTCAGCACGCCATCTTCGGTCAGCAGGGTGTTGGCACGGTATTCGTCAAACCCCAGATCCTCTGCAACCTGCGCCGCGAAATGGGTAAAACCGCCCGAAACCAGCAGCGCGTAGCCGCCGTGGGCTTTCATCGTGGCGATCAGGGTCGCACCGCCGGGCGTATAGGTGATACGTTCGCTCAGGACCTTGTCGATGACCGAAACCGGCAGGCCCTTCAAAAGCCTAACGCGTTCGCGCAAGGCTCCTTCGAAGCCGAGCTCCCCGTTCATGGCACGAGCAGTGATCTCCGCAACGCGGGGGCCGACACCTGCCTCGTCGGCGAGTTCGTCGATGCATTCCTGCCCGATCATGGTCGAATCCATGTCCGCGATCAAAAGGCGCTTGCGCCGACCCTTGGCGGGCTGGGCGGCAAGGTCGATGCTCAGTGCCTGCATTTCTTCCCAGACCTGCCAGAAATTGTCGGGCAGGGTTGCAACCGGGAATTCCGCAGCCACGCCCTGTGCCAGCCAATGGGCCGTGTCCCCGCCCCAGGCATTGCGCAGCGCCTCGACGGTGGCAGGCTCCAGCACGGGGGTGGCGGGATTGCAAAGAAGCGTGACGATATGCATGGCGGGTCCGATCTGGCTTGCGGGGCTTGCCGCGCAATAGCGCAGCTTGACCGGCAAGGCCAGAGGAAGGCACGCTTGTGCTCGGCCATTCAGTTTGCGGGATAACTCGCGAACACTTCAGAGGAGCCATCCGCGCGGATCAGCAACACGTCGAAAGCGTCGCGGCTGTCGCCCATTTCCATGCCCGGAGAGCCAAGCGGCATCTGCGGCACCGCAAGGCCTATGGCTTCGGGCCGGGTCTCCAGAAGACGGCGAATGTCCTGTGCCGGCACGTGCCCTTCAATCACGTATCCCGCTATCCGCGCAGTATGGCAGGAGGCCAGACTAGGGGTCACGCCGCTGTGCTGCTTGAACCGTGTCAGCGCGTCATACTCCACATCCCGACCGTTCGGGGCGAAGCCCTCTTCCCCCAGATGGGACATCCACGCGGTGCAGCAGCCGCAGGTGCTTGTCTTGTAAACGTCGATCGGGGTCGGTTCGGCGAGCGCCTGTAAGCCGGCCAGAGCCGCAAACAGAGTTGTTATCATCGTCTTCATGACAGGGCCTTTCGATGCGTCATGTGAATCATGCATTCGTCATGGACGTTCCCCCTGCTGGAAGCTCAAGCCCGCGGCGCATGCTTCACCGGTTTGTCAGGGTGCGTGAAAACGTAGCGGCATGCCCCCGTAAAAACAGCTTTGGTCTTTGTCCGCCATGTCCTGTGCGTCCGGCCACCCCTTTGGGTGCCCGAAACGGTCGTCGCGAGCCCGCCCGTGCAACAACCTTGCGGTGTCCTTGTCGCGCAGGCTGCCGTGGGACCTCCCGACCTCCGGCAAGTTCCAGGGCGGGTGCCGCCACGCCATCGGGCCTTTGCGGGGTTTGCCCCGGCGGTGTCTCCTTTCGCCGCTTCGGGATTTGCCACCTGCGCCGCTCGTTCGCGTGCCGGGTCGGGAGGGGCGAAGCCTCAGGGCGGGGGATCCCGCAGAACGACCGAAAGGCCCAGCGCCCCCGCCAGCGCCGCCGGCAGCAGCAGCAGCGCCAGCCGGTAATCGTCGAAGGCCGGGGGCTGTCCGGTTGTTTCCAGAAGGCTGCCGGGTCCCGCCATCAACAGGCCGCTGGCGAGGAACTGTATCGCGTTGACCATTGCCGCGGAGGTTCCGATCAGGGCTTGTGGCACCAGCCGTGCGGCGATGGGATAGGGCAACATCGACCCGCCGGCCATGAAGCCGAAGGCAAACAGCAGCCCGCCCGTCAGCATGGTTGAGTGTGGCGGTGCGTAAAGCAATGCCCCGATTGTCACAAGCTGCCCCCCGCAGGCCAGCCGCATTGCCAGGACCAGCCGCCCGGCCCTGCCCGCCCCCCAGGAAATGACCGGCGCCCCAAGTGCCAGCCCCAGCCAGCTTAGCGAGGCCAACCCGTAGGCCTGAGCGGTTTCGAAACCCGTCGCGATCAGCAGGCGCGGTCCCCAGACCACCCCCATGGCGAAAAGCGCCCCGAATGTCGCTGCCCCGATCAGCGCATTGACCCAGCTTGTGCGCAGCCCCGCCACCTGTGCCAGCGCCCGCAGGAGGCCGTGTGCGAATGTCGTCAGCCCGCGCCAGCGCGTCCCGGCGAATCCGGGCGGGTCCCGCAAAAACAGTGCCATCAGCACCGTTACGATCCCGCCCAGACCAGCCACGCCGGCAATCAGTTCCTGCCAGCCGAATTCCGGCCGCGCGATCAGGGCGGAAAGGGTTCGCTGCCCCAGCAGCGCACTGCCCGAGGCCACGAACTGCACCAGAGAAAACATAACCCCATAGCGTGCGGGCGGAAACCATGTCCCGCCGATGAACCCGGCGCCGACAAAGCCGAACGCCCCGCCCAGCGCCATCAGCACCTGCCCGGCGATCAGCATCGGGTATCCGGTCGCTGCCGCGAACACCAGCGCGCCCGCCGTCAGAAACGCGGCCGCCACCGGCAGGCAGCGCCGTGCGCCCACCTGATCCAGCATCGCCCCGGACCCAAGCTGCGCGACTGCGAAAACCCAGGTATAGACCGCCCCCACCAGCCCGACCTGCGCCAGCGTCAGGCCCAGGTCCGCTGCAACGGAAAGGTTGGTGATGGCGTAGCCCGATTGCAGCACGAACACGACCGCGACGAACGCCGCCCCCAGCGCCCAGTTTCGCCAGGCGCGGCGTATGACGACCGTCCGGGAAGGGGAGGGTGCGGCCATGGGTTCCTTCAAAGATGCTGCGGAATGCCGGAGGGCGTTCCGCAGGTAGGGGGCTTGCCGGCGTTTGGCAAGCGCGGTCAGTCCAGATCGAACCGGTCGGCGTTCATCACCTTGGTCCAGGCGGCGACAAAGTCACGGACGAATTTCTCCTTGTTGTCGTCCTGGGCGTAGACCTCTGCACAGGCCCGCAGGATGGAGTTGGACCCGAAGACAAGGTCCACCCGCGTGGCGGTCCATTTTACCGCGCCGGTCTTGCGGTCCCGGATCTCGTAGAGGTTATCGCCCGCCGGGACCCAGTTGTTGGCCATGTCCGTCAGATTGACGAAAAAGTCCGGCGTCAGCGCGCCCTCACGGTGGGTAAGGACACCGTGCTTCGTGCCGCCATGATTGGTGCCGAGCACGCGCATCCCGCCAACCAGCGCCGTCATTTCCGGGGCGGTCAGGCCCATCAGCTGGGTGCGGTCCAGCATCATCTCCTCGGGGGTGACGGCGTAGTCCTTTTTTACCCAGTTACGGTACCCGTCGTGGAGCGGTTCCAGAACGTCGAAGGATTCCGCGTCGGTCATGGCGTCGGTGGCGTCGCCCCGGCCGGGCGCGAAAGGCACGGAGATATCCATGCCGGCGGCCTTTGCCGCCTGCTCGATCCCGAGATTGCCCGCCAGGACGATCACGTCGGCCACGCTGGCACCGGTTTCGGCGGCGATGGGTTCCAGAACCGACAGGACGCGGGTGAGACGATCGGGCTCATTGCCGGCCCAGTCTTTCTGGGGGGCAAGGCGGATGCGTGCGCCGTTGGCGCCGCCGCGCATGTCGGAGCCGCGGAAGGTCCGGGCGCTGTCCCACGCGGTTGTCACCATGTCGCTGAGCGACAGGCCGCTGGCGGCGATCCGTGCCTTCACCGCATCCACATCGTAACCGGTGTTGCCCGCCGGAACCGGATCCTGCCAGATCAGGTCCTCTTGCGGAACGTCCGGGCCGATATAGCGCGTCTTGGGCCCCATGTCGCGATGGGTCAGTTTGAACCATGCCCGGGCGAACACCTCTGCGAAATGGTCCGGGTTCTTGTGGAACCGCTCCGAGATCTCGCGGTAGACCGGGTCCATCTTCATGGCCATGTCGGCGTCGGTCATGATCGGGTTGTGGCGGATCGAGGGATCTTCGACATCGACGGGCCTGTCTTCCTCGCGGATGTCGACGGGTTCCCATTGCCAGGCACCGGCCGGGCTTTTCTTCAGTTCCCACTCATAGCCCAGCAGCAGGTCGAAATAACCATTGTCCCACCGGGTGGGGTGCGTGGTCCACGCGCCTTCGAGGCCGCTGGTCACGGTGTCGCGGCCGACCCCCCGGCCCTTCTTGTTGATCCAGCCAAGGCCCTGGTCCTCGGTTCCGGCGGCTTCCGGATCGGGCCCCAGATCGGTGGCGTTCCCGTTGCCGTGACACTTGCCGACCGTGTGGCCGCCGGCGGTCAGAGCCACGGTTTCCTCGTCGTTCATTGCCATGCGGGCAAAGGTCACGCGCACGTCTTGCGCGGTGCGCAGCGGGTCGGGCTTGCCGTTCACGCCCTCGGGGTTCACGTAGATCAGGCCCATCTGTACCGCGGCCAGCGGGTTTGCGAGACTTTCCCGGTCGTCGCCGTCATAACGGCCGGCCCCGAGCCAGTCCTTCTCGGAGCCCCAGTAAATATCCTTTTCCGGGTGCCAGATATCCGCGCGCCCAAAGGCAAAGCCGAAGGGCTTCAGCCCCATGGATTCATAGGCCATGGTGCCGGCCAGCAGGATCAGGTCGGCCCAGCTGATGCTGTTGCCGTATTTCTTCTTGATCGGCCACAGCAGGCGACGGGCCTTGTCGAGGTTTGCATTGTCCGGCCAGGAGTTGAGCGGGGCGAACCGCTGGTTGCCGGTGCCACCGCCGCCGCGCCCGTCGGCGATTCTGTAGGAGCCCGCAGCATGCCATGCCATGCGGATCATCAGGCCGCCGTAATGGCCCCAGTCGGCGGGCCACCAGTCCTGGCTGTCGGTCATCAGCGCGCGCAGATCGGCCTTGAGCGTCTCGACATCCAGGGACTCCAGCGCCGTGCGGTAGTCGAAATCCGCGCCAAGCGGGTTGGTCTTGGAATCCTGTTGGTGCAGGATGTCGAGGTTCAGGGCGTTCGGCCACCAGTCCATGTTCGATGTTCCGGCGGCGGTGTTCGCGCCGTGCATCACCGGGCATTTGCCGGTCGTGTTTCCGTCCATGACAGACCTCCTGTATTGGCCCCGAGGGGCGCGGGTTACGGGAGGAGGGTATCAAAGCAAAATCATTAAATAAATTTTGATTTTCCTATCTTTGTGATAACCCTGTCTTATGATGGGACTGACGATGAAACATCTTCGCTACTTCGAGGCGCTGGCCCGCCACGGACATTTTGGCCGTGCGGCCGAGGATTGTGCCATTTCCCAGCCTGCGCTGTCAGTGCAGATCAAGGAACTTGAGCAGATTCTGGGCGCACCGCTGGTGGAGCGGAGCCACCGCCGGGTCCGCCTGACAGGTCTGGGCGAGAGGTTTGCCGCCCGCGCGCGCGAAATTCTGCGCGCTGTCGACGACCTGGGGGATCTGGCCCGCAGCCAGGTACCTTTTGCCGGGCAGTTGCGGTTGGGCGTGATACCGACGATTGCCCCCTATATTCTTCCCGCCTGCGTGACGGAACTGGCGCGACGTTATCCGCGATTGGATCTGCGCCCGCGCGAGGCCGTGACCGGCAAGCTGATCGAGGATCTGGCCGGGGGGCGCCTGGACGTTGCGATCGTGGCCCTGCCGGTGTCGGAACCCGCGCTGTTCGAACTGCCGGTGTTCAGGGAGGAATTCATGCTTGTCCGCCCGCCTCAGGATGAAGGCAAGCCCGTTCCGCGCCCCGAGACGCTGCGCAAGATGCGGCTGCTGTTGCTGGAGGAGGGGCATTGTTTTCGCGATCAGGCGCTGTCGTTTTGCAACGTGCCGCCCGCGCGGGCCCACGACCTGATGGAGGCCAGTTCGCTTGGGACGCTGGTGCAGATGGTCAGTGCCGGCCTCGGGGTGACGCTGATCCCCCAGATCGCGGTGACGGTGGAGACGCGCTGCGCCCCGGTTTCCGTCGTGCGTCTGCCGGCTCCGCGTCCGTCCCGCACCGTCGGCATGGTCTGGCGTAAGACCAACCCCCTGTCGGAGCAGTTCACCGTTCTTGCGGAGGTTTTTCGCGGCATGGGACCATAGGCGACCTCCGGGCGCGCCTGCCGGGGCTGCATTTTTCATGGCCTTGTGCCGCGGCTCTTGACCGGATCTGCCACCGCGCCGAAGCTGGCACGGGGAGGAACGAACATGGCAGGCAAGGTCATGCCGGTCGAACAGGCCATTGCGCTGATCGAGGACGGGGATACTCTCACCACATCCGGGTTTGTCGGGATTGGCGTACCCGATGAACTTCTGGCAGCGCTGGAGCGGCGGTTCACGGACACCGGCACGCCGCGGGATCTGGCACTGGTTTTTGCCGCCGGGCAGGGCGACGGCAAGGCGCGCGGGCTGAACCGGCTGGGCCATGAGGGACTGTTGCGACGCGTCATCGGGGGCCACTGGGGCCTGATCCCGAAGGTTGCGCAACTGGCGGTCGGGAACCGCATCGAGGGCTGGAATCTGCCGCAGGGATGCATCAGCCAGCTTTACCGGGACATCGCGGCGGGCAAGCCGGGGATGGTGTCGCGCGTAGGGCTGGAAACCTTTGTCGATCCACGCCTGGGGGGCGGTGCGGTCAATGCGATCAGCACCGAACCACAGGTCGAACTGATGAAGATCGGTGGCGAAGAGGTCCTGTTCTACCGGGCGCATAAATTGACCGTCGCGCTGTTGCGGGGCAGCACGGCGGACGAGCATGGCAACATCACAATGGAACGCGAGGCTCTGGTGCTGGACAGTCTCGCGCAGGCGATGGCGGTTCGGAATGCGGGGGGTGTGGTGATCGTCCAGGTGGAGCGTCTGGCCCGCGCCCGCAGCCTGCCCCCGCGTGAAGTGCAGATCCCCGGTATCCTTGTGGATGCGGTGGTTCTGGCCCGGCCGGAGAACCATCCGCAGACCTACGGGACGGTCTTTTCCCACGCGTTTACCAACCGCGTGCGCCCGCCCGCGGACGCCATCCCGCCGATGCCGCTGAATGCGCGCAAGGTCATTGCCCGCCGCGTGGCGATGGAACTGTCGCCGGGCGCGGTTATCAATCTTGGGATCGGGATGCCTGAAGGGGTGGCCTCGGTCGCTGCCGAGGAAGGACTCCTGGATCACATGACCATGACGGCGGAGCCAGGCGTGGTAGGGGGACAACCGGCATCGGGGATGGATTTCGGCGCGGCGGTGGATACCGACGCGGTCATCCCCCAGAACAACCAGTTCGACTTCTACGATGGGGGCGGTCTGGACGTGGCCTGCCTGGGGTTGGCGCAGGCGGATGGCGTGGGGAACGTGAATGTCTCGCGCTTTGGGTCACGGCTTGCGGGGGCGGGGGGCTTCATCAACATCAGCCAGAATGCCCGCGCGCTGATATTCGCGGGAACATTCACGACCGGCGGGCTGGAGACGATGGTCGATCGTGGTTTGAAGATCCTGCGGGAAGGACGGACACGGAAGTTCCTTGAAGCGGTTGAGCAGATCACCTTCTCCGGCCCGCGCGCCGCACGGCTGGGCCAGCCGGTCCTTTATGTGACCGAACGGGCCGTGTTCCGCCTGACGCCCGAGGGGCTGGACCTGGCCGAGGTCGCCCCCGGTGTGGATCTGGAAAGGGACGTTCTGGATCAGATGGGATTTCGCCCCGGCACAGGCAATGTGACCACGATGGATGCACGCCTTTTCCTGCCGGGCCCGATGGGGCTGGAGGTGGCCGTCACAGCGTAACGCGGGTGCAGGTCGGTCATCCGGACCCGTCGGCGTGCCTTTGCCCGCCGGTTGCCGGGGAGTGGCTTTGGCTCCGTGTTTCTCCGTGTCTCCCGTGCCCCGTTTCAGCGACGCAGGGCACCGCGGTGGCCAGGGCGTCTCACATACCGGATATGAGGGCGGACCGGGCAGATGTCCCCGCCCGGTATCGCCGGGGGGTCCGGCCGGCTGAGCAAGAGGCCCGAGAGGACCTTGCCGCCGGTCACGCGGGTCCCAGAACCAGGTTGGGCAGCCAGGTGACGAAACCGGGCACGAGAATCAGAAGCAGCAGTACCGCCGCCAAAGGAATCAGGAACGGGATCGTCTCGCGGATCAGTGTCTCCAGCCGGATGCCGGAAACCCCCGAGACGACAAACAGGCCGACCCCCATCGGCGGTGTCATCAGGCCTATCATCAGGTTGAAAATGAAGACGACGCCGAAATGCACCGGATCTATCCCCGCCGAGATCAGTGTCGGGGCCAGGACCGGCACGATCAGGATCATGATCGCCAGCCCTTCGATGAAGAACCCTGCCACCAAAATGCCGAGATTGATCACGATCAGCAGAAGCAGCGGGTTTTCCGTCAGTGACAGGAGCCAGGCCGCAAGCCGCATCGGAGCCTGGTTGGCGGCCAGGATCCAGGCGAAAACGCTTGCCGTTGCCACGATCAGGCAGACCATGGCGGACATCCGCACCGTGTCGAGTATGACCTTGACGAGATCCTTCAGGGTCATTTCGCGGTAGATGCCGAAAGACAGCAGCAGCGCGTAGAGAGAAGCCACCACGGCGGCCTCGGTGGGTGAGAACAGGCCAAAGGCGATCCCCGCGATGATGATCGCCGGCGTGAGCATCGGCAGCAGCGCGCGCAACGTGGCCTGGCCGATATCGCCCATGGACGGCACCGGGTCGCGCGGATAGTTCCGCCGTTTGGCGAACCAGGCGATCAGCGCCATCAGCGCGACTGCGGTCAGCAGGCCGGGGACCACGCCGCCCAGAAACAGCCGCCCGATCGAAACATCCGCGAGCACACCGTATAGAACCATCGGGATCGAGGGCGGGATCATCGGCCCGATTATGCAGGAAGCGACAGTGACCGCCCCGGCGAAACCGGCCTCATAGCCGGCATTGCGCATGGCCTTGATTTCCATGTTGCCAAGGCCGCCGGCATCGGCCAGCGCCGATCCGGACATCCCCGAAAAGACGACCGAGGCGACCACGTTCACATGGCCGAGCCCGCCGCGCAGGTGGCCGACCAGCACCCGCGCGAAGTTGAAGATCCGTTCGGTAATTCCGCCGGTATTCATCAGGTTTCCGGCGAAGATGAAGAACGGCACCGCAAGCAGCGGAAAGGAATCCGAGATCGATTTTGTCATCCGCTGCGCCATGACCGCCATCGGTGTTCCGTCCAGCCAAAGCTGCACCATGGACGAAAAACCGAGCGTCACGGCAAGGGCCATGCCCAGAGCAAGCAGAACCAGCCAGAGGATCAGCATGAATATCATTTCGGGGTCCTCTCAACTCAGCGTTTCGGGGCCCTGGCGCGGCAATCCGTTGCGCCAGACGTTCAGGGCCATTGCCAGCGATCTGATGCACATCAGCGCGCTGGCTGCGGGAACGGCGGCATATTCCCAGGTCGAGGAGATCCCCATGGCGATGCTGGGGAGCCCCGATACTTTGAGCGCGACCGAGAATCCGACCCAGGTCACCGCGGCAAAAAAAACGGCCCCCAGGAGATGCATCAGGATTGCGATCACGCTGCGCGGGCGGTCCGGCATGGTATCGACGAGAATGGTCACGGCAATCAGTCCGCCGGTGCGCATGGCATAGGCCGCGCCGAAAAAAACGATCCAGGTAAAGGCGAAGCGGGCCAGTTCCTCGGTCCAGGGAAACTGGACGTCCAGAAAATAGCGGCTCCCCAGTTGTGCCGTCAGTGCGGCGAGGGCCAGCATGAACACCCCGACGAGGAATCCTTCTTCCAGTCTGTGCAAAATCCGCATTCCCGTCCTCCCTTCCGATTGCCCGCCCGGGCCGGCGTGGCGCGGGACCCAGGCGAAGCGGTTTCAGCCGCCCCTATTCGACAGCGGAGAGCGTTGCGTAGGTGCCTGGCCCCCAGGCCTCCTCGAACTCCGCGAAGATGGTCTGAATTGCGGCCGAGAAGGCCGGCCGGTCCGGCTGGGTGACAGCCATGCCTTTATCCTCGAGCTGGGCCACCAGGCTGGCCTCCGCCGTCTCGACCGTTGCATTATAGGCGTCTCCATGGGTCTGAAGAACGTCCATCACGATGGCCCGGTCTGCCTCGGATGTGGCGTTCCAGGTGGCCTCGGACACGATCGGGGCCACGAACTGGACCAGGTGCCCGGTGAGCGCGAGGTGTTCCTGCACCTCGTAGAATTTCGCGGCATTGATCGTCGCCAACGGGTTTTCCTGCCCGTCGACAACCCCGGTTTGCAGGCCGAGATACAGTTCCGGGAAGGCCATCGGCGTCGGGCGGCCGCCGAGCGCCTTGACGAACGCAAGGCTGAGCGCGACTTCGGGCACGCGAAGCTTAAGGCCCTCCACATCCGCCGGTGTCCTGATCGGGCGCACATTGTTGGTCATGTGCCGCGTGCCGTAATACCAGATGTCGAGAAGGCGCAGCCCGTGATCCTCGCGCAGTTTCGTGACCAGTTCCTGACCCTTCTCGGAGGCAACAAGCCGTTCGAGATGGGCGAAGTCTCTGGCAAGGAAGGGGGCTTCGAACACACCGATCTCTTTCGTCCACTGGCTGAGAATGCCCGCGCCGTCAAAGGCCATCTGATGCGTGCCGATGGTCATGCCGGTCAGGGTTTCCTTGGCCCCGCCCAACTGGCCGGCCGGAAAGACCTTGATGTCCACACGTCCGCCGGTTTTTTCGGAAATTTCCGCCGCCGCCGCTTCCAGCGCACGGTTGCCGGGATGGTCAGGCGGCAGAATGTGGCCCAGTCGCCACTCTTCGGCCTGGGCCGCGATCCCCGCGGCGCCAAGCACCACCGCCCCCGCGGTGGCTTTGAGCATTGTCGTGAAGCGCATCGTTTTTCTCCCTTCCACATCCCTCACCGTGAGGGAGTTCCTCCCTGCCGCCCGTCCGGGCGGCCATCACGGCCTAACCGGCGATCACGTCCTGGCGTTGCTCGCCGAGGCCTTCGATGCCAAGCTCGACCACGTCTCCCGCCTTCAGATAACGCGGCGGTTTCTGTCCCATGCCGACCCCCGGCGGTGTCCCTGTCGAGATCACGTCTCCGGGATGAAGCGACATGAACTGGCTGAGATAGTGGATGAGAAAGCGCACCCCGTAGACCATGGTCGCAGTCGACCCGTCCTGCTTGGTTGCACCGTTCACCCGCAGCCACATCTTCAGGGCCTGAGGATCGGGAACCTCCTCCGGTGTGACCAGCCAGGGGCCGATCTGGCCGAAATTGTCGGCGCTCTTGCCCTTGGTCCATTGGCCTTGGCGATCGAGTTGAAAGCCGCGCTCCGAAACATCGTTGGTGAGCGTGTATCCGGCCACATGATCCATCGCGTCGGCCTCGGAAACGTATTTTGCCGTCTTGCCGATCACGACGGCCAGTTCGACCTCCCAATCGGTTTTCACGGAGCCGCGTGGGATCACGATCGGATCGTTCGGGCCGCAGATTGCACTGGTCGCCTTCATGAAGATCACCGGTTCGGGCGGCACGTCCATACCGCTTTCGGCGGCGTGATCGGCATAGTTGAGCCCGATGCAGATGAACTTGCCCGTCCCGGTCACTGGCGGCCCGAGCCGCTGCGGGCCCTCCACCAGAGGCAGCGCGGACACATCCATCCCTCTGAGAGCGCCGAGATTGGCCAGCACATCGCCCTTGAGATCGCCCACCAGCCCCGAAAGATCGCGGATCGCGCCCTGTGCGTCCAGGACGCCGGGTTTTTCCGCCCCGGCCTTGCCGTATCTTAAAAATTTCATCTCGATTTTCCTCGTTCAGTTGGCCCAGCCACCATCGATGATGTGGCATTGTCCGGTCGTAAAGGCCGCTTCGTCGCTGGCAAGATAGACGACCAGCGCGGCGATTTCTTCGGCGGTTGCGATGCGGCCCATGGGCTGGCGGGCGATGAAATCCGCCATCGCCTTGTCGTAATCGCCTGTCGCCCGCAGACGCTCGTGCAGCGAAGGGCTGTCGACCGTGCCCGGGCAGATCGCATTGCAGCGGATGCCGCTGGTGATGAAATCGGCGGCGACGGATTTTGTCAGGCCGATTACCGACGCCTTCGAGGCGCAATAGGCAAAACGGTTTACCACGCCCTTCACGCTGGAGGCGACGGACGACATGTTCACGATCGCGCCGCCGCCACGCGCCAGCATGCCGGGCAGGAAGGCGCGGATCATGCGGTACTGGCCCTTGGCGTTGAGGTCGAAGGCAAAATCCCAGTCGCGTTCGCTGCACTCGAGGATCGTGCCGCTATGGACATGGCCCGCGCAGTTGAAAAGCACGTCGATACCGTTGATCTCGTCGCGCAGCGCATCTATTGCCGCGCTGTCCGTCACATCCAGCCTGCGGGCGACAGCCCCTTCGATTCGGGCAAGGCTGGTCGGGTTGATATCCGTGGCCCAGACCGTTGCCCCCTCTTTCAGGAAGGCCTCCGCCGTTGCGCGGCCGATCCCCTGGCCCGCAGCCGTTATCAGGCAGGTTTTTCCGTTCAGACGTCCCATGTTTCAATTCCTTATGCGGGGAGGCAGGCGGGCCCGATGGGCTCGAAGCTCTTGTAGGTGAGAATGAATTCCGTGTGCCCGAGCGTTTCGGAGACGGTCGGGCAGCCCCCGGCGACCTCCAGCGTCAGGTCGAAGATCTCCTGGCCGACTTCGGCCAGAGGCGTGCCGCTCAGGATCCGTCCGGCGTTCACGTCCATGTCCTCGGACATGTTGGCATAGGTCTGCGGATTGGCGCATACCTTGATCACGGGAGCGATGGCCGAGCCGACCACCGAGCCGCGCGCCGTGACAAACAGCGTCAGATGTGCGCCCGAAGCCACCATCTCCACGATTTCCGCATTGTCCGTGATATTTGGAAAGCCAAAGCGTACGTCCCCGTCGGGCACCACATCCATCAGGTAAAGCCCGCCGCGGGGGGGGATGTCGCCCGGCTTGATCAGCCCGCTGATGACGGAACTGCCGGATTTGGCGTAGGCGCCCATGGATTTTTCCTCGATGCTTGACAGCCCGCCTTCCGCGTTTCCGGCGGCAAAGCTTCCAAATCCGAGCGTTGCGTAATAGGTGGCGGCCTTTTCGACCGCAGCCGTGAGCGCGGCGGCAAGCTCCGGTGTTCTGGCGCGGGCCGACATGATGCCTTCACAGCCGATC
Source organism: Rhodovulum imhoffii (assembly GCF_003046545.1). Classification (GTDB taxonomy): domain Bacteria; phylum Pseudomonadota; class Alphaproteobacteria; order Rhodobacterales; family Rhodobacteraceae; genus Rhodovulum; species Rhodovulum imhoffii. The sequence continues at coordinate 27,323 of NZ_QAAA01000007.1, read as the reverse complement.
AGCTCGCCCGTCTCCTCGAAGATGCAGGCCGCGCCGGCGTCCACCAGCCGGTCGAAGGCCAGCCCGACCGCGGGGTTTCCGGTCAGGCCGCTGGTTCCGTCCGATCCGCCGCAGACTGTGCCGACAACCAGTTCGCTGACATCCATCGGCACCTTCTTGGCACCGGCCATGTCGCGCAGCTGTCCGCAGACCCATTCCCGGCCCGTTGCGATCGCGGCACGCGTTCCCCCGCTGTGCTGGATCACCACCGTCTTCACCGGCCGACCGGAGGCCTCGATCGTCTGCTCCAGCGCAAAGCGGTTGAAGCTTTCGCAGCCAAGCGAGACCAGCAGCACCGCCCCGACATTGGGGTGGGTACAAAGCCGCTCCATCATCTTTTGCGCATAGTCGTTCGGGAAGCATCCGGGAAACCCGATCACCTGTGCCCCGTCATCGCGGTAGGGGTGCACGATTTCCCGAGCGACATGGTGCGCGCATTCGACCAGATAGGCCACGACGAGGTGGTTCCGTATCCCCTTGCGCCCATCGTTGCGTGGAAATCCCTCAAGCATCCTTGTCCCCCCACGCGGTTTCCCCGAGCGCATATGTCGGGGTGTAATCGCTTTGCAAATTGTGGACGTGGACATGGGCACCGGGCGCGATGTTCTCGGTGGCCGATCCGATCGGAACCCCGTATTTGAGAATTTTCTCGCCTTTCTCGATAGGGCGGGAAGCGATCTTGTGGCCCAGCGTTACCGGGGCCAGCACGTCGATCTCGCCGCCGCCGTTGATGGCCGCCCGGCCAGCGGCGAGGGGTGCCGTGGCCACCAGAACGTTGTCCGCCTCCGACAGGCGCAGCAGCCTCCCGTTCCCGGCGGGGCGTTTCGTTGCGGTCATGTCATCACCTCCAGCGTGGAATCCTCGATCAGGTCCCAGTCGAGCGGCACGCCCAGTCCCGGCGTTTCGGGCAGGCGCGCAATGCCGTCCTTGATCGGCAGCCCCCCGACCAGGCCGAAGGAGAAATCGGAAACCGGGGTGAGCAACTCCAGGTAGGTACAGTTGCGCAGGGCGGCGCACAGGTGCAGGTTCACCATTTCCAGCGGGTGGAAGATGGCTGTATGGATTTCGCAATTCATGTTGAAGGCGTCCGCCAGATGGGCCGATTTCAGCACGCCGGTCACGCCGCCGGTCCAGCTTACGTCCGCGCGGATCGCATCCACCACCTGGCGCGCCACGATGTCGGCGAGGCTGTAAGGGTGCCCGGCCAGGGTTTCCGTGCCGACAACGGGAATGTCGAGTTGCCGGGTGAGTTCGCGCAGGGCCGGAAGCGACTCGTCTGCCATCGGTTCCTCGAACCACGCGAAGCCGAGCTGCTCCAGCCCGCGCCCGTAGCGCAGCGCGTCCGGAAGGGTCAGCATGGCCACGGGGTCGCTCATCAGGGTGTAATCCGTGCCCACTGCCGCGCGCACCGCTGCGTGAATTTCCAGGTCCGCATCGACCGAATGCCCCGGCGGGTGCAGCTTGTAGCCGGCAAACCCCGCGGCTCTGACGCTCAGCGCCTCGGTCACGTAATCTTCCTGTTCGTTCAGGAACATGGAGCTGGCATAGACTGGTACTTCTTCCCGCGCCGCGCCGATATAGCGGTAAAGCGGCACCTCCGCCACCTCCGCCGCCAGCAGCCACAGGCAGCAATCCAACGGACCCCAGATATAGATCGGAAAATGCCCCCACATCCGGTTGCGCAACCGGAAATCGTGCCAGAGCCCCTCGCGGTCATGAACGTTGCGCCCCATGAGGAATGGCTCCAGCGTCTTGGCCAGATGCGCCGAACCGATGGCGCTTGCCCCGGCGAATCCGAACATCGAGGCGCTGCGCCCGCATTCGGTACGCAAGGTGTAGACGAGAAAATCGTGCCGCTGGCCCCCGGCCTGCCCCCTGAGAGCGGTTTCGCGGCCCGTGGCGTCGCGCCGGAGCGCACATGCCCGTATATCGAGCCCGGTGATCTTCATCAGAACTTTCCGTATTTCAGATACGCCTTCTGCGGATCGGTCCCGCCAAGGATTGCCTTGCGCACCTTGCTTTCGGTCTGCATCGCCTCGGTCGCCTTTTCGGTCACTTCCGCCACGACGGCGCGGGGAACGCGCACCATCCCGTCCCTGTCGCCGAGCAGGAAATCTCCGTTCGCGATTGCCACGTCCCCGATGTGAATCATGTGGCCCGTGGCGACGGGCAGCCAGCGCCCGACGATATCGCGGGGCGTATGACCGCGCCGCCAGCATTGGAACCCGATGTCGATCAGGAAATGCGTATCCCGCGCCAACCCGTCCAGAACGCATCCCCGAACGCCCTTGTTTTTCAGGGTTTCCGCCGAGAGTTCGCCCATCTGGGCGATGTCATGGGTATGCGGCTGGCAGACCCAGACATGGCCCGCGGGCGCCGTCGATAAAAGCCCGGTCCAGGCCAGCAACGTCTCATGCGGATCGGCGGTGTCGTCCGGATGGCCTTCGATGGTGAAGGCCGGCCCGCAAAGCGGTGTCTGCGGTATCAGCGGCGTGATTTCGTGCGGCAGGGTGAAATTCCGCACCCCCATGCCGCGCAGGATGTCATGAACGACACCCGTGTAGCATTGTCCAAGCCTTTCGGTGATCTGTACGTCAGTCATGGTGAAACACCTCTGTCAGCATTGACCACGGCTGGCCCGCCGGGGTCGTTTCAAAGGCAGCCTGGCAGGGGTTCGTCAGGGCCCACCATTCCTGCGTGTGCGGATCGGCTGCCATTCGGGCGGTATCGGCCTCGAAATCGGTGCCGTGATATTCCCAGTAGCCGAACAGGATGTTCTCGGGCTCCTTGAGGAAAATGGAGTAGTTGCGAATGTTGCACGCGCGGATCATGGCCAGAATGCCGGGCCAGACCGCCGCATGCAGGCGCAGATACTCCGCCTTCTTCTCCGGTTTCAGACGTGTTGCCATGCCCATGCGTTGCATCGCTCATTTCCTCCCCAAGGTTACCGGAGCCATCGCGCCATGCGCGGTAATGGCGTCCCAGTCCCATTCGATGCCCAGCCCGGGCGCGTCTGACGGACAGGCGTGCCCGTTCTCGATCCGCAGGCTTTCGGGCGCAATCAGATCGAGTTGGGGAATGTATTCAAGCCAGGGCGCGTTTGGCACTGCGCAGACAAGGCTCACGTGCAGCTCCATCAGGAAGTGCGGGCAGATCGGCACGTTGAAGGCTTCTGCCATGTGCGCCGCCTTGAGCCATGGTGTGATCCCGCCGATGCGGGCGGCGTCGGCCTGCAAGATGGCGCAGGCGCCCTGTTGCAGATACTCCTTGAACTGCGACAGAGAATACATGCTCTCGCCGACGGCCACGGGAACCGGTGTGGCACGGCTGAGGCGTGCATGCGCGCCGATATCGTCGGCGGGCATCGGTTCCTCGAACCAGGCGATTCCCGCCTCCTCCAGAATCTGCGCCCGCCGGATCGCCTCGGGAAGGGAGAAAGACTGGTTGGCGTCGGTCATGATCTCATAGGCTTCGCCCACGGCGTTGCGCACGGCCCGAAGCCGCGCCCGGTCCTCGGACAGGTGGGGCCGGCCGATCTTGATCTTCGATCCGGAAAATCCCTTTTCCCGTGCCTCCAGCGCCTCCTCGACAAGCGCCTGCGTCTCGATATGCAGCCAGCCGCCTTCGGTGGTGTAAAGCGGGACCGATCTTTTGGAGCCCCCCGCGAGCCGCCAGAGCGGCAGGCCGGCCCGCCGGCAGCGCAAGTCCCACAGCGCCGTGTCGATGGCGGCCAATGCCAGAGAGGTGATCGCCCCGACCGCCGTCGAATGGGTCGCCATCAGCAGGCTGTTCCAGATCGCCTCGATCTCTTCGGCATCGCGCCCGATCAGGCGCGGCGCCAGCGTTTTTTCCAGCAGGGCGACGATCGAAGGCCCGCCGGTGCCGATCGTGTAGGAATACCCTGTTCCGACGGCGCCATCGGTATCCACAATCCGGACGATCGGCGTTTCCTGGGATTCGAAGCTCTGTATCGCATCCGTCCGTCGCACTTTTGGCTTGAGGTCCACCATTCGGATTTCGATATGTTCAATCTGTGCCATGGTCCCGCTTCCGTTCGAGGCGGACGCCGCTTTCGGCGTCGAAAAGGTGGCAATAGTCGAGGGCCAGCTGGAATTTCAGCACTTCGCCCGGCGATACCGGGCGCGGGTGCATCATCTTCGCCTGCACTTCCTTCCCGGCGATTTCCGCCAAAAGCAGCGTTTCCGCGCCGAGCGGCTCGGCGAGGGAAACCGGCAGTTCAAGCGTCGCGACCTCCCCGGTTTCCGCAAGCCCGTGCCCCAGGGGCATCAGGTTGTCGGCCCGGAAGCCGAAGGTCACCCTTTGCCCTTCGGCCAGAGCAGCGAAGCCGTGCGGCAGCGGGACCCTGACGTTGTCAGAAAGCCTGATCGCGCCGCCCTCTGCCATGCCATCCACAAGGTTCATTGCCGGAGATCCGATAAAGGTGGCGACGAAGGTATTCACCGGGCGTTCGAACACGTCCAGGGGTGTGCCGGTCTGGACGATATGCCCGTCGCGCATGATCACGATCCGGTCCGCGAGCGTCATCGCCTCCACCTGGTCGTGGGTCACGTAGACCACCGTGGTCGCCACCGTTTGGTGCAGCTTCTTGATCTCGATCCGCATCTGGCTGCGCAGCTTCGCGTCGAGGTTCGAGAGCGGTTCGTCGAAAAGGAAGACATCCGGGTGTCTCACGATCGCGCGCCCCATGGCGACCCGTTGCCGCTGCCCGCCCGAGAGTTCTCCGGGCGTGCGGTCCATATATGGCGTCAGCCCGAGGATCTGCGCCGCCTCGTCCGCTGCGCGGTCGATCTCTTCGCGCGCCTTTCCGGCGATCTTAAGGCTGAATCCCAGGTTTTCGCGCACCGTCATGTGCGGGTAGAGCGCGTAGTTCTGGAAAACCATGGAGATGTTGCGCTGGCGTGGCGGCAGCCGGTTGACCACCTTGCCCCCGATCGCGATTTCGCCGTCCGAGATCTCCTCCAGCCCGGCAATCATCCGCAGGGTGGTGGATTTCCCGCACCCCGAGGGACCGACCAGCACAACGAACTCGTTATGAGCGATCTCCAGGTCGATGCCATGCACGACCTCCATCTGTCCGTATCGCTTGATGACTTTGCGCAGGGAAACTTCTGCCATGCCCTATCCCTTGACTCCGCCGAACGTCAGACCCGCGATCAGATGCTTTTGCACCAGGAATGTCAGGATCAGAGCCGGTATGATGATGATGACCGCCATTGCGCTCATCCCGGCCCAGTCGATGGTGAACTGGGCGGTGAAATCCATCAGCCCTACCGGCAACGTCTTGCTGTCGGTGGACCGCGTAAGCTGGCTGGCCAGCGCGTATTCGTTCCAGGAGGTCAGGAAGGCGAAGATCGCGGCGCTGGCGATGCCGGACTTTGCCAGGGGGAACTCCACCTTCCAGAAGGCTTGCCAGGGTGTGCAGCCATCGATCTGTGCCGCCTCGGAAAGATCGCGCGGCACCTGCCGGAAGAAGCCCTCGGTCAGCCAGATAGTAAAGGGTACGTTGATCGCAGTGTAGACGATTATGACCCCCAGCTTGGTGTCGATCAGCCCGGTCCAGCTCCACAGGATGAACAGCGGCAACGAAAGCGCGATTCCCGGCACGGTGCGCGACAGCATCAGCCACAGGAACGCCGAGGATTTGCCGGGAAACCGATAGCGTGCGAAGGCGTAGCCGCCCGACATGCCGATTGTCACCGCAACCACCGTGGATGTGACCGAGATCACCGCGGAGTTCCAGAAGTAGGAGCCGACCGGAATCCCCACGACATTGTCCCCCAGGCCGAAGATCGCCCGGAAATTGTCGAACGACAGGTCGCGCGGAATCCATACGGCAGGTTTGGTTAGGATTTCCCCGTTCGGGCGGAAAGCGGAAAGCACCACCCAAAGGCCGGGAATGCAGATCGCCAGCATCACCAGGAAGGTGGCGACCCAGATCAGAAAGTCCCTTTGCCCGCGGCTCATCAGAAGGCTCCCAGGTGTTGCCGCGCCGCCATGAGCTTGCGGAAGAAAAACCAGGTGAAGAAGATCGACAGCAGGATGGAGACATAGGCCATTGCATTGGCCCGCCCCATCCGCGCGTCGTCATAGGCGGTGCGGGCGATCAGCGTCCAAAGCAGTTCCGTCCGCCCGGCGGGGCCGCCGCCTGTCATCACATCGACGATGTCGTAGGCCCGCGCGACATCGAGTGAGCGGATAGTCATCGCGATATAGATGAAGGGCATCAGGAACGGTAGGGTGATATGCCGGAAGACCTGCCAGGAGGTGCATCCATCCACGCGCGCCGCCTCGATCGGGTCGCGGGGCATGGCGAAAAGCCCGGCCAGGATCAGGATCGCGAAGATCGAGGTCGACATCCATATTTCGGCAAAGGCAATCGATCCGAAGGCAAGCCAGCGATCCACCAGGAAGGGAATCGCCTTCTGGCTCAGGCCCAGAGATTGCAGGGCGTTGTTCACCACGCCGATCGTGTCGTTGAACATGTACTTGAACTGGAAGCCGACCAGGATCGGTGAGAACATCATCGGAAACATCATGATCGTCCGCATGGTGCGCTGGCCCCAGGTGATGCGGTTGACCATCAGCGCAAGGCACAGGCCCAACAGCATCTCAAGGTTCAGCGCGACGGTCAGGAACAGCACCGTTCGCCACAGCGCGGCCCAGAAATCGGCGTCGGTCAGGACCCGCGCATAGTTGCGCAGTCCGATGAAATCCCACAGGGACTCCGGCCGGATCAGCCGATAGTTTGTGAAGCCGGTATAGAAGGAGAAGATCAGGGGCAGTAAAACCACGACCAGTATGATCATCACGGCCGGGGCCAAAAGCGCCAGGGGCACGGCATTGTTCCTGACATATCGGCGCATCCGTTTCATGCAGTCGCTTTCCTTTGCACGCCCGAAGGCGCAGCCCTTCATCCGGATTTGGGGCGCACCCGCCCCGAAGGGCAAAGCGCCCGGCGGCAGGCAGGGTCAGTTGTACCCGGCATCTTCCATGATTTCGTTCACCTCCTTTGCCGCGTCGTTCAGCGCGTCCTCGACCGATTTGTCGCCGACGATCGCCGCCTGGAGCTGGGGCCAGAGGGCATTCGACACCTCACCCCATTCCGCGATCAGCGGGGGCGTGAAGGCATGATCGCGCATGGACTCACCCCAGACCTCGAAAACCTCGACCATGAAGTCGTTGTCCTGGTCCTTGAACTCGGCGATGATGTCGTCCCACACCTGTGTGCGCGTGGGCAGCAGGCCCGTGCGTGCCTCGATCATCTGCGCCTCATGGCTGGTCAGGAAGGTGATGAAGCTTGCCGCGGCCTCCTTGTTTTCGCAGTTCTGCGTTATCGAGAAGCTGTGCGAGCCGGACCAGCCCGTGCGCTTTCCGCCCGATCCTTTCGGTGCGAGAACCACCCCGATGTCGTTCCGGATGTTGGAATCCTTGCTGTTGAAGAACCCCGCCCAGCCGGCCCAGTCGAGGTCGAAGGCCACATTTCCGGCCGCGAAGCCGAGGCCGAGATCGTCCCAGACATAGTTCGGCGTTCCCGCCGGAACCGCCTTTTCCTGGTAAAGTCCGGTGAACCAGTTCAGCGCCTCCTGGCCCTCCGGCCCGTTGAAGGCCGCCGTCCAGTCGTCGTTGAAGAGCTTGCCGCCATTCGCGACGAGCATCTCATAGAAGCGCCCGGTGATCGCCTCGTCCTTGCCGGCGAAGTGGGTGCCATAGCGGTTGGGCGGATCGGCGAAGAATATCGCCTGGTCGCTGGCCTGGTTCCAGGTTTCAGGCGGCATCAGGTCGTAACCGTATTGCGCCTTGAATCTGGCCTTGTTGTCCGCGTCTTCATAGAGCGATCTGACGTAGAACAGGTTCGAGACATCGGAATGGCGCGGCAGCGATACAAGCTTTCCGTCAACCGTCGCGTGGTCGATGACCAGCGGCGAGAATGCCGCGATCACATCCTGGCCGACCAGGCCGTCAAGCGGCTGGTTCATTGCCGCATATTGCGGGGCAAAGTTGGTGTGGCTGGAAAATACGCAGTATTCGACACCGCCGGCGGCGATGTCCTGCTTCATTTCGCGGTCAAGCTCGAAATGGCTTTTGCGCGAGAGAATGTCGACCCGGGCGCCCGTCGCGGCCTCCCACTCTGGGATCAGCGTGTAGAGCGGCTCATACTGGGCGCCGCCAATCAGCTTCACGCGCAGGGTGTAGTTTTCGAAGTTTCCATAATCCTGGGCATGAAGCGGCGTCACAAGCGTCAGTATCGCGACCGTTGCCGTGAAGGATTGTTCAAACAGTTTCATTGCGCCTCCCCTTCATTTTTATATGAGTACATCATGCATCAATGAATGACCTTGCAATGTCAACTATTTTCTAGTCAATGTCATATTTATGAGTGAATGAGGGGGCGATGGGAAAAGAACCGGCAGAAATTTCTCGCTACCGCGCACCGGCGCTGGACAAGGGGCTCGATATTCTGGAGTTGCTCGCGGCTTCGTCCGTGGCGTTGACACAGGCGGAAATCGCAAAGGGACTTGGCCGTGGGCCGAACGAGATCTACCGCATGCTCGACACCCTTGTGCGGCGCGGCTATGTCATCCGAAACCCCGACGGGGACCGCTACCTGCTCAGCCTCAAGCTGCTCGTGCTTGCCGACATGCACCCGCCGCGGCGCCGGTTTCTCGACGCGGCTGAGCCGTTGATGCGCGACTTCGTGGCCCAGGCGGAGCAATCCGTCCACCTGGCGATGCAGGAGGAGGGCGAAATCATCATCGTCTCGTCTTTCGCGTCGCGCGGAAACTGGCGCATATCCTTGCGCACCGGGTCCGTCATCGGGGTGTACAACACAGGCTCCGGCATGGTCCTCGCCACATTCCAGACACCTGAACTGCGCGCGCGGCTCCTAGCGGCGCACAAGCTGGTGGCGGGCGAAACCGAGATGCCGCCGCAAGAGTTTGCGGATCGTCTTGAGCAAATTCGCCAAAATGGGCACTTGTGCAGCGAAAGCCAGACCACGATCGGGGTCATGAACATCTCGGCGCCCATCCTCGACCCGTTCGGCAACGCGATCGCGGCACTGACATGTCCGTTCCTCAAGCGTATCGACAGTTACAGCGCCCCGGACATGGACCAGGCGTTGGCCATGCTCTGTTCGACCGCGGCCGAAATCACGCGGCAAATCTTTGGCCCCGTAAGCACAGGAGGGCCCGAATGACACCAGTCTCCGCCAATCAGCCGACGTCCCGGTGCCCGGAAATCACTGCCCTCGGTATGGGTTGTGCCTCCCTTGCCGGGATATTCCATCCGGTTCCCGAACCCCAGGCCCTGGCCACGATCCGGGCCGCGCACGAAGCCGGGATCAGATATTTCGATACCGCCCCTTTTTACGGGCATGGCCTGTCCGAACACCTGGTTGGCGCAGCCCTGCGCGGTCGGGATGCGGTTGTTTCCACGAAAGCGGGGCGCTTGCTACGCCCCGGTCCCATGGCGGATCCCGGCGCCTGGGTCGCCCCTTTGCCTTTCACACCCGTCTTCGATTACTCCCATGATGGCGTTCTGCGCAGTGTTGAGGATTCGTTGCAGCGCCTTGGCCGGGATCGGGTCGACATCGTTTACCTGCACGACATCGGGTCCCAGACTCACGGATCGGAGCGCGGCCCCGCCCTGTTTCGCATGGCGATGGAGGGTGGTTACCGTGCCCTCGACAGGCTGCGCTCCGAGGGCATCCTGTCCGCCATCGGGCTCGGCGTGAACGAAACCCGGGTCTGCCTTGACGCGCTCGGCCATGGCGACTGGGATGTCTTCCTGCTGGCCGGGCGTTACACGCTGCTGGAACAATCTCCCCTCGACGACCTCTTCCCCGCATGTACCCGTGCCGGAACCCGTATCGTGATTGGCGGTCCGTTCAATTCCGGCGTCCTCGTCGGTGGTGAAACCTTTGATTACGGGGCGATTCCCCATGCCGTGGAAAGCCGGGTCAGGACGATTCACCGGATCTGCGATGCCCACGCGGTTGCGCTTCCCGCCGCCGCCCTGGCCTTTTGCGCCGCGCATCCTCTGGTGAAAAGCACCATTCCCGGCCCGCGTTCCGTAGAGGAACTTTCCCAGATTTTGGGCTGGTGGCGTACCCCGATCCCCGCGGCCTTCTGGCGCGATCTGAAAACCGAAGGCCTGCTGCGGCAGGATGCTCCCGTTCCGGAGGAACAAGATCATGAAAATTGACAGCCATCACCATTTCTGGAGCCTCGCGCGCGGTGATTACGGTTGGCTGACGCCGGACCTGGCGCCGATCTACCGGGATTTCACGCCTGCGGACCTGGAGCCGCTTCTGGATGCGGCGGGTATCGACAAAACCGTGTTGGTCCAGGCCAGCGATACCATCGCTGAAACCGAATTTCTGTTGCGGACCGCACGGGCACATGACCGGATCGGGGGGGTTGTCGGCTGGATTGAAATGGACGCGCCCGACGCCCTTGATGTGCTGGACCGTCTTGCCGCCGACCCGAAATTTTGCGGCATCCGGCCGATGATCCAGGGCATCGAGGATGATGAGTGGATCCTGCGTCCGAGCCTAGACCCCGTCTTCGAGGCACTTGAAAGCCGGGGGCTCACCTTTGATGCGCTCGTGCTCCCCCGCCATCTGAAACCGCTGCGTGCCCGGTTACGGCGCCACCCGAATCTGCGCTGCGTGATCGACCATGGTGCAAAACCGGAACTCGCGAAGGGCGATATTGCCGCCTGGGCGGATGATATAAAGGCGGTTGCTGCGGAAGCGAATGCCTTTTGCAAATTGTCCGGCCTGCTGACCGAAGCCGGGGACGACCCGACTCTGGCAAAAATCCGTCCGGTGGCCGAACATCTGATATGTGCCTTTGGGCCGGCCAGGCTGATGTTCGGCAGCGACTGGCCGGTGGTGAATCTCGCCGGCGATTATCCGGGGTGGCTGGAGATGGTGGAGGCCCTGATTTCGGGCCTTCCGGCGGAGGATCGGGAGCGGATCATGGGGGGCACCGCGCGCGCGTTCTACCGTCTCTGAGGGGACGCGCCTTGTGTGTGGGGGCGCGCCTTGTGGCGCATTTTCGCGAAGACGCTGGTGCCGCGATGCAGGCGCTGTCCGCTCCGGGCGCGGCCCGCGGTATCGCTTTGGTTCTGCGATGGCAAGCTGCAAGGAGACCGGCGCGGAGCGCCTCACGTGCTCCGCGCCAAAGGTTTACCGGAACAGCGACAACAGGGATTGCGGCGCTTGGTTGGCGATGGACAGTGCCTGTGTGCCAAGCTGTTGTTGTACCTGCAACGCCTTCAGCCGTGCCGAGGCCTCTTCCATGTCGGCATCCACCAGCGTGCCGATCCCGGCATTCATCGAGTTCATCAGTTTGCCGACGAATTCGTTCTGGATATCGATCCGGCGTTCGACAGACCCGAATTCCGAGGCGGCGTTCACCGATTTCTGAATCAGCCCTTCAATGGAGGTCAGGGCATCTTTCGCCCCCTGGTCGGTGGTCACGTCGAAGCCGGACAGTTCCCCCAGACCACCACGCGCGACCTGGATGCCAATTTCGAGATCGCCGGCGGTATCGTTCTCTACCGTGCCGGCAGTATAAACGACATTGGTGATACCGGCATCGGTAAGGGCCGCGCCAACAGCCGCATCGATGGCCGCGTCGTCATCGCCTTCGGCAATCGTATAGCTGGCGGTTTTGTCCCCCACGGTGATGGTGATCACATCGCCGGCAATGATCTCGTCAAGATTGTCGTTGTCGACCGTGACGTCCGAAGCGGGAAGGGCCGCGCCGCCACCCTGGAAGGTAAATGCGGCCCCGACCGTCGCACCGGCGCCGACAGTCCCGACGGCTGCGGTGTTTGTGCTGTTGGTGCCCCCGACGCGGAGATCCTGGGCGGCCACGCTGATGGAGTTCGCGGTCACGTTCCCGGCGCTGTCGCGGTCGAGAGAAGAAAGAATTTCCGTCGCGTCCGTGGTGCTGCCGTTGAGGAAGTTGAGCCCGTTGAACTGGGCGGACCCGACGACAGACTTGATCTGCTCGGTCAGGGCTTCGACGTCGGTTTGCAGCTTCTCCCGGTCCACGTTCGATTCCTGGGCCGAGGTGATCTTGGTTTTCATCTCTTTCAGGAGGTCGGTGACGGACTCCGCCGCGTTACGGGCCACCGCGACCGTGGATTGGCCGAGCGCCAGGCTGTCAGAGATGGTCTTGAACCCCTGAACGTCCGATTCCATGACCTTGGCGATGGCCCATACGGCGGCGTTGTCCTTGGAGGAGGCAACGGACTTGCCGGTGGAGATTTCGCCCTGAGTCTGGGCCAGGTCCTTGTTGATGCCTTTCAGGGTTTGCAGGGCCACCATGGCCGAATTGTTCGTGAGAATGCTGGACATATTGAGTTTTCCTCGTGAATAGCGCAATGCGCCAGTCGGTTGACCGCCCGTTCCGGGCGAGCGAAACGCCTTCTGACGAATGCGAGACGGGGATTGCCGCATCCAGCCCCGCGCCACCGTTTCCGGTGCGCAGGCCAAGATCGGGGCGAATCTCTAACATCCGGTTAAGCCGGCCGGGTTTTCCGCCCCGTTTACCTGGGCTATGAGCGTTCCGATACCGGCCTGTCTTCTTTGCGGGGCCGGGCTTGCGCTTGGGGGCGCGTTCGGGGTGCTTGACTTGGCGGGGCCGCTGGCCCATATGCCACGGGACGCTGCGCTGCCGCGTGAGCATGCCGCGCCTTCGGGCGCATCAGCGCAAGACGATCCACAGTTCCCCATCACGCAGGGTTCCTGATGCGACGGCCGGATGCCGCGGGAGACGCCCGCCCGTCCCGAGGCCGCCCAGACCCTCGCAGCTTCCGCCCATGGGTGGGTGCCGCATCACCGCCGCACGGCCAGGGGCCGACGGCATGAACAGGACATATCTTGACCGATTTCGAATTTCTCGGCCTCGCGCCGAAACTGACCGCCGCACTGACCCGTGCGGGTCTTACCCAACCGACCCCGATCCAGTCAAAGGCGATTCCGCTTGCTCTGGCCGGGCATGACGTGTTGGGCCTTGCCCAGACCGGCACCGGCAAGACGCTGGCCTTCGGCCTGCCGCTGATGGATCACCTGCTGGCGCGCCCCGGAAAACCTGCGCCCAAAACCGCCAAGGCGTTGATCCTGGCGCCCACGCGCGAACTCGTGAACCAGATTGCGGAAAGCCTGGGGGCGCTGACCGGGGGCACACGACTGCGCGTCGCCACGGTGGTTGGCGGGCAATCCATCAACCGGCAGATCGGGGTGCTTGGCCGGGGGACCGATATATTGGTGGCCACACCGGGCCGCCTGATCGACCTGATGGAGCGCGGCGCGGTCGATCTTGGCAGCGTGCGCCACCTGGTGTTGGACGAGGCCGATCAGATGCTCGACCTCGGATTTATTCACGCATTGCGCCGGATCGCCCCTGAACTGGGGACACCGCGTCAGACCATGCTGTTTTCGGCCACCATGCCCAGACAGATGGAAGAACTGTCCCGTGCCTACCTGACCAATCCGTGCCGGGTACAGGTCTCACCGCCGGGCAAGGCGGCCGACAAGGTTGCCCAATCGGTTCATTTTCTCGACAAGCCGGGCAAACCGGCAAAGCTTCGCGAGATACTGTCACGCGATGCCGGTGCGCTGACGCTGGTCTTTGCACGGACGAAGCATGGCGCGGAAAAGCTGATGAAAAGCCTTGTCGCCGATGGCTATAACGCGGCGTCGATCCACGGCAACAAGAGCCAGGGACAGCGTGACCGCGCCATCCGGGCCTTTCGCGAGGGCACGATTACCACGCTGGTGGCGACGGATGTGGCGGCACGCGGGATCGACATTCCGGGGGTGGCTTATGTCGTCAATTATGATTTGCCGGAGGTCCCTGACAATTATGTCCACCGTATCGGCCGGACTGCCCGTGCCGGACGGGAGGGTGAGGCGATTGCCCTTTGCACCCCCGAAGAGACGGGCCTGTTGCGTCAGATCGAAAAACTTATGAAGGCCGCGATCCCGGTGGCCAGCGGGACCCGTCCCGAAGGTCCGGTGGAACAGGGCCGGGGCACGGGGGGGCGCCCAAGGAAGCGTGGCCGGGCCGGGCCGGGCAAACCGCGCGGGGACAAAGCCCCCGCCCGCAGGCGCCGCCGCAAGGCCGCATGATCCTTTGGTGGCAGGCCGGCGCGTTCCGGCCTGCTGTTTTCGGGGCCCCGACCCCCTGTTCCTGCATGGTTCCTCGGGCAGAGACGGCAACCGCGCAATATGCCTGACCGCCGTCTGGCCCCCATCGCCTGTGGGTCTGCGTTACGGAGAACGCCGCTTTGGTCCTGCGGGCGATCTCGGGTCTGTTCTCTCCTGAAGCCCGCGGTCTGGTGGCGCGTCTCCTAGCGCGCGGATACCACCGTCGCACACTGCCGAGGCAGGTCCGCCATCGTGTAGTCACGGGGGTGGCGCTGCTTCGGTGCGGGTTTGGAGGGGGTTTTCGGCGGGTTCAGGTAGTCGGTCACCCACCATGTCAGTGTCTCGTCACAACCGTTCCCGCCTTTCGACAGCTCTGCCACCGTCGGGCGCTGATCCTGGCACCCGGGGGAATCGCCGGGACATTTGAGCCGCACGTGAAAATGGTAGTGATGCCCGTAGATCGGGCGGATCTTTTGCAGCCACCCCTTGTCGGCCCGCGTTGCGGTCTTGCACAGCGCGATCTTGACCGGAGGTGTCACGAAGACCCTGTCCACCGCGCGATCCGAGGCTGCCGCCTTCAGGATCTCCGCGTGGGCGCGTGTGAAGTTGCCGTTTACTCTGCGTTGGTCGGCGCTGCGCACGGAGATGGAGGACAGGCTTTCACGTTCGGACCGGGTCAGGTTGAGCCGCCGGGGCGGCAGCATCCAGATATCGACATCGAGCCCCACCTGGTGGGAGCGGTGTCCAGATGTCATCGGCCCGCCCCGCGGCTGGCTGATGTCGCCGATGTAAAGGCCCGCCCACCCGTGGCGGGTGGCTTCGCGGCTGAGGCGTTTGATGAAGGCGATCGTTTCGGGATGGCCCCAGTTTCTGTTGCGGCTCAGCCGCATGGCCTGCCATGTGGGGCCGGTTTCGGGCAGTTCCTCCGCCCCCGCGATACAGCCCTTTGCATAGGCGCCGAAAACCGCCGGTTTGTGCGGTGAGGCGCTGCGCTGCGCCCCGAACAATTGTTTGGCCGGCGGTTCCGCCCCCGCCGGAAGGGCCAGCCCGAGGGCCAGCATCAGGATCAGGAAAATTCGTGCCATTTCTCCGCCTGTTCGCCATCTGCTTTGACGAATAGTAACAGAAAAAGTCCCAGTCCGAAAAGAATCACCAGAGGCAGGATGCCAAGCTGCTGGCTACCGGTCATGTCGGTGACCAGACCGATGGAAACCGGCGCAAGGAATGCCGTCGCCTTGCCCGCCAGCGCATAGAGCCCGAACGCTTCGGTCATGCGCGCGGGGTTGGCCTGACGCACCATCATCGTGCGGCTGGCGGACTGCATCGCGCCCCCCGCCGCGCCGATGGCGGCGCCCAGCCCGTAGAACGCCACATCCGGCAAGACCGATCCCGCCCCCACGGCGACCCCGAACACCGCCTCGCGGGAGACGAATGCGACCGCCAGCGCCACGCCCGTCAGGACCAGAAGACAAAACAGAATTACCGGCTTTGGGCCAAAACGGTGGTCCGCCTGTCCGCCAACCCACGCAAAGACCCCACCCGCCAGCGCCGCCAGGATGCCGAATATCCCGACATCGACCACCGACCACCCCAGCACCCCGGCGGCATATATCCCGCCGAAGGCATACATCCCGTTCAGGGCATCCCGGTAAAACATCGACGACGCCAGATAGGTCATCAGGCTGGGCGTTCGGGGGAGGCGGCGCAGGGTGGCGCGCAGATCCGGCAAGGCGACGCGCAATGCCTGCGCCAGCGGTACGGCGCGGTGATGTGGAGCGTCGCGCATCCACATGAAGAACGGCAGCATGAACAACACGTACCACGCGGCGACGAAAGGCCCGACAAAGCGCGTTCCTTCCCGTGCGGCCGCATCCAGCCCGAAAAGTGGCGCGATTCCGATCAGTGTCACGCCGTCCGCATTTTCCGCGAACATCGTCAACATCATGATCAGCGCGATCAGCCCGCCGGTATACCCGAAGGCCCAGCCGGTTCCGGAAATCCGCCCGATTTCGTCGCGTCCGCCCAGTTCGGGCAGCATGGCGTTGGTGAAGATGGTGGTGAACTCCATTCCCACCAGCCCGATCCCGAAAAACAGCAGGATGAGCGGCAGGCTGAAATTCCCCGGTTCGGCCCACCAAAGCCCGGTTGCTCCCAACACGTAAAACACGGAGAAAAAGACGATCCATGCCATTCGCCGCCCACCGTTGTCGGCCACGGCGCCCAGGACCGGCGCAAGGCAGGCGATGACAAGGCCCGCTGCCCCCACGCCATAGCCCCAGGCGGCTTGCGCCGCCGTGCCATCGTCCAGCAGGTCTTTGATGTAGGGGGCGAAGATGAAGGTCAGCAACAGGGTGCTGAAGGGCTGGCTGGCCCAGTCGTAGAACCACCAGCCCCAGATGCGCCGTGATGCCATGCGTTTCCCCCTTTGCAGGCATCAAACCGTGTGCGGGGATGCCGCGCAAGCCCCCAGGTGGCAGACTTATTGTATTCAGAGTCGGCAGAGCCCGGCCGCGATCGGCGCAATGGCCGAAAGGGAGACCTCTGGGTGCCGGTCGAAGCGCACTGCATTCCGCCGCCGGTTCTGCGTGAGGTTGCCGGACGTGATTTCGATCCGGGATGCGCGACGTTTGTCGTATCGAAGCGCCTTTCCAGTCGATGCCGGCCTGGGATTCATGCGTGGCGCCTTTTGCTTTCCATGCCCTGGGAACCAGCCGGAGGCAGGTTGCCGCGCGTCGCGACCGCCTGCCTCCGGGCAACCCCGCCTGTGTCGCCCACTGCTTCCCTCTTGATGGTTCTGGGGTGCGCATCCCAGCCGGCGTGTATCGCATATGCAATCCTGCGCGAGTGATGGGGTCATTTCGCCCGACACGTGCCGGTCTCCGTCCCGCGGCTGGCGATGGCTCTTGGGAGGGCGCGGCATCAGCGGGTTCATTTTCCCGTCCGCCAGCCAGAACAGAGCGCGCAACATGCCCGCATCGGTTCGGGCGCCATGCAGGCTGTCCGGCCGCAAGCCGGTCAATGGTCTCCGCAGCTAGATTTCGGGTGGCCAGGGGCGCGTCGCATCGGCGGCGATCCAGTTGCGCACCCACTCCGGCAAGGGGGGGGAGATCACGCGTGCGCCCATCGCCTCCATGACGCGTTCGGGCCGGACGATGCCGGTCGCATCTGTCACTGCCGAGCGATAAAGCGCGTGGTTTGCACAGGTTCCCTTTCGCCACATCCCCTGCTCGATATAGATGAACTTGTCGTCCCAGCCGACACAACGGCTGCGGGTCTCGAACCGGTCGAACATCTTGACCCGGCGGCGATACCGCACGCTGACACCGGCCATCGTCAACCCCCAGCGGTTGGCCCTGAGCACCGCGATCAACCCCACCCGCTTCGCCAGTGGCAGGCGGCCGAGATCCAGCAGGGTCAGTGTCCGGCCGTTGTTGAGTTCCATCCAGATGTCCAGATCCCACGGCCAGCAGATATGGGTGGACACATGCGTCCCCGTCAGCGGCAGGGGCGGTGCATGGCGGTGAACGTGGAACTCCTTGATCAGGCGCAGGAAGGGGTACATCGGCGGCTCCTTTCAGGGCGCAGGGCACCTTGATGCGCGGGGTTCGTCAAGCGCGACGCGGCGGAATGCGGTTGCGTGATGCGCAAAGGCCGCTTACCTCTGGGGCAAACGTCGCAACCGGGGCTGTCCATGACTTCGCTTTTCCAGATTATCCTGCTTGTTCTAGACGTGGCGTGGTTCATCATCATCGTCCACATCATCATGAGCTGGCTGATCAGCTTTCAGGTACTCAATCTCCATCAGCCGGTCGTGGCGCAGATCTGGGGCGGGGTGAGCCGGGTTCTGGCCCCGATCTATGATCCGGTCCGCCGCCTGCTGCCGGACACGGGGGGGTTGGACCTTGCCCCCCTGATCGTGCTCTTGGGCATATATGCCCTGCGGATCATCATTGCCAACAACATCTACGCCTTTGCCTGAGGCGGGGACCACCGCAGACCGCGCCCGCGAACGTCTTGTTTCTGTCTTCGGGTTCCAGAGTTTTCGTCCGGGACAGGCGGAAATCGTGTGCGCGGTGATCGCCGGGGAGAATATCCTGGCCATCATGCCCACGGGCGGGGGGAAGTCGCTGTGCTACCAGTTGCCCGCCCTCTGCGGGGAGGGCGTGACCGTGGTGATCTCCCCCCTGATCGCCCTGATGCGTGACCAGGTCCGTGCCCTGCGCGAAGCAGGGGTGGAGGCCGGGGCGCTGACCTCGGCCAATACAGAGGCCGAAACCGGGGCCGTCTGGGCGGCGCTGCGGGAAAGGCGGCTCAAGCTGCTTTACATGGCACCGGAACGGCTGGCCTCTGGTGCCACGCTGGGGGTTCTGCGTCGGGCGGGCGTGACGCGCATCGCCGTGGATGAGGCCCATTGCGTCAGCCAGTGGGGCCATGACTTCCGCCCCGATTACCTGCGCATCGGGGCGCTGCGCAAGGCGCTGAACGTACCCCTGGCGGCCTTCACCGCCACCGCGGATGCCGAAACGCGGGAAGAAATCGTTGCCCGCCTGTTCGACGGAACCCCGCCGAAAACCTTCTTGCGCGGGTTCGACCGGCCCAACATCCACCTTGCCTTCGCGCCCAAGGACAGCCCCCGCAAGCAAATCCTGGCCTTTGCCGCCGCGCGCAAGGGGCAGGCGGGGATCGTGTATTGCGGGACCCGGGCCAAGACCGAAAGCCTGGCCGGCGCGCTTGTCCGGGCCGGGCACGCGGCCTGTCATTACCACGGGGGCCTGGACCCCGCCGACCGGCGCATGGTTGAGGACCGCTTCCAGAAGGAAGACGGGCTGATCGTCGTTGCCACCGTGGCGTTCGGCATGGGGGTGGACAAGCCCGATATCCGCTGGGTCGCCCATGCCGACCTGCCCAAGTCGATCGAGGCCTATTACCAGGAAATTGGCCGGGCCGGGCGCGATGGCGCCCCTGCCGAAACGCTGACGCTCTATGGTCCCGAAGATATCCGCCTGCGCCGCGCCCAGATCGACGAAAGCCCCGCCCCGCCGGAGCGCCGGGCCGCCGACCACACCCGGCTGAACGCGCTGCTGGGTCTGGCTGAGGCCCTGACCTGCCGTCGCCAGACCTTGCTGCGCTATTTCGGGGAAGAGGCCGCCCCCTGCGGTCACTGCGACCTGTGCGAGGCCCCGCCCGCCCTGTTCGATGCCACGGAGGCCGTTCAAAAGGCACTTTCTGCGATTTTACGCACGGGGGAAAATTTCGGCGCCGGTCACCTGACCGACATCCTGACCGGCACGCCGACAGACAAGGTTCGCCAGCGGGGGCATGACGGCCTGCCCACCTTCGGTGTCGGCAAGGAGTTCAACCGCCCCGGCTGGCAGGCTGTATTCCGCCAGATGATGGGCCATGATCTTGTCCGCCCGGACCCGGAGCGTCACGGTGCCCTGTGTCTGACTGAAAAGGCACGCCCGGTCCTGAGGGGGGAGAAGATCACCCTGCGCCGAGACACCATCCGGGTCCGCAAGGGGCCGGTGGTGAAAACGCAGGTCAACGACGAGGATGCCCCGCTGCTTTCCGCGTTGAAGGCCCGCCGCCGCGCCTTTGCCGAGGCTGCGAATGTGCCGGCCTACGTGATCTTTGCCGATCGCACCCTGATCGAGATGGCCGAGACCCGGCCCGGCACGCTGGATGCCATGGCGCGTATCACCGGCGTCGGTGCGAAAAAACTGGAACGCTATGGCCCTGCCTTTCTGGAGGTCGTTACTGGCGCGCCCGCCCCCACACCACATCCGGCCCGGCGCAAACTGGCCGGTCGCCCGGCCGGGGATCTGCTCGACCGTCTGCACGAAGCTCAACTTGAACTCAGCCGTGGCGCCGATGGGACGGAGAAATTTCTGTCCTGCACGTATACCACCTTGCGCCACATCGCCGAACGCCGTCCGCGCACCCTGGCGGACATGGCGCGCCTGCCCGGAATGGGGCAGCAAAAGATCGACCGTTTCGGGGGCGCCTTCCTGAAGATTCTCGCAGACGGTTGAGCCACGCCCCTTTCCAGGAAAAGGACCCCGCGATGCTTGTTGTGATCTCGCCCGCCAAACGGCTTGACCTGACGCCGGTGGACAGGCCCACCACCCGACCCGCCTTCGAGGCGGATGCCGCCCATCTGGTGCAGACCGCCCGCCGTCTTTCCGTGAACGATCTGCAACGACTGATGGACATGAGCGAGAGGCTCGCGGCCTTGAATGCCGAGCGTTTCGCGGCCTTCTCCGAAAACCCGCCCTCCGAAGCCACGAAGCCCGCGGCGCTTGCGTTCGACGGCGATACCTACGCGGGGCTGGAGGCGGCCTCGCTGGATGAGGACGATCTGCGCTTTGCGCAGGGGCACCTTCGCATCCTGTCCGGGCTTTACGGCGTGCTGCGCCCGCTGGATGCGATTCAGCCCTACCGGCTGGAGATGGGCAGCAAGCTGAAAACCGGCAAGGGGCGGTCGCTTTACGAGTACTGGGGGGACCGGCTGGCCGGGGCCCTGAACGCGGCGGCGGCGCAGGCAGGCACGGATATTCTGGTGAACTGTGCCAGTCAGGAATATTTCAGTGCCGTCATGCCCGAGGCGCTGAAACTACGCGTCATCACGCCCGTTTTTCTTGAAAACAAACCGGATAAGCCGAAAGTCGTCAGTTTCTATGCGAAGAAGGCACGGGGGGCCATGGCCCGTTTCGTCGTCACCCGCCGCCTGACGGATCCCGAAAGCTTGTCTGAGTTCGACACCGGCGGCTACCGCTATACCCCCGAGCTGTCCGGGGCTGACCGTCCGGTTTTCCTGCGCGGCTGATCCGGTGTGGCGGGCTTGCATCCGGGCGGGGCGTGTGCGTTCAACAGCCCAACCAGCCGCGCGCGGCGCAGGGGCTTGGTTTCATAGCCGTCAAGCCCGGCGTCCAGAATTTCCGCGTCATCGCCCGGCAACGCATGAGCGGTCAGCGCAATGACAGGGGTTCGGGGGGCGCCTTGCGCCGCTTCCCGCTCACGGATACGGCGGGTTGCTTCTTTGCCGTCCATGCCCGGCATGGAAATGTCCATAAACACCATGTCCGGGCGCTCCCGCTCCCAGGCCTCGATCGCGGCGGGGCCGGAGTCGACCAGTTCCAGGTCGATGTCGAGGTGTTTGGCCATGCTGGTAAAGACCAGCCGGTTGGTCTGGTTGTCGTCCACCGCCAGTACGCGCATCCGGCGCGCGACAACCGCGCCGGGGGCGACCGGCAGGCACAGATCCACACCGAAACACGACCCTGTGCCCGGTTCGGATTCCACCCAGATCCGGCCGCCCATAAGGTCCACCAGGCGCCGCGTGATCGACAGCCCCAGCCCGGTGCCTTCGAACCTTCGGTTCTTCCGGTCGTCGACCTGATTGAATTCGCCGAAGATGTGCTCCCGCATCTCGGGGGCGATTCCGATGCCGCTGTCGCTCACGGTCAGACGCACCTGCCAGCACCCGCCCTGCGCGTGTCCGCCGATGCCGACCTCGACCCGGCCCTTTTCGGTAAACTTGACAGCGTTCCCGACAAGGTTTGTCAGGATCTGGCGGAGCCGCCCCGCATCCCCCATAAGCCGGCCCGGCAGGGCAGGATCGCAAGTCACCGAAAGCGTCAGCATGCGCCCCGCGAAGGCGTTGCGCATCAGGCCCACGACCTCCTCGGCCAGGTCCTTCAAGTCGAAGGGGGCCGTGTGGAGTGTCATCTTCTCGGCCTCCAGCTTGGAGAAGTCGAGGATGTCCCCCAGAAGCCTCAACAACGTTTCGCCCGACTGACGGATGGTTTCGGCGTAATCGCGCTGTTCCCCGGTCATTTCCGTGGCGCATAAAAGGTCGGCCATGCCGACGACACCGTTCATGGGGGTGCGCAACTCATGGCTCATGGTGGCGAGAAAGACACTTTTCGCGCGGCTGGCGGCATCTGCCGCCCGGCGGGCCTGTTCCAGAACCTGCTGCTGGGCCTTCTGTTCGGTGATGTCCACCCGCAGCCCGGCCACCCCGCCATCGGGGGTGCGTTTTTCCAGAATGCGCACCCAGCGCCCATCGGCGAGCTTTTCCTCCACCAGCCCACCGGTGATCTGATGGCAGGCCAGCCGATGGGCCATCCATTCCCCAGGGTCTTTGCCGGTCAGGTCGTACTGATTCTCCTGAAGGCCAAAGCGCAGCAGGTCTTCGAAGGATGTCCCCGGCCTGATCCGGTTCGCGGTCCTTGCATAGATCTCGCGGTATCGTTCGTTGCACATCACCATCCGGTCGTCCTGGTCAAACAGGACGAAGCCATCCGGAATCGCCTCCAGCGCGGCGAGGGTGCGCATGGTTTCGGTCATGTCGACGGTGAGCGTGACAAGATCCCCCGAGGGTGCGAACCGATCGACAACCTTGATGTAGCGCCCGTCCCAGAGCCGCAGGACGCGGGGGGCGATCGGTGTCCGGGCGAGGCGATCACGGGCATTTTGCAGCCACGTCCCGATCTCAAGGCCCTCATTGTCGAACAACCCTTCCTCCAGAGACAGGCGCAGGATATCGTAATAGCACGCGCCGGGGCGGACATCTTCCAACCCCTCGAACATCGCGAGATAGGCCGGGTTGCCGGCGGCGAGACGAAGGTCGGGGTCATAAATGGCAAACCCGTCGCGGATAGCTCCCAATGAGGCCCATAACCGTTCTTCCGCCAGTGCGGCGGCGCGGCTGACCTGGCGCAGTTCGACCTGTACGCTGGCATTGCGGCCCGCCAGCGCCTCGGCCCGATTCCGGGTTTCGCTGATCTCGTGCGAAAGCGTGCGCGCATGGCGGGCCAACTGGCGGTTTGCCTCGCTCAGTTCACGGCTTTTCTGGTGTAAAAGCCGCTCTGCGGCGAGGCGCGCGCGCCGCTCCTCTGCCAGTTTTTTCGCCAGATCCATGCACGCCTCCGATCCCGGATGCGCGGATCGTGGTGGAACAAGATGAATAATCGTTTACCGCCGGTAAGGCGGAGGTCAGATCCGCTCCAGAGCCAGCGCGATACCCTGGCCGCCACCGATGCACATGGTTACCAGAGCGCGTTTGCCGCCGATGCGCTCCAGTTCGTAAAGCGCCTTGACGGTGATGATCGCGCCCGTCGCCCCAACCGGGTGCCCCAGTGCAATCGCGCCGCCGTTCGGATTGACGCGCGCGGGGTCGAAGCCCAGCGCGGCGCTGACCGCCAGGGCTTGGGCGGCAAAGGCCTCGTTGCTTTCGATCACGTCGAAATCGTCGGCCTTGAGGCCGGTCCGGGTCAAAAGCGCCTCTACAGCCGGGATCGGGCCGGCCCCCATGATGTCAGGCCGTACGCCGGCATGGGCATACCCCAAAATCCGGGCCTTCGGAGACAACCCGGCGGCGGCGTCTTCGCGGGCCAGAACAAGTGCGGCCGCCCCGTCGTTCAGGCCGCTGGCGTTGCCCGCGGTCACGGTGCCGTCTTTCTGGAATACCGGGCGCAACCCGGCCAGGGCATCGGCGGTTGTCGCCTTTGGATGTTCGTCGGTTGTGAAAGCGGCGGCTTCGCGGCGTTGCCGGACCGGAACGGGCACGATCTGGTTGTCGAACCGGCCCTCGGCAATGGCGCGGGCGGCGCGGGCCTGGCTTTCCAGTGCGAAGGCATCCTGCGCATCGCGGGTAATTCCGTATTCCGCGGCAACGTTTTCAGCGGTTACGCCCATGTGGCCGGTTCCGAACGGGCAGTTGAGAGCCCCCAGCATCATGTCCGCCGCGCCCGCGTCTCCCATTTTCTGGCCCCAGCGGGCAGCGGGCAGGATGTAGGGGGCGCGGCTCATGGATTCGGCACCGCCCGCAAGCCCGAATTGGGCGTCGCCCAGCATCAGTGCCTGTGCGACCGATACGATCGCCTGTACCCCGGACCCGCACAGTCGGTTGACGTTCATCGCGGGGGTGGTGTCGGGAATACCCGCCTCCATCGCTGCGACGCGGGAAAGATACATGTCGCGCGGCTCGGTATTGATCACATGGCCGAAGGCCACGTGCCCAATCCGCCCCGGTTCCAGGTTGGCGCGCTCCAGCGCGGCGCGGGCGGCGATGGCCCCCAGGTCAATGGGCGGGGTGGCGGCAAGGCTGCCGCCAAACGTTCCGATGGCGGTGCGCACGCCGCCGAGAATGACAATGCCGGTCATGTGTGACTCCCTTGGTCTCCCTGAGCGCACAGTAGCAGCCGCACCGGGAAAGGGCACAAGAACGTGGCGTTCACAGATCGGAGAGTTTGCGCAACCCGGCCTTGAGGGACTCGTAATCGGGGCCGATCATGGAAGCGATTTCATCCTGAAAGTCCAGGGCAAGGGGAACGACCTTGTCCATCAGGGCGCGTCCCTTGGAGGTCAGGCGCATTTCGATCAGGCGCCGGTCGGCGGCGTTTTCCTGCTTGGAAACATACCCTGCCTCCACCAGGTCGGCCCCGGCCCGCGAAACCTTGGATTTTTCCATGTTCAGACGTTCATGGATTTCCCGCACGCTGACCGGCCCCTGTTCCAGCAGGCACATCAGCACGCGCCACTCCGTCACCGACAGGTCGAAATGCGCCCGCAGACGTGTCGCGCCTTCGCGGCGGATGCGTTCCGATGTGGCGTTCAACTGATAGGGGAGGAACTCCTGAAGATCTAAACGGCTCAAATCCTTTGGTGTCATCGGTGGTCCTTTTGGCAGTCAAGAGCGATTGACCGATTTGCGGAGCGGCTGTTGTGTCGCGGAAATCGCTGTACCGGGTTCTGGTGCAGGCGGTTTGCACGGGCGAAAACTGTTAAAGATGAACAAAAACAACAACACGGTATCAATGGCCCCTCGTCCCGGTCAGGTCAAGGGCTTCATATGCGTCAGAGCGCCTGATCCCCTGACCGGGGGATTCCACTCGGTGCGGATTGGCCTGTGTTCGGGGCAATGACTCCGTTTGGAGGCAGGCCTTCCCCGAGATCACGGTCCAGACCTGCATCGTTCACCTGATCCGGCATTCCATGAACTTCTGCAGCTGGAAGGACCGCAAGGCGGTGGCCGCCGATCTGCGCCCGATCTACGAGGCCCCGACCGCCGAAGAGGTCGCCCGCCAGCTGGACGTCTTCGAGGCGAATTGGGGCGGGAAATATCCCTCGACCGCCCCGGCCTGGCGCCGGGCATGGTCCGAGGTCACCCCGTTCTATGCTTTCAGCGCGGCGATCCGGAAGATCATCTATACCACCAACGCCGTGGAATCGCTGAACCGGGTGCTGTGGAAAACGCTGAAGACCAAAGGCTCGTCCCCGACCGAAGAGGCCGCCATGAAGCCGATCTTCCTGGTCATCCGCAACTTCGAGAAGGGAGGCCGTGCCGTCCGGGAATGGGTTGCAGCCCGCAATCATCCGGCCATAATGTCCGCTGGGCGCTTCGATGCCTGACCGTATCTGAAAACCGCATGGGCTCGGTCAGATACACAGAGTTTCGGATACTCCCGTCGTCGAGTGTGACGCGCACCTGATCGTCGGAATCCGGGTCTTCGGCCTTGCCGTCCTCGCCTTCCGGCGTTGCGTCCTCGGCCGGATCCTCCGGGTATTCCTCGTCATCAGTTCTGCCTTTGCCGCTGCCGATCTCATCGTCTCCGCCGTCAAGGGTGTCGGTCTTGTGATCCTCGTCGGTGAAGTCCTCAAAGGTGTCGGCAACAGCCTCCAAATCGCTGTCCTCCATGGGTCAACGTCTCCTGTGCTCTGCGATTTTGCAGGTATGGTCCGCGGCTCAGGCCACGGAACCCCGTGCCGGACGTTTGGTCTTGCCCTCCGCGAGGGTCTTCAACTTCGTCCGCAGGGATCGGATGGCGCCAATTTCACCTCTGTATTGGGCGTGGCGCGCTGTCTCGGTCGGGTCGGTCGCGATCAGCGCCTCCATGGCGCCGCGCTCCAGCCCGTCCAGTATCTCGTTCAGAAACTGGTCCGTGTGCAGCCGGTGGGCCTCGCCGCTGGGCTGGATTTCAAAGTCGTGTTCGTCTGTCATTGAAATCTTGCACCCTACGGCTTGCCTGTCCGGGGGCTTGAACTTCGCCCCCGGAGTAACTACGTCCAACACCGAGCGCTGGGCAAAACAGCGGTACAGGGCGGCCTTTGGCCGGTGGTTGGCCTTCCACCACAGCGCTCATTTTTCCCATAATTTCGTTCCGCCAGAGTTCAATGCTCTGTTGAGCGAGGTCTTTCCCCTTACTGACTGGCCATAGCCGTCAGGGAACCCAGTCGTCACCCCGTAGTACTGGTCTTTGATCCCCAGAATTCGATCCCAGATTCCGCCGGGTTGATACTCGGCAATGACGTAGCGGTTTTGCCCTTCGCGCTTGACCAGCATCAGCCGTCCGTTGATCTGCTCCACCACAACGTCGTGGTTCTTCGCAACGTCCTCGATCAGATCAAACCCGTCTGCGTAACCCAAAGCGCGGGCCCGTCTGTGTTTGTCCGGGGAGATATGGGCCGCTCCAAAACCGTCAGGACCTGGAACCCCTTCCTGCATTCGGATCGGTGCCCGTGGAAAACGCCCCTGTGACGCTGCCTCTATTTCAGGACCAATTTGCTCTAAAGCGGTTTGCGTTTGATTTGAATCGACTTGGGATTCACAGGCCAGATTTTTCTCCGGTTCACTTCTGTTGGGAGGTGGATCATGGGCAAACCTTACTCTTTGGACCTTCGGGAACGGATTTGCGCTTGCGTCGCTGAGGGCAACTCGGCCCGTTCAGCGGGGCGGCTGTTCGGCGTGAGTGCAGCCACGGCGGTGCGATTGGCAGCGGAGCATCGTGAACACGGTAAGGCGGTTCCCAGGCCACAAGGTCGCCCCGCCGGTCAGTTCGGCAAACTCGCCCCGCACCGGGATTTTCTGCTGGAGATCGTGCAAGCCGGACCGGACATTACGCTCAAGGAATTGGCCGCCGCCCTCGTCGAGACACATGGCGTGGAGAGGGACTGTAGCATTAACCGCGCTATTTGGCGACCTTCCTGCTTTTTGCGGTCGGTCATGGCGCGTCAGTCACCGTTCAAGCATCACCGTTTTCCGCGTGACATCATACTTTGCGCGGTGCGGTGGTATCTGCGCTTCCCGCTGTCCTTC